>CAWHQH010000044.1:0-57310 GCA_963831465.1 Terriglobia bacterium | reverse complement strand
GAAGTAATCGGCACGTGCAGCACCTCTGAGCCGCTGTTGGTGGATGAAGCGCCCAGCGAGATGCCGCACTGCTGTGGCATGTTGCGGCATGAAGATCGGATGGCGCTGGCACTGAATTTGAAGAAATTGACTGAGACATTTCCCGTCCCGGTAATTTGAAGTTGTAAGAGATTAGTTTTTGACGCTCTGCGGCGGTTTGGAGCGGAGCGACAGGAATTAGAGAAGCCGCGAGGCCGACTAGCGTCCCGAGCGGCCTGTAGCAAGTGCTGAAGTATAGCCAGTTTATGAAAGCTCTGCGGCGGTTTGGAGCGGAGCGACAGGAGTGATGGTTATGAAAGGTCGTTTGAATTCGACCCTGTGGTTGATGGTGACGATTGATGTCGTCGCACTATTTGTGGTCTTGTGGCTGGCGTACAGTGCCGGCGAGCAAGGCAAACTCCCTATTACAGACTTCGGTGGTCTGGGGCAGGGCTCCGGTCTAAAGCTGCTGTTTGCGTTCGTCATCGCTGCCGGCGCAGGGCTGTGGACCTTCATCACCATTGGTAACCGCGTGCTGATTCCGGTGAAGCGGCTTTCGGATTTTGCCGAGCGCTTTGCCCAGGGTGATTACCGCACGCGTGCTACGGTTGATTCGGCTGACGATTTCGGCTTTATCGCCGAGCAGCTGAATCGCGCCGCGGAGAACTCCTCCCGCGCTGTCTTCAACCAGGAGGCTCAGGAAAACCTGCAGAAGAGCGTGACCGAGTTCCTGACAATCGTGAGCCAGATCGCCCGCGGTGACCTGACGCTACGCGGCCGCGTGAGCAATGACGCGCTGGGCAATGTCGTTGACTCCGTCAATTACATGCTGGATAACTTTGCCAAGGTGCTGGAGCGCGTACGCAAGGCCGCCATTGACGTGCAATCGAGCGCCAATGAGATCTTAATCGCGTCGGAAGAGATGTCCACTGGCGCTATCCAGCAGGACCAGGAGATTACTAACACTTCATCCGCCGTGGAGCAGCTTACGGTTTCCATGAAGCAAGTATCCAACAACGCTGAAGCCAGCGCTGAAGCTGCGCGCCGCGCGCTGGATGCGGCCGAGCAGGGCAACCGTTCCGTGCGTGACACGCTGGAAGGCATGCAGCGCATCCGTTCTTCAGTGCAGGCAACCGCCAAACGCATCAAGGCGCTGGGCGACCGCTCGCTGGAAATTTCTGAGATCGTCAATGTCATCAATGACATTACAGAGCAGACCAACCTTCTGGCGTTGAATGCTGCGATCGAAGCGGCGCGCGCTGGTGAAGCAGGCCGGGGATTTGCGGTAGTCGCCGATGAAGTCCGCAAGCTCGCTGAACATTCACGCGCTGCGACGAAAGACATTGCCGCACTCATCAAGGCCATCCAAGCGGAAACGAATGACGCTGTGATCGTAATGGAAGAAGGCACCAAGGAAGTGGAAATCGGCGCCAAGCTGGCTGACCAGGCCGGTCGGGCGCTGGACGCAATTTCCACTGTGGTGCGCCAGTCGGCTGAGCTGGTGCAGGAAATTTCTCTTGCCTCAAAGCAGCAGGTGCGCGGGACTGAGGGCGTGGCCAACGCAATGCAAATTATCTCCAACATCACCCGCCAGACTTCACAGGGTGCGCGGCAGACCTCCCGCACGGTGGAACAGCTGGTGCATATGTCAGAACAGCTCAATGAAGCGTTATCGCAATTCCGCGTTGCCAATGCAAATCCAAATCCGAATCCGAATGCGAATGTGCTGCCAGGTGAGGCGCGTCCGGAACTGGTAAGCGCGGCAGCGGCAATGTCACGTCGTTAACTTAGTTAGGGCCAAGGGTGAGGGAGACATGGCAGGCGTTGTGACCGTTAGCGAACACGAATTGAGCGAGATACGCGGCTTGATTGAAACGCGCTCGGGAATCCATTTTGACGATTCGCGCGAACGCTTCTTCTCCACGCGCGTGGTTGAGCACGTTGAGTCAAGGAAGCTGACGCATGGTACCGACCTGATCCGCCTGATCAAGAATTCCAATGTTGAATATGACTCTTTGCTGCAGCGGCTTTTGACACAGGAGACCTCGTTCTTCCGTTATCCATCGCTGTTTGAAGCGTTGGAAAAGAAAGTTCTGCCGGACCTGCACATGAAAAAGTTTTGGGAGAGCCCGCGCTCGCTGCGCGTCTGGAGCGCCGGCTGTGCTACCGGAGAAGAATCCTATAGCATCGCGATGACCGTGGCTGATGCGATTGAGTTTGCCGATGCGTGGAACATTCACATCCTGGCCACGGACGTCAGCCGCGATGCTCTGCAGCATGCCGACCACGGGCTCTACGAGGCGCGCGATCTGGAAACGGTTTCGCTGCGGCAGCGTGAACAGTATTTTTCCAAAGCCGGCGACCATTATCTGGTTCGACCGCGCATTCGCAATTTGGTTACATTTGCGCCCATGAATCTTGCGCAGGTCGTCTATATGGGCAAGTTTGACTGCATCTTCTGCATGAACGTGCTGATTTATTTTTCTGAAGAGCGGCGCGCGCAGTTGATCCAGCGGTTTTATGAATATCTGGAGCCGGGCGGATACCTGTTTTTAGGCCATGCGGAGTCCATCAACAGGGTGGATGTGAAGTTCGAAACGCATATCTATCGTGATGCGCGGATATACCAGAAGCCAGCCAATCTGGCGCGTGCGGCCACAACGCAGGAGAAAGCTTGAACGGACAAGGGGCGGAATTCGTGGAAATCTTCCTACAGGAAGCGTCGGAGCGCCTGCAGTTTTTGCGGGAATATTCCGGCATCCTGCAGGACGCATATCCACGCCAGGAAGACGTGGAGCGGCTGCACATTGCGGCGCACACGCTTGCGGGTACCTCCGCCTCCTATGGCTTCCCGCTCTTTGCGGAAATTTCCGGCAAGCTGGCCCACATCTTTCAATATGCGATGAATGCCACCATCGCTGCCGATGCCGCTGGCCCGCTGGTTGAATTTATCTCTGAGGCTGTGGCGCTGCTTGAATCCGACCTGATCATGATCAGCACGAACGGGGTTGAATCCGGCGAGGACATTGGCGTCTTCAAGCAGCGTTATCCGTTCGCGTTCCAGACCTCGGCTGTGCCGCAGCAGGAAGAACGGCCGCAGGCGGCATCCAGCGCAATCACTCCCGTCGTGGCTGCGGAAAAGTCCGACTCCGTTCTGGAACCGCCGGCGCCCGTCGCAGAAATTCCCTACGAACCGCTGCCGCCGGATGGTGAAGTTCCTGCTGAAGTCCTGGAGTTCTTTGTCCCTGAAGCGGAAGAGCATTTGCAGGTTATAACCCATTGTCTGCTCTCGCTGGAAACCAATCCCAGCTCAGAGCAGATCCACCGCCTTTTGCGCGCCATGCACACAGTGAAAGGCTCTGCTGCGCAAGTAGGCTTGCACCGGATATCCAGCGTGGCGCATCGCGCGGAAGATTTAATTGGACGACTGCGTGAAGGCGAGTTACGGCCAAGCGCCGAGATCATTGATATTTGTCTTGACGCGGTGGATACGCTCAAGAAATTTCTATATCACCAATGGACGGATGAAACTGCGATGCAGGCTTCTGTCCACGGGCTGTTCTCGCGAATTGCGCGTTTGGTGCCTCCGGAAAAAGAAGAGGAAACTGCCGCCATCTCGGCCGCACCACCAAGCAATATCCCTGCTCCCGCAGTTGCGCAGCCAGTCGAAACAGCGCCAGCCAGCTACTTACAAGAGATCCATCTTTCAGATGACGAGCCTGCCGCAGCGATGGTGGCCGCTCCGCCCGTTTCTGTTTCTCAGCAAGACGTCCCCGCGGTGACTCCGGCCCCGCTTGCTGCGGCGGAAATCAAGAAGCCGGAAGGAATCGAGAAGTTTGCCGACGAAGACTTAATGCGTAAAGAGCCGGCTTCCATGCCGCAGTCCAAGTCAGTGCGTATTGCTCTGGAACGCTTGGACCGCATGATGAACGCCGTGGGCGAACTGGTAATCAACCGCACGCGCATGTTGGGCCGCGTGGCTGAATTAGAGCGTCTGGCTGACGTGCTGAATTTCTCCAAAGCTCGTATGCAGGATAAGGTATCCGAGTTCCAGGAGAAGCACGAGTTCAGCCGCATACACTCTGTTCCTACTCCGAGACCATCGGATGACTTCCCACTGCGTAGTGGCTATTCCAGCTATTCGCACTCATTCGACCACTCTCTGGCTGAGTTTAGCGAGTTGGAGATGGACCGATATGATGATTTCAACATCCTCTCGCGCTCGCTGACGGAAATTTCCGCCGACATCACAGAAGTCCTGACGCAGCTCGACGGATTTGTTCGCCGCGTAGATGGCGACATTGACGAGTTCACCAAGCTGGCGCATCGCCTGCAAGATGAGATCACCCAGGCCCGCATGGTGCCGATCGGAAATCTATACACGCGCCTCTCGCGCACGGTGCGCGACGCCGCTAAAGCCGTAAACAAGAAGGTGGAGCTTACACTCGCGGGCGCAGAAACTGAACTGGATAACAACATCATCCAGCAGATTTCCGATCCGCTGATTCATTTGGTTCGCAATGCGGTGGCCCATGGCCTGGAACGCGGCGAGGAACGCTACGAGCAAGGCAAGAGTGATTCAGGCAATGTTGCCGTGCGTGCCTACCATCGCGGTAACCACATATATATAGAAGTAGAGGACGATGGCCGCGGCATCGATTATGAAAAAGTTCGCAAAACCGCCGTGGAACACGGCCTGCTTTCGGCAGAAAGCGCTGCGGAGCTGGGGGAACGCGACTTGCTCGATCTGCTGTTCCAGCCAGGATTCTCTACGGCTCCGCGCAAGACTGAACTTGCAGGTCGCGGCGTGGGCTTAGATGTGGTGAAGTCGAATCTGGCGCTGCTCAATGGCGAGATTGAAGTCGAAACACAAAAAGGCCTGGGTACCCGCTTCACCCTCAAAGTTCCGCTCACGCTCATCATTTCGCAAGCGCTGTTTGTGCGCTGCGGGAATTCAATGTTTGCTCTTCCGCTATCGTTCGTGGAAGAGATCAGGCGGCTCCGGATCAACGAAATTGAAGGAGTTGGAGGCAAGCTGCTGACGAAAGTTCGCGACGTGGTGACTGAAATTGTCCGCCTTGATAGCGTGCTGGGACTGGAGCCCATCCAGCCGATCAACGGTTACTTCCGCATGGTCATTGCGAATGTCGCGGGACGGCAAGTGGGAATCGTGGTGGAGGACGTTGTCCGCAAAGACGAAATCGTTATCAAGAGCCTGGGCGAGTTCCTGCGCAATTTGAAAATGTTCCCCGGAGCCACCATCGCTCCGGACGGCAGCCTGATTCTGCTGATTGACGTGAATCGCCTGGTTGCGGGTGAGGCCATTGAACACCGTCCATTGATGACCAGCGCAAATGCAGCGCGTATTTTTGCTCCCGGCGCAGCAGCAGTGGCGCACGGCGCGATCCCGCAAGAAGCCATTGATTTTGTTCCACAAGAGAAGCTTGTTGTGCTGGTGGATGACTCAATCAGCGTACGCAAATTTGTTGGACGCATGCTGGAGAAAGCGGGCTACCGCGTGAAGTTGGCGGCGGACGGCTTGGAAGCGCTGGAGATCGTAACGCAGACGCGCTGTGATCTGGTGGTGACAGATCTGGAGATGCCGAGAACGAACGGATATGAACTGTTATCGCATCTGCGACAAGACCCGCAGACGCGCAACATTCCGGTGATGGTCGTCACATCGCGCGCTGGGGCCAAACATCGTGATCGAGCAATAAAGGAAGGCGCAATGGCGTTTTTAACCAAGCCTGTGCAGGAAGACCAGTTCATTGCAGCCGTCGGCAAGCTCATTGGGTCGCCGGCTGGAACAGCGCTTGAAAAGGCAGCGGCAGGATAAATAGAAAAGTTCGAAAGAGATGATCCCAGGCAAGAAAACTCGAGTGCTGATAGTGGACGACTCGGCGTTCATGCGCAAGGTGCTGCAAGGCATTATTGCGTCTGATCCGCAGCTTGAGGTGTGCGGTGAGGCCCGTGACGGGCGCGATGCCGTGACTCAGACCGAGGCGCTCAAGCCTGACGTCATCAGTATGGACATCAACATGCCGCATGTGGATGGCCTTCAGGCGACTGAAATCATCATGTCCAGCAATCCTAGGCCAATACTGATTGTGAGCTCGGAATCGCGTGAAGGTGCGGATGTGACTTTGAAAGCGCTGGAACTAGGTGCGATTGATTTTATTCCTAAACCGAGCGGCGGCATCGATTTGGACATGAGTTCGGTAAAAGAAGAACTGTGCCGCAAGCTGAAGATGGCGGCGAAGGTCCGCGTGGTTCGTACAGCAACGCGTTCCAAGTTGCAGCATGAGGTCGCATCGTCATTGCCGCGAGTGGAGCCTGCTTCAAAGAATGGTGACAACGGAATGCAGGAGGTCCGCGCAGCGGTAAACGCCGCAGCCAAAAGCGCGGGCAAATTCCCGCTCATTCTATTGGCATCGTCCACCGGCGGGCCAGCCACGCTGATGAAGTTTATACCGTATTTTCCCAAGGATTTTCCTGGAGCGGTGATTCTGGTGCAGCACATGCCGGGAAACTTTACCGCTCAATTCAGCAGCCAACTGGCGGAAGTATCACAACTCAAGGTTAAGGAGGCGGAGGCAGGCGAAATTATTGTGCCAGGGCAGCTATATGTTTGTCCCGGATCGCATCATTTGCGTGTCTCGCCTACAGGCAGAATTTCTCTTGATGATGGCCCGCGCGTAAGTGGTTATCGCCCCTGCGCCGATCTCACCTTTGAAAGCGCGGCGGAGTATGCGGGCCCAATGACGATTGGCGTGATTCTTACGGGGATGGGAAATGACGGCACCAAGGGCGTGCAGGCTGTCCGCTCTGCAGGCGGACACGTGATTGCGCAGGATGAATCGACCGCCGTAATTTTTGGCATGCCCCAGGAGGCCATCAAGACCGGAGCAGTAGACCAGGTCTTGCCGATAGAAGCAATCTATCAGGGGATAGAGAAGCGCGTTCTGTACATTTTTGGTGCGGCAAAAGTGGGTGCATTGTGAAGCCCTTCAGACAGTTGCGTCCGGAAGTGAAAGCGGCGCGTGAAGACGTGATCGTGTTTGCCGTGGGCGGGTACAAACTTGCCATTGCCGCGGGAGCGGTCAAGGAAATCCGGGGAATGGATGACCTGCAACTGTTTACGCTGGGGGGGATCTCAGCACAGATTGCCAAGCTAAAGTACACGCTTGAACGGAATGGCACGACCTATTTTGTGGTGGATGCCGCGCAGCACTTTCGCCTGCCGGCTTCGAACGCGTCACGTGTGATGGTGCTGCGCAACACCCCGACGGGCGTGCTGGTAGATTCGACCGACCGGATCATGGAAATTACCGCGCTGCATGCATTGCCGCCGGCTTTTACCCATGAAGAACGGGGATGGTATCGGGGACTGGCCGTGGTGAATGGGGCCGTAGTGCCGGTGGTGAATCACACTGCTTTCCTGAACAGGCCGGAGCTTGAAGTCGTAAGAGCAGGCTTAGAACGCGTACGTGGCGTGGTAACTGCATGATTGCAGAGCCCGACAAATCATACGTGCTATTTCCCCTGGGTGAAAAGCGCTTTGCTTTGAGGGCAGAAACAGTGACGGAGCTGGCGCGGCCGGACAGCGTACAGACATTTCCGCATCGCACGCCATTATTGACCGGTGTGCTGGTGCGGCGAGGGAAGATTGTTCCTGTGTGTGATGTTGCCCAGGTCTTGGTTGGACCCGCAGCGCCGCCAAGGAAGTTCTATTTGATTGCGAATTGCAAAATCGGAGCGCGGCAGGAATTGACTGCTGTGCCTGTCACCGGAGAATGCGAACTGGCCAGCGCCGCGAGCGTGCCGCTCACGGGCAGTGAACCGCCATATGTTAGTGGCATGTTATCCATTGGAAATGAGACCGTGGCCGTGGTGGCGTTGGAAAAACTGATCTGCGGGGAGGCGACCGGATGAATCCGACAGTTGCCACGCCCGCAAAGATTTTGCTGATTGATGCCAACGTCTTTCTGGCCCGGCGCATTACGGATGCGCTTAAGCTCGAGGGATTTGAAGTGGTCCACACAACACAATCAGGTTACGCGCTGACCATGCTGGAATATGACACGCCTTCGGCGATTTTGTGTTCGACCAATCTCCGAGAGATCAGCGCGCATGACTTGCCGCCAATCATCAATGCCGATCCGAAGACCGCGCATATTCCCGTAATTGCTCTGGGAGATGGCGGTGATCAGGCATTGATGGAAGCTTTCCGCTCAGGCTGTGCTGACTACGTCGACAAGCGGCTGGGGCCGGAACTGATCGCGGCGCAAATCAAGACTTTTCTGCGCAGCAGCACTGAAGGCTTTCATCCTGTGCAGATGCTGAATTCTTCTGATGAAGGCCTGACCGGCAGTCTTTCACATCTCGACCTGCCAGGAGTAGTGCAGATGCTGGTGCATTCGCGGCAGACTGGATCGCTTTCTGTGAATGCGGGAGACATTGATGGGATTTTGTTTTTTGAAAACGGTACTATCACGCACGCCGAGAGTGGAGACCGCATTGGTGACGATGCTGTAGTCCACATTGTGAAGCATTGCAACGGCGTGGATGCCGGATCCTATAAATTTTTGCCCGGAGAGAGCGCCGCCACACGAACTGTGCTCCGCTCGGCCACTGAACTGATGCTGGAAGCGCTGCGGGAGCTGGATGAATCCGCGCACGACAACGGTGATGGAGGTTTTAGATGAGCACGATCCCCACTGTCTATTTTATTGACGACAGTGCGACCATGCGCGAAGTAATCAAGATCGCCTTTCGCCGTGAGAACATCAACGTGGTGGCCTGCCAGGATGCAGCCACGGCGCTGGTGGAAATTGAAACGGCGAAGCCGGATATCGTGATCACTGACGTGATCATGCCGGATAAGGACGGTTACGACGTTTGCCAGCATATCAAGTCGCATCCTAATTTGGCGAAGACCCCGGTGATCCTGATGTCGGGCGTGGTGAACCGCGCCGTGGCGGAGAAGGCGTTTGCCGTAAAGGCCGACGAGCTGCTGCGCAAGCCCTTTCAGCCGCAGGATCTGATTACGCGGGTCAAGCATTTGCTCAAGAGCAACGGTGCACCTGTTCCCACACCTGCGGCAGCAGCGAATGCAGCGGTTGCGCTCAGCAGTATTTTTTCTGCTGCGGCCACAACACCCATTCCGCCGCGTTCTGTTCCTGTTGCTCCGGCGCCAACGCAACAGCGCGCTGCAGTTGCAGCTGCACCGACTCCTGTTCCTGCAATGCCATTGCCGATTACGGCGACAGCCGCTGTGCCTGTGCCGCAACCTGTAGCGGTTGCAGCTCCTGTAGCAGTTCCAAGTTCAGCCGCTCAGCCTGCAGTAACGAATGCAAATGGGGCCGCAGCCGCAAAAGCGGCGCCGCTCAATGATGCCGGCAAATTGAAGATCGAGATTATGCGCCTGGAAGGCCTGGTGAAAAAGCTACAGTCAGAATTGCAGGCGGAGCGCGAGTATTCAAGAGCGCTTGAAGCGCACGTAAAGACGTTGCAGGAATCCGATTAATCGTCAGCGGCCCGGGCGTGCTTCGGTTCCACTGTGCAGAGCTTGAGCCGGACGGTCCATTCCCGCGCCCCGTTGCGCCACTCCAGGGATTGTCACCGGCAAGCGTCCGAGAAATGGAATTTCGCCAAACAGCGCTTTCACAGCTCCCGTCTCGGAAGTAAACGCATTTGAATAGGCGCAGACGTAATTTTCAATCTGGGAAAATCCGCCAGGAAGTATGGCGAACCAAAACTGACGACCACTGTCTTTTCTCGTTTGGCTTCCAGAATCGATTGGAGTAACGTTGCCGTGGCGTCAGGAACGGAGATCGTATTCACGCCGGTAGCGCCTTCCTTCCGCACAGTGCGACCAGGCACAGGAACGAGGTAGATAGCGGCCAAAATATTTTCCGCTGCATTGAGCGCGCTCTGGATTTCAGCCATACTGCCGGCTGCGATGCGCGGATCAACAAAGATGATGCGGGCATCGGGCACACGCGCGCGCAGCTCGCGCTGCAACTGGCGTCCATTGTCACTCCTTACGTCGTCAGTAAACACGATGCACAAAAACTTGCTTCCTTCCGGTTGCACGGTTCCATAAGCCGGAGCAGAAGCCGAACGTCCCTGTGGCCTGAGCGGAAGCATGCGGCCATTGTCGCGGACAAGAGTGATGGCGGAATCAGCTATCAGTTGCGCCGTAGTTAAATTTTCAGGACTTGAGATGACAGAAGAAAGCTTGTTGATGTCGATCTGGGTGGCCTTGTCCAGTCCAACGCTGGCCTTCGCGCGCAAAATCTTCAGCACAGATTCGTCAATGCGCTTCTCCGGAATCTCTCCGCTGCGGACGGCGCTCAAGAGGCCCTTATACGCCCCATCAAGATCGGTAAAGAGAAGCAGCATGTCATTTCCCGCTCTTACTGTATCAATAGCCGCGTGCTTTGCCGCTGCTGAACCGCCTTCTGGGTAGACGCTGGTGAGACCGCCCATATCCATGGCATCTGTAATTACCAGGCCCTTAAAGCCGAGCTGTTGCTTGAGAATTCCTGTAACGACGGCGGGTGAGTTAGTCGCCACCCGCGATGGGTCCGGTTCGAGCGCGGGCGCGGTGATGTGCGCAACCATCACGGCGTCTGTGCCAGCAGCGATGGCGGCCTGGAAGGGCGGAAGATCAATCTGATTGATCTGTTCGCGGCTTCGATTCACCGCAGCCAATCCCAGATGGGAATCGGTAGCGGTGTCGCCGTGGCCGGGAAAATGCTTGGCAGCGGTGAGCAGGCCGTTGTTGCGCGCTCCGCGAATGTAGGCGGTCACAAGTGCGCTTACCTGCGCAGGATCCTCACCAAAAGAGCGTGTGTTGATGACTGGATTCGCAGGATTGGAGTTAACGTCGGCAATCGGCATCAGGTTCCACTCCACACCTATCGCGCGCGATTCCTCTGCGACAATCTTTCCAAACTGTTCGGCGAACTCCGGCTTGCCTGCAGCACCAAAGGCCATGCTGTGCGGGAAAACCGTGGTGCCGTTCAGCCGCATGGAAACACCGCGCTCGTAGTCGGCAGCCACAAGCAACGGGAGCTTTGGAAGCGCGCTGGAGCTGGTTGATGAGCATGGCGGCTTCATAGGGCTCACTCTTGGAGAGGGAAGGGCCTTCCGCAGGGACGGTAAGCAGAACCGATCCCAGATGGTAGCGCTGAATCTGGTTAAGCCAGTTCAGGTATTCAGGGTTCCTGAGGTTCACAAACTGGGGCATTGCCAGCCGAATCATGAACATCTGCCCAATTTTTTCTTCGAGCGAAAGCTTCTTCAGCGTTTTCTGCGCCCACTTTTCACCGTCATGATCAAGATGGACAGGTTCTACGCGCTGAAAGTCGCCGGCAAACGTATGAGAGGAGAGAATCAACAGAGAAATGCCGGCAAGCACCAGCTTCTGCGCCATCTTTTTTACCATTGGGCAACAATAACAGAAATGCAAAGACAGTTTGGGGAGAATGTCGCGCACCAGCGGCTAGTATCCGGCAAGGTTCCACAGCCATTGACATTGCAGGCGCTCCCACTGGCTAAGCGGTTTCACTGGGTTCCACGACGGCATTCATCTGCTAGTCTGGCCTTGAGCCGCGAGCATGGCCAGACACGCTCGGCTAGCTAGGAGAATTTATGCCACTGACCTGGATTGACTGGATCGTGATTGGCGGTTACCTGCTGATCAACCTGGCGATTGGCATCTATTACCGTCGTCGCTCGGGCGGCAATACAGAAGAATTTTTTGTCTCTGGACGCAATGTCTCCTGGTGGCTGGCGGGAACGTCCATGGTGGCTACAACTTTTGCCGCGGACACTCCGCTGTTTGTGAGCGGCGTGATTGCAACGCAGGGAATCGCCGGAAACTGGATCTGGTGGACGTCTTGCCTAGGCGGGATGCTCACGGTCTTCTTCTTTGCCCGCTACTGGCGTCGCGCAGAAGTGCTGACCGACGTGGAACTCACGGAGATGCGCTATGGCGGCAAGCCGGCAGCGTTTCTGCGGGGATTCAAAGCCATCTACCTTGGCTTGGCGATGAATTGCCTGATCCTGGGATGGGTCACCAACGCCATGGTCAGCATTATCGCTGTGCTGCTCGGGCCGCTTATCGCACAAGGCAAAGTGCTGCAACTCACACTGGGCGGACATACTTTGCTGCATTACACGTTGGGAGCACCCAGCCACACGGCGCTGCTGATCTGCATTTTTGTGTTGATTCCGTTTACCGGCATTTACACATCCATCGGTGGACTGTGGGGCGTGCTGGTGACGGACCTGTTCCAGTTTGCTCTTAAAATGACAATGGTCGTCGTGCTCGCCTGGGTTGCAGTGGTGAAAATCGGCGGCATGCAGGCGCTGAAGCTTCAACTCCAGTTGATTGGCCAGCAGGTGCAAAAAACCGGAGCGCAAACATCGAATCCGCTTGCGTTCTTTCCTGATTTCCATCTGGGCTGGACATCCAGCGCTCTCTGGACGTTGCCGGTGCTTACATTCCTGATGTATCTGGGTGTGCAATGGTGGTCAGCATGGTATCCCGGCGCGGAACCCGGCGGCGGAGGCTATGTGGCGCAGCGCATGTTCTGCGCGCGTGACGAGAAAAATTCTCTGGGCGCAACGCTGTGGTTCAACATTGCGCACTACGCTGTGCGTCCGTGGCCATGGATCATTACCGGGCTTGTGGCTCTAGCGGTGTATTCACCACACGGAGGCCTGCGACCGGATGCTGCTTTCGCCGCGAATCCTCAACAGGGTTACGTGATGGTGCTGCGTGATTTTCTTCCTCCAGCACTGCGCGGAGTGATGGTCGCTGCTTTTTTAGCGGCGTTCATGTCAACGCTGGGAACACAGTTGAACTGGGGCGTTTCCTATCTGGTGAACGATCTTTACCGTCGTTTTATGGTGCGGAAAAAAAGTGAGAAACATTACGTCGCGATAGGACGGCTTTTTACCATTCTTTTGGTTTTAATCAGCGGCTACGTTGCTTCACAACTGCATTCTGTTGGCCAGGGATGGCAGATTGTTCTCGGGCTGGGGGTGGGGACCGGAGCTGTCTACATCCTGCGCTGGTACTGGTGGCGCATCAGCGCATGGAGCGAGATCAGTGCAATGGTCGTGGCGGCGGTGGTGGCGGTTTATCTTAACAAGCATTTCTCCGGTGACGATCCGGTCACATTTGCTAAGACTTCATTGATCACGGCGGGAATCACGACAGTAGCGTGGATCGCAGCCACTTTTCTTACGCCTGCCGAGTCAGAAGAAAAGCTGCTGGCATTTTATCGACGCGTGCGACCGACGGTGCATGGCTGGAAGCGGATTGCCGCGCTCGCGCCGGAAATTCCACAGGTGCGCGACATTAGCAGCAATGCTTTTGACTGGCTTATGGGATGCGTTCTGGTCTACGGGACACTCTTTGGAATTGGCAAGATCATCTTTGGCGAGCTTCGGCTTGGCCTCCTGCTGCTGGCGATTGCCGCCGTAGCCGGTTACCTGATTTTCTGGGACCTCTCACGACGCGGTTGGCAGGCTCTTTCCGGTACAGAGCAGGCGGCTGTTACACTCAAGATGGATTCGGCGCAGGCGCAAAAGAACCTTTCCTGACGCACGAATCCAATTTTGCGAGGGAGCCAAAGCCGAATGAGCTTTAAGATTGAGTCAGTCCACCTGAATGAAGTGGTTGTCGTGCAGCCGGAGGTGCGCGGGGATTCGCGCGGCTTCTTTATGGAAACCTATCGTGCCGACCAGTTCAAGGAATTAGGGCTGCCCACAAACTTCGTCCAGGACAACCATTCAAAGTCAAAAAAAGGCGTGTTGCGCGGACTGCATTTCCAGTGGGACCCGCCCATGGGTAAGTTGATGCGCGTCACGCGCGGGGCGGCGTTCCTGGTGGCCGTGGATATTCGCAAGGGCTCGCCGACGCTTGGAAAATGGTTCGGGATTGAGGTCTCAGAAGAAAACAAGAAGCAGGTATGGGCGCCTTTTAACTTTGCCCGGGGATTCTGCTCACTCACAGACGAGTGCGAGGTCCAGTACAAGACCACGGGCGTTTACAACCAGAACGCTGAAAGCGGAATTCATTTTGCCGATCCGAAGATTGGGATCAGGTGGCCAATTGATGTTGGGACTGCCGAGACTTCAGAGCGCGACCGCAAGGCGCAGAGCCTGGAGCAGTGGCTGGCGTCGCCACTTTCAGACAATCTCAAATACCAGGCAAAATAACAACAATTTCAATCGCGCGATTTCAGCAGCATCTGCTTCGCTTCTTCCAGTTGCTTGCGGTGCGCTTTATCGATCTGGGGAAATTGCAGATCCATTTCTTCAAGCGTTTGAATGATCACGGAGCTTACCGCAATATGAGTAAACCATTTGTGATCCGCCGGCACGACATACCAGGGTGCGTCCGGCGTTGAGGTGTGGCGGATCATGTCTTCATAAGCATTCATGTAGTCGTCCCAATATTTGCGCTCATGGACGTCTGCTTCTGAAAATTTCCAGTTCTTTTCCGGCTCATCCAGCCGGGCCAGAAAGCGCTTTTTCTGCTCTTCTTTTGAGAGATGAAGAAAGAATTTGCGGATGACCACGCCATTGCGTGTAAGGTATTCCTCAAAGTTCCGGATGTCTTTGAAACGCTCTTTCCAGATTTTTTTCGTTACCAGTTCCGGCGGAAGATGCTGCTTTGCCAGATACTCCTGATGAACTCGGACTACCAACACTTCTTCATAGTAGGAGCGGTTGAAGATGCCGATTTTGCCGCGCTCCGGCAGGCGCCGCGTCGTCCGCCAGAGAAAATCATGGTTCAGTTCTTCTGTTGACGGCTGCTTGAAGCTCGATACCTCACAAGCCTGCGGATTTACCCCGGACATTACGTGCTTGATCAAGCTGTCTTTGCCGGCCGCGTCCATGGCCTGGAAGATCAGCAGCACGGCCCACTGGTCCTGAGCGTAAAGTTTTTCCTGCAAATCCTGCAGCACAGCTACACCTTGCTGCAAAAGCTCATCGGCTTTTTCTTTAGAGTGGATGCCGAGGAGATCGGTGGGGTCGTAATCCTTGAGCCGGAAAGAGTCCGCGTGCCTGACCTTGAATGCGTCGGCCAGCTTGTGAGTTTTCTTCGCGATCTTCATCGCACTGTTGTACCGCAAAGGCGATGAAGATCGCAAAGTGTCCTGGTTTTCTAGGCCTCCATGGAGAGGAACGGATCTTCCTGACGAGGCCTTCCGATGGGAGCAACCTGTTCGTTCTTGAGCAGGCCTTCGTATTCCTGGAGGGAAGGGAACAGGTCCTGCCGCGCTTCCAGAGGCAGGGTTGAGCCCTCCGGCGCGGTCACAAAAGCGCAAAATTTTTCCAGCAGCCTGGCTTCACGGTTGAATTGATCGATCCAGAGGAACTGCCCCTGTTCATTGATCTCCAGGAACCACCATGTGCCCTGCGCGTCAACGCCGAAATCGAGAGAACCAAAACACACTCCGGACCGCCGTGCGAACTCCCGAACGCCTTTTTCGACATCCGGCGGAGTTGGAACCAGATCCGCTGTAACGTGGCCTAACCCCGCATCCTGCCGCCAATCCAGCGCCTGTTTCTTGTTCTTGAGCGCATAGGAATAAATGTGATTGCCCATGAGCACCATGCGTATGTCATATTCCTTGGGCACACGTTCCTGATAAATGGCGGGCGCGTAGGTCAGAACTTCATCGTTCGGCAATTGGTCGGCTTTCAGCTCAAAGGTTTCCGTGATTGCCACAGACATCTGGCCTTCCTTCTGCCACACATGCGGGGTGAAACCCTTGCAGATGTTGCGAGAGTTCTTGCGGGCAAAAAACTCTCTCACTGTTGCGGGATGATTGGACATCAAAGTCGCGGGAATCTTGAGCCCGCATTTGCGGGCCAGCTGGATTTGCACCGCCTTCTGGATCATCACGCGGGCAGCGGAATACTTGTTGATGCACCATACTGGTAAGGTTTCAAAGAAATAAGCAATGGAGTGATAGAAGCAGCGGTATTCGAGCGCGGCAAACTTCTTATCTGCTTCAGAAACCTTGGGGTTGTGGACCGGCAGCTCCGGGCGACGAACCCATATTACGTCGCCCGCATCAACAGAGTGTCCTCCCAAAATGAGGGTGTCATCGCCGTTCATCAGGAGAGAAGACTGACCTTCGTCAGTCCAGGAGAGGCCGGCCCAGCAGACTACCTTTTGGCCCGCTTTTTCCATCGCCCACTTGATCGGGGCTGTGTGGTTATCGTCTTCCGGCGCTAAAACTATGAGCTTCATGACATTGTCTCCATTTCAAAGTTTGCGTGCTGTAGGCAGGCGGCGACCCCGAGGACCGCCGCCTGGAATCAATCAAGGACCGCATTCACCAATGGATTGATCGCCATTGAGAAGTTGTTGTTTCTTGTCGATAAAGCACGGAGTTAGCGTGCGGTTGACTTTGAATGCGCCGGTGACGGTTTGCACTTCCTGCTCGCTGAGTTCGCGCGCGCCCCTGCGGGTAAGTACGCGGTTATCATTGTCCATAAGTTCCTCCTTGATGGTTTCTAAAAAGACGCACTGATGTTGGTCTGAAAAAGGCGACGGCCGGCAAAGGACGCCGCCTGGGACCTATTAACTGCATTCGTGAAGATCTCCGTCAATAGCGCCGGCCGCAGTCAAGCTGCATTTGGTCGCAGTCCTGAGCCCGCCGCATACCTGCTCGATTTCTTTCTCAGTCAGGTCACGAGCACCCCTGCGAGCTAACACTCTGTTCTGGTTATTCATTTTTCTCCTTTCATCAATTGGGTCCATTGAGCGGACCCAAACTCGTCGAGAGAAGTCTTCGCAGCGGAAAGGGCTATTGATCAGGGCTGCCGCACTCGCTGTGGAAGGTATCTCCATCGAGAGTGCCGGCGGCAGCCAAGGTGCATGCGGTCAAAGTCCTGAGTCCACCGGATACCATCGCGACTTCCTGCTCATTCAAATCACGAGCGCCCCGCCGAATCAATACTCTGTTCTGGTTATTCATTTTTTCCTTTCATCAAATTGGGTCCGTTGAGCGGGCCCAAACTCGTCAAGAGAAGTCTTCACAACGGCAACTGCTATTGATCAGGGCTGCCGCACTCGCTGTGGAAAGTATCTCCGTCCGCACTGGCGTTAGCCCGAGTAGGTGCGGTACAAAGAGTTGCGGTACGTATTCCGCCACTGACGTGCTCAACTTCCTGCTCACTCAGGGCACGAGCGCCTCTGCGAAGCAATACTCTGTTCTGGTCATTCATATTTTTTCTCCTTTGTCATTGACCGACTGTCGGCTAAGCCTTTCAAGAGTTGTTTGGCTGCGCTCAAGCGCAGCCAAACGCGTTTAGCAGCCGACTTCACCAACGTGCTGATCTCCATCCGGAGAAGGAGCGGCGGTGCAAAGGGAAAGAGTAATAAACCCTCCATTGACCATTTGGGATTCTGTCGGTGTCAATTCACGAGCACCGCGGCGAATTAATACTCTGTTCTGGCTATTCATATTTTTGTCCTTTCGTTGTTTCAGGTCCGTTCATCGGGCCTAAATCTTTAACCGAGTTGCCTTGCTGTCCAGTTTGGCAGTAATGATGACACCCGCACGGCGCGCCACCTGTTTAGCAGATAGGTCCGTTACCGGGCCCAAACCCTTAAGAAAAATTGCCGCGGACTGCCCTTAGAAAGAACAGCCCGTAGCCTGCACTCATCAAACGCTGCCGCATTCGTTAATATCACCATCGGCGTGACCGCCTACGCAGCAGGAGCACACAGTCAACGTACGGAATCCACCTGCCACCTGAGCGGCTTCCTGTTCGTTTAACTGGCGCGCGCCTTTGCGCAGCAGCACTCTGTTCTGGTCATTCATACTGTTCTCCTTTCCGGGCTCCGGGATGCAAAGCCCTCATTTTGTCGCGATATCTTTTTTCCTCTTTTTCTTTTTTGTTACATCTGCATGCCCGTTACCCGGACTTTACGGACAAAACGTGTCTTCGTCTGAGCCGCCCTTGGGCAAATGCGTGAACGTCAACTGGCACGGCGGGCCGGCAGCGCTTACGCTTTCAACTTCTTCTTGCGTTAACTCCCGTGCGCCGATCCGATTCAGCACTCGATTGGTTGCGATTTGATTAGACATAGCTTTCTCCTTCATAAACTGTTGCGCCGGCTTCGCGCGCTGCACGCAACGAAGACGGTTCTTCAGAAATCGTTCCCGAACGCGACAAAGTGATGACCCGATCGGCAATCCGTATCGTGTCCGGCCGGTGCGCGGCAAAAATCCGCGTCATGCGGAGTTCCACCAGCATGGCGGCGATCCGCTGCTCGGTGGGAACGTCCAGATGGCTGGTGGCTTCATCCAGAATCAGAATCGACGGCCCCTGATAAAGCGCGCGCGCCAGCAAAAGACGTTGCTGCTGGCCTCCGGAAAGCGCCGAGCCCATCTCGCCAATCAGTGTGCTGTAGCCCATGTGCATCTGGTTAATTTCATCGTCAAGGCAGGCAAGACGCGCACATTCCTGCACCCGTTCCATGTCGGCCACGTCAGAGGCAAAAGCAATGTTTTCCGCGATGGTCCCGGCAAAAAGGCAATCATCCTGCAAAACAAAGCCAACATTGCCCAGGACGGCCGCACGGCTCTCGCAGACTGAATGTCCGTTTACAACCACATCTCCCGATTGCGGCTTTAGAAGACCGGCCATCAGTTTGAGCAGCGTCGATTTTCCCGCTCCCGATGCGCCGACGACCGCCACGCACTCGCCCGGTTCAATCCTGAAAGTTACGTCGTGCAACAACCACGGTTCGGTGTCCGAGTAGCGGAAGAAAAGATGCTTCACATCGATGGAGGAGTCTTCCACTGCTCCCACGTCATCGATGAAGGCGGATTCAGGTTTTTCCAGCACAACATCCGACAAGCGCTGGACCTGGAGCGAGAGCATGCGGAATTCGTAGAGACGGTCAACCAGGGTGGTGATGCGGGCCTTGAATTGTTCCTGGTACGCGACAAAGGCAAACAACATGCCGACGCTGAATTTGCCGCCCAGAACAAGCGTTGCGCCAAACCAGACCACAGCCACTGTCTGCAAGCCAAAAATCAGCCCATTCGCGGCCTTGAAAAGCAGCGTGAGTTTTTCCGCGGCCACCTGGGCATTGGTGGTGTCGGCAAGCAGGTTCATCCAGCGCGTCTTGCGGCCATCTTCACGGCCCAGGACCTTGATGGTGCGAATGCCGCGAAGAGTCTCAATCAGATGGGTCTGTTGTTTGGCCATACGCATGATTTGCTCTTCCGTTGCGCGACGCAATGGACGGTAAGCAAAGTTACGCAATGCGACATAAATCAGTACGCTGGCCATAACGATCAAGGCCAATTGGCGGCTATAAAGGAACATCACCGCCAAAACAAAGACGGAGATAAGTCCGTCCAGCAGCGCTTCAATGAAGTTATTGGTAAGAGTGCGCTGAATGGCCTCCGCGCCGTCAAAGCGGGAAAGAATGTCGCCGAAATAGCGCTTTTCAAAAAATGAAACCGGCAGCCGCACCAGGTGGGAGAAAAGATTGGCGTACCACTGCAATTTGAGCGACGTGCCGAAATAGAGAGTGGTCCAACTACGCAGGGCCCCCAGAAAAGACTGCAGGGCAATCAACAGCATGAATCCGACGCCAAGAGTAAAGAGCAGGTCGCGATCAAAGGATGCGAGCACCTTATCCACGGTCAGTTGCAGGAACAACGGGCTGATGATGGAGAATATTTCCAGAGCGGCGGCCAGAACAAAGATCTGCGCCATTGCGCGCTTAAGGCCCGAGACGCGGCCAATAAGCTCGCGCAGACGAAGAGGACGGCGCTCTTCCCGCTGCACGAAACTGGGCGTGGGAGTAAGCTCCAGCGCAACGCCGGTGAAGTGTCGGCTGGCTTCAGCAAAGCTGACCCTGCGGGGCCCTACCGCGGGGTCATGAAGGTACACATATTTCCGGGTGACCTTCTTCAGCACCACGAAGTGTTCCATCTTCCAATGCAGGATGCAGGGTGTTTTCAGGTAAGCCAGGTCTTCCAGTTCCACGCGGAGGGGACGTCCTGTGAGATCAAGAGCAGCGGCGAACTTGATGATGTGGTTCAGCGTGGCGCCGCGAAGTGAAACAGAGAAGCGGTGGCGCAGCGCGGGCAGGTCAACGCGCAGGCCGTGATAGCCGGCGATCATAGCGAGGCAAGCAAGGCCACACTCCGCCGCCTCAGTCTGAAAGACCATCGGCAGTTTTTGTTCCCAGGAAAGTTTCATTCAGCAAGTACCGCGTCCCGAGTCCCTTTAACTTCCTGATCGTTCAAAAAACCACTTGATGAAAGGTTTATGCCCAAGCGGGATTTCCGCTTCCACTCTTACTCCCGCTTGTGTTGAAGGGTTTACTTGCATGGTCTGTGCCGCTTGTGGCGGGAGCGACACCTTAATTTTGTAGATCGCGATTGTGTTTCCCGAACTGTCCAGATTCAACTTGGCTTGGCTAAGATCAGACGGGCTTGCAGGCGATGACGGGATTTCCAGAACCGTTCCAATTTGCCGTGCAAACTGCCCCGGACAGGAATCACAACGCAACGTCAGCTGAGTACCGGGATGCAGCCGGGTAACCATCTTCTCCGGGACGTATACTGCGGCTTCCGTGGCGTTTGGGGTAGCAAGTCCTCCGCTGGTGATAATCCCCGGAGCGCGTGTTTTTTCAGTGTATTGGCCGAGGAAGAGAAATCCCAGAACAGCAGCGGTGATCCCCAAAGCAAACCAGCACAGCAACATCAAAGGAAAAGGACGGATGAGAATGATCTCGCCATAAAATTTCTGCTGTAGAGCGGCAATGGCTTCCGGACGGAACAACGGCAGAGGCTCGCTAAGGTTGCTGTGGCCTTCCACAGAAGCTCGTTCCACAGAACCTCTTTCCCTCGAACTGAGAGTCTTGCCGAGAAGTGGCATGCGCTTGTTCGCTCCGTATCAAACGAAGAATTTAATGGTACGGCGCGAGCAGGGCGAAAGGATGAAAAATCGCTTAGAAAAATTCAGAGTTGTCCCAAAACGGGAAGTGGGAAACACAGGATCTTGCACTTTCATTTGAGCAGTCAGCACGGGTGTGCGTGACGGACGTCAGGATGACGAATAAACAGGCATACTATTATGCAAACTTGAGTTGATGAGGCATTGCTGGCTTACGCCATTCAGCAGCGGAGCAGATCCCTCACATTCTGCGGCTCAGCAAACCCCTCGCCGGTCAAAGTTCGGGATGGCATGGTCTGGGAAAGAGACAGCGGGCCGCTGCTTCACTGAAAAGAATTGAAATTAGAAAAATTACGCCACAACGCTTGGCGCTGCAGCGCGTTTGGGCAGAATCTCACCGATGCGGCGAATTTGCGCGCCAACGCTTTTCAGCTTTTCTTCAATGCGCTCATAGCCACGGTCAACGTGATAGACGCGGTCGATGATGGTTTCGCCGTCGGCTACAAGAGCTGCGATAACCAGAGAGGCTGAAGCGCGAAGGTCAGAACATTGAACGGCGGCGGAGCTGAGAGGAGTTTTGCCGCGAACGATGGCGCGGCTGCCTTCTACTTTGATATTAGCACCCATGCGGGCCAGTTCGCCGGCGTGCATAAACCGGTTCTCAAAAATATTTTCCGTAATGATAGACGTCCCCTGCGACTGCGTGGCCAGCGTCATGTATTGCGCCTGCATGTCAGTCGGGAAGCCGGGAAATTCTTCCGTGCTGATATCGGCCGCCTGAAGCTGATGGCCATTGGTTACGCGCATGGAATCGGTTCCGGCCTTGATGCTCACGCCGCACTCTTCCAGCTTTTGAATCAATGAGCCGAGATGAGTTGGATCGCAATTAGTAAGCTGCAGGTCGCCTCCGGTGAGAACGGCGGCAATCACAAACGTGCCGGCTTCAATCCGATCGGGAATGATTCGATGCCGCGCGCCATGAAGCTTTTCCACGCCGTGGATACGGATGGTGTGCGTTCCCGCGCCTTCAATTTTTGCGCCCATCTTGGTGAGCAGCGCCGCCAGGTCCGTGACTTCAGGCTCGCGTGCGCAGTTTTCCATGATGGTTTCACCTTCAGCGAGTGTTGCAGCCATCATGAGATCTTCAGTGCCCGTTACAGTGATCTTGTCAAAAATAATGTGGCCGCCGCGCAGCCGTTCCGCACTGGCTTCAATATATCCATGCTCCTGCTTGATGGTAGCTCCTAGTCGTTCCAGACCTTTAATATGGAGATCGATAGGCCGCGCGCCAATGGCGCAGCCACCGGGCTGGGAAACGCGGGCTCGACCCATACGGGCAAGCAGAGGACCCAGAACCAGCGTGGAAGCACGCATGGTTTTTACCAATTCATAAGCGGCTTCAGGATTGACCAAGTTGTTGCAGGAAATCGTGGTGCGATGGGAAGCCCGACCGTAGCCCAATTCCACGTCAGCTCCCATTGAGACAAGCAGGTTACGCTCAGTCTGAATGTCGCGGACATCAGGAATATTCTCCAGAATCACGGACTCATCGGTCAGGATGGCGGCGGCCATCGCGGGCAAAGCGGCATTCTTGGCGCCGCTAATGCGTACGCTCCCCAACAGGGGATTGCCACCACGAATAACAAATTTATCCATAAGACTCTCTGGCGCAATAGCTCCGTCCCTAAAGTTAATCCGGATGGTCCGGGTGTGCGCGACCGGCTTTCTGAAACCGGGAGTGCCTGCGGACAACACCGTCTCTATCTTGGAATTGCCATTCGGTGGCTTGGGGACAAGCTTCATTTTAAATGACCCTGTGCGATGGCCTCTCGGACATTTCCCTTAACGCTTTTGAGTCTTTTAGCTGCCTGGGCGCGATCCAAACCTGTTTTGAGCATGACCAGAGCAATTGCGACCTGATTTCTTGCCGCGCCCAGAGTTTTGGATGCAGTTTGGCGGTCAACCCCGGCAGCTTTTTCTAAAACATTCAGCCCACGTTCCATTAACTTATGATTCCTGGTATGGACATTCACCATCAGGTTGCCATAGATATATCCAAGACGGGCCATGGCTCCTGTAGTTAGCAGGTTCAGGGCCATCTTCTGTGCAGAACCAGCCTTCATACGCGTGGAACCCGAGACCGCTTCGGGGCCGACATCGATGACGATTTCAATATCGGCTAGAGCACCCATCTGGGAGCCACGGTTGCAGACCACCGCGACGGTTTTGGCCCCTTGCTTGCGTGCATGTTCCAGGGCGCCGATGGTATAGGGCGTCCTGCCACTGGCGGCAACTCCCACGACCACATCTTTTTTGCCAGGCTTGCGTTTGGCAATATCTTTGCGCCCGCTGGAGCCGGAATCTTCACTGTATTCGGCGGCATGGCCCAGAGCTTTATCGCCTCCGGCGATTACATATTGGACGGTCTTGGGATCGGTGTTGAAGGTCGGTGGGCACTCGGCGGCGTCGAGCGCAGCAAGGCGTCCGCTGGTGCCTGCCCCTACGTAAATCAGCCTTCCACCGCTGCGAATCGCATTTGCAATAGCGTCAATGGCCTGTGCTATCTCGGGCAGGGCGCGCTCCACGGCAGCCGCAACTTTGTGATCTTCCTGGTTGATCACGCGGGCAATCTCCAGCGCGGAGAGCGTATCGAGGCCGGCGGAAGCGCTGTTCTGCTGCTCAGTGCGGAGATCACGAAGTTTGTCTTTGCGGGGACTCACGCGTTCAATACCTCAAAGCGCTTCAATGACTGCATCGTGGAAAGCGGGCCGAATTTGCTTGATGGACTGCGAACCACGGTCCGGCCAGGTTCGATTGGTTAAAAGAGTGACAGAAAGCTGACGATCAGGGTCAATCCAGAGTGAAGTACCTGTATAGCCCAAATGGCCATAGGAGCGCGAGGAAAAATATTTTCCAGACTGAGACGGTTGGGAGGGCGTATCCCATCCCAGAGCGCGTGATGTGCCGGGAGGTGATGCCTGGCGGCGAGTAAAAATTTCCAAAGTTTCCTTTTTTACCAGGGGCGTTCCGTTTTTTACGGGAGGCGAGCCGCCCTGCAACATGCACTGTGCAAAAACTGACACGTCCCAGGCCGTAGCAAAACAGCCGGCATGCCCGGCGACTCCGCCCATGACGAAAGCGTTTTCATCGTTGACTTCACCGCGAACAATACGGTGACGGAAGGTCTGGTCATCTTCGCTTGGAGTGGCCCAGGCACGATACGGATGCTGAGGCGGATTGAACATCATAGTCACCAGTTCCAGCGGCTGGAAGATTTCGCGTTCACAGAACTTGTCCAGCGGCTCGCCAGCAATGCGCTGGATCACTTCGCCCAGCAGGATGAAGCCGATATCACTGTATTCAGCGCGCGTGCCGGGCGCTGCGGTGAGTGGGACGCGGAGGGCCTGCTGGAGCAATTCGTCCTTATTATGTGCGGTCTGGAAGAGCTTGACATAGGCCGGCAGTCCGGAGGAGTGCGCCAGCAGCATACGCAGGGTGACCTTGCGGCGTCGAGGATCATCACTGGCGAATTCGGGCAGCAGGTCGACTAAGCATTGGTCAAGATCGAATCGGCCACGGTCATGCAAGATCATGCATGCTGGGGTGGTTGCAACGACCTTGGTTACTGAAGCCAGATCATAAATGGTGTAAGTCTTGATCGACCGTGAGCAGCTTCCATAAGTACGCTTTCCGATTGCTTTGTGCGCGATCAGCCTGCCTTGATGAGTGACGGCAACAGTTGCGCCCGGGAATGCGCGCTGGTCGATGCCGGAGCGAAGAATAGCAAAGGCACGCTGAAATTGTTCGTCCTGACGTTGGAACGACTGGGACAGCGCGCTGTTGGTACTTTGGTGCAGAAAATTTCCTCGTGTTGCTTTTGTTTTCGGTTTATAACACACTCAGTTCACAAGATGACATTCCAGCGCAAAGCCATTGGCTTAATTTCCATACTTATCTTGTCTGTTCAGAGCTTTTCGGCTGTGGGTGCTCCTGCGCCGAAGAAAAAAAAGCCTGCGGCTGAAACCAAGGAAGCGGCCAATTTTTCTCCTGTCGATCTGCTGGTGCAGGAGCAGATCAACGATCAGGCCATCACCGGCGCAGTGCTGGTGGTGGGGCACGGCGGAAAGATCGTCCATCAGAAAGCTTTTGGTCTGCGGGCGACCTCGCCGCGCGCTGAAACCATGACGCTGGATACGATTTTTGATCTGGCATCTCTGACCAAAGTTGTGGCGACAACGCCAAGCGTGATGCGGCTGATCCAGTATGGTCAGGTCAGGCTGGATGAGCCAGTGGCACATTACATTCCGGACTTCGGGATGAACGGAAAAGACACGGTGACGGTGCGGCAGTTATTAACGCATTATTCGGGCTTGCGGCCGGACATCGATTTGAATCCGTATTGGGTGGGACGCGATGCCGCGTTCCGGCTGGCGCATGAAGAGAAGCTGCAAGCGCCACAAGGCTCAATATTTATATATAGCGATACCAATTTCATTGTGCTGGGCGAGTTGGTGCAGCGGCTTTCCGGCATGCCGCTGGACCAATACGCGGCAGTGCATGTTTTTCAACCTCTGGGCATGAAGCACACACGCTTTCTGCCGCCTCCGGAATGGAAGAGCAAAATCGCGGAGACTTTTGCGCCGGATAGAAAACAAATATTGCGCGGTGTAGTCCATGATCCGCGCGCGGATCGGATGGGCGGCGTAGCAGGGCACGCGGGGGTGTTTTCCACGGCAGGCGATCTGGCGCTGTATGCGCAGGCGCTGATTAGTCGCAAGCAAATACTGGATGGCGACATCATTGAAAAAATGACCACGCCGCAGCAGCCGCCGAATGCGACTGAGGTCCGCGGGCTGGGCTGGGACATTGATTCATCATTTTCGTCAAACCGGGGATCGCTGCTGCCTGTGGGATCGTTTGGACATACTGGCTACACCGGTACCTCAATATGGATTGATCCTTATACAAATACCTATGTGATCCTGCTGACCAATTCTGTTTTGCCTCGGCAAGGACCGGCGGTGATCTCTTTGCGATCTCGCGTGGCAACAGCAGTGGCGGCGCTGCTGAAGCTCGATGTAACTGCTGCTGATCGGGAAAAGCTGCTGGCGATCACCGGCTATAACGAAGCAGCGACGGCCTCACGCCGGATCGCCGCGCGCAACGGCCATGTGCTGACCGGAATCGACGTGCTGGAGCAGGACAATTTCGCGTCGCTCAAGAAGGATAAGGAGCAGATGACGATTGGCCTGCTGACGAACAATACCGGAATTGATGGTCAGGGCAGACGGACGATTGACGTGCTGGCTGCGGCCCCGGGAATCAAGCTGGCGGCGATCTTTGCGCCTGAGCACGGAATCTTTGGCGCGCAGGATGATCTGAAAGTCCAGAATACGACTGATTCAGTGACGGGTGTTCCCGTCTATTCGATGTATGGCGGCACGGATGCGAAGAAGCGGCCGCCGCTGGACGTGCTCAAGACGCTGGATGCAGTGGTGTTTGATATCCAGGATGTGGGCGCAAGATTTTATACCTATCCAGCAACGCTGGGTTATCTGCTGGAGGCGGCGGCGCAGACGAATACCGAAGTGATTGTGCTGGACCGTCCAGACCCGATCAATGGTTCGTTTGTGCAGGGCCCAATGTCGCAGACCGAGCTTACAAACTTTAACAACTACCACCCCATACCTCTACGCCATGGCATGACGCTGGGCGAGCTGGCGCAGCTCTACAACGTTGAGCGCAAAATCGGCGCGCGGCTTAGGGTGATTCCCATGCAGGGCTGGCTGCGCGGCGACTGGTTCGATTCCACCGGCGTCGTGTGGGTGAACACCTCGCCTAATCTGCGCTCCGTGAATGAGGCTGAGCTGTATCCGGGGGTAGCGATCATTGAGGGAACGAATGTTTCCGTTGGGCGCGGCACAGACACGCCGTTTGAGGTTTTGGGGGCTCCATGGATCGATGCGCGTGTATTTTCTGATTATTTGAACGCACGTTTGATTCCGGGTGTGAGATTTGTGCCGATCACATTCACGCCTGTGAGCGGGCCGTATCAGAACCAGCTGTGCAAAGGCGTGAACATCATTGTTACAGATCGCACAGTGCTGGATGCACCGGAAATGGGAATTGAGCTGGCGGTGGCACTGAGAAAGCTGTATCCCGACAATTGGAAGATTGAGCGTATGCTTGCACTGCTTGCGAATCGCCAGGTTTTTGAGGCAGTGGTGAACGGCGAAGATCCGAGGAGCATTGCGCAGGGCTGGCAGGACGATCTGGAAAAGTTCAAAGAGCTCCGGCAGAAGTATCTTCTGTACAAGTAGCTTCACTGCGGAGGCGCGGAGAAGAGCAAAATTTGGCCGCAAATTAACGCGAAAGACGCGAATCAAAACGAACGAGATCGGCATTAGGTTTAGGGCGCCGCCTGTTTTTACGAATGACAAGGCCGCAAGCCATACCAGGAATTTACAAAAACTCTTTTTATTTGTGTCGCCCCTACGGGGCTCATCTGCATTCTGCCTGCTACCCACCCTTCCGGCTTCGCAAGCGCTCGCCTTCAGGGTGGGCTAAGCTGGCAACGCGCCTAACGGCGCTGATTGTCCCTAGGTAAGTGTTTGGTGGCCATTGTATTTTTATTGTTCTTAGGGGAATAACTCCCCTTTATTCCTGCAGTAGCGACAGAGGCAGGCTTTCTTGCGTCCTATTTGTCCGCTGAAGACAGCGCGGCCAAATATACGGACCTCTCGGGATGACAACTCTCGGGTGTCGGCATTTTCGATCAAGACGCGGCATCTTCGCGAGAAGCAGTGAGACACGGAGAACGAGCACCACCTGTGTCGTATCCGACGAGCGGGGTTCGATTATACTTGCGGAAATGGACCTGCACATCGGTACATCAGGATGGTCATACGCGAGCTGGAAGCCGACGTTTTTTCCGGAGAAGCTGCCGTCGAAACGATTTCTTGAGTTTTATGCGACGCGGCTGAATGCAGTGGAGTTAAACGCGACCTTTCGACGTATGCCGACGGCCAGCGCCATCGGCGGATGGGTAGGCGCGACGTCAGGGGATTTTAAGTTTGCCGCCAAAGTGCATCAGTCCATCACGCATTTCAAGCGGCTGAAGGATTGCGACGACGCGTTTCGGTTTTTTCTGCAAAGCATGGAGCCAATGCGCGAATCGGGTAGGCTGGGGCCGATATTGATCCAGACTCCGCCGAACCTGAAGGCCGACATTGATCTGTTGCGGACCTTTGCGCAGCTCTTGCCGCAGGCGTACAGGTTTGCTTTTGAGTTCCGCCATGAGAGCTGGTTCAGCGATGCTGTGTACGAGATTCTGAAAAGCAAGAACGCGGCGCTGTGCTGGGCGGAGAGCGAAAAGATTGTCGCGCCGAAGGTGGCAACGGCGGATTTTTTGTATTACCGCTTTCGCGAGCCGGAGTACAGCACGCCCGATCTTCATAAAGTGGGGGAAGAACTGAAGGCGCAGAGCGCGGAGCGGCAGGTGTTTGCGTTCTTCAAACATGAAGAGCGTCCAGAGAGCGCACTCAATGCAGTGACGGTGGCGCGGTTGAATGGGATTGAAGAGAAGCCGTTTGTTATGCCGGAGAAGAAGGCCGGGAAAAAGAAAGCAGCACAATAGGAGTTGCCTTCCTTCGCTCCTCCTCAGTTCCCGTTCGCTGCGCTTCACGGTTCTTCGGACTCGGTCAGGAGGACAACAATGCACCAAGTCTGAAGCCGAATTTTTATAGTGTTTAATTGAAGCTGGGATTTGTTCTATTAGGATTGCAACAAGTTGTATCGGTAGAACTCCCTGATGCAGCATGGCAAGGGATACCATGTCGGGATCCCTCCACTCGTCCTCACTCCTTGCGTCGCTCGGGCTTCGGTCGGGATGACAGACGTACTATCCAGCGATTGTCTCAATCATATTTACAGCATCCGGCGGCAATTCCACTGAGCGGCTTTCAAGGTCTTGTTTCATGTGTTCAGGATTTGTTGTCCCTGTAAGCGGCAGCATGAAAATCTGTCTGGAGAAAGCGAAGATTATCTGGGCTGGCGTGGCGTTGGTGTCCGTAGCCAGGGCGATGATGGCCGGATCGGCAAGAACCTGCCTGTTCGCGGTGAGAAGTGAGAAGCCCTGGTAAACGATGTTGCGCTCGCGGCAGAAAGCGCGCACTTGGCTGTCCCAACCACGACTTGCATAGCAGCGGTTTTGGACAAAAGCCGGCGGCTCCGCATGGGCGCGGCCCATCTGCTGGAGTTGAGCGAGTGAAATGTTGCTGACGCCAAGAAGATGCGTGCGTCCGGCTTCGCGTTCTTTGATCATGGCCTGCCAGGTTTCGAAATCGCTAGTGGTCCAGTGGGAGTGAGAAGCGGGTCCGTGCAGAACAAAGCTGTCCACGTGGTCAGTGCCAAGATGCTCAAGCGACCTGGCCATTGATTGGGCCACCTGAACAGATAGTGACGCCGCTGGATCATAAGGCAGGCGATGGTCCTGCCCTTCTTGATACGTGAATTTGGTCTGGAGGAAAAGATCTTTGCGCGTTACAAGGCCAGCGCGATAGGCGGCAGCCAATCCTTCACCGACTCCGGCTTCAAAGTAGTGGCGGCGCTGGTTGGCGGTGTCGATGGCGCGGAAGCCGGAGCGGATTGCGAGTTCAGTCAGAGCCGCTGTTCGGTCTTCTTTCCAGGCGGTGCCGTACAAAAAGTCAGGAATAGCGGAAAAGTGGGCGCTTGGCATCAATTTATCTTACATACGGCGTTTTGCTGAGGGAGGAGATGGAGAGTGTTTAGGCGATTGCGCGAATTAGTTGGTTTTCACCGCAGAGACGCGGGCGTGGAGAAGTGGGACAGGTCCTGAGGAAAGATTCTTGATATGTTCGTCCATATCGTGTCGATTTTAGTTGATTTATTCGCTCCATATTCGCTATACTAGTTCTGGTAGGAATGATTTATTAACGGCTGCGCAACGGGGAAACCGTTGCGTTTTGTGTTTTGGGGATTTTGCAACCCTCTGCCTGATCTCTCAGCCTTGGGTCATCTTGGGTGACCTTGGGTGGAAATGGGTGGATATAGGGGGAGGGGCAGGGGGTGGCAGAAAATTGGCAGTGGTTGCCATTGTTGCCGAACCCGCACGGATTGATAAACAAGGACTTACTGAGACATGTCTGGATGATGGCGAGATCAAGAAGAGCAAATTTCACCCCTGATTTACCAGACATATGCGCAGCAGGAATGAAAGTGAAGAGTCACAGTCTTAACCACCGAACGCTGGAACAATTTGCGTTTGATGAGCAAACGAGAACCAGCAGAGCTATTTGCCAGGGAAGTGGCAAGCAGGATACTGAGATTATGAGGTCTGATAACAAGCAAAAGAAAGAAGATCGTGATGATCCGATAGTGAGGAGCTTTCTTGATTACTTGAACGTTGAGAAAGGGCTGACGCCGTTAACAGTCGGAGCCTACAAGTCTGACCTAATTCAGCTTGCCGAGTTTCTTGCAGTTCGACATAGGGAGTTGGCCCAGGCACGGCGGGAAGATATCCGCGCGTTCCTGACCCAGCTGTTTGCGAACGGAGTAAAAGACCGGTCAGTGGCGCGCAAGCTTTCCACGCTACGGCATTTTTATAAATACCTGCTGCTGGACAGGATCATCCAGCAGGACCCAACATTGGAAATTGACTCGCCAAAGCAATGGAAGGTTTTGCCAAAGTCACTGGCGGTGAGCGAGATAGATTCAATGATGGAGTCGGCGGGCAAAGCGGACGATTCCAAATTTTCAGCAGCGCTGGCGCAGCGCGACCAAACCATGCTGGAGGTGTTTTATGCCGGCGGGATGCGGGTTTCTGAGATCATCCACGTAAAGCTGGAAGATTTGAAGCTGGAACTTGGGCATATTCTGGTGCGCGGAAAGGGTGACAAGGAGCGCATTGTCCCGATTGGGAAAGCCGCGCAGGAGCGAATCAGTGCATACCTGGGTGATGGCCGGGTCACGCTGCTAAATGGAAAGATTTCATCGATGTTGTTTGTGCAGCGCGGAGGCCAGCGGCTATCGCGGCAACGGGTGTGGCAGATGGTGAGAGATGCTTCGGCGTCGAGCCGGCACGCGAGCCCGCACATGTTGCGCCACAGTTGCGCCACGCACATGGTGGAAAATGGCGCTGATCTGCGAACGGTGCAGACGATCCTGGGACATGCCGATATTTCAACCAGCCAGATCTATACCCATGTGGCGCTGGATAGGCTAAAGACTGTCTATCGCCAATTTCATCCACGGGGCAAGAGAAGCGCCGGAGCGGTGAAGCCATGAAGCAGACTGAAAGCCGGCTGAGTGCGGAGATTCAACGCGGCATCGGCAAGTTTCTGGATTCACTGCGCGGAGAGCGCAATGTATCGGCGCATACATTGCGGGCGTATAGCAATGAACTGAACCGCTATGCCGAATACCTGGGTCCGGAAGCGCGATGGAAAGACATTGACCACATTACGGTGCGGGGCTTCTTGTCTCACTTGCATGGCTGCGGATTGAGCAAAGTTTCAGTGGCGCGGGCGCTTGCAGCTTTGCGGTCGATGTACAAATGGCTGGGGCGAGAGGGCATTGTGCAGCAGAATCCGGCCAAGCTGGTGTCATCACCTAAGCTGCCAAAGAAGCTGCCACGTGTGCCAACGATGGAAGAGATCAATGGCCTGCTGAATACTGACATGCCGGAGAGCGCCGCGTTTCCTGAGCGTGATCGCGCGATCTTTGAGCTGCTCTACGGCTGCGGACTCCGAAACTCTGAATTGGTAGGAACCGAACTGGGTGACATCCAGGAAGCCAACGGGGTGATTTTGATTCGCGGAAAGGGTAAGAAGCAGCGCTATGTTCCGCTGGAAGGCGCGGCTGCGGATGCGCTAGCGGCTTATCGCGAAGCACGACAGAAGGTTCTGAACGCAACGCGTAAGAAAACCGGCCGGCTGTTCATCAATCAGCGGGGCGGGCCGCTGACAACGCGCAGCGTCGGGAGGATCGTGAAAAAGATAGCTGTCTCAAGAGGCCTGCCGACGGATATCCATCCGCATACTTTGCGCCATGCTTTTGGAACGCACATGCTGACGGAAGGAGCTGACTTGCGGTCGATCCAGGAACTGCTGGGGCATGAACGGCTGGCGACCACACAGAAGTATACGCAGCTCTCGATCACGCACGTGATGGAAGTCTATGACAAGACGCATCCGCGGGCGAAGTAAGGGCGGGAATTCGTCCGCAACCGCACGCTGATCTTACGGGTTAAAATGATGGGGAGTGGCCCTGTAGCTCAGATGGATAGAGCGACGGTTTCCTAAACCGCAGGTCGCAGGTTCGACTCCTGCCAGGGTCACCAGATTTCAAAAAAGGTTTTGCAATTGCACTGGACATTGAAAATGTCGGCGGCATTTCTTAGCTTGATCCTGTGCTGCAGTGCAGGCGCAGCGGATATGCGCGTCAAGGGTCTGCAATCGAAACAATTCAACACACCGCAGCCGGGCGTTACCGCTAGGAGCATTACCATCGGCAGCCTGGCCCCCTTAACGGGTGACAATGCAGAAACGGGCAGCGCGATAAAAGCGCTTTTGACCGCCTACTTTGACGATCTAAACCAGCAGCATGGCGGAATCTATGGGCGGCGGGTTGTGCTTCGCTTTGCGGGATCCGGAGACAACAGCGCCGCGACGCTGAAGAATGCGAAACGTTTGGCCGCCACTCCGGTATTTGCCATGGTGGCTCCGTTTGTTCCTGAGGCAGAGCAAAAGCTGGCTTCGGTGGCACAAGCGAGCAAGATGCCGCTGGTTGGGCTGCTGGCGCTTTCAGTGCCAACCGAGTCTGTGAATCGTGAAGTGTTTTATCTTCTTCCCGGCTTTCAGCAACTGGAGCAGGAGTTGGTCCGCTTTGCTGCCACGGGCAAAACCTCCGAAAAGACAGCTGTCGTAGTCGCTGACAACAAACTGCAGACGGACGTGGCTGCAGCAATGCAAGCAACATGGAAAGAGTTGAACATCGAAAAGCCACAGGAATTTGTGTTTTCAGCGGCGAACGGCGCAGAAATTGTTCGCGATCTGCACAGCCAGGGAATTGAGCGCGTCTTTTTTATTGGGGATGGAGAGCAGCTTGCGCCGTGGATACAGGCTGCCGACAAAGCTGAATGGGCCCCACGAGTTTTTGTACTGGGACCATTGCTGGACGAGAGCATACTGGGTGCTCCAGCGCGTTTTCAGGGCAGAATTTTTGCCGCCTATCCGCAACTGCAGCCCGAAGTGGGGGCGGTGGATGAGTTTGACTACTTTCTGAGCAGCCACAACCTTGCGAGCGATCACAGGTTGGTACAGATTTCAGCCTATTGCGCCGCGAAGATACTGGTGGAAGCCCTGGCGCGCGCCGGCAAGAATGTAACTCGCGAGAAACTAGTTTTGACATTGGAGCAGATGCGCGATTTCAGAACAGGCCTTCTACCCGGAATAACCTTTGGCGCGAACCGCCGTGTGGGATCGTTTAAAGCTGAGATTGTGTGCGTTGATCTGGCCTCACATTCTTTTCAACCAGAATGCAGCAAGACAGTGAAGCCTGAGTGACTGCTTGGGATACGTTACGCTAGAGATCTACAAGCCCATCAACGCAGGCAAGCCATGATTCACCAAGGCGATGCGCATCAATGTGGTGCATGCCGGAAGCGTTCCATGAACTGCCGTCAGGGGCCACGATAGGCGATTCTTTCACCTCATGCTCTTTGTAAGTTGTGGGAGTGAGTTCGGTGATCTCAAAAGCTCTGACTTGTTTGCCGTATGTGGGATAGCAATCCTGGGTGAAGCGAAGAAGGCGACCGCCATAGTTGAGCACGCGGCCGCCGGGGCGGGCAATGCTTTTATTTCCAGAGATGATTGGGCTTAAAGGATGCTCGGTCCACGTGGAAGCGGGATGGTCGGCGGAATAAAGAGCCAGCGTGTCATGTTTGTGAGGCGTTGGACAGGTAAAGAGCCACCATTTTCCGGCGTGCTGGAAGATTGAAGGATCAGCGTGTGGGCCGGAAATCAGGTCTTTGACGAGGGTCCATTCATCGGGAAAAGAAGTGGCGCGGTAAAGCCGCACGGCGTTGGGGCCGAGCGTTTCCGGAGTCATATAGAAATCATCGTTCCATCGGAAAACGTATGGATATGAAAGGTGAAACGGCTCCTGCAGGACGATTCGCTCGTACTGCCATGTAAGACCGTCGCGGCTGGTGGCGTGGCCAATATCGCCTTTATTGGATTGATTATTCAAGACCTCGAAAAACATGTGCCAAAGTCCGTCAACATTAACCATGAAGGGATCGGCGACAAAGCGCGCTGGAACGTCTGTGACAGTTGCGGCAGAAATAACAGGGTTGGAAGCGCCGGAAGCCGCGGCCATATGCAATGGTGATTCGCCGGAATACATGGCAATGGACCAAGTCCATGGGCGGGTGCGGTCTTTAGAGCGTTGTCCTACAGCTTTGGGATCAATGGTTTCCATGGGCAAGATAATTTTATCAATCTGCCGGACTTGAGGTCGAAATGCCTTGTAGCGATGCTGGGGTGCCCGATCGGAATTCTTGCAGCGTTCTAACGCATTGATTCCTAAGATCGCCAAGCTTATGTATCCGCAGCGACAACGAAACTTAATGCAACAAATCCAGAATACCTGCGTTCAACATATTGAAAGCGATGTCGCAACAAAACAGTGACAATTTGTGTCATCGGGGATGTTGAAATCAAGTGAAACGAATTCAGGGCAGAAACCACTACTTACAGTAACGGAAGTATCTGGCCGATAGCCTGATGATCCTTGAACCAACCAGGTAGTTCTGAAGTGTGAGGCTGTTTGATGCAACAGCCAGGAGGAGATTGTGAAGATCTTTGACGCTTTGTTCGGATGCTGGCACAAACGAATCAGCTTTCCCCAGACCAGCAAGCCAGGACAGCGCCGCTGCGAGGCAGCCACGCAAACGGGAACATACGTGGTTTGTCTCGACTGTGGTACCGAATTTGCTTACGACTGGAAGAAGATGCGTGTTCTCTCCCCCATTGAGAAACAGCCTTTTGCCCATGCGCGTGTAGAAGTTGAGGCCAGAGGCTAAGGAAACAGGGAGAGGTAAAGGGTCATGAAACGGCAGTGGCGGTTTCGGGCGGTTGAGTCGGCGGGTCTGGTGTTTGCTTACTTTTGGTACAGCGCAAACCTACCTGCATTGGTGGCCAGAATTCTTTCATAGCTATTGATGTGCGCAGCCTTTCTTCCGGGAGGCTGCGTGTTAGTGGGTGTGCTGCAAAGGCTGCTGCGATGTTGGGACGAGAGGTCTCACCGCGCATCCGTTGCATCGATAGAGGTTCTTGCTCAGTGGGCCGATGCCACCGAAGATGGCTGCTCCATTTCCAAAATCGCAACCCATTCGGCTTTGCTTCTGGCCAGGAAAACGATTTTCCCATGCAGGAATTCCGCTGCCACGTCCGGAGGAACGTCCACATGGGAGCCAAAGAATCGGCGGTTGAGTTTTTCCCAGCGTTCGGAATGAATCAACGGCAGCACATCTACCTTCGTGGAGAATAAATAAGCCACCTGATATTGTGAGCGCATCTGCCGTGCTTTGATCATTTCCTCAACTGTGAAATCCTGCACCTGAACAAAGGGAAATGATTGCTTCACGTAGCCAAGATAGGGACGAGTAAGTTCATCGGTCGCGGGCCATGCGGTAAGGATTGTGGCATTCTGCTCGTGCTGCTCAAGGAACTTTGCAGCTTTGAAGTGCAGATCAACGAAATCCTTGTAAGTGAGGTTGTCTTCGGGGGCAAAACGGTAAGGCGGATCAAAGAACAGTCCCAGCACAAAGACGATCACCATCAAAGCTGCGGGCCATTCCCATCGGCTAATGCGCCGGTGCAGCGTTGACATACCGATCATGATTACGAGCGGGTAAACAGGCAACAGATAACGCGTGAGCAGCGCGCCTCCGAGCAACGAAAACGCGAGCAGATGCACCAGTATGATCAGGCCGAACTGGAGTTGTACAGGAATGGCAATGCGCGGCCGTTCGCTGGTGGAATCGATGACCGGAGGAAAGAACATTGCGACGAGCGTAGCCCCGGTGAGCGCCAGCATGTTCATGGTCCCAAAAAGATGCCAGACTCGCTGCAGCAGAGCGAGAAGAAATCGCAGCGGGTTCAGCGCCTGGGTCACGTTGTACTGATAAAAATCGGCGTTGCCAAAAAATCTTCCAGTGACATGATGGTGATAAACCAGCCAAGCCACCAAGGGAAGGACTGGAACCAGCGAAATTGCGGCGCGCTGGAAGCGGCTTCGTTCAGTGTTATTGCGATGCGGCAAGAGTTCCCAGAGCGCAAAGGCCAGCGGCGTGATCACAGCAGTTTCTTTGCTCAAGACGGCCAGGCAAAAGGCAAGCTGGCTTGGCCAAATCCGGCCTTCAATATAAAACCGGATTCCCCACAGGGTAAACGCAGCAGCCGTGAGATCGGCATGAGTCAAAGAACTCTGGACAAAAAAGATTGGGTAAACAGCGGTGGCAACGGTCGTAGCAACTGCAACAGCCGTACCTGCCAGTCTTCGTGCCAGAAGAAAGACATTGGTCAGCGCGAAGGCTGCCAAAAGCAACATGGCCACGCGCGCCACGGCGGGCTTCCATCCGCTGATGGTGAACCACAATGCCAGGTAAGCGGCAGAAAGCGGAGGATGGCCAGTATCAAGTGTGGTCTTGGCGATCAGGGAGTGAGAGTGCGCGAGATCGTATGCGGCAGGAACATAGAAGCCGGCTTCATCCCAGAAAAAGGGAAGGCGCAGCAGCGGCGCATGCAATAAGAAGATGATGACAAAGATCAGCGGGTAAAGCCGTCTGAACGAGAACTCCGGCTGTTCTTTAGTTTGTGCTGTGATCAATGGTTAGGCTTTTTGCACGGTAATGGCGATCTAGTTGATTTGGCTTTGCTGCGCCGTAATATTAGGATCGAGCTTGATTTCGCCAAAGGTGCCTTCATACTGGCGGACGTTTTGCTCCAGGATGGTCAACAAAGCTTTGGCTTGTTGCGGACTCAGATAGATGCCTTGAAAGTTTTGGACTTCAACTTCCTGCGCGGTCACAGGTTGCAAGCGGCCAAAAACCAGCAAAAAGTCCCACACGCTCACGCGGATTTGGATTGAATTGGCGTAAGTATCACGGTAATCGGCGGCGTTGACCAGGCGGATGTTCGGCTGCTGCGGAATCGACATGGCAATGATCTCCCTGAAGTAAACTTTCACCATAACAGAAGTCAGGCGAACGCGGAAACTTGAGCGCCTTTTCGTCCTTCAACGCGCATCGCGCTTTTCTCATCTCATTTATAATTCTTGCTCTTCTGAAGGGGACTGATTCATGGATACAGGTATTGTTGACATACATGCACGTGAAATTCTGGATTCGCGGGGAAATCCAACTGTAGAAGCTGAGGTCACTCTGGGCGATGGATCAATTGGCCGCGCAGCAGTTCCCAGCGGCGCTTCCACCGGCGAGCACGAAGCGGTTGAGCTTCGTGATGGCGACCAGCACCGCTATCTGGGCAAGGGCGTGCAAACTGCCGTGGAGAACGTGAACACAAAGATTGCAGACGCTCTGCAAAGCCTCGACGCTTCCGACCAACGCCGCATCGACGACACGATGATAGAACTAGACGGCACACCTAACAAAGCAAAGTTGGGCGCAAATTCGATTCTCGCGGTGTCCATGGCTTGCGCCCGCGCCAGCGCCAACGCCATGAAGACGCCACTTTATCGCTACCTGGGCGGCGTGAGCGCCAGCGTTTTGCCTGTCCCCATGATGAACATTCTCAATGGCGGGGCGCACGCTGATAGCAACGTAGATTTCCAGGAATTCATGGCCATGCCCGTGGGCGCGGAAACTTTTTCTGAAGCGCTGCAATGGGGCGCTGAAATTTTTCACACGCTCAAGTCCGTGCTGAAGAAGCGCGGCTACAACACCGCAGTCGGCGATGAAGGCGGGTTTGCTCCATCACTCAAAGCCAATGTTGAAGCTATTGAATTGATCCTGGAAGCCATGCAGCAAGCGGGCTTTCGTGCAGGTATAGACGTTTCCATTGCGCTGGATCCGGCGGCCAGCGAATTTTTTGATAAGGCCAGCGGCAAATACGTTTTCAAGAAATCAGACAAGTCAGTCAAGACCTCGGAAGAGATGGTGGCATTCTGGGCTAATTGGGCACGGCAATACCCTATCGTTTCTATTGAAGACGGGCTAGCGGAAGATGATTGGACAGGATGGCGGCTGATGACGGACGAGATGGGCGACCACATCCAACTTGTGGGCGACGACCTTTTTGTCACCAACACAGAGCGTCTCAGCCGCGGTATTGAGGAAGGCATCGCCAATTCCGTTCTCATCAAGGTCAACCAGATTGGCAGTGTAAGCGAGACGCTGGACGCGATTGACATGGCGCGACGCAATGCCTACACAGCAGTAATTTCTCATCGCTCCGGTGAAACCGAAGATACGTTTATAGCCGATCTTGCCGTGGCCACCGGCGCTGGACAGATCAAAACCGGCTCGGCGTCGCGTACTGATCGTATCGCAAAATATAACCAGCTTCTGCGCATAGAAGAAGAGCTGGGTGAAGGCGCACGTTTTCTTGGCCTGGAAGCCCTCAATTATGACGCAAGTGTTGACAAGGCACGCACTTAAGTAAGTTGCGCAGAATATCTTCTCGGGTAGACTGTCCCTGATTCATCTTTAAAAAAGCGCGGTACCGAAGGAGACGATATGCGATACCTGATGCTGCTGGCATTGTTCGGGATGTTGATTCTCAGCCGACCCAGGGCTGCGGCCGCCGCGGCAATAGATGATGGCGGTCCTACGGGCAGCTATCAACAAACTTGCCGGGACATCAATATGCGCGGTGACGACCTTCGCGCGCGCTGCATGGATACTGGTGGTCACTATCGGAGTGCTTTTCTTGATGCCGCCGACCGCTGTTGGGGAGATATTTCAAACAACAATGGACGCCTGGTCTGCGAAAAGAACGGCACGCTGCCGGCTGGCGGTTACAGCCAGACCTGCCGCGATGTTCACGTGCGCTATGGCGCCTTACGCGCCCGCTGCCAGAATCGAGATGGAGCATGGGTGGAAACATCGCTTGATGCATTCTCGCGCTGCAACGGCGTTATCCAAAATATTGATGGCCAACTCCGTTGTATCACCAACCGCGAAGGCGATCATGACAGAGATCGCGATTGGGATAGAGACCGCGACAGAGATCACGATGGCGATCGCGGATCTGCGCCGCGTGGGTCTTATTCTCAATCATGCCGTGAAATCCATGCGCAAGGGAATTCATTGCGGGCAGTTTGCCAGGCCGTGAATGGAAATTGGATTGAAACAAGAATTAACGATTATGATCGCTGTGTGGGCGAGATCGTAAACGACGATGGGCAGCTAGAGTGCACGCGTCGCGGAGGCAAATTGGTGCCGGTTGGAAGCTATTCTCAAAGTTGCCGTAATGTATATGTACGCGGTGATGATCTGCGGGGAATGTGCCAAAGCCGCGACGGACGGTGGTTATGGAGCGAGCTGCGTGACTGGGACGGTTGCCGTCGCGGAATCGTGAATGAGAACGGCAATCTGCGCTGCATTCGCTAGCCAGATTTACGCACAAGATAAGAAAAGGAGAAGCTCCCTGGCGGAGCTCCTCCTCTATCCTTTTTTACCCGCTCTAATCGCGCTCGCGTATTCCCATCATTCCTGGCTGCGCACCGGTGTCACCCTGATGCATTTTTTCCCATTGGTCCTGCGTAAGCGGCCGAATAGGCTCCAGCTTCTTCTTTTGCAGCCCGGAATTAATCGCCGGCAACTGCTTGGTTGTGAGTAGGTCAAGCTCTCTGATCACGTCATCCAGTTCGCGGCCCAGCGCATCGGTGCGCTCAATCTGGGAGTTAGTCGGCTTGCCATCGTAGTTATTGACATCGCCATAGACGCTGGTCAGGTATTCGCGGATTCGCTCTTCACCGGTGATTGCGCCGCCTTCCTTAGTTGCCACAATCTTGGAGCGCAATGCATCAGCCTGTTGTGATAGCTCCTGCATATTCTTGCGCAACGGATCGGTTGCCCGCAGTTTAGCTGCGCGCGCGTTGGCAGCATCGCGCAGATTCACCATGGAATCCACGGCAAAGCTCATCCGTTCCAACATTTTGTACAGTTTCATCGCCAGATCAAACTGCTGGCGGCGGTCCTCTTCGTTATAAGGCGCGCGTGGATCCAGCACCAGTTTGAGCTTTGACGTATAGACTTGATCTCCCTTGGTCATTTTTACGGTGTAAGTTCCCGGCAAAACGCGGGGCCCTGTGGCCGCGCCAAATGCCGCGCTAGCCGCAGGCGGGACAGTCGGCGGCTTTAACCGCATCGACCACGTTGCTCGATTTAAGCCGCGGTGCTTGCTACCCGCAATGGTATCCACTACTTTTCCGTCCGGATCAATAATTTCAATCTTCATGTCGCCAAAGATATGCCGGCTTTTTTGGTAGTAGGTGATAAAGGCGTCCTGCGTGCGGCTGGGGCCCGAGAAAGTTGCATCGCCTTCCGCCCATCCGCCATTCGCATTCAGGTACTGAATGCTTGTGGAATCCAGTAGTACGGCTTGCTTGGCCATCAGCTCCGGCGTGAGAGCGCGCAATGAAGAAATGTCATCGATGATCCAGATGCCGCGTCCATGAGTGGCCAATACCAGATCAGACTCGCGCGGGTGGACCACAATGTCCCGCACTGCCACGGCAGGGAAGCCGCTGCCCTTGTATTGCGCCCACTGCTTGCCGCCATCAATGGAGATCCACAAGCCGAACTCGGTTCCCATAAAGAGCAGATTGGGATCGATCGTGTCTTCGGTGATGACATGGGCGTAACCGGCCACGCCGCTCCCGTCACTCACCAGCGGTGTCCACGTGTTCCCGAAATCGGTTGTCTTATAAAGGTAAGGCTTCATATCGCCAAAAGTATGGCGATCAAATGTGGCGTATGCGGTCCCTTCATTGAAGCGGCTGGCAATTACAGTTGATACCCAGGAGTTCTTGCCCAGGTTTGGTACGTTGCCAACGACGTTGGTCCAGTGCTTGCCGCCATCGCGCGTAATCTGCAGATTGCCATCGTCGGTCCCGGCCCAGATCAACTGGCCGTTCTTTGGCGACTCGCTGATTGAGTAGATTGACGTGTGCATCTCTGCCGCGGAATTGTCTACCGTAATACCGCCGGACTCCTCCTGCTTCTGTTTCTCCGGATCATTGGTGGAAAGGTCCGGTGAGATCCGTTCCCATGAATGTCCATGATCGCGCGAACGGAAGAGATACTGCGCTCCGATATAGATAGTCCCTTTCTCGTTGGGACTGAGATGAATTGGCGTGTTCCAGTTGAAATGCAGCTTTTTCTCGTTGTATCCCGGCTGCGGCTTGATGCCCTGACCGCTCAGCGTATGGCGATTGACTCTCCCAATCTCACCACCCTGTGCTTCCGCATAAATGTAGTCCGGGTCAGACGGATCTTCAAAGGCCCAGAAGCCGTCACCACCAAAGACATTTTCCCATCGCGAATTGGTGATGCCGCCGGGATACGATGAGTCTCCTATCCAAGTGCTGTTGTCCTGGAGTCCGCCATAGACGTGGTACGGATTCGCGCTGTCCACGCTGACGTGATAGAACTGCGCCGTAGGCAGGTTCCAGGCACGCGCCCACCGAGTGCCGCCATCACTGCTGCTCCAGAAACCGCCGTCGTCACCGGCATAAATCTGGTTTGTATTGTTGGGATCAATCCACACTGTGTGATTATCGCCGTGTGTATTGGCCGTGGAACTGAAGCTGCGTCCGCCATCCACGCTGAGTAAAAGCACCAGGTCAACTTTAAAGACCTTGTTTTCGTTTTTGGGATCGACGATCAAGTTTGCAAAGTAAAACGGACGCCACACCATGTACTGGCTGGCATCCATTTTTTTCCAGCTTTTGCCTGCATCGTCTGAGCGGTAAAGCGCGCTCTGCTTTGACTCAATCATGGCGTAAACAACGTTAGGTTTGGAAGGCGCTACTGCCAGCGCAATTCTTCCGTACGGCTTCTCCGGCATTCCCTGGCTGTTGCTGGGTGCGATTTCAGTCCAGTGATCGCCTTTATCCGTGCTCTTAAACAAGCCGCTGCCGGGCCCGCCGGAACGGAATGTCCAGCCCTGGCGGCGGAAGTCCCACATGGCGGCATAGATCGTGTTCGGCTCTTGGGCATTGGCGGAGAGCATTGCGCAGCCGGTTGATCCGTTTGCACCGGCCAAAACTTTTTTCCAGTTTGCGCCGCCGTCAGTTGTCTTATAGACGCCGCGCTCATCATTGTCGTTCCATAGATGGCCGGTGGCGCAAGCGTAAACCGTGTTGCTGTCTTTAGGATCAACTATGATGCGCGCGATGTGCTCTGAATCTTTCAATCCCACGTTGGCCCAGTTTTCACCGCCATCTGTTGATTTATAAATTCCATTGCCAATGGAAACGCTGTTTCTGGTCCAGCTTTCGCCCGTTCCCACCCAGACAGTCTTGTGGTTTGAGGGATCAATTGTTACTGCACCAATCGACTGCACGGGTTCGCGATCAAATACCGGCCTGAAAGTTGTGGCCCCATTGATTGACTTCCAAACGCCGCCGCTGGCCGATCCAACAAATACAGTGATTTTGCCGTTTTCATCCACCCCGTCAATGGCGGAAATTCGTCCACCCATGGTTGCGGAGCCAATGTTTCTCGCCGCTAAACCGGAAATGGTGCCGGAATCGTATTTCACCGGCGCAGGCGTCTGAGCTGACACGCCGAGACAGAGAGCACACAGGAAGGCAAACACAGCGGTCGAGCGCAGAATGAAAAGGGGACAGCGGCCAATCGTCATTATGAAGTTCCTCTCAAAATAATCAGTACCTTGGTTGTAGCGCTTATTGTTTTGGTGTCGCCTTGGAGGCAGGCGGCGTTGCGGGGGCGGCAGGCATTTTGAACTCGCTGTCCTCAATGGGTACGTTGGCTTCCATTTTGGTAACGGTAATTTTGCCCCGCTGCTCAGGATTGTTCTTCGGGCCGCTTTCAATGAAAAAGGGATACATCACACCGTTCACCGGCTTGTATGATCCCAGCATGGTCACGCTCTCACGCACTGAGCCACGGATGAACTGCTGCTTATCAATCTGGATTTCAATGTATGTGTCCGGATCCAGGTAGTAGTAAAAGATATCGCCGTTTTTCAATGTAACTTTTAACTTGTAAGCGTCATCGCCGTCTACCTGATCGTGACCCAGGTACTCAATCTTATTGCCTTTGGCCTGTGCATCCACAAGCGGTCCATCAATGTCTGCATCTTCAGCGAGTCCGCGAACGTCGTCTTCACCCAGCATCTCCGGGTCCCTCCGACCACCGAAAGGTGATATCTGCCACCCGTTCGAGCCGTCATATGCCTGGACTTGAGTCATGCCCTGCAGGGTGAAAGTTTCTTTTACCATATCCGGACGCTTGCTCAATTCGCCCACGATTGCTTTAAAACCTCCGGCGTCGAAATTGCCGGTCATGCGTACCGACTTAATGGATTTGATCTTGTCCACTCCGCCTTTGGCTTGCAGATTCTTCGCGACCAGTTCCTCGGCGGTCTGGGCGAAGCCGTTCAATGCGATGAAACAAATCAAACTTGCCAGGATGCAGCGTATTGCGGTCACGTAGTTCTCCTTTGAATCTTTGTTGCGACAAACTTTTCCCTGGTCACAGAAGCCTCTGCGACACACGTCGGGCACGATTAAACTGCGCCCGCTCATATCTGTATCTGGGACAAACCTCTTTAGACCTCGTCAACTCCGAATTGTTAGCCTTGGCATTTCACCCGACCCATGGCTGGGTGTGATCATTCTAAACATGGTAGTCGGGCAAGTGATAATCGCAAAAAAATAAAAGGTTTATGCTAGCAGCCAAAAATGCTCCCGGCAACAGTGCGGATCACTGTGCGGCAAAGTGCCTGAACTCTAATAGAAAAAGCGGACCTGCACCTACATCTTGAATTGGCTATTTTTACTTCGCACCATGGCCGACCTGGAGCCTTCCCTTAACTCCCAGAGCTCCCTTTGTAGGCTTTGGCGATCCCACAGTGACTAACGATGTTCCCTCAAGTATCAACTTCCCTGTCTCCGCAAGTCGCAGACTTTGTGTTTGGCGGGACTATACGATTCTAGCCTTGCAACTCCATGGTTCCCGCCGGGCCCTCGTGCCCGGCGGTTTTTTGCGAAAACTCGTCACGGCGTGCCATAACCCATACTGCCGAACAATTGCTCTCCGGTAAGATTCCCGCAGTTTGAGTCATAAAGGCGGTTGGCGACATCGCTGTCCACTGGAAAGTTCAGCGCTCGCAAGTACGATACATTTACAGTCGGGGTGGGCGATGTGAGTCTTGCAGCGCCGGTCATTTGGCAGCTTTGCTGCAGAAACAGGGCGCGACCGTTTAGCCGCGCCCCATCTCGATTTGCGTTATTCTGGGCTAGTCTTGATCGTCGTCCTGGTCCTGATCATTACCTGTACTGGCGCTTGACGCCGCACCCGCTCCCGACTTGATCTGGATTGGCCCGCCTGCAAACAAGGTGCTCGACCCATGCTCCGCCGCTTTCTTGTTGAACGCGGTGACTTCAGTGCTCAGGAACGTGTTTACCTGTGCCAGTTGCGTTTCCAGTTCTTTGCGAACCTCAGCCGCTTCTTCCACCAGCAACGGGCTCGGCGCTTCTCCGGGACCGCCCATCACGCCGCGCATTACTCCTTGCAGGCGGTTCTGGAAGCGTTGCAGATAGTGGATGTCATCCTGGCTGCCGGGTTGAATGTCATTGTTGTAGAGCGGCTCCTGGATTGCCATGATTTTCTTGTCCAGCGCCTTCGCTTCATCCAGCACCGGTTTGTATGCGACGTTGGTTGCGCTGCCATTCGCACCGCCTTGCTGCCCTTCATCAGAAGCCAGCAGCTCTTGCAGGCTCGTGATCTGCTTGTGCAGGCCGTTAAGCCGGTTCAGCGCTTCATGCAAGGCTGAGACTTCATCGCGCAACTCAAGTCCCAGCTTCAACTGCGCGCGCATGCCTTCGGCGCCAAACTTGAAGCGCGGATCGGTCTGGACATTTACTGTCTGGGTTTCTGTTTTGCCGTTCACCGTTACCGCAACTTTGTATGTGCCCGGCAACGCGTTGGGCCCAATGTTGGGATCAAAGAAGAAATCCTGCTCATCCTGCCCTTCAGGAGGAGGTAGGAAGTTCAGCTTTTTTGGCCCGTCATAGCGCAAATTCCACGCCACTCGATTGAGACCGTATTTTGTCGTCCCATACATGGTACGCACTGGCTGCCCGCTGCTGTCGGTCACCATGATCTTTACCGCGGTCTCGCCATTCGGTCTGCGCCGGCCACCGCCTGCGCGCTCGCCGCTTGGTTCAGCGCTTTGTCCGCTGCCCCCACGATCACTCTCCTTGATCTCATTCGGCAGCCAATAGCTGATTACCGCGCCGTTCATCGGATTGGGAGCCACATATCCGCCGCTGGCAAAACCGTGCTTATTCCAGTTGTGCCAGTTCACCGCCGGGGACATGGGGAATAGATGGAAGTCGCTCCGCGCCAATTCCGCACCACTTTCTTCCAGCGGACTAATATCATCCATTACGAAAAGACCACGTCCGTGCGTCGCCACTACCAAGTCATGGGACTTCTTGATGAACTTGATGTCATAGACTGAAGCAGTGGGGAAGTTGCTCTTGATCTGCGTCCAGTGCGCGCCGTCGTCACTCGAATAGAAAAGGCTCGTATCAGTGCCCAGCACCAGGAAACCTTTTTTATTCGGATCTTCTCGGATCACGCGCGCTGGATCTTCCTGCGGCAGACCGGGTGCGATTGATGTCCACGTCTTGCCGCCGTCGTGTGTCTTATAAACATACGGCTTATTGTTTTCCACTTCATGAAAGTCCACCGCGATATAAGCCGTGTTGGCGTCAATAGGCGAAGCCTCTATTTGTTGCAGGCGTCCCCACTGCGGCAGGTTCGCGATGTTTGCGGTAGCGTTGGTCCAGTTCTGTCCGCCATCGCGCGTCACCTGAGCTAGGCCGTCGTCAGTGCCGACCCAGATCGTTTTCGGGTCTACTGGCGAGATTGAAATGGATAGAATCGCGCCGACAGTCTCTGCGCCGCTCAGGTCCAGCCAGATCGGGCCGCCGCTGCTTTGCTGCTTGGTCTTGTCATTCCGTGTCACGTCGGGGCTGATGGGGCTCCACGTCTTGCCTCCATCGGTGGAATGAAACAACACGTTGCCGCCAAGATAAACTTCATTCGGGTTGGTCATTGAGACTGCAATCGGGGAAGTCCAGTTAAACCGATACTTTAGGTCCGAAGGTTTCATGGACTGAACGCCCTGCAAGTATGGCCGAATAAAGTTCGACATGCCCGTGTCATTGCTCACACGCTGGATCGATCCGTTCTGAGAATCGGTGTAAACAATGTGCTCGCCCTTGCCGCGCGCCGGAACAACATATTCTCCGTCGCCGCCGGTCACTGTGTACCATTCAAAGCCGCTGATGCCGCCACGGCTCAAGCTGTTTGAGGGGCCACACCAGCCGTTGTTGTCCTGCAAGCCGCCGCAGAGGTTATAAGGCGTCTCATCGTCATCGGCCACGGAATAGAACTGCTCGATCGGCAGATTATCCAGATAGCGCCAGGTCTTTCCCGCGTCGCCGCTTATGTAAACGCCGCCATCATTGCCATTGATGATCCGGTTCGGGTTCTCCGGATCGATCCACAACGCATGATGGTCCACGTGGACGCGTGGCGAAGTGTTGCGCGCCGTCTTGCCGCCATCTTCAGAAAGCATCACGTTGAATGACATGAAATAGACTTTGTTCTCGTCATTCGGCGCAACTTCGAGTTCGCTGAAATAAAATCCGCGTGCCGCCAGATTGTGGTTATTGCTCACCATTCTCCAGTGGTCACCCAGATCGTTTGTGTCGTAAAGCGTGCCCTTTTTATTCTCCACCAGCGCATAAATGTGCCGTGGATTGGTGGGTGCTGCGCCGAGTCCGATGCGGCCGGTAGGCTCTGTCGGCAAGCCTTCTGTCAACTTCTTCCAGGTGTTGCCGCCGTCGGTCGAGCGGAAAATGCCGCCGCTGGTTCCACCTGACTCAAGCGCCCACGGATAGCGCCGCACGCGCCACATTCCCGCAAACAGCACCATGGGATTCCCCGGGTCCATAATCAGGGAACTTGCGCCTGTGTCTTCGTCAATGAACAAAACCTTTTGCCATGTCTTGCCACCATCCGTGGTGCGGAAGACCCCGCGATCGGCGTTTGGTCCCCACGCATGGCCCAGCACTCCGACCAAAACCGTATTGGGATCACTCGGATCAATCGCGATGTTCGAGATCTGTCCGGCATCGCGCAGTCCCATGTGCTTCCATGTGGTCCCCGCATCAGGTGAAAAGAAAATCCCTTTGCCTGTAATCACGTCATTGCGGATATTTTTCTCGCCGGTTCCTACCCAGATCAGGTTCGGGTTGGAAGGAGCAATTGCAATCGCCCCGATGGAAGCCGTAGGCTCCTTTTCAAAGATCGCCTTCCAGGAAAGGCCGCCATCCTGCGTCATAAAAACGCCGCCGCCCGCCGCGCCAACGTAATACACGTTGGGCTTGCCGGGAATGCCCACGACAGAAGTTACGCGCCCGCCGCCGACAGCCGGGCCCAGGTTGCGGAACTTCACGTTCTCCAGCGGGTCTTTGGACTTGTTGTCCTCAAGCTTTGTTGGCGTTGTGGATTTAGCATCTTTCTCGCCATCGTCAGACGTTTTCTTGTCTGAATTCGCTGCCGGCTTTTGCGTGTTTCCAGTGCTGCTCTTCTTAGTGCGGTCTCCGGCCTTGCTCTGGGCTGTGAGTAGCGAGGGAATGCACAGCACCAGGATCAAAATAAAAATCATTTTATAGAGTGTCTTCATCGGGAATACTCCTGAGGGTAATAGGAAGGCTGACCGCGAATCATATCGCAAACAGAGGGGTTTTGTACAAGGCAAAGCTCCTTCTGCAATCCCGAGCGCAACGAGGGAACCACATAGCCGCGAGGGGTTTTCGCTTTGGAAGAAGAGAGTGGATCAATATCGCCATCTTGTAAGTGGGTAGCGATCCCTTAGCGCAAAACTCGCACATCCGGGATTTCAGAAAATCCGTTTACCCGATTCCTTCATTGCGCCGCAATCGTCTTCCATTCCAGCTTGCCTCTCTCAAGGATTGCCGGCAGATCTTCCTGCAGCAGGAAGCGCTGCTCGATTAGCTTCTTGGCCGCTTGCTCAAACTTGCCCATGTACTCATCCTGTGACTTATAGCGCTCAGCAATGGAAACGCGCGGATCGCCTGATTTTTTGCGCTCTTCTGCCGTCTTCGCCAACGGAATCCACGATCCCAGAAAGCTCACACGCTGGTCCGGCGCGCCGATGCTGGGATCACGCAGGTTCCATCCTGTATAGGTGGCCAGAGGCACTTGTAGTTCAGGCAGGCGCACACCGCCAAGATCGTTGCCGTCGGCATCGCTCTGCGGCACCAGCACACCAAACGGAGCGCCGACACGCGGCGGCTCGATGTCAGTCGTCTGCGTCGGGCCGATAACAAATGCACCGCTGACTTTCGGCGCAGTCAGACTCCGGAATTGGACCTCGCGATCGATGTGATACGCAAGGCTAACCTCATGCGGTGTGTTCACTCCGGGAATTTTTGGAAACTTCCATTCCCTGAGCGGCACCAGTGTCTTCTCGGCGATCCTGGGATAACTGCTCGGCGGCGGCTGCTTGCCGTTCTTTACCCACTGATCCATGTCTGTGATGAGTGCGCGCCAGTACCACTGAATGGGATTGGGGTTGGCTTCCTGTTGCGCAGTGTAGTCGGGATTTCCGCCTACGCGATTGTCCGGCGGAAATGGCACAGTGAAATGCTCGAGCCCTGCCAGGAAATAGACGCGAGTATTTTGCGCCAGCGGCGCATCTTTTTTCCCATCGGCCGTTGTATGAATCAAAGATGCTGAGCGCCCCCAATATTCATACGAAGTGTTGGTGTAGAAAATTTTTGGGACTGTGTGCGATTTGCTCGCGGCGTCAATCAAGCCTGCCCTGGCATCGGTGTCCGGATCTTCCTCAGGCAAGTCTGTAAAGGGGAAAAGATCTGTAGGGAAGAAGAGGCTCGACATTGGTTGCGCGTCGCGTGACGGTTGAGCAAACCGGTGGTTAAAACTGCCGCGCCCCGCGCCGGCGACATGAGAAATTACGCCATCCATTACCTGGCGGCCCTGCTCATCGGCGTTGAAATCCTGGTAGACAAAGTGCCGCAGAAAGCGCCCGCTCTGCGAAATTCCGACCGCGTAAGCGCGCTTCACCGGCGCAGTAGCTTGCGGATCATATTTCAAGTAAGAAAGAAAATCCCGCACAGCGGCCAGCCCTACTCCCACTACCGCTGGGTTTTTGGCGGAATACACAACCTCGTAAATCTTGCCGAACAGGAAACCGCTGTTCAGATGCACATAGTGTGGGTCAGCCGTGAGCTCGCCATTCACCACATGCGCAAAGCTCCACTCTGAACGTGGAATCTTCATCCGGTCCCCTGTCGGAGTATCCCGGACAGTCAATCGGTTCCTATCGCTTGCTGGATCATCCACCGCGTAACTGTTTCCACCATCGGAACCAAGCAGAATATGTCCAAGCGGCCAGTCATCGCGTTTTTCAGCGGGCGTAAAATCACCCCGCACCAACCCATAAATTTCTTTTCCGCCAGGACCATGAGCAATCGGCGCGGAGAGCCTCAGCCGCTCACCTTGGCTGGAAAGATCAAATTCCCACCCCACCCACGCGATCGTGTATCCCTGGCGCATGAGGAAGCCATCGCCAAATTCGCCTTCGCGCCCATTGACCAGCGAGAGAATGCCTCGCCCGCCACGATTGGAAACCTCAAACAGAACTGCCTGGTTTCCTTTGGCCATGTCTTTGGGCTTGAGCAGATACAGGTCAGCAGAGAATTCCACTTCACCATGCGCGTTACGCGGAGCTTTATCCAGGTCCACAATCTGCCGGTTGTGCAGGTTCGAGGGATCAACGGCAAAGTACACGCGCCCGACGATCTTTTCATATGCGCCGGAGTTTCCAAATGGCTTGCCGTCCTGTATGTCCGCCCGGGAGGTAATCTCTACACGGACGACGCGGGCCTGCGCTACCGCCACAAGAATCGCCGACATTAACAGAAACCGTATGACACGTGCTCGAAGCCGCATCTGCTCCTCCAGAGTGATAAAGTTTATATGATCGCAAAGGGATGCAACCTAAAATTGTGAAATGGCTATGCACTGATGTTGGGAAGCTGCATGGGCTCAAAATGCTATCTGAAGAGGGAATGACAATGAAGAAGATTTTCAGTTTCACAATCGCTGCGCTCCTGTTTTGTACCTGCGTGCAAGCTCAGCAGCATGAAGCAGACCGCTTACGCCATGCCGGTGAAGTCCTGATGGAAATCCTGAATATTCCGGACAACATTCCCAAAACAGTGCTGGACAAATCAGAATGTGTGATCGTGATTCCGTCGGTGAAAAAACTTGCTGTTGGCATTGGCGGAAACTATGGGCGTGGCGCTATGACCTGCCGTGGCGGCCAAAGCTTTACCGGAGCGTGGGGACCGCCCGCGATGGTTGCGCTGGAAGGCGGCAACATCGGCTTCCAACTTGGCGGCCAGGCCACTGACTTTGTGCTGTTGGTGGTCAACCCTAAAGGAATCGACTCCATCCTGAAAAGCAAGGTCAAGCTGGGCGCAGATGCCGCCGCTGCCGCCGGCCCCAAGGGTCGCGATGCCCAGGCAGCCACCGACGTCTTGATGCACGCTGAAATCCTTACCTACTCGCGCTCACGCGGGCTCTTTGCCGGCATTTCTCTTGATGGATCAACGCTTCGCCCGGACAACAGCGCCACGGAAAAAGTTTATGGCAGAAAAGTTTCTGCGCGCGATGTCGTAATCGGCCATAAAGTAGGAACGCCCGCAGCTGGGCGGCTTATGGTAAGCACGTTGCAGAAAGCCTCGCCAAGAAATTTGTCTGATCCCAAATCACTTCGCGAAGCGGGAGTCGAGGAAAAGAAGTAGCTGTCATGAGCCTCCTGTCACGTAGTCACGTTGCATGCGTTTTGCTGGCTGCGAGTGTGTGCGTTGCAGCGATAGGCGTTTTTCCCTATCAGCAATCCGTGGAAAAATGGCGGCAGTCTTATGAGGCCCAACTGAAAGCCGATGATGGCTGGCTTACCGTTACAGCTCTTTTGTGGCTTCATGAAGGCGAGAACAGTTTTGGTTCTGCCGCCGACAATGCAGTTGTGCTGCCGTACAGCTATGTTCCAGCCAGAGCCGGCCACTTTGATCTACATAATGGCAAGACCGTCATCCACATAAATCCTGGCGTGCCGATCACTCTGGCAGGCAAGCCGGTGCAGACCATGGAGCTTCGGCCTGATTCCAAAGAGGATCGGCTCACCATCGGCGATCTGACTTTCTTTGTCCACGCCAGCGGCAAGCGCTATGCAATCCGAGTGAAAGACAAAAACAGTGACCTGCGCAAAAATTTTAAAGGCCTCCATTGGTATCCGGTGAATGAGGCCTATCACTTCAATGCGCGTTTTGTGGCGTATCCTAAGCCGCGCGAAGTGGAAATTCAAAACATGCTTGGCGATCGTGGACCAACCTACTTCTCCGGCTATGTAGCCTTTATGCTCGATGGCAAAGAATATCGACTTGATGCCGAAGACAATGGTTCGGGCGGACTGTTTATTGTTTTTCGCGATCTTACCAGCAAGAAAGACACCTATCAGGCAGCGCGCTTTCTTGATGCTGATCCGCCGAAGGATGGACACGTGGAGATCGACTTCAACAAGGCCTACAACCCGCCCTGCGCCTATAACCCGTATGCAACATGTCCGTTGCCAACCGCGCGAAACCGCTTGCCACTGGAGATTCCAGCAGGCGAGAAAAGGTATCACTAAGCGCGTTTGTTAAACTTTCATGCATGGCCCAGATTGCTTACCTTGAATGCTCCAAATGCGGAGAACATCTCAGCGGCGCACAGCCGCAAACCATCTGCCCCAAGGACGGGGGATCGCTTTATGTGCGGTTTGATCTCGCGTCACTGAAGGGCAAGTTCACGCCGGATTCTCTTCGCGGGCGCCCTGCCAACATGTGGCGTTACCATGAAGTTCTCCCCGGCAATTCGCCCGTGACGTTGGGTGAAGGCTTTACGCCCATGCTACCCAGCCGCGAGTATCCTAACGTCTATATAAAGGATGAGGGCATGAATCCTACCGGCTCATTCAAGGCACGTGGGCTTTGTGCCGCAGTGACCATGGCCAAGCAATATGGACTGCAAAAGCTGGCTGTGCCTTCCGCCGGCAATGCCGCCAGCGCCCTGGCCGCGTATTGCGCTGCCGCCGGGATTGAAGCGCACATCTTTATGCCCAAAGATGTGCCGCTTGCGAACTTTGTCGAATGCAAATCATACGGCGCGCACGTGACGCTGGTGGACGGTCTGATCTCTGACTGTGCCAAGATGGTGAATGAGCGCAAACAGGCAGAAGGCTGGTTTGATATTTCGACTTTGAAAGAACCGTTTCGCGTCGAAGGCAAGAAGACCATGGGCTATGAAGCGGCTGAACAACTCAACTGGGAATTGCCAGATGCCATCTTCTATCCGACAGGTGGTGGCGTGGGACTGATCGGCATGTGGAAGGCGTTTGATGAGATGGAGCAGCTTGGCTGGATCGGAAAAAAACGCCCCAAGATGGTCGTCGTACAAGCCGCCGGCTGCGCTCCGGTGGTAAAAGCATGGAATGAACACAAGCCTGTAGCGGAAGTTTGGCAGGGTGCGCAGACCGCAGCTGCTGGCCTGCGCGTACCCAAACCTTATGCGGACTACATCGTTCTCGACATCCTGAAGCAGAGCGGCGGCGCGGCGGTGGCTGTATCGGACGAAGAGATTTTCCGGGGAGTGAAAGAATGGGCGAGCAAGGAAGGGCTCTTCGCTTCTCCTGAAGGCGCTGCCTGTCTGCCCGCGTACCAGCGGTTGCTGCATGAAGGTTTCTTAACGCCGAGGGACAAGGTTGTGATCTTCAATACCGGCTCCGGGTTGAAATATATTGATGTGATCGCGCAAGCACTGAAGATAAGCGTGTAGATCATTTCAATTCAAGTGCAGCATAAAGAGTTGTGGGCGGAAGGCAGACCCGAAATATTTACAATGGATTCGTATTGATTCGCGTGTATTCTCGGCTAATTGTTCCTTTGTTGAAATTATGGCCACTGACCGCCTCTACTATCACGATTCTTTCCTTTACGACTTCGACGCGCGCGTGGTCGAAGCGCTCACGCGCGGCGGCAAACATGCCATAGTTCTCGACCGTACGGCTTTTTATCCTACCAGCGGCGGCCAGGTGCACGATCTCGGCATGTTGACCGCTGGCGACCAACAAGTCGCCATCACAGAAGTTGCGGACGAGGATGATGGGCGCATTTTACATTTTGCTTCCACGTCACTCGCTGCTGGGACGCAGGTGCATGGCAGCGTGGATGCTGCTCGTCGGCGTGATCATGTACAGCAACATTCTGGCCAACATGTGCTATCCGCTGCGTTCATCCGGCTTTTCAATATGCCAACCGTCAGCTTCCACATGGGCGAGGAAAGCTGCACTATTGATCTGGAAACTGCTGGGCTGTCCGTTGTACAAGCGGGGAGAGCGGAGTTGTTGGCCAATGAGGTGATTGCTGAAGACCGTCCTGTAGGCATCCGCTTTGTGCCGCTGGAAGAAGCACGGCAACTCGGCTTGCGTAAGCTTCCGCCGAAGCAGACGGGCGACCTGCGCCTGATCGACATCACGGAGTTTGATCTTACGGCTTGCGGGGGCACGCATGTTCGCGCAACCGGCCAAATTGGCAGCATCCTGCTACGCAAGATTGAAAAAGTAAAACAAGGCGTTCGCGTGGAATTTGTATGCGGACTCCGGGCGGTTAATACGGCGCGTCGCGATTACCTCATACTTACAGAAGCCGCAACGCTTTATTCCAGCCATATTTACGATGTGCCGCAACAGATACAGAAATCACTGCAAGAAACCAAAGCAGCCGGTAAAGCCCAGCACAAGCTGCTGGAAGAGTTGGCAGAGCTTTACGCCGAACGCATGCTTGCTCAAACCAGCGGCTCGCCACAGATAATTGCTGAATTTTTTCCCGACCGCGATGCGCTCTTTATAAAACTGCTTGCCCAGAAACTTACGGCAGGGAAGCCCAATGTAATTGCGCTGCTGGCCTCGGCCAGCGACCAGCCCACGCTGGTCTTTGCCCAGAGTCCTGGACAGAAATCCAACATGGGCCAACTGATGAAAGAAGCGATGTCGCAGCTCGGCGGTCGCGGCGGCGGATCAGCCGATATGGCCCAGGGTGGCATACCTGTCGGGGTTCTCAGTCTGGAGAAGCTTGAGGCTGTGCTGCAGCACACGGCAGCAAGTCTTAAAGCTTCCCCAATGAACTGATGATTTGATTGCTGCAAGAAGTGCGTTGCACGCTGCCTCGTCTTCGCCAGCCGAGTTTTTTCAGCTTTCTCTTACTATTATGCTTCGGATGAGACCGGTTCCTGCGCTGGTGCGGCTCCGCGTGGAATCAAGAATACAGATCCAAGTACCACAAATGTAACCACGATAATCGCTACATTGGCAAACACAGAAATATCCGCAGCATTGGTCATATCTGGTGTGTCTGGCATCGGGGTGTAAGTGACAGCCGCCATCGCTGTGTAGTGCATGGCGGGGATCGCAAAACCCATAATGATGGCACAGACGCCCTTAAGCACCTTATCGTGACCTTCTTCACGAAACAGAAAAGTCAGTCCCAACGCTGCCAGAGCTACAACCAGCGCGATGACAACCGAGAGGACCACAAATGTCATATCCCAATGATGCATGGCCGGGAGCCGCATTGAAGCCATTCCCATGTAATGCATGCTGGAAATGCCCGCTGCCATCAACAAGCTTCCGGCGGCTACGTGGACGAAAGTTATCCGCTGGCGGCTCACCACAAAAAGCGCAATGAATGAAGCCACGATCGCTGCTACCAGCGACCAAATGACAGTTGGAATGTGGTAATAGACCGGCACTGACAAATGATAGGCCAGCATTCCCGTGTAATGCATTGACCAAATGCCTGTGCCCATGGCCACTGCGCCGCCCATCAGCCAGGCAATCCTTGCACTGTTTCGCGCTGCGGTTACGCGTCCTGCAAGATTAAGCGCCGCGTATGACGCGCAAATCGCAATCACAACTGATAGTGCCACCAACCGAAAGTCGTAGGTGGAACTTAATATGGATGTATTCACGTGAAATTCTCCTCAATTACTCGTTCGTATCTATCCTCTGGGCGAACCTTGGCCCAAGATTAGTTGCCTCCAATATCCTTTACAAGTTACTGATGGACTAGACTAGACAGTGCATTTTTCTAAGGCCGAAAAGGGAATTGCGTATATGAATGCAACTGCTCGCTTATTCCGGCCGGGCTTTTGGCAATCAGATACGTGCGTTTACGGCCACGCCATTTAGACTGGCATGCTGCTCAACCAAGCATTATTTTTGAGAGGTGCTCAAAGATGTGCCGATTTGCTGCCGTAGCTTTTTGGGTTATCTCGCTATTTTCAACGGCGTTAGTTGGGCAAACCCAGCTTGACGCCAGTGCCGCGCAGACTGAGGCAGTCAAGTTTCTGGCTGACCTGGTAAAGATCGATACCAGCAATCCTCCCGGCAATGAAACGCGCGCCGCTGAATATATTAAGGGTGTACTGGCTACTGAAGGGATCACAGCACAAATCTTTGAATCTGCTCCCGGTCGCGGCAACCTCATCGCTCGGCTCAAAGGGAACGGAAAGAAGAAGCCGCTGCTGCTTATGGGACACCTGGATGTTGTGGGCGTTGAGCGTGACAAATGGATGATGGACCCGTTCGCAGCCACGATTAAAGACGGTTATCTTTATGGCCGCGGTTCGGTCGATGACAAATCCATGGATGCAGCCAACTTGGAAGTGTTTCTGCTGCTGCATCGCATGAAGGTCCCGCTTGATCGCGATGTGATCCTGCTAGCCGAAGCCGGCGAAGAAGGCACCAGCCAGTTCGGCATCGATTTCCTGGTGGAAAAGCATTGGGACGAAATCGCTTGTGAGTATGCGCTGAATGAAGGCGGCGACATTCCGCAAGAAGACGGCAAGACGCAGTACGTGGCTGTTTCCACCACGCAAAAAGTTCCGCGCGGTTTTTCAGTGGTGGCGCATGGCACCAGCGGGCACGGCTCTGTGCCTCGGCTTGATAATCCAATCATTCACATGGCTAGCGCGGTCGACAAAATCTCCCGCTGGGAAGCTCCCATGCGTTTAAACGAGACTACGCGCCGCTTCTTCCAACAGATAGCCACCATCAGCGTGCCCGAGAGGGCGCAGCTTTACCGGCACGTGGAAGATCCGGCGGTGCAGCAGAAGCTGCATGAAACTCAGCCGTCATATTACTCCATGCTGCGCACGTCGCTGGTCCCGACAATCATCAAGGGCGGCTTCCGTTCCAATGTGATTCCCGCCGATGCTGAGGCGCGTTTTGATGTGCGAGCGTTGCCCGACGAAAATATGGAAGCACTTAAAGCCTCGCTGGCGAAGGTGATCAATGATCCTGCCATTACGTTTGTTGACGCGGAGAATACGAACGCCCGCCCAGCCACGCCGCCTTCAGGCCTGGATACAGACGGGTTTCATGCACTGGAGCGCGCCTCGCAAAAAGTTTTCCCGGGCGTACCGACCATTCCCATTATGCAAGTGGGCGCTACCGATTCAGCCCAACTCCGCGCCAAGGGCGTGCAGGCTTATGACATCGGAACTGTTTTGAGCCTCGAAGACCTCAAGCGCATTCATGGCAACGATGAGCGCATCCAGATCGCCGGATTTGGAAAGTTTGTGCAGTTCCTTTTCACTGCAACTCTGGATTTGGCCGGAGCGAAATAGACTTATTCTCTAAAAAGCCGACGAGTATGGGTTACTCGAAGCTTTGTCTCCGAGTATGGAAACAGGAGCTTCGTCATTTATCGTTGCGGGGCCGGCCGATGGCTGACGGATTTTGTGAGATTGCGCCGCGCTGATAAAATATTTCCGTTACTTCTTGCCGTAACTGTGGGGCTATAGCTCAGCTGGGAGAGCGCATCGTTCGCAACGATGAGGTCGTCGGTTCGATCCCGACTAGCT
>CAWHQH010000043.1:0-497117 GCA_963831465.1 Terriglobia bacterium | reverse complement strand
ACAAAGGGCAAACTCGTCAACGGCAGCTCTCTGGTTCCGTCTATTTTTCCGGGACGCCCACGGTTAGGAAATATATCTGATTGAGCAATGGCGTTATAGATGGTACGGGCAACGCGTAGAGCTGCTGAAGGATTATCCTGCCGGATATACCGGACGATTGCAGTGAAGTCGGCAGCCGCTTCCGGTGACCAGCGGACCTCCATTAAGGCTGGAACATCCGTTCAATGCGTGCAACCACCTCATCGTGGCTTAGGCTCTCACCATTGTCCAGCTGCGTCAACCCCTTCTGCACTTCCCCTCTGAACCATTTGTCGTGACTGAGGTAGGCTTCAACTATTTCCTGGACAAGTTGGTCGGCCGCTCTACCACGCTCCGAAGCGGCGCGCTCGAGCTCAGCTTCAAATTCGGGACTAAATCGAACTTCCATTGCAATAGTTTAACCTAACGGCCTTTTTCGATTCTTTGAAACCTCCGGCCCTCCGTGTTTCAAGGTGTTGGTGTTGGTCTCCGCTAAATCCTCTTAAACGCCTTCTGTATCTCCTTCACAGAATACCGCAACACCACCGGCCTTCCGTGGGGACAGCTCATGGGACACTCCGTCTTTGCCAGTTCCTTCAACAGCCATTCCATCTTGTTCTGTTCCAGCGGCATGTTGATTTTTATGGCGGCATGGCATGCGATGCTGGCCGCAATCTTGCCCCGAATTTTATCCAGGTTCAGTACCTGCTCTTCTTGCTGAAATTGGTCCAGCAATTCCACCAGCATCTTCTCCACGTCCGCCGGCCGTACCCCGCCCGGCGCGGTCTTTACCGCCACCGTCCGCGTGCCGAACAGCTCAACTTCAAATCCGTTGCGCCGCAGCTCTTCTGAAATCTCGGCAAAAACGGCCTGCTGTCCCGGCGTCAATTCCACAAGCAGGGGCATCAGCAGCCTCTGTCCGTCCTGGGCTGCGTCATTCAGTCCGCGCTCCCGCAGTATCTTTTCAAACAGCACTCGCTCATGCGCCACATGCTGGTCAATGATCCACAGCCCATCTGCATTTACAGCAAGGATGAACGAATCCCGCACCTGTCCCACAGGCCTCAGGCTTGCCAGCGCCAGTTGATCGACCATCGCTTGAGGCTCATCTTCCAGCACATTGCCGCACGTATCGGCATGTCCGTTCATGCTGTGCGCCATGGCCGGAGCGCCCACCGGCCCAAACCCGCTGACCGCCAAATTGGCTTCGACCGTTATCGCCTCACCGCCAAATTGCAGCCGTTCATTCATCGGCGGCAAGGTCTCCGGCCACAATGCAAAATCCCCCCCGCCATGCCGTTGCGCACCCGGACTCAGTCCGGGTGCGGCTGTGGGCTGCGCCGTGATCTCACGCGTAAACTCCGGCACCGGACGCGCTTTCATCAACGCCGCCCGCACTGACTCCCGAACAAAGTCGTGTACCAGCGTATGCTGCCGGAACCGGACTTCGGTTTTTGATGGATGCACATTCGCGTCCACTTCTTCATTCGGCAGTTCGATAAACAGCAGCACCACGGGAAAAACCGTTGGCGGTAGAATATTTCTGTAGCCCTCAATAATCGCGTGCTGCACCATCCTGTCGCGAATCAGACGCCCATTCACAAATACATAGATCGAGTTGCGGTTCAGCTTCTGCAATTCTGGTTTGGAAATAAATCCGTGCAGCCGTATGTCGCCCGGAACTGGCGCCTGATAATCTTCCCCTCGCCGCCATGGCGGAGGTTCCGGTATTCCCACTCGCTCCAGCTTTATCGTCGCCGCCAGCGGAACAAGCTGGTCCAGCGTCTCACGGCCAAATATCTGGTAGATGCGGTCAGAATGTGATTTCACCGGCGCCGCAATCAGCATTGCTTCCGTTGCAGAGTGCAGCTCAAAATGCTTTTCTGGATGCGCCAGCGCGTAATGCGTCACCAGAGACGCCAGATGTGAAAGCTCCGTCGACTCCGCTTTCAGAAACTTCTTGCGCGCCGGCGTATTGAAAAAGAGATCGCACACCGCAAGCGACGTTCCCTGGGGAAGCCCGGCTTCTTCTACCCGCAGAATCTTTCCGCCCGCAATCTCCAGAACCGTGCCGCCATCCTCTTCCGTCGTCCGCGTTTCCAGCAGGACCCGCGCTACCGACGCGATCGAAGGCAGCGCCTCTCCACGAAAGCCCAGGGTATGAATATTTAAGAGGTCTTCGGCGTCTTTAATTTTTGAAGTCGCATGGCGCTCAAAGGCCAGCAGCGCGTCGTCGCGCACCATGCCGCAGCCATTGTCGGTTACCTGGATAAGCTTCTTGCCCCCTGCTTCCACCTGTACGCGAACTCGCGTAGCGCCCGCATCCAACGCATTCTCCAGCAACTCCTTCAGCACCGATGCCGGACGCTCCACCACCTCGCCCGCGGCGATCTTGTTGGCAACATGTTCGGAAAGTACGTGGATTCGCCCCATGAGAGGAAATTCAATTTAACCACAAAGGACACGAAGGAGCACAAAGGTGTAAAAAAATCCTTTGTGTTTCTTCGTGTCCTTTGTGGTTAATTCCTACCGGGAGGCGGTCGCCGTACTCAACGCCGGCGCAGGATACTGCGGCAGTTTTTCCCGCGTCCTGTTCGCCCGCTGAATATCCAACTCGCCAAACAAAATTGAAGGCGCAACAATCGCGCTGGGCAATGGCTCCGCGCGGTTGTAAACGTAATTATCAGTGCCAGTAGCGACGATATCGCTGCGCAATGCCCGCGTATCAAGCTGCTTAAACACCGCTCCGCGCACAAGTTCCTGGTGTCCATCGTTTACGTAGATTCTCCACAGCAGCCGCGGTGAAAGCTGCGGCCCGGTGGTTTCAACAAAATATCCGTAGGGACGCCCCTGGTCCTTGCACATCTGGATCAGCTTTTTCTTCAACTCGTCAAAAGGAACGCTGTGATCGGCCTTAAAGATCAGGTTGGATATCTGCGGACGCGGCGCTCCCGCCAGCGCTGTCCGACCGTGCCCGTTGGAATGCGGGAAATCTCGGATTGGTTCGCGCCCGAGCAAGTAATTCGTCAGCATGCCTTTCTCGATCACCGTAACTTTTTGCGCTTCCACGCCTTCATCATCAACGTCGTAATAGCCGGCTAGTGACTGGTGCTCGAACTCTTTTGCCTTCGGGTCGTCAACCACAGTGAACGTCTCCGGCAGCACGCGGCCTTTATAGTAAGACGCAAATTCCCCGTTTGTCCGCGCAGGATTTCCCAGGTCCGGACGAATCCCCAGTATGTTTGGGACAATCAGCCTCTCAAATATTGACGTTGCCGCGTCCGCCGAGAAAAGCACCGGCCCGCGATAATCGTCTTCCACCAGAGGCGCTTTCTTGAGCGCCGCAAAGCTGCCAATCAGTTTCTTGGCTTCATCCGCTATCTCTTCCTTCTTGGGCAGTTCATCTCCCTTGGTCACGACCCAGCCATGGCTTCGTTCCAGGTGCATGCCATCATCGGCTTGATCAGATCCGGAGAACAGGAGCGAGTAAATACTCTTGCCATTGCGCGTCACCGTGCCTTCAGTGTTTACAAAGTAACGGTTCAGCACGCGGAAGTTCAGCATGGCGCTGCTCATCTCCAGGCTGGGATCGCTGCGGAACAAATCAGAAGTCGCGCGGATTTCCTGCTTCCATTTGTCCAGGTCCACATCCAGCTTAGCCAGGTCGCGAACCGATTGCGCTGGCTTTTCCTCTGAAAAATCCGCCATGTCATTTTCAGTTTCCACGCTCTTGAGCGCCGCCTGCTTTTCCGTAAAGCCGCTCAATGCGGATTTATACGCCTTGTCTGTGGCCAGCCAGAGCTGGCGACGAAGCGCAAGCTCGTCATTGTCTGTGGGCAATACTTCCACCGCGCCCGTTCCTTCGCCGAAATAGCTGTCCTGTTTGTAGTCGCCAATGCGGACAACCACGCGCACCAGCCGGCCGCTGTTCACCTGATCTGTGCGCAGCGCGCCCAGCGTCGCATCGGCAATGTTGTCCTGAATTTCCGTTACCTGGTAATCAATGTAATAGGGCCTCTGCAACTGCCCCAATTGCAGCTTTTCCTGCGAACGCTTCAGCTCCGCAAGCATCGCTTTCAAGACTGCGTCACCACGATCATTTGAAGAAACCGAAGCGGCCGCAGGTGCGCCCGTGTTGTCACCTGCAAGCGCAGCTGCCGAAAGAATAATCAGGATGAGAAGAGTTGGGATAAACCGTCGCATTAGTGCACCTCCGCTTTTGGCGCGGATTGCTGAGACGCAACCTCGGCCTTTTCTATACCTGGCGGCGGCAGCAGTGGCGGTCGCTCATGCCCTTGTGAAACCTTCTGTACTTCGATCTCGGAAAACAACATTGCAGGGGCGGCAGCCGCAACCGGGACAGAACCCGACTCCGCTCCGCACTCGCCATTGAATACATCCATCTTTTGTCCTGTAAGCACAATCCGGTTCAGCGCGTTCAGCGGCGTTCCAATAATGTCCACGCCGCGCACCAGTTCGTCGGGGCGTCCATCCGGATAAACCTTCCACACCATCAGCGGCATCACCTGGAATGCTTGCGGCATGTTACGCATCGTAAGCGTAAAGCCGCCCGCGATATCTTCAAAGTAAAGACCAAACGGCTTCTTCTGCTTCCTGATTTCATTAATCAGCTCTTGCCGCAGCTGTGAATCCGCCACCGTTTTATTGGAGCGGACAATCAGATTTCCTTGCCGTCCCACCGGCATCATTCCTGCCTGTCCGCGCCCATGCCCGTTCGATTGCAAAAAGCCCTTCACCGGCATCCGCGACATCAGGAACTGCTTCAATATCCCATTCGAGATCAGCTCTACCTTTTTGCTCTTCTCGCCTTCTTCGTCATAACTGTAATTGCCGCTCAGTTCCACGCCGTCCAGCTTCGCCAGTGTAGGATCGTCTTCCACACTCAGGAACTTCGGCAACACCGGCTGGCCAATCATCTTCGTAAATGTCTGGCCTTCATTCTCTCCGCGCTGCCGCTGCCCTTCCAGCCGATGCCCCACCACCTCATGGAAGAACACCGCCGCTGCGCGCCCGGAAAGCAAAGCTGGCCCGTTGAAAGGCTCCACCACCGGCGCTTTCTTCAGCTTTTGCAGGTCCTGCGCAATCTTCTCAATCTTTGCCGTCATCTCCTGCTCGGGCGCCAGCTTGTCAAACGTTGAAGCATCAAAAGTTTCCGATCTTGCCAGTTCCATTCCATCGGACGAGCGTGTGCTCCCCAACGCCAGCACTCGAATCAGCGGACGCGAATCCACCAGCCGCGAGCCTTCGCTGGAAACAAAATACCGCGTCGTATCCTGCACCAGCAGCACTACGGTAGAATTTTCAATGTCAGGATATTTCTTGAAAATTGAAGAAAGCCTGCGCACCCGCTCTTCCCACTCGTGCTGATCAAACTTGGGCGGAACAATTTCCTTGCCGATATATACCTGCGGCTTCTCCGCTGAAAAATCCGGCGACGAATCTTCTTCATCCGCGCGGACCTTCGTATTGGTCTTCACCTCAAGAAATCCCTGCGCGGCTTTCTTGTACATGCGGTCGGTATTGATCCACAGTACGCGCGCGATCGCATCAGGCTTGTCTTCCAGTGGAAGTGAAGCTGTGGTGACCGCGTTAAAGCGGTTCTCGCCATGTGTGTTGTCCAGTTCGCGGCTGCCCACGCGGACAGACACATCCACCGTGCGATCATGGCGCTTGATGTTGGCCATCATCGCGCCATTGCTGGCCATGATGACGGAACCAAAATCTTCGTTCCCGGCATAGCTGATGAAATAAGGCGCAGGATCAGCCTTGCTCAGCGAACTCATTGCGCGATCAAGTTCCTGTTGCAACGTATGCAGCAAGACCGGGTCATTGGCGCCGGCCGCGGCAGTCTGCCCCATGAGGGCAGGCGCAGACATAGAAAGGACTACACAGAGAAAATATGACTTCAGAGATGACATGGCTAAAAGAAGTGTACCTCAAGCTTTAGACACCGGAAATGTTACGTTAGACTTCCCTCCAAACCTGTAGTTGGTTTACCTGATTTTTCACCCCAAAGGACGCTAAGGCCGGACTGGATTATAGGCAGTAGGCGCAACGGGCGGAGCGGGTCTCCGTGATGGATGAGGTTGTTACGTTGCCGTGGCCTTTCCCATTGGTCGGCCGGTTACAGTGCTTTCAGGGGCATCCTGCGAAGAAATGCCGCCACAGGCGCCTCTATAGCCAGATACACCTGAAAATTGCTAGTCAGCGATCTCGATTGACGATAAACTCGTTTCTGTCCACACCAACACGGGGGAAGAGCTCCTGATATGAAGAGGACACGACTTGCCCATGCTCTTTTGACCGCTGCTCTCATTCTTTTTTGCACAAATTTTGCTTGTGCGGACGATCGAAACTTATTGCCAAAATACGGCTCCTTGCCCAAAACCAAGTCGGAGAAGGCCGCGGATGCAAAGTTCATCGCCGCTATCGACGAGCAATATCACGGTGATCGGAAGGAGGCTTCTGCGGATTTGGCAGCGCGTGGCTGGCAATATTTAGCACAACAAAACCCTGCAGACGCAATGCGACGCTTCAATCAGGCCTGGTTGTTAAATAATGACAACGGCATTGCGCTATGGGGGATGGCGGCCATCGAGGCGAGCTCAGGAAAACTCGATGAGTCGCTAAAGCTGTTTGCAGAGGCCGAAAAGTTCGTTGCGGACGAAATAAACCTTTCGATTGATTACGCAAAAGCAATTGGAATGGCGGGCGCGCAGCGAAATGATGACGCCTTGCTGAAAGACGCATTCGGTCGTTTCGAGCGCATCTATCAAAAGGCGCCACAGAACACAACAAATCTGCAAAATTGGGCGATCACTTTGTTCCGGATAGGGAAATATCCCGCGGCTTGGGAAAAAGTAAAGCTCGCTGAAGCCACCCCGAACAAAGGTGACCTTGATCCTAATTTCGTAGTAGCTTTACAGTCACGCATGCCGCGACCGCAAAACTGATTGAAAATCCTGCGCTGCGTGAGCGCTGAACACCGGACTTATCAAGAATCTTCAAAAGGCTAAGTGGCCGGGGAGCAGCTCATTCCCCAGCACTCGTTGCTGAAGCCGGCTTCCACCTCAGGATAGGCTTTCTCGCCGCTGCTGTTTCGTCCAGCCGCTTCACTCTCGTGGTGTGTGGCGCGTCCTTCACGAACTCAGGATCTTCCTCGGCTTCGCGCGCAATCGCCTTCATTGCGTCCACCAGCAAATCCAGCTCTTCCAGCGACTCGCTTTCCGTGGGCTCGATCATGATTGCGCCATGCACCACCAGCGGAAATGACACTGTGTAAGGATGGAAGCCATAATCGATCAGCCGCTTGGCAATGTCGCCGGTCTTTACGCCCTTCTGCTCCTGAATACTGTCGCTAAAGACTACCTCATGCATTGACGGACTCTGGTACGGCAAGGTGTAATCGCCTTCCAGTTTTTTGCGGATGTAATTCGCGTTCAGCACCGCATCTTCCGTTGTCTGTCGTAGGCCGTCGGGACCATTGGCCAGCGTGTAAGCCAGAGCGCGGACGTGCATGCCAAAGTTTCCATAAAACATGCGCACCCGTCCTACCGACTTTGGCCGGTCATAATCGAACGCCAGCGTGCCGTCGGCACGCTCCACGATTACCGGCTTGGGCAAAAATGGCTCCAGAATTTTTTTGCACGCCACCGGTCCCGATCCCGGCCCGCCTCCACCATGCGGCGTTGAAAAAGTCTTGTGCAGGTTCAGGTGCATCACGTCCACGCCAAAGTCGCCCGGACGCGTTTTGCCCACCAGCGCGTTCATGTTCGCGCCATCCATATATAGAAGACCGCCCTTTTCATGCAGGATTTCGGCAATCTTGTGGATCTCCTGCTCAAAAATCCCCAGCGTGTTGGGATTGGTCAGCATGAGCCCGGCGACGTCTTCATTCATCTGTGCCGCCAGCGCGCTCACGTCCACCATGCCGCGTGAGTTCGATTTCAAATTTTCCACGGCGTAACCGCAGATCGCTGCCGTAGCCGGGTTGGTGCCGTGCGCGGAATCAGGAATCAGGATCTTCTTGCGCGGGTTTCCTTTCGATTGCAAATACGCGTGCATCAGCAAAATGCCGGTCATCTCGCCATGCGCGCCCGCCGCGGGTTGCAGCGTGATCGCGTCCATTCCGGTGATGTCCAGCAGGCAATCAGAAAGCGTTTTCATCACACGCATTGCGCCCTGTGAGACTTCCGCCGGCTGGTACGGATGCGCATTGGCCAGCCCCGGGAAGCGCGCCACAACTTCATTCACACGCGCGTTATATTTCATAGTGCAGGAGCCCAGCGGATACATGCCCAGATCAATCGCGTAATTCCACGTAGAAAGCCGCGTAAAGTGGCGGATGATTTCCATCTCACTCACCTCCGGCATGTTGCCAAGATCGGAACGGGCAGAAGCGCCAAGCGCCTTTGCATAATCGACCTCAGGGACGTCCAAGGGCGCCAGCCGATAACCTTTCTTCCCCGGTGACGACCTTTCAAAAATCAGCCCTTCATTCTGGTTAACGTGGCGTGTGGCTTTCTTAATATCTTTGTTGCTCATTGGCCCACCGCCTGCACTGCTGCGTCAATCTGCTCTTTGCTGTTCATTTCGGTACAGCACCACAAGGACGCATTGCCCAGTTCCGGATAATGCCAGCTCAAGGGGAAGCCGCCAATCATCTTCTTTTCCAGCAGGCGTTTGTTGATTGCATGCGCGTCGTCTTTCGTCTTCACCACAAATTCATTGAAGCGTGGCGAACCCTCAAAAAGGATCTTTCCCTTTTTTGCAAACTCGTTCCGCGCATATGTCGCCTTGGCCAGATTCTGTGCGGCAAGCTCTTTTAGCCCTTCGCGGCCATAAATCGTGAGATAGATCGTTGCCATGGTGGCAATCAGCGCCTGATTGGTGCAGATGTTTGATGTCGCTTTCTCGCGGCGGATATGCTGTTCACGCGTAGAAAGCGTCAGCACGAATCCGCGTTTGCCGTCTTTATCTTTCGTCTCTCCCACCAGCCGTCCCGGTATCTGGCGAACAAATTTTTCTTTCGTCGCCATCACACCCGCGTATGGCCCGCCGTACCCAAGCGGAACACCAAAGGACTGCGTCTCCATCGACACAATGTCAGCTTCTACTGGCGGCTTCACAATCCCAAGCGACAACGCCTCGGCAATCGACACAATCAGCAGCGCGCCTCTTTTGTGTACCAGGTCCGCCACACCGGCGACATCTTCAATCGTGCCAAAGAAATTTGGCGATTGAATAAGCACACACGCTGTGTCTGCGGTAATTCTCTTTTCCAGACCGGCCAAATCTACCCGGCCGTTTTCCAGGTAGTCGCATTCCGTAATTGGGAGCCCCTGGTGCTGCGTGTACGTGTGCATCACCTCGCGGTATTCGGGATGCACGCTCCGCGCCACCACCGCCGCTTTCCTGCCGGTAATGCGCACCGCCATCAGCATGGCTTCAGCCGCACCGGTTGAGCCGTCATACATTGAGGCGTTGGCCACTTCCATGCCGGTCAATTCGCAGATCATCGTCTGAAATTCAAAGATCGCCTGCAGCGTTCCCTGCGCAATCTCCGCCTGATAGGGTGTGTATGACGTTAAAAACTCGCCGCGTGAAACCATCGCATCAATCACCACCGGACGGTAATGGTGATAAGCGCCTGCGCCCAGAAACAGCGCATAGCCTGCTGCGGCGTTATCCGCGCGCGCATGGAAATAGTCGATGATCTCTGATTCAGCCATCTGTCGCGGCACTTTCAGGTCCCGGTTCAGACGGTATTCCGCCGGAATTGGCGCAAACAGGTCATCAACGGACTTGCATCCGATCTCGCGCAGCATCTGCGCACGATCAGCGGGAGATTTGGGTAAGTAGCGCATAAGCTCGATTGGGTAATTGGGTAAGTTAGTAATTGGGTAATTGAATAAGGACATGAGAAATTGAGGCTGCCTACGGACGCACACGTTTCAATTACTCATTACTCAATTACCAATTTTGTTACTTCTCTTCCGCCACGTATTTCTCGTAATCGTCAGCGGACATTAATCCATCCGCCTGGCCAGGGTTCGTCAGTTCCAACTTAATCATCCAGGCCTTGTGCGCGTCCTGGTTTACGGCTTCCGGACCCTGGTTCAGGCTCTCATTCACTTCAACCACCTTGCCTGACGCCGGAGCATACAGCTCTGACACAGCCTTCACCGATTCTACTGTCCCAAAGCTCTTGCCTGCTTCCACCTGCGCGCCCACTTTTGGCAGTTCAACAAACACAATGTCGCCCAGCGACTCCTGCGCGTGGTCGGTAATGCCCACTGTGGCGGTGTTGCCCTTTACCTGAATCCATTCGTGCTCTTTGGTGTACTTGAACTCTTTCGGATATGCCATAGGTTCATCCTGCCTGCAATTTAGATTTCTCTGGGATAACTGTTAGGACTTTGATTGACTATGCCTTCTTCGGGCGCTTGTAAAACGGCGTTGGCACAACCTTGCTCTTGATCTTCTGTCCTCTGATCTCCACAAAAACTTCATGCCCAATCTCTGAATGTGTGGGCGGCACGTAGGCCAAAGCGATATTCTTCTTCAAAAAGGGTGCTGGCGATCCGCTGGTCACGTAGCCGATTTCAATTCCTGCGTCATCGAAAACCTTGTAGCCATCGCGTGGGATTCCGCGATCCACTGCCTCCAGCCCTACCAGGATGCGCTTCACTCCGGCAGCCTTCACCTTTTCCAGCGCCGCTTTGCCGACAAATTCCGGCTTCTCCATCTTGCAGTAACGGTCCAGAGCAGCCTCAAAGACATTAATGGTGTCAGAAATTTCGTGGCCGTAAAGCGCCATCTTGCCTTCCAGCCGCAATGTATTGCGCGCGCCCAAGCCGCACGGCACAATGCCGAACTCTTTTCCCGCTTCGGTCACTTCATTCCACACGCGCTCGCTGGTTGGGACATCTGACGGAACATAAATCTCAAATCCATCTTCCGCTGTGTAACCCGTTCTGGCGATCAGTGTATTGGGTAGATTGCAAACCGTTCCATGCTTGAACCAGTAATTTTTGATCTGTGTGAGATCAACATTAGTCAGCTTTTGCAGCGTGGCTTGCGCCTTGGGTCCTTGTATGGCGATTTGCGTGTAGTAGTCGCCCACGTCGTCGGCGTGGCAGCGGAACTTGTTTACATTCTTGCGCACCCAGCTGTGGTCTTTTTCGCGCGTGCCGGCATTAATCACCAGAAGATAATCGTTCTGTCCCATTTTGTGGACGATAACGTCATCCACAAACGTTCCCTCGGGATAAAGCAGGGCTGAATAGTGTGCCTGGCCTTCCTGAAGCCGCGACGCGTCATTCATGCTGATCCACTGCACGGCGTCCAGCGCCTGCGGCCCGCGGATCAGGATGTCGCCCATGTGTGAAACGTCAAACATCCCCACGCCGGTGCGGACAGCCAGGTGCTCTTTTACCAGTCCGCCGCTCGCGGGATACTCCACCGGCATGTCCCAGCCGCCAAAATCCACCATCTTGGCGCCGAGCCGGCGGTGCGTCGCGTTAAGCGCAGTCTTCCTGAGTGTCTGGCCTTCAGCGGTAGAAGACAAATGTTTTTCCCTTTCAACCCTTGGATACAGGCGACAGAGTTCGCCGGGGAGGACAGGCGAACCCTCAAGGTTAACATCCGCGTTTTACAGGGTCAATGAAGCGCTTAAAGCTTGTCAAAGCTCGTTAGAAATGTCCCCTTGCTTAACTCATTAGAAATGTCCCCTTTTTTGGATTGATGATATTCCACTTTTTTGTGAGCCTGATGGTGGTGGCGTGGCGACTACCGCTGTTTGCCGCTTCCCGGCACTTACCGCAAGGCCATCGACCATCGGCCCCTTGCCCAGAAATCCCAAATCGCGATAATCTCCCGCCATGGCCAAAGAATTCGTATGCATGGTATGCGACCAGCCGGAAAGAAGTTGCTCCTGCAACAAGTACTGCGCGCTGTGCCAGGGCCTCTATGAAGTCCGCCTGTGTGAGGACGGCATTTATTACTGCCGCCCTTGCCGCGAGGCCTGCGACCTTCAGGCCCAGGTCGGAGGCAAGAACTCAAGCTGGTAAAGCCCCGGCTAACAATATCGACCATTCGCTGTTCGCTGGCCACCACGTTCGTCTCCCGAGCTTAATGTTGGATTGCCGGAATGTTCTAAGATAGGTTCAAGGTGGCAACTGAACTGAGCAACTCTGAAACCGCGTCCTCGCAAAAACGGCGTCGGTTCACCGCCCCGATCTCCGGATCACCCGATCACCGGATCACCCGGTCTGAAATTCCTCATTACTACACTGCCCTTCTCGCCCGCTACGGCCCACAGAATTGGTGGCCTGCCAGTTCGCGCTTTGAAGTGATTGTTGGCGCGTACCTCACGCAGAACACGAACTGGAGCAACGTAGAAAAAGCTCTGCTCAATCTGCGCCGTGCCCGCTGCCTTAGCGTCAATGCCCTGCGCACAGTGCCGATCGATGAACTCGAACAATTGATACGGCCTTCAGGCTACTTTCGCCAAAAAGCGCGGAATCTCAAAACGTTCATCGCCTTTCTTGATCGCCAATATTCCGGCTCGCTCAGCCGCATGTTCGCCCAGCCCACGGGCAAGCTTCGAGCGGAGCTGCTGGAACTCAATGGCGTCGGTCCTGAAACCGCCGACTCCATTCTGCTCTACGCCGGGAACCATCCTGTTTTTGTCGTGGACGCTTACACACGCCGGTTGCTGCTTCGCCATGGCATCATCGGCGAGAAAACCAGCTACGAAGAAATTCGCACAATGTTTGAAATCGCCATCAGCGGCTCTGAAGCCGGGTCTCTCATTGTAAAAAACACCTTCTCTGACCCGCGTCATCCGGTTTCGCGCATGAGCAGCTCTGCTCGCAGCGAGTTGGCGCAGCATTACAACGAACTGCATGCGCTGATCGTGAGGGTTGGGAATCATTACTGCCGGACAAAACCAATCTGCCAAGGTTGCCCCTTGCAAAACTTTTTAAAAACTGGTTGTGGTGCAACGGCCCAAGGTGCCCCCGAATCCTATTAGCAGGCAACGGAATGCCTGAATGAAATTTGCCTTGGGGGGTACAAGATGCTTTTGCTTATCGGTATTGTTCTGTTCGTGCTTTGGATTCTGGGGTTCACCGCTTTTCACGTCGCGAGTGGCCTGATCCATCTGCTTCTGGTCTTTGCCGTGATCGCGATCATTTGGCATTTGGTGGCCGGAAGACGCGCAACGGTCTAACATCTGCGCTGAATGCACTGCCTGGCCCGATAGCTCGGGCCAGTTTGTTTTTTACTGGAAAATTTTGACTCACCCGTGCGGAACTCCGCTCTGCGGAATTGCCCTTTTAAAGAAAGGGGCTACGCCGGCCACATCTCCAGCGCTGTCTTACTTAATATCTGCTCTTTCACTGGCTCAGGCAGCGCCAGCGCCTGGAACTGATCCAGATTTTGCTTGATGTCGGGAATTCCCGGGCTAGGCCAGTCCGTGCCGAATAATGTTTTGTGCGCGATCTCTTCCAGACGCGGAAAATACTTTAGCAAAATCTTCGGTGGAATTCCGCTGATGTCCAAGTGTACGTTCTTGTGCCTGCGCAGTAGGAAAAACGCCGTCTGCATCCAGATCGGACGGCCGCCGTGCGCCATCAGGATCTTGAGCTTGGGAAAATCCACGGCCACATCGTCCAGATAAATCGGATCTCCGAACTTATTGCGCGCTGCCGGAAATATCGACGTGCCGGTGTGTATCATCACCGGAATTCCGTTCGCCTCTGCCGCTCGATAAATCGTTTCCAGTTCCTTCACGCCATTCAAATAGTCATTGGCATAAAGCAATTGATGTGGAGGATGGATCTTGATCAGCCGTATGCCAAGGCGCACCAGATTGTCCATCTCTTCCTGGACGTTAAGCGAGTGCCGGGGATGCACGCTACCGCACGAAAGCAGCCGCTTCGGATTCTCCTTGCAGTAATCTGCCACCCACGGATTCACATCGTGGGTAAAGCCCATCGTCTCCGGCGCAACATAATTAATAAGCACCGCACGCTCCACCCCAATGGAATCCATATACTTCAGCAGCGCCTTGGGCGACCGGCAGTATTCCAGGATGTCCTCATAATGACCACGGGCCTTCTTCATCACCTCAAGCGGCCCAGCCTTGAACATCTCAACGGGTTGTATATGGATGTGGCAGTCAGTGATCGTCATCAGTTTTTAGTAGTTAGTACTTGGTAATTAGAAAATTTCAAAAGTGTGAAGTCACCATTTCCTTCTCGAGACTTAAGCTAAATACCAATTACTAAATACTAACTACTGGTTTGCCGCCATTACCGCCCTCTTCGCATACACCTTCACAATCTCCCGCCGATACTCAGGCGTAAGCCCTGAAGTGGTCAGCGGCTTGGCCATCTTAGCCGCCAGTTCGCCGACCACAGCCGCAACGTGCTCGTCAATCTGCTTGCCCACCAAAGCGTTCTCCGCGCCTTTCACCAGCAGCGGCGCAGGATTCACTGCCGTAATCGCCACGCGAGCATTTTCCACGGGACCGCCATTTTTCTTCAGTGCCACTGCCACGCCTGCCAGCGGATAGTCGATCGACCCGCGAATGCGCAGCTTCATGTAGCTGCCTTTCCAGCCTGCCGATTCCTCTGGCAGAAAGATGCGCGTCAGCATTTCATTGCGTTCCAGATTCATGCGCGCATCGCCCACGTTGGTATAGAAATCCTTCAGCGCGACGCGACGCAGCCCCGCAGGCCCGGCAATCTCCACTTCCGCCCCTAGACAGAGCAGCGCCGGAGGCGTATCACCAGAAAACGCCGCCCAGCAGAACTTGCCGCCCGGAGCCACGTGGCACAGGTCTCCATCTTTCTTGATGCAGAACCCGCACGACCGCCGCCACTGCAATGACTGGTTGTACCAAACGCAGCGCGTGTCCAGGCAAATGTTGCCGCCCAGCGTGCCCATGTTGCGCAAGATAGGCGACGCCACCGTCATCGCAGCCTCATGCAGCACGCGGTAGCTGCGCCGTATGAACTCCGAATCTTCAATCGCAGAAAGCGCCGTGAGCGCGCCAATTTCCACGCCAGCCCCCGGACGTACATGGATTCCCTGGATCTCTTCAATGCCCCGGATGTCCATGAGGTAAGCAGGCGTAAACAGCTTCTGCTTCATCGACGGCAGCAAGTCCGTGCCGCCGGCGAGAATCGCCAACTCGTTGCCGTGGCGTGCCAGATAGTCAACCGCCTGCCGTAATGATCGCGGACGAAGAAATTTGAATGGAGGTAAGCTCATGCTCTGATTTGGTAATTGGGTAAATTGGTAATTTGGTGATTCAAGCTCGGGCCGAGACGCCTGGCGTACATTGCGCAGGTTTTCATTTACCAAATGACCAAATTACTCATTTACCAAATTACTCCGCGCCTCCGCGGTGCAATTTATGTTTCACTTTGGGTCGCTCTCCTCGAAGGATCTTCCTCATGCCTTTTCGGCCCTTTGTCCTTGAACCATAATGACCCGCCGTGTTCCCGGAACCTCGTCGGCAGGGACGGATCTGCGCCGCGCGTGATTTCCAGTGCTTTCTTCTCTGAATTTTTTGTCTTCAATGCAGCCAGCACGCGCTCCGGCGTAAACGGCGCTTCGCGCAACCGCACGCCCACGGCATCATAAATCGCGTTCGCAATCGCCGGAATCGTCGCCGCCAACGAGCCTTCGCTCGCTTCCTTCGCGCCGAACGGCCCTTCCGGATCCACCGACTCCACAATAATGCATTCCACTTCCGGCGACTCTGTTGCCGACGGCGACTTGTACTCCAGCATTCCCGGATTCATCAGCAAGCCGTCTTTCCATACCATTTCTTCCTGCATCGCCTGCCCCAGCCCCATCCATACTGAGCCGATCACCTGGCCTTCCACGGAGACAGGATTCAGCGCGCGCCCACAGTCATGCGCGGCCCAAACCTTATGGACTGTCACTTCCCCGGTCTCCTCATCCACGCTCACTTCCGCCACCTGCGCCGAGTATGAATATGCCGGTGACGGGCCTACGCCCGCGCCTTTGAACGTTCCCCCGCGCGCGTCTTTTGGCGGCGCGTATGATCCCGCGCCCGTAAGCGCTCCGGTAAAGTCGATGGCCGAGACCACCGCTTCTTCAAAGCTCATGCTGTCCTTTGGGCCTTCTTCTTTGCGCTTTTGCTGCAATGATCCACGCAGCGTCTGCCCTTCCACGCGCCCAGAAACTTCTTTCACGTTTCCACGCGGCGTATCGATCTTCTCCAGAATCTGCTCCGCATGGTCGCCATTTGTTGACGGCTCTGCCGTTCCGCGCTTCCACACGCGGTCATCGCGCATCATCACGTCTTCCGGCGCGCAGTTCATCTTCACCGCCGCGGCGGCAGCTATCTTCTTTCTCACGTCCTGCGCTGCCCGCAGTGACGCATTGCCATTCATGAACGTCACGCGGCTGGAATACGATCCAATATCGATTGGCGTCAGGTCGGTGTCGGCGGCGATCACGCGGATGCGTCCCAGCCGGATGCCCAGCACTTCAGCCACAATCTGCGCCACCATCGTGTCGGATCCCTGGCCAATGTCCGACGCGCCTGTATACACCACCACGCCGCCATCGCGATCAATCTTGATGTTCACCGTGGAATGTGGCATATCCGACCGGATAATGCTGTTCGCCGCGCCGCTCACGTAGTGACTGCACGCCATGCCCATGCCGCGTGCCGGAGGCAGCTTGCTCCTTCGCTCATGCCAGCCCGACCGTGAAATCACTTTGTCAATGCATTCCGGCAGGCCATAACTCTGCACGCGCAGATTGTTCACCGTGATGCATGGCGGCTTCAGCAGATTAATGCGCCGAATCTCAGCAGGGTCAATATCCAGCTTTGCCGCAACCTCATCCAACTCGCTTTCAAATGCAAACCTGACATTCACGGTTCCATGTCCGCGCATCGCGCCGCAGGCCGGTTTGTTCGTCAGCACGCGATAGCCGTCATACTTGATATTCGGAATGTCATACAGCGCGCCCAGCAGCGCTCCGGAATACAGGATCGTGACCACCCCGTAAGAGCAATACGCGCCGCCATCCTGAATCACTTTTGCCGCGACGGCGGTCAGGTGGCCGTCTTTCTTTGCGCCGATCTTCATATCAATAATCGTGCGCGGCCGGCCGCGATGCGCCCAGAAAACCTCTTCCCGCGTGTAAGTGATCTTCACCGGCGCTTTGGCTTTACGCGCTGCCACCGCCGCAATAATCTCCAGCGGAATCACTTCACTCTTACCGCCAAACCCGCCGCCTACCAGCGGTTTGATCACGCGTATCTGCTGCATCGGTAGCTCCAGCACAATAGAGAGTTTGTGCTGCAAGTAGTACGGCACCTGCGTTGACGACCATACCGTCAGCCTTCCCGGCTGGCCTGTCTGCGAATCAATTTCAAATTGTGCCAGCGTGCAGTGGGGCTCCATCGCCGCGTGCGTCACTTCGCCCGCAATGTACCGATGCTCCGTCACCACGTCAGCCTTGGCAAAACCCTTGTCCGGATCGCCAAACACGTGGTGATAATCTTTTTCAATATTGTTGGGCCGCTGCGGATGTATCCATTCCTTTTCCGCCTTCATCGAGTCTTCCGGATCAAACCAGGCCGGCAACTGCTCATATTCGACTTCAATCAGCTCCAGCGCGCGCTCCGCAATCGACTCTGACGTTGCGACAACACACGCAACATTGTCGCCAACGTACCGAACTTTTTCGACCGCCAGCGCAGTCTCGTCATGCCCCACGGGCAGGATGCCGTACTTGTTCGGTGCGTCCGGCCCGGTCACCACGCATACCACGCCGTCGATCGCTTCGGCCTTCGATGTATCGATCTTCTTGATCTGCGCGTGCGGATATGGCGAGTGCAATATCTTGCCCGTGAGCATTCCTGGGACTGACAGGTCGTCAGTATACTTGCCCTGGCCCGTGGTCTTGCCCGCTGCATCGACGAGAGCAACGCGTTTTCCGATGATGGAGAAATCAGACATATGTTTCTTACATCCCGAACGAAGTGAGAAAACCCTATTCCCTCACACGCTCACACCAGATCACATCTCGTTTATATTATCCAGAGTCTTCAGCCGCACGTAACGCCCTCGGTGACGCCGGTCCGGCAACACATGTCGAAAGAAGTAAATAAGCCGAGACCAGCCAGTGTTTTCAAATGCCAAAAAGGCTCCCCCAAAGTTTGCTATGTGGGCCCTTATAGCGGCTTTTCCAGTGCCAGATCGTTAATAAAGAGCCATGAACAAGCATTGGCGCAACCAGCAGAACGCCGCAAAATACCGCCACAGGTGATGCGTTGTCCTTGCCGATGATGAAGGCCACGAACAAAATCACAAAGCCCGCCAGAGACATCCATGCAAAAACAACGAACAGCTCGAAAGCGACATCATTCCAGAACATATCGTCGTCGTTCACTTAGCTTCCCTTCTGCTCTGCCACTATCGCCGCCTTGATTGCTTGGTACATCTGCGTGTATCCGGTGCAGCGACACAAATTTCCGCTCAGTGCGTGCTTGATTTCTTCCTCACTTGGCTCAGGATTGCGGTCGAGCAGCGCCTTTACCGTGACCATAAAACCCGGCGTGCAGAAACCGCATTGCGCGCCGCCCCAGTCGCCATAAGCTTTTTGGATTGCCGCCAGCGCGCCGTGGTCCGCTATGCCCTCAACTGTCGTGATCTCTGGCGAAGACTGCTCGTCCACCACATAGCTCATGGCCAGAGCCGTGCAGCTCAGCGTCGGAACTCCGTCCACCAACACCGTACACGCCCCGCATGACGAATCGTCACAGCCGCGCTTGGAGCCGGTGAATTCCAGTTCCTGGCGCAAAACATCCAGCAGCAGCTCGCTCGGCTCAATCGCCAGCTCGTGCTTGCGTCCGTTCACGCGGAGTTCTATGAGTTCTTTTTTCATTAGTTCCGAAGTCCCGAATGCGCGGGTTTTGCGCGTGAGGGATCCCTACCCTCTCCATGTCACGTCCGCTCTGTCGCTATCTCCAGCTTACCCTGCCACCCTCTAAGTTAATAGGGCTCCCTCAGCCACAAAGAGCGTGGGTTCCGGATTCCAAAAAAAACTCCTCTGCGTTCTCTGCGCCCTCTGCGGTTTATCAGCTTCCGATTCCCAGATCACCCGATCAGGCGCGATCAACCGATCACCCGATCTCAGTAGCCGAAATCCGTCTTTGCGGCGTACGCATGCTGCTTCACGCCGAGCTCTTCCACGCGTGCCGCGCCCAACTGCTTTGCGTACTCACCACGATCAGCCACTCCATTCACCCATTTCTGTGCCCAGGCGTTGAAGTCGCTCTGCGTTTTGGTTTCTGCGTGGTACTGCTGGAAGAATGTGTCATCTCTTTTGTTATAACCCTGCACCGGTGAAGGATGCGCGCCCAGCGGACACTCCACCACCGCCGTCACCAAAAAGCCCGGAATCACCGTGCGGTTCGGATCACGGGCAATTACTTCTTCGTCCACAATCTCCTCCGCGCATACAATCACCTTCTTCGCTGCACGGACGCCTTCCAGCATCACGCCAAAATTTCCCCAGCAATGCGCGTTGCCGTTTTTGTCCGCGCGTTGCAGATGGACAATCGCCACGTCAGGCACAAGCGCACGCACCGCAAGCAGAGTCTCTTTCGGCTCAAAAGGAGAAATGATCTGATAGAAAAAATGATTGCCCTTGGGCACATCGCTGCCCATGGCTGTACGCGTCGGCAGAAAGGGCACGCCCATCGCGCCTGCCTGCAGCGCCAGCGCCAACGTAAAGTTCGTCATATTAAAGACGCGCAACTTCTCGCCCGGCTTGCCCGGGTTCTCTACCTCAGTGGCGTGGCGGAAGTTATAAGCCGACCCCATCATCACGTTGCCCACCCATGCCGCCACCACATCTTCCACGCAGCCAGCGCCAATCATCTGGTCAAACAGAATGTCTGAGATTGGCCCAATCAGCCGCAGCCCGCGCTTCTTCTGCCGCATGATCTCGTGTCCGGCAGCAAACGGGATCATCTGCTCCAGCTGCAGGCCCAATGCCACGCTCGTGCCGTCCGGGACATGCTCTGCAATCGCCTGCCGCATTGTCATCACTCTGGACATATTTACGAAGTCCCGAAAGCGCGGTTTTGGCCGTGAGGGATCCCTACCCTTACCAGTATCCTCAACCCCTCGTACCCACTCCTGCTTCCATCCTAACAATTATTGACTCTTGACGATTATCAACATTTAACTACGCTTTTCTTACTTTTCTTATTGCCTGGCCATCGGCGAAATGAGAGTACAATCCACTCACCATGAAGCCTATAGCTCAACTTATCATTCTCGCTCTAGGCAGCTTTGCAGCGGTGTTCGCCCAAACGGCCGCAAGCCAGCCTGAGTCGCTGGGTGACGCCGCGCGTGCTCTCAAAAGTGAAAATAAAAGCAAGCCAGCCGCCGCCACATTTTCCAACGAGTCTGAGTTGCTGCGCAAGCCTCTCATACCGGACGTGACCGCAATCGGACACGATAATATCGATGAAATCGTGAAAAGTATCGATGATTACCGCAGCTCACATAATTTGCAGGAAACCGAAGCGGCCGTCCACGAGTGGTACAACCGTCAAGTTTCCCTGCTCACAAACGCCATCCAGGAAAACCAACGTCTTGAGGGGCGTGACCATCAAGAAGCCCGGATAGGTAGCACCAGCGACGTGCGACCGAATAACCATGATGAATATGTAAACTTGCGGCATATCGAGCGGGATTCCCGCAAAGCAGAACAGCGGCAGATTAAACTAAACCAGCGTCTTGTAATTCGTATCCAGCAGGACTTCACACAGATCCGGCCGCAAATGCAGGATAAATATGGCATGAAGATCGACTGGTTTACCATTTGTGAGGATGCCGGCTGCACCTACTGAAAGCCGCACCCAAGCTATCATTTCCTGGACTCACATTCCTGTCGGCCCTGCAGGTCAATGGGACCAGTATTAGCCTTCGTCGATTCGCGCGCGTTCGCTTTATTTCGGGTGATTTTTTCCGCTCTTCTGCGCAATCTGCGGCGAAATTACTTTCTTTTCCACACTGGTTTCCGCTTCTCCATCCATGCCGCGATTCCCTCTTTCATGTCTTCGGTCTGCATCAGCTCTTCAAGATAAATCTTCTCCGCCCTCGCCAGGCCTTTGTCCAGATGCATGGAATCCCACGCATAAAATGCCTTTTTGGCCACGGCCAGCGCCGCCGGGCTCAGCTTTAAAAGATGATCGACCGTGCGCTGTATCGTCTGCTGCAACTCGCCTTCCGGGCGCGCCTCATTCGCTAATCCCCATGCGGCGGCGTCTTCTCCGCTGAAAGTCCGTCCGGTAAAGACCAGATCGGCCGCACGTTTCTGCCCCACCAGCGATGCCAGAGCCGTGCACGCAACGGGCGGATAGCATCCCAGCGTGATCTCGGGAAATCCCCATTTCGCGTCCGGCGTGGTGAAGCACATGTCGCACACCATGGCCAGTTCCGCGCCGCCGCCTAGGCAGACGCCTTGAACTTCCGCAATGGTGATCTTGGAAAACCTGGTCAGCGCAAGAATCACGCTATGAAACTTCTGCAGCATGGTTTGCACCAGGTCGGGCGTATGCACCGCTACGTCAACTCCGGCAGAAAAAGCTCGCTTTCCGCCGCTGATGTTCACGACAGAGACTTCACTACGTTGCTCCAACTCCCGCAGCGCTGCCAGGATCTCGTCCATCATCTGGAAATCGATGACATTAAGCGACGGATGCGAGAGGGTGATATAGGCGAGCTGGCCGCGCACATCGACGACTAATCGGTTCGATGACGTAGCGGGTGTGGAGGAAATCGTCATAGTTTTCAATTTCGGCGATTTGGCAATTCTCCGTGTCTCTGCGCTGAACTTTTGGTTTCTGATCACTCGATCTTGCTTTTCTCCGTGTCTCAGCGTCTCCGTGGTAGGTTTGGTTTTCCGATCACCCGATTCCCGATCACCGGATCACCCGATTCGTTTAGCTGGTCCAAAACCCCTTGGTATCGTACTCCCTGATCGCCTTCAACTCCGCCGCGTTTGGTTCCGGCGTCGGCTTCGCATCATCCGCAACTTTCAGCTTCCATCCAGTATTGGCCAGCACATCATCAACACTCACGCCCGGATGATAAGTAGAAAGAAATGCTTCGGCGTCATCGTCAAAGCGCAGCACACACTTCGTGGTAATCACCGCCGCGGGGCCCCCGCGTGGAAGTCCTACGCGCTTGCGCCATCCCGCACCATTACCGTTTCCGGGGCTGGTAATGTAGTTCACTTTTTCCGGCAGGCGATGCTTGCCATGTTCCAGCAATGACACAAACCGCTGCGCCATGGATGCAATATCGCACGCGCCGCCCGATCCGGGCAGCCGCACCATGCCGTTCTTTCCCTGAACCTGCGTCGAATTCAGATTGCCGAATTTGTCCACCTCGGCCGCGCCCAGAAAGCCCAGGTTCACTCGTCCCGATTGCAGCAGGCTCATCACCTCCAGCATGCCCAGGCATTGCGTAGCGCCCTTGATGTTCGGCGGATCGGCCATGGTGTAGATCAACTCCGACGAAGGCGTGGAGCGGATCACGCCGTTCTCGAATAGCCCGATCGCGTTGGGCGCATGCGTCTTCTTCGCTACCACAAACGCAATCAGCGGCAGCCGCATGCCCACAAAGACAACTTCACCGTCTTTGATCTCCCGCGCCGCAGCGACGACCATGAGTTCGTTTAACGTGTAGGAAGACTGCGTGGAAGTCGCCATGATTGTAGGAAAGGAATTATATTCTAGTGCCACATGAACGCTGCTAGCTACTGGCTTCTAGCAAACCCGCCGAACGGATTTTGGCTAGCGGCCAGAAGCTAGTAGGCTAACAGCTTCCTTACTGTACCGCGTTCAGCGCGCTCTTTCTTACTTCGCCGATCGTGAGCAGAGGGTCTTTCGCGCCGGTCTTAGGCACAATCCATTTCTTTTCTGACCCGATGATGTCCATCAGCAGCTTCTTGTCGGCCGCTGTGGGCAGCCAGGTTTCCAGCTGCTGCTTGTATTCTTTTTCTTCCATTGGCTCGCCAGTATGCGGATGGAACATCTGGCCCTTCCAGCGTCCAATCATGCGGTTGAACTGTATGTTGGGGCAATACAGCTCAGTGCTTCCAGGCCGCTGCCCGGCGCTGATGCGTCTGACCAACTGCACGCATTCATCGCGATACAAGTGTCGGTTATAGTCATTCAAATTATCCAGGTCAGGCGAAGTTTCATTTTTCAGTTCGTCGTAGCGGCCCTTCAATCCCCATGTGTAAGCCCAGTGCGCAGATGAAGAATGATCTGTGCCGAAAAGGTCATAGGCGCTGGAAATCCACTTGTTGAGATACTTCTGCATCAGCCAGCCAGGGACTACGCCAGCCTCAGCAATGCGCGCTAGTCCCGTATTGCCGGTGCCCATGTGAAATGCTTCTTCACGCAGCATGTAACTCATGGACCGTCCCAGCGGCGCAAATGCCGAATACTTCAGCATCTGGAGCTGAAACTTGCCGTCGCGATCGACAAAGTCAGTGAAGGCAAAAAAGTCCAGCCAGTTATCGCACTCTTCATTAAACGATCCCAGCAATCGCTTGTTTTCGTACGCTTTGCGCTCCAGCATCTTCTGCGCTTCCACCTTGCCGGTGGTGCCAAAGTGGTCGATCAACAGCGCGCACATTTGCCAGCCATGGCGCATTTCTTCAATCATTACGCGCGTCAATGACGAGCGATCATAGTCCGTGGGAGCAGTCTCAAACAGCCAGCGTTGCTGTTCCACACTGGCAAACTCCGTATCACCCTGGTAGACAATCAGGTTCATCAGCGCGTCGCGCATGTTCTGCGTTGGAATCTGGCGAACGTTCTCCCATTTGTTGCGGCCCTTGTAATAACCAAACGTAATTTCGTCGGTCTCAATCGCGCCATATAGCGTATCGAATTTAAAATTGCGAATGTCATTGTGATTGACGCCGATTTCCTCGCGCCATTCCTTAAACAGTCCTTCCCAATCGCTAAATGATCCAATCTTCATCACTTTTCCCGGCATGATTCACCCCTAAACTCTTGTATCAACTTCACTGTGCTAGCGATATCCCATCTCTGGATCAAGCCGCACCTTGCTTTTCACAAACATTCCGCTCCCGCGTGCGATCTCTATTTCCTGATCGTTGTACAAAACTGACTCCGCCAGAAACGACGATCCACCGCCGCTCACCACTTTCCCGACCGCGCGAATCACGCCTGCCGAAACCGGCGCCAGCATGTACAAATTAAAGTTGCTGGTAAGAACAAAACGATCTTCTACCAATGAGCTCACCGCAAAAAACGCAGCATCATCCAGGCTCTTGAAATACACAGCGCCATGAGCTGCCCGGGCTGCGTGAAAAAACCGGCTGTCCACGTGGACCTTGATCTCGGCTGTTCCCCGCCCTATTTGGATCGTGGGCTTAAAGAATTCATTAATCGGCGCTGCCAGATACATCCGCTCCAGCTTGCGATAATGCTCTTCATTGATAATCGAGATTGCAGGTTGCGCTGTCATTATTCCTAGCCCGCGTTCGTGTATAGATTCGACGGTTGAAGCTGACTGTCAAACCAGCCTTAGCCAAAGGCTAAAAGCCGAGAGCTAAGAGCCGATTTTCACATGTTCAACCAAACCGATTTCAACTCGGTGTAGTGTTCAATCGCGTGCATGCCCAGTTCGCGTCCGAAGCCCGACTGCTTATAGCCGCCAAAGGGCATTGCAGCGTCCATCACGCCATAGGTATTGATCCACACCGTTCCTGCTTTCAGGCGGCGCGAGAGCTGATGCGCTTTCTTGATGTCATTCGTCCAGACCGCAGCGGCCAGGCCGTAAACATTTTTGTTCGCCAGTTCGGCAACTTGCTCAATGTCGTCAAACGTGAGCGTGGCCAGAACCGGACCAAAAATTTCTTCCTGGGCAATCTTCATATCGTTGTTCACGCCGCCGAAAATCGTCGGCTCAATGAAATATCCATGATCGCCGTTCACCTGCGCACGCTTGCCGCCGGCCAGCAGCTTCGCTCCTTCACTTTTGCCCGCCTCGATGTAACCCAGCACAGTCTCCATCTGCTTCTCGCTGACAATTGCGCCTAGCCGCGTCTTGGGATCCAGCGGGTCTCCCAGCCGGATTTTCTTTGACGACTCAACCAGCTTGGTCACGAATTCGTCTTCAGCTTTCTTCTCGATAAACAGCCGTGAACCAGCGCAGCAGACCTCGCCCTTGCCGTAGAAAATGCCGTTCAATGCGCCTTTCACGGCGGAGTCCATTTGGGAGTCGGCAAAAACAATGTTGGGTGACTTGCCGCCCAGTTCCAGCGTCACGCGCTTCAACGTGTCCGCTGAGCTGCGCATGATCTCTTTGCCCACCGAGGTCGATCCAGTGAATGCAATTTTGTCCACGCCAGGATGTTTCACCAGCGCGGCGCCGGTCTCGGGTCCGCCAGTTACGATATTCAGCACTCCAGCAGGCAGCCCGGCCTCAAGCGAGAGTTCACCGAAGCGTAGCGCCGTAAGCGGCGTCTGTTCCGCCGGTTTCAGAATCACGCAGTTACCGCAAGCCAGCGCCGGCCCCAGCTTCCAACTGGCCAGCAGCAGCGGGAAATTCCACGCCACAATCGCGCCCACTACGCCCACAGGATCGCGCAGGGTGTAAGTAAAAGCATTGCTAAAGGTGTTCACGGTTTCGCCGTGGATTTTCGTCGCCCATCCCGCGTAGTAGCGGAAAACGTCCGCCACCATCGGCATGTCAACATAACGCGACTCAAAAATGGGCTTGCCGTTGTTCAGCGTTTCCAGTTCGGCCAGCTCTTCAATGTTCTTTTCGATCAGGTCAGCAATGCGCCATAGCACCTTGCCGCGTTCGCTGGCGGACATCTTGCGCCACGGACTGTTCACGTCGTCAAATGCCTTGCGCGCCGCCGTCACTGCCTGGTCAACGCCGCTGCCGCCGCCTTCGGCCACCTGCGTCAACACGTCTCCAGTCGCCGGGTTGAAGGTATCGAAGGACTTTCCTGAACCTTCCGACCATTTGCCGTCAATCAGCAGTTTGCCGGGAGAAACTTTTGCTTTAGTTGCTGTGATCATTGTCTTAGCCTTTTTCTGAAATCCCGAATCCCGCGCAGCGAGTGAGGGACCCCTATTCTTCCATGCACTTTAAGTTGCACGATATCAATTCTTGAAATACTTACCTGCTATAGGGATCCCTGCCCGTTCGGTTCGCTCAGGCTCGGGATTTCAAGTCTTACTTTGCTTTGAAAGTAGCCGGCCGCTTCTCAACGTACGCAGCCAAGCCTTCTTTGGCATCTTCACTGGCGAACAAGCGTTGTTGCAGTTCGCGCTCCACGGCCAGGGCGGACTCCATTGGGATCTCCCAGCCGGTCTGCACGGACCGCTTGATGTTGCCCACGGCCTTTGCAGCCTTGTTCGGCGGCGTGAACTGGCGCGCATATTCCATGATGTTTTCCATAAAGCCATCACGCTCGTAAATATCGTTGATGATGCCCATCTCTTTGGCTTCTTCAAAGGTGAAGGTGTTGCCGGTCACCATCAGTTCAATGGCTTTGCTCTTGCCGACCATGCGGCTCAGGCGCTGTGTTCCGCCGGTGCCGGGCAGCACGCCCAGGTTGATTTCCGGCAGCCCGATCTTTCCGGAATCACGGCGCGCAATACGAATGTCCGCCGCCATGGCAATTTCCAATCCACCGCCCACACAGTGGCCATTGATCGCGGCGATCACCAGCTTGGGGGTGTGCTCCAGGCGCAGCAGCGTCTCATTGGCATGCAGGCAGAAATAATATTTAAAGGTGGGATCGACGGTGGAAAGCATTTTGATGTTGGCGCCGGCGGAGAAAAATTTCTCGCCTGAACCGGTCAGCAGCAGCACGTAAACGTCGTTGTCCATGCGCGCCTTCAGAATGCATTCATCCAGTTGCCGGTTCATTTCATAGGTGTAGGTATTTGCCGGCGGATCGTTCAATTCAATCACGGCAATGCCGTCTTCAACGCGATAGTTCACCAAAGTCTTGGTTTCCGTTGCTGTGGTTGTAGCCATGGTTCAAAAGCTCCTTATCAATTTTTCCGAATCTTAATTTCCTGATCGCTGCAACTTCTCATCTCTTGACCGGTCAGGCATGTGCCTTGGAAGTTTTTCGTCTTGCTCTGCCCACATTCAAAACGCCGCGCAAAAACAGGTTGCTCATTTCCTCGGCCATGGCTCCGGCGTCCAGGTCCACGCGCGGGTTGTGCCACGTGTAAATCCAATTAATCATCCCAAACAATCCCAGTACAGCCAGGCGTCCGGAAAATTGTAGCCCCTTTTCGCGCCGCAAATCTTCCAGCAGGTCCAGGCAGATTTTGTAGTACTCGCGTTTGATCGCCCTGATCTCAGCGCCCCGGCCATTCTTGAGCGTTTCATCCTCATGCGTCAGCACCTTCATGGCTTCTTTGTTTGCCAGAAAGTATTCCAGATGGTTTTCGATGAAGATGCGCACGCGCTCTTCCGCATCACTGGACTCTTTCAGCCGTTCCTGCAACAGCGCGATGATCGTCTTAAAAGAATGTTTCTGGATGAGGTAAAGCAGGTCTTCCTTGGACTCAAAATAATGGTACAGACCGGCCAACGACATTCCGGCAGCGCGCGAAAGATCGCGCATGGAAGCGCCCTCATACCCTTTTTCGCAGAAGATATGCGCCGCATGGTGCAACAATTTTGAAAGCCTGCGGTCAAATCGAGAATCGGCTGCCTCGTCAGCATGTGCAGAACGCCCCTTGCGACCCAGAAACGGTTCGCCGGACGAGCGGCTTTCAACATTCTGCAGGGCCATAAAAAGATTACCTTACCGAACGTTCGTTCGAATCTATATTATGACGCATGGTTGCCTGCTGGGTCAATTTGCAAGTTCTGTCTGGACGGCGTGGGATTTCCAGAAAAACGAGCCTTATACTGGGGCTATAAGGCGGCTGCCGATGACGGATCAAGATTTACTTCGCACAATATACGCAGCATTTAATCACCGTGACATCGATGCTGTTCTGACCGCTATGCACCCCGAGGTCGATTGGCCCAACGGCATGGAAGGCGGCAGGGTCTACGGACAAGAGGCCGTCCGTCAATACTGGCAGCGGCAGTGGAAACAGATCAATCCTGTGGTTGAGCCCCGGAGCTTCCATACCGATCCAACTGGCGCGATTGTAGTCGAGGTCCATCAGGTCATTCGTGACTTGTCTGGTGCCTTGCTGGCAGACCGAATGGTCCAGCATGTTTATCGCATTCAAGATGGATTGATTCTGTCCATGGAGATAAAAGAAGTCCCCCAGAAAGCCTGATTTCAATTTCAGATTAATTCAAAAGTCGACATATATTTTTTGTCTGCATTGCCAGCACTATAGGAAGTAAGCGGTCTACGTTTAGAGACGGAACCCCGGCGCTCGCATTCCCTTCCAAGCTTTACTCGTCTTGAGCCTTTTAATTGTGCATAGGCTCGTTTAACCGGAGGGATTGTCGTGGTCGGGGGACTTGCTTGCGAAAGAAAGTTGTTCCACGCCGCCAGCGGTAACTGTCCTATCACCAGAGCCGAAAACTCAATAGACATTCGACGGTGGACTGAGAAATCCCGAATCTAGCAGCTTGGTCCCCTCCAGGAGAGATACAAATGAAAACGCAAAACAACAAAATCAACCCGGTGGCCAAGTTCGCATCCATTTTTGCACTGGCGGCACTCATAGCATTAGTCTCAGGCTGTGGTGGCGGCGGATCTGGCATTTCATCCAACCCGAACCCAACTCCAACTCCCGCTGGGGCCAACTCTGCGCAAGTCCGCTTTGGCGACGCGCCTGCCGACAGCGTGATTTCCTTTGAAGTTTCCGTATCATCGTTATCCCTCACACCGGCAGGCGGTGGAACGCCGGTTTCTGTCACCGTCCCGGCCAACAACCGCATCGAACTGACCCATGCTTCAGGAAAATTTGAGCCATTTATCGCCGGCAATTTGCCTCAGGGCACGTTCTCTGCCGCGAACCTTACTTTGGCAAACTCCGAGCTCACATTCCTGACTAGCACCGGCACCCCAGTCCACGTTAATGGTCCTGCCAGCGCATCCATTAGTGTTCCCCTCAGCCCCAATCTCACGATTGGCAGCAGCCCGCTCGTCCTGAATATCGATGTGAATGTCGGCGCCTCAATCAGCACGGCAGCAGGCGTAGTGAACGGAATCGCTTTCACCCCTTCTTCTTTCAACATCACTGCCAAGGCGCCCGGAGTGACCGCAAACCAGCAGGATGACGATGGCGAAATTGAAGACGTCCAGGGAACAGTGACTGCAGTGAACGGATCCAGTTTCACGTTCAAAGTTGGCCAGACCGGTTCATTGATGACTTTCAACACTGACGGCACCACGGAATTTAAAGATGGCGTAACTAGCGTCGCAGGCCTGCTCAACCAGGTTGTGACCGTGGAAGGCTTTACCCGCCCCGATGGCAGCTTGTTCGCCAAGGAAGTGGAAGGACTGGAGAACGCCAATGGAGGAGAAGTTGAAGGCCTGATCACCTCCATCAGCGGAACCACGCTTACCGTGAACGCTCAGGACGGCATTGGCAACGGATTTGACGACACCAAGATCGGCTCCAGCTTCAGCGTCAACATCGCCGGACTCAACGCTAGCAAGTTCCGTGTAAAAGCCGGCAACGGTTTCGGTGGCGGACTTCCCAGCGCAGCGTTCCCCTTCGACGCGACGACCATCCACCAGGGCGAGAGAATTGAAGTTGACACCGACTTGGCTATACCTCCTGCCAACGGCTCCATCAACCCTGACAAGATCAACCTGCAGCAGCAAGGCGTCTCTGGTGTGGTGGCAAATGCCGCAGCCAACACCTTTGACATCAACCTGGCCGCCGATTCAGCCCTGAGAACCATCTCCGGACAGACTGTGGTTCACATAACCAAAACCGCATCAACCGATAGCCGCGTTGCAGTGGCCAACGGCGGTACCGTCCAGGTACGCGGTCTGCTCTTCTGGAACGGAACGTCGTGGCAGATGATCGCCCGCCGCATCCGCTAACAAAATAACAGCTCAGTACGCTCCTCAACTGGCCGCATCCTTAATCGGGTGCGGCTATTTTTTGGCCGGTGAATCCAGTCCATTCATGCAGGATTGCGCTGTGAGCTGGTCGCCACAGAAAGGGAGATACAACGCTTTGGTCTCGAGCGAGTGTCGCCCTTGATCATGCGTGAAGCAATCATTTTGAGAGTGAAATGGAAGCAGCGCAGCAGCTTGTGAAAAGCTTGCTGCGCTGCGGGGGCCTTTACCAGCGGGGTTCGCGAGGCTGGCGCGCATGGCCGGAATAATCGTCCCTGCCTCCGCCGCCGCGTCCGCCGCGATCAACTTTCGGACGCGCTTCGTTCACGGTCAGCGCACGCCCGCCGGAATCTTTGCCATTCAAAGCGGCAATGGCTTTTTCCGCTTCGCTGTTGTTCGGCATTTCCACGAAACCAAAGCCGCGTGATCGTCCAGTGGCACGGTCGGTTACGACCGTCGCACTGTCAACAGTTCCGAACGGCGCAAACAGTGACCGTAGCTCGTCTTCGGAAAGGCTGAAGGAAAAGTTACCAACAAAAATCTTTTTCATGGAAGTCCCTTTGCTAAATTCGAGATTGGTTCTCAGCAGAAATAGGCAGGCACTAACAGGCAACGTGTCTATCAGAGTCGAGGACGGAAAAATCATAGCAGGTAAAGTGCCTGCGCTCCATAAATTCAAATTTACGTTCGATATCGAACATTAAGAAATTGCAATCTTTGCGCGGCAATTGATGGCGCTCCGTTGGTCGCTCGAACTAGTCGCACATACTCATTAGGCATGAGACATCCTGTATTGCCGGACTGCAATCTTATCTTTGTTACTCCCAAATTACCCCGCCCCAGATGAGGACTTATGCCACATTTTGTAAGGGATATACAGGAAATCCGGCAGCGCGCCATTCACAAGATGGAAGATGGCGCAGTAACCGAAAGTTATAAAGGCGACGTAAATAAAACCGTTGAAATCCTGAATGAAGCTTTGGCCACGGAGATTGTCTGTGTCCTTCGCTATATGCATCATTACTTCATGGCCACCGGCGTTCATGCCAAAAGCGTTGCGGACGAATTCAAGGAGCACGCCGATGATGAGCGCGAGCACGCCGACTCGCTTGCGGAACGCATCCAGCAACTGGGCGGCAAGCCTAATTTTGATCCCAAAGGCCTGTTGGAGCGTTCTGTTTCACAATATGTTGAAGGTGAAACTCTGGCGGAAATGATCCGCGAAGACTTGATTGCTGAGCGCATGGTGATTGAGGTTTATCAGGAGATGGTCCGCTATTTCGGGACCAACGATCCCACTACGCGCATCCTGGTGGAAGAGCTTTTGCGCAAAGAAGAAGAGCACGCCAGCGATCTTTCTGACTTGCTCTATATTGCGAACCCTGAAACCGGCAAGTCGGAAGGCGAAGACCCTGGAACTGACCCGCTCAAGCTCGAAGAGAACGGCAAGACGCGCGAACGGACTGAAGAAGAATTGAAGAAGGGCCGTAAACCGGCAGCGTAGAGAAGCAGTCGGAAGTTAGCGCTCAGCATTAAGCTTTGGGGCTTTGTTAGTAGAAGCCATTAGCCGCAGATCAACACGAAATACGCGAATCGATCTCAAAATTTCATTCGCGTTTTTTCCCGTGATTCGCGGCTACTCTTTTTGGCTGATCGCCGAATGCTGACTACTGACTGCTTATCCCCAACTGGGTGAGCATAAACGCATAATCGAACGCAATTTCTTTCAAGTGATCGTACCGCCCAGAGGACCCGCCATGTCCGGCGGCCATGTTGGTCTTCAGCAGCAGGACATTCTTATCTGTCTTCAGCGTGCGCAGCTTGGCCACATATTTGGCTGGCTCCCAGTACATCACCTGGCTATCGTTGAAAGAGGTCTTTACCAGTATCGCGGGATACGCGCCTTTCTTCAGATTGTCATATGGCGAATACTTCACCATGTAGTCATAAGCCGGCTTTTCATTGGGATTGCCCCACTCTTCATACTCGCCCACGGTGAGCGGCAAAGAAGCATCGAGCATCGTGTTCATCACATCGACAAACGGTACATGCGAAACCACTGCCTTGAACAGATCAGGACGCAGGTTCGTGACCGCGCCCATCAGCAGTCCACCCGCTGATCCGCCTTCGATGGCGATCTTGTCGCGCGATCCATACTTGTTTGCCACCAGGTATTCGGTGCAAGAGATGAAGTCAGTGAACGTGTTCATCTTGTTCATCATCCTGCCGGCATCGTGCCAGGGTTTGCCCAGATCGCCACCGCCACGAATGTGGGCAAACGCCATTACCACTCCGCGATCCAGCAATGAAAGTCGGCTCGAGCTAAACGTCACGGGAAGAATAATGCCGTAAGAACCGTAGGCGTAAACGTAAAGCGGATTGGAACCATCAGCCTTCTTCAGGTCTTTGCGGTACACCAGAGATATGGGAACCTTTACGCCGTCTTTTGCAGTGGCCCATACGCGTTCGGACTGATACTTTGCAGGGTCGTAACCACCCGGCACTTCAGTCTGCTTCAGCAGCGTGGACGTATGCTTTTCCACGTCGTAATCAAACACCGAGGCAGGCGTGACCAGTGACTGGTAGGCGTAGCGCAGCTTGTTCGTTTTGTACTCGCGATTTACCTGGACGGAAGATGTGTACACCGGCTCGGGATACGTGATGCGCTGCTTTGTGCCATCAGCAAACTCTACGATCGTGAGCTGTGGTAGCCCGTTCTCGCGTTCCACCAACGTGTAAAAGTTTTCAAAGACTTCAATGTCATTCAGCATCACGTCTGGCCGCGTAGGAACCATTTCTTTCCAGTTCTCTTTTCCCGGTGCGCTCGCCGGCGCACTCACCAGCCGGAACGTGCGGCCTTTGTCGTTGGTACGGATCAGAAACTGGTCCCCGTGATGGTCGGGATAGTACTCCACGTCCTGCTGGCGCGGAGCAATGAGCTTCCACTCGCCTTTGGGATCTGAAGCGTCCAGATACCGCGCTTCAGAAGTGGTGTGGCTGCCGATCTGTAGAAAAATGTATTTATCGCTGCGAGATTTTCCTGCGCCTACCGTGAACCGCTCGTCTTTCTCTTCATAGACCAGGTCGTCCTTCCCTGCCGCGGCCCCAAGCTCATGCCGATACAGTCGATATTGGCGTTTGGTCTTGTCATCTTCCACAGTATAAAATAGCGTCTTGTTGTCATTGGCCCATGCGACGGAACCTACTCTGTCAGCAATGGGATCTGAGTCCTTGCCGGTCCTGAGGTCACGGACGCGCAGCTTGTATTGGCGAAAGCCGGTATTGTCCGTAGAGTAAGCGAGAAGATTACCGTCGTCGCTCACTTCATAGGCCCCCAATGACATGAATGGCTGGCCTTTGGCCAGTTCATTCTGGTCCAGCGTGATTTCTTCAGCGGCCTCCAAATTCCCCTTCTTGCGACAGTAAATTTGGTACTGCTTCCCTTTTTCCCAGCGCGAATAATAAAAATATCCGCCGTCTTTATAAGGGACGTTCACGTCAGTTTCTTTGATGTGGCTTACCATCTCGTCATAGAGCTTCTGCTGGAGCGCGGCCGTGGGCTTCATTACACTTTCGGCGTAAGCGTTCTCCGCTTGCAGGTATTGCGCAACCTCGGGATTTGACTTGTCGCGGAGCCAGCGGTAGTTGTCCACCAGCTTGCCGCCATTAATATCGTTTTCCGTGTGGACCGACTTTGCCACTGGAGGTGGCGGCGGAGCAGGCGCGTTGGCGGTGCTGGCGGTTTTATCTTCTGCGTTCAGGAATGTACTCATGAGGAGAAAAGGGATAACCACTGATTTTTTCATAAATCCGCCTTTTGCGTGGGAAACACGGAGATTGGCGGATTATAGCAGCTTGAACTATGCGAAAGTTTTTGATTCTTCAGAGGATGCGGACATTTGTTTTGCGTGTAACTCGTGCCTCCATCTTTGCAGGAAACGGAGAGATACCAACCTCTGATAACTGTCATGTATGGTCATGAGAGCTATTTCGACCTCATCTAATTTCTTGAATGCCCCTTCAAAATTTCCCTGCGCCTCAAGAATTGCCGCCTCCGCGCGCAACCGCAAACCGGGAAAGAGTGCCTTTTCCGGAACTTCCGAAAGCCATTGTTCTGCTAGATCAACTCTATTTCGTTTTCTTGCCTGAAAAATTGCGGCATCACTCCTCAATGCTTCGCGCATAATCGGCGCCGAGAACTGTGCGTATTCCAGACATGTCTCGAGTAATTGCGCCGCTTTGTCGGGTTCGCTTTGATACCAAGCGGCAGCGTATGCCAATACATAACCGGCAGCCGTGTCTGGTGACTCGTCCTTTACTGCGATCGCTTTAGCAATGAAATCTGGCGAGAGGTTTTCAGGTTCGACGCCGCTCTGCAGCTCGGCAACGAGCTGCAAAATTGCTAACAATCGTTCTCCTTGGCCTGCATTTTTTAGGAGCATCAACATGCGTTTTCCGTCAGAAATTAAAGCCAGATGCCGGAAAGGAATCAGATTGGCAGCTCCTATGACAATAGATAGAATCGCGAAAACAGAGCCGAGGGAACCGCCAACTTTCAGGCGAAGAATGACAGCACCCGCGAGAAGGTTAGCGACTGGCCCACCTAGAATGAATATCATTGCCCTCGAACGAAGGTTTTCACTTTTACCGGGTATCATGCTGACAAAACCAGCGGCACCTGTCTTTGGCTCAAATTTAACAGAAACCCGGAACGGAGGACTTATCCGAAGTGGACCGAAACGTATTGACATCAACCGAAACCCTACACATTTCCCACAAACGAGATGGCCGATTTCATGAACGACAATCACTGCAAATAATAGAAATGGCAATCCCGCAAAGATAATCAAACCTCCCCAATCCGGGGAAAGCGAAGCCAGCGTGGTGTCCAGGAAATGTTGCGCAGGCTGAATTATCCGCTCCGCGAATGTTAAGAAGTTTGGAGACCAGATCATCAGTCCGATAAAAACCAACGGAAGGCATACAACGGAAATTGCCGCAATAAGACCGTATTCCCACCGCGTAGAAACCATCGTACCTTCTGGCATCGGCTTCAAGCGATCGAGAATCGGCGTTCGGCTGGGTTCAGGAATAGGGGCCGGAGTAGATCTCACGCGGCGCAGTTTAACATGGAAGCTCGGGGAGTTATCCCGGGTAAAACCTTTACTTCTGCTCGGTTTCCGAGCGATGATTCAAAGCGGAAACTTGGCTGCCATGGACATCTTGTCGCCATCGAATTTCTAAAAGGCCAACACGGGCCTCTTGCCTGCCGTATCGAACCCGGTAACGTGGAACATACGGTGCTGAAAGAACTGGACAGTCATAGGAGCAGACTGTGTTCCATCTTTGCGGACTACCACCAACTTGGCTTCCTTGTCAGAGACTGCAGGATTGGCTCCCAGCGTGGCGAATATGCTGCTGTCACTCCAGTCGCTTACCTGCAATGGCAGGAAGCTTCCATCGTCCTGATTCAGGACCAACCTCACTTCGCCCGTATCCGGCCCGAAGCTGCAGCCGTTGATAATGATCGACGCCAGCGGCTCCACGCCAAATTGCTTGCTAGCTGACTTTAAATGGACGTTGTTCGTAAACGCCTGGAATTCAGAAGTGTTGCCTGCAATGACAGGGCGATCACAGAAAATGAAATTTGTGATGAACTGCTGTGCCTCTTTCAGTTGCGGCGCCTTTGGGTTTGCCAGCCTCTGTAGCTTGAGTTGGGTTGCAAACACACTCTGCCAGCCGCCCGCCTGCTGCAGACTGCTAAAACGCTCTTTGAGTTGCTGGTTATATTGCTCTATCTCCCCGCGCTGATGCTCATTCAAATTCTCAGCCATCTTTTTCAAATCGGCCTGAGGCACTGAGCTATGGCTGGTAGCGCTGACTGCAGCCGACTGCAACACCGGCTTTTCCGATGCCATCGGCGTAGGTTGCGCTGGATTTTCGGCCTGAGACTTTAACGGTTGTTGCGCAGCCGCGCTCAATGCGGTACCGGCCAGGAATATAGTGGTGATGGCCCAGTTCTTCATAGTCCCCCTAGTCGCAAACCTCTATGAATGATCAATGAATTGTTGACGCTTTCAATGCGTCGCAACTTGCAAAAACTTCAACTACTTGGGGGAAGGAAGAAGTATCCGGTCAATCAATTCAATGCCAATTTATCTGAATGCGAATAAGAGCTGAAGCAGATTTTGCGCGGAGAGAGTATCAAGAGGCCAGCGAAAAAGAGACGAAAGCGCGGGAAGGAACAAACACTATGGAAACAGCCGGCGCATTAGTCGATCCATACTGCGAAAAATTATTTCTTCATTGCCGTTTGAGCAGCAGCTTGTGGTGCAGTTTCAACCGGGCTGGCGGCGTTCTGCAAGCGGTTTGTTTCTGTCACGCCTGAAGGGCTCAGGATCACCATCTTGGATCGGCCTTCGCGTCCGCCTGGAAGAAAGATCATCTTATGGGCAGGATCATACGCGATGCTGTAGCCTTTCACGTCCGTGGGCAGTTCGTGGTCCACCACATTGCGGTTCAGATCGATGGCCAGCACGGACCCATCGCCCGCCGCCGCGTAAAGCAGATTGCCGCCGGGATCGAGCACCAGGGCATCCGTTCCACCCGGGGCGGGGATGCGCGCCAGTTCAGCGCCGGTATCGGCATTCAGCGCTAGAACCGCGTAGCGAACAGCCACATAGAGCCGACGGCGCTGTTCATCCAGCGCCAGCCCCGTGGGCTCCGAAGCGACAACTTTAAAGCGACCGACGATTTTGTTGCTGTGATCAATTGACGCGATCTCCCCCAGGTCCTGTAAGGTCAGCAACAAAACCTGGCGAGCGCTGTCATAAAGCATGTCTTGCGGCAGGGCGTTCAGTTCAAGAACCTGGGTTTCCGCGCTGAGGCGCAGATCGATGATACTCAGGGTACGGTCAAGCACGCTTGTGGCGTAGAGCGTTTTTGTCTGCGGTACCCATAAAAGTTTTTCCGGACGATGCTGCACTGGGATTACTTTCTCCACGCTCCAGTTGCGTGTGTCTACCACGGCAATGCTGCTGTTCCCGGCCAGGGCCACGTACATGGTGCCGGAATCGTTATCCACGGTAATGCCGCGCGGATCGTTGATCTGCGAGATGCGGGCCACAATGCGCCGCTTAATCGGGCTGAAAACTTCAATGGTGTTTGTCCCCGGACGCGTAATTACAACCTGGCCATTAGCCATCGTCACCTGGCTAAAGCCGGGGCTTCCCGGCAGGTCAATGAGCGCCACTTGGCGTAACTTGGTTGCCAGCCCAAACATAGAGCAGCTCAGCAACGTGATTAGAAGAATAAACTTGATGGTGCGCATAGGGGACAGGGACCTGCCGTAAAGGTGTTTGGATGCAAGTAGCTGGTGTTCTGATGCCTGAGGAGCAGTCAGCAATCGGCAACTAGCAATTAGCCTGATTATCGTCGGAAATCAGGAATTACCGCAACCGGACGCAAAGCCCGAGAGGCATTTAGATTGATCTACCTTTGCGTCTTTCGCGCCCTTTGCGGTGAGCAGGTTTGGCCGATTGCCAGTTGCCAGTTGCCAATTGCTATTTGCTGATTTCTCTTGCGCCTGACCTTACGTCATACCACACCATACATCTGGAGGACAGATTGATGTACCGCGTGAGCGATTTTGCCGAAAAAGCGGGAGTGACGGTGCGAACCCTGCACCACTACGACCGCCTTGGGCTGCTCAAGCCCAGCGGACGCACCGAAGCCGGCTACCGTCTATATGGCGAACGGGACTTTGGGCGGCTGCAGCAGATCGTCACACTCAAGTTCATCGGCCTGCCACTCCGGCAAATCAAGGACCTGCTCGACGGGAGCGATCTGGATCTGGCAGCAACTCTCCGGCTGCAAAGACGGTTGTTACTGGAAAAACGCCTGCAACTGGAATCCGCCATTCAGGCGATTGAGGAAGCGGAGCGTTCGCTTAAGTCCAGCCGCGGCCCCGATCTTGCGGCCTTGAAAAAAATCATTGAGGTAATGGAAAGGCAAAACGCAATGGAATGGACAAAGAAATATTACAGCGAAGAAGCGCAGGCAAAGATCGCCGAGAGGGCAAAAACCTTTACTCCGGAAATGGAAGCCAAGGTCACGCAGGACTGGAATGAGTTGATCCGCGATGTTGAATCGGCCATCAGCAGCCATGAAGACCCGGGCAGCGACAAGTCACGGAAGCTGGCGGAGCGCTGGACGAGTTTTACTCGCGGCTTCACCGGCGGCGATCCTGAAGTACAGAAAGGCCTGAACAAGCTCTACGCTGATCCGGGAGGCTGGCCCGCCAGCTTTAAGAAGCCGTGGAGCGACGATGTGGCGGCATTCATCAAGAAGGCCATAGCCGCACACAAAAACAGGATGTGCATAAGCCAGCCGAAGAAATCAACTCACTAGAAAGGTTTCAATCCCTTCACCGCCGCAGTATCGGCCAAGGAGTTCGTCGGCACGCTGCATCCAGTGTTCGAGCCCTTCTGGGCCTGTGAATGAGAACAGAACCATCAGGATCTTTCTGGTTTCCATGCTGACCATTGCTCGTTCGGAATCGCTGGTTGGGCTGCCAAAAGGGCCTGCAGCATCGGCGAAGACCGGCAAGCTTTCAATGTTGATCAGGTCTTTGCCGATTCCTTTATAGCTTTCACCTGCGGCCCCGATACGCAATTCCATCGGCGGCGTGATCTTCTCCAGATCGTATGTGCCTGCTGGATTCAGAGATTCCAGCGAGACCAGATTGTTGATGTCCACCACGCTGTTGATCTGATAAAGCCCCTTGCCGGAAAGCACGCGGCGCAGCAGCGCTTCCGCCGATCCGCGGTAGCGCGAAGGGTCTTTGCCCAGAGCTTTGTATGCGGAGCGCATGGCGCCAATCTCTGCAACGGTATTGATCTGCTCAGGCTTGATGGTCGAAGAAAGTTGGGTGAGGTGCTGGTCAATTTCGCGCCAGAGAGCTTCATTGTGCTTTTCCAACACGACACTGGCCGAAACGCAGCCCAATGCAAGATCGGGCGTAAGCGTTTTGAGCGCAGGATGGATGGAAATTTCAGGCGGCATTCGCAATGATCTTACCGCGTCAGATGATCACAGGATTGAGGAAGTGTGTCCGTCTTGAGACAAAGGCATAGGCTAACAGCGAAGCGCTAATAGCCGATTTCTAGGCCAGATTCAGGGCCCGCTTGAACGTCCCGCGCTCTTTCTGAATCTTTTCCTGCAGCAGCGTGATCGCATAAATAAGCTGCTCGGGCCGCGGCGGGCAGCCGGGCACATAGACATCAACAGGGATCACCTGATTCACGCCCTGAACCAGCGCATAATTGTTGAACACGCCGCCGGAGGTTGCGCATGCGCCCATGGAGATCACCCACTTGGGCTCTGGCATCTGCTCCCAAAGTTGGCGGATCACGGGGGCCATCTTCTGCGAGACGCGGCCTGCAATGATCATCAGGTCAGACTGGCGGGGCGAGGGACGAAACACTTCAGCGCCGAAGCGCGCAACATCGAAACGCGACGCACCCATGGCCATCATCTCAATGGCGCAGCACGCCAAGCCAAACGTCATGGGCCAGATGGAGCTTTTGCGCATCCAGTTCACCACGTTATCAAGCGAGGTAAGAATCACGCCCTGCGGCTGCTCGTTGCCAAACAGCACGTTCTTCAGGTGCTGGGCATCGTCGGGATTGCCCCCTGTGTTCTCATAGCGCTTCGTGAACATCTCGCGCTCTACATCTGGGTCGACTAGGTGATCACTCATGACATCTCCATTTTAAATAGATGCGGGGCGGATGGGAAGGACTCTGAAATGCCCGAAACAAGCGGCAAAGCTCGAATAAGCAGAGGCCTTCGCGCCATTGGAACTCCGGTCAGAGACCAAGATATAAAGAATTCACCGTGACATGTATGGAATAATTGGGAGTGGGTTCGGCTGGTAATCCCTCTAGTGTCGCGGTTTTGGCGCTGATCGTGCTTCAAGTATTGCATGCTCTCTGCGACGAAGAAGGTAAGCGTTCGTCAACTTTCATAATTTAACGAAAGGAGATACGGATGACACAGGAAAGCGCAGCCGCGAACAAAGAACTTGTCCGCCGGTTCTACAAAGAGGTTTACGTAAACTGGAATATGGCGCTGGCGGATGAGGTTATATCACCGCAATTCACTTCCCATGATTGGCCGGAAGACGGCCCGACTGGTCCGAAGGCATTCCGGGACTACTATTCTGCCATCCGGTCTGCGTTACCCGACGCCCGATATGAAGTCGATGATCTGATCGCGGAAGGCGACAGGGTTGTGGTGCGGTGGAGACTCCTTGGAACACACAAAGGCGCCTTCCGCGGCATCGCTCCTACCGGCCAGCCGATCACGCTCAAGGGTATCGCCATCTACCGGGCGGAGCGAGGCAAGCTGATGGAGCGCTGGGTTGTATCTGACCTGTACGGTGCTCTCGCGGAAAGCGGAGCACTTTCGGCGCGCTAACGATCATCTCTATAGTCACCGCCGCCTTTATCAACATGACGGCCAATCTCTCCCGCCAATGTTCGACGCCATGGGAGAGCCATAGATCACGAGTAAACACCAGAAAGCTAAAGTGACATACAATCTCAGATGATGAGTTCCCACAACTCCCGCATTCTTGACCAGTTCACGCGGCAAGCTGCGCCTTTCGCCGCTGCTGCGACGATCCGCAACCAGGAAGCGCTGGACCGCATTGTGCAATGGGCAGGGGCTGGCCCGGATGACACGGTGCTCGATGTGGCTTGCGGTCCGGGCCTGCTGGCATGCGCTTTTGCCCGCGTGGCAAAGCACGCCACGGGCATCGATATGACTCCGGCGATGCTGGAGCAGGCGCGCAGAACGCAGCAGGAACAAGGCCTCGAGAACATAAGCTGGGAGCAAGGTGACGTTTATTCGCTTCCCTTCCGGCCAGATCAGTTTGCCATTGTGAGCTCGCGCTTCGTTTTTCATCATCTGGAGAATCCCCTGGCGGCACTCAAGGAAATGAAGCGCGTATGTAAACCTGGAGGCAAAGTCGTCGTGGCAGACATGGTTCCGCAACCGGCAAAAGCCGCCGCGCTGAATGCCGCTGAGTTGCTGCGGGATCCCTCTCATGTGCGTGCAATGCCTGCTGAGGAGCTGCGCGGATTGTTTGACCAAGCTGGCCTCGGCACGCCGCAAATCAGTCAGTACAGGATGGAGGGGGAACTCGAAGATCTGCTCTCCCGGTCATTTCCGAATGAAGGAGACGCCGATCGCCTGCGCAAAATTTATGCCGACTCTATGAATGACAACACGCTTGACCTCAATACGCGGCTCGTCGATGGAAAAATCTTTTACAGCATGCCGGTGGCTGTGCTGGTGGCACAGAAAAGCAATTGACAATTAGCAGACTCGTTCCAACATCATCAAAATGGCAACGTTGAATCGAGCTATGCCTGGGCATCATCAATACACTTCGCATGCATGTCTCTGAAATCTGGCGCTATCCAATCAAGAGCCTTAAAGGCGAGCGGCTTCAAGAAACAGAAATCACCAACCTGGGAATTCCAGGTGATCGCCAGATCGCAGTGATCAGGACGGTCAACGGAAGATTTCTGACCTCACGTTCAAAGCCAAAGCTGCTCGGACTCCAAGGTTCCGTCAATGCGGATGGCGTACCCACAATCAACGGCCATCTCTGGAACACAAGCGAAGCGTTGCAACTTGTTCGCGAAGCTGCCGGCGAACCTGTGACGCTTGCCCAAATTCCCGCGCCGCAGGCCTTTGACGTTCTCCCGCTGCTCGTAGCCACCGACGGCGCGGCCCGCTACCTGAATATTGACCATCGGCGTTTGCGCCCTAACATCCTTCTGGCCGACGTTCCTGAACTTGAAGAACGCAACTGGCCCGGACACATCATCGCAATTGGTGATGCGCGCATTCATGCGGAAAAGCTACGTGGCCGTTGTGTGATGACTACTTTCGATCCCGATACGCAGGTGCAAGATCCCGCCGTGCTGCTACGCATTATGCGTGAATTGGACGGCAGCACCGCACTCGATGGTTCTGTGATTACTTCCGGCAGGATTCGCGTAGGTGACCAGGCGCAGATCATCGAGCACTAGTGGACGATCGCTAATCAAAGAGTTTCAGCTTTGGCCAGACATCTTTCAGATTGGCTTTGAGGCCGCGGCAAAGATAAATATCAAACCACTCGTCGCGGCGCGAATAAGGATGCTCTACCCGCCCCACTGCCTGCACGCTTTGGAAATGCTCACGGTCGCCCCGGCCATCACTGCGCAGAATAATCATCGTGCTGCCGTCATAATTGCGTGGCCCCCAAATCCAGTAGCTGTTGTGTTTGCTGATGGCCTGAGGCAGTCCATAGCGTGGCCCATAAAAATCGACGGCCGCCGCCTCGCCCCAACTATTGGAAAAAATTGCGGTGCGGGCGCGCTCTTCCGCTGGCAGGCTGTTGTAGACTTTCGCGACTTTCTCCACCATCTCCTGCCAGCCAAACTCATCTGCATACCACTGCGGCAGCGGCCCATTCTGCTGGTGCTCAATCTCAGAGAGTTGGAAGCCCAGTGCTTTTTGATACCGCAAAAAGCTCTCCGGTGAGAGTATCGGGACGGAAAACGGTATGAGCACAACTCCCGCTGCGATCACCAGCCCGACATACAGGCCCCGCATCCATGCGGCAATGCTCCGACCCGCAGCCAACCGCTCCAGTCCGATTGCTCCAGCGGCAAATAAGATCGGATAGATGGGAGCAACGTAATAATTCTTGGCCTTGAGCGCGATAAAAGCGACCAGCACCACCAGGTAAGTCCAGCCGAAGATACGATACCGACCTGGGTCATGCGCCGATGTATCGCGGCCTGAATCGGTGGATCGAATATGTTTACCAAACAAAAGCCAGACCAGCCCGCCAACCCAAAGTGGAAAAAGAATTGGATTCATGATCATGGCCTGATCGGCGATGAACGCCACAGGCCCGCGGACGACATCGCGATTGCTCATGCGAATGTTGTGCATCAGTTCCAGAAAAGGAAAGTGATAGTGCACCTGCCAGAGCAAATTCGGCAGAGAGATCAGCGCGCAAGCCAGCACGCCCAGCCATAGATAGCCGCTCTTTAGGAAATGCCGATGCGGCGTGAGCAGCACGCCCACCAGCAAGCCGAGTAGCAGAAAAGCGATGGAATATTTATTTTCAAATCCGAACCCAGCCACCACGCCGAACCAAAGCCAGTAGCGCGCATTGCCCGTGTTGACGGCCCGGAGTACCAGCCAGACGCAACCCATCCAGATGAGCTGTTCAAACACATTGTCCGTCAACCATGTGTGCGCTAACAGATAAAGAGGAACGACGAAAACGGCTAATGCCGCCATCGCTTGGGCAAAGCGTCCGCCACCCATTTCCCGCGCCAACGCTCCCGCAATCCATACAATCGCTGCTCCGGCAAGGATCGGTAACAGGCGCACACCCAGCGGCCAACTGCCCAGCACCACGCGCGAGAACCACGCGACCCATACAGTTAATGGCGGGTGATCAACATATCCCCACGCCATGTGCCGCGAGCAGGCCAGGTAATACATCTCGTCGCGAAAGATGCCGTAGCGCGCGACCATCGACAAGTGCAGCAACAGCTTGGCCGCGGCGATATAGAGCACGATCGCGGGCCCGGAGGCGAAACGGCTGTGCGACGCTTCTGGTGGAACGGCCCTTTGAGCGGTAAAGTTCATTGTGCTTTGCTTCAAGCGGCTTTGTAATCGACCACGATCAGCGTCAAATCATCGTGTTGTTCTCTGGCGCCATTTCCGGACCATGCCGTTACGTGCTTCACCAGAACGTCGCAAAGTTCCTGCGCTGGCTTCCCGGCGTGCTCCGCCAGAAAGCTCTTGAAGCGGTCCATGCCGAACTCCTCGCCGGAAAGACTTGGCGCTTCAGTTATGCCATCAGTGTAGAGAACAAAGCGATCTCCGGGCTCCAGTTCTGCCGTCATGCACTTGTAAGCGCCTTCAGGAAAGATGCCCAGCATGAGTCCATTTTCTTCCATGCACTCAACTTTTTTCTGCCGCGCGCGCCACGCCAGCAGTGGCGGATGCCCTGCGCCAGCATATGCCAGCGTGCCGCGTTCCGGATTGAGATACAGAAATCCCGCCGTAACAAACTGTCCCTGAAGATTGCCGCAAAGAATCGAGTTCAGTCCGGTAAGCACGCGGGCAGGATCATCGGCCCAGTCGCTCTGCGCTCTGATGGCCACCTTTACCATTGAGGCCGACAATGCCGCCGGCACGCCGTGACCGGAAACGTCCGCAATCAGCACTCCCAAGCCACGGTCTTTGGGCAGGAAATCATAAAAGTCACCAGCGACGGAACTGGCGGGAACGTATCTGCTGGCCGTGGTGAGCCCAGCGACAGAAAAGCTTTTTTCCGGCAGCAGCCCGGCCTGGATACCGCGGGCAATTTCCATCTCTTTGTTGAGCGCCAGCAGCCGCTCCTCATTGCGCTGCGTGCGGCTGGCAGCAACATAGCCCACGCTGCCGAGGAAAACAACGAAGCCGATAAACTCCAGGCTGGAATTACCTTGAATGGCCTTGACACCCACCAGATTGTTGTACACGGCAAATAGTGCAAAAATTAATATGCCCATTCGCAAGATTGTCTGATCGCGGCTGGCAGAGCGGAATGGAATGAAAAGCATGGCCAACAACAGAGGGATGGCAAGCAGGGCAATACTATTATTGAGCATTGCAACTAACCGGAGATCGCGATGCAGCAGAACCCGTCCAAGACCAAATACCGCAAAGGCGCCGAATAGCCCGACGAGATAGTAAGACACCCGCTTCCAAAAAGGTGATGCTGTTATCAGCCTGAAGAACAAGATAAGAGGTATGGGCACGAGCAAAGAAATCACCAGCGGCAAGCGGTCCCACTGGTGGTCCATATAACTAGTGGCGCCTTCTATGAATACCCGGACGCCATAGAGCGTTGCGGCCAGCCCGAAATATAAGAGTGAGTTATCTCTACGCTTTAATCGAACAAAATAAAGCAGGCACGCTACCAGACCGGCAGCAGCAATTAAGACGCCGCTAAGCATCCGCAGAAGGTCAAGCGTGGAGAAGCCAGAGATCGGGGAGCTATGCATGCGATTTCCGAATAGCCAGAATCGTCACGGATTCAAAATCACTTTCCCAAACTGCTCGCTCTTTTCCAGGCGCTCATGCGCGGCTGCGGCTTCGCGCAAAGGGAAGCTCTTATCTACCACGGGCTTAATTTTGCCGGCAAAGATATGCTTCATCACCTCGTGAAAGTCGCCCATTGTCCCCATGAACGAACCCAGAAATGAAAGCTGGCGGGCAAATAAAAATCTGATATCGAAACTGGCTTCAGGTCCCGTAGTAGCGCCGCAAGTCACCAGCTTTCCGCCCGGTTTGAGCGACTTCATACTCTCCTGCCACGTGGCTTTGCCCACATGCTCAAATACGATGTCACACATCTGGCGGTTCGTAATCTTCTTCACTTCGTCGCCAATCTTCTGTTTGTAATGGTTGATCACGTGGTCGGCTCCCAGGTCCTTGCATTGGTCAAGCTTGTTCTCATCGCCTGCGGTGGCGATGCATGTTGCGCCAAACATTTTGCAGATCTGGATGCCGATACTGCCGATACCTGACCCGCCGCCCAGCACCAACACAGTGTCGCCAGGCTTGATGCCGCATCGGCTCACCAGCATATGCCACGCCGTGACGGAGACCAACGGCATGGCCGCGGCTTCGTCATAGGTAAGTTCTTCGGGAATCGGCAGGACGTTTACGCGCGGCACGGCAATATATTCGCAGTCTCCGCCATCATTCAGGTAGCCAAGCACGCTGAACTGCGGGCAGAAATTCTGCTCTCCTTCAGTACATTTGGGGCAGACACCGCAAAACGTCATGGGCGCAAGCAGCACGCGCTGGCCCGCCTTCAGATCCGTAATGTACTCGCCCACTTCGGCGATGTCGCCGGAAACATCACTGCCATTGATGTGCGGGAGCTTCACCCCGGGCAGCCCCTTGCGGATAAAGAGGTCTAGATGGTTCAGCGCGCATGCCTTTACCCGTACCAGCACCTGGTCTTTGCGCGGCTTGATGTCCGGCACATCTTCATACTTCAGGACTTCAGGACCGCCGAACTCATGGAAACGGACTGCTTTCATCAGGGACTCTCCTTGCGCGATGGGTAAACAAGCGAGGTTATCACTGCCTTGTCCCGAGCGCTAGCGAGGGAACCCTATGCCAGCAGGATTCAAAAATTCAACGGAGATAACGAAGCTGCGAGAAATAAATTTCATTTCCGGACATCACAACGATAAAATCCTGACCGGCAAGACTCACGTAAAGGTAGCGACCTCTCGCTCCGCTTCGAGGTACACAAAAATGATCACCGGTCTCCACGCCATCCTCTACTCACCTGATGCCGACAAGGTCCGCGCGTTCCTGCGCGATGTACTTGGTCTCAAGTCGGTCGACGCCGGACACGGTTGGCTAATCTTTGCCGCACCGCCTGCAGAATTTGCCGCTCATCCGACTGAAGCAAACGAAAAGCCGCATCACGAACTGTATTTAATGTGTGACGACCTGAAAGCCACGATAAAAGAGCTTTCTGATAAGAGCGTTCAATGCGGCCCGATCACTGAAGCACGCTGGGGATCGGGTACGTCGATCCATCTCCCGGGCGGCGGCGAGTTGGGTTTGTATCAGCCCAAGCATCCGACGGCGCTAAGCAAATAATTGATCGCTACAGCAAATCCGCCGAGTGCGCTTCGCATCGTTGTGTGCCTGATAATCGTGCTCGTCTACATGTATTTCCGCCTCTGGGTCTCAGAGCGGCGAAAAACAGGCTCATGGCGCCGGGGCCATCAAAACCTTTGGAAAAGGCCAAAGCGCTGGCAACTAGTCATTTTCTGCATTTTGTGGGGAATCATTCTTACCGCGTTCATCGCGGTGGCAATACTCAACCTGCGCTAGCCACTAGTCCTTGCCCTTCACGCTACAATATCCCTGTGGACATCTATGAAGAGATAACCCGACTGCGGCGGGAAGGCCGTCGCGGGGCGCTGGCGACGATCATCAATGTGCGTGGCTCCATTCCCTCGTTCGAGTCGGCTAAGATGTTAGTGCGCGATGACGGGACCATCGTCGGGACCATTGGCGGCGGCTGCGTGGAAGCCGAGGTCTGGGAAGCAGCGCGCGAGTCCATGAAAACCGAGAAGCCCAAAACGCTGCACTTCGATCTGAACAATAATCCTAAATACGATACCGGCCTGGTCTGTGGCGGCACGCTGGAAGTTTTTGTTGAGCCTGTTCTGGCTGTCTTAACGCTTTATATCTTTGGCGCGGGACACGTGGCATGGAGCCTATATAAGGTCGCGCGGCTGGCCGGCTTTGACGTGGTGGTGACCGACGATCGCGAAACCTATGCCAACCGCGAACGCTTCCCTGATGCCCGCGATATCTACGCGGACGAGTACGAGCGCGTCACCGCGCAACTGGCCCCGAATGATGCTTCGTACATTGTGATCGTTACCCGTGGCCACCGTGACGACATGCGCGTGCTGCGCTGGGCCGCTGAAACGCCGGCACGTTATATCGGCATGATCGGCTCGCAGCGTAAGACCATCGCCATCTATAAAGAGCTGGAAAAAGAAGGCATCGCCGCTGAGAAGCTGGCTCGCGTCTATGCGCCTGTTGGCATCGATATTGGTGCCGTCACGCCGGAAGAAATTGCTGTGGCGATTGTGGCGGAATTGATTGCCATCCGCCGCAATTCCGCCACGCCGCTGCCGCACATGAAGAGCACGAAGGCAGCGGAGATCCTCAAGCAGCTATAGCCATGGCCCTTTCACCATCATTTGCGGGCGTGATTCTAGCGGCGGGAGCATCTTCACGCATGGGCCGCGACAAAGCGCTGCTGCCCTGGCGCGACGGCACATTTCTTTCCGCAGCAATACGCGCTCTGCAACCCGCAACCGAACTGGTGATTGTGGTGGCGGGCGCAAACGCGCCTAGCCTGGCGCCAATTGCCGACTCGCAGGCGGCGTTTCTGACGCTAAATTCGAATCCACAACAAGGCCAATTCAGCTCTCTGCTGGTGGGCCTGCAAGAGGTTTTGAACCGCGGGCGCGATGCCGCGATCGTCACGCTGGTGGACCGTCCGCCAGCGGAAGTGGAAACCATTGAGCAGCTCAAAGCGGCATTTCTCTCAAGCGATGACAACATCTGGGCGGTGGTGCCGGAGTTCGGCGGCAGGCATGGCCATCCATTTGTGATTGGCCGCGAAATGATTGAGGCATTTTTGCGCGCTCCTGTCGGCAGTTCCGCACGAGAAGTGGAGCATGCGAACCAGCAGCACATCCGCTATTTCCCGGTAAATGATCCGCTGGTTGTGGCCAACGTGGACACGCCGGAAGATTTTGAAAGACTTCGGGCAGGTATAGCCCTTTGAGGAGTGAGACCTCTTCCCTGGGGCAACGTTTTGCCGACTCCGTCCTGGCATTGCACCCGCAGGTTGCCATATTTGATTGCGACGGCACATTGTGGAGCGGCGATTCCGGCGCAGACTTTTTCTACTGGCAGATTGACCGCGGCATGTTCCCGCACCAGGTGGCCGAGCGCGCTGCAGCCCGCTATGCGGACTATAAGCAGGGCAAGGTGGATGAAACCATCATGTGCGGCGAGATGGTTACTCTAAACGCCGGCAACCCCGTGCAGATGCTGCAGGAGGCAGCGGAAGAGTTCTTTTCCAGCATCGTGGAAAAGCGTATCTTCCCAGAGATGCTGCGGCTCACCCGCGAGCTGGAGTCCACTGGTTGCGAGGTTTGGGCCGTCTCTTCAACCAATGACTGGGTGGTGCGCGAGGGAGTAAAGCGCTTTGGCATACCGCGGCGACGCGTGCTGGCCGCCAGCGTCCACATTGAAGATGGGCAAATTACTGACCGGTTGATTCGCGTACCCAGCGGCCCGGGCAAAGCCGTAGCCATCGCAGAAGTGGTCCAGAAGCAGGTAGACGTATGCTTTGGCAATTCCATTCATGACGCAGCCATGCTTGAGCTTGCGCGGCATCCTTTTGTCGTGAACCCCAACCCTGATCTGGAAAAAATCGCGCAGGAAAAAAGCTGGCACATTTATTGGCCTTCAGGAACTCAGAAGCCTTAAAGAAGCGCAACGCCGACGTTGAACCGCGCCTCTACAAAATATTTATCCAATATTCATTGCCAAGGTTGTCCTTTGCTTGAACTCTCATTTATTCTGCAAAGCAGTAGTGAATTCCTGTATGTCCGTGTCCAATGAAATGGCCCAAGCGCTGGAAGACCCAGACCCTGCTGCTGCTGGCAGTAATCGGCCCGGGGTTTATTACCGCGAACGTTGACAATGATGCCGGCGGCATCTATACCTACTCGTTCGCCGGCGCGCAGTTTGGCTATTCCCTTCTCTGGACCATCATTCCCATGACGCTGGCGCTCATCGTGATACAGGAGATGTCTGCGCGCATGGGCGCGTGCACCGGCAAGGGGCTGAGCGACCTGATCCGCGAGGAATACGGCCTGCGCATCACGTTTCTGATGATGTTATTGCTGGTGGCGACGAACTTCACCAATGTAATGGCGGAGTTTGCCGGTGTCGCCAGTTCCATGGAGCTGTTTCACGTCTCCAAGTTCATCAGCGTGCCAATTGCCGCAGCCATCGTTTGGCTGGTTGTGGTCAAGGGCAACTATAAGAGCGTGGAAAAAGTCTTTCTAACGGCGTCCTTTTTTTACATTGCTTACATCATTGCAGGAGTGCTTTCGCGACCCAACTGGCCTGCCGCCGCCGTGAGCACAGTCCGGCCACCCACGGAAGCTGCCTTGTTCCGCGTTCCCGGTTACGTGTACATGGTTACCGGTATTATCGGCGCTACTATCGCGCCGTGGATGCAGTTTTACCTGCAGGCCTCCGTGGTGGAAAAGGGCGTGACTATGCGCGATTACGGCAAGACCAGAATTGATGTCTTGGTGGGATCGATTTTTGCGCCACTGGTCGCAGGCTTCATCATCCTGGCGTGCGCCGCCACACTCTACAAATCCGGGCACCGCATCATTGGCAGTGCGGCCGATGCGGCGCAGGCTCTCGGTCCGCTGGCGGGCAGATGGGCACAAATCCTTTTCGGTGCTGGATTGTTCAATGCCTCGCTGTTTGCGGCATCCATTCTGCCGCTCTCAACGGCTTATACGGTGTGTGAAGGCCTGGGATTTGAGTCCGGGCTCGACAAGAAATTCAGCGAAGCCTCTGTTTTTTATTGGCTATACACCGGACTGGTAGCAGCAGGCGCGGCTGTGATCCTGCTGCCGCGTTTCCCTTTGCTAAAGATGCCGGTGCTTTCGCAGGTTTTCAATGGCGTGCTACTGCCTTTTGTTCTGATCTTCATGCTGCTATTGATCAACAAGACAAGCTTGATGGGAAAGAATGTAAACTCCAAGTTCTTTAATTGGGTGGCATGGGGCACAGCCAGCGTAATGATTGTGCTTAGCGTGCTCCTGGTGTTCCAGTAGTCTTTACAGCGTTCGTTGGCAACCGGCGCAGGAATTCAAAAACTTTCCAACACTCGCAAGAACATCTTTAAGCCATGAAGCTGAAAATATTTAAACGCGATCTCAGTATGCCCCGCCGGGTAGCCGGCTTTGGGGTATTGAAATACCGGCTCATCGCTTTTCTCGCCGTCTTTGGTCCGGGCTTCATCACTGCCAATGTTGATAACGACCCCGGCGGCATCCTCACCTATTCGCAGGCCGGAGCAAAGTATGGCTACGCGCTGCTATGGACGCTCATCCCTACGACGATTGCGCTGATCGTGGTGCAGGAGATGGCGGCGCGCATGGGGGCGGTCACGGGCAAAGGCCTGGCCGATCTGATCCGCGAAGAATTTGGGCTGCGGGCTACTTTTTTCGTGATGGTAGTCCTGGGCATTGCCGACTTTGGCAACATTATGGCCGAGTTTGCCGGCCTGGCTTCCGGCATGGGGATTTTTGGGGTCAGCAAATATCTAGTGGTACCGGTGGGCGCGGCGATTGTGTGGTTTGTGGTGGTGCGCGGATCGTACAAACCGGTGGAGCGGATCCTGATTTTATTTTCGCTGATCTACTTTACATATCCCATATCCGCGCTCCTGGCGCATCCGGACTGGCACCAGGCGCTCAAAGACACGTTTGTTCCTGTGATCAACAATCATGCGGATTACATCGTGTTGGTGGTGGGCTTGGTGGGTACCACGATCACTCCATGGATGCAGTTTTACCTGCAGGCCTCCATCGTGGAAAAAGGGATCGGAAAGCGCCAATATGCGCTTTCCCGCTGGGACGTGGTGCTGGGCTGCGTCGTGACCGACGTGATTGCTTTCTTCATCGTCGTGGCATGCGCGGCCACGCTTTATGTAAACGGCAACCACAACATCACTGACGCGGCTGAAGCTGCTCAGGCGCTCGGGCCACTCGCCGGGCATTGGGCGAAACTTTTATTTGCCGTAGGACTGGTTAACGCCGCGATGCTTTCGGCGGCCATTCTGCCGCTGGCCACGGCTTACAACATCTGCGAAGGGCTGGGAGTTGAATCCGGGGTAAACAAAAAATTCTCTGAGGCGCCCACGTTTTACTGGATCTACACATTCCTGATTCTGGGGGGCGCAAGCTTCGTCTTGATTCCGCACCTGCCGCTTATCAAGTTGATCCTTTTTTCTCAAGTAGCCAATGGCGTTCTACTGCCCTTTGTGCTCATCTTTATGCTGAAGCTGGTGAATAAGCCTGAGCTGATGGAGACTTACAAAAACTCAACCTGGCAAAACGTGATCGCATGGGGCACCAGCGCCGTCATGATCGGCTTGACCATTGCGCTGGTCTGGACGCAAATTACCGGCAAGGGCTAGATACACACTCTGATTCTGTTTTCCAGCGACAGTAAATTCTCACGAGCTAATTTGATTCGGGCCAAGCCAGTCGCTTTTCCAAAAGGCGAGGCGCAGACCGTACTTCTGCTTGCTTGCCTTCGCTACCGCGCAACGCACCGCCCCCACCATCTACGGCAAACCCCAGTTGCGGTGGGATCGGGAACGCAAGCTTCGCCGGGGCTGGGAATGGGACTTGGTATGTAAATCGCGTCGCTCAGGTTGGTCGGATTGGCATAGCCATCATCGAAAGCAATGCAGAAGACCTGGCGTCCGTCATTGGCCAAGCCCCTGCCAAACCAGCGCCGGCAGGTACCGGTCGCGGTAGCGTCCGGTTCGCACGCCTGATTGCCGGCCCGGGGTATGTAAACGGCATCGACCGGGGGCACAAGGTTGGAGTAGCCGTCATTGAAAACAGAAAAATTGACAGGCACATTGGTGTTGACGGTGTGACAGCGGCCAAACCACTTGTGGCAGTGGCCGAATGTGCCGCCAGGGATGCAGGCTTTGCCTTGTTCATTATTGGTAGTCCGGCCGGAAATGAAGATGGCGTCTGAGGGGCCCTCCATGTTGCTGTAGCCATCGTCAAATACGGAGCAGACCACGTTCTCCTGCGGCGGAGGCGGAGGCAGGCAATTTGGCGTAGGAAAAGTCTTCGGCGAACCGTCGGTGATCGAGAACAGAGGGTTGCCGCTCTCGTTTTGTTCACAAATCATCGTCCCGTTGGGGTTACGCAGCTTCATATCAATCCCCTGGACGTTCCAATTATCATTGCCTTGCAGAAATCCATTGTGTGAGACCAGCGCGAAAAGTTCCTGCTGCATCGGCGCTGTCAGTGCGCTATGCGACACGCGTACATGAATGGAGCCGTTGTTCCACGTCGGCTGCCCCTGGGCTTTTACGAACAGGCCGGCGGAGGAACCATTCGTGGCCTGTACGGATCCGTTGATAGTGCTGTTGTCACGCAAATCATCGCTTCCTGTAGTGAAAGTGTTCTCAACGGTTTGACCGGCGAGGTTGTTGACAAAGCTTAGAATGCAGGCATCATCATCATTGCTCCACTCAGTCTGCACCACATAGCGATGGCCGTTCATAGTCACGTTGGCGTGATCGGAAGCGATCGTCCCCAGTTGAGGATTACCATCAGTGTTGCAGTTGTCGCCGACCTCACGGCCGGTTGCAGTGTCGTCCCAGGCAAGAGAATCGTTGACGCGTGCATCCGTGAGCGACTCGGCAAATTCGTGGGACATGGCAATGATTTCACGGTCGGCGGCCAGTTGGTTCGGTCCGGCGGAGATGCTTTCCTCGCAGCCGCTCAGGGAAACCAGATTGGGCATGACGGCATACACAACAGTGTTTCCGTTGAGCTGGAACGAGCTGTGATAAGCGCAAAAACCGGGAAAGCTATTGTCACAGCCAATTCCCGTGGAACAAATGACCACTCCATTTCCCAGAAAAACGAAGAACTCCGAGTTGAGCCCCGGAGTTAGATTCTGATTGTTGATGAAGCGGGTGACTTCGGCCTGCATGTCCGCGTCGGTCAAAGGATCTGCAGCCGTGCCCGTGTGGGTGGTGTAAGCGCTCGTATCGACTGTACCGGCGCCTACCGTGACTCCGCCGAAGCAGGGCGTTCCGGTGGAGGCGGCTGGCAGTCCGCACAACCCCGGATACTGACTCACAATGTTCAGGTAGGTGCTTCCTGAAACATCGGTGAAAAAGCGGGTCATGAGGTTCTCGTACGTGGTATCGGCTGTGGCAGTGTTGCTGGGATCGTAGTGAAATCCGCTCGGCAGCCAGAAAATTAAATGTACCGTGGGAGCGTTCATAATCGGGCCCCCACTATCGGTGAGGTCGTTTACTTGCGCGCCGCCGCTCGCCAGCAACAGCAATACGCAGGCAAGCAGCTTGCCCATCCACGATGAACGGCCGGAAAGAAAGAGCTTGGCTGTGATTCCTTGCTTTGCCATCGGAGGCTCCTGCGCCTGCAAGTGGGGGTTGACTGCAGCGGCGCGCGTACCGGTCTTTCCCCACTGTCTCTTCATAGCTTCAAACGTGCGGTGGATCATCGGAGTTCCTCGTTCTTCTGTCCCTTTGGGAGTGGGGTCTTTGATTGGTTGGGCGGCGGAGTGAGCTTGAATTGTAGTTGCATCTTCTGCAAACTCTGGTTCAGTTCCGCCGGCGCCAGCGGGGTTGTGGCGTGAACGGCATTGCCCGCGTGCAACGGCAAGAACCCATGTTTGACGGCAGTTGCAATGTAGCGCCGCTGGATTGGTGGCAAATTAGTTGCATCAGGCACGTTGACTAGCACCTGGTTGGCCTGAGAGGCATTTAGAAGCTCAACCTGCTTCCGAGCCCGGAGTACGCTCACAAAAAACACAGCGGCCGCGGCCCGCGGAAGCGGCTGCTTTGCTCCAAAGTTGGCGGACAACATGCAGCCGGGACACAGGACCTGCCGGTTCAAGAAGGGCGTGATCGCCTGCGCCGCCGCGTAATTCGGATCGCCGGGAGCCAGATCAGCAAAATGCACCGGGACGGCGGGCTGCGGCAGCGCGAACTTCTGCTGCATCTGCCGCGCGAATGCTCCTACCGTTATCTCCGGTGCTGGAACCGCTGTTGCGGGTTTCACTTTGCTGCCGGATACGCGAGGTGTTTTAGCCGCCGGAACTCCGGGTGTCTGCGCTTTCGATTGCGCGTCCCTGGCGGCATTGACTGCCAAAGGTGAGCTCCCCGCCGGGAGGGTGAAGACTCCGGCTACGATCAGTATGAGCGCAAGGTACCGTGCAATAAAACGGGCTCTTGCCCATTGTTGTGATTTCATACTCGCACCCCCCAATGACTGCCTATTGGAATAGTGCGTTCGAATGAAAAATCGTTTCACAGAACTGGCTAAAGGATGTCTCCCTTGCTGATCTTCTGAATGAAGGCCACGTCCGCTTCGAGGAAGTCATAGCCCGGCAATTCTGTGCGGTCGACCCAGCGCAAATCGTTAAAAATCCGGTTCTGTAACTCACGCTCATACTGGTCGACTCGATAAAAGTGCAGCTCCACCCCGTTGCCGCCGTTATATGTATGCCGAATTACCGTGATCCGCGTTCCGATGGTGGCCGTGATTCCGAGTTCCTCATCCAGTTCACGCCGCAGAGCGTCTTTCAGGTCTTCGTCCTGTTCCACCTTGCCGCCGGGAAACTCCCACTTGAGGGGCATTGCCTGGGTTTCTGTGCGCTGGCAGATGAGGATTTTGTTGTCCTGGATGATCACTGCAGCTACTACTTGCTTTATCCGGGTTTGCGACATGGGAGAATTTTGTAATTGAGTAAGTTGGTAAACGGGTAAATGAAGGCTGGCGGTTCCTGCGTTCTTCATTTACCAGATTACTAATTTACCCAATTACCAAATTTTTTAGCGACTGAATCCTTCTCAACCCGGGTGCCTCTATAAACATCTCCGGATGTATTGCCGCCGCCAGCGCATGCAAGCCTTGAATCAACGTGCTCGCGGGCGTATTCAAAAATTCGTCGTTGATGCAGTACACGCGCCCGTTCTTTGCTGCTTTGGTATGCTCCCATCTCCGCTTGGGAATGATCTTTTCCAGCGGCACGCGATCGCCGGCTCCGCACCAGGCGGCAACGATCACGTCAGGATCGGCCGCAGCAACTTCTTCTTCGGTAACCTGCTTGCCCGGCTGGCCAAAGAAGCGTCCCCCGGCAGCTTCCACTAGTTCCGCTACCCATGTTTGCGACAGGATCAATGGCTTGCCCCATTCTTCACAGTAAATCAAAGGCCTCGTAAGGCCGGTGGTTTTCTCTCGCACGGATTGGAGGTCCTTTTCCATTCTTGCAACCAGCGCCAGCCCGCGGCTATCGGATGCCACTGGCTCTTCTGAAGAAACCATCCGCGAAATCATTATGATGTCTTTGTAGATGTCTTCCAAAGACCTGGGCGCCAGCCCCAGAAAAGGCACGCCGCTTTTGAGTATCTCCGCCACGGATTCCAGCCGGTAAGGTACAGAAGCAATCACCATGTCAGGGTTGGCCGCCATGATCTGATCGGCTTTTGCAGACCATGAATCTTCCACAATGATGCAGCCTGTCTCCATGACCTCGGGGCAAACATCGACACAATATTTGGTGCAGGCCACCAACCGGTCCAGCACGCCCAAATCACGCAACGTGACAGTAACGCTCGGCTGAAGCGACACGACTCGCTGAGGAATGCGTCTTTCTGGCATCATTAGGGATTATAAGGAATGTCCTACTCGGAGAAAGTTCTCGACCATTTTGAGCATCCGCGCAACATCGGCGAACTGCCTTCGCCGGATGCAGAGGTGCGGCTGGAGCACCCGGTCTGCGGCGACATTATGAACCTATCAGTGAAGCTGGCTGATGGACGCATCGACCAGGTACGGTATCGCACGCGCGGCTGCGTGGCCTCTATTGCTGCGGGCTCTTGCCTGACGGAGATGATTCTGGGAAAGTCTCTGGCTGAGGCTTCCGCGCTGCGACGTGAGAACCTGCTGGAAGCTTTGGGCGGACTCCCAAACGCCTCTGTCCATGCAACTCACTTGGCAATGGATGCACTGGCCCTGGTTCTCAAGAAGCTGTCCTGAAGAAGTTGGCAACTACTTAGGATTGGCCCTTTTCCCTCTCAACTCTAGTATTCAAGCGGGTAATAGGTTTACTCTATCGCTAATAGCTGTGGACTTGACGGCAATCGCGCCAACATTAAAATGCTTTGCGCAGTGCCGATTAGCAGTACAATAAGTCCCCAAAGCACGCCCTGCCCAGGGACGAGAGAAGGAAATGAATATACCGCTAGCGACGCTGCTGCTGTACGTCACTACGCTTACGCCTCCTAACCCGTCCGTTGATGGCGTAAAGATCGTAACAAGGCAGATCACAGCCGGCTTTACTGACACGCGTACTGAGTACCTTGCTCCCGACCGCCTGCGCAACGAGTGGCAATCCCAAATGCGTGACGGCTCCGGCTCGCCCATGGCTACTATCATTCAACGTGGCGAGCGTGACCGGGTCTTCATGCTTGACCTGACTGCGCATGAATACATTACCTATGAGACTGATCCCCGCGGATCCACAGTCGCGGTGAAGCGGCCCATGGTGGATTCCGGCGGAACATTAAAAATATGGATTGAGAGCACTGATACCGGTGATCGCAAAGAGATTTTTGGCCATACTGCCCGCCACATTATCACCCGCGAACAGCGAGTTGCCGGCCCTGGCGCATGCTCCAAGCCTTCTTTGAGTGAGACCGACGGCTGGTATATTGACGGCTCAGTGTTGCCGGAGTGGCACCAGCAAAAAAAGAACAACTATGGCGTGGTCCTGGCAGCAGAAGTCTCCGCCGGTTCGAATGACAAATGCTTTAACAAGATGGATAAGATTGAAGTCCACCGCAGCGGCGTGGAAACTGGCTTCCCGGTAAAAATAACGACCACTTTGACCAGCGAAGTGCCTCAAGCCGATGGAAGCACACGCACTCTATCTTCCACCTGGGGCTCAGAAGTAGTGGAACTGAAACAAGGGCCGCTGGAGTTGACGCTGTTTGACGTCCCGAAAGATTTCCGCCGCGTTGAAACGCTCCGCAGCTGGACGGCCCAGCCGCCGCGGCAGCTTACCGGCTGGGAATGGTTCAAGGAGAAAGTACAAGAGATGTTCAAGTAACAGCGGTTTCTTAAGAGCGTTTTGAAATGAAGCGCTGATTTCAGCACCTGCTCTGAATCGATACGACTTCCAGCCCCAGACGCTAAGAAGCTAGGCACTGTTTTCACCACCAGCCACATTAGCGGAGCAAACGCCACTGAGCGCCGATCGTCGTATTTCAGAAGAAATGATTAACCTTGTGCCGCAAACAACTGCGAGCTCGATTGCAGGCAGAGCCGCATAGCGCAGGCAGCGTGTTGGCAACCTAAGCGGGAAAATGTAAGGGTTTCGGAGCGGAGGGATGAGCAAAAGAATTGGCTCCTCAGGTAGGACTCGAACCTACAACCCTTCGGTTAACAGCCGAATGCTCTGCCATTGAGCTACTGAGGAGTGGGCAAGCAGGCCGCCAAAGAGATCGCCGGCCGCTCGAGTTGTCTTGTTAAAAATAGCATGCATTTGCCGCGTTTAGCAATCATGAAATCGCCCCGCAGACAGCTGAAAACCTTTCTAGAACCCGTAATTGCCGCTCACAAATGCCACAACTGGATAAGATAAAGAAGATGTTTGCGCGTCATCAACAACACGCTTAAACGGTATGTCCCTGAGCAATCTGAAAATACGATGAATGATCAATCTAAATCTGCACTTTTAAAATCATCCGGGCCACCCAGAGCAAAACCCAAAATCGTCATCGACAACTACCGTGGCCGGCAGATCGCCGATGCTTATCGCTGGCTGGAAGATTCCGCCGCGCCGGAGACGCAACAATTTGTTGCGGCGCAGAATACGTACACGCGTAGCGTGCTGGAAAGCATCCCCAGTCGTGACGAGCTGCGGCGTCGCGTGGAAAAGCTTTTTACCATTGGGCGGGTGGCTTCGCCACGCATCGGCGGAAATAATTATTTTTATGAGCGTCGCGATGGCCGGCAAAATCAGGCAGTGGTCTATGTACGCGAAGAACGCCAAGACCACGATCTTCAGAACAACGACCGTCCGCTAATCGATGTAAACGCTCTGGCACCCGATGGCACCATCGCGCTCGATTGGTGGTATCCGTCAGAAGACGGCAGGTATGTTGCGTTTGGTACCTCGGCGAACGGATCAGAGTTGAGCACGCTTCAGGTGATTGAAGTGGGCAGTGGCAAGCTGCGACCGGAAAAGATTGAACGCACCCGCGCCGCGAGCATCGCATGGCTGCCGGACAGTTCTGGCTTCTATTACACGCGATATCCCCGCCCTGGAGACGTTCCGGGCGGCGAAGAAATGTACAATCGCCGCGTATTCTTTCACCAGCTAAGTTCTAGCGAGAATGCCGGCGGCGCGGATGATGCTTTAATCTTTCCGGCCGATGGGATGGAACTAGCTCCGCAGCACTGGCCCAACATCTCCATTTCCAATGATGGAAGCTGGCTGCTGGTGGACGTGAGCGAAGGCTGGACCAAAACAGAGCTTTATCTGAAAAATCTTTCCTTAAGAGCTCATCCAGGAAACTCAGCCGAGCCGCAGGGCCGCTTTCAGCGGATCACCACAGGCGGAAATTTTATTTATCACGGTGAGGTGCTGGATGGCCAGCTATATATCACCAGCAATGAAGGTGCGCCACGTTTCCGGGTCTTTACAGCGGCATGTGTTGCGCCCGATCGCGCAAATTGGCAAGAGATCATCCCGGAAAGCGATGCAGTGATTGAGGGCCGCGCGGTCGTTATCGCCCGTAAGCTTTTTGTCCATTCCATCAGAAATGCCAGTTCGCAGCTTAGCCTGTTCGAACTTGACGGCCAGCTAGCGGCCAATGTCGCCATGCCTGCGCTGGGCAGCATCTTTGATCTGGGGGGCAACTGGAACAGCCGATCAGGCTTTTTCGGCTTTGTCTCTTACGCTATCCCGCCAACAGTATTTGAAGTCAATCTAAGCGGTGCGATCACGGAGTGGGCGGGTGTGGAGTCAGGCATTGATCCAGCTCGCTATCAGGTGGACCAGCTCTGGTTCAACTCCAAAGACGGAACACGCGTGCCGATGTTCGTGGTCAGCAAAAAAGGCCTGCTAAAAAATGGGCACAACCCCACGCTGCTCTCTGGTTATGGCGGCTTCAATCTTGGTCGTACGCCATTTTTCAATCGCAATGCGATGTTGGTGCTGCTGGAGCCAGGCGGCGTTTACGTTGACGTGCAACTGCGCGGCGGAAATGAGTTTGGCGAAGACTGGCATCGCGGCGGCATGCTGGAGAAAAAACAAAACGTCTTTGATGATTTCATTGCGGCAGCGGAATATCTGATCGCAGAAAAATATACGGATGCCGAGCATCTGGCGATCCAGGGCGGAAGCAATGGCGGCCTGCTGATGGGCGCGGCGCTCACGCAACGACCGGATTTGTTCCGGGCCGTGGTATGCCAGGTTCCATTGCTCGACATGCTGCGCTATCAGAACTTCCAAATTGCCAAGCTTTGGATTCCCGAGTACGGATCGTCGGATGATCGTCAGCAGTTCGAATATCTGCGCGCGTACTCGCCTTATCACCACGTGAGGGCAGGCACGCAGTATCCGGCTGTTTTGCTTATGACGGCGGAGAGCGATACGCGCGTGGATCCCATGCACGCGGTGAAGATGGCGGCGCTGCTTCAGGCCGAAGCGGCCAATGGTTCTGAGCGGCCAATCCTTCTGCGCGTGGATGCCAAAGCGGGACACGGAGTAGGTAAACCGATGGCAAAACTGGTGGATGATGCCGTCGATGTCTGGAGCTTTTTATTCTGGCAACTGGGCATAAAGATTTATCGAGAGCCGTAAATTCGTTTTATGAATAAATTTTCACTACGATAGGCTCTCTCTTTTTTTTGGAGTCGGGATTTCAGAGAAAATGCAATTCCTTTTATCCGTCGGCGAGGCGTCGGGCGATACATACGGCCACCACCCACGACGAGGACCCATCCAGCAATCATTTAGTTTCGCATTGCTACCTCCTGAGCGATTCTCCGATCGGAGAAAGGGGTTTTCTGGCTACGACCCCGCAGCATCGTGGATCGCGATGGAGATTGCAATTTAAGCTACTCCCCGGACAGATGTCGGCCAATCCAGATAAGATTAGCTAAGCTGTTGCTGGAGCGGCACCATGGAAATATTCCTGCGTAATGTGAAGTATGCAGTGCGCATGCTGATGCGCGCGCCCGGATTTACCGCCGTCGCTGTGCTCACGCTGGCTCTGGGTATTGGCGCTAACACAGCCATCTTCAGCGTGGTCCAAGCGGTGCTGCTCGCTCCGCTACCCTATCGCCAACCTGACCGGCTGATGATGCTGACGGCGCGCAACTCGCACGGTCAGCGGATTTACACATCTTATCCCGACTTCCAGGATTGGCAGCGCAGCGCCAGCAGCTTTGAACGCATGGCCGCGTTCTCTTTCAATGCCTATGATCTTTCCTACCCTGGCGCGTCTGAGCACCTGACGGCCGCGAGAGTCTCTGCGGGATTATTCGCAACGCTGGGCACGAACCTCGCGCTCGGGCGCGAATTTTCCACTGACGAAGATCACGCCGGCGCTACTCCTGTAGCCATCATCACTGAGCGCCTGTGGCAGCAGCACTTCAGCGGTGGCGATGTGCTCGGCCGCACGGTTACGCTCGACGGGGGCCCTTACACCGTTGTCGGCGTGCTGCCCGCGCGCTTTCAGTTTTTAGGCGACGAAGAGATCGAGATTTACACACCTATCGGGCAAGCCGATGCGTCGCTGACCACCAAACGCACCACGCATGCAGTAGCTGCAATTGCCCGGCTGCGTTCGCACGTGACGCGAACGCAGGCGGAAGCCGATCTTGATGCCGTGCAGCACAACATTGATGCGCAATTTCCCGACCTGGAAAATGGCCTTGGCAGCAGCGTGCTGCCGCTGCGTGATGCCATTACCGGCGAGGTCAGCGGGATGCTGCTGGTGCTGTTCGCCTCGGTGGGCGTGGTGCTGCTCATTGCCTGCGCCAACGTGGCCGCACTGCTGCTGGCGCGCGCGGTAGAGCGCTCGCGCGAATTCGCGGTACGGCTGGCGCTCGGTGCGCCGCGCAGCCGCATCGTGCAGCAACTGCTCACGGAAAGCGTGCTGCTCTCACTCGCGGGCGCCGCCCTGGGATTGTTTCTGGCAATCTACGGCGTACGTCCGGCGCTGGCGCTCATCCCTGACGCCCTGCCGCGCACCGCCGATCCGCACCTGAACGCGCCGGTGCTGCTGTTCGCTGTTGCGACTGCGGTCCTGGCAGGGATTCTCTTCGGCCTTGCGCCTGCGCTGAAGACGTGGAGCACAGACCGGAGAGGTGCGCTCAAATCCGGCGGGCGGGGCGTCACCAGCGGGCATCGGCGACTGCAGAGCACGCTTGTAATCGGCGAGGTGGCGCTCACCGTGGTGTTGCTCATCGGCGCTGGACTGCTCTTCCGCACGCTGCGCAACATGTGGAACGCTCAGCCGGGTTTCCAGCCGGAGCACCTGGTGACATTCAAGGTCGGGCTGGATCCCGCAGGCAGTTCGACGCCGGCGCAGATGCGCATTGCCTATCAGCAACTCGTGGAACGCATTCGCGCCATTCCCGGCGTGCAGTCTGCCGATCTTACTACGCTGCTTCCTCTCACGGGCCAGCACGATGAGCTGCCGTTCTGGCTTGGCTCAAATAAACCGCCGTCGCTGGCGGAGGCGCCACGCGCGGTGACCTATTGCATCGGGCCCGATTATTTCCGCGCCATGGGTATTCAGCTTCTCCGCGGCCGCTTCTTTACCGAGGCTGACAATCTGAATTCCCCGCCGGTTGTAATCATCGACCAGGATTTTGCCAGCGCTTACTTCCCCAACAGCGATCCCCTGGGCCGGACCATCACCTTCGTCAACAACGTCGGCTACCGCGTGGTGGGGATTGTGGACCACGTGCAGCATTGGAGCTTTGGTTCGCCGCCTCCATTCGCGAAGATTGAAGCCTACACGCCGTTTTATCAGCTTACCGACGAGTGGCTGCCGGTGATGCATTCAGATACAACGATCGTCGCGCGCACTACGCTCGGCATGGGCTCGCTGCTACCTGCGCTGAAATCGGCGCTGTACGGCGGCGATAGCGGTCAGCCCATCTACGAGCTGCGCAGCATGGAGCAAATCGTCTCCGATTCCATGGGTGGCCAGAGATTCCCCACGCTGCTGCTGACGTTCTTCGCCGGACTGGCACTCGTCCTGGCCGCCATCGGTCTTTATGGATTGCTGGCGAACGCTGTCCAGCAGCGGACGCGCGAAATTGGCATTCGAATGGCGATGGGAGCCGAAACCGGCGACGTGTTTCGCATGGTGGTTGGCAATGGGCTGAAGCTTGCACTGACAGGTGTGGCACTCGGAATCGCAGCTGCGCTGGTTCTCACGCGCGTCGTTTCCAGCCTTTCGCACCTGATCTATGGCGTCGGACCAAACGATCCGGTCACCATCATTTCGGTTTCATTGTTGCTGGTTGCCGTTGCGGCACTGGCGTGTTACGTGCCGGCACGCCGTGCAACCCGTGTGGCACCGACTCTCGCATTGCGACAGGAGTGAGCAAGAGCCCGTTCAGGAACTGGAGCATTCTTTTCGCTTCCCGGTCAACAGAAACGGGAGACTACCTCTTGACGCAGCGAACAAAAAGCGGCATAATATTGCGAGGACCGCCAGCGATCCGTGCAAGAAGCTCTTTGAAAATCTAGCAATCAGCATTCAGCGCTCAGCATTCAGTAGCGGTACGGCTTCGCCTGATTTGGATCGTTCGGTTCCCGGCTGCGCCGGTCACTCACGATGACAGTTGAGGCGCGGCGATCTTTGCGCGGCGCGGCATCAGAGAGTTGCGACCCTCTGCCGATCTTCTCAGCCATGGGTGACATTGGGTGACCTTGGGTGGAATTGGGTCAACATAGGGGGTAAGGGAGGGGGGCAGGCAAAAAAGCCCTGAAACCTACGCCAATTTGAGTGTGCATGTCTTCTTTGTGCGCCAAATTGGATGGATTAGGGCGAATTTGCTATAAATCCACGCGAATCTGGTGACGCAGGCAATGTATCGCCTTGGACTTGGGAAGCCGGGCATGCACTTCATTTTTCTCGGTACCTTTGGGTTCTCGTTGAGAGATCCTTGCGGGAATAGGGGTCCCTCCCTTACGCTCGGGATTGCACAAAAGCATGGACTTCCTTCTCTCCGCCGGTGAAGCCTCGGGTGATACATACGGCGCGCAGCTCATTGAAGTTTTGCGTGGGCTCGCGCCCGGCTCGACGTTCTTTGGCATGGGCGGGGAAAGGATGCGTGCCTCCGGCGCGGAGCTTCTGGTCCATGCCAATGAGGTTGCTGTCGTTGGGTTGGTTGAGGTGGTAAAACACCTTCCGGATATTCGCCGCCGATTTAAGCATCTGGTGGCTGAAGCAGCGCACCGCAAACCCGACGCCGCTATCCTAATCGACTTCCCTGACTTCAACCTGCGGCTGGCTCGCGAGCTTCACCGCCTGGGGATACCAGTGTTCTACTTTGTGAGCCCACAAATATGGGCATGGCGCACCGGACGCGTTCAGCAGATCAGGAAATATGTCCGTAAGATGATCGTGATCTTTCCTTTTGAGCAGGAGTTTTATCGCCGCCACGGAGTGGAGGTCAGTTATGTAGGCCATCCGTTGGCCTATGAGCCGCCGCCGAAGATCTCGCGGGAAGAGTTTGCCGTGCGGCATGGGCTAGATCCGCAGAAGCAATGGATAGCACTGTTGCCAGGCAGCAGGCGAAAGGAACTTGGCTTCAACATCGAACGCATGCTGTGGGCCGCTGAGGTACTTAAAGACCAAGGCGGCGATTTTCAGTTTGTCATGCCTGTCGCTTCCACGCTCAATAAAGACTGGCTGGCATATATGTTGTACAACACTTGGACATCTCCGATCGGAATCATCCTGACGGAAGACGCTCCCGCCACCCTCATGCATGCCCGCGCTGCCGTTGTCGCAAGCGGCACTGCCACGGTAGAAGCTGCTCTTTCAGGGACGCCTTTCATCGTGGTCTATCGGCTGGCCCCTCTTACATGGCTCCTTGGCCGCAGACTGGTCAAGTTGGACACATTCGCCATGCCGAACTTGATCGCCGGGAAAAAGATCGTTCCTGAGCTGATTCAGAAAGATTTCACGCCGGAAAACGTGGTCCGCGAGTTGAATGCAATCATCCCGGACGGGCCCGCGCGGCAGCAGATGGAATCTGACCTGAAAATGGTGCAACAGCGACTTCGAGACAGTGTGCATACGGATTCGCCCGCTCAGCGGGCAGCCAAGGAGATACTTGGGGCCATGGCAAAGGTTTAAAATCGACAAGAGAACTGTTTAGAAATTCCTCAAAGGGCCCCCGCTGTCCCGGTAAGCGCTCTGCTGTATGTTTCAATTGTTATTAAAGGCAGCTTTTCTGGGAAAATTTACATCTAACCTGAGTACTTTTCAGCTTCATTGGAGAAATACATGCAAATCGCACGACGACCCCTGCGACGTGCCTTATTCTTTATTGGCCTAATCGCGTCTCTCTGCCTGCCGGCCCTTGCGGCTGACCGCTCCCGGATAAAGGCTGACGACTACGTGATTGATGCAGAGATCGTGCCCAAAACCCACCGCCTTACAGCGCGCGCCAAGGTGAAGTTTACCGCGCTGGAAGATGTCAATTTCGCCAGCTTTGACCTGAACAATGGCCTGCGTGTAACCAAGGTGCTTGACGACAAAGGCAAGCCGCTTACCGCGGAGCGGGTCACCCAGGACAGCACTGTCCGCATCAGCTTCCCGAACACCATGACCAAGGGCTCCAGCACCACCCTGATTTTCGACTATGAAGGCGCGCTGGCCAATGCCGATGACAGTCCGGTGGAAGGGCTTAAGCTGGCTTATATAGGCGATGACGCAATCTACCTGCTTTATCCCGGACGCTGGTTCCCTGTAACCAATTACGGCATTGACCGCTTTACCGCAACCATTAACGTAACTGCCCCCGCGGGGATCACCGTGGTAGGCAGCGGCGGCCCCGGCGTGGCCAAACCCGCTGCGGCGGGCAAAGCCGTTACTACTTTTACCTGGGACAAGCCCAGCTTCCCCGGAACCATCATTGCCGGCAATTTTCAGGAGAGCTCAGTCGGCAGTGTAAAAGTTTATTTCAGCGCCAACAAAAAGCAGTTTGCCTCTGCCTATGGCGATACCGCCAACAAAGAATTGGAATACTTCGCATCGCTTTATGGTCCTTCAATTTCGGGCGGAACCCTAAAGCTTGTTGAGTTGCCGGATGACACCGTTCCCATGTGGTGGGCGCCGGAAATTGCGGCCCTGGCCACGCGCGACATCAGCGAAAAAACCAACTACCGCTTTCTGGCCGATGCCATCGGACATCAATGGTGGGGCGCAACGGTAAGCCCAGCCAGCAAAGACGATTGGTGGCTTGTGGATGGCGGCGCGCGCGACTCTGAAATGCGCTACGTGCAGAGTACCGCCGGGCAGCAGGCTTTTGAAGATGCCTCGCGCGATATGGCCGTGGGCGCTCTGGCGTATGACACCACGCCGCTGGGCAGCATCGGCAAGCTGGATACGTTCTCTCCGCAGTTTCAGGCGCTTGTCACCGATAAAGGCGGCATGATCTTTCACATGCTGCGCTGGGTGATCGGCGATGCGGCTTTCGACAAAACAATGAAAGACTTTATGGCGCAGTTTGCCGGCAAGCCCGCTTCAGTAGCAGACTTTGAGTCGATTGCCGAAAAAAACCATGGTGACAAGCTCACTGCATTCTTCGCGCAGTGGGTTGACGGCACCGGCGCGCCTGAATTCAAGATGAAGTACACCGTCTATCGCGTGAAGAAAGGCTTCCGCGTAGTCGGCGAAATCACGCAGGACCTTGACCTCTTCCGCATGCCGCTGGAATTGAAAGTTGATACTGACGGCCAGACCGAAATGAAGCGCATTGAGGTTGTCGGCACGGATTCCGCGTTTTCTGTTGATACCTTCGGCAAGCCGCGCCGCCTGGTGCTCGATCCCAATAACTGGGTGCTGAAGAACTCTCCCGATCTGCGGGTGCGTGTGGCTATCCGCCGCGGACAGGAGCTTACCGCGCAGGGCAATCTTTCTGAAGCGCTGACTGAGCTGAACAAAGCCCTGGACGTAAACAAAAATAGTTCGCTGGCCCATTACCGCATTGCCGATATTTTCTTTGCGCAACGCAACTACCAGTCGGCGGCCAATGAATTTCGCGAGGCGCTCAATGGTGATGGCGATCCTCACTGGACTGAAGTCTGGAGCCACATTATGCTGGGCAAGATCTTTGATACTACCGGCCAGCGTGAGCGCGCCGTGAATGAATATCGCCAGGCCATCCAAACCGGAGACCCCACCCAGGGCGCTATGGACGAGGCAAGGAAATATCTTGAAAAACCGTACGAGCGTGAACGCCGTCCGAACGGAAACTAGCACTTAACCACAAAAGCTTTAACCACAAAGGACACGAAGATTCACGAAGGTTTGTCAGCAAGAGCAAAACTACTTCGTGTTCCTTCGTGTCCTTTGTGGTTAAGTTTTTTATTGCAGGCTTTTCAAGTAGCTCACAATTTGCCATCTTTGCTGATCGGGCAGGCGCGACCATGAAGGCATTCCGTTTTTCATGCTGCCGTTTTTCAGCAACCATTCAAGTTCTCCGGGTGTGGCCGCGCGTATCCGATCAGAGTGCAGGTTCGGACGATTCTTCAGCCCTGTGGCTTCATTGCCGTGACATGACGTGCAATTCTGGTGAAAGAGCTTCGCGCCCGCAGCGACAGCATTGGCTTCGCTATCAAATGGATTTTGCCGCGCGCGATCTTTGTCCGGGACCTTTGTCATCCATAGTCCATCGCCAGCGCCGGCAAAGAGCAGTGAAGCTCCCAGAATAAAAATCAGGCCCATCAGCAGCCGGGGTTTTCTCATGCTCAGTTCCCCCTCAGCCGTGAAACAAACTGATTGATTTCATAAGCTACGCCAAAGCGCAGCAAGAAACCATGGCTATTGCTGTTCAACCCGGCAGCAGGCGATACGCTGAAGGTCGGGCCGCTGGGAAGGTGAAATGCCATGGTAGGCGCAAAATAGTGTGATGTGTCGTGCAGTCCAAAGCTGTAGCGGTCGCCCAAGCCACCGTAAAGCTCCGCGCCTATAGCAAAGTTTTCGCGGCAGAATCGGCAGGCCTTGGGGCTGGCCGCCAGCGACAGTGGCCGGCTCACCGCTACGGCATAGCCAAACTCCCACGGTTCGCCGGCAATGTTCTTTTCCGCGATCATGTTTTCGGCCACGTTCCAGCCTCTGAAATTGCTGCTTAGGATCAGCTTCAGCTCCACTTCGCGTTCTTTTTCGCTGCGGTCATTCCGCTCCAGAAAATCCCCGATCCCGTCATGTCCTACAACCTCCAGCAGGGCCTTGTCCGCGCTGTTAATGTCCTCAAACTCGGCGTACAGCACCGGATTGACCCAGTGCTCCTGCAAAAGCGGGCGGAAGCGGTTCTCAAAACGAAAACCGGTAAACACGCTGCTCTCATTCGCGGTGATTTGGGAATCCAGATAAAGCTCAGATGTCCACCAGGTCTTTACGCCGTATTCCATCTCCACGGCATTTCCCAAAAATGCATTGCCGATGCGTGGAAATCCGCTGACGGACTTGGTGGCAAACTCCAAATTCCCCGGCTCCTCCATGTGGTGGGTATACGTGACAAAGTAATTCTCCTGCGCGCAGCTCTTACGCGCTGTCAACAATTGCGCCCCCAGCAATAGCAGCATGGCGATCGCTTTTAAACCGTTCGATGGCACAGCAACTCCTGATCTCATGAAGAACCATTTTGAAAATGAAATTGAATTTCAATTTCAAAATCATGGAAACAGCAGTGTAAAGCATGGGCTTTTGGGGGGTCAATGATCTGGATCACATAAATTTTGGACACACTCCTGGAATTGGGAAAGCCCTGCGAATGCAGGGCTTGAGGCAAAGAGTAAACCCATATGCAATAGGCAGTTACAGCCCTGACGTACCGGCTGCGGCGGCCTTGTTATTTTGTTGCTGGTAGCGCACATCCACTGCCGCGATCACGCCCGCAGCGTCCTTTTGCCAGGCTTTTTCCAGGTCCTTGGTAAAACCAAAGAGCACCCAGGGGACCCGCGCCGCCAAGTCCGCCAACATTTCATTTGCGGCCTTTTCTTTCATCTGTTCTTCAATTTGCTGGCGATGGCGGCCTGCAAGCGCTACAGAATAGGTCTTCCCTGTGGGGATGAAGTTGACAGAATGTTTGGTCACCTTCTTATAGATCCACACCAAGTCAGCGATCGGCGAGACCCATGTGCTGAACATTCTGCGCCGCACCATCCACTGCTGTGCGATCTGCAGTTTTCCGTACTTCCGAATCATGGCCGGCTGCAGTTCAGCCTCAATCTGTTGTGAAAGCTGCTCCGCATTGCCATATGCGGCAAGCTGTTTCCATACCGGCGAGGTCTGTATCTCTGAGGCGCGCCGCATCGCCTTGAGACAATTCCACAGCGCCAGAGCAAGTACAGGTAGCCCTATCATGAGCATGGTATAGCCGTTGCTGCGATAATCGGCGGCATTGAGCGTGAATGGCAGGACTTCACGGGCCAGGTCAGCGTCTTCCGTCGCCAGGGGCTGCAGCAAGTCCTCTTTCACGCGATCAGTTGTGGCCACCAGTTCGCCGGAATATTCAAGCTTTTTCTTGCCGCGATCAGCTTTCACCAGCAGGATCTTTTCTCCTACGCGAAGGAAGATGTATTCATCCTTGATTTCGGTTGAGACGACACGGCTCCCCTCCATGTGGTTGACCACGTCACGATATTCAGCATTGATGGATTTTGTGCCGCTCACCGACACAAAGTTGCGCCAGCGCTGTTCCGGAGATGTAAGGGCCGCAAGCTCTGAGCTTGAGATGGATTGTGAGCCCAGCACAAAGTTCGCGCAGTAACGGTAGTTGCCCGCAACAATCAAGATGAGTATTGCCAGCATTCCACCATTCACCAGCAGCAGGTTTCGGTTCGCCCTGCGTGCTTCATTTTCCACCCACAATGCCATAACACCTCCCCCAATTGGCTGAAGCTTATCACCGCTGAGGAGGGATGCAATGACCAATAGGAGGCTGAACTATTGCGGACATTAACTCGATAGGCGCCCTTGGTTAAAATGTCCGTCATGCCCAAAGACACTAGGCCCAACCCATTGTTTGCAAAGATCCGCGCCACCATCCTGAAGATCCCGCGCGGCCATGTCTCCAGCTATGGGGCAGTCGCCCGCGCGGCCGGAATTCCTCGCGGTGCGCGTCTCGTTGTCCGCACATTGGGCCAGTCGCACGGACTTCCCTGGCATCGCGTAGTAGCTGCCGGGGGCAGGATCGCAATCCCCGGAGAAGGCGGCCTGGATCAGCGGTTTCGCCTGGAAATGGAAGGCGTCAAATTCAGCGGCAAGAAGGTGCGCATGGCGGAGTTCGAGTTCCTCTTCGGGCAGAAGAAGAACTCGCGTGTGAAAAAGAAAACAACTACTCGCAGAACAGGCGCACGAAAAAAGCAAACCGGCAAATGATCGGCTTAGATCAATTTCTCTCTTTCTGTTCATCTCCGATGACTCATTTTGTCCGCGTTACAGTAATCTGTGATTTGAACGTTGCTCCTGAAGAGTCCCACCCCTGCACAGCAACGTAGTGCTTGCCAATAGTTAAAGATAGATAAGCACTTGTTGTATTGGTAGAGGTTTTGTATTTAAGGATCCCATCCACGTAAATTTGTGTTGCCGTGACTGGATAGCCTGAGTAGGCGGTGCCGGCCACGTGTAATGTTGAACCGGTGAAAGTGGAGCTTGTGGGGCTGCTAATCACAACGTATTGCTGTTTGACCGTAACCCCGGCGGACACGGAGGAGGATGCTCCGGAATTGTCCGTGACTTTGGCCACTACCGTGTATGCACCTGCCTTCTTGTATTGATGTGTAGCGCTGGTCGCGCTCACAACGGTGCCATCGCCAAAGTTGATCTGCCGGCTCACAATAGTTCCATCCGAGTCAGTTGAAGCCGAGGTGCTGGCCGTGACCGAAGCTCCTGCCAGAATTGAAATCGGAGATACACTGAGCTTCGCGACCGGCGGTTGATTGGGAATAGGTGTAGGACTTGGAGCCGGCGTTGGGGTAGGAGTTGGGGACGGAGTTGGAGTTGGCGAAGGCGTTGGAGTTGGCGAGGGCGTGGGCGTTGGGCCTCCAGAGGGCCCTATTGTGATTTGCGCAGCCGGCGACATTTTGTTCTGCATTGAAGGCTTCCCGATCGCCTCCACATAAACCGTGTAATCTCCCGCCGGAAGAGAATACTGTGATGCATCCAGCGAGCTTCCGGTGACCGGCACATCCCCCAATCGCATCAGGTTTTGCCCGTCGTCGGAAATGAACACCACATAATGATCTACCGTGCCAGGATCTCCGCTCACCGTCCACGAAATTGTATTGCCGCTGGTGCTCGCGGAAACAGTCACGCAGTTGTCGATACCTGTCTCAATCTCTGTTCCTTCTTCGTAGTCATTCCAGGTGACCAGTTGAATGCCATACATCTGGCTTGAGGACGAATAGTACTTGGCTGCTTGCGCAAGAGTTTGCAGCCACGTTTGTCCGCATTGCTGGCTCATAATACGGTTTGTGCTCCAGCTCGCCAGCGTATCGTTAAAGCCCTTGTAGCCGGAACCAGTGGCATACGCCGGAGACGCTCCCAAAGCAGTCTGGAGGAAACTGTCCAGATAATTGAGTCCCGTGGGATCCGTGGACGTGGCGGCGGACACTCCTGACCAGGCAAACGCGCCGTTACTCTCTGCATACGTAAACCCGCCGTTGTTTCGGAAGATGAATAATGGGTTTCCCGCTACTCCGGACCTTACTTTTGTCCAGTCCACGGTATAAAACTCCTGCCCAAAGAAGTACAGCACCGGACGCCCGTTGTATTGAAGATATGCCGGCGAACCGAAGTAGGTGGTGTTCGCGTAATTCAAATAATTGATCAGCGATTGAGTCACGTCGCAGCCCGCTGTGGACGAACACGACTGCAGCGCATTGAAGTCCATCATCACGGCAAAATTGAATCCCGCGTGCAGCTCCGATTCATGCATGAAACCCTGTGTCGCCTGATCATAGCGGCTAAAGTTAGAGTCGGAGGTCCCAGGTCCATACCAATCGATGACCGCGCCATCCAGCCCCCGGCTGATCATGTCATTCACCTGGTTCTGAATCACTGCCGTATCAGTGGAAATATATCCCACGTTCATATGCTCCGGGCCGCCGAACCACGGCATGAAATGAGCGAATATTTTGGCGGTTGTACCCGCATACAACATTGTGCGGGTTGGCGCCTTGCTCACGTTCCCGGCGCCGGCATTGCCGTTGCTTTGGGCAGTGAAACTGTCAGCCGCGCTGGTATTGTTGGATGTCTCCGCGCTCAAGGTAGTAGTGGCCTGAAACTGCGCGAAAAGAGGGCTAGCCAGAAACCCAGAAATGGCCAGCACGACGAGGCGGGTACAACGGGGAAACATACTACAGCTCCGAAAAGATGAAATTCACCAGGCGGCAATCAATGCGTGGATTGTGTGAATGAATTTTAATGAAGCGCGAATTATTTCAGCAGAATTATTTTGCCGTAACAAGTAACTAAGGGTTTAGCGTTTGTTACTGCTCAAACAAGAAAAAGGAAAATCGAGGAGAGGATTAAGTCCGGTCAGAGTCCCTTACATAAAACAAGGCCACCTGTTTTAAGGTGACCTTGTCCTCACTCAAGTGTTTTTATTCTAGGCTGCTGCTGCCGGTGACATGGATCGCTGTGCCGCCTGATTGATGAATTTCTTCATCACGTTGGCCCACATTACTTTCTTCCGCAACGCGCTTTCTTTCACTGTTCGGCCCTGGGCAAACATCCCCAGCAATGCCTTCATTTTGAAGACGCGCAAAATCGCCGCGTCAGACTGGCTGACGTTGTAAGCGTCCAAAAAGTTCTCCTGAATCTGCGAGGTAATGCCGCGATTGCAGAAAGGATACTTTTCCAGAGCTTCAACTGAAGCCAGGAACGTAGCCAGGTCTTCAAAAGAATTGCCGCGGCGCTTCATACGCGCGAACTCGCAGAACCCGACTCCCTTTTCCGTAACTAAGACGTTGAGGGGAGTAAAGTCGCACAATACGGCGGAACTCGGCAGCGATTTCCGATTGCGAGGAAGCGCCGAGCGCGCGCCGCTCATGATCATCTCGATCGCGCCGTCGTCCAGGCCTTCTGCCTGGCAGCTCTTGCAGAGTTTTTCCATGCTGGCAATCAGAGCGGCGCCGTCAAAAGGTTCCGGGGCATCCGCAGTGGCTTTATGGAAACTGCGCAGCCATTCACCAGCGCGGAGCGCAACCAAAGCAATACTGCCGTTGTCGGCAAAGCCCGGCAGCAAAGCGGCTTTCATAATGATCGACTGGACCGGAAGGCCAGATACTTTGTCTGTTACTACGGCGCCAAATTCGCTGTAATCACCCAGAACGCGAGGCACCCCATCAACCTTCTTTTTCGCCGTAAGCGTCTGGTTCGCATATTGCAGGTTGGCGTTCTCCTGCCGCGCCATGGACTTGGCATTGCCACTGGTTTTACCCGGCCGGTAAATCTTGATGGCTACGCGCTCACTGCCTGCGCCAAAATCAATGCAAATGTCATAAATAAAATGGTCATTCTTCGGGGTGTGGCCTACAACCCGTAAATTCTTGAAATCACTACGCTGTGGATAATGCGTTACCGCTTGACCGCGCAAATCATCCAGAATCTGCTCCAAAACCGTTTCCGCCATTCAATCTCCCTGGGGTAAATAGCTCTCAGGCGCGTTGGCAACGCACCAGGGAACCTTTTTCTCGTTGTATTTTTTGCTTCGACAGCTAACTGACGAAACGGCAGGCACCAAAGGTAAGTGCATTTTTAGGGCCAACAAAGCTTTACCAACTCAGCCCTAAGTTATTGATGACGAATGATTTGCTGGTGTTGCCAGAGAGCAAAATTTACTCTGCGGAAGTATCATGCTCATATTCGGAATGGCAGGCGCAAAAAAGCCCTTTTAAGAGACAATCTTTGCAATGGAAGTTCTTAATAAAAAAGGTACTTTCTCCATTTGGTATCTGATCGCCCAATCATCCGCATAATGTGGCGACTGGTATGAAGGGTAAAGGGCCGAGGCTCTTTAAATAACTTCATATCGGTTTCAGCCAGCAGCCGGTTGCCTTTACGGCGATTGCACGGATGGCAGCAGGCCACCAGGTTTTCCCACGTGGACGAGCCTCCACGGGATCGTGGGATCACATGGTCCAAGGTTAGATCGGCTGAAGACAGAAGCACGCCGCAGTACTGGCAGGTGTTGCGATCACGCAGAAGAATGTTCTTGCGGGACAAGGCTCGCGTCTGGTGCGGAATGCGACGATACTCCAGCAAACGGATCACTGACGGCACACGCATGGCCAGCCGCGCCGCATGAAGGAAGTGTCCATTCTCTTCTTCCGGCATGGCCAGTCCTTTCAGAACCAGCACGATGGCCCGACGAGCCGCACAGATGTTGATGGGCTCATACGACGCGTTCAGAACCAGCACCGGAGTCTGCATGAGCATGCTTTTCCGTGGCTTAGGTGGTTCCTTAGGTGTCTCGCCGTAGTGGCGTTTGCTTCGTTTGTCCCGTTCATGCATGGCCCCGTTCTCCTTCGATGGGCTTCCTCCAGATAGAGCGCCGGCCGCCATTGCCATAGCGCTCCCTGCTTCTTTGGTGGCCCGCGCAACCGTGGCCACAAAAACTTCTTTGGCGCCTGCCCGTCGCAGCACACGGGCACATTCGCCCGCTGTAGTGCCAGTCGTCATCACGTCATCCACAATCAGGATGGTTCTGCCCTTGACCTTCTGCGGCTTTGAAACAGCGAATGCACCGCGCACATTGGCCCGCCGCTGATGCCGCGTAAGGCCCGTCTGTGATGCGGTCTCGCGTGTCCTGGCCAGGATTGACGTATCTAATTGGATGCTGCCGGAACTCTGAAAGCGCACGAAAGTTCGGGCAATTGCTTCAGCTTGATTGAAACCTCTTGCCGTACGCCTACCCGACCACAACGGCACCGGGATAACAACCAGAGACTCCGGCAAGGACATTGCGGTGACTGTCTGATTGAGCAAACCACCTAAAACTTTTCCGGCTGGCCTGACCCCGTTGTACTTAAACAGATGGATCAGTTCACGCAGCGCGCCTTCATAAGCGCCATACGCGACGGCCCGGCGGAAATGCGCCCCCACACGCCGGCAAATCCCACATAAAGGCGTATCTTCTGTTTCCGCAGTGGCGTGAAACAACTTTTCGCCGCAGATCTGGCATAAAGGCCCTTCCAACGGAACAATTTGGGCCAGACATGGCTCGCATACCGGAAGGATGGCAATATTGGTGAGAGCAGCGTGGCAGATGCGACAGTCGGAAGGAAACAGGATGGAAAATAGGCTGGACGAGGCAGCTTTGGCCGCACTTTTCATCGCATCGCGCAATTGTGTGGTGCGATGGGGAACCCGCTGAGCCCGGTCTAAGACACTACTACTGAAGACTACCCTCCTCAAAAAACCGCTGGAAAGGCTGTGCTCAAGCAGAGTATAGCTGTGTTGCTGGTAGAGAGCAACGTAATTGAGATTAAGATTGCGTCAATTCGCGCCGAGATCGGGGAGTCGTACTATTTGATTAGCCGATCAGGGAGGTGAGAAACAACTCACGATTGGATTCCAGTTCTGATTCTTCCTGAAGTTCTCCGTACCTCTGTGTCTGGTGGTAGGTTTTGTTTTCACAGATCGCCGCATCACCCGGCACCAAGCGGCCTAATTTGTAACTACCCATCCCAATGTGCTAACTTGCCCCTCGATTTCATGCGTGCCTGAATTAACGGAGGAGTCTGTGGCCGAAACCGTAATTGCGAAAGTGGATGAACCAAAATTTCAACCGTACGTGCCCCCCGACGAAGTCCGGCCGGAGCTTACGTTTCGCGCCATCTTCTTTGGCGGACTCTTTGGAATCCTTTTTGGCGCGGTCACAGTATACGTTGGCCTGCGCGCCGGCTTGACGGTTTCAGCATCGATTCCCATTGCCGTGCTTTCCATCAGCGTTCTCCGTGCCTTGGGCAAGGCCAGCATCCTTGAAAACAACATCGTGCAGACGACAGGCTCAGCCGGCGAATCCGTGGCGGGCGGCGTCATCTTTACCTTGCCTGCGCTCATCTTTCTAGGATTTCCGCTGGAATACGCTCGCATCTTTCTTCTGGCATTCATCGGTGGATGGCTAGGCGTTCTCTTCATGATCCCTCTGCGGCGGCAGCTGATTGTGAAGGAGCACGGTAACCTGCTTTATCCTGAAGGCACAGCCTGCGCGGACGTTTTGATCGCCGGCGACAAAGGCGGATCATTTGCCAGCCGCGTCTTTGCCGGTCTTGGGTTGGGCGCTCTTTACACCTTTTTCCAGAACGAGTACATGTTCAAGGTCTGGCCCGCAACCCCAACCTACACGCCCAGCTGGTATCCCGGATCTTCAATCCGCGCCAACACAACCTCTGAATATCTTGGAGTCGGCTACATCATTGGGCCGCGCATTGCCGGCGTGATCTTTGCAGGTGGCGTCTTTGCCTGGCTGGTAGTCATGCCGGCGATCAAATTTTTTGGATCGCATGTTACCGGCTCAATTTTCCCAGGTACGATGCCCATCGCCGACATGGGCCCCGACGATATCTATCGCGCTTACATTCGCCCAATGGGCGCAGGCGCTGTGGCCGCAGCTGGTCTGATTACTCTCCTGCGTACCATTCCGACCATCGTCAATGCGCTGCGCGCGGGCGCGAAAGACCTGGCCAAGGGCGCTGCAGCCGCCGCCAGCCTTCGCCGTACGGACAGAGACCTTAACTTGAAATGGGCCGTGCTCGGCTCGGGCATTCTCTTGGTGCTTATGTGGGCCCTGCTGACCTTCAAGCCCATTCTGCATGCCGAAACCTCAGCCGGCAACAATCTTCTTGCCGCGATTTTAGTAGTTGTTTTCGGATTTCTCTTTGTTACCGTCTCGTCACGAATCACGGGACTGATCGGCAGTTCGTCTAATCCGATCTCCGGAATGGCCATCGCTACGTTGATGGCTACGTGCGCCATGTTTCTGGTAATGGGCTGGACCGCAGTCGCCTTTTCAGCGCTGGCCATCACCATCGGCGGCGTGGTTTGCATCGCGTCGGCCAATGCAGGCAATACATCGCAGGATTTGAAGACAGGCTTTCTGGTGGGCGCGACGCCGGCCAAACAGCAAATAGCGCTGATGGTGGGTGTAACCGTCTCTGTGGTCGCTATTGGCATGACCCTGGGGCTGATGAACGCAGGCCTGGAAAGCTTCCGCCCTGCCAATATTACGATTGACGTTCACAACCCGCCGGTCGGCGTTTCTGAATACTCAGGAAAATTTGATCGCCAGACCGTTCCTGTTTCAGCCACCGCAAATGGGCCAACCACCGATCAATCTGTCCATGGCATGAAGCTGTATACGGCCATCAACTCGCCCACTGTGCCAAATGGGTACTACTTCTACAATCCGGCAAGCCAGAAGTTTCAGGTTCAGTGGATCCAGGGCATCGGCAGTGATAGCGCTTCAGCCCCCCAGGCCCAACTCATGGCAACTGTCATCAATGGCATTCTCCAGCGCCGACTGCCATGGGGCCTGATTCTTCTTGGCGTCTTCCTGGTAGTTGCCGTTGAACTGCTGGGCATTCGGTCGCTTTCATTCGCCGTGGGATTCTACCTTTCCATCGCTACGACTTTGGCAATCTTTGCCGGCGGAGTAGTGCGCTGGCTGGTGGAATATCGGAGCAGGCGCGCAGGGCAGGTTGCAGAAGAAAGCGAGGTCAGCCCCGGCTCACTTTATTCCAGCGGACTCATTGCCGCGGGCGGCATTGTCGGCCTGCTGGGGATGGTCATCAAGGTTCTGGAAGGCCGGCATTGGCTGCCGGACAACTCCATTGCGTGGGGGCCGAAGCTTCACTTCATTGCCGACCACGCCGATTTCGCCAACATTCTTGCTGTGATCATGTTCGGATTGCTGGCCGCTTCGCTTTACCACTTTGCGCGCAAACCGCTGGAAGGCGACAAGAGGTAATCGCCGAGGATCGCCGAAATCGCGCGTCATCGCCGTAATCGGAAACCCGCTTACAGCAAAGAGCTTTGCTTTTCTTTGCGGCCCCTGCATCCTTTGCGGTAAGTCTTTGCTTTGTCGCGCCGCCGTACATCCGTGCTGAATCTCCATATCTCCGCGCTTTCACAATAGGTTTGATCTCCTATAATTCTTCTCATGTCTGTCGCTGACAATGTTACCGAGATTCGTGAACGCATCGTTCGAGCAGCGGCGCGTGTGGGCCGCGATCCGGATTCCATCACGCTGATGGCCGTCAGCAAAACCGTGGAACCTGGGCGGATCAAGGAAGCTTCCGCCGCCGGCCTGCGTGTGTTTGGTGAGAACCGCGTACAGGAGTTTGAAGGAAAATCGACGGCACTAAGTGATCTAAAAGAAGCTGAATGGCACCTGATTGGCCATCTGCAAAGCAACAAAGCAAAGAAAGCATCCGAGCTGTTTCACGCTGTCGATTCGGTCGATTCCCTACGTCTGGCGGAAAAGCTCGACCAAGCCGCTGCGGAGGAACACAAGAAACTTGATGTGCTGATCGAAATTAAAGTCGGCCAGGAAGAGAGCAAAGCCGGAATTCCTCTGGATTCTCCTCAGTTGCAAACTCTTCTTAACGCCGCACCAAAACTGGAAGGCCTCCAGATTCGTGGACTGATGACCGTCCCGCCTCTTACTGACGATCCTGAAGGCGCGCGGCCGTATTTCCGCCTGCTGCGCGAACTGCGCGACCAGATCGCAGCGCGCAAGCTGCCCGCCATCCAGATGGACGTGCTTTCCATGGGTATGTCGCATGATTTCGAAGTTGCCATTGAAGAGGGATCGACCTGCGTACGCGTGGGCACCGCGATTTTTGGCTCCCGACCCAAGCCGGCATGATTCCCCTGCATGAAACTGCCAAAGGCATCACCTTTGCCGTAAAGGTCCATCCGCGGGCGCGCAAGAACGCGATCACCGGAGTGGTGGGTGACGCGCTGAAGCTTGCGCTCACAGCGCCGCCAGTCGAGCGCAGAGCCAACCAAGCGGTAATTGAATTCTTTGCGGATTTGTTTGCAATTCCGCGCTCCTCCGTTACCATAGCCAGCGGTGAAACCAGCCGAAATAAAATAGTGCGAATCACCGGCTTGAGGCGGACAGCAGCAGAGCAGAAGCTGGCCGGAAATTTGAAATCTTAAATTTCAAATGCGAAGTTGAACGACGAGGAGAACATCTTGTCCTTTTCTGAACGTCTGGAGCAGATCAAGACTGGCTTTGAGCGGCCATTCTGGGTGGCGAACGTTACTGAGCTGTTTGAGCGGCTCTCATACTACGCCGCGTTTGCTTCCTTGGCGCGCTACCTGCATGAGGCGCTCAAATTCCCCGTGCAGCAGGCCAGCAGTCTTACGGGGCTGTTTGGCGGGCTCGTCTGGTTCCTGGCGGCCTTCGGCGGAACCGTGGCGGACCGATTAGGCTTCCGCCGCGCGCTTTCGGTGGCCTATCTCATCCTGAGCGTCTCGTATTTTTTGCTGGGATCGCTCACCGCACCGTGGCTGGGGCCTATACGCGATCACATGCCGTTGGGTTTGCTGGTCGGATTTGTTCTGGCGCTTCCTGCTCTCGGCATAGCGCTGGTGAAACCGTCCGTGGTTGGCACCACAGCACGAGCGTCCAATGAAAACGTCCGCTCTATTGGATATTCGATCTATTACACGTTGGTAAATATTGGCGGGTTCGCTGGACCCTATGTAGCTTCCTGGGTGCATCGCAACATGAGCGTGGAAAATGTTTTTCGGGTCGCCGCCTTTAGCGTCTTTCTGATGTTCTTCGCTGTCCTGCTCTTCTTCCGTGAACCCCGCCGCTCCGGCGAAGTCCAGACTACCAGCCTGGGCCAGGCCGCAAAAAATTTTGGCACAGTGCTCTCCAATCCCAGGTTCATGCTTTTTCTGCTGATCTTTTCCGGGTACTGGATTGTCTACTGGCAGGAGTTCATCATTTTGCCTGTGTACGTGCATGATTACATCAATCCCAACACTGATACGGAACTCATGCTGGTCACGGGGCCAGCATTAGTCATCGCTCTCACCATGGCGCTGAACCTGGCGATGCAGAAAGTAGCTTCATTCCGGGCAATCACGCTCGGAACTCTCGTCTCTGCGGTTGCATGGATTCTGCTGGCCATTCATCCCACGGTGCTGATGGCGTATTTGACGCTTGCCGTTGTAGCCATCGGTGAGATTATTCAATCTCCTCGATATTATGAATACATCTCGCGTTTGGCGCCTCCAGGACAACAAGGCACCTACATGGGCTTTGCTTTTCTTCCCATCGGAATAGGCTCGTTCATCGGCGGACCTTTTGGCGGATGGCTCATTCATCATTTCGGCGAGGTCACGCATCACCCGCAGCAGATGTGGTGGGTGATTACTGGTATTGGATTACTGACGGCGTTGTTGCTGTGGATTTATGACAAGATGCTTATGCCGAAAGAAGCGGCGGCGAAGGCCTGAAAACTTTACCACTGATTCACACGGATAGCACTAATCGGAAAAGGAAAACCAAAATCTCACCACGGAGACGCGGAGGCGCGGAGAAAAACCTTTGCAACACGGAGGTCGGGAGGAAGCGGAGGAACAGTGGGGTTCCATTTCGCTTGGAAGTTCGTTATTCCCCGGCAGCGGGCCGGAGAAGCGAAGGCGGTTTCGTAGAGGTCGAATCCCCACCTTCTCCGAGAGCTGCCCCACCAACAGAGGCTAAGCACATTCTAGCTAATGCTTTCATCCTTTGCCTCCAAGGTAAGGAGCTGTATGATAAAGTAAGGAATTGGGGGAGGGCCGTCATTGGAGAAGCAGGCGAAGATTACATCGAAAGGCCAGATCACTGTTCCCCTTGCCATCCGCAAGGCGCTCGGGGTACGCGCGGGCGACGTGTTGCTGTTTGAAGAAGACAAAACCGGCGTCAGAGTACGTCCGGTAAGAGCAAAAAGTCCATTTGCAAAGTACCGGGGGATCGGCAACCGGCGAATCGGCTCCGGGAAGAAAGCAATCATTCGCTGGACGCGAGCGATGCGTGAGCGATGACGACTTCGGTCGATACCAATGTGATTGTCGCCCTTTGGGATCGCGACCCCGACGTCAGCAATGCCGCTCAGCAAGCCCTTGACGATGCTTTAAGGCACGGTTCGTTGGTACTGAGCGCGCCGGTGTTTGCCGAGCTGATCGCCGCGCCAGGACGAACAGAAGCATTTCTCAACAGGTTTTGTTCCGACACCGGCATCAGTGTTGAGTTTGATCTGGATGAAGAGATTTGGCGATTGGCCGGACGGGCCTTCCAGTCATACGCGTCAAGAAGAAGGAAGCAACGCGACCCTGGGCCACGCCGGATCCTAGCCGACTTCCTGATTGGCGCGCACGCGTCACATCGCGGCTATAACCTGTTGACGCTCGATGACCATCTCTATCGGTCAACATTCTCCAGCCTCATGGTGATCACGGTTTAACTGCTGGCGATTGGGAGTTTCCTTTTTTCTGCTCTTGGCGCGTGTTGTTTGTATAGGGCTCCCTCGCTGCGCCCGGCCATTCCGAGAAATGTGGTTAAATAGAAGAACAACTTATGGATTTGAAAGCTATTCAGTCAGCCTTGCATGAACGCAATATTGATGCTTGGCTCTTTTATGACCACCACCATCGCGATCCCATTGCTTACAGAGTACTTGGACTACCTGAAGGATCAATGGTCACGCGCCGCTGGTTTTACATTATTCCCCGTGAAGGCGAGCCGACAAAGCTGGTTCACCGGATTGAGGCCGGTCGCCTGGATTCTGCCCCCGGCGCCAAGCGTGAGTACTCTTCCTGGCGCGAGCTCTGGGACAATTTGCAGGCCATGCTGGTGCGCCATCGCACGGTGGCAATGCAGTATTCGCCCAATAATTTGATTCCCTATATTGGCTTGGTCGACGCTGGTACGGTGGAACTTGTACGCAGCTTCGGCAAGGAGATTGTAAGCTCCGGCGACCTGGTGGCGAAGTTTGAGGCCGCCTGGAGTGAAGAGCAGATCGCCAGCCATTTTGCCGCGCGCGACGCTATTGACGCCATTGTGCCGGAATGCTTTAAGGAGATTGGCCGGCGCGTCCGCAAGGGCGGCACAACGGAGTACGAGATTCAACAGTGGCTGGCCGAAGCTTTCCGTCGAGAAAACCTGGTCACGGAAGACCTGCCGGTCGTGGCGGTGAACGCCAACAGCGGCGATCCGCATTATGGACCGCAAGCGCAGGGCTCGTCCGCGATCAAGGACGGCGATTTTGTTCTGCTGGATATCTGGGCCAAAAAGAACACGCTGGATGCGGTTTACTACGACATTACCTGGACCGGAGTGCTGGGGACCCCAACGGAAAAGCAGGTTGAGATTTTCAACATCGTAAGCGGAGCGCGGGATGCAGGCGTTAAGAAAGTGGCGGAAGCCTTTGCCGGCAAGAAGCGCATCGCGGGTTGGGAAGTGGACCAGGCCACGCGTGAACACATAACCACCGCAGGCTATGCGCAATACTTCACGCATCGCACGGGGCATTCCATCGGTGTGAACGTGCATGGCAACGGCGCGAACATGGACAACCTTGAAACCAAGGACGACCGCGAAATTATCCCAAACACGTGCTTTTCCATTGAACCGGGCATTTACCTGCCGGAGTTTGGCGTGCGCAGTGAAGTAAACGTGCTCACGCGCAACGGCGCTGCCGAGGTAACAGGTAAAATACAGAACGAACTGGTCATTATTTGATGGCGAAAACAGAAACCACCACAACGGACGCGCAACCTACAACTGCAGCCGTTCCCCTTACAGGGATGGCAGCCATGGCACCGCTGATTGGATGGATAATTCCCGGCGCGGGACATTTGATCCAGAAATGCTGGATACGCGGCCTGCTGCTGTTTGCTTCCGTGGCGGCGATGTTCGCTTTTGGCCTGGCTATGCAGGGCAAAGTTTACCAACCCAACACGGGCGATCTGCTGGACATTCTGGGATTCATAGGTGATCTTGGCTCTGGGGCGTTTTATTTCCTGGCCCGGATTTTTGATTGGGGCGGTACTTCCATCACCTCCGCCGTGGCTGACTATGGAACAAAATTTATTGTTGTGGCGGGTCTTTTGAACATTATGGCAGCCGTGGACGCTTACCACATTGCGATTGGAAAGAAACAATGATGCTGGCGCTGCAACTCTCTCACTTCTCCGCGGCGGCGCTGTTTGCGTTCTTCTTCTCAGTCGTGTTCGGCATCACGCAGCGCAACACTCCGAATGAAATGTTCCGCTACGGCGCTTATTGCTTTGCCATGGCGATTGGCGGGCTGTTTGTGGCGGGGTGGTTTATGTGGCTGCTGCATCATTAGCGAATAGCAATTAGCACTTGGCAATTAGCCCAAACCGATTTCCTCCCGACTAGACTTCGATATGCCGAGCTTTGATTTTGTTGCACGACGTTGTCGATTGCAGTGTGAACCGCAACAACTCTGATTCCCAAGGGAAGTGTTTTCCAAAAGACGATCTGGCTAATTGCTATTTGCCAATTGCTGCTTCATTTCGGCGCCGATCCGTTCTTGATCGGCTGGCCATCGTAAATAATTGTGGTCTTCACGCCAAAGCGTTTGTAATTCGTATATTTCAGTGTCTCGCGGATGTGGACATCGCCGCTTTTGAAATGCAGGAAATCGTCTGCGCGCGTGTAGGTGGGGAACCAGTACTGCCCATCCACCTGTTCGCGATAGGTCACGAATTTTGGGCTTAGATTCTCGCTATCTTTCTTGTGAATGTCCGGCACGTTCTTGCCGCAGGTCTTCACGATCTGAAAATCGCGGTTATCCACCCAGATGCGTCCCTGGAAGAAGCGAGGACCGCCTTCTTTTTTATCTACTTTCTTGGGCGCCACATCAAAAACGTAGGTGTCCAATTCGTCCACATGCTGCCGTCCTGCATAAAGAATGTTGTATTCAGGCAGGTCTTCCGTAGTCAGCACAAAGGGCAGGTGATTGCGGAAATCGTCAAAGTCTTCTTTGGTAAGCGTCACTCGCGTCAGGGTGTTCATGGGCGCATAAGTAACGTTCTCAATGCGTTTTCCTTCATCGTCATAAAGCACGTCAGTGGTTTCCTTGAATTGGCCATCCACGGTGTCCCCGTCAATTGTTTCCACCGACACTGATTGTGTATAGGTGTAGTGGTTCCGGGCCTCTTTAAAGATGGCTTCCTTTGCGGCGAACTTCTGGATCAAGTCCTGGACACTGATGCCCTGAGGTTGTGCGGAATTCAGCGGGCCGTCGCCCTCTTCACAATTGGTCTGGCCCGTTAAGGCGAGTGGGGAAAGCAAAAGGCAAATAGCCAAAGCAACGATCTTCCAGGCGGAAGCCATTGTGCGCGCCTGCAATGCGAATCTTGGGTGTCGCATAATTTTCCTATAAGGAATTCTTTGTGATTAGATGCGCGCGGAACTCCAATTGCAGCACCGCTTGCCGCTGGCTTTACAAATAAAAAGAAAAGCCATTCGTCGCGACGGATGGCTCTTTGGTATTAAGCACCTGAGATTTTGGGCGTTACTGCTTTTTGTCCTGCGTCTTCGGGTCTTTGGGATTATCTTTTTGGTCTTCCTTGGCTTCACCCTTAAAGATGATTTTGGTCTTTGAGCCGAAACGCTTGTAGTTTGACAGCTTGATGATCTCGCGCATGTGGACGTCACCAGTGTTGAAGTGCAATACATCGTCTGCGCGAATATAGGTGGGGAACCAGTACTGCCCATCAATCTGTTCGCGGTAGGTCACAAATTTAGGCGAGAGGTTCTCTTGCACGTTTTTCTTTTTCTTGGTGGCAATTGTATCCGGCACAGTCTTGCCGCAGCTCTTCACGATCTGAAGGTCATGATTGTCAACCCAGATGCGCCCCTGGAAATAGCGCTGCCCTTTGACGATCGTCTTCGGCGCGATATCGAAAACATAAGTATCGACTTCATCCTGGCGCTGCTGTCCAACGTAAAGCAGGTTGTACTGAGGCAGGTCAGATGTGGTCAGGACGAAGGCCATCTTGTAACGAAAATCCTCATAGTCATCCCGAGTCAGGCCCAGCGCGCGCAACGTGTTTTGTGGCGCAAAGGTAACATTCTCTATACGACCGCCTTTATCGTCATAGGTAATGTCCTGCACCAACCGGAATTCACCGCTCACGGTGTTGCCGTCCAACTCCTGCACCGTAATGTCCTGAGTGTAGGTATAGTTGTTGAGAGCCTGGCGGAAGACTTCCTCTTTCGCGCCAAATTCCTCAATGATCTGTTGCGGCGTCATGCCTTGTGGCTGGGCTGTATTGAGCGGACCTGTGCCCTCATCGCAATTCGTCTGGGCCGCCAGGACTGCAGGGAGCAATAGCAAAGAGTATATGAGGACACGCAAAGAATTTTTTAGAGGATTCATCCCATTTCCTTTAAGAATACTGGACTGAAAGCGCCACCTGTACAAGGTCAATGATTGCATGCTGGCCTGAAACCACAAAAAGGTTTTAAACTTGCTTTTCTTTCAGGAGGCTGCATGCGCCGTTTTTCACTATCAATCGTCTCAGCCATGGCTATTTTACTCATGGGAGGCGTTTTTGTTCAGGTTTCCGCCCAGCCGGCGGCAAAAAAGCCTTTCACGTTTCAGGACATGATGTCACTCAAGCGAATTGGCGGCCCGGCGATCTCTCCTGACGGCAAATGGGTACTCTTTGCCGCCGTGGATGTTGATCTGAAAGAGAATAAAAGGACGTCCCATCTCTGGCTGGTTCCTATGGCGGGCGGTCCGGCGCGGCAACTGCCTGGCACCCCAGCAGGTGAGAGCGGCGGACACTGGTCGCCCGACGGCAAGAGTTATCTTTATTTGAGCGCGGCCGAAGGCGGTTCGCAGGTTTGGATCAACGGATTTGATTCGGCTTCAGGCACGCCCAACGGCGCGCCAAAAAAGATCACCACCATCTCCACGGAAGCCGATGGCGCAATCTGGTCTCCCGACGGCAAGAACATTGTGTTCGTCTCTGAAGTTTTTCCCGGCTGTATGGACGATTCCTGCAACAAGTTCAGCGACGAAGCGCGCGCCAATTCGAAAGTGAAAGCCATGGTTTTTGAGCATCTGCTCTTCCGCCATTGGAACCACTACAGCGCCGGCAAACGCAGCCATCTTTTTGTCGTCCCGGCAGAAGGCGGAGTGGCCAAAGACCTGACGCCGGGCGATCACGACGTGCCTCCGTTCAGCCTGGGCGGACAGGATGCCTACGCTGTCTCTCCCGACGGGAAGGAAGTGGCTTTTACCAGTAACTGGGACGAGGTAGGCGCAACCAGCACGAATAATGACATTTTTGTAGTGCCGATCACCGGCGGCGAACCCAAGAAGCTCAGCACCAGCCCCGGAGGCGACTCCACGCCGCTTTATTCGCCTGACGGCAAGTGGCTGGCGTGGCGCATGCAAAAGCGGGCTGGATATGAGAGCGACCGCTTCAGGCTGGTTGTTTATGATCGCAAATCAGGCGATATCAAAAATCTCACCGAAGCCTTTGACCAGTGGGTGGAAACCATCGCGTGGTCGCCGGATTCGAAGTACATCTATTTCACGTCAGAAAATAAGGGCGAGGCGCCGATTTACCGGCTCGATCTTGCCGCAGGAAGCGCACCTGTGTCGGCTGCAGGCATACGCGCTAACGCCATCCAGGAAATTACGCGCGGCGTGAACGATGAACTGAGCGTCAGCGCCGATGGCAAGACACTGGTATTCACGCGCTTATCCGTACAGGCTCCCAGTGAAGTCTATAAAATGGATCTCGACAGCAAGAAGGCTGAGGAGCTTAGCCATCTGAATGATTCACTGCTGGAACACGTCGCCATGCAGCCGGTGGAATCGTTCTGGTTTGCGGGGGCCGGTGGAACCAAGGTCCAGGGATTTCTGCTGAAGCCGCCGCGGTTCAACAAAGATGAAAAATATCCCGTTAAGTTTCTCATCCATGGCGGCCCGCAGGGCCAATGGGGCGACGAATGGTCATTCCGCTGGAATGCCGAGCTGTTTGCCGCCGATGGCTACGTTGTAATCATGATCAACCCGCGCGGATCAACGGGCTACGGGCAGGCGTTTGTGGATGGCGTAAACAAAGACTGGGGCGGCAAGCCTTACATCGACCTGATGAATGGCCTGGATTATGCGGAGAAAACTTATCCGTTCATCGACAAAAATCGCGAGTGCGCGCTAGGCGCCAGCTATGGCGGATACATGATCAACTGGATCCTTGGGCATACGAATCGATTCAAGTGCCTTGTCTCACACGATGGAATGTTCAATACGGAAAGCGCCTACGGCAGCACAGAAGAGCTGTGGTTCCCTGAGTGGGAGTTTGGCGATACACCATGGACAAACCGCGAAGGTTATCGCAAGTGGTCGCCACATCTTTTTGCAGCGCAATTCAAAACGCCGACGCTGGTCGTCCATGGACAGCTTGATTACCGGCTCGATGTCTCTGAAGGCTTCCAACTTTTCACCACATTGCAGCGGCTCAAGATACCTTCAAAAATGCTGTACTTCCCTGACGAAGGTCATTGGGTGCTGAAGCCGCAAAACAGTGAACTCTGGTACAAGACCGTAGATGGGTGGGTGGACAGCTATCTGAAAAAATGAACATCACTGAACTCAGAGCGCCACGCGATAAGAGAAGGGGTAGCGCACGTAATCGGATGATCGCCGTGGTCGGGTGATATGGTGATCAGAAGAATCGGGCGACCGCCGTTATGGTCGCCCGACCCAAAACCCATATAACTCAATTGCTTTGCACACAAACAAATCTCACCACAGATGAACACGGATGACACGGATTTTACGAATTCAAAATCGTTGAACGTTTTCGATCCGTGTAAATCAGTGTTATCAGTGTGATCCGTGGTGAGGTTTAGATTCTTTGCAAGCCTCACTCAATGTGTTTAACTCGCCTCTTTCAATTTTTTGAGCGCAGCTTGGTATGCGGGGACCTGGCCTTTGCGGTCCGTGGGGACGTTCTGCAGCACAACCTCCCAGTTTTTTATCGCTTGCGCTTTATCGCCTGTTGCCGTGTATGCCCGCGCCAATCCCATGTAAGCCCAGAATTTATCTTCCGGATGTCTTTTCTGGTTGAGTTTAAAGACTTCAATAGCTTTTTCTTTTCTACCGGCGCCCAGCAGGCGCATCCCGTAAATATGGACCGGCAGCAGATCGGCGCCCGAGAGCTGAAACGCATGGTCCATCAGCTTATCTGCTTCGTCGGTTTTCCCCATTGCCTGCAGCACATCGGCTTTGGTTTGCACCGTGGAGAAATCTTCGCTTCCAACAGTAGCTCCCCGGAATGGCCCGTGAATCGCTTTATCGGCCCAGACCAGGGCTTCATCTAAATTGACTTTGTTGCTGGCGCAAAACTCTGCTGCGTTCTGCCAGTTTTTGTAATCAAATCCCGGCCATGAAAGCAGGTTATGCCGTATCTGCTCTACGTAAATTTCATTGACGTTGGGTACTTCAATTCGGAGAGGAATCCTCTTGTCTTCCCATTGGAGAAAAGCCACAGTGGAATCGGGCTTGCGGTCATCAAACCCATAGGTGAGAAATTCTGTATGGGGAGCGGCCACGGGGGTCGTCGGCACTCTCAGTACGTCCTCTTTCGGCTCATATTGAAAACTTCCCCAGCCTGCGTTGTTCGTAGAGAAGATCCATTGCCATGGCCCTTCCTTCTCGACATCCAGAAATAGGCCGTACGTCCCGGCTTTCATCGGTTTGCCGTCCACCTTTACATCGTGCGAAAACGAGATCGTCGTGGTTTCATTCGCGCCGGCCCTCCACGGCGCGGCCTTGGTTGGCCCAAAACCTTCATCAACAAAGCCATAGTGCACCACTTCGCCCCAAATGTGGCCGCTCCTATCCGCGCCTCCTCCGCCATGCAGATTAGGGCTGTGATACGAGATCGTCACCTTTACCAGTCCAATCCATTGAGAAACTTCGGCCTTTTCATTGTTTCCGTTGGGCGGAATAGGAACTTCGGCGAAGTCCTGCGCCAGTGAGATGTTTGTGAATGCAAGCAACATGACCAGGGTCGACAACAGCGCATAGTTCTTTTTCATTGAGCCACCTCGCAGGGAATTTTGGCCGAAGAGTAGAAGCAGGGTGTGCTTCAGCCACTTGGACGCGGGACAAACTCAAATGTTAGCCTCTCGCTAAAAAGCAAATCTGACCACGGATGAACACGGATGACACGGATTTAAGAATTCAAAATGCCGTATTGAACCCTTTGCTACGTGTAAGTCAGTGTTATCAGTGTGATCTGTAATGAGGTTTTTGGATTTCAACCCGGTTCAGCTTCCGTTCAGGTTATGGGTCGTACGATCCAGCAATCAATCGGATATACCGGTAAATGCTACAATCCAAACCGTGTTTAGAATCGCATTCACAGCCCTGTTTTTGCTGGCGGCAGCCGCTGCGCAGGACCAGCAATCGCCCGCTCCAACGCCCAGCGCTCAGCCGACTGCGCCGCCATCGTCCACTCCAGCAACGGAGGGCAAGCCGCAGGTCAAGGTGAATTACCTGAACGTCTGCACGCCGGGCACGGAAGAGCAAGCCATTATCAAAGGAGCGCTGGCTGCGGTACAGACCAAGCCTGCATTCAGCGCGGATTTTGAGCTTTCCAAGGGACGCACGTCGCTGAAAGACGCTCCGGACGCAAAGTACGTCCGCCTGCGCAGGGATTTTGCCGCCGAGTCGCCTCTGCTGACAGCGCAGTACTCCATGAGCACTGATACAACCAACACGGTTGAAATCCTGGTGCTGCGGCCGCGCGATCCCAAAGATTTTCTTCAGCTGGCAATAGAAGACCGTGTCTCTGCGAATGCCGCCAAGCCGCTTTCACTGTTGCAGGTGGATACGCCAACCTCGCGCGTAAGGGTTGAGCGGCTCAACAAGAGTTCTGCGGTGCTTTCACGCTGTGAGGAAGTTGACCAGAGCGCCTACGAACCGATGTTTCATCAGGCATCTGAAATCATGGCGCAATATCGCGCGGCGCTGGGATTGCGGACGGCGTTCCGATCTGACATTGCCTGGCTCAATGCCGATATGAAGTCCGGCGTTGCACATAAAAAGCAGACTGCCAAAAAGCCTTGAAACTTTACCGTGGGACAGGTAGGTTCATTTACTGCATCTCATTTGCCAGTTTGCTGGATGGCAGGTTTCATCGCTGGCGCGATGACTCTGCTCAAAGGCCCGCGATTCGCGAAGCGAATCGCTAGACGCTGATACTGGCAGTGGATCAGCTAGACTGATCCACTACCTGAAACTAAATCGAAGGTCATGAATCTAATGGATGCCATGGAAAATTCCGTTCGCGATACAGTAGTGCTCGGCACCGGTTGCGCCGGGCTTACTGCCGCAATCTATGCGGCCCGCGCCAACCTGAAACCGCTGGTGATTGAAGGCCATGAGCCGGGCGGCCAGCTCTCTCTCACCACGCTGGTAGAAAACTTTCCCGGCTTCCCGGAAGGCATCCAGGGCCCGGAGCTGATTGAGAACATGCGCAAGCAGGCGGCGCGCTTTGGCGCCGAATACATGCGCGGACATCTGGTGAAAGCGGACTTGAACCAGCGGCCTTTCAAGCTCGATTTTGGTGGCGACAAGATCGTGATGACCCGCACGCTTATCATCGCCAGCGGCGCTTCAGCGCGATGGCTGGGGCTGCCGAATGAGCACAAGCTAATTGGCCATGGCGTCTCTTCATGCGCCACGTGCGATGGATTCTTTTTCAAAGGCAAACCAATTACGGTGATCGGCGGCGGCGATTCCGCCATGGAAGAAGCGCTGTTTCTCAGCCGCTTTGCCACCAAGGTAACGATCATTCATCGGCGGGAGCACTTCCGTGCGTCCAAGATCATGCTGGACCGCGCCCGCAAGCACGAGAAAATCGAGTTCCTTACCGACACGATGGTGGAAGATGTTCTCGATCCGAGCCAGAAAGAAGTCGTCGCGCTCAAGCTGAAGAATTTGAAAACCGGCAAAATCTGGGACTTCCCCACCAGCGCCATGTTCCTGGGCATTGGCCATGAGCCCAACGCCAAGATGTTTAATGGCCAGCTCGATATGGATGATGACGGCTACCTCAAGACCCGCGACTTTGTAATGACGCGCGTCCCCGGCGTTTTTGCCTGCGGTGACGTGCAGGACCGCCGCTATCGGCAGGCGATTACCGCTGCAGGATCAGGCTGCGCAGCGGCTATTGAAGCGGAGAAGTTTTTGGAAGAACACGGAAGGTAAACAATTGAGTAATTGGTAATTGTCGAATGCCCTGCGATTTAACACTCAGCCGACCGAGGGTGATTCGCGGTGTTGCCAGAAGCACCTTCACAGGAAGCCCCAGAAGGTTGAACAAAGTAAGGACTGTCATGGATTGGGAAGTAGCAATTTTGCGCTGCATCGACGCGCGCGGTGGAACCGCCCATTGTCAGGACATCTACAGAAACATCGGGAGCTTTATTAATCTCACCACTGAACATCTCCGCGCTACCATATTGGCGGACGTCCAGCGTATCAGCACGAAGTACGCAGTTACCTTTCAAACCTTACACAGGCAGGCTCATTAACCTGCATCAAGCGCGGAACATACAAAATAACCGCACTTGGCAAGGCCCGCATTTTTTAAACCCAACTCGCACTTTCCACAATTCCTGCCATTGACAGACCACTTCCAGCGGCAATATATGTTAAAAAGTAAGTTCCCCTCTATGTATCCATTTCAACCAACCCAGGAGCACCGTTGTTAAGGGCCGCGTTTATTTCCCTGTCAGAAAGCAAGTCTCTGCGCTCGGCGGCGGAGAAAACCTGGATTGGCCAGCGGCTTTCCCGCCGCTTTGTGGCCGGCACCACCATTGAAGACGCTCTCGCGGCCACCCAGGCCATGAACAAACTTGGCCTGGGCGTGAGCGTGGACAATCTGGGCGAGAACGTGACCAACGCCGACGAAGCCCGCCACAGCGCGCAGCTTTACCACCAGATGCTGGACCAGATGAACGCGCAAGCGCTGAACGCCAACGTGAGCCTCAAGCTCACCCACATGGGGCTGGACGTGGACGAGGCAATGGCTTATGAGATCGCATCCGGCGTGGTGCAGCACGCGGCGCGGATCAACAATTTTGTCCGGATTGATATGGAAGGCTCACCGTACACGCAGCGGACTCTGGACTTTGTCCACAAGCTGCATAGCCAGCCAGAGAACGCAGGGCGCGTGGGCGCGGTGATCCAGTCTTATCTGTTCCGCAGTGAAAAAGATGTTGAGCAGTTGCTGGCGCAGAGGATACGGATTCGCCTGTGCAAGGGCGCATATAAAGAGCCACCGGAAGTGGCGTTCCCCAAAAAGGCTGACGTGGATGCGAATTACGTGAAGCTGATGAAGATGCTGCTGAAGAGCGGCGTGTATCATGGGATTGCCACGCACGATGAGAACATGATTCGGGCGACCACTGAGTTTGCGCAGAAAGAAAAGATCGCGGCTTCAACATTTGAGTTCCAGATGCTTTATGGAGTGCGTCGCGATTTGCAGCAAAAGCTGGTGAAAGAAGGCTGGCGCTGCCGCGTTTATATTCCTTTTGGAACGGAGTGGTATCCCTACCTGATGCGGCGGCTGGCGGAACGTCCGGCGAATGCCATTTTTATTTTGAAAAACTTGTTCCGGTGATCTCGCCTCAGATTTACACAGATGGTCGCTGATTAACCCAAGCCAGTTCTAGCCGCGAATTACGCGAAAAGCGCAAATTGTGCCGCAGATTTGTGCGGATGAGCAAATAATGCTGTCTCGGTAGAACTCCCTGACGCGGCGATGGTCAAGGAAGCATTCTCGGGATGGTTCGACTTACCATCGCGCTTGTTTCGCGGGACATTCGGGTTTCGCTCACCATGACATGAAAGAAGCTGCAACTTTCAAACGGAGACACGACCGAGGGGAAGAGGCGGTTTGACAACTCTCCATCGTCGTAAGCTACACTAGGTGATTCGCCCGGGAAGTTCGTTCGCCCAGATATTCTAAAAACAACCTAGTGAACCGTCCCATGACAAACCGGGTTTCATACACACTTGAGTCAACCCTGGAAAGCGTGAATCAGGTGGAACAGAAAGCTACAGAGGTTGCCGCTGGCGCTGGATTGGCTGAAGATGAGCAATATCAGGTGGCCATGGCGGTGCGGGAAGCGGCTGTGAACGCGGTGCTGCACGGCAATGCTTATGATCCCGGCAAAAGGTTTGTGGTGGCGTATGAAACCACCGGCGAATCGCTGGTGATTACCATTACCGATCAGGGCAAGGGGCTGGATCCGGAGTCGCTGCCGGATCCGCTGGCGCCGGAAAACCTGATGAAAGGCTCAGGGCGAGGGATTTTTCTGATTCGCGCATTCATGGATGAAGTAAAGATCCGAAACAAGAATCCGGGGACGGAAGTAACACTTATCAAGCATAGGGGCCGCAACGCGGCGAATGCCAAGGAGGAGGAAGCACAGTGAGCATGAAAGCAACCAATCGGCAAGTGGACGGAGTCGCCGTTGTGGATATGAGCGGCCGCATCACTTTGGGTGAGGGCAGCGTGGTATTGCGAGACACCATCCGCGACCTGGTCGGCAAAGGACAGAAAAAGATCCTGCTTAACCTGGGCGACGTTACATACATTGACAGCTCAGGCATCGGCGAACTGGTGAGCGCGTTTACCGCTGTACGGCGTGAAGGCGGCGAACTGAAGCTGCTGAACCTGACCAAAAAAGTCCACGACCTGCTACAGATCACCAAGCTGTATACCGTTTTTGATATCAAGGACGACGAAACGACAGCGATTAAAGCTTTCGGCAAATAACTTTCATTTTGCGGCAGGCGAGTTCCCGCTCGCCTGCCAGAGTACCCGCATGCCAAGAATCTCACGCATAGATCGCGCTGCTGCCACGCCTGAGGTCTCTGAAGTTTACGACCACTTCATGAAAACGCGCGGCAACATTCCCAACATGTTCCGCACCGTGGCGCATCGACCGGAAATCATGCGGACCATGGTGGCGCATTTCCGCGCTGTGATGGAAACCGGCACGGTTCCAGCTAAGCTGAAAGAGTTGGTGATCGTCCGGACGACGCAGATCAACCACTGCGAATATTGACTGGCGTCACACACCGTCTTGGCAAGACGGCACGGCTGGACAGATGAACAGATCAATGAGCTGGCAAATTTCGAGCAGCGTCCTGATTTCACGGAAAAAGAAAAAGCCGCGCTGCGGCTGGCAGAGCGCGTTACCCGTGACGCGCACACCGTGGACGACAAGCTCTTTGGCGAGCTGCGCCGGCATTTTGACGAAGGCGAGATTATCGAGCTATTGGCAGCGATTGGCCTGTTTAATTATTTCAATCGGTTCAATGATGCGCTGACGATGGAGCCAACGAAGTAAGCAATTAGCAATTGACTCAACTAAAGCCGATTGATGAATTTTGGACCAAAGGTCAAGAGTTAGGACGGAAGGCAGAGACTGTAAAAGCACAACCGACGAAGGCCCAAAACCCAAGAGCTAAAAGCCAAAGGCCAAGAGCTAATCGCTCGCTAGAGGTGTTAACGCACTGCAATCTTGTCCTTAATGGCATTGAACTGATCGGGTGAAACCACGCCTTTGGTTCCTACTTCGTCCGTCGTGTGGTATGGACGACCGTTGATGATGCGGGCTGCGGTGTCTTCATCGATGCCCGGAAGCGTCTGTAGCTTGGTGTTGGAGGCCGAGTTCACGTTCACCGGCTTGTCCGGCGTTGCCAAGCCCTGCTTCACGCCTGCTGCAATGGCCTTTGACTGTTTCGCTGCTTCCTTGGCGTCTTTCTTCAACTCAACGGCCGCAACCTTGCTGCCTTCTTTGATCTGTTCCGTGGCTTTGGCCGCTTCCTGCTTGGTTTTCTCGGTGTCCTGGTTGGAACAGGCGGAGACCAGCAGAAGAGAAAATGCAAGCGCGAACGTAATGACGAATTTCATGTGCATTCCTATAGGTAGTTCAGAAGATAGAGAATCAGGACGATTACGAGAATCAGCCCCAGTCCGCCGCTTGGTCGATAGCCCCAGTTGCGGCTGTGTGGCCATGACGGCAGCGCGCCAATCAACATCAGCACCAAAATAATGAGCAGAATCGTGATCAAAGAACCCCTCCAACTTTGCCTGTATGTTGGAGTGTGAGAAGCTGAAGGAAGTTGGCTGGGAAGGAGCAGTCAGCAATCAGCATTCAGCCCAAAGCAAAATTTCACCGCAAAGTACGCAAAGGGCGCGAAGGAGGGAAATGAGTTCATGTGTATGCGGCTGCGTCGGTCAAAAAAGTGTGATTCGGGAAATTGACCAACAAAAACCTTTGAGTGCTTGCGTCCTCTTCGGTAGAAAAAGTTTAGCTGAGCTAATTGTCAATAGCCAACAGCTAAGTACTGGGTCCTTGTGTTTCCTCAAGCTGCGTCGTCACTGTAGGGTTCCCTCGCTTCGCTCGGGATAAATAAAAAATCAGCCGGAGAACTTGTCCCCGGCTGAGACCTCAGTCATTTTAGGAGAAGGCGTTTACGACGCGTTGCGCGCGGTCAAAATACTCAAGACGCGGTGCGCCGCGGACGAATGCTCAAGTCGCGCACCTGGGCCAGCAGGCTGGAGCGCTGCATCGGATCCAGCTTGTCCAGGCATTGAATGATCTCAGCAATAAACTCGTCATGCATGAGGTCGGCAATGTCATCTTCCAGTGACCGGTTGGCGCCTTTGAGCAAATCGGCCATGGAAACTTCCAGCGCCGTCGCCAGCCGCTGCAATGAAGAAAGAGTCGGCATGGCTTTTTCATTTTCGATCTTCGAGACATATGTGCGCGGCACCTGCATGCGTAGGGCAAGCTGGCGCTGGCTCAATCCGGATTTTTGCCTTAGCATACGGATGGCTGACGCTACCTGAAGATGGGAATGATGTCCGTTTGACGGAGGCTCGACCGGCGCTTGTACCTCAAGGATTGGCTCGGGCTCATCCTCGTCCAGCGACGTGCGGCATTTTCTGCAAAGATTGTTATTGGTCCTGAATTGGACTAAATGACAATGGTCACAACGTACAACTTCCCGGGAATCGACCGGCGCCAGTGCTGTTGCCATGGATGTTTCGGAGTTGCCAGAGCAGGCAGTTTCTCCAAAGCCTTTACCTCGGGATACCTTGTAACTCCAGTAGTCTCAGGCATGAACTCGCAATTGTCAATAAGAAATTTAGGTAAAAACCCATGTTAATAGTAAGAACTTGGTGAATAAATAGAGAAAACAGGTATAAAACAGGATGAAACCATGAGTGGAATTACAGGAACCAATCTCGATCGAAGCCAGGCCTGGGGCCTGCTCTGCGAATATACCCAGTCAGAAAGCCTGCGCAAGCACATGCTGGCGGTTGAAGCATGCATGCGCGCTTACGCCCGCAAATTTGGCCAGGACGAAAACAAGTGGGGCATCACCGGCCTGCTGCATGACTTTGATTATGAAAAATATCCCACGCCGGCGGAGCACCCGTTTGTCGGCAATAAGATTCTTGAAGAGCGCGGTTATCCGGAAGACGTGCGCCGCGCCATCCTCTCCCATGCCGACTACAGCGGCGTGAAGCGTGAAAGCCAGATGGAGAAAACGCTCTATGCGTGCGACGAGGTTTCCGGGTTCATTACCGCGTCGGCGCTGGTCAAGCCCAACAAGTCGCTCGCCGAAGTCGAGGCCAAGTCCGTGCGCAAAAAAATGAAGGACAAAGCTTTTGCCCGCAGCGTGAATCGCGACGACATCATCAACGGCGCTGCCGATCTCGGCGTCGATCTGGAAGAACACATCGCGTTCTGCATTGACGCCATGAAAGGAATCGCGGGCGAGTTAGGGCTGGCGGGAACGTCAGCTGAATATCCTGGGCACCGCGATTGAGCCCTTTAGCTCACGCTGAAGCAACTTGATCTGTGCCGTGGACCGCCATCAACTTGCTTTTTAAATCCCTCGGAGCGCGAAAGAAATACTTCTCTTCTTTCTTAAACGGTAACTTTTGCCAAAGACTGCGTTCATCTTTAAAACCTTTGCCCCGCATAAACGCAACTACATCGAGATCGTGATTCAAATGCATTGGATGCGATTTTGTCGCGCCGGCCGGCACATCAAAAACCAACAAGCCTCCAGGGTTCAGCAACGATGCAAGGAAATTTAATTCTCCCGGCAGGTCAGGCAGGTGTTCCAGCACATCAAGCGAGAAAATAGTGTCAAAGCCATCCAATTGCGCGGCAGCGGATAACTCAGCTTTGGTTCTGGTGAATTCAATGGCCAAGTTACGTTGTCTTGCGCGTTCACGGGCAAACCGCATGGTTTCGCCTTCAACGTCGTAGTAACAGGCACGTTGCGTCTTTGCTACTTCCAGCAGAATCTCTCCATTCCCGGCTCCGTAGTCCAGGCACGAGCCATTGGTACGCTTGAGCATATTTAAATTTGAGCGTATACGCTTGTACTCAAGGTTGTAGCCTGAAAGCGCAAAAAGATACAGCTCCGAGTTCTGCCTATACCACTCCTTCAAGCGCTCCTGATCATTCTCCGCGAGCTGGGCCTCTTGCCAGTTCTTTGCCAGCTCTTGATTGCTGATCGCCCACAGGTGCAGGATGCGCTCCGCAGGATATCCGGTAAACGCGTTTAGCTCGTGGATGGAAGCCTTCACGTTTTCCCCATTGCGCTTCTCCGCACGATGGACCAGATAAGCTGTTGCCAGAGCCGCAACCAGCAGTGGACCGGCTAGCGCGACAGCAAAGTCCACGTTCACGTTCTGCCGCCACGCCGCCAGCAAAACCAGAAGCACGCTCACACCACTAACCAAGCCGACCCAATCCAGCGCGGGCCTGTCGGCTACGGTAATGGCAAGATGCGCGGCTGCGGCGAGCATAAGAGTAGCAAGCACCACATCAATACGGACGATCAAGATCAATGCGGCAAGCAGCGCAATATCGCCCAACCAAAAATAAACCGGCACAAACCGTTTCGGCACTCTCCGGCCAAACAGATTGAAAGCCAGAAGCCAGACGATGGCAATCGCCACCCACGCTCTCTCGCCAACATTTGAAGCCAGCAATCCGCTAATAATCAAGGCGGCTGCAATGATTCTCCAGCGAATCTTCACGGCCCAGCGTGATCGTTTCCGCGGATCTACCGTCAAATGGAGATAATCCGGCGTGTAGTAAAGAAAAACCGCCAGGGCGCACGCCAGCGCGGCATAAAGCCCAAGCAGCGCAAAACTCACGGTCTTGCCGGTCTTGATGCACGCCAGAACCGCGCCAAACAAAACCAGCACCAGGCCCATTCCCCAAACGCGGCTGGATCTCAGAAATTCTCGCTGCTCCGTATATTCCATAATTCGGATAGTGGTCGCTATTTTAACCGTTCACGGCGATCCATCCCCCGGATCAGTGTCATCAGCGTTGATCAGCGGTAAGGTCTTGCCTCTCCCGATCACGGCGACGAGTGAAGCCGCGCGGCGCAAAAACCGGGGTCCCCGACGAGCCGGTTCTTGGCTTGGCGAGGTGAAAATTCGCCCGCTGCCTCAACCTGTCATCCTGAAAGAGCGCCCGCTTCTGCCGGCGAGTGAAGGACCTAAACCCGCGAAGTCCACCCTACCCCCCCTCCAAGCCATCCCAGATTGGCGTAGAGTTGACGCATCTGGCACTGTTTTGGCGTAGGGTTCCACGGGTTTCGATCACCGGATGACCCAATCTAGCCGCCTTTGCCGGGCCCCTCCCCTATCGGTCAACTAGGATTCCAAAGCACTTACCTTCGGTCAGCCCAGGGGTATCCCAGATTGACGTAGACTTCACCCACGTGGGGATTGTTTGGCGTAGGGTTCCACGGGTTTCGATCACCGGATTACCAATCTAGCCCGCTTTGCCGGCCCCCTCCCCCTATCGGTCACACGATTATATACTTGACGAAGGTATAACACTCTGTTAGTATCTCTTCATGGTTGAGATAACAGTCACGGTTTCTTTGGCTTACGGGTATCAAGCGGAGCGTTTCTCTCCCTCAGTTTTCGCAATAACTCATCTCTCAGGCCAGATGCCAACTTCCGCACTGGCGTTCTTTCCAGCGGAGACTTTGCCCGTTTTGAGGTCTTTTTAGCCATGACACTCCCTGAAGTTAACTCTCTCTACTCGACTGACGAACGCTGCCGTGAACTGCTGAAGAAACTCCGCTGGCCCTTGGGTGTTGAATGCTTGCGCTGCAAGAGCAAAAAAGTTTATGACCTTCCGACACAAAAGAAGTTTGAGTGCGGCGAATGTGGCTATCAATTTTCTGTTCTGACTCAGACGATTTTTAACGACACCCATCTCCCACTCGAAACTTGGTTCATGGCAGTTCTGCTCTTGGTGGAAGCGCGCAAGGGCATAAGCGCGAATCAGATCAAGCGCACTCTTGGAATCAGCTATAAGACAGCATGGTATCTCTGTCACCGCATCCGTAAGGCAATGGCATCTTGCGATAAACCAATGCTGGACGGAACGGTTGAAATTGACGAAACCTATGTTGGTGGAAAGCAGCGCGGGGGATATGGCGGACGCGCTAAGGGCAATAAGGAAATAGTGCTCGGAGTCCGGCAACGTGGCGGCGATCTCCGTTTTTTCCATGCGGAAGATGTGAAGTCCGGCACACTCGCGAAATTTATTCAAGAGCACGTATCTACAGATGTTGAAGTTTTGATGACAGACGACTTCGGCGCGTATCCCAATGCGATGAAACGCGCCGGACACGATGCGACCAAACACAAGACCATCAACCACTCGAAAAAGGTCTACGTTGACGGTGACATCTACACAAACACGGTCGAATCCGCATTCTCGCTGCTCAAGCGCGGCATCATGGGAACGTGGCACAAGATCAGCGCGAAACATCTCGCGGCATACCTCGAAGAGATGACGTTCCGGTTTAACCGCCGAAAGTCCCCCACTCTTTGGATTGATACTCTGCGCCATATGATTACAGCCGATCCGTTGACGTTCGAAAAACTGACGGAGGATGTTGCCTAGAAAACCATGAAAAAACATGAGCCCTTTACCATCACTCTATTTGTTTTCACCTGCCCAAAATGCAAAACTGCAATGCCTTGGACCGTCATGACGGCGTTCGGAAATAAAATAGACGTTGCTATCGAGCCACGGTGTCCCTATTGTCGCGAGAAACACCTGATGAATCAGTCGGACGCGGTTTATTCCCACTCTGTTGTTTATCGGGATGGAAAGTGTTCTGAGTCCCACAACCACCACAGAGAACCACCGCAATAGATGCAATCGGCAGAGATGAGCTAAACAGGAAGGCCAAGCACTTCTGACAGTTATATACGTGTTCCATGTCTCAATGATAATGCCAGCGTCAATAAACTTCATTGGCCGTGGCCCAGCTTCCATGCTTATATTCTGCTGAGAAGCTGTGGCAATGACATTCCAAAGCTGTCTGCCAGGATTTCCAGAGCGCGCAATCCCGCTTCTTTTTTTCCGGTTTCCAGATTGGAGATGTGCGCCCTTCCGATGCCGGTATGCTCGGCCATGTAAGCCTGAGTCCAGCCCTTCTGGTGCCTGAGTTTCCGTAATTTCCTTCCGAAGCGAATGCAAATATCCTCGTTTGCCATCCCTTGAGAATGCCTGTATCCTTTGGGATACGTGGTTGCCTATAGGATACAGACGATGAAAGATAACGAATTGGATGAATTGAAGGAACTGCACGAAACCAAGGCTGAAGTTTACGAGACTTGGGCTGTCATTAATCGCGGCTTTGAGCAGATCATTACCGCACTCGACAAGCTGGAAAAAGAGGCGTGCTGAAATGGGATTACGTGCATGACCAAAGCACAATCACAAACGACCTGTGGGCCAAGATCAACTCCCATGTCATGGCGGAAGTGGGCAGGCGAGAGGCGGATGACCGCAGCCACTTCGGCAAAATGAGGGCCACGCTTGAAAGGCGAATTAAAGGGCGCAAGTGACATAATGATTACTATTGACCCGATGGCGTTTGAATCTTTGACTGCCTAGCCGCCATTATCCGGCCCTCCCTCTGCTTTTGTTCGTCGCGCCTTTTCCTGCACTCGATATTGAAACGCTCCATTTCGACTTCGAATTCGCTGTCTGTGAGCGTGGGGTCAGACAATGACAGCAGCAACGGTCTTATCGCCTCACTTACATCTCTGCTGGCATACTCAATTTGGAGCATCCGTGAAGGCGTGAGGCGTCTAACTAAGCCATGCTTCGGCAAGATAACTACCTCGCTAAACATACCTCCGCATTCGGGCACGTTTTTCTTGACTTGGTCAATAATTTGGGTAGCTACCGTCGCCGTGGCTTCAAGCGACAAATCGGTAGGGCTGAGAACCCTTGACAAGTAACTACCGAGCGTTTTCCCAGCACCAATGCAAACCTGCCGCCGCACTCGAACTATGGATGTTCCGGCTGTCTCCAAAAGTATCAGGCCAGACTCGTCTCGCAACCCAATGATAAGAGTAAAGTACGGCTTTGGAGATGTGGGATAGTATCGAATGTGCTTTCGATGGATTTCTAGAATTGTTTTTTCTATGATTGTTTCAATCTCGTACGTGTGCGACACTCCAGCGGATTCCCGCGAAATTTTGTCCACGGCCATCTTCACGAAGTCAAGCCACCCAGACCCCGCAAAAACCGCCGCCGGATTCATATCTACGCTGTCTGGATGCAGTGTGAAGATTTTCGATTCCTCGTACTTGTCTGCATCGGCTTGCACTTCACGGTCGGCGGCTATAATGATTCCTTCATCACACAAAAATCCAGCGGCAATGGTCATTGGTCTTCTTTCTTGCAGCCGCTGCGGTTTGGGAAATAAACTCTTGAGTTGAAGCGGCTTAGGGTTCAATTCTCACCCCCAAGGCATCCTTCGTCAAGTAAACAATCTTCATCGGTCAATTAGGATTCCAAAGCACTTACCTTCGGTCACCCCAGGGGCATCCCAGATTGGCGTAGGTTTCAGCGATGAAGCCGCGGCGCAAAATCGCCGCGCATCAACCTGTCATCGTGAGTGAGCGGCGAAGCCGGGGTTCCCCAGCAAGCGCGTTCTTCGCTTGTTGGGGTGGCAAGCCGGGAGCCGAACGATCCAAAATGCGAAGCCACCCCTCTGAATGCTGAGTCCTGATTGCTGACTGCTTCTGTTTTCAAAGATCGTCCACCACACCACTTTTCCGCTCTGGAGCGAATTTCTTACTTTAGCATTTTGTTCGCCCAGATGTCAAGCAAAAATGACGGAAAACGGTCGATTGGCCGGAAGCTAGTAGTACTCATACTGGCGAACAAATGCGGGACAGCGTATGACGCAACTACTTTCTAGTTGAACGGTTTTTCTTTTGCGGTGATGTGGTTTATCAAAAGGGTTCAGGCCAACTGGCCTTGGGCCCCATAATAGCGGCGAAGTTAGTCTTTCATTTTAATCGATTAGCGCCAAATCGATCGTGCCCTGCGAAAGTGTAATCAAGGTACGTGGCTTCGATACGGGCACACGAACCATGAGTTCATCATCCATGAAGTCTGTGATGTATGGTGGGTTGTCACCTGTAAGAGATAATTGTTCTATTTGTTGGAGAAAGGTGAGGGCCTCAGTGCCATAGCCATAGTAAACCAAGCATAACGCTTCTTTAATGCCTGCTTCAAGAAGAGCAACTAAACGTTCTTGGTGGGTCACAGCTACGACTCGATCATCGACACAAAAAACTGAAATTGGCGAGGGTTCGCGATCAATTACATACTCTATTAGCAAACCCTTTTGTGGTCCTAGGTTTGGATGCAATTGAGGAAGAAGCCTCAACTTGTCTGGGGAGACCACAACGATATTCGGCGGCATTACCACCATAGATAAATCTTCCTCGATTACAATGCGATCGCCTAACAGGCAAAAATTAGCAATTTCTTCCACTGACGCGGTACTGCTAGGAAAGCGCCCGGGGGTTGGCATTGGTGCAGATACGTACCTTCCGGCAATTATCCCAGCAACCTCAATCCACTGAAAACCTGCCAGGTTGGTGAGAGCGAAAGGCCCACCACATCGGCCTGCAACTCTCCCTAAGGCTTGTATCGCTTCCTGCTCGTCGATTTCTCTAAACCTTGCAGGAGGGAGAGGATTTCGACTCGTAACCCTTGTTATAGCTTCAAATTTCTCTCGCATGCATTTCTGATCAGCCGCTGGAGCTCGAAGAAATTCAGCCAACCGAGACGCGGATTGCTCGTTTAGAAAGCCTGCCAAGATACGTCCCTCCGCGAACAGCGGCTGGATTGGTAACAATGGCGCTAGTTGAAGCGACGTCACGACGTGCCTTCAGTCGAGCGCCCGAGCGCTGTCCGTAGATACGGTTCACCACACAACAACAAGCAACGGTCATTAACTTTAACTCGACGCACCTCTGCACTCTGGGGCGATGCGAAGCTCATGGAAAAAATGTTTCCAGCATACTGTTCGGGTTGCTCTTTCTTGAAAATGGCAGTTGCTAAGAGAGACACCATATGCGCTGCCGTAGCAACGCTCACGAAAGGATAACTAGCAAGTGGTCGTACCTGCCCGACCCCGGCCGCTACCCCAGCACCACAGGCCATTGGAGTACGGGTTGCAGCGTATGAAGCGTCATTTTTCCCATACCAACATCCGATGCACCCGCCTTTTTCTGCAACGTGAACGCTCGTCGAAAAGGTGACGCCTGCCGTGGCACCATTAATTAGGACTGCTGGCCAGTCACTGCCGACCATGAGACGGGAGCGAACTTGATCAACGCCTATCGCAACAGCCGTCTCGGGTTGCCGAAATTTCTCAGCCATCTCTGCTGTTACCCAAGATTCGTATGGAGACTGAATTGGGGTAACATTCACCACGCAGTTTCGCAGCGCATCCGCCGCGAAAGATGCTTTGGAAGCGCCGCCCAATGCCAAGTTCAGGCCTACACCAATAGCTCTATTCAGGTTCGAAATGTCGAATTTGTCAGGTTCGACAATGAGCGCCGAATCGATGTGCAAGAATGAATCACTTAGAATCTGACAGAAATTTCCGCCGACTCCGCCCGCGGAAACAACTAGGAGTCTTTCGAGGTGTGGCGCTGCCCCAGATTGCGGCTTCCATGGCGCTGCTCCCGGGGCGCTCTCACCTTCTAGCATCCATTTCCTATAAACGGACGAGTCACTCGTGACGTAGCCGCTATCAAGAGCTACTGCCAACTCACGTGGCCCGCTATACTGCTGGAAAGCTTCGGAAAAGACTCTGCCTGCCGCCATACATGCGGCAAATACAATGGCAGCCGGCGCAGCGTCGAAGTTTGTAGGACTTAACGACAAATGCGCTGTAGGCGCTTCGTGCACAACGGAAACCCAACCAGAAGCATTGATTACGAAAGTCTTGTTTTCTTGAACTGTTAATGGTGGCGACCCCAGCCAAATGACTGTTTCGGCATCGCTAAGATCAATATTCTTCGTCCAACTCCGCCAGTGAAATGGTGCAAACGGATCTGCCCCCTGAAGCTCCGCTGTAATGAATTGCTCCACCGTACATCCCAGCGCCTTTCCAATTTGCGAATTTGAGCTGCGAAATGTGTCCGAGGTGACTACAATCAACTCGGTAAATGCACGCCCCATGCGGCGGATGATGGACGTTGTCCAAAACAGTGCAAGCTCAAGCCCCAATGCCGAGGAAACGGTCTCTGGAGGGACCGCAATAGCAATATGCCTAGAGGCTAACTGCGAAAGTGGGTAATGAATTTCTGCTCGCGAATCTCGTTGCGCATAGAACACGTCGCGATTTAGTTGCAGATTAATTACGCTCACCCCCGCGACCCCGCTGGCGGAAACCACACCTCATTAACAACGTGCAGTTTGGTTTCCGGCAGTATCTCCGACCATTTACCGCCGCCTGCAGACTCATAAACCCGCCAGCCGGGATTCCGGACAGAAGACATCGATGCGAAGAACGGAAATACTATGGAGAAAAAACCATCACGATGCGAAGCAGGCCAGCATTCGTCCGCTTCGGAATGAGGTTCGTCAGCGGGGTGAGTGTGCACTTGCGCAAGGACCCAAAGACCTTCCTTAGCACACCATGATGTGATCAGCCCCATTTGCCCTTCAAGCAGTTTGAACTGTGCAAATCCCGAATTAATGCGAGGGAAGGCGACCGTTGTAACTATCGCCGAGGCACTTCCTTTAGCACTTTGCGATTCAGCCCCGACCCAGTAACAAAGCATCTCCCGCCCTGCTCCGTAGGACAGGCCAGCGATTGTGGTGCGCAAGATGTTTTCAGGAACAAGCAGCCGCTCAATCCTGCCGGGAGGTCTCTGAATATCAAACTGGGACACTATTTTGATCCCTCACTAGCGCCAGGAGGTAAGGTGATGCCAGCTCGCGCCGCGAGATTAAACAGCGCATCACGCTGAAGTGGCCGCCAGCGGTTCGGTGCCTTCCCCTGATTCACTGCTTCGCGGAGATATGCGACTACGCGACTTAGATGCCACTCTGCCGGTTTCCAAATCCAATCTCCATGGTACAAAAAGAAGGGGAGATTGCATTCTCGGCACCAAAACGTTCTGAATGGTCCCTGAAAAGCAAGAATAAAACTTCCATCTAGACCCGGCATCGGCGACCATGGCCAAAATCGCGGATCCGAAGCACTGGCGGTGCTCCATCGCTCACGAGGCAGATCTGGATTGATAAAGCCGACCCAATATGGGTCAACCGGGTAGCGTGACATGTCGATACGGCTCCGATACGTGTACAGAACCGGTGACTTCGCGGTCAATGTAACATACACTTGCGACAGATCCCGATCAACGGACACATCCGTCCACCCGTCGCTCTTTACGCGAGTAAGCAATTCATCAAACTGAGCATCAACAATAGCACGATGATACTTTTCAAACATAGAGGATACTTTAGCAGCAGCCTCCCTGCTGGGTCCAAACGAGACTCAAAGTCAGATCTGGGTCATCTCCCTTGTCCTTATCTCTCTTTTCTGGTTTGACAAGAGAAGATATTCGGGTACTGCCATCTAAGCGCGTTTCCAAAAGCTCGATCCAAGTGTTCTCAAATGGGATTTGAGCTTTGTCCTTGACAAGTTTGTCATAGCCAAACCGTCGCACATCATCAACGGTTTGCTCGCCTCTAAATGGATGAGTTAAGTTCCCATCTATAGAGGTTAATAAGACTCGAATAGTCTCTTCAGCCATAGTCCTCCGAGTTATAGCGCAACTACACACTATATCATGGCAGAGTGTCTTTCTACTCTCCGCACAACTTGGCACTTCGCTGGCAATGAAAAGAAAAATTGAGTAGTGATGGCTTGCACAAGCAACTCTAACGGGCTTCGCTACGCGCGAGCCTGCGGCGCGAGGAAGGTCTAATGAAAACTATTTTGCTAATGCACCCGCGCGGATCAACTCCGCCAGCTTGGCAAAATCATCTGCGAATACCCGATCATGCTCAATCTTTGCGCTCACCTTGCGAATGGCAGCATGGGCTTTCTGCAATGGCACGCTGCTTTTAAGCGGCACAAGAAAATCCAGCGCCTGCGCCGCCGCGCAAGCTTCAATCGCCAGCACATTTGTTGTGTTTGCGATTACGCGTTTCAACTTGATCGCGGCGGTCATGCCCATGGAAACATAATCTTCTTTATTGCCTGAGGTCGTAATCGAATCCACTGACGCAGGATGCGCCAGCCCCTTGTTTTCGCTGGCCAACGCCGCAGCCGTTACCTGCGGCATCATAAAGCCGGAGTTGATGCCCGCATCGGGCGCAAGAAATGGCGGCAAGCCTTCATTCAATGCCGGATTCACCAGCCGCTCAATGCGTCGCTCAGAAATTCCCGCCAGCGCGCTCAGCGCAATCGCCATATAGTCCAGCGCAAACGCCAGAGGCTCCCCATGGAAGTTTCCGCCGGAAATAATGTCGCCTTCGCCATTGCCTTTCACAAACACCAGTGGGTTATCCACCGCTGAATTCATTTCGATCTCAAACGTCCTGCGGCAAAATGCCAGCGTATCGCGCACCGCGCCGTGGACCTGCGGAATGCAGCGCAGAGAGTAAGCATCCTGCACTCGTCCACAATCTTTGTGCGACTCGCGAATCTCGCTTCCTTTAAGCAGCCTTCGCAGGTTGGCCGCAACCTGCGTCTGTCCCGCATGCGGACGCGCGTCGTGGATGCGCGCGTCAAACGCTGCGTCCGTGCCATGCAGTGCATCGAGTGACATCGCCCCCAGCACGTCAGCCGTTTCTGCCAGAGTTTCTGCCGCGAGCAGTGAAAGCGTTCCCACCGCCAGCATGGCCTGCGTACCATTGATCAAAGAGATCGCTTCTTTAGCCTCAGGAACCAGCGGCGCAATTCCCGCGCGCTGCAATGCATCTGCGCTGCTGGTGCGACCTTTCTCATCCCAAACTTGCCCTTCGCCGATCATCGCTAGCGCCAAATGGGCCAGCGGAGCAAGGTCGCCGCTTGCGCCAACGCTTCCCTGTGACGGCACCACGGGATGCACGCCTTTATTCAGCATCGCGCAGATCAGGTCAATCACTTCAGGCCGCACGCCGGAAAGTCCTTTGGCCAGTGAGTTAGCGCGCAACAGCATCATGGCGCGCGTCTCTTCCTGGCTCAGCGGCTCGCCCACGCCGACCGAGTGCGAACGGATCAAATTCACCTGCAGCTGCCGGTTCTGCGCCGGCTCAATATGCACGTCACTCAACTTGCCCACGCCGGTATTGATGGCATAAGCCACGCGATTTTCACGCAGCAATTTTTCCACTACCTCGCGTGCGGCGATAACTTTCCTTCGGGCGCTGCCCGCAAGTTCCACCGGACGCTGCTCATAAACCACTTCACGCAGGTCGTCGAGTGAAAGATCATTTCCGTTAATCTGAAGTGCGCTCATGAAGTTCGCTTGGTTCCGTTGAAAGCCTGCATATATTTTTCCGGCAGCGCCGTGCGTTCCAGCCTGTTGTTCACGATGATGTGCATGGTTTCGCCCGTGGCCAGCAGCGCACGATTAGCTTCGCGAAAAATTTCATAGCTGAAGTGCAGCAGTGACGAACGCACATTCTTGATCTCGGTGCGCACCACTATCTCATCATCATACTGTGCCGGTGACTTGTAGCGGACGCGCAGATCAACCACAGGAATGTGGCAATTGTCTTCCGCCTCCATCTCGCTGTACTGAAAGCCGAGTTGCCGCAGCAGCTCCACGCGCCCCACTTCAAACCATATGACAAAGTTGGAGTGGTACACCACGCCCATCTTGTCGGTTTCGGCGTAGCGTACGCGCAGTTTCGTCTCGCCCCAGATTTTTGTCTTGAGGTCTTTTCTGTTGACGTCTTCTATTTTCCTGTCCAAGTGGGTTTGCGCTTCTCCAGAAATGCTGTAATGCCTTCTTTGAAATCGGCTGTCTGGCGGATTCCGGCGTTGCCCTGCACCGCTTGCGTCACTTGGCGGTCCAGTTGCTCGCGAGTATAGCTGGAAAGCAGCTTCTTCGTGGCTTGCAATGACGCAGGACTGTTCTCCAGCAACTGCGCGGCCAGCTCCTGCGCCCGCGTCATCAACTTTTCTGGCGCGACGATCTCATTCACCAGGCCGAGCTTCAGTGCTTCTTCTGCGCCAAAGATGCGCCCTGTAAGCAGCAGATCGCGCGCGCGTTTCTCGCCGATGTTGGCGATCAAAAAACTAGAAACAATCGCGGGCACAAAACCTATACGGACTTCTGTGTAGCCAAACTTCGCTTCCGGCACAGCCAGCGTGAAATCGCACAATGTTGCCAATCCTGTGCCGCCCGCGATTGCTGGCCCGTTCACCGCGGCAATCGTCGGCTTGGCAAAGTCGTAGAGCGTCCGAAACAGTGACGCCATGGTCTCTGAATCCTGAATATTTTGCTCGTGTGTGCGGCCGGTGAGCTGCTTCAGGTTGTCCAGGTCCATCCCGGAGCAGAATGCCTTGCCCGCGCCGGTCAGGATTATCACTTGCGCCGTCGACCCGGCAGCCTGCTTCAACGCAGCAATCAAATCGTCAATCAACTCATAGCTGATGGCGTTGCGCTTGTCCGCACGGTTCAGCGTGATGGTGGCGATGCTGCCGGCTTCGGAGTAAAGAACGGTTTTGTAATCGTGAGTCATTGAATTGGTGTGAACTTTTTCGCGATATCCGCCGACATAGCCAGTACCGCATCCAGCGGCTTCTTCAGCGGCACCTCCGCGCCGCGATCTTTAAGCGCCTGCACTGCAATCTCCGTCGGAATATTGCCGATCATCTCATCCTGCGCAAACGGGCATCCGCCCAGCCCGCCGATAGCGGAATCAAATCGGCGACAGCCAGCCTCGTAGGCCGCTATAATTTTTTCCGCTGCGCCCGCCTTCGTGCTGTGCAGATGCGCACCGATTTCAAGGTAATCGTAAGCCGAGGTCACGGCGGAAATCAGTTCTTTTACCTGCTCCGGCGTCGCCAGCCCAACGGTATCCGCCAGCGAAATCTGCGTGATGTTCATGTCCGCCAGAATGCCAACGGCCTCAACCACCTCTTCCGCGTTCCAAAGATCGCCATAAGGATTTCCGAAGGCCATCGAGATATACGCCACCACGTTCAGCCCTGCCGCGTCGGCCTTGAGCTTGATCTGTTCCAGTTCATCCGCAGCGGCTTCCAGTGTCTGGTGCTGGTTGCGCTCCAGAAATGTCGGCGAGACGGAATATGGAAAACCGAGCGTCTGCACGGCTTCAGTGGCAATCGCGCGCTCCGCGCCTTTCTGGTTCACCACAATGCCGATGATCTCCACGTCATCCGGCGGATCAAGTTCTTTCAGGACAGCTTCAGAATCCGCCATCTGCGGAATGGCCTTGGGCGATACAAACGACACGGCGTCAATATGCTTGAACCCAGCCCCAATCAGCGCGCGCAGATACTGCACCTTGACGCAGTGGGAATCTGGCCTTTGAGGCCTTGCCAGGCATCGCGCGGGCATTCGATGATTTTTACTTCATTCGACATAGAATGCAACAACTCATTCACCACGGAGGCACGGAGACACGGAGAACAGCAGGTCATAGAACTTTTCGCACGATACCGGATCTCAAGACTGGAACGTTGAAATTGATGATGAAACCTACTGGCTTTTTCAGCAACTTCATGTAAGTAAGAAGTTGAGCTTCATGAATCGGACGCAATGCGCTCCACACACTTGAGTTCCAGAATGACTGTGTCTTCAACCAGAAATCGAGCTTATATCCGCAGTCCAAGTTGATTCCTTTGTAAGTACACCGGAACTGTGATTTGTCGCTCAAAGCGGAAACCTCGCAAGTTTAATTCAAGACATAAACATTCTTCATAAGCCGATTCCAGCAACCCCGGCCCGAGTGCTCTTGTGGACTTCAATCGCCGCACCAAGGATCTTCTCAGTTAGTTCCTCGTACCTGAGCTTCGGTGCAGCGCCGCTGTTTCATGCCATCTCAATCTACCTATTTTTTGCTTTTCTCCGTGTCTCCGTGACTCCGTGGTGAAAAATCCGCGTCCACCTAAAAATGTTCATGTTTGCAAAACCCCTACCTTAAACTCTTTCACCTCCGGATTCAGACTTGCCGCCTCCAGCGCCGTGACCAGCGTCTGCCTGGTCTCCATAGGATCAATAATCTTGTCGATCCACAGTCTTGCAGCGCCGTAGCGCGGGTCGGACTGTTGGTCGTATGTGGCTTTTGTGGTGTCGGACAATTCTTTTCGCTCGGCATCGCTCAACTTTTTGCCGCCGCGTTCAAGCTGTTTGATTTTGATCTCCACCAGCGTTCCTGCGGCCGCCGCGCCGCTCATCACGGCGTAACGCGCTGAAGGCCACGCAAAGACAAATCGCGGATCGTAGGCCTTGCCGCACATGGCGTAATGGCCCGCGCCAAAAGATCCGCCCACGATGACCGTAATCTTCGGCACCACGGAATTGGCCACGGCATTCACCATCTTTGGCCCCGGCTTTGATAATGCCGCTCCATTCGGCGTCGCGGCCCACCATGAAACCGTTCACGTCGTGCAGAAAAATCAGCGGCACCAGGTTCTGGTTGCAATCCATAATGAAGCGCGCGGCCTTCTCGGCGCTTTCCGTATAGATCACGCGGCCAAACTCCATGTGCTTTTCGCCGGAACTAGGATCAGTCTGCTGCGCTGACGATGCCTGATTGGCAACGATCCCCACGGCAAATCCGCCAATACGCGCCAGCCCGCAAATTACCGTCTTGCCGTACTCGGCTTTGTACTCGTCAAACTTGGCTCCGTCCACAATGCGCGCGATGATCTCTTTCATGTCATACGGGCGCATGCCGTCGGCCTCAAAAATTCCGTAAATCTCTTCTGCCGCGTATGCAGGAGGCTCGGCCTTCACGCGATTGAACGGCGCACCGGGCTTGTGGCCAAGCTTGCTCACCACGGAGCGTATGCGCTCCAGGCAGATGTGGTCGTTGGGTTCGCGATAGTCCACCGTGCCGGCGATCTGCGCATGCATCTGCGCGCCACCCAGCTCTTCCGCAGAATACTTTGCACCGATAGCGGCCTGTACCAGCGCTGGCCCGGCCAGAAAAAGTCCGCTGCCTTCCGTCATTAATATGGTGTCGCACATCACCGGCAGATACGCCCCACCGGCCACGCACATGCCCATGATCGCCGTGATCTGCGGAATTCCCATGGCGGACATGACCGCATTGTTGCGGAACACCCGCCCAAAATCGTCCGTATCAGGGAATACATCTTCCTGCAAGGGCAAGAACACACCCGCTGAATCCACTAAATAAATTGTAGGAATATGGTTCTCAATGGCGATGTTCTGCGCCCTGATCACCTTCTTGGCCGTCATCGGGAAGAACGCACCGGCTTTGACCGTGGCATCGTTCACAATCAGCATAAACAGCCGTCCATGCACGCGGCCGAGTCCAGTTACCACGCCCGCTGAAGGCGCGCCGCCCCACTCTTCATACATTCCATAGGCCGCATAGAGCCCGATTTCAAAGAACTCGGTGTCGCGATCGATCAGCAGGTTGATGCGCTCGCGCGCGGTCAGGCGTTTCTTGTTGTGCTGCGACTCAATAGCTTTTTCGCCGCCGCCCAGGCCGATTTTTTCCTCTTCCCTGCGCACTGCGGCCACAAGTTCCGCCATGGCGCGCATGTTCTTCTCAAAGCGGGTGGAGGTAGCGTCGATTTTTGTAGGGAGCTTGGGTATCTGATCGGCCATAGAGGTTAGGCAAACCATTTAGATTAAATGAGAGAGAGAAAGGCGCGCAAACCCGAGATGCAAAACCTTACCGGTGATGACATGAATGATGATTTTCGCTGATCAGGAAAATACTTCCGTAAGAGCAATCAAGCGTATTTAGCCGCTCGAAAATGGAGACCTACCATGCTACCTCTCCATCAATGATCTTGTGTCCCCTTTACCCCTTCAGCATCCGCAAAATTATCGGAAGAACCGAGTGTAGAAAAAGACCGCCGTAATCGCAAAATTAATCATGCTGATGCCAAGGCGAATTTGCCACCCACTGAGCCGTAAGGTAAGGCGGGCTCCGGCGTATCCTCCCAGTGCCGCAGCCATGAGCATGACCAGCGTTTCGCGCCAGGCTACCGATCCCACAAACGCAAAGCACAAGACGGCGATGGTGTTCGCTGCGGCCACCAGTACAACCTTTACAGCATTCATCGCTTTAACATCCTGAAGACCAAGAAGGCTCCAGACGGCCATCATCATGATCCCCACTGCGCCTCCAAAGTAGCCGCCATAGATTCCCAGCAGAAATTGGGCTACCACTAGAAAAGTGGTGTGGGGGCGCCAATACCTATGCAGCCATTTGCCGATCCATGGCCCAAAAGCAAACGCTGATGAACCCAGCAGCAGGAGCCAGGGAATAATTTTGTCAAAGGCGGAACTCGGCGTCAGAAGCAGCAAGATTGCGCCGCCAAATCCGCCGGCCAGAGTCGCCAGGATCATGACTTTCAATGAGACGTTAAGGATTGGGTGAAAATTTTTGCGGTATGCCCAGCCGCTCGTGAGGCTGCCCGGATACAAAGCAATGGTGCTCGACATGTTGGCCGAGACTGATGGAATTCCAACGTAAATCAGCGCCGAGATGGATACAAATGAGCCTCCGCCTGCGGCAGCGTTCATTGCGCCGGCAATTAGTCCCGCGAGAAAGACGATGAGAATTGCGTGCATCAGGAATGGTTATTCTAGCTACGAATTCGATGCATTAGGGAATCAGCGAGCGATTTCAGTGTCGCCACCGGGCCCATGGAGATAGTTTCGCCATTCCAATGGCTCATTTGGGTTGAAAGTTTTTCTTTCTTTTTTTGTCATTACAACATCGTACAGATGCTTTTGAACCAGAAGCTTCGTTTCCCGGCAATTGTCAGTGCCTGTTGATTTAACCAGCAGATGTCCTTTTTGCTTGATCCAGAAATCCCATGACCCTTCATTGTTCTTATAGAGCGTTATTTGGTACGTCCCAACATCGGTGACTTGCATTCGCATGCTCATACGATCACGCTCCTTCGCTTTGCCGCAGAAGCGAAGCCGATTCCGAATCAAGCGCAAGGAGGACTGGGTCATCCGCAATCTTATCCACCAACCCAATCGTCAACGCCTCCTCCGCTTTCACCATCTCCGCCAGCAAAAACATCTGCATCGCTCTAGACTTTCCAATGAGTCGCGGCAGGCGCTGTGTTCCGCCCCAGCCGGTCATCAGGCCCAGGCTAGCGCCGCGATGTCCAAAGACTGCGTTCGGCGCCGCAATGCGGTAATCGCATGATAAAGCCAGGTCCATGCCTCCGCCCATGCAGTAGCCGCGAACGGCAGCAATCACAGGCGCAGGAAACTGGTCGATAGCCTGCATAAGTGCCTGCCCCTGGCGTGAAAACTCGAATGCCTGCGCCGCCGTCAGCTGTGAAATCTCACTCAGGTCGGCCCCGGCGGAAAAAAATTTGGCGTTGCCGGTGATGATCAGTCGCTTTAGATCGCCGCTTTCAGCCTCCATCCTCAGCTTTTGTACGGCATCATTCAGAACGTTGATGCAGGCAGTCCCCAGCTTGTTCGTGCCATCAGCAGAAAGCAGCCGCATCACGGCGCAGCCCTGCTGGCGGTCTACAACAAAATGTTCAATGCCTTTCAGGCTGGCGATCTCTCCGTGTCTGAGTGGTGGGGCTCATTAATAAAAGGGGCTCGTTAGTAAAAGTCGCTGCAGCTCAGAAAGAAGCCGCAGGTCTTGCACACCATTTTGCAGCGTGATTCGCGCATTTGTGTCCCGCAATTGGGGCAATAGCTGGAGAGATCAGGCTTGCGCGCGGGCTGCGGCTGTTGGTCATACGCTTTCGGTGCTAGCTTCTCATTGGCCATGAGTGCATTTGCAGTGTAAACCCACCAGCCAATGGATCGCACCCGAAAACTGTTCCGGCAACGGCTCTGGCGAGGATTACATCTCACTTCCAGCATTGGATTATGGCGCTGGCGAAGATCCTTCTTGCTGGAATGCTGTCGCGCGCTTTGGAGCACAGGCAAGATCGAGGCCACCATGGTCAGCAGCGAGCCCGGTTTGCGCGGCGAGCTGCCTGCCTCGGGAGCAGAAGAAAAGTGGCGTTAGCTATATGATCAGGCGGTTTGGAGCGAAGCGACAACGTCATTAGTTCAGGGCGAGCCCAAAACATGCGGCGAGCCCGCTGTAACAGGAGCATCCGCATTCGGGTCTTGGGCGTAACTCTTAAGCGGTTTGGGGCGAAGCGACAACGTCATTTAGTTCCAGGGCGAGCCCAAAACATGCGGCGAGCCCGCTGTAACAGGAGCATCCGCATTCGGGTCTTGGGCGTAACTCTTAAGCGGTTTGGAGCGAAGCGACAACGTCATTTAGTTCCAGGGCGAGCCCAAAACATGCGGCGAGCCCGCTGTAACAGGAGCATCCGCATTCGGGTCTTGGGCGTAACTCTTAAGCGGTTTGGAGCGAAGCGACAAAAATGAAGATTACTGTCTTTGGCCTGACGCTTTCCTCTTCGTGGGGTAACGGGCATGCCACTCCTTATCGCGCTATTATCCGCGCTCTGGCTCGCTTGGGTCATCAAGTACATTTCTTTGAGAAAAATGTTCCTTACTACAGTTCGCGGCGTGATTTTGATTCCTGCGACTACTGCCAACTGGCTCTCTACTCAGATTGGGCAAGTGTCCGCAGCCACGCTCTTTCAGTCGCCGCGGACTCTGACGTGGTGATAACCGCCAGCTTTCTGCCGGAAGGCCGGCTCATCAACGACGAAATTTTGGATTTGGATCGTCCTCTGCGCGCTTTTTACGATCTGGATACGCCCGTAACGCTGAATAATCTAGGTCATGGCGCGATCGAATATCTCGAGGCCGGCCAAGTCCAGGAATTTGATCTGGTGCTTTCTTTTACCGGCGGAAAGGCGTTGCGCACGCTGGAAAATGAATATCACGCCCGAATCGTCAGACCTCTTTATGGCTGTGTCGATCCGGACGATTACTCCCGAGTCCTGCCGATAGCCAAATTTCAATGCGACCTGAGCTACATGGGAACATATTCGCCCGACCGCCAGGCCAAAGTTGACGAATTACTGCTGGAGCCTTCGCGCCGCCATCCGGAGAAGCTGTTTCTGCTCGCCGGCTCACTCTATCCCTGGAACTGGCTATGGCCGGAAAATGTTCGCCGCATGGAGCACGTAGCGCCCGCGGACCACGCCCGCTTTTATTCGTCGTCACGACTAACCTTGAACATTACGCGCGGCGAGATGGCGGCCAACGGCTGGTGCCCTTCCGGACGATTCTTTGAAGCAGCCGCTTGCGGCACTCCCCTGATTACCGATAGTTGGGAAGGGCTGGATTCATTCTTTGATCCGCAAAGCCAGCTTCTTGTTGTGACCAGTGCGGAAGATGTTGAAGCTGCTCTCCGTTCCCCGGATGACGAGTTGCAGTCCATGTCTGCCCTGGCACGCCAGCGGACGCTCGATGAGCACACCGGCAACGTCCGCGCACAGCAGCTCTTGCAATACTTCGACGAGGCGCGCTCTGGCGCGAGCGCATCCATGAAGAAAGAGGTAGTCCAATGATCGGAATCATACCGGCCGCCGGGGCCGGAGAACGCATTCAGCCACTAGGCTGCTCCAAGGAATTGCTGCCGGTGGGCTCGCGGATGGTCGCAGGCGTGGAGCGCCCCAAAGCCGTCTCAGAATATCTTGTCGAACGGATGATCGCCGCCGGCGCCAGCCAGATATGCATGGTCATCTCGGCTGAAAAGACTGACATTGTGAAGTATTACGCTGAGCGCGACTATGCGGCAGAAATTTTCTACGTCGTCCAGCAGCAGCCACGTGGATTGTGTGACGCGCTCTTTCGCGCTGAGCCTTTTGCCCGCCAGCATGACCAGGTTTTGATCGGCCTGCCGGATACAATCTGGTTTCCGGAAAACGCCTATGCGCCGGCCCTGGCGCCAAGCGGGGCGGAATGCAATCTGGTGCTCTTCCCCGTGTCGAATCCCTCAGTCTTTGACGCGGTGATCTGCGACGATCTGGGCTATGTCCAGCAAGTCCAGGTGAAGAGACCGGATGCGCGCTCTCATTGGATTTGGGGCGCTGTTACCGCGCGCGGAGAGGCCTTCCACCGCCTGAGACTGCTATGGGAATCCCGCCACCAGGCAGACAATTATCTGGGAGAGCTGCTGAACGCCTTTATTGCCGCCGGTAATCCAGTGCGGGGCAAGTTTGCGGGGGAAAGCTATATGGATGTAGGAACGCTGGAGGGCTATCGCAACGCCCAGGATTTCCTGCGGACAAATGCTGCCTCAAAGCGTGTCGCCTAGCCACTGAGCATGAAAACCGGCGGTCCGGAAGCCTAAGCGTTGGCTTTCAGAATGTCCCGAATGTCGCGGTTGATTTTGGCGCAATCCCGGCTGGCCTTATCAATGAGGTCTGCCCACTTCTTGGCATTTTCGTCCAGGCTAAGCTGGGCCAACAGGTAAGAAGCCTGCATGATGGTCTCAACGGAATTGCTGAGATCGTGTGCCAGCGACCTTAACTTGGTATTGATTTCTGCGGGAATTTTCGCCGCTGACTCAGTCTTGGGTTGAGCGCTCATAATCCCTTTCTCATCTGGTCGGGCATTCCAGACACAATCTCATCCTATGTTTCAGCTTTGATTAGACGCAAATTTCCGCCTGTCCGTTGCTCCAGATAACCCACTCGCGCCTCGACCATTAGGACGTGTCCTAGTTCCCTAACCTGCACTGCTCGGGCATTCTGTGTAGTTCCCTAGGGTAAATGATGGTGAAAAGCTTAGAGCTTTCGCGGATAGGGGTTACGGCAAATTGGGCTAGAATCCGCACACATCTGCAATAGAACTAAAAAAATTCATCGATTTCACGCTCATTTCGTCGCTTTTTTTTGGGCGACGCATGTCCGGGGGTGTCTTGTGCGAGTTTACGCCATATGGGTCGCCGTTCTCATCGTCTTTTCGTCGCTTTTAGCGTCGGCGGCAACCACTTTTAAAGCCACCACCACCCTTGCAGCGGAGACCTCAAACAACACCAGCGCGGCCAATAGTTTTATTACGCAAACCAATAACAATCTGGGCGCTAGCAACATCAGCAAAGCTCCCATCCGCAGTCTGCTCTACCCCGGATCCACCGCCAAAATTTACGCCCATCTGGTTCCCTGGTTTGGCTTTGGCGACCACATGAATGTCGGCTACGTTTCCAGCGACCTCCTGCAGGTGCAAAAGCAGGTGAATGACATGCTGAGCCGTGGAATCGACGGAGCCGTCATTGACTGGTATGGGCGCGGCGAATCGAGTAAGAACTTTACTTCCTATGATCAGGGAGTTCAGGCCTTTATGCATCAGTCTGAGCTTCATCCCGGCTTCCATTTTGCCATTATGCATGATGCCGGTGCGCTTAAGACCTGTGCTGCCACCATTGGTTGCGATGTCACACAGACGCTTATCGATGACCTGAACTATGCCAACGTCACCTATTCGGGTTCGACGGCGTATCTAACAAGCGGCGGAAGACCTGTTGTTTACTTTTTTGGTCATGAAGCCTATGCCATTGACTGGACGCGGGTTCGCGCCGGCGTTGCAGGCAATCCAATGTTCATCTTCCGCAATGGGAGCGGATTTACCAAACCTCAGACCAGCGGAGCTTTTTCCTGGGTCGAGCCAACAACGGTATCTGCCACCAACCCGATGGCCATCAGTTACCTGGATAACTACTACAACACGGCATTGGCATTCCCAACTGAGTATTCCACCGGCTCCGTCTACAAAGGTTTCAATGACACGCTGGCGTTATGGGGCAGCAATCGCATTGTCGACCAACAGTGCGGCCAGACCTGGCTGCAGACTGTTGCTGATGCCGGCAAGCATTACTCGACTACGAAACAGATGCTAGGGATCCAATTGGTGACCTGGAACGACTATGAAGAGGGATCGGAGATTGAAAGCGGCATCGATAATTGCGTGACCGTCTCGGCTACCGTGGCCGGAACCATCGCTTCCTGGAGCATTACAGGACAAATGAATACTGTTGACCACTTCACCGCATTCGCTTCACAAGACGGCGCTAATCTGATGTGGCTGGCTGATCTTCCCACCACTAAGAGTTCTCTTGATCTGGCTCCATTCGGCCTGAATGCCGGGAATTACATCATCTTTGTCAAAGCGGTTGGCAAGGCTACACTCACAAACAAGATGTCCGGCGGCGTGCAGATCACCATAACCAACCAGCCGCCCACGGCAGCGCTGATCATTACCAATTCATTGACCAAGACTTCAGTGACGGGATCAGTTGCTGCGCCTGCCAGCATCACGGCTTCAACCGTCGGCTCAACCGATCCGGATGGCACAATCGCAGGCAGCACGATCAATTTTGGCGATGGCAGCGCGCTTGTTAGCGGCTCCAGTGCTACACACACATACAGCGCCGCAGGCACGTATACGATCACCGGAACAGTTACCGACAATCTGGGCGCTACAAACAGCAAGACGGTGGCGATTGTGGTTTCAAATGGCGGGAACCAGCCTCCGATCGCAGTAATTGCGGCGACTCCCGGTGCTGCTTATGCACCAGCGACAATCAGCGTGAGCGCGGCCGGATCTTCCGATCCAGATGGCACCATTGCAAGCTCAATCCTAAGCTTTGGCGATGGTACCTCGGCCAGCGGGCTTACCGCGTCGCACGCGTTTTCCACCGCTGGCGTTTACACGCTTACGGCCACAGTTACTGACAATTCAGGCACTTCCTCAACGGCCACAACCAGCGTAACAGTGAAAGCCTCAGAGGTCATCGTGAGCAGCCCCGCCAGCGGCGCGGCCCTGCCCTCACAAGTCCACGTGGTCGCCAGCGGATTCTCAGGCTTCCCAGTTGTTGCCATGCAGATCTATGTGGACGGAAGGATTGTTTATTCGGTGAACTCCGCAAGTCTGAATGCCAACGTTACAGTTGCCAGCGGCCCGCACACGCTGCTGGTAAAGGGGTGGGACAATGCGGGAAAATCTTTTTCTAAGCAGCTTCCCGTCACCATCAACAAGCCGCCGGTCGCGGCATTGACCTTGTCTTCCGGCTCGATTCTGGTAGGAGGATCAGTCACCGCTTCGGCTGCCAACTCGACTGATTCTGACGGCACTATTGCCAGCACCGTTATTTCCTTTGGCGACGGATCATCAGCCACAGCCGCCAGCGCGTCTCACCAGTACAAGGCCGCCGGGACATATACGATAAAAGCCACGGTCACTGACAACCTGGGCGCTTCTTCCAGCACGATTGCGACTGTGGTGGTGAAGCCGCAATTTGTCACCATCAGCAGCCCTACATCTACTTCGACTACTGCAACATCCGTTCGCGCTACGGGAACTTCTTCCTCGGGCTATCCGGTTGTGGCGACGCAGGTGTATCTCGATGGCGCGCTCAAATTCCAGTCATCCACGGCAACAGCAGACACAACTCTGCCGATCGCAGTCGGCACACACCAAGTGATTATCAAGGGCTGGGACTCTTCTGGCGCTTCGTTTAAGTCGGCAGTCAGCGTAACCAGGAATTAGAACTTGCGGCTGATCGCCCAGATGAGCGCAGATCAGGCGATTCGTGTTGATTCCCGAAATTCGCGGCTGATTTTCCTATCAGCCATCACCGCAAAGCTGCGGCAAGGTCCTGGGATGTAAGGCTAATGCCTGTTCACGATCGGCCGGTCGTCGAGCGGTTGAATGTCGCGCGCGTTCGCCGAAGGGTAACGGCGCTCAAACTCCGCGATCTGCGCCGCGGAAAAGACTAGCATGGGCTTCAACACATAAAAAGTGATGTTGTCCGTGCAGGGAGGAGTGGTGAGCGATCCGCTGTAGCTCCAGTAACCTGCATTGACATAATTGAGCGGCAGCAGCCCTTCCAGGCTGATCTGGACGTTTTGCCGCCCAGTGGGCGGCGGGAAATGGCTGAAAAAAGTATTCAAGAGGTCCGTGGTCTGTTGTGAAGGGGTGCCTTCCCTGATCAGGATTGCGATTGCCGCCACGCATCCGGGCCTTCCAGGTTCGCAGCCGGCCTCATTCTTGAGATGCACCAGGTGCAGAACCATGGGAAATCTTCGATTATCGATTGCCTCTTCGCTCGGCCGGTGAAAATGAAACTCCAGCAGCTTGAACGTGTTGCTTCCTATGGTGATTGTAGCGACCGGATTGCTGCTGCTCTTGTAATCAATTTTCAGGTTGTAAGGGTTAGGATAAACGTTTAGGCTCGTCTTCTCGTTGTATCTGTTAAACACAATAGCTGGTTGCGCCGATTCCTGCGTGTTTGAAATATTGATGGGAGCCTGCCGCAGCTCTCCACTCTGATTGCATCTCCCGCACCAGTTCTGTTGTCCACTTGCGCCGTGGTCATAGCTGAACGGTTGGTTGGCGCACTCGTCGGCTGCTTTTTTGTCTTTGTCTTGGGGCGTGCCGGAAGTGGATGATGCTGAAAATCCCGAAAACACCAGCAATGTCACAACAAGAATACGCACGATCATCTGTGCCTCCTGAAGTCCGGTCGGGGCGGAAGAAATAGGGTGGTCGAGAGGAATTGTAGGTGTTCCCCATTGCAATGCAAGCGCATTACGCAAATTGTTTTTCCTGAGAGTTCCATTTCGGAACGCGGCCCTTGTGGCCAGATTACGGGAGATTATCGGTATGCGACCGTTCTGAAATACTCAAAATTATCAACTGGCTTCGATCGTGTGGATTCGCGAAATTCGCGGCTTCGTTTCCATCAGCGTTCATCAAGCAAATCTGCGGCAAAGGTCCTTTATCCTTCCCACACAAACGCATCAAAGCGACGGCGGGTTTCAAAACCCAGGCGGCGGTAGAGTTCTACCGCCTTGGTATTCGCTTCCGTCACAGTAAGGCTCAGGCCCAGAAAGTTACGGGAGCGCAACTCCTGCGTGCACAGTCCCAGAAGCGATTCACCAATCCTGCGGCCGCGAAGCTCCGGCAAGACACAAACCTGCGTTACGTGGCCAACATCCTCGCGGACGCGCGAGCAAAGCAACAGTCCTGCAATCGACCGCGTGGGCTTATGCAGCGCCACGAATGACGCATGCGCATCAAACACGCCGCATCCGGGAAAGCGGACAATGTTGTTCAGAAAACGCAGTGACCCGTTCAGGCTGCGGTATTGATCGTTGATCTCTGAGTCAACATGGCCGCGATACGCTGTGGTGATCACCGCCGCGCCGGGTTGGAAATCCTGCTCTCCCCAACGGCGAAACTCAATATCGTGCAGTGCGGCAATTTCCGGTCGTGCGCTGTTCCTGAGCGGCAGCGTCATAAACAGCCGCGGGTATTGGCGGAAACCTTCGGCCAAAAATGGCTCGCTGAGCACGCCGGATTCATGCGGCAATAGCTGCGCTTCTATGCGCTGTATCCCGGGCGATTGCTGCAAGGTGTTGATCACGTGCACGGCCAGGCGATTTTCTACCGTATCGCCGGGGACACGGATGGAATCGTCAGCGTAAAGATCGCCAATCACGCCTTTACTGCCTTCATAGACAAAAAATGCGTATCCGCCAATGTGGCCATCTTCCACGGCAGCATATCCGGGCAGGATTTTGGAGTCGATATAGCGCAGAATCATCTCGGCGGAAGGCCGGTAGTCCCATGACATCATCTGCGCCCATAAAAGGGTTTCCCGCTCCAGCAAAGGACGAAGGTTATGGGAGCTGAAGTGCCTTAGGTCCAGAATCTCCACGCCAAAAGGGTGTGCCCGGTGTGTTTCAATAGGGGTATGAAGGCCCATGAACTTCTCGCTTCCGCCCTGCAATTAGCCTACTTGGCGGCGAGCTAAGAGTCTAGCTTTGCTCCGGGAATTAATCAAAGCCTCTATCCATAATGGAACCAAAGAAGTAGGAACCAGCAGCGCCACTTGCCAGCGTTTACTTTGCCGCGCTTACCTCAAAAAACTCCAGATGCTGCGGGGGGAAAGTCCCAATAGACTTGACCTCCCGGTCGCCTGCCACAGCCTGCACCGCGCCCAGACTCCCCTCTTTGGCGACGACAACATGCCTGTCTGAAGGGACGCCGGACGGCATGTCGAGAGGTCCCTCCTGCTCATAATGACTAATCGGCTGGTTGCGGTAAAAATCCAGCCCGTAAGCGACTTGACGCTTTACGTTGAAGCTGGCCACTGTCTCATTGGCAGGGACGCCAAGCTCTGCCAACCGCTGATTGATGGGCCGGGCCGATTGCGTGCGATCAATCGTCGCTGCGGCAGGGCGCAGGAGAAAAGCCACAGCAAGGATAGTAGGAACCAGCGTGACGAAATGCAGAACGCGAACGCCTTCGCGTCGCACCATCAGCAGGACCATAAACGCGATGACTCCGCCGGTGACCGCCATAAAGATTCCCATGTAAGAGGGAGGCTGTACTTTGGCCACGGCGAAGGGAGCCATGAGAGCCGCAACCATCAAGACAGCGCAAAGCAATGCGTGGAAAGATGTCAGCAATCGGGGAACAGCTTTGAGTCTATGCACATAATCAGCCGTGAGCAGGGCAGCAGCGGGAATCGCGGGCAAGATGTATCCGGGCAGCTTGGCGCGGGAGATACTGAAAAAGATAATCGGCACAATGATCCAGATAAACAGGAAGCTTGGCAGGCCGTCATCTGCTTGCGAACTGGCGTCAATTGTCATTGGCTCCGGATTTGTAGGCCAACCCTTCCACACATTTTTTCCGGCGTCGATCAGCGCAGGAACAGCAAACAAAGTCCAGGGAATAGTAGCCAGCAGATAAACCGGAATGTAATACCAGAATGGTTGCGAATGCTGGTAAAGATTGGTGCCGAAGCGCTCCAGGTTGTGCTCAATAAAGAAGACGCGGAAGAACTGCGGGACTTTGTGCTGCACCGCCAGATACCAGGGCAGCACGATGGCAAAAAACAAAACAAAGCCTGGGATGGAGAGACTGCGGACAAAAATTTTCCCGTCGCGCCGCAGCACGGCATACGCGCCCACCACCAGCACAGCCAGCGCTGGAGCAACCGGCCCTTTGGCCAAAGCGCCCACGCCCAACAATCCGTAGAAAATTATGAGCCAGAGCTTCTTGTTTGTCTGATGCCAGGTCCACCAGCACATCATGGCCAGGGCAAATGGCGCAGAGACGAGCATGTCTGTCGATGCACCGCGGCCGAAGCCGATCATGCCAGCGGAAGACGCGGCAATCATGGCGGCATCCAGCTCGCTGCCAAAACGGAAACGCCGCATGAAGAAAAATATTCCGAAGACAGCTGCCGTCGCGTGGAAGGCCGCCGGAATGCGCGCAGCCCAATCGCTCACGCCGAAGATGGCGTAGCTATTCATCATCTTCCAGTAGAGCAACGCGGGCTTTTCCAGCCACGGAGTGCCATTGAACGTGGGGACGATCCAGTCATGCCGGGCCAGCATCTCGCGGGCAATCTGCGCGTAGCGCGGCTCGTCCGCACCGGTAAGCCCGAATGCGCCCAGCCCAAAAAAGAAAAAGAAATAGCACACGCCAGCGACAAGCGCGAGCTGCGTGGCCAGCAATTTGGTGCGATCAGAAGTCATTGAAAGGCGGCCATTGGTAATTAGTATTTGGTATTTGGCTTTGCTTGGAAGATCAATACAGTACGCGGTATACGATCAAACGCTTGTTGCCAAAGGCTAAGTATTAAAACTCGAGTACAGTGATATTTCATGGAGTACAGTCGCGTGCTTGCAGCCAAATACCAAATACTTATTACCAAATACTAAGTACCGCTTTCCCCCCGCAACTCCGCCAACACACGCTCCGCTGCGGCCTTCACTGGCCCTTCCGTGGAGAAGCCTCCGGCGCACTCATGGCCACCACCGCCAAACTTCTGCGCGATCTCCGCCACGTTCACCGCGCCCTTGCTGCGGATGCTCACGCGGATGCGCTCATGCGCTACTTCGCGGAAGAAGATCGCCACTTCAACGCCGGCGATGCCGAGCGCATAGTTGACCAGGCCTTCGCAGTCTTCATCGAGCGCGCCAAAGCGTTCCATGTCCTGCCGCGTAACGGACATCCATGTAACTGCGCCATCGCGCTGCAGCGTTGAGAGCGCAGCGCCCAGCAGGCACATCTTTGACATGGGAGCGGAAAAATAGACGCTGTGAGCAATCTTGCTCGGATCCGCGCCATGCTCCACCAGGTATTTGGCCAGCTCAAAAGTGCAGGCGCTCGTCGGCGAGTAGGAAAATGATCCAGTATCGGTCAGCACAGCGGTATAAAGACAGGTCGCGATGTCTGGCGTCAGTTTGACTTGCGCCGCCTGGGCCAGACGGAAGATCAACTCCGCCGTCGCCACAGCACTGGGATCAATCCAATTCACGTCAGCAAAACGCTTGGCGCTGATGTGGTGGTCAATACTGATCAAGAATTTATCTTCCAGCCCTTGTAGCCGGGTGCGCTGCACGCTGTCACACTCCAGGATGATGGCAGCGTCGTAATCGCCAGCCGCTTTTATTGTGAGACGAACGGTCTCCGATTGCGGCAGAGGCTTGTAAATAACCGGAACAGGATCGGCCAGCACGACATCAGCGCTCTTGCCCATTTTGCGCAGAATCTGGGCCAGCGCAAGCGTTGACCCAATGGCATCACCATCAGGCCGCGCGTGCGAGGTAACCAGAAAACGCCGGCGCTGTTGAATCTCCTGTAAGACCTGTGCGAGCTGGTCCATGGCCCCTATTTCTTTTTGCGTTTATTGATTCGGCCCAACAAATCGTCAATTCTCGATCCATACTCCTGTGACTTATCCAATAAAAAATTCAGCTCCGGCACGTGACGCACGCCCAACCGGATCAGCAGCTCGCGCTTGATATACCCCTTGGCCGCGTTGATGGCCGTTACAGTTTGCTCCTGCTCGCGCTCGTCGCCCGCAACTTCAATGTAAACCCGCGCGCTTTTCCCGTCCGGGGCCAGCGCAATTTCCGTTACGGTACATAACGCAATTCGTGGATCACCCAGCTCACCTTCAATAATTACGCCGATCTCTTCCTTCAGCGTCTCCCCTACCCGCGCCCTATGGTATTGCCTGCCCCGATGCTCCGGCATGTTATTTACATCCCTGCGAAAAACCTATGAGAATACCAGAGATGGTGCGCGGAAGGAATAGGGAGATTCAGATTGGGACGTCGGGTGATCGCGCGTAATCGGGAGATCGGTTCTGAGTGGCACCCAGGGTATTCAGAGGTCTAGAAAAAGCCAAAAGGCCAGCCGCAAGAGCTCTCCCTTCCCGGTACTAATCTCCTCGATGAGTGGATTGGCGATTTACCACTCATCGCGCAGGTCGTAGGAAGCGCTATTGGCAAAGATCACTTGCCCAATGGGCGCTCGGCAATACATCGAGAAGAGGCTCCAACGGCAATCCGCAGCCCCCGAACCTGATACCACGGCTCGGACGTCACGGGTCGCGTTCGCTGCGCAGGTTGCGGTCTCACTCTAATTGTCAGGTTAATGAGTAGTTGCTTAAGGAAGCCTATTTGTTAAACCATGCAAACCCAGCTGCGATACGCGGCGCATTGTGCAGCATGAATTAGTCCAGGTGTCAGTGTTCAGAGATCAGGAACAGAAATCGGGAACTCCAAAATTCACACTTGACATCGACGGACAATCCACTACCATATGGTTGTGGATAGACTGGATACAACATTTGCGGCTCTGTCTGATCCAACCCGGCGGGCGATGATCGAACGGCTCTCACATGGGCCCGCTACTGTGCATGGATTGACGGAACCGTTTGCACTCTCGCAGCAGATGATTTCAAAACATATCGCCTACCTGGTGCGGGCACGGATTGTGATCAAGACAAAGCGTGGACGGGAGAGCGTATGCACGCTCAGGCCCGAGGCGATTAAGACTGTCAGCGACTGGGCGATCAGCTATCGCCGATTCTGGGAAGAAAGTTTCGATAAGTTGGATGTGGTTGTGAATCAAATGAAAAAAGAGGAGGTTGGACGTGACAAAAAGCACGTTAAATGAGACAGAGCGGATGGTTATTACAAGAGTTTTTGATGCCCCACGCGAATTGGTTTGGAAGGCTTGGACAGACCCGAAGTACGTGACGCAGTGGTGGGGGCCGAAGGGCTTTACTGCGCCCGTCTGCAAAATGGATTTTCGCGTCGGGGGAAAATCTCTCTTCTGCATGAAGGCGCCGGATGGGCAGGAGTTCTGGAATGCGATCGAATATCACGAGATCGTCCTGCACGAGAAGATCGTTTCCGACATGTACTTTTCGGACTCAGAGGGAAACAAGGTTGAGCCTGCGGAATTAGGAATAGAACACGAGGCCATAGACGGGGCGCACGACGTGACCATCTTTGAGGATCTCGGAAACGGGCAGACGAGACTTACCCAGATTGGAAATGAGCCCATGGAGAGCGCGAAAAATAGCGGTCAACTGGAAGGCTGGAACCAGATACTCGATAAAGTTGCCGCGGTTGTTGCGGGGCTGGTGCAGGCCAAATAGGAAGTTGACGTCTTGACGATCGTCGCGCGCGAGATAGAGCTAAGGCTGGCGGCGGAGGTCCGGTTAGACCGGGCTTCTCGTCGTCTGGCCGAATAGTCACATTTCCGGCTAAGTGCCCCTTGGCTCAACTGTTGCCTTCAGGCCAATGCGCTCACAGTGACCAATGTTTACTGAACTCAACATTAGTCATGTGAAACGCCCTTATCGCACTTTAGTCTGGGATGGTCGGGCAATCCGGAAACAACCCGTTCATCCTGGCACAGCAGTTTCGCTATGATTCGCTACATAACATCGGCTATATTGCGCAAGCTCCTGGACCAAGAACTCATGCGGCACTACGCGTAACCGGGGGCTGGGTGAGCCAGGTTTCGAAACGTGTCTCGCCGAGTTGTGCGTTATCGCCTGGAAGCAGTGTTTTCTCACTGATTTTTGCTCCAGAGTAAAGCGCGTTTGGGTCCGCGATAACTTCGCGGGAATCTTTGAGTGCGGCCAGGCGCTGCCGAACCAGATCATCCACGCGAAACTGCTCCGGCCCTCCTATTTCAACAGTGCCATTAACGGGTGGGCCTACCGCGATCCTGGCTAGGGCACTCGCGACATCGTCGGCTGCCATCGGCTGGAAAAGCACGTGTGGCAAACGCACCTGGTTGCCGTTGGTGGAAATGTCGGCGAGGCCCTTGAGGAACTCAAAGAACTGCGTCGCATGGACGATCGAATAAGGAATAGATGAACCTTTGATCAGCTTTTCCTGAGCAATCTTGGCACGGAAGTAGCCGCTTTCAGACAGCCGGTCGGTTCCCACTACAGACAATGCAATGTGATGTCCCACGCCTGCGGTCGCCTCATAGTTGAGGAGGTTGCGGGTAGAGGTCTCAAAGAAATTCATCACAGCCGCATCTTCCCATGAAGGAGAGTTCGATACGTCAACGACCACCGATGCACTTTTCAGCGCTTCGGCCAATCCCTGGCCCGTGACAGTGTTGACACCGGAATCAGGTGAAGCGGCTACCACTTCATTTCGCTGCTCGCGAAGCCTGGCAACAAGTCTTGATCCAATAAGTCCACTGCCGCCTATTACTACGATTTTCATGATTGTCTCCTTTACTCTCCGACCTCTGCATTGTGAACCTACCGGGTCGAACTTGCCAAGACCGGCCCCCATCGCTTTTGGAGCGAATATAGACAGGCGAGGTCCAAGGTGAGGTATGGGCGACGATATCCTGAATGTCGGCAAAGCTGTGCGGGAGCCGGAAAATCGGAAAAACAATCTGTTTGCGACCGAACAGCCAGGGGAACGGGTAAGCTGGCAATTGAAAGATTTCTGAACAAAAAGCTTGTATGGAGAACAAAATGAACATTGAGATACGTTCCTGCCCGACTTGAGGGAATAACAAAGCCAAGGTCGCGAGTCTCGTGGCCCTGATTAAAAAAAGGCTGGGCATTGATCCCGTGGTAACGCCGGGCAAAACCGGTCAATTTGAAGTGCTTGCCGATGGCGAGAAAGTGGTAGAACGCGGTGGCAACTGGTTCACCAGGAGCTTTGGCGCCGGCTATCCCGATCTGGATAGCGTGGTGGCGCAACTTGAGAAGCGCCGTGGATGACACTCGGCGCGTCGATTTTAGGCAACAATGGGCTGCCGCTATTTTGCTCCACGCGGATGCTGCATGTAGAACTCCCACAGGACGCTGCTGGCATTGATTTCGTTTGTTGTCTTGCCGATGATCTATTCCGGATACGGCTTGCCGCCGCTGGGCCAGGCTGTGCCTCAGCCTTCAATCGTGTAAAGAACCACATCGGCAGCACAGTTAACATAATCAAGACGGCGGACATGCGGCGAGACTTGCGTTTCACCAAAGCTTCCCTTGCATTGCTTACGTTGCGCTATGTGGGCAGTCCAGTCGGGAATACTCATCGATTCCAACACTCATTCCATGATTGTAAAAAAGCATCCAATCCTGCTTTGCCTAGCATCATAGGTAGCGTTAAACGAACTGAATTATTCGGTTCCCAGATGTTGAGGCCCTTTCGCATCTGTTGATTTGACACGGTGCTGCATTCAAGTTGAACAAGTGTTCAAGTCCGCGCGTTGGTTGAGCGGTTCGCTGAGACCTGAGAGCAAAAAACAAATTTTTTTACGGAAGACTGACATTCAATGGGATGGACTGTCCTTTGTGTAAGCAAAATCTCACCGGCCCAAATCACCCGGAATATGATTCTGGAAAGGGCCGGCTATCAGATTGTTGCAATCGATGATCCTGGCGAAGCTGTGCGCATTTTTAAAACCTCTTCGGTGGATGCTGTTGTTTTTGGCGACTCAGTCAACGGCGAACAGCGGTTTCACCTTGCCCGGACATTCAAAAGCTTGAACGGCGCGGTGCCGATTGTGGCTCTAAGCAGGACCAGTGGCTCACAAATACCTACCGGACTTGTCGATCAACAACTCGAGTCGCTGGGCGATCCACGCCTTTTGTTAGAGGCATTAAAGCGTGTGCTCCCGCAGCATGCCAATGGCCTGGCACAGGATCATTCTAACGCCAAGCAGGATTACAACGACCCAGCCAAGGCAGCTTCATCCTCTGGTGGCGATGGGACATGGGCCAAGACATCTCCCCAGACTTCAAAAAAATCAGCTTTCTAAGAGACAACGAAAATATGCCGGCGCGTACTATGCAGAAAAAGAAAAAAACGAACGCTCCCGGTGTCCCTTCTCTGCTGCTGGAAAAGGTCCCAACGGGAATCCGCGGCCTTGACCAGGTACTGCATGGGGGCTTTCCCAAGGGCCGGACAGCGCTGGTTTGTGGCGGTCCCGGCGCGGGCAAAACATTGCTTGGGTTGGAATTCCTGGTGCGCGGCGCGCTGCTCTATAACGAGCCCGGCGTCTGCGTTGCCATGGAAGAAACGGCCGAAGAGTTGGTCACGAACATGGCCTCGCTGGGCTATGACCTGCCTGCATTGATCCGTCAAAAAAAACTCGCCATTGACTACGTTCACATTGAACGCAAGCAGATTGAGGAAACCGGTGAGTACGATCTCGAAGGTCTTTTCATTCGTTTGCGTGCGGCCATTGATCAGGTCAAGGCCAAGCGCGTGCTTTTGGATACTATCGAACTGCTATTCCTCGGGTTAGGAAATGATGGTATTGTGCGCTCTGAACTCCGTCGCCTGTTCCATTGGCTGAAGGAGGCTGGCGTTACCGCTGTGGTGACCGCTGAAATGGGCGAACGCACGCTTACGCGCTACGGTTTGGAAGAGTATGTGGCCGACTGCGTTCTTGTTCTCGATCACCGCGTCAATGAGCAGATCTCCACCCGCCGTTTGCGCGTGGTGAAGTATCGCGGTTCTTCGCACGGGACCAATGAATATCCGTTCCTGCTCGATAATCAGGGTATTTCGGTTGTTCCCATAACCTCCCTAGGACTGAACCACACAGCTTCAACAGAGCGGATTTCCTCGGGCATCCCAACTCTTGACGCCATGTTGGGAAAGAAAGGCTTTTTTCGTGGCAGCAGCGTATTGATCACCGGTACTGCGGGAACCAGCAAGTCCAGCTTCGCTGCCACATTCGCCGGTGCTGCCTGCGCCCGCGGAGAACGCGCCCTGTACTTCGCCTATGAAGAGTCACCCAGCCAGATTCTTCGCAACATGAGTTCCGTGGGCCAGGACCTGGAAAAGTGGATCAATCGCGGCCTGCTGCGTATTCACGCTACCCGGCCCACCGCGGCGGGATTAGAGAGCCATCTCGCTACCGTTTACAACGAAATTCAGGAATTTAAACCGACCGCAGTCATCATTGATCCCATCACCAATCTCGTCGCCGTGGGCGACTTGCACGCCGTCAAGGGGATGCTTACCCGACTGATTGATTTCCTCAAGCTCAAGCACATCACCGCCATGTTCACGAATCTGGTGTTTGGCTCAGGCGTGATGGAAGAGACGGCGGTAGGCATCTCATCTTTGATGGATACATGGATTGTGCTGGGCGACGTTGATCAGGGCGAGCAAGACCGCGTGCGCACTCTGAACCTTCTCAAGTCCCGCGGTATGTCCCATGACACGCGCATGCATCGCTTTACTTTAAGCAACAAAGGAATTGAAATTAATGGCAACAAGTAAACGAATACGATCACGCAAGCCGGCAAAGGACTGTCCGCAGCCCGGAAGTAGAGCTGATGCTCGTCCGTTCAAGCGCCCGCTGTGGGAGCTGCGGCTTTACGTCGCCGGCATGACGCCAACCTCCATCCGCGCTTTTGAAAACCTCAAGCGGCTCTGTGAGGAGCACATGCATGGCGCTTATAAGATCCAGGTTGTCGATCTTCTGGAACGCCCCATGCTGGCCCGTGGTGACCAGATCATTGCTGTTCCGACTCTGGTCCGCCGCTTGCCCACTCCCGTAAAGAAAATTATTGGCGATCTATCCAACACTGAGAGAGTGCTTGTAGGCCTTGATATACGCCCCGCGGGAGGACGGCGCTAACTCCCGTCTATGAAGGGTTCCCAAACCACAATTGTGCTTCTGGCCGATCGCAGGCAGAGCCAGACAGCAAAAGCCCTCAAAGGTCTCGGTTATCGCCTGGTGACAACATTCACGCCGGACCACGCCGTCGCTATCTGCGTAAACAATCCTGTGGACGCAGTCATTCTTGACCAGGAGCACTTTATCCAGACGGAAGGCTGGTCAGTAGCACAGTCTCTTAAATTGATCCGGAATAACCTGTGCGTCATCCTTGTAGTTCGTGGAAAAATTGTAGGCTCTGATCTGCCCACCGGGGTGGATGCAGTGGTTCCAGACCACGACGCCCTGGCGCTGACCGCAACGCTGAAGCATTTATTGAAAGGGTTCTAATTAGTCGCAGAGATGTATATCAGGCTGCCACTGCCCACGCTCTCAGCAGCTCATCACGAAACTCAGTACCGTAGTGCCGGCCCAGTTCAGATACCGCTTGAGTCAGGTTTGAATACAGTTCAAAGAAGCGCAGGCTACCCAGATGATTGAGCTCAGCCAGGCTTGGTGGGGAAAGCGGCAGCCATGACTGCGTGCGAAACAGCAGCCACAGGTTGATCTTCATCAGCGATAAGATCGCAAACAGCCTGAATTCTACGGCTGCTGCATGCAAGTGGCGCGCGCAATCGCGATAGCATTCGCCATCTTCTTCGCTCTGTCCCACAATCTGCCTTTTGAGTTCCGCGTTGGACCACTCCAGAAGAATGTGGGCATTGTGTGACATCCGCAACAGATGCTCGCGCATGAAATGCAGGCTTTTGCGCTGTTCAAGACGCCACGCTACACCGGTCATTGCCGAGTGCAGAAACTCTTCAGTTTGTGGATTCAACAGCTGCATTACGCCGGCAGAATCTACCGGCTGGAGAAAAGCGGGCACATCGCGGATGGTGCGGCACGGAAAGCTGGACAGGCGTCCCAGAAAAAAGTACAGCGCGCTTGCACTGATCAACGCCAATATAATGAGTAATAAAGCGTACGCAGTCATGGCCTGAACATGCCTCTTACATCTTGCTTATATTTCGCGAGCCGCCCCAGAAATAATTCCGGGGTAAATAGATGCCGGAAGTCACGGAAAGGGTCCTCTGGCTCAACCCGCACAAAAGACACCAGCCAGACCGTTACCGCAATACAGTATGCCACAGACGGAACATACCTGAAATAAATTACAAAACTTAATCCAAGGCCCGTCCTTACCAGGGTAGCCAGCAAAATACCGACAACGGCAATACCGAATCCGGCCGCAATTCCAAATGCATACTGGCGATAATCCAGGTCGAATATACGTGCCAGCAGAAAAATAAGGAAAAACACCCCCAATTGCAGGCAGCGAACGCCCACCTGGAGCGCAAAAATGCCCTCCAGAAGCGGCTCAGGGTCAACGTCTGCATGGACAAGCGGAATCAAGATCCCGATGCCCAGCATGATAGCGGCAGTAACCGGCAGGAGGTATTTGAACCATCTCAGATGATGGAAATTTTTGAATACATGGCTAAACACCTCATAGATGGCCAAGAAGCCGAGGATGGCGTAGACCCCCTCACACCCCCAGGCCACCCAAAAGGAAAGCCAGGTATTTTTCCCCGGTTCTGATGACAGAAATTTGGCGAGTTCCGCCGCAACGGCGAAAACGGTGTACGAAAAGAAAAAGCGATAACTTCTATACGTTCCTCTCCTCAGCATCAGAACGGCCAGCCAGCCTTGCAGGAAAGGCGGAGCCAGCCACAGTAGGGTACGAAGCCACATTGGATGCGGCAAGATTACTCCAGCCGGGCTGATCCGGCCAAACCGTTAATGCGCAGTGTGCCTATTTGATGGAACAAACCAGAGGAGGCTTGCATAACGGGACCGGGCCACCATCTGCCATCACAGGCGACGATCCACATGCAACTAACAATCCAAGAACAACCAATAAGCGGACAAGGGTCTTTTTCACGGTCTTTTCCTTCTCCCGGAAGACACGTTTTCTTCTGCGGTGCAGAAATGTTTAAATTTTTGGGGTGCTTGTTGAAGTAGAGTGGGTGTTTCCCGTTTTGATATAGCAGTTGAAATATTTTCTGCGTTTTAGCCTCTCAAAATGAGGGTTTCCTCCTATGAGCGGACGATTCTGCGCAGTTCGTCACCAATTAAGGAAAATTTTGCAGCTTTCTTTCATCGCTGCCCGATCTCGCGCTTGCGGGTTTGCCAATCTAGTGGAAGCTCTTGTAACGTGAAATATATGCCAAGCGATTGCCACCGTTGCGGACATCCCATTGAAGGGCAAATCGCCTTTTGTCCGGCGTGCGGTGCCCCGCAGGTAAGGGTTTCACGACCTAGTGAAACGTCTCAAGAGCAGACGATTGCGGCAGCCTCAGGTGTTCCTGCGCCCTCTCTGCCGGCATCGACTTTGCCATCAGAGCTTTCGACTACGCTAGGAATCGACTGGAGATATTTCCTTCGCACCGCTATTCCTCTGGCCGCGCTCACTGACGTTTTGACTATGACGCTGCACCCGTTGACCCTGTTTATATTTCTGCCCGCCAACCTGGTCTGGGCCATCTCTCGCTACCGTCGCCATCGTCCCCTTGCCATTCGCAGGGGCCAGGGGGCCCGTATGGGCGCGATGATGGGACTGCTGAGCTTTACCTTCTTTTTGGCTTTCTTTCTAATAAGTATTTCTTTCCAGCGGAACCAGTATCGCGACATCATGATCACTCAGCTCCATCAGATTTCCGCGCAGAATCCTGATCCCCAGGCCCAGCAAATGCTGCAGTGGTTTGCGACCCCTGACGGATTAATCACTTTCACTGCCATCGCCTTAGTCACGATCCTGCTTGTCTGCCTCGCCGTGGGAACGGGCAGTGGGGCTGTGGCCGTAGCATTGGGGAAAGATCAAAAACGCCTTTAGACCCGGTGGTTGGAAAAAGCCTAAGATTTGGCGCAGCGCGTCCGCTTCCGATATCATGCGGTGACTATGAATCCTGCCTCCACTCGACTCCCCAACCTGCACGTGAAAGGACGACTGATGTCCGGCTCTGAAATTGAGCGGACACTCGTTCGCCTGGCCCATCAGATCGTCGAAAAAAATAATGGCGTGGAAAATCTGGTGCTTGTTGGAATTAAGCGTCGCGGCGTCCCGTTGGCCAGCCGTTTGGCGGCATTGATTCAGCAGATTGAAAAAACTCCCGTGCCGGTCGGGACACTCGATATCACTCTATATCGCGACGATCTCTCCACCGTGGGCGTCAACCCGGTGATCACGAAAGCCACGCCACTGGGGACCGATATTGTGGATAGAAACGTGATTCTTCTGGACGACGTGCTTTATACCGGCCGGACTGTCCGTGCCGCCATGGACGCGCTTTTCGATCACGGGCGGCCTCGCCGCGTGCAACTCTGTGTTCTGATTGATCGCGGGCATCGGGAATTGCCGATTGAAGCAGCTTTTGTGGGCCGTACCGTGCAGACCAGTGAGGCTGAAATCATTGAAGTCAAATTAAACGAGATCGATCACGAAGAGCAGGTCCTGCTGGTGGAACGTATTTCTTGAGCATGCCTCGTACACGCTCGTTACTCGAAGTCGAGCACCTTTCGGCAGACGAAATCACTTCTTTTCTTAAGCTGGCGCGACGTATGCAGTCCGGCAAGCCTCGGCCTCTGCTGCGCGGCAACCGCATTGCGCTTCTGTTCTATGAAGCTTCCACGCGCACACGCGTCTCGTTCGAGTTCGCAGCCAAGCTGCTCGGCACACACACTTCAGTGATCAACGCGATCTCTTCCAGCATTGAAAAAGGCGAGTCCCTAGTCGACACCGGTAAAACTCTTCAGGCCCTGGGCTCCGATTGCATTGTGGTGCGCCATCCTTCCTCCGGTGCGCCGCACGTGCTGGCGCGTAATTTGAAGATACCCATCATCAATGCCGGCGACGGCATGCATGAACATCCTTCCCAAGGCCTGCTGGATGCCTACACGATTCTGCGCCACAAGCGCTCTCTAAAAGGCCTGCGCATTACCATGGTCGGCGATATCCAGCACAGCCGCGTAGTGCGATCCAATGTTCACCTGCTCTCAAAATTTGGCGCGCAGATCATTCTCTGCGGCCCGCCGGAATTGCTGCCGGACTATGCCGCTTTGCTCGCTCCTGGCGTAAAAATCAGCCGCCACATTGATGAAGCTGCCCGCAAGGCCGACGTGATCATGATGCTGCGCGTACAGAAAGAGCGGCTCGCCGGACTGAAGCTTGATGTGCATAATTACATTGCACAATACCAACTCACGCCGGAACGATTGAAGCTGGCCAAAAGCGACGCCCTCGTCATGCACCCCGGCCCTATGGTCCGCGGCATGGAAATTCAAAGCGAAGTCGCGGACGGCCCCCAATCCGTGGTTGAAGAACAGGTGCATAACGGCGTTTATGTGCGTATGGCGATCCTGGCGACGTGCTTGGGGGTGGTTTAGCAAAATGCATTCGCCGCAGATGAACGCAGATGAACGCAGATATAAATACTCAGAATTGACCGAGCAGATTATCGGCATTTTCTATGAGGTTTACAAAGAGCTTGGCTTCGGATTTCTTGAAAAAGTTTATGAAGAGGCAATGGCTCTGGCCTTAAAAGAACGTGGAATCGAATTTCGCCAGCAAGTTCCCATTCCCGTTTGGTTCCACGGACAAACAATAGGCTCGTATGACGCTGATTTGATCGTCGGTGGTGTCGTGCTTGTCGAATTGAAAGCATGTAGAGCTCTTGAGTCTGCACATGAAGCTCAGCTACTTCACTATTTGCGCCCCACGGAAATTGAAGTAGGACTTCTGTTGAACTCCGGCCCACGACCCCAGGTAAAACGGCTGGCATTTGAAAATCAAAGAAAAAAGATCAGCGTTCATCTGCGCAAATCTGCAGCGAAAGGTTCTTCATGAGGTCCGAATCTCTCGCAATCCGTAACGGTCTCCTCATCGACCCCTCTCAGCATCTTGAGGGCAAGTACGATCTTCTGCTCAAAGATGGCCGCGTGGTGGAAGTCGCTCCCGCAGGCAAACTGCGCGGCAAAGCCGACGACAGCTTCAATGCGCGTGGACTTATCGTCGCGCCCGGCTTTATTGATATTCACGTCCATTTGCGTGAGCCGGGCCAGTCGCACAAAGAGACTATTGCCAGCGGCACCATGGCTGCGGCTTCGGGCGGATTTACTTCCGTTTGCACCATGCCGAATACCACCCCGGTGAATGACTCGCCGGAAATCACGCGCTGGATCCTGGATCCCGCTCGCGGAGCGCATATTAACGTCTTTCCGGTTGCCGCTGCCACCGTTGGCAGCATGGGAGAACGCCTCACCGATTTCGCCGCTCTCAAGCGAGCAGGCGCGGTCGCCCTTAGCGACGACGGTAAGCCTATCCTTGACGACAACATCATGCGCCAGACGCTCACTGCTGCCGCAGCGTTGAACATGCCTGTGGTTCAACACGCCGAAGACTGCCGCATGACGGAAGGCTCTGTGATGAACGCTGGGCCTACGGCATTTCGTCTTGGCTTGCGCGGCTGGCCCGGTGAAGCTGAAAGCTCCATCGTTGAACGCGATATCCGTCTTGCCGCCGAAACCAAAGCCCGCTATCACGTTGCTCATCTTTCTACAGCTGCCGCTCTGCGGGCTGTGCGCAAGGCCAAGCGCGATCATCTGCGCGTGAGCTGCGAAATCACACCGCACCACTTCACGCTGCTCGATGAAGACGTGGGCCAGTACGATACCAATTACAAAATGAACCCGCCGTTGCGCTCGCGTGAAGTTCGCGAAGCCCTGCTCGCTGGCCTGGCTGACGGCGCCGTGGATTGTGTCGCTACCGACCACGCTCCACACGCAGCTCATGAAAAAAACCAGGAGTTTGATCGTGCACCCTTCGGCATCACCGGTCTTGAAACCGCTCTGGGCTTGTGCGTCTCAGTCCTGCATTATCGTCACAATATTCCGCTGCGGCGGATTGTCGAGCTTCTTTCTGCCAATCCTGCGCGCGTCATGAACCTGCAGGGCCGCGGCACGTTGGCTGTAGGCGCACGTGCTGACGTCACCATCTTCGATTCGGCAAAAAAATGGACCTACCATGTCGGCCAATCGCATTCGAAATCAAAGAACTCGCCATTCGACGGGAAGCAGTTGCAGGGCAAAGTGATGGCGACGGTGGTGGGTGGCACGATAGTGTTTAAAGCCTGATCGCGAGAACTTACCGCGAATTTCGCGAATCAACACGAATATCAAAATTCCCTGGATAATTCGCGGTTCTTCGCGTTCATTCGCGGCTAATTTCTGATTGCGCCCATCTGCGAAAAAATCTGCGGCTATAACTACTTAATAATCCCCATCCGCGCCCCCACCTTCTTCAGCACCTCCAGCGCCTTCGTCAACTGGTCCTGCGTGTGCGTAGCGGTCATGATCGTCCGCAAACGGGCTTTGCCTTCAGCGACAGTCGGGAATGCAATGCCCGGAGTGAAGACGCCTTCATTGAAGAGTTCGCGGCTGAAATCCATCGTCAAGCGTCCGTCGCCAATAATGATTGGTGTAATCGGGGTCTCACTGGCCGGAGTAGTACTGCCGCCGATGTTGAAGCCCAGCAGCCCCAGTTCTTTTTTGAAGAACCGCGTGTTGGCCCAGAGCTTGTCCATCAGCTCGGGCTCTTTTTCCAGGACATCAAAGGCGGCAATGCAAGTCGCCGCCACAGACGGCGGGTGCGACGTGGAAAACAAAAACGGACGCGCGCGGTGATAAAGAAAATCGATCAGGTCTTTTGATCCGCAAACATATCCGCCCAACGCGCCAATGGCTTTGGAAAGCGTGCCCACCTGGATATCGACTCTGCCGTGGACTTTGTAGTGATCCACCGTTCCGCGGCCGTTGCGTCCCAGAACGCCGGAAGAGTGCGCATCATCGATCATCATGATGGCGCCGTATTTCTCCGCCAGGTCGCACAGTGCGGGCAGCGGGCCGATGTCGCCATCCATGGAAAACACGCCATCGGTAATGATCAGCTTGTGCCCCGGCTGGCCGGCAACTTCCTTCAGCCGCTCTTCCGCATGCGCAATGTCTTTGTGGCGAAACACCAGGATCTTGGCCTTTGACAGCCGCGCGCCATCAATGATGCTGGCATGATTCAACTCGTCGGAAATTATGAAATCGTCTTTGCCCAGGATCGCCGAAACCGTCCCCGCATTCGCCGCAAAGCCGGACTGAAACACCACGCAAGCCTCTGTGTTCTTGAAGCGCGCAATCTTCTCTTCCAGTTCCATGTGGATTGACATGGTCCCGCTCACGGTGCGCACCGCGCCCGAACCCACGCCATATTTCTTCGTCGCCGCGATCGCCGCTTCGCGTAGCTTGGGATGCGTCGTCAGCCCCAGGTAATTGTTCGACGCCAGATTGATGACGTGCTTGCCGTCCACCGTGCATTCCGGCGCTTGCGCATCCTGAAGCACACGCAGATTAAAGTGCGTGCCTTTCTGCTTGAGTTCGTTCATCTGGTCGGCAAGGTAAGAGAGTTGCGGGCGGGTGGTGGTGGTCGGCATTTCTCACTCCTGGGAAAATTCTTCGCCGCTGATTTTCTCAGATCAGCGCAGATAAAAATCTTAGCCGCGAATCAGCGCGAATAGATACGAATCAATTCAGGGCAACTCGCATGCATTCCCCGCATTCGCGGTTTGCGAATCTCCCAAATTACTCAATTGCCAAGTTAGCCGATTACCAGATTTCCTGATTCGCGTTCTTTCGCGCCATTCGCGGCCAAATCTCCTGATCTGCGTTCATCTGCGCAAATCTGCGGCTAACTCTTCTGCACTCCATTCGGATACAACAAAATTTTACTCGACTCCCCTGTCCGCAGCCGGTCCATGCCCTTACTGAAGTCGGCCATCGGCATGCGGTCCGTGATTACCGGATCTAGATCGAGCTTGCCGGCTTTGAGCAGCGCATTCATTTGAAACCACGTCTTGTACATCAGCCGGCCGTTGATTCCTTGCACCAGCGCGCCTTTGAAAATAATGTCGTTGGCCAGATTGAGTTCCATTGGCTTGGATGGGATTCCCAGTAGTGACGCTCTGCCGCCTAACCGAAGAATCTTAAACCCGAGCCGGATGGCATCAGGATGGCCGGACATTTCCAGGATCACGTCCACGCCGGTGCCGCCGGTAGCGCTCATCACTTGCTCATAGACGTTATCTTTGGCGGGATTCAGAACGTGGTCGGCCTTCATCTTGGCTGCCAGCTTGCGCCGGTGATCGTTGATTTCGAGCGCATACACTTCGCTTGCGCCGCAGGCGCGCGCCACAGCAATGCAGAACAGTCCAATGGGCCCGCACCCGATCACCGCCACCGTCTTGGCGGCAATCTCTCCGGCCAGTACCGTATGCACGGCGTTCCCCAGCGGATCAAGCACGCTGGCATAGTCGGCGGGAATGCCGGGATCGATTTTCCAGATGTTTGATTCGGGAATTTTCACGAACTCGGCAAATGCCCCGTTGGCATCCACTCCGATGATCTTTACGTGCTGGCAGATGTGGGCTTCGCCGGTGCGGCACTGGTAGCACTTGCCGCAAGCCACATGCATTTCTGCCGAGACAAAGTCGCCTTCTTTCACAGCCGTAACGTTCTTGCCCACACCCACCACATGCCCGCAGAACTCATGGCCGGGAATCAGCGGCGGCTTGATGCGGTTCTGCGCCCACTGGTCCCAGTTATAGATGTGCAGATCTGTGCCGCAGACTGAGGCCACCTTCACTTTTACCAAAACATCGTCCGGGCCAAACTGGGGAACGGGCATCTGCCGGACATCCGCTCCCGGCGCGGCCTCCGGCTTCACAACCGCTAACATGGTTTCAGGCATTCAATTCCTAAGTATGGCGAGATAAGAGAGGCAAACTCTTTATTTTAACAAACTCGCTTTCAGCCTTCGCCGACGAATGGCCGTTGTGCCTCTCCCCGGTGGCGGCGACAAATCTTGTTTGCCAATGATCTTCGAATGTTCGATAATTAAATAACCAGTTAATTAATGACATCTGCGATCAAATCCGGCAAGTCCGGCTCACGTGGTGAGCCTGAGAAAACTCGCGCCGCCATCCTCAAAGCCGCGCTGGAAGAGTTCTCCCATGAAGGCGTAACCGGAGCGCGTACCGATGAAATTGCCCGCCGCGCCGGCGTGAATAAAGCGCTGCTGTATTACTACTTCAAGGACAAAGAAGGGCTTTACGCCGCAGCGCTGGACCAGGTTTTTTCCGGTCTGCATGAGCGAGTGGCCAGCGTGCTGGAGCGTTCTGATCTTCCTCCGCGCGAAAGGCTGCTGCTCTATGCGCAAACTCACTTTGACTACATTGCCAGTGCGCCCGTTTATCCGCGACTGGTGCAACGTGAGTTCATGCGCAGCGCGGGCCGTGCTCTGTCACCTGGCGCCAGCCGGATCATGGAACGCCACGGCAAGCCTTTGTATAACCGCCTGGAGAAGCTTATCGAAGAAGGCATCAGCGCGGGCGATTTCCGCAAGGTCGATCCCGTCCAAACCGTGACTTCGATCATCGGAACCATCGTTTTTTATTTCATCAGCATGCCCGCGCAGCACTTCATGCATCCCGGCGATCCTGCCTCTCCGGAGCGGATCGCAGCGCGCCGAACTGCCGTGCTCGACTTTATCTGTGCCGCCATTTTCAATCCGGCTGCAGCCCAGAAGGTTTGCAAACCATGAGCCAGCGAAACCGCTTTTTTGCTTTTCTCGGGCTGCTGCTGGTGGTTGCGGCAATCTATTATTTTTTCTCTTCCGATCATTCGTCTGATCTGGTGTTAATCGGCACCGTTGACGCCAATCAGGTTGTAGTCAGCCCAAAAATCAGCGGACGCATTGAGCGTTTGGCCATTGACGAAGGCACTGAAGTGAAAGTCGGGGACACCATCGCAGTGCTTGACTCACAGGAACTCACGGCGGATCGGCAAGCCGCCGAAGCGGTGCTAGCCAGCCTTCGCCACCAGGTTACTCAAACTCGTGCAACGGAAGAGCAGACCGCCGGCGAAACATCCAGCGGTGTGGTAAATGCAGAAGCGCGGGCGCGGGCTGCCCAGGCGACATTACTTCAGGCCCAGGCTGATTTGCAGCGCATCCAGGGCGATACGCGCAGATCCATCGCCTTGGCCAAGCAGGGCATCGCATCACAGCAGCAGGCGGATCAGGCTGAAGCTCAGCTCAAAGCGCAGGAAGCTTTGGTTCGCGCAGCGGAAGACCAGTCTCGCGCCGCGCAAGCTGATCTTGTAACGGCGAAGGCGCACACACGCCAGACGCAGGCTGCGGAAAGCACCGTGGCATCAACACGTGCTCAGCAGTTAAATGCCAAGGCCCAGTTAGAAGCCGCTGAAACCCGCCTGGGCTATACCAAAGTCACCGCGCCTGTAAGCGGAATCGTTACCGTGCGCGCGGCCCGGGAAGGCGAGGTTGTGAATCTGGGCCAGCCCATCGCCATCATCACAGACCTGAATGACACTTGGGTCCGCGCGGCTATTCCTGAAACCGAAGCCGTTCACATTGCGCTCGGTGACAAACTGAATGTCCGCCTGCCTTCAGGCGATATTGTTTCCGGCAAAGTTATTTTCAAAGCGCCGGAAGCTGATTTTGCCACGCAGCGTGACGTAAATCGCCGCAAGCGCGACATAAAAGCCATCGCGCTCAAGCTGCAAGTGGATAACAGCAAGAAAAATCTTGTTCCTGGAATGACGGCGGAAATCCTGGTCCCTAAAGCCAAAGTGGAAGGCCGCTGATGCCAACGCACGCGATTCAAGTCATCGATATCGTAAAGCGCTTCGGGAACTTCACTGCGGTTGACGGTGTCTCTTTCGCAGTGGAAGAAGGCGAAATCTTCGGGCTTCTGGGGCCAAACGGCGCGGGCAAATCAACGCTGATCCGGATGATGACGACTTTGCTGGACATCACTTCAGGCACTGCCATCATTGAAGGCGCTGACGTGCGCAAAGCCCCCAACACCGCGCGGCGCTCAATGGGAGTAATTCCCCAGGCTATGACCAGTGACGGCGATCTTACCGTCTGGGAAAACCTGAGCATCTATTCCAAGCTTTACGGAATTCCCACCGCTGATCGAGAAAAATCGATCGACGAATTGCTTATCCTGGTGGATCTCAGCCAATGGCGTGACGCGCCTGCCCGCAACCTTTCCGGAGGCATGCGGCGGCGGCTGGAAATTGCGCGCGGCCTGGTGCATCGCCCGCGAATTTTTTTTCTCGATGAGCCCACTACCGGCCTTGATCCTGTTTCCCGGGTTGCGGTCTGGGAAATGATTACGAGCATCAAGCAGAAGCGCAACCTCACTGTCTTGATTACAACGCATTACATGGATGAGGCTGACCGCCTCTGTGACCGGATCGCCATTGTCGATCACGGCAAGCTCGTGGCGCTGGATACGCCGCGCAATCTCAAGAACAGCATTCCCGGATCCAGCGTGGTGGAAGCCCAGTTCCTCCAGCCTCCAGCGGACTGGCAGCAGACTCTGGAAAGCCTCCCGGGAGTGAAGTCCGTGCAGCCGGAAGGCGCGGATATGTACCGTGTTCTTACTGAAGACGGATCACGCACCACCACCGCTCTGGTAGAAACCGCAGTGCACTCCAACGTTGTGCTGAAGACCCTTACAGTGCAGAGCACTACGCTGGACGACGTTTTTGTTCATTTCACCGGCAGACAGCTGCGCGACCAGATTGTGGATTCGCCGCTCTACCAGTCTCCCGTGGCTTGGGGCAAGTAGCCGTGCTCAAGTTTTTTAAGAGCGGTCGCATGATGGCGATTGTGGAGCGCGATCTGCGAAAGTTCTTTCGCTCACCTGCGCTTATGGTGGCCGCCATGGTTTTTCCGCTGGTACAGCTCATTGTTCTGGGCAATGCCTTTGGCGGCAAAATCAAGGATGCAAAGATCGGAATCGTCTCACACGATACGGGCCCGCAAGCCATTCGCGTAATGGAAGCGCTGCGCGCCGTCCAGAGCAACGCACATACCTTCAAGCCAATCGTGTATCCAGATGAAAAAACCATGATCGCCGCCGTGCGTCGCGGCGATCTGAATGCCGGGCTGGTGATTCCGCTCCAATTCTCGCGCAATGTGTATGAGCAAACCCGCCCCCGGATTGGGTTGGTGCTCGATAACACTGATAACTTCATGACCTCCACCTTTGTGGATGAGATGACCCAACTCGTGGCGGCGCTCAATCAGCCGGAGGTGCAGCCCCGCGTTGTCCAGCAAATCGAGCTTCAGGTCGTCGAGCTATATCCCTACGTGGAATATATGAAGTACCTTTTGCCCGGCTCGATCACGCTGGCAATGTTCGTGAGCGTAATGATCGGCGGCGGAATCGTTTATATCGACGACAAAGCGCGCGGCGTGCACGAAGGCTACCTTGTTACGCCCATTACCAAGCTGGAACTTGTAGCAGGTTTGAACGTCGCTGGAGCACTCAAGGCCATGGGCGCAGGCATAGTGCTCACTGTACTTGGATCGTTGATTGCGGGCGTGGGCTCTACATTTCAGCCGACAAATTTTCTCTGGCTGCTTCTGCTGATTGCCGCCACTTCATTCGCATTCATTTCCATGATGTTTGTGATGATGGTACGCGTCAATGATCCTCTGATTCCGCGCGCCGTCTTTGGCATCCTCAACACATTGCTGTATTTCCCCAGCGGCGCTATTTATCCGGTGCAGGCTTTCCCCAAGTGGCTGCAATGGATCGCGTGGATAGATCCGTTTACTTATTCCGTTGCTGGCTTCAAGTCTGTGCTGCTCAAAGGCGTAGGTCTGGCTGCAATCTGGCCTGACCTGCTGTATCTTGGTGGGTTCGCTTTAGTCGCATTCGCCCTGTCAACATGGCTTTTCAAACGCACACTATAAAGGAAGTTTGTTATGGCATTAATGGATGCAAAAGAGTACGATCCGCGACCGGCGGAGAAGCGCCGGAAAATAATTGCGACTGTCATCGTGGCGGTGATTGCCATATCGGTCTATCTCTACCTTACTCGCTACAACTCTGAGAAAAAAGTAATCAATAATTTCTTCCAGGCCATCGAGCAAAAAAACTTTGAAAAGGCCTATGGAATTTATGAAGGTGATCCCGAGTGGAAGCAGCACCCTCAGAAATATTCGAATTATCCCATTGGTCAATTCGTCGTGGACTGGGGGCCGTCAAGCGAGTACGGCGCCATTACCAGCCATCGGATAGATTGTGCGCTGGAACCGCCCAAAAAAGGTTTTGCCTCGCCTACGGGCGTAGTGATTGTGGTCATTATTAATAATCGTGCTGAACCCAGGTCCATGTGGGTGGAGAAAAAGAGCAAAACCATTAGCGATTCGCCTGTTTCAGTCGCTTGCCATGGCGCGCCGTAATAGCACAGAAGAAATGCTTGAAAAACGCTGCGGTTTTTCTGGAGAGTTACTCTTTGGCTGCAGCCGCAAAAAGATTACTCACCTTCTGAACCGACGCTTCATCCTCGGCGTTCAGGCAGGTTTGTGATCGATCAATCTGCCGCATCAGGCCTGTCAGTACTTTCCCTGGGCCGACTTCAACAAACGTCTGCACGCCCAGCCCAATTAGCGTCTGCATGCACTTGGCCCACTGGACAGCGCCTGTCACCTGACGCACCAATGCCTGGCGTGAGCCTTCAACAGTAGCTTTGGGTGTCGCGTCAATGTTCGCGATCACCGGCAATTCAGGATTGCTGAAATGTAGCTTCTGTAAATCGGCTTCCAGGCGGTCCTGCGCGGGCCGCATCAACTCGCAATGAAAAGGCGCGCTCACTTCCAACATCTTGGCGCGCTTGGCTCCGCGTTGCTTGGCCAGATCAGCAGCGCGTTCAACCGCTTTCTGGTGGCCAGAAATCACAATCTGGTCCGGAGAGTTGATGTTTGCCGGGGAAACTATTTCGCCTTGCGCGGCGTCGGCGCAAACTTGTTGCAACTGATCAAGCGCCATCCCCAGGATTGCCGCCATGCCGCCTTCACCGGCCGGCACAGCTTCCTGCATATAGCGTCCGCGATCCCGTACCGTACGCACGGCATCCGCAAAAGAAAGTGTTCCGGCAGCCACGTGCGCGGAGTATTCCCCCAGACTGTGTCCTGCGGCAAATTGAGGAACAATTCCCTTTTCCTGCAGTACGCGCGCAACGGCGGTGCTCATCGTCAGGATGGCAGGCTGAGTATTTTCCGTGAGCTTAAGCTGCTCAACAGGCCCTTCAAAGCAAAGTTGGGAAACAGAAAATCCCAGAGCGTCATCGGCTTCCTGAAACGTGTGCCGCGCAACAGGATAGAGCGATGCCAGCTCTTTTCCCATGCCTGCTGCCTGTGATCCCTGTCCGGGAAAGAGGAAAGCAACTGGGCTATGGCTCATGCGGATTCTTCCGCCTTGCCCGCGGCAACAACAGATTCTGTCCGAATGCTCTCGGACTGCGCGGCGTTCAGTTCTTTTTCGATATTGGTGTTAATTCCTGACTCGTAAAACTCTTTGGCCACACGGATCGCATTCTTAATGGCATTGGCGTTGGAGCGTCCATGGCCTACGATGGCTACACCCTTCAGTCCCAGCAGCGGCGCGCCTCCGTATTCTGCATAATCGAGCTTGCGGCCAAAGTTGGCGAATGCCTTACGTGCCAGCAGCGCTCCTACCTGGGAAGTAATGGTCGAGGTCAGGGACTCTTTCAGCAGGAAGCGTACAGCTTCCACCAGCCCTTCAGAGATCTTCAGCGCCACGTTGCCGACAAAGCCGTCACATACGATCACATCAACTTTGCCGTTGTACAAATCGCGCCCTTCAACATTGCCCAGAAAATTAATCGGTAAGTCTTTAATCAGGGAATGCGCCTTGCGCGTGAGCTCATTGCCTTTGCCTTCTTCTTCACCAATTGAAAGAATGCCCACCGTCGGCTTGGCATTTTTGAAGATTGCGCGATAGTACATTGCGCCCATCAGCGCAAACTGCGCCAGGTTATGGGGCTTGGAATCCACATTGGCGCCTACGTCAATCAGAATGGAAGGCTTGTCCTTGCCGGCTGAAGTGGGAAACACGCTGGCCAGTGCAGGACGGTCAACTCCCGGCAGCGCGCCCAAAACCATCTTCGCAGCCGCCATGGCCGCGCCGGTATTGCCTGCGGTCGCAAATCCCACGGCTTTCTTGCTTTTTACCAGCCGCAAGCCAACGTGCATGCTTGAGTCTTTCTTGGTACGGACAGCTTGCACGGCCTTCTCTTCCATTTCAATGACTTGCGTGGCATTCACCACGTCAATGGGAAGGCTACGCGCCGTTGGATGTGCGGCCAGTTCCCTGTGTAACAGGTCTTCCGGACCCACCAGCAGTACTCGAACGCCATAGTTGCGCGCGGCCAGCAAAGCCCCTTCAATCTCGGGCTTGGGATGCCGGTCTGAGCCCATTGCATCAACGGCTATGACAGTTTCCACTGGCTTTTGCACTTAGGCGTTTTCTTTTACCTGCGTTACTTCCCGGCCTTTATAGTATCCGCACTTTGCGCATACGCGATGCGGCATCTTTTTCTCGTGGCAGTTGGGACATTCCGATGCGGAATGCGCGGTAAGGAAATCATGTGCGCGGCGACTCGAGGTGCGTGCTTTTGAGTGCCGCCGTTTTGGATTTGGCATTAGTTCCCTTTCTTCTGGCGCCGGCACAAGCCTGAGCGCGATATTTCTTTTCTATCGTTCCAATTTCTTGCGAATATCTTCCAGCGCCGACCATCGGGCATCAGGCATTGCCGTCACACAATCGCAGCTTTCCACGTTCAGGTTCTTGCCGCATTGTGGGCACAGCCCTTTGCAGTTGGCGCGGCAAAGCTGTTTCACCGGCAATGCCAGAAGGATCTGCTCTTTCAACACGTCTTCCAGCAGCAGCCCCTCACCCTGATAATAGCCAATCTCGGTGTCAGCTTCGCTAATCGCCACTTCATCTCCGGCCGCGTCCACGCCCAGGGGGCGATATAGCAGGTCAAACTTTTCCGCCAGGGCATTATGCACCGGATCAAGGCAGCGGGCACACTTGACTTCAACTTCTGTGGAAAAGCTGCCCACCAGCCTGATGTCCTCAACTATATTTCGGTCACCGCGGTTTTCACGAATCAGCTCTGCGCGCCCTGCCGATTTCAAAGGCGCTGTTTGGACCTGGTCTTCCAGCAACTCAATTGCGCCAGGCGCAAACGACTCATCGAATTCCAGATTTCGGAGCTCTAGATCCTTTACCTTTATAAACATAAGGGGCGCTCCGGAAATCAGTGGCGTTAGTTTGTCGGGGGAACGCTGGGACGATCGGCAACCGATGTCTTACGATCGTTGACAATACTTTAAGAATAAGGGCGTGGGCAGAGAGTGTCAAGGAAGTAGCGTGACGGCGGACATGCTCCGCCGCCTGATCACGCACTTCTTATGTGGAATGGAATTAAAGGTTACGGGTTTCAGTTCCGGTAGCTTCCTGCGCGTTGCCGGCAAAACGGTCAGCCTGGCCACGAATTGCAGAAACCGTGGTGCGGACCTTGTCGCGGCCCTGGTTAGCAAGATCACGTGCTGAGTCCGCCAGATCAGTGGCCCGTTGTGTAAGATTTTCGCGTGTTTCTTCGCCGCTCATCGGGGCAAAAAGAATCCCCAAACCAATACCAATCCCCAACCCTGCCAAAAAGGATTTCATGCTTAAACTCCTAGTGGATTTGGCAGCCAGAATTGAAGTGCCGCCTGTAAATAGAGATGCGGATTCACCGCGAAGGTTGCCGCATAATCCACTCAAGTTGCGCGGGCAAGCAGGTGTGCTCTGCTCAGCTCTCAAATCGTGCTCTGCTCAGTTTGAATGGATGAGCGTTTACTTGGTTTTGGCAAGTTTCTGCCCGGCTAATTGTGCTGCGGGGCTCCGCGGATCGTCTTTCTGCAGTTGTTGGTAAATCAGAGTTGCCTGTTGCGGATCAGTGCTCTCATACATCTCCGCCAATTGCAGTTGCGCCTGGGCTTTCGATACCGTCACAGTGGGGTGCTCTGAAAGATCTTTGTAAATGGCTATTGCTTCCGGCGCGCGGTTCGATCCTCGATACAGGGAGGCCAGCGCCATCTTGGCCAAAACTGCCACATCCCTGTCTCTGAAATCTGCTGCTGTCTTCAGCTCTTTCTCCGCGCCGGCCTTGTCGCCTGCTTGGATCAATGCAATTCCGCTCATATACCGGGCAATCTTTCCCGGAGCGACCGTGGAATATCTATCGGCGATAGCCTGGAATTGCTTTTGCGCGGCCTTTGCGCGATCGGCAATCGTGGGGTATGTGGGTCCTGAATCTTCAGCAGGAGGTGGTGACCCTGCGGCCAGAATTTGCGCGTCCATCGTGCGCATGGCCGCAGAGAGTTGCGTGTTGGCTTCATCTGACTGGCGGTTTCGCCAGGTAATTACGCCCGCTGTCAACAACACAGCGACCAGCACAAGGCTCGCCGTCCAAATCACGGTTTGGCGATGGTCCGTGGCCCACGCCGCTGCGCCCTGGGCAGTTGCAGCAAACTTATCTTCCTTCAATTGACGACGGGTATAACCTGGCACTTGGAAACCTTCTTGGTGGGGTAAGTGGCAATGAAACCTTGAGTTTAGCAAGGAATCGGCGCAATCGTCAAACGAACGCTAGCGCAATCGGCGCTTCTTTGCCGAGCGGTATCTCAGCTGACCAATCTCTTTCTGATCTGTTCTCTTTCTGATCTGTCGTGCTGAGCGGGTGCGAGTTCCGCTTGCGGGATAAGCGCAAAGTCGAAGCATCCCGAGGATATGTCACGTCAGAATGCCGTTTCAAGGGAGTTCTCTCGAAGCTCTTATCCTATCAAACCATTTTGTAATCCAGGATAAGAATAGGGAAAGCAGCTTGCGTAGAATCCCTGGCGCGGCTGACAGAGTAGACCGTGTGAACCGCATTAAAAAAAGGACTGCTACCGAGAACCATTGAGCCAACGCCATTGGGCCTTTTACTCGATCGTTCTTTTTTGTTCTCGTCTTCTTTGCCTCTTCCTGAGAGCTCTGCAACCCATACCATTGCACTGGGCTTCCAACTCTGTAGGGACACACTTGGCATCAAATTGAATGAAGCGCTCTGGTCTGAGTACCGGCGCTAATTGAGGCAGCCATGCGCAAACTTGGTATCGCAATCGCCGTCATTATCGTTTTAGTGATAGCCGCTATTCTTATCGTGCCGCACCTGATTGACGTGAATCAGTATCACTCACAAATTCAGTCACAACTGCAGAAGCGGTTGGGACGACAGGTGACGCTGGGCAATATGGGGCTGCGTTTGTTTCCCCCCGCGTTCGACGTCGAGAACACCACGATTGCGGAAGACCCTCACTTTGATACCAATCGCCCTTTTGCAACGGCAGACAAGCTGGCTGTAAGTGTGAAGTTCTGGCCGCTGCTGCGCAAGCAACTTGAAGTCAATTCGCTGGAGCTGGTACATCCGCACATCGAATTAGTGCGCAATGCACAGGGTGTCTGGAATTTCGCCACGCTGGGGCAGGAACCCAAGCCTGCAGCAGCGCAGAAGCAGCCGGAGCCGGCGCAGGCTCCAACACCCACAACGAGCACCGGTGCACCACAGCCACCTCAACCCGCAAAGCAGCCTGCAGGCCAGCTTACGCTGGCAAGTTTGTTCATCAATGACGGGCAGGTTGCAATCACTGATCTCCAGAAACACCAATCTCGCGCAGTGTATGACCATATCGATCTCAACGTAAGCGATTTCGCTCCTGACCAGCAATTCAGCATGAAGCTCACGGCGCACCTTCCCGGCGAAGGCAAGCAGGCCATCTGGCTGGAAGGCAAGGGCGGCCCCATTAAAGAAGCAGACATGCTGAATACTCCGTTTGACGGCACCTTGCGCCTGGATCACGTGTCCACCGGCGCGGCGGAAAAATTCTTGAACTCGCAATCACTCAACGGAATTGATGCCGTGCTCACCGGCGATGCCAAGGTAAAAAATTCCGGCGGCAAGCTGGCTTCCAGCGGAACCATAAAAATGGACGACGCGCGTATTCACAGCGTGAATGTCGGCTATCCCATTACGCTCGATTATGACGTTGCCGATGACTTAACCAATGACGTGATTCAGATTCATAAGGGCGATCTCAAATTGGGAGCAACGCCCATCTCCCTGGCGGGCACGGTCAACACCAAACCGAATCCCTCGCAGATTGATCTCAAACTCACAGCATCGAATGCTTCCATTGCTGAGATGGCGCGGCTGGCATCGGCTTTCGGAGTCGCCTTTGGGAAAGACGTGGACGTAAAAGGCCAGATCAATGCAGATATCCAGGCACGTGGCGCCATGGACAAGCCGGCTTTGAACGGCCAGGTAAACGCGCGCAATCTTGATATCAGCGGAAAAGAAATTCCACAACCGGTCAAGGTAAATGACATCACGCTGGCTCTCACACCGGAGACTGTCCGCTCCAATGAATTTGCCGCGACCACCGGCTCAACCACCGTGAACGTCAGCTTTGCGCTGGCGCAATACACAGCGCCTAACAGTACCATCAACGCGACTTTGCGCGCCCCAAATGCCCGCATCGGCGAGCTGATCAATATCGCCAAAGCAGCGGGCGTATCGGCTGTGGATGGCATTTCCGGCGATGGAATGCTTACACTCGACGTAAAGGCGCAAGGGCCCACCAAGAATATGTCTGCGCTGAATTTTAACGGGACGGGCAAGATCAGCAATGCCACACTGAAAATGCCTTCGCTAACCAAGCCGCTGCAGATCAAAAATTCCGATATCCGCTTCAGCCAGAACTCAGCCTCGCTGCAAAATATCGCCATAACTCTTGGCCAGACCAATGCGGGCGGTACGGTTACGCTCAAGAGCTTTGAAGCGCCTCAAGTCCAGTTTGCCTTGAACGCGGACAAAGTAAATGTAGCTGAGTTGCAGCAAACCTTTGCTGCTGCTCCGGCGCAACCTACCAAGCGTGCGGGAAACTTCTGGAGCGTCATTCCACAAGCAGACGCAGAAACCAAAGCCGAGCCCAGCATGCTTACCAAAATGACCGGCGGAGGCACAGTCGCCATCGGTGTGATTCAGTATGACGATCTGATTTTGAATAATGCCCACACCAACGTGACGCTAGATCACGGCTTAATCAAGATGAATCCTGTCACGGCTGATCTTTACAACGGGAAAGAAACCGGCAATATCACCATTGACATGCGTCCCGCGCAGCCCGTGTACACCGTCAATTTAAAGACTGATAAAGTGGACGCCAACAAGCTGATTTCGTCCGTCTCTGATGTGAAGCAGACCATCTATGGCATGCTGGCCTCAAACGTCAATGCCAGCTTCAGTTCTTCTTCATCCAGCAACATTGCGCGCAGCCTGAATGGCACCATGGCCATAAATCTTACTAATGGCAAATTGATGAACCTTGACCTGCTGCATGAATTGTCTTCAGTAGGAAAATTTATGGGCAATAGCTTCGGTGCGCCCAAAGGCTTTACCGACCTCGTCCAGCTCACCGGAAATTTCGACGTAAAAAATGGTCTTGCTCAGACAAACAATCTAAAGGCCGTGATTGATGGCGGCACCTTGGCCGCTGCAGGCTTGATTAACCTGGCCGATCAGTCCCTTAACTTGCATTTGACCGCTGTGCTGAACAAAGCAATTAGTTCACAGGTGGGCGGCACCCAGGTTGGCGGCTTTATGAATACCGCACTTGCGAATAACCAGGGCGAACTGGTATTACCGGTCATCGTTACCGGCACCTTCCAGCATCCACAGGTTGCGCCAGATGTGCAACAGATCGCTAAGATGAAATTGGACAACCTGCTACCGACCAGCAAGAACCCGGGACAACTGACGACCGGAATTCTGGGCGCGATTCTTGGCAACAAGAACCAGGGAGGTGCAAACGGCCAGCAGCCCACAGGACAGCAGCAGAAAGGCGGTATTGGCGGGATTCTGGATGCAATTGGCGGCAAGCAGCAGCAACAAAATCAACAGCAGCCTGCAAGCAGTGCAGTCGGCAACAATCAGGGGCAACAATCACAAGCCACGCCCACTCCTGCTGCTCCCAATTTGGGCGATGTGCTGGGTCAGGTGCTGAACAGGAAGAAGAAAAATCAGGCAACGCCTACGCCAACGCCGCAGCAGTAGAGGCTAGAAAAATTAGTGCGTTGGCTTCTAGCGGTGGTGAAAACCTTGGTTCCGATCACGGCGATTACGCGCGATTGTCGGCGATCCTAAGCTCCCCAGCCTCCACCTCCAGGCGACTCGATCTTGACTTTGTCGCCCTTCTTCAGCCGAACACTGGTTTTGCCCAGAAGCATTTCACGTTTGCTGTCTGCGTGAACGACTTCGGTTCGTCCCGCTGAGCCGTCCACGCCGCCCTGCAAACCATACGGTCCGCGGCTGCGGCGATCAGCCAGCAGCGTGACTTCTGAGTCCGCCAGCAACTCAACTTCGCGCACAATGCCATCCCCGCCCCGAAACTTGCCTTTGCCTCCGCTGCCCTTGCGCAAAGAATATTCCGTCACTCTGAGCGGATATGCATACTCCAGCGCCTCTGCCGGAGTGTTGAGCGAGTTCGTCATATGTGTATGCACGCCGCTCACGCCGTCCCTATCAGGACGCGCGCCCATGCCTCCGGCAATTGTCTCGTAATAGGCAAACGGCTCGCCCGTACGTTCATCGATTCCGCCGATCGTCAAATTATTCATGGTGCCGGAAGAACCGGCAGGCACGCGGTCCGGCATGGCTTTAGCGAGCGCGCGCAACAGAGCATCGACGATACGCTGTGAAGTCTCCACATTTCCACCCGCGACAGCTGCTGGAGGTCGCGCGTTCACCACTGTTCCCTTGGGGGCAATCATCAGCACCGGACGCATCAGCCCTGCCGCCGCTGGAACATCTTCCTGCAACAGACAACGGAAAACATAGAAGCATGCGGAGAAAGCAATCGCGTCCACGGCATTGATGCTGCCCGCGACTTGCGGTGAACTCCCGGTAAAATCAACTGTCACCAGCGGCTTGCCAGCGGTCGCACGCTGAAATGTCAATGTCACGGCGATTCGCACCGGCCCTGATCCTGCGCCGTCGTCGTCCAGAAAATCCTCGGCTTCGTAACGACCGTGCGGTACCTTGCTAAGAAAAGACCGCATAAGCTTTTCTGAATATTCCTGCAAATCATCCATTACGTCCTCAACGCGCTTCAGGCCATAACGCTCTGTAATCTCCAGCAGCCGCTCCGCCCCGGTATGGCAGGCTGCAATCTGCGCGTTCAGATCTCCTTCGCGCTCTTCCGGAGTGCGCACATTGTTCAGCAGCAGCCGAAAAACGTCATCCTGCAACTTGCCTCCGGCAATCAACTTGATGGGGGGATGCGAATTCCTTCCTGATATATCTCGCGGCAGATCCCCATGGATCCTGCATAGGTGCCGCCAACATCGGCGTGGTGCGCGCGCGAGGCCACATAGAATGCCGGCTTCGCCCCACGCTTGTTCTTGTCAGCGATGAAAACCGGAGCGACCAGCGTAATATCCGGAAGGTGCGTACCGCCGCAAAAAGGATCGTTCAAGATTGCTACATCACCGGCATTGAGCGTGAGCGTCTCCACAGCTGCGCGTACTGACATTGGCATCGATCCCAGATGCACCGGCATGTGATCGCCCATGGCGACGACCTCGCCCGCGCCATCAAAAACAGCGCAGGAATAATCGCGACGTTCTTTGATGTTGGGAGAAAAAGCTGTGCGGCGCAGGGCCGCGCCCATCTCTTCCGCAATGGAGTGAAAAAGGCTTTTGAAGATTTCCAATTCGACAGGATCACGCATGAGAGATTAGTGTAAACAAACCTGCCATAGATAACACTGATTGAAACGGATCGAACTGGATCAAATCAGATCAGTGAAAATCAGTGTTATCAGTGTCATCAGCGGTAAGGTTTTTTACGAATGAGAGTTTCTTATCAGCAAGTCAGCCGCCACAAACACAAAGAACACCACGGCAATTACGCCGTTCATGGTGAAAAAGGCTGCATTTAGTTTGCTGAGATCGTCCGACTCGACCAGTGAGTGCTCATAGGCAAGAAGTGCTGCCACCACCACTATGCCAATGACTGCTAGTTTACCAAGTCCAAACGCCACGACCAGTGCCACCAGCAACCCGATCATGACAACATGCAGAGTCCGCGCAACAATGAGAGCTTTGGGAACGCCCATTGCCTGTGGGATGGAGTTGAGCGCATTGGCGCGATCAAACTCAATATCCTGGCAGGCGTATAAAACATCAAAGCCGCCTACCCAGCAAGTGACTGCCGCCGTAAGCAGCAGAATACGAGGATCAAGCGAACCGCGCACCGCGATCCATGCTGCTGCCGGAGCTATACCCAGCGCGAACCCTAACACCAGGTGCGACCAGCGAGTGAATCGCTTGGTATAGGAATAAAACAGCACCACCGCCAGCGCCACCGGAGAAAGCAGCAACGTTATGCGATTGAGTTCAGCAGCGCCAACGATAAAAAGCAGACAAGCCGCCACGACAAAAACCGTCGCAAATTTTTGTGAAAGCGTACCGGCAGGAATGGCACGCATGGCCGTGCGAGGATTGGCCGCGTCAATTCTTGCATCCGCAATGCGGTTAAAAGCCATGGCGGCGGAACGCGCTGAAATCATGCAGAGAACAATCCAGCCTAGCTTAGCGGCAGTCGGCATGCCGCCAGCAGCAAGCATGGCAGCGCAGAGCGCAAATGGTAACGCAAAAATAGAATGCTCCCACTTGATCATCTCTAGCGTGGTCTTGATGTTGGTGAGAAGGGCCACCAGATATTTTAGCTGAAGGGATCAAACGGGCCATACGCCGACTCACTAATACCATTTTTCGTGTGGACTGGAACTGGCGGTGGGTACCATTTGGGCGGGTTTTGAGGATCAATCACGCATATCTGGTTAATGAAATCGTAATGCATTAGAAGGTTTACGAGACTCGATTCATGAGGTTCTTTGACCGCACGAGGATCAAAGACGTATATCGTTCTTCAGCCCTGGCTCAAAAATGGATTGCAGCCATTTCAAGTCCCCCGAACGCATTCTGGACGGAGGGGACCAAGAAAGCTCTTTCCCGTTATAACTGGGAGAAAACGGGAAACCACCCCCAGGCAGGCCTAGGGAAGATCAGCTTTCCGGTTGTATACGGAAGGGAGATCTTTCACTTCTATGTTGCCAAAACAGCACATAGAGCCAAGAACAATCACCACTGAATCCATCAGCTTTTATGCTGTCTTAAAATCCCTGCTCGCCTATTAACGGAACAAATCGGCAGCCCTCAAGCGTACGTATGCTCGTACTTCCGTCTGCATTCTTCTGAAGCAACTGCACGACCTGCTGTTCGGATTCTCCAACCGGAACAATAAGACGGCCAGCCACGGCCAGTTGCTCAACCAATGCTGGTGGGAGACGCGGAGCTGCGGCCGACACGATGATGGCGTCAAAGGGCGCAGATTCCGGCAGGCCCAGCGACCCATCGCCGGTAACGATCTTTGCATTGCGATAGCCCAGCCGTTCCAGAGTGTGCTGTGCCGTCTCCGCCAGAGATGGATAGCGCTCCACGGCAAAGACCTGGCTTGCCAGTTCGGCAAGAAGCGCAGTCTGATACCCCGAACCCGCGCCAATTTCCAGGACGCGATCTTCAGGCTTGATTTCCGCTGCCTGGATCATGGCCGCAATCATGTAAGGTTGCGATGTTGTCTGTTTTTCGGCAATTGGAATGGGATGGTCTGCATAGGCTTCATTCCAATTCTGCTGACTCACAAATTCATGCCGCGGTACTTTGCTCATGGCTGCGAGCAACCGCTCATCGCTGATACCGCGTTCCCGCAGTTGGCTTTCCACCATGGAAAACCGCTCCGTCGCAAACGGCTGTGAACCATTTCCGTTCATGTGTCACTTTTTTCGCCGCCGTATGTGGATGTCAAAACCCAGTACCCCATTCTGATCCCGCACAGCAACAATCGATACGTTCTTATCGATATTGTATTCCAACTGAATCACCGTTTCAGCCGACTGCGTCAGGCTGGTAACGTAGGTAAATGTAATGTCATTGCTGATCTGCTGTTCAATCGTGACGCGCGCGCTGGGGTTGTTTTCTGAGCCGATAAACTGGGGATCGATCTTTACTCTGCTCGCCCCAAAGAGCCGCTGCACGCGATCACTGAACGTGGCGTTGAGCGCTTCGCCCAGGATCGCATTGGAAGCAGACGCTGTATCATTTGTGTTCACACCGGGCTGGCTCGCGTTATAAACGCCTTGTCCGCGCGTGCGTCCAAAAGCGAGCAAGGCGATGATGTCAGAATTAGCCAGCGGCGGATCGGAGCGGTAGGTCATGCTGATCCCCTTGCCACCAATCGCCTGTCCATGCAGTCCAATGGTTACGTCATAGCCCTGCACGCGGGCAGACATATCAAGATTCACCACAGGCTCAATGCTGAGAGGGTTGCTGAAAGTGATATCACCCCGCTCCAGCCGATACTTCGTGCCGTTGAAGAAAATATCGCCTTCAGCAATGTTCACCCTTCCGACAATGGCAGGGCGCGCCGCCGTGCCGCGTACATGCAGATCAAGATCGCCGGAAAGCTTGGCCAGTGACGTTTCCACTTGCAACTCCGGCGTGGAAGTGATGTGCATATCCAGGCGCATGTTATCCAGGAACGGATTCAGCGTGGAGATGATAGGAGCTTTTTTGCTCTGCGCCAGATAGTTGGCAAAATCAAAATGCGGATTCATGCCAAATCGCGTGACCAGAATATCGCCGGAAAGCAACGAGCTTTTTGCCGAGCCAGTGTAGCGCAGCGTCGCATCCGCAGATGAACTCACGCCCGGCGGATAGCGCAGTCGAACATCGCTGCCTTTCGCCGTTAGGTCAAAATAGATTCCACTGCGGTAAGCAATAAAGCCGCCGACATCAAGTTCGCCTCCGCCCGTGTGCGCCGTAAGCTTTTCGATCTGCATACGGTCCTGGGCAAACATCAGTGATCCCGTAATGTGGCTTAGCCCGTTTGGTAAATCGAGCAGCGAAGCGGACGCATCGGTCAATTCAAGCTTTCCGCTGAATTTCGGATGCGCTGAAGGGCCAAGGATATTCACCGTAAATGTCGCAGGGCCATTCGCAACCAGGTTTGGATTGAACCCCTGCAATAGTTTCAGGTTGAACCGTCCGCGCGAACGCAGATCAAGCATGTGTTGCCCTGTGAGTTGCACACTCCCGTTGCCGTCAAGATCGGTTTCGGTTCCTGTCAGGTGAAACTCTTCTAGTTTTAGCGATTCATTTTCCAACCCAAAATGGATCGGACCATCATTTTGCAGCTTCACATTCTCAATATCGGCGGAAAGCTGCGTAACATTGCCGGTGACCACAAGATTGCGCGGCTGCTTCATGGGGCCATGGATATCAATCTCTCCTGCAATAGAAGAATGGCCTGTGATTTGCCCCTGAAAATAAGCGCGAATTAATGAATCAAAGTCGAGGTGAGAAAACTTCAATGTGACCTGCCCCGGCCACAGATCACGCAGACGCACCGAACCATCAACGTTCAACTCCGCATTGTCAAAATTGGAACGTCCGCGGAGCTGCACATTTTCTCCATGCGTTTCCGCTACGATGATCATGCTGCCCACTTTCTCGCGGTTCAGCACAATATTGCGGAGATCAATTTCACCATTGATGACTGGCAACTCCTCGGTGCCTGAACCAGTGAGATGAAAACCTGCCTGCCCCTCGACAGAGAGTCGAGGCAGATCGATGCGCTGAAAATTCGCGAAGTCAATGTTGGCGCCGGTGACGTCAAAACGATAATTCTTATTGCCAAGATCGTATGCCACCAGTCCGCTAAAACGCGCGCCATTGTGCGCGAGTTGCATATTTTCCAGCCGCGCCTCGCTTCCGTTCAGACGCAAGTCGCTGGAGAATGCCTTGAAGGGCTCGCCGTAAATTGTCAGTTTGGCGATTTGTAGCTTTCCGCCTCCCTGCAAGTTTTGCATTGTGCCAGAAGCTTGCACGTCAGCATTCGCTATGCCATTGACTTCATAATCTGTCCCAACAAGGGCCTGCATATCTGCCACATTTTCATTCTGGATATGAAGCGTCACGTTAAGGTGGCTCGTGTTTTCGTCGAAGGCGCCCTGGCGTAGGGTGGTGCTTGCAGAAAATCCCAGTTGCGCCGCGCCGCGCCGCAACGTTCCACGCTGCAAAGACAGCATGGAAGGCGAGTACGTGAGATCGGCTGAAAGCGCGTCCCAGTGGATTCGTGGTGGTGTGTTTCGTTGGCCTTTTTGCTGGCTGGCCAGATTGAATTGAGTGTCGAACTTTTCCAGGTCAAGATGACCGCGCGTTGAGAGTGCATCCAGCTTCCCAAAAATCACTCCATTGAATGACGAGCGGCCTTCCAGCGTGATCGGAATACGCGTTCCTGGATCAAGGGCATCAAGCGCCGGCTGTAGCTCGCGCAGATCGGTCGCATTCAGAGCAACATGGGCCTGGGCCCGGTCCGATCCCAAGGTTCCAGTGGCATTTAGGCGGATTGACCGCGTTGCCAAACTAAGCCCTGCAACGTCAAGAGTGCGGACACCACCATGATAAGTCCCTTGCAGTAGAGCGGTAATGGGCACTTCCTTCGGTGACAGCGTTGTGGGCGGAGCTACATCCAACTTCAATGAGGAAACTGCGCGATCAAAAGAACCAGTCCACGCAGAATTGACGTCACCGGAAATGTTTCCGGCCAATTCAATTTTGTCCAATGGCATTTTCCGGCTGGAGATAGCTGCCGCAACCTTGCTGGCCTGAACGCCGGATAGATGAAGCCGCGTAACTCCCTGTTGCGGCAATGTCTTTTTTTTTCCTATGAGAGTAGAACTCCAATTCGAGATCTGCACATCGCCTTGCACAGTACCTCCGAATGCATGAGCAATCATGCGGGAGAGGACAATTTTGTCCTGCGTCACTGAGTAAGGCGAGGTGGCGTCCAGGGAGGAAATGCGAGCGGTGGCATCACGCCATTCGATGCCGCGAACGCTCAGGTTTCCTTGCGAAGAATAGCGATTATTCTGATAAGTGCCCTTGCCGTTCAATTCAGCTCGTCCGGCGCGAAACTGCTTCCACTTCGCCCTATTTCCGACCTGGGCAAGGTCCAACGAAGCTTGATATTGCAACGCGAGTTCCGGGTTGTTGTAATTGCGAAGAGTTCCGCTGGCCTCGACCTTTGAACCACCCGAGGCCAGCCTAAGGGATTTGATGTCTGCCTCCCCCGAACGCAGAAGGAACCCTACGTGCATTTCTGCTTGCATCGGCGGCGCATTTTTGTACGCAATGGTCATCGGCGTGAAATCCAGATGGCCGTCATAGGCTTTCTGGCTGGGAACATAGTTCATTCCGGCGGAGATATTCTTGCCGTCAAGATCGAACGGGATTCTCTCTTGATCAAGCATCAGTGTGCCTTGCCGTACCGCTATCTGTTTTACCGCTAGGTCGAATAAGTTCTGTGTGACTTCTCCATTCGAAGGGCCAGGCTGGGCCAGCGGCTGGTTGGTGGTGCCGTCCGGATAGATCATCAAATGAAGCACACAGCGATCAATGGCCACATTTTCCAGAGAAATCTTTCGCGTAAAGAATGAAACAATCTTTACATCAACGCCAATGCGATCAGCGTGCGCGTAAGGAACTTCGCCAGCCGTTTCGCGTCCATGGATCGTTACATTGCGGGCTTCAAAATGCAGCTTGGAAAGGTTCCAGCCAAAAGATTCAACTTCCACCTTACCGCCTGTCATTTGCCGCAGCTCTGCGATAACTCTTTGCCGAACGGTTTCACGGAAAGAACCGCTGTTCAGGTAAATCAAAATTCCAACCGTGAGGATGGCCAGGGCCAGGCCTACAAGAATGACGAATCGCGCAAGTTTGCGTTTTTTCGCCGGGGTAGCTGGTGGCGCGATGTCTAGATCGGTTTTGCTGCTCATGGCGAGTTCCCGGCGCTCGTGGCCGCCGCCGGCAGCATACGCTCAATATGGGCCTGAGCGCGCAGGGTCTTCAGCCAGTTGTTCAAAAGCTCATCAATGCGCTGCTCCGCCAGTATCTGTTCAATTTTGTCAGAAACTTCCGCGAGTTTCGGCTCAGAAGCATTGCGTTTGCGTACCTCAGGCAAAAAGCGGTCTTGATAGTAGATGGCAATCGCTTCTTTATCAACACGCACCAGTCCGCGAAAACGCAGGTCAATAAACCGAAGAATGCGGACCTGCGAAGACAACTGTTCTTCCACATCCTGTTGTGTCAGACCATAGCCGGCAAGAATGGTCTTCCAGCTTTCATCCTCTGAGCCGCCAGGAATGCCTTGCCGGATCTCTTCAATCTTTGCCTTTAGTTCCTCAGGAGCGGGATCGAGCATGGCCGGATTCACGATTTGCTGGTCGAGCAAGAACCGGTCAATCAGCCGCTCCAAGACAAGTTTTCGATCAGCATAAGTCAGGCGCTCCATGGGCTTGGTTTGTAACAGAAATTCCACCCGCGTGGCCTGATCAAGATCGCTTTCCAGAATCACGCGCTTATTCACCACGGCTACCATGCGGTCGACCACCTGCGCCTGCACAATTCCGGCAAGCAGCAGGATTACAACGAAATTGAGGCGTGCTCTCATCAGAAAGTCTGCCCAATATTAAAAAAGAAATTGAAATGCTTCAGCACCTGTGAAGAAGGGACCGCAGGGGAAGGGGGGGCGGAGATGGGAAATGCCGGCGGGTTAAGGTTATAGCCCACATCAAAACTCACCGGGCCAATGGGAGTACGATAACGAGCGCCAGCCCCCACCGCGTGCGACACATAATTGAAGTTGCAGCTTCCCGCGGTCGGATTCAAACAGAGACTCCGGTTAGGCTGAGAAAACTTAAGAATGCTGTTGGCCATATCTCCGGCCGTGGAAAAAACGTTCCCCATATCATGAAACACTACTCCGCTCAGATTGTTGCCAACAAATGGCAGCGGCAGCGGCGGAGTGCGCAGTTCAAGGTTATTCAGGAACAGAGCCTCACCCCCCAAAGGGAAGCCGCTGGTAAGATCGCGTGGACCTGCCTGATTGATGCCGAAGCCCCGGTGTGATGTGCTGCCGCCGGCAAAAAAGCGCTCAGGCAGCGGAGCAAAGGCAGTCGAGGCGAACGGCTCTTCCACCCCTATGCGCGTGGAGCGGGCAAACACCCAGCGTCGTTTATGAAACTGGTAGTAGCTGGAGTTTTGCACAACTACGCGCGTGAAGTTCGTTTGCGAGCCGAATATCGCCGAGGCCACGCCGAGATCAACCGTGTTGAATGTTCCCTTGAGCGACTCAATGGGGTTGTCACGAGTGTCGCGAACGTAGCTAAAATCGGGCATGCCCACGCGCACAGCTTGAGAAAACAATGGCACCAGATGGGGATCTATCACAAGATTGCTGGTGCTGACGCGACGGTAAATGAATCGATATAGAAGCGTGGTGGCGCGGTTCAGCTCTTCCCTAATTGACGCCGACCCTTCCAGCCGTGTTGAGGTGAACGTGCTTACGTCGTTGGTCTGTTGGTAAAACGTTGTGAAATCAAGCGTAAGTTTTTGAGAATCGAAAAGCCGTGGTGCACCGTAACCAATCAGCGCCAGTTTTTCCAGATTGCCGTAACGGGTCTTGAGCGTGATGGTGTGGTCGCGTCCGCGAAAGTTCAGGCGCGTGACGTCGAATGACACGCGGCCGCTCACGCCCGTTTCTCCCTGGGGATTGCTGCTACCGGGCTGCCCCGTTTGTACTTCAAGTCCAAGGCCATAATTAAAGGTGTAGCGCCGCGCTTCAGTAAGTTGGAAATTCACCTTCTTACTAATAGTGTCGCCTTCAGGATTTTGCACCGCTACGCCCACTTCATTGAATATCCCCATGTCGTACAGGCGACGCTGGGAATCGAGCATCTGGCTCTGGCTCAGGCGATCGCCTGTACCAATCTTGATTTCACGCTCCACGATAAAAGGCCGCGTGTAATTCATTCCGGAAATCAGGACTTTATCCACAAAAACCTGGGGACCTTCAACAATCTTGTAGCTCACGTCAATCTTATTGGGATCGTCCGCTTCAGGCTGCGTTGTGTAATCGAACTTCACCTTGGGAAAACCCAGATTGTAGTATTGCTCCAAAACTACCGACTGATCTGCAATCACCATTGAGTCAGAATAGGGCTGGCCTTCTGAAGCCGTTATCAGGCCCCGAATCTGCCCTTCCGGAAGCGCCTCATTGCCCTCAATCTTCAGTTTTCCCACGAGCGTCTGAGGGCCTTCCGCAATGACCAGGGTCACGCTAATGTGGCCCTCCTTGCCGTAATTGTCCACCACTTCCGGCGTAACTTTGGCTTGTAGGAAGCCGTTGCTGCGGTAAAGGTTCTCAATTGATTGCACGTCACGCGACAGAATGGATTGGCTAAACAAGCCGTAAAGCAGCAGGCCTCCAGCCGGTTGCATCAGCATCTGTTCGCGCAGGTCTTCACGCTGAAAATAGTGGTTCCCCTGCAGCACCAATTCCACCAATTTGTGCCGCTGGTTCCGTTCGATATGAAAAATGATGGTGCGCTTTTCCGTAGCCGAATCCTGCTTCTGCTCATACGTGACATCAACGTCAAAAAAGCCCTTGGATTGAAGATAGTCGCGTATGTTGCGCGCCCCTTCATTCAGCAGATCATCATCGACCGCGCTCTCTTCAAATACTGGCACAAACTTCTTGACCAGCCCGCGCCGTAATTTAGCGCCTTCCACTTTAACGTCTACTACCGGACCACGGTTAATCTCAAAGGTGTAATCCAGCAGATTGGTCTCCTGATGGTAGATTCGCTGCGTCATCGTGACCTGGGCTTCAAGACGGTCCTGTTTCTGGAAGCGTTTTCGCAGTCGTTGCAACGCTCGGGTCCGATGCGCTGCCGTAACTTTGTCCCCGGAGCGCAACTTGGCTATTTTTCGCACTTCTTCCGCGCTATATCCGGGTGAGCCTCCAACGTTGATCACTCCAATCCGTGCAGGCTTGCCTCGATCAACCATAAACTGCACCTTGACCTGCTGATTACGTGAATCCCACTCATAGTACGGTTTGATTGTGGCCTGGTAATAGCCATCTTCCTGCAGAGTTCGCTGCATTCCCTCAATTCCGGCAGCGATCTTTTCATCTGTGTATTGCTCGCCCAGGTTGAGCTTGCTGGCATTTATCAGTTGGTTGTCACTTGGATGGGCGGGTGATCCTTCGGCCAGTATCGAGCCAAAGAAGTAGTTTTCTCGCGCATCGAACGCAAGCACTACTTCTCCGGCAGGGGTGCGCTGTCCCTCGACCTGAATTTCCGCGAAACGGCCTGTGTTATAAAGCGTCTGCACTGACTGCTTGACTTTATACCGATCAAGCGGCTCGTTCATTTTCTGGGGCAGTGTCGCCAGTAAACTTTCCGCATCGTCTATTCCGGGACCGTTTACCTGAATCTTCACGACTTTGAGTCCCTGCAAGCTGTTGAGACCGCTTGAAAGTTGCAGTCTCCCAGACGGACTGGCAGGAGAGGAAGTTGGCTCAGGTGCTGCCGGAGCTTGCGCATTAGAAATAGGAGTTGGTGCGCTTTGGGGCGATGGAGAGGCTTCAGGACTATTTTGAGATGCAGAACCTTCCTGACCCTGCCCGTAAGACAAGCTCAGGCAGAGCACAACCATCAGGCACACTGACTGGCAGCGCGGCAACAAAAGCCCCTTGATTGGAAATCGCTTTGTGTAGTTCGATGGCGGCAGATTGGACCTTAGTTGCACGCGCAAGCTTTTTAGAGCATTGTAATCTGCCGCGCAATCAAACGCATAAACACCGGGCTTTCAAACCTCTATAATAAATGTGACATGAAGTTTGAAGATCGATACTCGCGCCAGGTGCTTTTTTCGGGCATCGGACTGGATGGGCAGCGGCGTTTAGCTAAAGGCCGGGTAGCGATTGTAGGCTGCGGCGCAACAGGCGCATGCGTCTCTGGCCTGCTGGCCCGCGCTGGCGTTGGGCATTTGACGATTATTGATCGCGACTACGTTGAACCCAGCAATCTCCAGCGCCAATCTCTTTTTGATGAAGCTGATGCTGCTGAATCTCTGCCTAAGGCGGTAGCGGCTACGCGCAAAATCGGGGCGTTCAATTCTGAAGTTCAAACTACGCCTGTTGTGGCCGATCTGACGCCGGAAAACATTGAGTCGCTCTTGGCCGACGCCGATTTAATTCTGGATGCAACTGATAACTTTGAAACCCGCTACCTCATCAACGATTTTGCGGTAAAGCATGGCAAGACTTGGGTTTACGCTGCCGCCGTGGGCTCCTACGCCGTAACGATGAATGTAATCCCACTAGAAACGGCGTGCCTGGCCTGCATGTTCCCTGCACCGCCGGAAGGCACGATTGAAACCTGCGATACGGCGGGAATTCTCAATAGCGCAGTCAACCTGATTGGATCAATCCAGGCGACTGAGGCCATCAAATTTCTCGTCGGGGCAAAAGACAAACTCCGGAGGACTTTGCTCTCCTTCGACGTATGGAGCAATCAGCAGGCGGAGATCGCGGCTGGGCGGCCACGTTCCGGCTGCCCAACTTGTGAGAAGCGTGAGTTCATCCATCTGGCCGGAGAACGCAGGCCGCAAATCACCTTATGTGGCAGGAACTCTGTTCAGATACATGAACGCAACCGTCCAGTGGACTTTGCTGAAATGTCAGCACGCCTTGGTGTCCACGGGACTGTGAAACACAACGCTTTCGTTCTTAAGTTTTGGCGTGATCCCTTGGAAATGACTCTTTTCCCGGACGGCAGGGCCATCATCAAGGGAACCAATGACACGTCAGTGGCGCGTAGCCTATATGCCCGCTTTGTGGGTAGCTGAATCCTTGAACCAAACCTACCGCTCTGGCATCCTCTGTTTACCTTTGGCTAATCCAATTATCAGGAACACGTCAGGGGTGATGTATGCCGCGCGGAATTCTGCTGATCGCTGGTTTAGCAATGGTTACAGCCATCTTTGGACAAGGCCAAACAGCCAATCCATCTACAACAACTCCACCCATCAATCGGTCCTTTGGCGGGCCCATACTGGTGACCCCTTCCGCAGGCTTTCCTAATCCTGTTCCTACTGCCGGCATCAGCGATGCTGGCCGCGCGGGGATTAGCAACGCGACGAACGGAATCGAGACCACGAACACTCCTTCCACCCCTGAGACGATTGTGACTACGCCGAGCGCTTCTTTGCCCGAAACGGCAAATCAGGTACCTGGGAATGAGCTTGGAACTTCTCAGCCGACGGTGAACGATCTTGGGACTTCTACTGTTGTAGGAGGGTCTGAAGAATCAGCTTCTGGCACAGCCAGCCTGGCTGAAGTTTCAAGCCGATACAAAGCCGAAAAAGGCACCCGCAATGCGAAAGTTCTGAGTAATGAAGATGTGCAGGCCATGTTGAACAATAAAAGCGGCGTGACCATGGCTAAGAACATGCCTCCTCTGGAACAAAACAGCCAAGCCACGTCGCCTCAAACTGCTACGCAGAGCGCTCAGCTAGCGCAGAACTCACAAACGCCTGCTTTAACGAATCAGCAAGGCCAAACTGCCAGCGGACAAACGGGAACGCCGCCTGCATCTGGGGGACAATCTGCCAACGCTTCCACAAACGCGGAAAATTCCACCACGCCGCAGATCAACCAAAACCAGCAATCGAACGATGCCCAAGGCAGCCGTCGCCTGCCCGCGACAGCAACGTTGTTGCCTCTATTAGGTTTATTAGGACTCGTGAGCGGAGGAATTGGGCTCTGGTTCAGGAAGTTACGGAATTAGCTTATCAAAGTGAGCAGGTCTTGGCGGCATTGTCCGTTAAGAAGTTGGATTTTCGGCAGCCGGGGCTGGCGTTTCGCTCGCCTTCCCGTGATTGATCACGTCCTTAAGTTCTTTGCTGGGTTTGAAATAAGGGATTTTCTTTGCAGGCACTTCCACTCGTGCACCCGTCTTGGGGTTGCGGCCCACGCGAGGTTTACGCTGCCGGGTGCGGAAACTGCCAAAGCCCCTGATCTCAATTTTGTCTCCTGAGCGCAGGGAGCGGACCACGCTGTCAAAAATCGTTTCCACGATAATTTCGCTGTCTTTCCGTGTCAGCTCTGCCAGACGGGAAACCTCTTCAATCAAATCGGCTTTGGTCATGGCTTTTATTCCACCTCAAATAGGCTTCCACGTCAAGAACTGTTTTGCTTACAGTGAGATACAAACTTTTTATCGGTCCTGATCCTTACACTTCGATCTCGGATTTGAAAACCTCATATTTCAGCCTTGAGAGAGTCGGGCAGAACGATAACCTGTAGTCCACGAGGGATAAGCCCAATGTTTACAGGAGTTTGCCCCGCAAAATCACCGTCCGCATAGAGATATAACCTACGTTCCGCATCAATCCGTAGCCGTGGTGTCTTAAAGTATTCCACTTCCTTAAGCCGAAGGTGTTCGCCGAAAAAGATCGCCGGAACCCAGCATAACAGTTTGAATTTGTTCATCTTGCAGACCACACAGACATCCAGCAACCCGTCATCAAGCGTAGCTTGCGGAGTAACTTTCATGCCACCGCCATAGCTAAGAGCATTTCCCACAGCAATAAAGAACGTCGACCGCCGGATTTCCGTTCCGTCTGTGCTTATGGTCATCTCAACTGGCTTGAATGCGACTAAAGATCGTAATGCTGCCAGTACATATCCGCCTTGTCTTTTAAGCCATTGCGGCATTCGATTGGCACGCGCATTGGCCTCTGCGTCCATTCCAATTCCCGCCACGCAGCAGAAGAGCGTTTGCTGGCTGCCGCTATGGATCACACCCAGATCAATCTCTTTTACTTCCCTTCCATCTGAGCAAAACTGTTTCCATGCGCGCAACGCTATTTCTACGCTGCGGATTCCCAAGGCCTTGGCAAAGTCATTGCCGCTACCTGTAGGGACAACCAGAGCAGGGATTTTCTGATGATGTAAGCAAGAAAGATGACGGTGGACTGTTCCATCGCCGCCAAAGATGAGCGCGGCAGAGAAGTGTCCAGCAGTTTCCAGGCTGTCGAGGATTTTTATCTCAACGCCGCTGCTTCTAAAGCGATCGACTACCTTATGCGACACCTCTGGGTGAAGCAGCGCGGCTGCGATCATGAGGAAGAGATTCCAATCAAACTAAACTGATTCGTTTGATCTTGCGACCAACTTTCAGCACAAACTCTCTGGAATCAGGGGCAAATGCGTGTTCTTCGATCACTCGATCATCTATCTTTACAGCCTTTTGCTTGCGCTTTCTTTGTGCATCAGTCGATGAATCCGCCAATCCTGCAAGTAAGATTAGCTTGTCGACGCGGAGATTTGGTTTAGTTTGATCCTCCGATTCTGCTGACAAATCCTTAATTGCAATTGTTTGGGTTTCAATATCTTCCGGCACCTCATCCTTCTGAAACTGCTTGGCCCAGTTTTCATCCGCCGTTACGGCAGCTTGTTCTCCATGAAAATCCTGCACGATCCTGCACGCCAGAGCTTTCTTGATCTGCATCGGGTGTTGCTTGCCGGACGCTGCATCGCCCTTCATTTGCTCGATTTCAGGCACCTTAACATCGGTCAGCAATTCGTAGTAGCGCCACATCAGCGCGTCTGATATCGACATGACTTTGCCGTAAATCTCTTGTGGCGGTTCATTGATGCCGATGTAGTTGCCATAGCTCTTTGACATCTTCTGCACGCCATCAGTGCCTTCCAGGATCGGCATGGTAAGGATGATCTGCGATGATTGCCCATAGTCCTTTTGCAGCACGCGGCCCATGAGCAGATTGAATTTCTGGTCGGTGCCGCCCAGTTCCACGTCGGCTTCCAGCGCCACTGAGTCATATCCCTGGCAAATGGAATAGAGCAGTTCGTGAATGTGGATCGGCTTTTCTTCCTGGAAGCGCTTGTGAAATTCCTCGCGCTCCAGCATCTGGGACACCGTAAACTTGGCGCACAAGCGGATGAAATCTTCGGCGGACATGGGTGAGAACCAGCGCGAGTTGAAGTCCACCACTGTCTTTTGTGGATCGAGAATCTTGAATACCTGCGCCTTGTAAGTTTCTGCGTTGCGCTCAACGTCGGCGCGCGTTAGGGGTGGACGCGTGGCATTACGTCCGGTGGGATCGCCGATCATTCCGGTGAAATCACCGATGAGGAAAATCACCGTGTGGCCCAGATCCTGAAAGTGTTTGAGCTTGCGGATGAGCACCGTGTGGCCCACGTGCAGGTCTGGGGCGGTAGGATCAAAACCCGCTTTCACGCGCATGGGCTTTCCGGTCTTCAGGGAGTTTTCCAGGCGCTCGCGCAATTCGCGCTCATGGATAATCTCTGCCGCGCCCTTCTTGATGTAAGCCAGTTGTTCTTCAACAGGAGGAAAATTTGGCATCAGGGATGATTATAGAGAATCTTCAAAAATCCCGAGCATAGCGAAGGATCGCTAACGCCATGAATTGGTAATTTGGTTAATTGAAAACCGAGCTAACGGCGCGCTTGCATTGAAATTGCTCAATTGCCAATTTACCCAATTACCAAATCTGAGTAGGCTTCACTCGGGGTAAACATCTATCTTCCGCTCGATCCAAACCCGCCTGCCTTGCGGCTGGATTCATTGAGATCGTCCACTACCCGAACTTCTCCCGTCAGCACGGGATACGGAATCAGATTGGCAATCTTATCTCCGGCGCGGATCGTCGCCGGCAGATCGCTCAAGTTTTCCATCAGAACTTTGATTTCGCCGCGATAACCTGCATCGATCACCCCACCTGTCAGTACCAGCCGCCGCGCCGCCATGGAAGATTTATCGCGCAGCAGCGCTCCCATTGGGCTCGCCGGATGGCAATGTGCATTCGATGGCAATTCCGGTGGAAACAATTGCATGGCTGCGTCCTTCCAGCGTTATGGTTTCGGCGGAGTAAATGTCATAGCCCAGGTCTTCTCCCGGATGCGCAACCGTGGGCGCCTTGGCTGCTGAACTCAACAACTTAACTCGCAGCATCTATCGGCCCTCCGAAGGCGCATGCTTATGCAGCACTCTGCGTTCAATCACTTCCACCTCGCCCGACAGAATCAGCCCGATTGCCTCTGAATAAGCGGTGTGCTCCTGCTCCAGAATTCTTGCCGACAGTGTCTGCACATCATCGCCATCAAAAACCGGCACCGTCTTCTGCAAAATAATCGCTCCATGGTCCAGATGTTCGTCGACAAAATGCACGGTGCACCCGGTCACCTTCACGCCGTATTCCAATGCCTGCTGTTGTGCGTCCATGCCGGGGAATGCTGGCAGCAATGAAGGATGAATATTGATGATGCGGTTGGGGAAAGCCCGTATGAAGTCGGGCGAGAGCAGCCGCATGTAACCGGCCAGACAAATCAAGTCTACTTGTGCATGCTTCAGAGCCATAATCACGTCGGCGTCATGTTCTTCGCGGACACGGCCTTTGGAGGGAATCAATTGGGCGTTCAAGCCACGGCGCTTTGCCGCCTCCAATCCAGGAGCATCGGCACGATTGGAAATTACAATCGCAATTTCGGCGTGGAGTCTTCCGGCTTTGATGGAATCGGCAATGGCCTCAAAATTTGAGCCACGGCCAGAAAGCAGTATCCCCAGTTTTTTCAGCGCAGGCATGTTATGCGTAGTGGACTTTGCGATCGCCCTTGACGATCCGCCCAATGAGATATGCTTTCTCGCCCATTTTCTCTATCATCGATTGCACGCGCTTGAATTTTTTTGCCGGCACCACCAGCACCATGCCAATCCCCATATTGAAGGTGCGCATCATGTCTTCCTGCGGCACGTTGCCAATGCGCTGCATGTGAGTAAAAACCGGCAGCACAGGCCATGTACCCATTTCCACCACCGCTCCAGTGCCTTTAGGAAGGACGCGCGGCAGATTGTCAGTAATTCCGCCACCGGTAATGTGCGCCATGGCGTGAACAAGCTCAGCCGCAATCAATTTCTTCAGCACCGACCAATAACTTTTATGCGTATGCATGAGTTCTGCGCCGGCCTTGGCCTTCATCTCATTTACGTAAGTATCCGGCGTGTATTTCGCAACATCAAAAAATAATTTGCGCGCCAGAGAATACCCGTTGGTATGCAAACCGTTGGAAGGCAATCCCACAAGCACGTCACCGACTTCAACATTATCGCCAGTAATGATCTTGCTCTTTTCCACCACACCAACAATGAATCCGGCCAGATCGTATTCGCCTTTGGGATAAAAGCCCGGCATCTCAGCCGTTTCACCGCCGATCAGCGCGCAGCCGTTGTGCCGGCACGCCTCGGCCATTCCTTCCACAACTCTTTCGGCAATTTCCGGATCAAGCGAGCCGGTAGCCAGGTAGTCCATAAAAAACAGTGGCGTTGCGCCCTGCACTGCAATGTCATTCACGCAATGGTTGACCAAATCGCCGCCGACGGTGTGGTGCAGGTTCATCATGAATGCCACTTTGAGCTTGGTGCCAACGCCATCCACGCTGGAAACCAGCACGGGATCGCGAAACTTTTTCTTGTCAATGGCGAACATGCCGCCGAAGCCGCCAATCTCGCTTACCACTCCCGGAGTGAACGTACGATGGGCCAGGTATTTAATGCGCTGCTTGGCGCGGTCGGCGCGGTCAATATCAACGCCGCTATCGGCATACGTGATGGAAGTCTTTTTCAAAAGCAAAGGTCCGTTTGTAATTATTTTTTGGCACCAGGGGCGATGGAGTGCTTTATTGTAGCACCGCTTTTTCTGAAATCCCGAATCCCGCGCAGCGGATGAGGGAGCCCTTTCTTCCAACAATATCCCTGAAGACAAAATATTCGTTTCAGTCCGAACCCACGAGCCCTTGTGGCCGATAGGGCTCCCTCAGCTTCGCTTCGGGGTTGCAGAAACAGCGAGATCTTTCCCTACCGAATCCAGCACGCCATTGATGAACTGTACAGACTCGGGCGCGGAAAACTTTCGCGCGATTTCCAGTGCCTCATTGATTACCACGGGACGGGGCGTCCGGTGCGGCCCCAGGAACTCCGCAACTCCCGTCCGCAGGACGTTGCGGTCGACAGCAGCCATACGCTCCATGCGCCAATGCTGCGCATGCTTCTGGATTAACTCATCGATTTCCTGCTGGCGGTCAACCGCCACCTGGAAAATGTCATCGGCAAAGTTGCGCGTCTCTTCGTCCACCTCTCCGCGTTCTGACCAAAATGTCTTTTTTACGTGTTCGGGGGCCTGCTTGCCCATATCCCATTGAAAGAGCATTTGCAGGCACAGTTCACGAGATTTACGTCGGGTCCCCATTAGCGGCCTTTGCTCTTCTTCCTTTTTCCGGATGCGACTTTTGTCTTCCCGCGTTTTTGTGTTTTCCGCTGCAAGCTCACCATCTCTATGGCGGAAATTGCCGCCTCAAACCCTTTGTTCCCCGCCTTCAGCCCTGCTCGGTCCAGCGCCTGTTCAAGGTTCTCACAAGTCAGTACGCCGTAGGTATGCGGCACGCCTGTTTCCTGTGCGGATTGTCCGATGCCGCGTGTGACCTCAGTGGATATATGCTCGTAATGGGTGGTCTCCCCGCGAATCAGGCAGCCCAGCGTGACGATGGCGTCATATTTTCCGCTCTCAGCCAGAGTGCGGGCTTGCGAGGGAATTTCAAACGCACCCGGCACGCGGACAACTGTAATGTCCGCATTGCTGCAACCACTGCGGCGCAATCCGTCCAGCGCGCCTTGCAGCAGCCGCTCCGTGATGAATGAGTTCCATCGGCTCACCACCACGCCAAAGCGCATGCCGCGCGCGTTGAGGTCTCCTTCAATCGCGTCTTCGCTGGGACGATTTTTTTGCCAGAACAGAACTTTCGATCCCTTTGCCGGTTCAGCCACCAGAAACCGTGAATCCCACGCTGTCTGGCGAATTTCAGATGACGACTTGACGTTTTCTTTTGCCAGCAGATCGCGAATTGAATCCAAATCCGTGACCTCGACCCAGATATCGGCGTGGACGGTTTCCAGACCCTTCAACAAATTCAATCTGTCCCAGCGGCGCTTTGAATGGCGCACCTTGTCCGCGCGCAGTCTTCCACGGAGTTCCGCGCTCGAATCCCATGGCGTCAAAAAGCTTGCTGAGAGCCTTGAACTCTTTGGTTCCGGCAACGTGGCGAATTGTGGTGATGCCTTTTATCATGCGATCTAATACTCAACATCTCTTGCAACGCATTATTCTACCGGCCCCGGACCTGAAAGATCTTCCGGAGGCTTGTATTCTTTGAGCAGCTCTTTTGCCAGTTCAATATCCTGTTGCGCAACCTGCAGCCGCACGCCGCCAATCACTTCACTGGTCAGGGGATGAACGCGATGCATGTGCTCATCGCACAAGAAACAGTCTACGCCACAAGACTCCAGCAGACCTTTGGCGATGTCCGCCTCATGCAGGTTATAGAAAACCGCGGCAGTGGCAAGCTTGTCCGGCTCCCAGTCTGGATGCATGGCTATTTGCCCTGGAAATTCGCTGCGCGTTTTTCCAGAAAGGCTTTGGTGCCTTCCTTTTTGTCTTCCGTCGCGCAGCACATGCCGAACAGCGTGGCTTCAAGAAAAAGGCCCTCAGGCAACGTCATGTTCATGCCTTGGTTCACGGCTTCCATGCAGTACTGGATCGCCAACGGAGCCATGCTAATGATCTTCTGCGCGATTTCTTCAGCACGGGCAATCAAGCGGTCAGCAGGAACAACTTCATTCACCAAGCCGATCCGATGCGCTTCCTGCGCGGTAATCATTTCTCCGGTGAGAAGAATCTGCATGGCCAATCCCGTGCCGACCAGCCGAGGCAACCGTTGCGTGCCGCCATAGCCAGGAATGAGGCCAAGCTTTACTTCCGGCTGACCCAGCTTGGCATTCTCACTGGCCAGACGCATTGTGCATGCCATGGCGATCTCGCATCCGCCACCAAGAGCAAAGCCATTGATGCAGCCGATTACAGGTTTGCCAAGGTTCTCAATCAGATCAAGCGTGGCCTGGCCTTTGTGCGTGTAAGCCTTGGCCACAACGGGATCGTTCTTCGCCAGTTCGTTGATGTCCGCGCCCGCGACAAAGGCTTTCTCTCCACTACCAGTGAGGATGACAATGCGAATCTGCTTGTCATCTTTCAGATCACTGAAGACATGCCACAGCTCCTGCATGGTGACCATGTTGAGCGCATTCAGGACCTTGGGACGGTCGATAGTGACGTAAGCGATTGCGTTTTTCTTTTCGAGTTTGACGTTGGATAGGTCCATCAAAAACCTCTCGCCGTAGATGAGCGCTGATCGGCGCAGATTGGGTTTTTCAGATCAGCGAACATCTGCATTGATCTGCGGCTAGAACCTTTGTGCTACCGGGTTGTTCGGATCCGCGTAATCGTAAAAGCCCTTACCCGTCTTACGTCCATACCAGCCCGCCATCACCAACCGCTTCAGTAATGCAGGCGAGGCGAAGCGCCGTTCGCGGAACTCGTCGAACATCACTTGCGTAATGTAGTAGGTGGTGTCGAGGCCAACAAAATCGAGCAGCGTGAACGGACCCATGGGATAGCCGCAGCCCAACTTCATGGCGTTGTCGATATCAGGAATGGAGCCAACGCCTTCTTCATAGGCGCGAATTGCGTCAAGCATGTAAGGAACCAGCAGCCGGTTCACAATGAAGCCAGTCTTGTCACTGGTGCGGACAGGAACTTTGCCCAGGCTCTTGCCGAATTCATAGGCCGTCTCAAACGCGGCGTTGGCTGTGGCGATGGTGCGTACGACTTCTACAAGCTTCATCAGTGGAACGGGATTGAAGAAGTGCAGGCCCACAAAACGGTCAGCACGCTTGGTGGCGGCGGCGACTTCAGTGATGGAGATGGAAGAAGTGTTGCTGGCGAAAATGGCGTCTTTCTTTACGATTGCATCAAGTTCCGCCAACGTCTTCTTCTTCACGTCCACGTTCTCAATGATGGCCTCAATGATGATGTCGCAATCGGCAAGGTCCTTCTGGCTCGTTGTCCCCTTAATGCGCGCGCGGGCCTCTTTAGCTTTCTCCGCAGTAATGCCGGTCTTCTCCGGCTTTTCGGCAAACTTGGCCAGCGATTTCTCGATACCAGCAAAGCCTTTGTCGAGAAACTTCTGTTCCTGCTCCAGCACGGTCACGTCATATCCGGCCACGGCGCTGACCTGGGCAATGCCTGAACCCATCAGTCCGCAACCGAGAACACCTACTTTTTTAATCGCCATTCGTGTACTCCACCCTTTTGAGAAAAGATTCGCCACGCAATCAGTACTATGAATGCCAAATACGAATAAGCGATGGCATTGGCGATTAAAAATACCACCCAAGGCCACGCTCCTCGCCCACCTTCAAAGCCCCACAGGAAAATAATCCCGATCCAATCGGGAATTGCCACAGCTCTTGGCGAATGTCCCGGCATGAAGTGTTCCACAAAAAGCAGCAATGCTGAAATAAGCGTTCCGACGACCAACGCTCTCCGTACTACTTTGGGCATATTCCAAACGTCGCGGCTCATTTGACCAGATAGGGATCTCTCGCTTCGCTCGAGATTTCAGGAGAGATTCTCCACGACCATCGCAATGCCCTGACCGCCGCCGATGCATGCTGTCGCCAGCCCGTATTTTCCTTTGCGTCGCCGTAATTCGTGCAACAGCGTAATCACCAGCCGCGTTCCTGTAGCTCCAAGTGGATGACCAAGCGCAATTGCCCCGCCGTTGACGTTGACTTTGTTGCGGTCAAGGCCAAGCTCCTTTTCGACTGCGAGATACTGCCCCGCAAAAGCTTCGTTGACCTCGATTAGATCAATATCGTCCAGCTTGAGCCCGGCTTTTTTGAGCGCGGCGCGCGTGGCAGGAACAGGACCGCTGCCCATAATCTTAGGATCGACTCCGGCAATGCCCCAGCTAACGATGCGTCCCATTGGCTTAAGACCACGCTTTTCCGCCTGATCGAGCTTCATCATCACCACGGCTGCGCCGCCATCCACAATGCCGCTAGCGTTGCCGGCAGTAACTGTTCCATTCTTGCCGAAGGCAGGCTTCAACTTGGCCAAACCTTCCATCGTGGTTTCCGGACGGAGATGATCATCTTTCTCAAACATCTCGCCGGTAGGTTCGCCTTTGCGGTTCTTGAGCGCCACCGGGACAATCTCTTCAGCCAGGCGGCAAGCCTTCTGCGCTGCGCCTGCTTTCTGCTGCGATTGAAGAGAAAATTCATCCATGTGCTGGCGCGTGATGCCTTGCTGCTCGGCATAAAGCTCAGCGGTGTTCGCCATATACAGGCCGCAATACGTATCTAGTAGGGCCACCATGAGCGAGTCTTCCAGTTTGCCTTCACCCAGGCCAAGCCCCCAACGCGCGCCGCGAACAACATGAGGCGCCTGTGACATGGATTCCATTCCGCCGGCGAGCACTGTTTTCGCTTCGCCCAGTTGGATCATCTGCGCGGCATTCACCAGTGATTGCATGCCCGATCCGCAGAGTCGGTTCACTGTAAGCGCAGGAGTTTCAATGGGTAGTCCAGCCTTCAGCCCGACGTGCCGTGCGCCATAGAGCGAGTCGCCGGATGTTTGCTGCGCATTGCCGAAAACGGCGTGGTCGAATTCCTTGGGATCAATGCCGGAACGCCGGATCGCTTCCTGGCCCGCGATCGCGCCCAGGTCCATGGCTGTAAAGTCGCGCAATTTGCCGCAATAGCGGCCCATGGGCGTGCGCACGCCGCTTACGATTGCTATGTCTGTAGCTTGTGCCATAAAGAGAAAACCTACTGTATGAAGAGTTTGATCGACCAAGTCAAACCCTTAATTTTATCAGTGGCGAGGAATGCGGGCAATCAAGTGGTCACCTCTCAGTTTGGACGGAAATGCCCTTCCATCTGTAATGCTGAGTACCGCGTGAGCACTAGATGAGCCGATCGAAGGATTGGCTACCGCGTCGCCCCCAGATCATGGTCACTGCATCTTAAATTGGACAAGTGGAGGTGTTTGCATGAAGGTTGGCATCGTAGGGGCCGGAGCGGTTGGAGCTGCTTGTCTCACGTCAATCATCACCCGAGGCGTAGCTTGTGAGGTTGTGTTGGTAAACCGCAATCGTAAGCGTGCAGATGGCGTAATTACTGACGTCCAATACGGCGCGGCGTTACAGCCACATGTGAGGCTCAGCGCGGGCGAGTATGCGGACCTTGGCGGCGCGGCGCTCATTATGGTTACGGCCGGCGTGAATGAGAAAGATGGAGGAGCTACGGACCGAAATGATCCGAAAGGCCGCCTCAATTTGCTGCACAAAAATGCCAAAGCCTATGAGGACATCATCCCAAAAATTACCCAGGCCGCTCCGGATGCAGTGATTCTGGTAGTGACTGATCCCCCAGATCCTCTGGCCGACCTTGTCCTGCGGCTCGGACACAGCAAAGTCCTGAGCACAGGAACGTACCTTGATTCATTGCGCTTTCGTTTTCACCTGGCCCGGCGGCTGGAAGTGAACCCGCAAAGTGTGGAAGCTACTGTTGTGGGTGAGCACGGCACCTCGCAGGTATTCTTGTGGTCCAGCGCCCGCATTGGCGGGCGCTCCATCTCACAGTTTGCAAAAGATATGGGCGCGGGCTTTGAGCAATTCAAAAAGGAAATTGAGCAGGAAGTTCGATACGCGAATATCACGATCATTGAAGGCACGGGCGCTAGCGTCTTCGGAATCGGAGTTGTCTCGGCGCGGATCGCGGAAATTGTGCTGCGCGACGAGCGAACAGTCATCCCAATCGGATCGTTTAACCCTGATTTTGGCGCCACTCTTTCACTACCAAGCGTGCTTGGGCGCAATGGTGTAAGCCGGTTTATTATGCCGGAAATGTCCGAACAGGAAAAAGAGCTGCTCGACAAGAGCGCGCAGACCATCCGTGAAGCGGCGGCATAAAACAAAGCGCCGCCCGGATTCCGGGCGGCTGGTTAGAAGACAAAGATTTATTTGAAAAAGCTGTCGGCCTGCGCCAGACGCTTGTTTACTTCTTCCCAGTTCACCACATTCCACCAGGCTTTCAGGTAGTCGGGACGACGGTTTTGATATTTCAAGTAGTAGGCGTGCTCCCAGACGTCATTGCCTAAAACCGGGAATTCGCCATTGGAGATGGGATTGTCCTGGTTGGGAGTGGACGTGACTTTGAACTCGCCGGACTTGGTTTTTACCAGCCATGCCCAGCCGCTGCCGAACTGATTTGCGCCGGCCGCCTCAAACTTTTCCTTGAAAGCGTCAAAGCTGCCAAAGGTCTTGTTGATGGCATCAGCAACTGCGCCGGTAGGATTGCCGCCTTTTTGCGGGCCCATGATCTGCCAGAACATGGTGTGGTTTACGTGTCCGCCGCCATTGTTGCGGATTGCGCCGCGCACGTCTTCCGGCAGCGCGCTTAGGTTGCGCAGCAGGTCTTCAGCGCTTTTGCTTCCCAGTTCAGGATGTTTCTCAATCGCACCGTTCAGCTTGTTTACGTAAGCCGCATGGTGTTTGTCATGGTGCAGGTGCATGGTTTGCTCGTCAATGTGCGGCTCCAGCGCGTTGTATGCGTATGGCAGCGCCGGGACTTCATGTGCCGTTATAGTTCCTTGTGCCATTTCAACCACCTTTCATTTATAAGTACTGGACTCATACTCTTGGATGACCTTGGCCTTGCCTGCGATGCGGCATTGTTGCCGCGCTAAAACGTCTTGAACGCCAATTCCAGCAGCGTCTTTTGCTCCATCTCATGTGCAGTGTGCGAACCGGTGGATGGAGTCGACGACGCTGACCGCTTTACCGAACGGAACGGCACGCTGCGCGCCAGACGCTCCAGTTGCGGCGCCAGGAAATTGAGCGCGCCCATATTGGCAGGCTCTTCCTGCACCCAGAGAAATTCGCGTGCATTTGTGTGCTGTGCAAAGGCCGCTTCCAGTTCGCCTTCCGGTAGCGGGAAAAGCTGTTCCAGAAAGATGATGGCCGTCTTTGTTTCATTGCGACGCTTGCGCTCACGCCGCAATTCATGGCCGACTTTGCCGGTGCAAACGATAATCCGCTCCGCGTTTGTGATTTCAGGATCCTGAATCACGGTTTGGAATTTTCCATCGCTAAATTCATTCAAGGGACTGGCTGCCTCAGGGTGCCGCAGCATGCCCTTAGGCGTGAACACGATCAACGGCTTGCGCCAGCTGCGCAATGCCTGCCGTCGCAGCATATGGAAATATTGCGCTGCCGTTGAAGGCTGCGCAATTTGAATGTTGTCTTTGGCCGCGAGTTGCAGGTAGCGCTCAATGCGGCCGCTGGAGTGTTCCGGCCCCTGGCCTTCATAACCATGCGGCAGCAACATCACCAGCCCGGAAAGCAATCCCCATTTGTCTTCGCCGGCCACGATGAACTGATCGATGATTACTTGCGCACCGTTGGCGAAGTCGCCGAACTGTGCTTCCCACAGAGTGAGCCCATCAGGGTAGTCGCGGCTAAAGCCGTATTCAAAACCCAGCACCGCGGCTTCTGAGAGTATGGAGTTGTAAGCTTCAAACCATGCCTGGCCAGGACGGATATGGCAAAGCGGCACGTACTCTTTTTCAGTTTCCGTATCAATCAGGCAAGAGTGGCGATGGTTAAACGTTCCCCGCCGGGCATCCTGCCCGGAAAGACGCACGGGAATGCCTTCCACAAGGAGTGATCCGAAAGCCAGCGCTTCGGCCATACCATAATCCACCGGAAGCTTGCCGGCGCCCATTTTCTCGCGCTGTTCCAGGAGTTTTTTGACCTTGGGATGAATAGCAAACCCTTCTGGGTATGTGGTCAGCTTCTCGGTAATTTCCTGCAGCTTTCCGGCATCGACTGCAGTCGGCACTTCGTATTCCGGCTTGTAGCGGCCACCCTTGTATTTGTCCCAATATGCCGGCAATTTGCGCAGCACCGGAGATTTCTGCATCTGGGCCGCGTGATCGTAAGCTGCATCCACCTTGGCACGAAAATTCTGCTCCATCTCAGTAATATCAATCTTGTGCTGCTCCGCATAAATCTGAAACAGCGGACGATGCGAGTTGATCTGCTTGTAAAGCAGCGGCTGCGTGATGGTAGGATCGTCAACCTCGCTGTGTCCATGTCGGCGATAGCCGATCAGGTCGATCACCACGTCGCTTCCGAACTGGTAGCGATACTCGGTCGCTATACGCGCAACGCGCAACACGGCTTCAGGATCTTCAGCATTCACGTGGAAGATTGGAATCGGCTGGCGCTTGGCCAGATCGGACGAGAAGCGTGATGTATGCAGCTCACGCGGATTGGTGGTAAATCCGATCAGGTTATTCACAATCACCTGAATCGCGCCGCCCACGGAGTAGCCCTTTAATCCCGCAAAATTCAACGTCTCCGCCCAGATGCCCTGGCCGGCAAAAGCCGCGTCACCATGCATGATGATGGGTAGAATTTCCTTCACGCCGTTTGCGCCAATATGTTTCTGCTTGGCTAGCGTGCGTCCCAGTGCGACCGGATCAACCGCCTCAAGGTGGCTGGGATTGGAAACCAGGTGGGTGCGAATGACCTTGCCTTTGCGCGTGTGGAATTCGCCGGTTGCGCCCTGGTGATATTTCACGTCGCCGCCGCCGAGCACGCTGCGGGGATCAACATCTTCAAACCCCGCAAAAACAAAGTCCGGCGGAATTCCGACCACCAAGCTCATTACCGTAAGTCGTCCGCGATGGCTCATGGCCATCACCGTAGTCGTGGCGCCCAGTTCTGCGCCGGTCTCCAAAACCGTATCAAGAAGCGGAATCTGAGCAGTGGCGCCTTCACCGGAATAGCGTTTGGTGCCGAGGTAACGGGTTTGCAGAATCTGCTCGAACAGATCGGCCTGTAGAAGCCGCTCCGCCAACCAGCGGCGATCCACCTGCTGCGGCACAGGATTTTCCATCCGGTTCTGGATCCACTCGCGGCGGTCGCGTTGCGGAATATGCATGAACTCCGCGCCAATGGTTCCGCAGTAAATCCGGCGGGCTTCTTTCACGCCCTCGCCGTCCGAAGGCAGCTCAGAATAGCCGCCGCCAACAGGGCCGCCAAAGGGATTCAGGTTGGCATCCATGTATCCCCAGCGACGGAATGCGTCAAAAACCTGCTCGCGAACCTGTTCGCGCCCGAGGGGGATTTCGCTTGTCGATAATTGTGCGCTTTTACTGCTCATCTCGTATGTAGTCCAGATTGATAAGGGAACTGCTTCAGAGGTAGCTCCCGAGGATCCCTAACCTTTGAGGATAACACTTTGCCCCAGCGAAATTTAAGGGCCAGCCTGTGTCAGTTTCCTGCGTCGTTCTCTCCTTAGAAATTGGATTGGTGAGCAGAGATTAGATAGTGAGCCCAAGCAGCAACTCTGAGCAGGTTGCCTACTCTGCAGTGTTAATTTTTATTTAGCCTCTCTGAGCAGGAGTTTCCAGGCCCTTTGCTGGTTACATCTAATTAACCAATGCACTTATGCAAGCGGGACAAGGAGGAAACAGGTTCATGCGCCTATTTTCAGGACTCTTAATTTCCACTCTGGCTGCGGGAACAATTTTGGCGACGGGATGTGCCGAACACCGCTATCAAAACGATCCATACGCATATGGGGGATATAGCGGCTACTACGGGGAGAATGATCCATACTATCGCCAGTGGCTCGCCGAGCGCCGCTACAACTACGTTGAGTACAACCGGCTGAACCGTGAGCGCCAGCAGGAATATTGGCAATGGAGACGCCAGAATGAAGCCCGTTTCCGCCAGGACCCGCGCTTCCGCGAGAATCAGCGCTATGCACCCAACGGCCGTTACGCAAATGATCATGACCGCGATGACCGCCGGACAAACAATTACGCTCGTACCCGCAATGGAGATAGAGATCGTCACCGCAACGACAAAGACCGCCATCAGGTGCGGAAAGACCGCGATAAGGACGGTGATCACGACAGAGACCACGATCGGCGTTAGTTAATCCAATCGATCCAAGAGCGGCCCCATTGGCCGCTCTTTCTCGCCAAAAAAACAAGCGTCCCGCAACGAATCGCAGGACGCCCGGCAGCCCTCCCCCAGAACTGCCTTACCACCGAGGGAGAGTCTAGAGCCACCCTGCCCCTTCGTCCACATCACTTTAGTAACCTCGACCAGCGGGATAATATCTCTTTTATTAACAGCTGCTTAGCGCATTTTCGCAACCTAAATGCAATAGCTTCATCTAATACATTTGCTAGGATGGTAGTCGGCGGGCGACAAATTTTCTATTCAAGGTAGGCAATTATGGAGAGCGTGGGAATTCTTGAAATAACTGATGGCAATTTTGACCAGGAAGTCCTCAAAAGCGACCAGCCGGTCATGATCGACTTTTGGGCAGCCTGGTGCGGCCCTTGCAAGATGCTGGCGCCGGTGGTGGATGAAGTGGCTGCGGCATACCAGGGCAAAATAAGGGTTGGAAAGATGGACGTGGACAGCAGTCCGGCAACGCCCCAGCGTTACGGCGTGCGTGGTATTCCCACCCTGCTGATCTTTAAAGGCGGCCAAGTGCAGGAACAGATTGTGGGATACGTGAACCGCGATGTAATAGAAAAAGCCCTCAACAAGCACGTTAGCTAAATTCAATTCAATAGTCCCTTCCAAGCCCGGTTTCTCACCGGGCTTTTGGTTTCCATCTATCTTTTCTGGATGAAGATCGCAAAAAACAAAGTAAAATCTCGCCAAACTGCCGCTGATTAATGGGTGGTCTGTAATTCATATCTATGCCGAGCCTCTTTGCGATCACTGACTTTCATCATCTTGCTTTTCCTTGTCTCTTACTTGCGTTTTACGTGATCTGCTGGCTTGCGGTGGGCCGCGATCCGAAGATTGGCATTGTTGCTCCACTTTACGAACCGCCCAAGGGGATTTCTCCGGGCGTGGCCCGATACGTACTCACCGGCGGCAGCGACGGTACAACACTGGCAGCCGTGCTGGCAGGACTCGCGGCCAAGGGCGCGGTGGCAATCCAACCGCAAAACGGAAAATATGTAGTTACATGGCTGAATTCATCGCCCACCTTGCTGCCGGATGAAGCTGCGCTGGTAAGAGCACTGTTTCACGTGACCTCCACGGTGCAGCCTTACGCTGAATCCAATCTGGCGACGGTTGACAAACTGTCTCCGCAAACATCAGGCGGACGAACGGTTGATAGCTCTTCATTTCAACCCGCAGTTGCAACCATGCGCAGCGATGGCGCTTTGGGTAAAAAGATGGCGGCCACGGCTTCAGGCGCGACAGTCGGGCTCGATCCATCGCCAGAAAACCAGGTGATCATCGATCCGCTGGCTGGGCCCGTCCTCAAGGGTCATATCGATGCGGTTCAAGACGCGTTCCGGAAAAATCTTCAGGGAATCTACTTCCGCCAGAACTTCCGTTATGCCGGCATTGGCGTGGTTGCTACATTCGCCTGGGGCTTATATACGGCGGCAACGCTTGACGCTCAGTCTTCAATGTTTCTTACCTTCTGGCTGCTGATGTTCACGTCGATTGCCGGAATGGTGATTGGCGGTATATGGACTTCAAAACCGACGCGGCCTTCCATGAAACAAAAGGTGATGCGCGTACTCGTTCCGGTGCTTTTCTTCGGCGTTCCCGGCGCAATCATCTATGTTGCTGCCTTGCCGCAATCACACGGTTTCGTGCTGGCGCTCTTGCTCTCTGTGATACTCAATAGCACCTTCTTCGTCATCATGCGCGCTCCTACGCAGCGAGGGATTGTCATGTTGCAGCAGCTTGCCGGCTTCCGCGAGTTTCTGTTGCGCGTGGAGCAGGATCCATTGGACCGGGTCAACACTCCGGAGCAGCGCGCGGAGTTGATGAACCGCTTTCTGCCTTATGCAATTGCCTTGAATGTGCGAGAAGGCTGGGGAGACAAGATGGCATCCGCTTTTTCAGATGCGATTGTGGAGAGATAGCGCGGCTTTATATTTGCGTAGTCCGGCAACGTTCCTTGGGAAAGGCAGTCATTTACGCAAGATCAGATGCCCTAGGCTGGCGCCTTGCGCCGTGGCGGATGTGGAGCACTTCAACACGCTTCTGTTTCTCGAAAACGCGGTATATCACACGATAATATGAGGCATGTGGCCATAGAGTAAGTGCCTCAGCTTGTCTTTCGTGCGTATTGCAGGGCAACGGTTTGGATGCTCCTGCAGGCTGAGAATGGCCTCTTTAAGACCCAGATACCATTTCAGGGCAGCATCGGAATTCTGGGCATTGATGTGACTATATAGTTGCGCCAGGTCGCGTTCAGCGCGAGAAGTGATGTTAACGAGATATGCCATGGGCCGCTTCGAACTCGTCGAAAAACTCTCTTGCCGACCGGAGTTTTCCTTCTTTCGCGTTTTCAAGACCCTGACGGATTCCTTCTTCTGCATCGGCATGGGCGGCAATATCGAGCAAACGCTGATAAGCTTCAGCGTCTTGAACGACGGCTGCTGCCTTTCCATTCACCGTAAGCACCACGGGGCGCTTACTTTTTTTCAGCTGTTTCATAAAATCACCAGACCGGCGACGGAAAGACGTCAGCGACTGGATGTCTTTGGTGATATCAAGCATCAGGTTTTTTCCCTTAACAGCACCTTATTAGGTGCTTCTAGAAAACTACATCCCGCCACGGTCGCAAAAGATCTTATTGAGTAGGGGGTAAACAAAAACGCCCGCATTCGCGGGCGCATTTCTATCAATTGCAAACAGGTATCTGCCGATTTCGCAGGTCAATACTTCCGCAGCACGCCAATCACTCTTCCCTGCAACTGCACTGATTTTGCGGGGACAATGATCGGCTTCATGGCGGTATTGGAAGGCTGCAGGCGAATATTTGCGCCGTCGCGAAAGATGCGTTTCAGCGTCGCGTCTGTGCCTTCCACCAGGGCCACCACGATTTCGCCGTCGGGGGCATTTTGCGTTTTCTCCACTAAAACGTAATCGCCGTCCACAATGTGCTCATCCTTCATGCTTTCGCCTTTTACCTGAAGCACAAAGACATCTTTGGAACGGGTAATGTCGCCCAGGGAGATTGTTTCTGGAGTTTCCACGGCCTCAATCGGCTGCCCAGCGGCGATGCGACCCATAAGTGGTAGTGCAAGATCTTTGGGTGGTGTCCGCTTAAACATTCCGCGCACCGGCAGCACATCAATGGACCGGCTGCGGTTATAGTCGCGCTTGAGGAGGCCCTTTTTCTCCAGGTTGGAGATGTGCTTATGCACGGTTGCCAGTGAACTCAAGCCCAGCCCATCGCCGATTTCTTCAAACGACGGAGAGTATCCATTGCGCTGGATGAATTCCTGAAGGAAGTCGTAAACCTGCCGTTGTCGCTTTGTAATTGCCATACAAGCGAAATATTACCGAATTAAAGGCGAACTATCAACAGAAATTGTGCAAATGGGAATCAAAAACCTCAACTTTTTACCGCCGCCAGCCCCGCCGGCATCTGGCTCAGGATCTCATCCACTGTCCCAATGGCCCGATCAATTTCTTCCATCGTATTGTAAAAATGCGGTGAAAAGCGCACTCCGGCCTTTGGGCGATAGTCCACCAGCACGTCCCGCCGCAGCAGTTCCTGGCAAACTTCCTTGGAATTCGGCATGTCGATGGCCACCGTCCCACCACGCTGCTCAGGATTGCGCGGAGCATTCACGCGCCAGCCGCGCTGGTCGGCCAGCTCAATCAACCGAGATGTCATCTTTTTTGATTTCTCCCGAATCCGCGCCACGCCAGCCTCGCGAATGATTTTCAGCCCCGGCATGGCGGTATAAAATCCCGGAACGTTCGTCGTCCCCTGCATGAAGCGGAATGGCGCTTCACCATACTTGCTGGCGCCAATCTCAAATTCAAACGGATGCTCGTGAGCAAACCAGCCGGTAAATTTCGGCTGAAGTTTTCTGCCCAGATCAGGACACACATATAGATAGGATGTCCCTGCTCCGCCGCACAGCCACTTGAGTACGCCGCCCACGGCAAAATCAACATTGAGCGCCTGTACGTCCACCGGAACATTCCCGAGCGATTGGAAACAATCCAGCACCACGTGCGCGCCTACTCGATGCGCCTTTTCGACGATGGCTTTTACGTCCTTGATATAAGAACTGCGAAAGACAACGTGTGAGATAGGCACGAGAAGCGTTTCTTCATCAATGGCGTCAATCAGGCGCTCCGTCGGTACGTGAACGCCATCATCCGTGCGAACCATATTGACGCGCGCGCCGCGGCTGCGCTGGCCTTCCCAGAAATACATTACCGAAGGAAAATTCATGTCACTATAAACAACTTTGTTGCGCTTGCCGCTGAAATCAAAGCAACTGGCCACCACTGCCTGGCAACTGGTGACATTGAGATGTGGGCTCACAGTGCCGGGCGCGGCATTCATGAGCACGCCAATGGCATCGCCGACTTCTTTGGCCATCATCCACCATTTTTCTTCCCAGGCGCGCACGCCGCGAGTGGCCCAGATATCGCAAAAGTCGCGCGTTGAGTCATACACCCCGCGAGGCATTGCGCCCAGCGAATTGCTGATCATGTAGGTGGTGGTCTCGAGGATGGGAAATTCAGAGCGGAAGCGAAGTAAGTCGTCAGTCATGGTATCGAGTCCTCAGGGGCGGATAAAGTGTACAACCCCTGAAGAGATTCTGCACCGGGCCGGGAAGGCAAAGCTGCTGTGCGAATAATCCGGTCCGGTGCTTAACCCTAATTGCAGAGAGACGAGACCACAGCAGGCGCCAATGCGAAGGTGTGATATACCGTGTCCTCGTAGATGTTGACAGTTTCATCGCAACCTACACTCGTGCTGCCCAGCGTGACAGAAGCCGTGTGACTTGTCCCATTACCGGAACCTGTACTCATTGAATTGCCCCAGCTAAAGCTGTTGGTTCTAGCGAGCGTCAGGCCGGCGCCAAACAGGCTGAAGCCCGAGGTCCGAGTGTAGCCAACACTGTAAGAAGATGATTGGGTGAAGGTCTGGCTAGTTGATTGGGCGTCGCTCTCAGTAAAGCTGATGGTCAATGGATTACAGCCGGCGCACTGCGGTCCTTCAAGGACCTGAGAGTTTACAAAAACGTAGCGATTGGGATCGACCTGGTCCGGTTGGGTGTTCTGCACCGCGATTGAAATCAGCGGATCGGAAGCAAGAATCGCGGCAAAATCGCTGGTCACACAGCCGCAAGGAGCAGTGGTGCAGGCGGGAACGGGATTGGCGCAGACGTTGGCCAATCCAGGCAGGCCGCTTACATTGTTTCTGATTTGCGGCTGGAGAACGCCGATAGGAATCTGGCTGGGGTTCTGCAGGTCGGCCACATTGATGTTGACGATATCCATGGGTTCCGGCTGCCCGTTGCTGCCAATCGGCGTGCTCATGCTGTAATTGGCAGTAGTTGTGCTGGTCGGCGTGACCACGACCATGGGATTGAGCCAGATCAAGAATTGGTCTTGAGTATGGTCCACAGAATTCCCTACGGATCCCAGCGCGGCCCCGCCGCCATTAGAAGTGCTGAACTGAACTGAGTGCGAATCCTGAGTTGAGGTGGATGCCGAGAAAGAGACGCCAAAACCGTTGCCCGCGAAACTGCCGCTGACAGAAATAGCGGTTGCGTTAGAGAATGTCTGTGAGATGGAGGATGTAAGAGTGTTGGTAGCTGTATTGGTATATCCGTTGCTGCTTCGATTTCCCGGCGCATCATACAGGACAGAAAGGATCTGATAGTTTGGATAGAGTTCAACATTGAGGTTCGCGGAAAGAAAGCCAGCGCCCGGGGTTGCCGTAATGAAGTATTGTGTGCCATTGTCGGTCAGATTCACGCTCGTCCCGCCGGTGGGCGGGCAAGACGAACTGGAACCGCTGGCCTGAAAATAAGCGGTTGATCCTGGAAGAGAGTGGCTGACGCCATTTACATCGGTGAAGACAAAGCCGCTGAAATCCCACCTGCGATATGACGGGCTTATAAAATGGCCGCCCGGGATACACTGGAGCAACCCGCTCGCAACCACATTGTAGGTGAGAGTCCCTGAGCCATTAAGGCTGACGCTTCCACTGGATGCGAACACGGCACTGCTGAGTGCTACTGTTAGGGTCAGATGAAAAAACCACTTCGACGCTCGAAGAAAATAATGATTCATTGGATCCTCTCTTGTTGTGAAACCAGCTCGCCGAAAATTGCCTAAATTCTGGCGCGAGGAGTATATGGCGGAACTCTGCATGTTAAGCCGCGTTGAGAATTAATTTCCTTCCGCACAATCCTGAAATGGAACGAGCATGTTTCCGCTCCAAAATGGAACTCGCAGTATTTAGGTTGCTAGTGATGTGAGAGGAGTACTTTTAGTCGCGTGCACAAAAAGCCCTCCGCTGTCTGTGCTCGTGCCAGGTTCTGTCTTTGAATTTTCAGGTCAGTGAGCTCAAGTTCTTAACGGCAAAGGTTTGTTTCCAGTTCTTAAGTCTTCTGTCTCAGCACGCTCTTGCGGTGCTATATTGCATTTCACAACGATGCGAAAAACTCACTCTGGTCCACGCCGCAAGCTGACTGTTTTATCGCTGGCTGCGGCCACATATTTCATGGTTTCCGGCGGCCCGTATGGCATGGAAGAACTTGTGCAGGACGCGGGCTACAAGCTTGCCATCGTCATTCTGTTTATCACTCCTTTGATCTGGAGTCTGCCTACGGGGCTGATGGTGGGCGAGCTCGCCGCGGCACTGCCTGCCGAAGGCGGTTTTTACGTCTGGGTGCGTCGCGCCATGGGGCCGTTCTGGGGATTTCAGGAAGCGTGGCTCTCACTGGTGGCCAGCATCTTTGATATGGCCATTTACCCCACGTTGTTCGTGCTTTATCTGGGACGGCTCTGGCCTGCAGGAGTTGCGGGACATCGGGGCGTGGCAATCGCCGCCGCTATGATCGCGGTCTGCCTGGCGTGGAACCTGCTGGGCGCGAAAGCCGTGGGGGCAGGCTCCGTCTTGCTCGGCGCGCTGATGTTGGCTCCATTTGCGGTGATTACAGGCTACGCTTTTTTTCGCCACATCACTTTCGGGCCAGCACCGCCAGCGCAGGGCAGTTTGCTTACTGGAATGTTGGTGGCCATGTGGAATTACATGGGCTGGGACAACGCGTCCACCGTGGCAAATGAAGTGGAGGACCCGCAGAAGACGTATCCGCGCGTGATGCTGCTGGCGCTGGCGGCGATCTTTCTTTCTTACGTGATTCCGGTGCTTGCCGTGTGGCACCTGCATGTCCAGCCAGAAGTCTGGTCTGCTGGAAGCTGGGCCAGCATTGCATCGATGGTAGTGGGGCCGTGGCTGGGAGCGGCATTGGTGGCGGCGGCCATGATCAGCGAGTTCGGCACTTTCAATTCCCTGGTGATGTCCTATTCACGTCTGCCGGTGGCGATGGCGGAAGACCGACACCTGCCCAAAATCTTTACGCACAAGCTGAAAGACGGAGCGCCGTGGGTCGCCATCATTGTTCTTGGCATCGCATGGGCAGCTTCGCTGGGACTGAGCTTTGACAAACTAATCATGCTCGATATCCTTCTTTACGGCGCAAGCCTGGTGCTGGAGTTTCTGGCGTTGATCGTGCTGCGCATTCGCGAACCTGAGCTCGCGCGTCCATTCAAAGTGCCCGGCGGCCTGTTCGGCGCGATTGCCATCGGCATTGGTCCCACTGCCCTTCTACTGATTGCGCTGATCAAAAATCGCGGAGAGCAACTGGATCTTGGCCGATTGGGCAGCGTAAGCCAGTTGGCCTTTGGGTTGGTCCTGATAGCGCTGGGAGTGGTGTATTACTTTGTGGCGGGGAGGGCTTCACCCGAAGTTCCGAGCGCATCTGCCTCTGAGGTTCCGAAGCGGAGCGAGGAACCGCTTTAACCTGAAAGAATCTTCGGATGAGAGAGCACCCGTCCGAATATATGTGAGTGTGAGTGACCGAAGTGGAGAGGTCATTGTTGCGATAGGGGTTCCCCCCTTCGACTTCGCTCAGGGTCAGAATTTCAGGAAAAGCCCTACTTCTTCCTCGCCACCAAATACGCCATCGTCAGCACCACCAGATAAATCCCTGCGCTCTGTGCCGCCACGCTCGATTGCGACACCCACCAGGTACAGGCAATAGCAGCGACGATGGCCACAAATCCCAGAATTGATCCCGTAGCGCCCAAGGGGGAGCGCAGACCTGCTTCGGCCAGTTGCTCGGTGGAAATTACGCGCCTGAATCGGACATGGGCAATTAGCGAGACCAACCATGCAATCATTCCTCCGACCAGCGCGGCGTTGATGATGTAAAGGTAGGCGTTTGATGTGCGCAATTGAAGAAGGATGGCCCCCACAATTCCGAGCATGGACACAAGCAGAGCGCCCATCGGTATGCCTTGCTCATTAAGGACGCCCATGCGTTGCGGAGCGTAGCCCGAGCGGGCCAGGGCAAACAACATGCGCGAGGCGACGTAAAGACTGGCATTCGCGCCAGAGAGCGCGGCGGAAAGCACGACAAAATTCATGATCAAGCCGGCCGCCGGGATTCCGGCGACTTTGAAGACCGTGACAAACGGGCTTTCAGAAACGCCGGCATTCTTCCATGGCATCACGCCCACCAACACCGCCATCGAGCCCACGTAAACCAATACCAACGTGGCAAAGGCGACGCGCGTTGCCCGTGCCACGTCCTTGCTGGAGCGGGCTTCTCCGGAAGAGATAGCCACCATTTCAATGCCAAGAAAGCTGTAAAGCCCAAAAGAGATCGCCATCAACGGGGCTGACCAGCCACGCGGAGCAAAGCCGCCGCCGGTTACATATTGCGGCTGCACCCTGCCGGTAAAAAGCAATGCCGCGCCCATCACGATGAACACAAAGATCGTGATGACCTTCAGCAGAGCGAACCAGTATTCAAACGTGCCGTAATGGCCGACCGAAAAGAAGTTGATCGCGAGCAGAAACAAGCCAAATGTCACCATCCACACAAGGGCCGGCACCACGGGATACCACTGGCGCATATAGGTCGCTGCCGCAACCACTTCCGATCCAACCACGATAACGACGGCGAACCAGTATCCATAGCGGGCAATGAAGCCCGCCCAGCGATTTACATAGAGATCGGCATAGACGCCGAACGATCCCGCCGCCGGATGCACCGCAGACATTTCTCCCAGCGCCATGGCGACTGTCCAGGAGATCAGCGCGCTCAAAACGAAGGTCAGAACCACGGCTGGCCCCGCGACCTGAATGGCGGCGCCGGAGCCCAGCAGCAATCCAGTTCCGATTGACCCGCCGACGGCCACCATAACCATCTGCCGGGCGGTCAACTCACGCTTTAATCCCTGCTCCTGGTCAGTCATTCTGTTGGTAAGTCATTTTTTGTTTGAATGATTGGGGAAAGTTATAACGGTTGTTGCGTGCAAATGCCAGATTCGTTTGCTTCTTTCGGGCGATTACCAATGGATTGAGATGAAGCATTGAGTGCTCCGCCAATTCCGCATAGAATTGCATACTCAGCCTCAGTGCATCCCGGCGCGGCCCCCTAACCGAGAGCATTTTGAGGAATTTGCCCATTGATTAGTTAACCCATGGCGGATATCTCCAAGCGACTTGAAAAAGCGGAAAAGTACCTGCAGAAGAGCAAGCCTGAGGCTGCGCTGGAGGAGTACCTGAACATTCTGGCGGATGACCCCCGGAACATCCAGGTGCTCCAGTCGGCGGCCGATCTTTGCCTGCTTCTGGACCGCCGTCCCCAGGCCGTGGAGTTCTTCAGCACCTTGCTGGACCAGGAGTTTGAGACTGGAGAAACCGCCAAAGGATCAATAACCTACAAAAAGTTGTGCAAGATCACGACGCCAACTCCGACTCAGACATTTCAATACGCTCAGCTCACAGAAAAGCGCGACCGCAAAGAAGCGCTGGACGCGTACACCACGGCCCTGCAGGGATTCGAGCGGCAGAAGAAGGACAAGCAAGCCCTTGCGGCCTGCAAGCGGATTGTTGAATTATCGCCGACAATCGAAAACCTGCAGCTTACTGCCGAAAAAGCTTCTGCGCTGGGCGAAGGCAAGACAGCGGCGTCAAATTTCGTCCAACTCGGACTTTTACAGGACCAGGAATCCCCTGGGTCGGGCTTCCAGTCGTATGAGCGCGCTTACAGTTTCGATCCATTGAACTTCCAGGCAATCTATCTCTACGGACGTGGTCTGTTTTCCCGCAATGCGGTCACGGAATGCCTGGCCGTGCTGGAACCTGTTGTAACCAAGGTGAAGGGCTTGCCTGAATTGCGTGAGCTGTATGCCCACGCGCTGATGGCGGCCAAGCGTCCGGCGGAAGCCGAGCCTTACACCTGGGAAGCTTTTGAGAAAGATCCGCAGCAACTGGAAGAAGTAGCGTCATTGGTGGGCGTGTATCTGGACATCAATGACACGCGCGGGGCCATGGAACTGGCCAAAAAACTAGAAGCGCATGAGACAACAGCGGGAAGGCGGCGCGAGTTTATTACCAGCATGTATGAAATGTCCGACCGCAGGCTGCCGACGCTTGGATTCATCGAATACCTGGTCAAACTTTTTGATACTGCCAACCGAGAACATGAGTACAGCCGCACACTGCTGAAACTGTTCCAGCTTTACTATTCCGCCGGCAAATACGGCCAGGCGGGTGAGACGCTGGACCGCGCCGCGGAGCTTGATCCTTACGAGCCTGGCCACGCCAAGCGTCTGGAGATGCTGCGCGGACGCATTGACGACCACGCTTACAGCCGCATAGCCAATCGTTTTCATCGCACTGAGAACAAGCCCGAAGCCGCTCCTGCGGCGGCAGCGCCTGAGCCAGAAGCGGCAGCGCCGACCCGTGGTGAATCCGAGCCCACGGTGTTGGAAGACTTTATTCTTCAAGCGGAGATTTACCTGCAATACGGCATGCGATCCAAGGCCCTGGAGCGGCTTGAACGTGTAAGCAAACTGTTTCCGCGCGAAGAACTGAAAAACGAAAAGCTGCGCCATCTTTATATATCGGCGGGATTCACGCCAAAGTATGAAGTAGCCGAAGCAGCAGCGCGGGCTAACGAACGGGTTACAGCACCGAAGGAAAAAGCTGCTGCGGCCCCAGCGCCGCAAGCGCCTGCTGCTACTTATGCAGAGAACGCGGTGGATAATTTTGCCCGCGTCACGGAGATTACGCGGAATATATATCGCCAGGCCAACGTGAAAAGCGTGCTGTTTACCGCCGTCAATGACATTGGACGCCACTATAACGCTAGCCGATGTGTGGCCGGGCTGTGTACCGTCGGCAAACCACCTTCCGCGGCGCTGGAGTATTGCGCACCCGGCATCAAGCAGTCTGACGTAATGGCGATCGTGAAATTGATCGGCCTCACACAGCAATTGGCGGCGAACGGAGTAGTGAACATCGCAAATGCCAAGGCATCGCGCGAACTCGCCCCTGCAGCGGAGCACATTCACGCCTTAAATATTGAGTCGTTGCTGGCGGTGCCGCTGCTCGATTCAAGCGAGCAGTCCGGAATCTTAATTCTGGAGCAGACCTCCCCGCGGCAGTGGCAGCAAACAGATGTGGTGGTGCTGAAGACCATCGCGGAGCAGATGGTGCTGGCGGTGAGCAATGTGCGCCTGCGCACATTGATGAAGACGCTGGCCGTGACCGATGAAAAATCCGGCCTGCTGAAACGCCCCTCTTACCTGGACGTTTTGCTCTCAGAGGTGCGCCGATCATTACAACAGAAGATTCCCATGACCTTGATGCTTCTGCACTTCGGCAAAGCTTCCACCATGGCGAAAGAATTTGGCGAAGCTCCGGTAGAAAGCATGATGCAACAAATTGGGCAGTCGATTGCCTCCCACATCCGCCAGAATGACGTAGCCATTCGGTACGACCTGACTACGATTGCGCTAGTCCTCTCGGACACCACTGAGAAGAATGCTTTCCTGGTCGTCGACAAAATGAGAAAAGTGCTGGCCCCAATTAAAATTCCCGGCGCCGAGCGAACGCCTCCCATCAGCGCGGGAATTGCGGAAGCCGTGCTTCAAGAGCGCTTTGACGCCGTGGACATGGTGACTGAAGTTATCAATCGCGTTGAAAGCGCTTTGGAAATCGCACGCTCTGAAGGCGGCAACAAGGCGCACTCGCTCGCGCCAGTACTGCAGCCGAATGCTGTGGCCTAGCGCGCAAATCTGACGAACCTGCGCCAATGACCCTTCCCTAGTTCCAGCGAACTAGCCCATCCGTTCTACGGGCTGACTCATCGGACTTAAAAGTCTATTTTCATTGAGCCAGAGTTGTTGCTCAGGAATACTTGAATTACACCTTCACTGGAGCTTCATTTGTAATGTCAAAATTGCTTGCCCTCTTTTTGTCTTCAATCATCATCTTTTTGGTTTGCGGCTGTGGCGGAAGATCAACCAGCAGCTCTTTGCCCGTTCCTGCGGCAAACACACCGCCCTCCGGATCAGCCGCAAATCCCGGATCGTCCACGTTTGCTGCACCGCCCAATGCCACGGTATTCCCTGACATTGAAAGTATGCCGGACTGGCAATGGTGCACGGCGCAACTGAATCATCAGCCCTGCGCCTCCGGCATGGGCAATGCCACGTCATCGAAAACCGACAATCAGGCAAGCCCTTCACTGGATGGGTCGTCCTCAAAGTTCACCATCGCCGGACCGAAAGGTTACTCCAATGCGTTGTGGTGGAAATCAGTGAGCGGCGGGCTGAATGCCACACATTTCAGTTACGACGTGTCATTTTATGTGGACCATCCAGAGGTTTCAGAGGCCCTGGAGTTTGACGTAAACCAATCATTCAACGGCACGCGGTATGTTTGGGGCAGCGAATGCAACTTCAAAGACACAAAGAAATGGGACATTTGGGACCCCAAGGGTTTTAAGTGGATTCCCACGAGCCTTCCATGCCCGGTATTTTCAGCAAATTCCTGGCATCACATCACATGGCTTCTGGAGCAGGTCAACGGCCAGGTTCACTACATCAGCCTGACGGTTGACGGCAAAACCATGCCGGTGGATATCTACAAAAATCCACAAACAAATTTCAACGGCACGGACATTAACGTCGCCTTCCAACTGGATGGAGACATAAAACAACACCCTTACAACGTATGGCTGGATGAAGTCACATTGAAGGCCTGGTAAGCTTTTATACTTTTTCTGTTTCCCTAGCGTCCAAAACAAATGGGCCGCCATGACAGGTGACGGTCCACTTTCAGCATCAATCCATCAGAACGAAAACATTACCTGCAAATCAACGCGGCGGTTAGCGGACTGCGTATTGAATACGCCTCCGGCCAGCGCAGTTGATTGTCCGAAAAGGCCAGAGCTGAGATTGCCGATGGGCGGAGCCGGGTTGACGTTGTTGAACACGTTGCGCGCGTTGGCGCCAAACGTAAGGCTATAGCGCTGATTCGATTTCTCAGCGCCGCCAAAAGGCCCGCCGTGGGGACCGCCCATCCGACCCGGGCCGCCAGGGCTGGAGGGTCTTCCCGCGCCGTGGTTATGCTCCCCTTGTGTTTGCTGCGGGTTGGGACTAGAGGCTTCAATCTTCGGGCCGATGCCAATCGTCTTGCTCAGGCGCAGGTTCAGCGTGAACTGTGCCGGGCTGGACCCGAAATTCGATGGAATGGTTACCTCTCCTGGCACTGGAGAAGTATTAAAAGATCCAAAGCTTGTATTTACGATGTTCGGCCCCGTAGCTCCATCACCAAGAGCTGGACGATCATTAAAGATGGAATCGCCATTCAAATCTGTGCCCGTAATAATATTGAAAGGCGCGCCCGAGTTTGCCACCATGAACGGACTTATACGGAAGCCATGCGGCAGCGCCACTGTTCCGCCAAAGAAGACGCGCTGGCGGACATCAAACGCAGCGCGGCCGTAATCGGCAGCGATGCCTTTTGTGGGATCGGAAGCAAAACTGCTCGCGCCTGCTGTATCACTGTTGGCGTGGCTGAACATATAAAAACTGAAAATGGTCAGTCTGGTTCCAGCACGCATGTTAAAGCTCAAGATCAACTGGTTCTGGTTGAAAACTCCGCCCGATTCAAACTGATATTGCGGTACAGGCGTCGCCGTAAGCACGCTTGAAAACAGCTGATGGACGCCATGCGAACGGATATAAGTGCCCGTGAGCGTGGCAGTCTTTGTGAGCTGGCGTTCAACGGAGCCGGCGAACTGGACCGTGTACGGCGTGCGCAGCGTGGGATCAATTGAGTACGTGGTAGTTTGCGTTCCGGGCAAAGCTGGGATATTGGGGGATGAAGCGAACAGTGAAGCCAGCTGTGCCTGGGTGGCAGCGTTTGCCGCTGGAGTGCTGTTCGGGTCAAGCGTGATAGTAGCCTGCTTTTGATTGATGCCGTTGAGCCGTTCCGCCTGCATGATCAGGTCTTGCGCAAAGCGATCATAAAAAAGGCCAAAGCCGGTGCGAATCACGGTTTTGGGAGCGGCATTCTTCTTGCCGCCAAGACCCCAGGCAAATCCAATTCGCGGCGCCCAATCGCCATGGTCCTTGATGCCATTTTGGGTCTCAAAACGCAGCCCGTAGCTCGCGGTCATGTTCGGACGCAGCTTCCAGTCATCTTCAGCGTAAAGACCGGCATCGGCAAAAGTGTCTTCAATGAGTGGATTGCCGGTGAGGACCGTCAATTGCGTGGGCTGGCCATTCTTGAAGTTCGTTAAGGGACTGATTGTCAGTCCGGTTACCGGATCTTTGGTCGCACCAAAAGAAAACGTTCCATTAAAACCCTGCGTGGAAGTGCTGGAGTTTCCGGTAACGCGCAGCCTGCCTCCCAGGCGCATAAAGTGGTTGCCCTTGTTGATGGAGGTATAGTTTTGCACCTCGTAATGATTGGTGATGACGGAGCTGATGCCGAGCGGGTTGCCGCCTTCACTGAATTGTCCCAGCACGTTGATGGCAGGAGCAAAAGACAATGCATTCTGGTCTTTTGCGCCACGCTCCCACTCAAAACGCGTTTCATTCACGGCGTGCGGGCTTAGTATCTGCGTGTCACTGATCTGAATTTCATTTTCATTTCCAGTCTGGTTGAAACCCTGGGATGGCAGAGAGAGCTGGCTAATGCCGTCATTCTCTTCATGATTGTGGGTGAACTGGTAGCGCGCCATCAGCGTGTTGGAAGCTGAAAGCTGATAGTCAATGCGGGTGCTTACATTAGTGCGCACGCGCGGGTTGAGCACGCCGACCACCGGCACGTTAGCCGCGGCAAAAGCTGCCGGCAGCACCACCGTGGCTTCATTGATGTTCCGCCGCTCGGCATTGATCTGGTAGGACGCTTTCTTTCCCATGGGTCCGCCAATGTTGCCCATGACCATCTGTGTACTGAAATCAGGTTCACTGGCGGCGAAGGGATTCAGCCCGTCAAGAAACGAATGATTGTCGTTAAACATGAACTGGCCGTGAATTTTATCGGTCCCAGGCTTGGTAAGGATTTCAATGCGGCCAAAACCCATGCGGTCATATTGCGCGGAGAATGGGTTCTGGTTGATGCGGATTTCGCGGATAGACGATTTGGGCGGAAGCTCCCCACCGGTAAAGCCGTCAATATAAATCTGTCCGCCATTTGGGCCGGCGGAAGGGCCGGCGAGCGCCTGAAGTTCTGATTGCAACTCATCTGGATCGTCTGAAAGCGCGTCAAGGTCTTTGCCGCTGAGCACTAGGCTGCTGGCGTTAGCGTCAGGACTGGTGCTTACCCTGGCGGCGTCGCTCTGCACGTCAATATCTTCTTCCTTCACCAGGATTGCGAGAGGGATATCAGTCTGGTTCTGCTGGCCCGCGGCAATTTCCACTTCTTTAGTTGTGGGAGCAAAACCTTTCGCTGTGACCGTAACGGTGTATTTGCCTGGGGCGAGATTTTTGACATCGTAGCCACCTACCCCATCAGACGTGGCAGATACTGCCAGCCCGCTGGAATTCTTAACCGTGATGCTGGCTCCGGGAATCACCGCGCCCGTGGCATCGACAATCTGTCCACGCAGCCTGCCGGACTGGGCCTGAGCCACAAGCGCAGCAGAACACGCCAGAAGAAATACAAAGACAAAAGTGGAGTTCAAAACGCGGCTCCCAAAAGGCCAGAATTTCATCAATCTCTCCTCAACAGTCGTCACTATTTTGCCGCCTAGCAATTTCATTGTGGGCCGCCGCCTTCGCCGCTGGGCGCGCCGAGATTCCATCCGGAAAACAGCGCAGCCGCGCTTGAGCCGTTCGGCGACGCAGTAAGAATCGGCTCCACGCCGGCCAGCAGCGTAATTGCGGTCACGTCCGCGCCGTGTGTTCCCTGTGTAGCCACAACCATGACAGCATCTTCCTTCTGCAAGTCAGCCAGCGTGACGCTGGGTATCCTGCTCAGCATTTGCTGAAAATCAGGACCGCCTGCTGGACGCGCCCCTGCTCCGGCTTGTCCGCGCCCGGCAAAAGGTGTTCCATTGGCCGAAGTTTGCCCGCCTGCGGGGGCTCCGCCATGTGCGGCTTGCGCTCCGGCTTTCAAGAAGAACGCCAACCGCTGGGCCATTTGCGGCGAAAGCTTCCGCAATTGTGAATCTGAATTGAACTTTATGACGACGGATTTTTTCGCCAATATGTCTTTTACAGTAATGCTATTGTTGGCCGCATCAATTGCAGTGATAGTCCCGGCAATGTTGCGGAAGGTTCCGGAGATAACTTCTTCCGCCGTTATCTCCTTGCCATCGGCGCTGCGGCTGCCCCGCGCGCGCAACTGGTCGCCGGTCTTGATCTGATCGATTGTGCCTTTTTGCGCGTTGGCAAACTTCACAGAATTGGGTGAATAGCGCAAAAAGCTGGTGTCTTTGGTCGTTTTGACCAGCACGCTCAGAGTTGGCGTAACCGAAACCGTGAAAGTTCCAGCGGCCGGGTCAATGGCGCTTACGATTCCGCCTGTGCCGCGCTTCTGCCAGTCTTCGCGATCACGCTGCTGTTTCTGGGCCACATCGGCCTGCTTCATCACGACAATCGTTGTGGCTTCTATATCGCTATTAGCGCCTGTGCGTCCCCGAAAAAGCATGCGATCGCCAACCTGGATTTCAGAAAAAGGCATAGCCGGCGCGCTCTTGAGATCTGTCTGTCCGGCGGCGAGTCGAATAATGCGCGTACTGTCCGGGACAGAGATCGTGACCTCAGGGCCTGAGTCGGTTTTGAGCACCAGACTTTTTTCTTTGATCGACTTTACAACGCCAACGTTCTTTACCGCTACGCCAGCAGTGGTCTGCGCATCCGCGGCAGCCGGGTGTTCCTGCGCTTTGAGAGGCTGATTGAAAACCAGACCCACTATCGCACCCAGCACGGCGAGAGAATATCGCAAGTTCACTACAAATTTGTCTTCACTCGTAACCAATCAGAACTCTCCCGTGTACTTAGCATTTAGCAGGATTGTTGTTCAGGACAGCGAACCAAGACAGCTACCCAGCAACTCACTGGCTTTTGCTGTTCATGTCCGTTGTATCTCAATATCTATTATGAGAGATAGGTGCGGATAATCATCTCAAAAAGAGATCCTTTTTGTGTAAAAAGATAGCAAAAAGTTTTGTTAAGTTGAGCCGTTTTGGGACCGTGAGGCCCGCAGATGAAATCCCGAACATGGCCGAGAAATCTGGACGTATCTCGAAGCACCAACGCTGTCGAAGGATATTTTCGCTAGTCGCATGGAAGTTGATGCATTAGGCCACTTCAGATTAGCCGTGAATTCAGAATTCATCTTCTCACCAATCTCATTGTTTCAAAATTTCTCCACATCGCAAGAATGATGAACTGTCCTTGCGGACATCACAGGACAGTGCATTGCGTCAATGAAGGACATGTACTTTGAACTTGTTCTATCTGCGAGCGCATGCGTGTCTTACCAGAGTTAGCAACATTCCGGCATTCGAATCTCGGAGTGTGGCAACAGATTCATTAATCAGGGTCAATCGGTTGAATCATTCCATCCGGCCAAATGATGCTCCGTCCCCTTTAAAACCACTGGAGACACCAAAATGAAAACGCGTGCAGTCAATCTAATACTTGCCATCATCTTGATTCTTGGAGCATCTTGCTCAGCATTCGCCGCTGTCGCAGTGCCTAATCCTTTATCGCCTGCGTCCGGGACAAATCTGCAATCACCACTCACAATCTCGTGGTCGGCAGTTACGGATCCCAGCGGAATTTTGGGCTATAACTGGCAGGTCAGCACATCTGCAACCTTTCCTACCATCGTATTGCAGAATTCAACAAACGCAGGCACCACGCAGGACACAGTCAGCGGCTTGCCCAATGGCACGTACTTCTGGCGGGTGCAGGCAGCGAATGGTGCGTTTGTAAAAAGCGCATGGTCCGCGGCGCGCAGCTTCAACATTACCGGAGCTGGTCCCGGGCAGCCGGGATCGCCAGTATTGTCGCCTACCAAAGCGTATTCAACTTTTCATCCGCTGGAAGTAATGACGTTTAACTGGTCTCCGGTGACAGGAGCCGCGAGCTACGTGCTGCAGGTTTCAAAAGACCCAAGTTTTCCAACAACCACCACGGCCGTAGCTAACAACATTCCTAATCCAACTTATTCTTTTTCCACACCCGATGAAGGCACCTACTCAGCGCGGGTTTATGCGGTGAGCGCGAACGGGATTGCGGGAGTGCCTTCCAACGTCATCAATTACTCAGTCTTCTACAACAATCCAATTGGAGCGCCACCAGCGCCGCTTTCACCCACGAATGGCGCGTCGCTCACGTTGCCGGTACAGTTGGCCTGGACTAACGTTGCAAATCCGCAGCCCAGCGGCTACGAGTTGCAGATTGCCAAAGATTCCGGCTTCCAGCAAATTGAAGACGATTCGCCGCAGCTCAACGATCCCACCCGCACCGTGCTCTCCTTGACGGCGGGCCAAAAGTTCTGGCGCGTGCGCTCCGCGCAGGGCGACGCTTCTCCTACCACAGCTGCTGAGACTGCATGGTCTGCGTCAGGATCTTTCACCATCAGCGCAGCGCCTCCAGCGCCCGCGACCATGTCTTTGACCACGAGCGCGTTCTATAGCGGCAACACTGCGTTTGTACAGTTGCAGCTTAGCGGAGCAGCCCCAGCCGCCGGAGCGGTGATTAATCTCACCAGTTCGAATCCTTCGGCTGCGCCCGTACCTGCATCAGTCAACATGCCGGGCAACACCGCATGGATGCAGTTCCAGATTCAGGCCGGACAAGTCACCTCGCCAACTCCAGTTACTATTACCGCCGCGCTCAACTCAGGGCAAGCGACTTTGCAGTTCAACGTATTACCTCCATCGCTCAAAGCCATTTCAATGAATGCCTCACACATTAGCGGTGGAGCAACGGTTGGTGCAATCGCGATGCTTAACGGTCAGGCACCGGCAGGCGGAGCAGTTATCGACTTCTCCAGCGACTCACCATCTGCCATGCCTCCGGCGCTGGCAACTATCCCGGCAGGCACTTCGTCTGTCTCAATCTCGATTCCAACAAACCAGGTGTCTGCCAACACGGTAGCCAACATCACCGCTACGTGGAATGGCGCGAGCGCTCAGTCACCCCTTACGATTACGCCGCAAGGCCAGCCTGCTTCGATCACTCTCAGCCCGGCATCTGTAAGCGGATCGGCCGGCTCGTTTGCAACGGTCAGCACGGCAACGCCTTCCGCTACTGACCAGATTTTCCAGGTCAGCAGCAGCAATCCGGCCGTGGCAGGGGTTTCAAGCTCCGTCCTGATTCCGGCGGGTAACACGAACGGCGGGGTCTTCATCAATACCACGCCGGTGGCTACGCAAACCGTAGTAACCATCTCAGTCTCAGGCGGCGGAGTGACGCGCTCAGCCACTTTGACGCTGAATCCGATCATTGCGCCAACCACAAGGTCATTGGCAGTTACCGCCGGAGGCCGTAGCGGCGAGCGGATTGTTTCCAACCCCGCAGGATTGAACGTCGCAACCGGCAGCACCGGCAGCACGCAGGTCGCGCCCGGAACGGTGGTGATGCTCAGCGTGGCCAGCGGACGCGATGCTATCTGGGGAGGCGCTTGCTCCAGCAGCGGCGCCAAAACCAGAAGCTGTACGCTGACGGTGAACGCAAATTCGTCAGTGACAGCCAACGTGCAGTAAGACCGCACGAAAAAGAAAGCGCTCCTGCCCCCGGTGAAACTCCGGGGGCGTTTTTTATTTGGAAAAGGAAACGAGATGTCTCTGGCTGGCTGCAGCAATCACCGGAGTGGTCTGCAAATTGATTTTTTCGCATCGAAATCAGTGGGCTTGCGCTGCTGGGAGCGTAGGTCCGTCACCAGCTTTTTGCTTCGACGCAAGCTCATAAATCATCTTGGTGACCAGTGCGGTCCAGCCCGTCTGATGGCTCGCTCCCACGCCTGCTCCGGTGTCGCCATGAAAGTATTCGTAAAATGGCACGTAGTCACGCCAGTGCTGGTCCGACTGGAATTTCTCATTCGCGCCAAAGACCGCGCGACGTCCCTGGTTATCGCGCTGGAACGTCGAAACCAGGCGGCGACTGATCTCGTCCGCCACCTGGTCAAGATTCATCATGCGTCCTGAGCCGGTGGGACACTCCACTAGAAATGTTTCGTGATAATACGCATGGAAACGGCGCAGCGCCTGGATCAACAGAAAATTTGCAGGGAACCAGACAGGCCCGCGCCAGTTGGAATTGCCGCCAAAAAGTCCGGTCGTCGATTCGCCGGGTTCGTAGTCAACCTGATGGTTGGCTCCCGCAACGTCCAGTATGTAAGGATGCGCCTTATGATAGCGCGAGAGCGCGCGAATGCCATGCGGCGAGAGGAACTCTTTTTCATCGAGCATGACCGCGAGAATGCGCTGGAGCTGTTCACGATCAGTAATGGAAAAAAGCCTGCGCTTTTTGTGGCCTTCAGTCTCCATGCATGCCATGTGCTCGGTAAGGTCTTTGCGGTTTTCAATAAACCATTCCAGCCGCATCTTGAACCCGGGCATAGAATCCAGCAGCTCAGGCTCCATGATCTGCACGGCATAAAGCGGAATCAGCCCCACCATGGAACGCACGCGCAATGGCACCCGTGATCCATCAGGCAGATGTAGCACGTCATAGAAAAATCCATCTTCTTCGCTCCACAGGGAAAGGCCGTCATCGCCCAGATGATTCATGGCCCGCGCTATATAGATGAAGTGCTCCCAAAATTTACTGGCAACGTCCTGATAGGTGGCATCGCCCGCTGCCAGTTCAAGCGCGATGGCCAGCATGTCGAGCGAATACATTGCCATCCAACTGGTGCCGTCAGACTGCTCAATATGCCCGCCGGTCGGCAGGATGGAGCTGCGGTCAAACACGCCTATGTTGTCCAACCCCAGAAAGCCACCCTGAAAAACATTCAAACCTTCCGGATCTTTGCGGTTGACCCACCAAGTAAAGTTCAGCAACAACTTGTGAAAGACGCGCTCAAGAAATTGCGTGTCACCCACGCCGCCGTTCTTCGCTTTGTCGATCAGATAGACCTGATACGTGGCCCATGCGTGGACAGGAGGATTTACGTCGCCGAATGCCCACTCGTAGGCTGGGATCTGGCCGTTGGGATGCATGTACCATTCGCGCAGGATGAGCACAAGCTGTTCTTTGGCATAGTTGGGGTCGATCATTGCCAGTGACACGCAGTGAAACGCCAGGTCCCACGCCGCATACCAGGGATACTCCCATTTATCTGGCATGGAAATAATGTCTGTGTTGTAGATGTGTCCCCACGCGTGGTTGCGGCCAATCTTGCGTTCCTTTGGTGGTGGCGGTTCCGCGGGATCGCCCATCAACCAATCACGAACAACATAGTGGTAATACTGCTTGGTCCATAGCAACCCGGCAAAGGCCTGGCGCATTACGTTGTGTGTGTCGTCATCGGTGGTGGATGGAATGATGCTTGCATAAAACGCATCCGCTTCTACTTTGCGCGCTGAGAATGTAGTTTCAAATTCTGTGCCCAAAGCGCTGGCCGCAGTGGTCCCTTGCTTGTCTTTGCCGAGCCGCAGCTTGAGGGACACTTCTCCGGCTGCAGGCACGGTGAATTTGTACTGCACAGCAGCTTTGGTGCCTTTTAGCGCCGGGTTCACTGCCGCAGCTTCACCGTTGATGACATAGCGATGAAATGCGTCCTTCACATAAGGCGAAGTATTCTTTGCTTTGAAGAGACGTTCGTTGTTGGTTTCATTTTCCGTAAAAAGCGGCGTGCCGCCATGGTCAAAGAAGAGACGGTAATCGCCGATCTCACTTTCATGGACCAAAATCGTGCCCGTATCTTTGTCCAATGCCAAAGCGGGTTTGGATTTGTTTGCCCAGGACCATGTATTGCGAAACCAGAGCGTCGGCAAGAGATGAATTTCTGCGGCTTCTGGGCCACGATTTGCCAAGATGATGCGAATGCAAATATCGTCCCAGTCAGCCTTGGCATATTCGACAAACACATCGAAGTAACGATCCCCCTCGAACACGCCAGTATCAATCAGTTCGAACTCTGGATCGCTTTTTGTGCGACGGCCATTTTCCTCAACCAGCTTTTCGTATGGATATTTCGCCTGAGGATACTTGTACAGATACTTCATGTAGGAGTGCGTGGGAGTGGAATCGAGGTAAAAATAATATTCCTTCACGTCCTCGCCGTGATTGCCCTCTTCACCGTTCAGGCCAAACAGGCGTTCTTTCAGGATAGGATCACGGCCATTCCAAAGCGCCAGGGCAAAGCACAAGCGCTGATGGCGGTCACAGATTCCCGCCAACCCATCTTCACTCCAGCGATAAGCGCGCGAGCGGGCATGATCGTGCGGGAAGTAATCCCATGCGTCACCGGTGGCGCTGTAGTCCTCGCGAACGGTCCCCCAGGCGCGTTCACTCACATAAGGGCCCCAGGTTCGCCAGGGAGCAGTGTGGTCTGGCGATTCCCGGAGCCGGCGTTCTTCTACGCTTATCTCTGGCACGTCGTACCTAAGTAACTCTTTCCCTCGGAAATCATAAGAAACAGCCGTAATGGCGATGGCGCGGGCAATTCATAGTCGCGACATTCTGTCATTTGTTTTTCATTTGGCGGCGAAAAAGTGCATCCAGACCGGCCTTGCTCTTCTCATAATCTTCCTGGGAAATTTTTCCGTTCACGCGATCAGTTTCAAGTTGAAAAAGTTCATCTTTCAAGACGGCGAGCATGTCACCTTGCGCTGGCTTAGCCGCGTGTGCCTGTGCTCGCGTTTTAAAAGCTCCCTTGTTTACTTTAGGATCTGGTGCAGCAGCTTTTGCTGACGCGCTCTTGCGCCACATAACAAACCCACCACCGCCGATCAGGATCACCAACGCGCCCACGATAAACCACAAAGCTCCGCGCGTGCCTCCGGAAGAACTTGGGGTTGTCGCCCCGCTTGTCTCGCCTGTTGGCTGGCTGGGATTACCGCCGCCCTGAGCTTCAGTGGGAATCAGCCCTTCACCGGAGACGGAGAACTTCACTTCTTGATTAGCGGGCAGATTTTTGGCGAAAAAGACTGCGAGCCCGCCTTCGTCAACATCCTGGGCAAAGCCGCCGGAAAGACCGTTGAACTTCATGCTCTTGGGCAGGAGCACGCCAAGTTCGCTTAGCTGTGATTCGGGCTTGAACGAAAACTCATGCGATCCGCTATACGGCACCTTGTAGGTCACTTCAAACCGTGTCTGGCCAGGGCGAATGGGAAAATCATAGGCATAGCGGTTCTTGGCTCCGGAAGGAACTGTGGCAACGGTTACGGGCATGCCGCTTGGTCCAGTAAGCGCGGCTTGGCCCATCTCAGCGCCATCCGGCAGTGTGATGGCAAAAGTTTGGTTGCCGATTTTTGTGCGCGGCGGCTGCGACTGGTTGTTGAGGATGTATAGCTCTTGCACGTCCATGTTGCCGCCGCTGGCCTGCAAGTGAAAAACCCGCGCATCGGTGAGCAGACCTGCCACTTGAGTGCCTGCGTCATAAACCGTGACGTCAACGGCCGTTGTGCCGGGCGGCGCGGCCTTGAAATAATGCACGTTCTGGCGAGCGACGCGAATCAGATGCTGAGCGTTTTCATCGGGGACATTCAGCGTGTAGTGGCCATGGCTGTCCGTATTTGTTTTTGCCACTTCCTCCATGCCGCTGGCCAGGGAGAGCAGCACAACTTCATCGCCGACAGAAGGCTTGTTGGTGGTGGCATTCGTGACTGTTCCAGTGATCTGCGCGGCAAACGCGCCTGCGGACAACAACAAGCTAAAAATGAATGTTGCGATCCGGTATTTCAAATTTCTGACTCCACGATAACTTCCGCTCACTTTGATTGCTTTTTGGCCCAGGTATCTTTGAGCGCCACGGTGCGATTAAACACCAATGCTCCGGGTTTTGAGTCCATATCCACGCAAAAATATCCCAGCCGCTCAAACTGATAACGCGCTCCCGGCGCTGCCGACTTCAGCGAAGGTTCTAGCTTTGCGTCGGCCACAACTTCCAGCGAGTTCGGGTTCAGATTGGCGGTGAAGTCCTGCCCTTCAGGAACGTCATTGGGATTCTCTTTGCTGAAGAGGTTGTCATACAGACGGACCTCGGCATTGATGGCGTGCGCCGCTGAAACCCAATGAATCGTAGATTTTACCTTCCGTCCATCCGGCGAATTGCCGCCGTGCGTTGCAGGATCGTAAGTCACGTGCACTTCCACCACTTCGCCTTTGTCATTCTTGACTACGCTCTGCGCGGTAACGAAATATCCATAGCGTAGACGCACTTCTTTTCCAGGCGAAAGACGGAAGTAGCCTTTCGGCGGCACTTCCTGAAAATCGTCGCGCTCAATGTAAAGGTCGCGAGAGAACGGCACCTTGCGTTTGCCCGCGCGCTCGTCTTCAGGATTGTTGACCGCGTCCATTTCTTCGGCTTGGCCTTCAGGGTAGTTATCGATCACGACCTTCAAGGGCCGCAGCACGGCCATTACGCGTTGCGCGCGACGGTTCAGGTCTTCGCGAACAAAATGCTCCAACATGGCCAACTCAAGCGTGCCGTTGGTCTTAGTGACGCCGATGTTCGCCACAAAATTGCGCAACGCTTCCGGTGTGTAGCCACGGCGGCGGATACCGCTCAACGTGGGCATGCGCGGATCATCCCAGCCCTTGACGCGGCCTTCCTGCACAAGTTGCAGCAGCTTGCGCTTGCTCAGGAGCGTATAGGTCAGGCTGAGCCGGTCAAACTCCATCTGTTGTGAAGGAAAGATGCCCAATTCCTGGATGTACCAGTTGTAGAGTGGACGGTGGTCTTCAAACTCCAGCGTACACATGGAGTGCGTAATTTTTTCCAGCGAGTCAGACTGGCCATGAGCAAAATCATAGAGCGGATAGATGCACCACTTATCGCCGGTGCGGTGATGCGGCTTGCGGAGAATGCGATACATCACCGGATCACGCATGTTCAGGTTGGGCGAAGCCATGTCGATTTTGGCGCGCAGGCAGCGTGAGCCATCAGGAAACTCCCCAGCCTTCATGCGGGCAAACAGGTCAAGGGTTTCTTCCACGGAACGATTGCGATGCGGGCTTTCTTTTCCTGGCTCGGTCAAGGTCCCGCGATATTTGCGAATTTCGTCCCCGCTCAAGTCATCGACGTAAGCTTTGCCGGCCTTGATGAGTTGCACTGCCCAGTCATGCAGTTGCTGAAAATAATCTGAGGCGTAGTGAAGACCTTCCCAGTTAAAGCCAAGCCACTTCACGTCGGCCATGATGGACTCAACGTACTCGGTCTCTTCTTTTTCCGGGTTGGTGTCATCAAAGCGCAGGTTGGTGCCGCCGCCAAATTCGTCGGCCAAGCCAAAGTCAAGGCAGATGGCCTTGGCATGGCCAATGTGCAGATAGCCGTTCGGCTCGGGCGGAAATCTGGTCCACACGCGACCGTTGTACTTGCCGGTCTTCAGGTCTTCAATAATGGTGTCGCGGATAAAGTTGGAAGGGCGCATAGGCTCGGGGGCTGGGGTCTCTTCCGGTCGGGGATTCGATGCGGTCATAGTTTTGCGAGTTCAGCGTTATTTGCGCATTCATCCGCGCAATCAACTATCTTAATTGCAGGCGGTCAAAATCAGAAGCTGGCCTTGAGCGACCGGTTCTGTAGGAGCCGCCAAGAGAAGAGGGAGGACGATGCGTAAAGCGAGTGCGACAACTGTCCTGGTACTTTGCGTCTTATTCTTTTTAGAGGCAGGAGCACAGGGTGATAAGAAATTCTCTGCCAAGGCCCAGGAGCGTATCACCAAAGAGGTGCGCCACCGGATCCTGATGCTTCCTGACTTTGGCACTTTTGACAACATTGAGTTCAAGCTGAACGGCTACGACGTGGTTTTGGTCGGCCAAGTCACGCGTCCAACGCTCAAGAGCGATGCCGAAAGGGTTGTAAAGAAGATTGAAGGCGTGGAGCATGTCGATAACCAAATTGAGGTGCTGCCCACATCGCCCAACGACGATCGTCTGCGCCGCGACGTATTTAACGCGATCTATCGTTATCCTCGGCTCCAGCATTACGGCGTGGGATCGAACCGCCCGATTCGCATCATCGTGAACCACGGAAACGTAACGCTGGAAGGGGTTGTAGACCGCGAATCCGACAAGAACATGGCCGGAATGCAAGCCAATGGTGTCGCGGGAGTGTTTTCCGTCAAAAACAATCTGTTGGTGCCGGGAAAGGGGCGGTAAAGGTTAGCGAATCTCTTGCAAATTTCCAATTTCGGGAGATTTTGGCAATCCTTATCCCGCTCCCAACTCCGCTGCTTCTTTCTTCAGCCGCGCCAGTTTGCTCATGAGAAAGAGCAAATAGCCGACGTAAATTCCCCACGCCGCAAGGTAGCCGGCCCAAAGATAGGAGATCGGAGCGACGTGGCCGGGAGACATCAAGAACATCGCGGGTATCAGCATCATTCCGGCTGCACCGCCTGTTGCACGCTGAATGTGGGCTGAGTCAATTTTCTGAGCCGTGCGTTCCATCTCATAGCGGAACCAGCAAATCAACCCGCTGAAGCACAGGAAAGCAAGCATGTTAATGAGCATAACGTGCTGCATCCGGTGCTCGATATTGGGCGTGAAGAGTATCGGCGGGGGGTGATGCGTGCGAAACCAGCGGTTGGACATATAAACGATCGGCACATCGAGAAAAGAAAAGACAGCAAGCGCCGCGGCCAACACCGATGTTGAACCGGCCGCCGAAGATCGGCGCATAATCAGATAGCTAACATACAACAGCCACAGCATTAACGTGGTGTTCAGACGCATGTCCCAGGGCGACCACCATGTTCCCCAGGCATAGCGCGCCCAGATGGGGCCGGTGATCAGCACCACGGAGCAGAAAACCACGCCCACTTCAGCCGTGGTGGCGGCCAGCGCATCGGCCTTCGCGCTGCGCTTCCACAAGTAAAAGATTGACGCCAAAAAGTTGACGAAGAACAGCGTGAAAGCGACCGTGGCCGCAGGCACGTGGACATAAAAGATTCGCTGCACGTTGCCCATGGTTTCTTCAGTGGGCGCCACGACCAATGCCTGATAAGTCCCATAGGCCAGGAAGATGCAGCAAAAAGCGGCGAAAGCGAAAAACAGTTTGGTTTTCATTCTGCGTTCAACACCGTATCAAACAGCAGGAAACATGCGGTGGTAAAGATCACGCAGAATCCCGCCAGAAATTTCAACTGTACCGCGGGTGAGCCTTCACCGCTGAGTACCTGAGTAGTGCCCGTAACCATGCTAACCACTGCCGGGAGCGAGATGGGCAGCAGAAGCAGCGGCAGCATAAGCTCTCGATTGCGGGTGCGAATGGACATGGCGGCAAAAAAAGTTCCGTTCACCACCAGCGCCCACGTCCCCAAGGCAGCTACCAGAAGCAACTGCCAGAAAGGCCCTACCGTACTTAAATTGTAAAAGACCACGAATAATGGGGCCATCAGGCATTCCAGCAACATCACCAGAATAAAGTTACCTAAGCACTTACCCAGAAACAAGGCCTCGGCGGGCGCAGGAGAGACGCGGTAGGCGTCCAGCACGCCGTTGCGCAGCTCGCGCGCCCAACTCTGGTTCAGCGCCATGGTGGTGGAGAACAGAAACGCAATCCAAATAAGGCCGCCCATGACTGGGCGAGAATCTTCACGCTCAAAGGAAAAGCTGAAGACCACCACCACAACCAGGGCAAAGAACATCATGGAATTAAAAACGTCACGCGAGCGCCATTCCAGGCGGAGATCCTTGGTGACGTTGATCCATGTGAGCTTTGCGATAGACATGCTCAGGCGGTTCCCTTTGTCATGGGCCCGCGGTCAACAAGCTGACCGTGCGAGAGCATCAGGTATTCGTCGGCCAAATTAGCCAGCAATCCGATTTGGTGCGTGACCAGCAAAATGGTCGTTCCGCTGGAGCGCATGTCCGCCAGCAGTTTGGCAATTTGCAAAGCGGAATCAGGATCGACATTGGAAAAAGGCTCGTCGAGTAGCAGCAGGCGCGGCTGATGAAAAATGGCGCGTGCCAAAGAGAGCCGCTGGCGCATTCCCTGGGAATACTGTCCAATGCGGCGCTCCAGTTTGGGATCAAGGCCAACGCGCTGCATGGCATGGGCCAGACGCTCGTCAGAATCCACGCCGTAAAGCTGGCCAAAGAAGCGCAGGTTCTCCATGCCGGAAAGTTCGTCATAAAGCAGCGGGGCGTGGGCCATATAGCCCATCTGGTTGAGCGCCTGTTTGTTAGGGGTGCCGTAAATCAGGATTGTGCCTTCCGTCGGCTCATTGAGGCCGGCGATCATGCGCAGCAGAGTGGATTTGCCTGCGCCATTTTCTCCGCGCAACACATAGAATCGCCCCGGCTCAAGCGCGAGCGAAACTTTTCTTACCGCAGCGGTGCGGCCATAAATCTTGGAGACATTTTCAGTTTGAACAGGAGAGGCGTCGGGGTTCGTCAGCGGCGGACCTCAATATCCTTTCGATGGCTGCTGTGCGGCTGGCGCGGCCCCGGGTTGTTGCTGCTGCGGAGCGTATTTTGATGCGCATTTTGCCTGCAGTTCGTTGGCGTAAAAAACGCCGTCATGCTTATAAACTCCCATCGCCAGCGCCTGGGCATTGTCCTTGAATGTGTCCGGCGGCGGCTCAGAACCTTTATAGACTACGCGGAGCGTCTCGCCATTTTCCACCAACTGGAAATCCGCGTGCGGGCCGCTCATCTTGATTGATCCCGGCAGAACGTTCCCGGCGACACGCAGGTTCTTTTTGTAAACATCATCACCCATGGCGTGCAGTTCTTTAATGGTGACGTAATAGCTTTTGCTTTCCTGCGCTCCCAGATAAGCCAGATAAGCCAGGGTCAGCACGATCAGAGTGATCGCGGCCCCAAACTTGAGGTATTTATTGCGTTCCTGTGACATGACTTCTCAAAGGTTATCCCCGCTTGGGACGTGGGTCAAGAGTCTTAATGTTGCTGGGTGACGCAGATCACACGCGCTGTCTTTGGCGCGTATAATAAAGGGTTTCCGATACTAAGGTGAACCCATGAGCACAACCCACAACACCCCGCAAACCTCCACCAAACCTCGAGAAGAGTGGCTTGTCCGCCGCAGAGAACATGCAGCCAGCACCGGCGATGATAATGTCTCCCAGATGCACTTTGCCCGCAAAGGGCTCATTACAGAGGAGATGCTGTACGTTGCGGAGCGCGAAAAGGTGAAGCCGGAGCTGATTCGGGACGAGGTGGCCGCCGGAAGGATGATTATCCCGGCCAACATTAACCATCCTGAGCTGGAACCGATGGCTATTGGGGTGGAATCGCTCTGCAAGATCAACGCCAATATAGGCAATTCCGCCATCACGTCTAATGTGGATGAAGAATTAAAGAAGCTGCATACGGCTGTCCACTTTGGCGCTGACACCGTGATGGACCTTTCTACCGGCGGCGGAATCCATGAAATTCGTGAAGCCATTCTGCGGCATTCGCCCGTACCGATTGGCACGGTGCCGATTTACGAAGCCGTCTCGCGAGTAAAGCGTATTGAAGATCTGAACGCCAGCCTGATGCTGGAAGTGATTGAAGAGCAGGCACAGCAGGGCGTGGATTACATGACAATTCACGCCGGCGTGCTGGTGCAATATCTCCCGCTGATTTCCAAACGCATCACCGGGATCGTGAGCCGGGGCGGAGCGATCCTGGCGCAATGGATGGCGCACCATCACAAGCAGAATTTCCTTTACGAATGCTTTGATGACATTACCAAGATCATGAAGAAATATGATGTGTCGTACTCGCTGGGCGATGGGCTGCGGCCGGGCTGCATTGCCGACGCCAGCGACGAAGCGCAATTTTCTGAGTTGCGCACGCTGGGAGAGCTGACCAGCAAAGCCTGGGAGCACGACGTACAAGTGATGATTGAAGGGCCGGGCCACGTGCCGCTCGACAAGATCAAAGAGCAGGTGGATAAAGAAGTGGAGTGGTGCCACGGCGCTCCTTTTTATACGCTGGGCCCGCTGGTCACGGATATCGCTCCGGGCTACGACCACATTACTTCAGCCATTGGCGCAGCGATGATTGGCTGGCATGGCGCGTCAATGCTGTGCTACGTCACCCCCAAAGAGCACCTTGGCCTACCCAATGAGAAAGACGTGAAGGACGGAATCATCGCCTACAAAATTGCGGCGCACGCAGCGGATGTGGCGCGGCACCGGCCCGGAGCACAGGATCGCGACAATGCTCTTAGCTATGCGCGCTACACCTTCGACTGGGATAAACAATTTGCCTTGTCGCTTGATCCGGAGACAGCGCGGTCCATGCATGACGAGACCTTGGCCGATGACTACTACAAAGAAGCCAAGTTCTGCTCTATGTGCGGACCAAAATTTTGCTCCATGAATTATTCGCAGAAGGTGGATGAGTTCAACAAGCAGGTTTATGGAATTGAGAAAACCGACTATTCACAGCTGGTGGAGAAGATTGCGGCAGGAAAATAAGTTCAGTCCCACGTCCTGGGTGCTGGTGCTAAGAGACAAGGTGGCGCAGTGCGAATGCCTGGAGCAAAGTGAATGGCGCTTTGTACGTCGTGCGGCAATCAGGTAGAGGAATGGGCAAGTTTCTGTACGTCATGCGGTAAGCCGATGCCGGCTGCGGCTCATCCTTCCGCTGCGGTTATGGTAGCGCGTCCGATTTGCTCTTCATGCGGTGCGGCGACTGATCCAGGTTCTATTTTCTGCACGGAGTGCGGCCAGCGGCTGGACGTTGAGCCTGCGCCGGTTGCTGAGGCTGCTCCTGCTGTCGCGAACGCTGTTCCGCCGTCAGGTGAAGGTGCTTCCGCGACTTCTCCCACTGCGTTCTGCACAAATTGTGGAAGCAAGCTGGAACATGGAACAGGCTTTTGCACGAATTGCGGACAGCCGACAACCAGGAGTTCTGTTGCCGCCTCCGAGCCCGCGACGAACGTCGCAACTTCGGGTCTAACGCTCGAAGCTACGCAGCCGGTCATTACCAATCCGATTAACGCAACGCCAGCCAGCACAGCGCGAACGACCGCGGATCCGCTCATCGCTGCACCCGCGCCTTCCAGAGTGGAATCAACGCCATCCGTTAGCCCCGTACCGCCTCTGGTTGAAGATCAGACTGAACATCGGCCCGTTGTAGCGGCTCCAATCAATCCAACTCCAGTTCAGCCAACTCCAGTCGAACCAGGTCCAGTCAAAGCAGCTCTAGTCGAACCGAATCCAGTTGAACCAGCGCCGCAGCTTGCCGCGCCCGTTTACACCACGCGGAGCGAATATCCTCCGGCTCAGCCCGGAGGAGGCGCATCCCGCGTAATCGTCCTGATCCTGTTGTTGTTGATCCTGGTTGGCGGTTTTGGCGGATGGTATTTTATGGGCGTGGAAACCGTGATTGTTTGCAGTCCTCCAGATGTAACGGTATTTCTCGACAACAAGGAACTGGCTCCAACTTCTTACGGCAGATATGTAATTCCGCATTTGTCGCGCCAACCACATCTACTCAGAGTGCAGCGGGCAGGATTTGCCGACACAATTGAGCGGCTGGATTTTCCCATGACATCGATGCACGAGTGGGTCAATATTAAGCTTGTTCCGCGCAGAGCAACGCGGCCTTCAAGTTCGCGTTAAGATCCGCGCAAAAAGAAAGCCGGCGCTCAGCACCGGCTGCCTCCAACACTTTTGTAAATCTAGTTTTCCATATCAGAAAAATGTTTCAATCCCGCCTGCTGGCCTGTCTGTTTTGGTTTCTGCGTGGGCACAGGACGCGAGTAGTGGCGTATGACAACGTCATCGCCAATTTGCTTTTCGGATTGCTCCGCTACCAGGTGTGCTTGCCGCACGCGAGGTGAAGGCTTCAGCACAGTTCCCGCCGATTGCGCCTGCCCGGACGGCACAGCCTGTCCCGGCTGCGGCTTGGTTTGTGACGTTGCCGGGGTAGTTTGCGCCGGCTCCGCTTTGGCAGCAGCTGCGGGTAAAGTCACTCCGCCGGTTTGCACCGTCACGCCATTGGATGGATGAGTTGTGGTGCTGGCCATTGGCGCGGGCGATGAATGAAATAATCCCAGCGCGATTCCCACGATGAACAGAGCGGTTACGGCGGCAGCGCCAGTCAATATAGGACGCAACGGAGGATGGATGCTGCGCCACAGCCCAAGTGGCGTGGCCCTGATGACAGCGCGTGTTGAGCCTACCGCCGGTTCTTTCCTGAACGCCGCTACCGGCAGCGCTTCTCCCCGGCGATCCTGTACGGGCGGTCTTTGATAATAACTCGGTGAAGGCTGGGCCGGTGCAACCGGCTCAAAAGGCATGGATTCACGCACGCGTTCCGGCGGCAATCCGGGTTCGCGCTGGCGGACCAACTCCATCAGCCGTGCTGCTGCCTGTTCCCGAGCAAGCTCCAATTCCGCCGCACGCTGGTGCGCTTCCGCGCGGCGCTGTTCCAGATCCAGCAGGCGAGCTGCATGCTCAGCCCGTGCTTCAGCAGACCGCACCTGCGCCCGCTTTCTGTATTCCTCAAAATGGTCGCGAACAGAAGCCTTGGTGGAAGCCGCCAGGGCCAATGCGCCAGCCCACGTCTGCGCCGCGACTCTTGCTCCATCCTGCAATACCTTCTTACCGCGCTCCGGGACTTGCGAATGATCTTGCCAACGCGCTGGAGCGGCGCTTTGCTTTTTCTCTTCGCGCTCTGCCTCCGTGCGGTTTGTTCGACCACTAAAGGGGGTCAGCTGCGCCAGATAAGGCATCGGATCGGGAGAACGTGCAGGCTCGGAAAATACAGTTGGCTTCGCCACAACATCTTCAGCGTGGTGAGTTTCAATATGGTGCGTTTCAACTTCATGTTCCGCCATCGGGGCAGCATGTTCCGCCATCGGGGCAGCGGCAATCGGCTCCCTGGCAGGCGATTCTTCCATGAACGCCACCGGGGGCATTGGCCCATGTTCCGTCAACGGTACGTCAGCCACTTGGTTGCTGGCTTGCGTCGCTACCGGCATTTCAATTACGGGGGCAAAAGCGGCTTCAAAATCGCGCTCTGGATCACGTACCGGCTCCGGTTCTCGCTCAGCGGCAGCGTGCGATTCAGAGGGCATCACTATTATTTCGGGCTCCGGCTCAGCCATCATTTTCTGGGATAAGACCGGCTGGGGTGAAATAGGATCGGATGAAATGGGATCGGGCGCAATTGCATCAGCCACAACCGGCTGTCGGGCGGTCGATCCATACATAATCGGCTCAGCTGCGGGCTTGGGCGCCATCTGCAAAATGCCGGGCGCAACAGCCACGTCGGCTCCAATTTCAGTCGCCAGATCAGCGGCTCGGTCCAGCACGTCTGCGCGTTCACAGACTTCAAACTCTATTTCCAGATCAGCCGGCGCCAGATTGGTTTGGTCCGGACGCGCCACTTCAACGCTATAACCTTGTTGCTTAAGTTGGCTGGAAAGGTCCGCTGTCCGTTCCGGATTGCGCGTAAGAATGCGAGCCAGTGGCATTGTGGAGCCACCTCCCAGGGAGATTTGACTCTGAGGCAGGATTTTCAGAATCCAGCCGCACGTGTACATAGTACAGCAGTGGCGTGGATAATTAGACGCAAATTGCGAGGCGAGGGGTGTCTGGCGGGCAAGCTTTTCAGTCCGCTTCAGCAAACTTTACAAGCCGTCAGAGGACAGGCTTTTTAGTTCACTTCAGCAAAGTCCATGCCGTCGGCAAACTGCAGGCCGGCGATCTGTCTTGCGTGGTGCTGAACTTCCAGGTACGCCGTCATCAGGGCAATGTGCACTGACTCGCGCTGGGCGGGGCTGGTGCATTCGGTGCGAATGCGGTCGAGTTCCAAATACCGGTCATGGGCAAGGACGAATTTGTTTACGACTCTGTTCATAGCTTCACCATTGTTCTAGGAGTGAGCACTACCGCGAATCACTCAAAAACCTTAGAACCCTGCCTACTATCCACTAGCTCAGTAACGTTACCTGCATAACGTTACCCTGCAGGATTCAACAACAGTTTGCTCCACTTGCCGGCCCTTTTCTGTGAGGGTAATCACACAACTTGCCGGGTTTTCTGAACAGAATTCAGCGCTACGTAAAAACTTTGGAACACCTTAAGCTGCTCACTGCTCAGCTCAGTCTGCTGTAACAACCCGATTTTGGTTTGTGCCAATTGCCAGTTGCTAATTGCTGGAATACGCCTCATCCAGCAGCTCCACAACGTGTTTTACCGGTGTATGCAACCCACGCTGCTGCACTCCCGCCCGCAACTGGATCATGCATCCCACGTTGGCCGTCGCCAGCATGTCTGTGGAGACGGATGTCACGTCTTCCATCTTCTTTTCCAGGATCTTCATCGAGAGTTCATTTTGCGAAACGTTATAGACCCCAGCGCTGCCGCAGCACTGGTCTGAATGCGGCAGTTCGACAAGTTGGCATCCGATGGCCGCCAGCAATTCACGCGGTTGCGTACGGATACGCTGTGCATTGGCTAGATGGCATGGGTCCTGGTATGCAACTTTCTGCGCGATCTTCCGCTTCGGCGCAACAAGGCCAACTCCCGCCAGATACTCCGTCACGTCCTTCATCTTGGCTTTAAATTCTTTGGCGCGGCCCAGATATGCCGGATCATTTTCCAGCAGGTCGTCATATTCCTTCATGTTGGAGCCGCATCCGGCCGCGTTGGTCACAATGGCATCATAGTCGCCGCCAAGAAAGATGTTGATGTTGTGCCGCGCCAGTTCGCGCGCTTCTTCGCGCAATCCCGCATGGGCATGCAGCGCGCCGCAGCAGCCCTGCCCGGCCGGAATGTGTACTTCAATACCGTTCTGCGTGAGCACATTAACGGTGGCACGGTTCAAATGCGAGAACGCGACGTTATTAATGCAGCCCGCGACGAAAGCCACTTTGCCGCGTTTCGTGCCCACAGCCGGGAATACCTTGCCAATCTCATCGAAGAAAAATTTCTTATCGATTTGGGGAGAAAGCTTATCCAGGTCGGCGACGCCCAGCAGCTTCAGCAAGCCGGACTTCCGCACCAGCGTCTGCAAGCCTGACTGTTGATAAAACCGCATCAGCTTGGCCACCAGGCTCAGCGTGCGGAAATTCCGAATCACCTTGTTGTAAAAGAAATTCCGCAGCACGCGCTGGATGAACGGCCGCTTATAGCCCTGTTCAATCTGCGCCCGCGCGCGCTCCACAATACGCCCATACTTCACGCCGGAAGGGCAGGCGATCTCGCAAGCCACGCAGCCCAGGCAGCGATCAATATGCTGGACAAACGTTTCCCCCAGCGGCATCTTGCCTTCATTCACCTGCAATGTCTGGTAGATGCGGCCACGGGGCGAATCCATCTCCATGCCCAGAACTTTGTACGTGGGGCAATGGTTCAGGCACAGCCCGCAATGGACGCACGTGGAAAGCAACTCCCAGCTTGGCGCATCCTTTGCAGCGTTTGCGGGCGGCTGCAAGTGAGGATTATGGACATGCGGTTCAAACGCGGTCTCAGACAATGAATCTTCCCCTGTTCAAAATGTTTTTTGGGTCAATGGCCCGCTTTACCGCGCGCATCATGTTCACATCCGTCGGAGTCGTTCCCCAAATGTCAAAGTGAGGCTTGGCTTCCGTGGGGCAGTGCGCCACTTCCGCCGACGAGCCCGGAGGCAACATCCCGCGCAACGCGGAAACGCAATTGGCGTATTGCATAGCTGAAGGCGGATCCACGGACAGCGGCATCAATGCCAGCACCAAGTTTCCCGTGGCGGCGCGGCCGACGGCAGCAGGAATCATGTTGTAATCCGGAGCTACGCGTTGCAGCGCCTGCAGAGCAGGCCCTATGTTCTGGATCGCCAGATGTGTGTACAGCACCATGGCATTTCTGTGGCGCTCCAGCACGCTCTGTTCGAAGTGCGAAATCCAGTTCCACAGTTTGTCTTCTTCCGCGCCTTCCAAGGTGCGCGTTACCGCCGAGCCAAGCTCGCGCGAGTAGCGGGCCAGTACGCTATCGCTTCCAGTGGCGCGCAGTACAATCTGCCACTCCACCGCTGGCAATGAAACTGGCTGCTCGGGCGAGTAGTGGTCAGGATCGCGCACCGTTTCACTGTTCTGCAGATACTCTGAGGCCCCGGGCGAAATAATTTCCATGCACATTGGCGTAAGCGGCGATTGAAAAAGCCATGTCCGGAATTGCAGCGCTTCTTCCAGCGAATGAAACGAACAGGCAAATGTCCTTGTCTGCCGGGGACGCGGAAACACCTTGAAATTTGCTCGCGTGATTACCGCCAAGGATCCGTAGCTGCCAGTGAGCAGCTTCATCAGGTCATATCCGGCGACATTTTTTACCACGCGGCCGCCGCCTCTTACTACCTTGCCGTCGGCTGTAACGAACTGTATACCAATGCAAAAGTCGCGCATGTGGCCAAAGGTTGATTTCAGTGGCCCAGCCGCGCCCGTGGCCAGCAGCCCCCCAACAGTTGCATGCTCCAGGCTGGCAGCATCGCACGGAATCCACTGCTGATGTTCTCCCAGTTGGCGCTGCATCTGGGCAAACGGCATGCCGGCTTGCACCGCGATAGTCAAGTCGCCGGGATCATATTCTTCAACCTTATTCAAGCGCGAGGTGCTCAGGAGAATGTCAACCCGTTCCGGCACGCAGCCAATCTGCTGTTTGGTTAGCCCGCCTGCCGGGGCCACGACAAGATCGCGTTGATTTGCCAGATGCAAAATCGAGCCCACTTCATCGGCGGAGCCGGGATAGACGACCACGCCCGGAACCACTCCATTGATCTCAAAGTCGGTGCGCTTTACGTTGCTCTCGCCTACAATGGCGGCAAGTTCGCGATCGACCGAAGCTGGCGATGTAACGGTGCTCATGCGGGTAAACCCGCTACGGGCTCAACCCTGGCCTTGGGCAACGGCCCGGTAATCTCGCGGCAGAAATGCAGCTCCGGAATCATCTTCTGCGGGTTCAGGATTGACTCAGGATTGAAAGCGTTGCGCAGCCGCACCATGACTTCAAGATCGTCCTCAGTAAACATGGCCGTCATCAATCCCATTTTTTCCAGCCCCACGCCGTGCTCGCCGGTGATGGACCCGCCAAACTTCAGGCAGCACGCCATGATCTCTTTGGCGGCCTTGCGGCTGTTCTCCGTCTGCCTGGGATCGCGGCTGTCAAAAAGGATCAACGGATGAAGATTGCCGTCGCCTGCATGAAACACGTTGCCGATGATCAAACCGTAATGCTTGCTGATGCGCTCAATCTCCGCCAGCGTGTACGGGACTTTGGTCCGAGGGATGACGCCATCCTGCGTGTAATAAGAAGGAGAGACGCGCCCCACCGCGCCGAAAGCGGTCTTGCGTCCCAGCCATAAGAGCTGGCGCTGTTTCTCGTCTTTAGCGTGGCGGACTTCCCTTGCCTTCTGCTGCATACAGACGGCGCTCACGGCCTCAGCCTGCTCGTTCACCATTTCGCGCATGCCCTCAAGCTCAATTAGCAGCACGGCCGCCGCGTCTTCCGGATATCCCGCGTGGACGTTGGCTTCAACACAGCGCACCATCCAGCCATCCAACATTTCCAGCGCCGCAGGCGTAACGCCGCTCTGTGTAATCGCCACAACAGTATTGGCCGCATCTTCTACCGTGTTATAGATCGCCAGCAGCGTGGTCACATGCTCCGGCAGCTTGGTGAGCTTCACGGTGATTTTGGTCACCACGCCCATGGTGCCTTCTGACCCCACAAAAAATCCGGTCAGGTCCAGGCCGGTAGAATCCTGTGCCTTGCCGCCCAGTTCAATCACTTTGCCGTTCGGCAGCACCACTTCCAAGCCGGTGACGTGATTGACGGTCACGCCCAGAGCCAGAGTGTGCGGACCGCCGGAGTTTTCGGACACATTGCCCCCAATGGTGCAGGCCTTCTGGCTGGAGGGATCAGGCGCGTAATAATAGCCATATTTCGCCGTGGCGTTGCTCAGCTCCAGATTCACTACGCCGGGCTGGACCACGGCGCGCTGGTTCGGCACGTCAATCTCAAGAATCTTGTTCATACGCGCCAGTGAAAGCACAATCGCCTCGCGCCGTGCGATAGCTCCGCCGCTCAGTCCGGTGCCTGCGCCGCGTGGGACCACCGGAATCTTCTTATCACTGGCCAGCTTCATCACCTGCGACACCTGCTGCGTGGTCTGGGCAAACACCACTGCGCCGGGCCGGTGCTTGTCTACGCCCGCGTCATACTCATAGAGCATCAGCTCTTCCGGACGGTCCAATACCGCGTCTTTGCCTGCGATTTTCTTTAGTTGGCGGATGATCGAGGAGTCCATAGATTTGATCTGCCTCTTCTGCTTCAGTGCTGCTGGATTCGCGCCTTGCCTGATTGCCTAAATTGTAAACCTTCCGAAGCCTTTGGCTTTTCCAGGAGGGAAGTCCGCGACCTAGACTTGGAACCGTCGCGGAAATCACACTGAAATTGAACCAACTTCGTGAATCATCAATTTTGCGATCAGTGTTATCAGCGTTAATCAGCGGTAGGCTCTTTCCTATCCCTGATTCCGCGCTCATTCCCCGTTAAGTCCTTTCTTTTCTGGTTACCCGATGACCCGATCACGGCGATCACCCGATTTTTAGTCCCGCCCCCACCCCTCCCCCTGTTTCGACCCCACTCCACCCCATCCGACCCCAGATGACCCCATGCCGGGGTCCCCTGACAACGCCGCTTTTGCGCTGGCTGGGGTGGGATACTGAGAGCATCGGCAGAGGGTCGCCAGCCTCCAAAAATGACAAAACGCAACGGCGGTTACCGTTGCGTTTTGTCCACTGGAGTTGCGGATAAACCGCTAGAGCACTTTTAATGATAGCAAAACAAATACGAAAGTCCAGCTACTTTCTCGAAATGTATTCGCAGCCCCGAAATGGAACAGCGGTCAGATCCCCGGGTTCAGATCCCAAGTTCAGATCCGGGGTTCAGAGCCCCAGCGTTACGTACTGTGCCCGCTGCAACAATCTCTGTCCGGCATGGTGCCACTTGGCATGAAAGAGCGCGCTCACTCCGTGATAAAAATGATGCGCTGCTACCTGCGCCTTCTTAAACGTCAGCCTCGGAGATTTGGAGTCCGCGCACACCCATGGATCATGCGTTGCCGGATCAAGCCCAAGCTTCTCAATCGTTTTGCAAATTTCGCATTTCATGGCGGTCACCTTATCGTTCTACTAGGTAGGAACACCTATGCCTCAAAAGAGTTGTGCAGCTCTGGATTTTTTTGCCTTAATCCGCACTTCTTAATAAAAATTGATTGTTGCGAAAGAAGAAGACGAACGAGTATTTACTACCGATTAAGGCGCAAGAAATACATGCAGAGTTTTTTGATTGGTCCTCATCTGCGCTAGTCTGCAACGAAATGTATCTGTCCGCCATCTTCCGGTATTTCCACTTGCACGGAAGCTGCCATAGCGTGGCGTGCCAACTCTTCACGTGTCAGCAAACAATGATTGATCGCTTCCATATGGACAGCCACTACCTGCGCTTGCGGCGCGGCGCGGCAAACTCGAATGACATCTCCGGCGGTCATGGTGATGGGATCGCCATGCAGAAACTGCGCTGCGCCCGCGTTCGCCACAATCACCTTCGGACTGTATTGCTTAATCGTCTCCGCCACCTGGTCATACCAGATGGTATCGCCCGTGATATAAAGCGTCGGTTCGCCCGCGGTCGAAAGCACGTATCCGCTGGAAGGCGCCATGGCCCGCGCAATCTCTCCCGATCCATGCTGCGCCGGAGTGCGCGTAATGCAGATGTGGCTCCAGTGCTTCATGTCATGCACCGGCGAGGCATTCACAAAATGCACGGCTTCCATCTTCTGCATGTCCTCTGGCTGGCACAGCAGCGGCAGGTCTTTGGGCACAAGCTGGATCGCGGCATCGTCCCAGTGGTCGCGATGCGTATGCGTCACCAGCACCAATTGCACGCCATCTAAAACTTGCTCAACGGAAAACGGCAGCGGCGCCAGCGGATTCGGCCGCGGCTGCGGAGAATTCTGTATGGCCGACATAGCTCCTGCGTCGCTCAGCATGGGATCCACCAGGATCTTCATGCCTGCATAATCCAGCAGCAGCGTGGCATGGCGCACCAGTTGCAATTTCATCTAATTCACCGCCTGATTGCCGAAGCGCTTGCCGTAGCCGCTTAGTCATGGATTTTTGCGGATCGCGCATTTCAATAATCATTCTCAAGGCCGCCGCCTTGTCTTTAGCTGACTCATATAGTGCCTGCGAAATCTTATATCCCATGTAGTACCCCAGATCGGGCGGCCCAAGGCGTTTCTTTTCGTTATAGTTATACAGCCAGTCACCTTTGCGATCATCTCTTTTCATGTCCTCCTGAACTTCAGCCAGGATTTCCTCTTCATGCGGCGATTGGCCGTTTTCCAACGATACCGTAAAATGCTTGCCATCTTGTGGCTGTTGCTGATGCCCGCGAGAAGGAGCGGCCTTGGATATTTCTTATGCCTTCATAGCCATTGCGGTAATCGCCGCCGTGTTGTTGTTTCTGCTGCTCAAGACCTACAACGGCCTGATCAAGATGCGCAACGCGGTACAGAGCGGCTGGGCAGATATCGATGTGCAACTGACGCGCCGGCATGATCTAGTGCCGAACCTGGTGGAAGCCGTGAAGGGCTACATGACGCACGAGCGCGAGACGCTGGAAGCAGTAACACGTGCGCGGACAGAAGCGGTGGCGGCAACGTCGGGTGCCCTCGCGATGCGCGCAATGGCAGAGATGACGCTGACCGGGGCTGTGAGTAATCTGTTTGTTTCGGCCGAGCGATATCCGGCGCTGAAGGCGTCGCAACAGTTTTTGCTTTTGCAGGAGCAGATCACGTCCACGGAAAACCGGATTGCGTTTGCGCGGCAGCATTACAACGAGTGCGTGCGGAAGTACAACACCGCGCAGGCGGAGTTTCCGCAAAACCTGATCGCTGGATCAATGGGATTTACGCCTGCAGCGCTATTCGCTGCGGAAGCGGGGGACAAGGCTAATGTGCAGGTGAAAGTTTAACCGTCGCCGCAGATGATAGATTGACGACAGCAGAGCACGCCTGGTTGGCCTATGGGTAACCTCTTGTCACTGGAGTAGAGACAAAGTATCTTAAGCGAATAATAACCCATGAATTTACAACGTCTAAGCCGGATCACCGTTGAACAGGGCAAATGTGGGGGCAAGCCCTGTATTCGAGGCCAGCGTATTAGGGTGACCGACATCCTTGAATTATTAGGTGCCGGGGCCTCGATTGACGAAATTTTGGCAGACTATGAGTTTCTGGACCGCGAAGACATTCTCGCCGCAATAGATTATGCAGCCTATCAAACTGATCATGTTGTGCTGCAAACGTGAAGTTTTTAGTCGTGTTGATTCGCGAGATTCGCACCTGAGTTAGTTTCTGATCTGCGCAATCTGCGGCTAGAGTTTCTTCAGGGCCTCACCCAAATCCTCAATCAAATCCTCGGGATGTTCCAGCCCTATCGACAAGCGCAGAAGATTTGCAGGGCTGCGCGTGGCTGCGCCTTCGACCGAGGCGCGGTGCTCGATCAGGCTGTGCGTACTGCCGAGACTAGTGGCGTGGCTAAACAGCTTGAGTCCTGAGACGAGCTTGAACGCTTCCGCCTGTCCGCCTTTGACCTGAATGGACATCATGCCGCCGAAGCCGGACATTTGCGCAGCCGCGATTTTGTGTCCGGGATGAGAAGGCAGACCGGGATAGTGCACGGCTTCGATTTTGGATTGCCTGCTCAGAAATTCGGCGACACGCTGGGCGTTTTCAGCGTGGGCGCGGACGCGGTACGGAAATGTTTGCAAGCCGCGCAAGGTCAGCCAGCATTCAAAAGGCGACGGCACCGCACCGCCTTCATGCTGGATCGCAATGATTTTTTCCAGTAAGCCATTGTCTTTCCCGCCGTTCTGTCTCGCCCCATTTCCTCCAAAGATCAGCGCGCCCATAGTCACATCACTGTGGCCGGAAAGATATTTTGTGACCGAGTGCATCACCACATCCACGCCCAGGTTAAGTGGAAGTTGGAAGAGCGGCGTGGCCCATGTGTTGTCACAAGCAACCATGGCACCGCACTTTTTCGCCATTGCAACAATGGCGCGGAGATCGGTCACGTTGAGCAGCGGGTTGGAAGGCGTCTCCGTCCAGATAAGGCGGGTGGCTGAGGTGATGGCGCGCTCGACCGCACCGAGGTCCTGCATGTTGACCAGCGTGTGCTTCAAGCCCCAGTTGGCCATCACAGTCCGCAGCAAGATAGGCGTGCCGTAGTAAGCGTCTTCAGCGGCGATAACGTGATCTCCGGGCGCGAGCGACTGAAAAACGGCAAGCGTAGCTGCGCTGCCGGAAGAGAAAGCTAGCGCGGCCGTGCCTTCTTCCAGCGATGCCAGCGCTTGCTCAAGCGATTCACGATTGGGATTGTTAGGACGGCCATAAAGATATCCGCCGGGAAGAGTGCCATCGTCGGCCTTATGGAACGTGGTGGAGAGATGGATGGCGGGCACAACGTCGCGTGATCCGCCTTCAGGTTTGCGGCCGGCGTGAACGGCGCGGGTTTCAATCTTCATGACCGTTTAGAGTACAACAAACCTCGCCGCAGATTCGCAGATAGGCGCAGATAGGAGGGTTAGCCGCGAATCAACGCGAAAGACGCGAATTAATTCAGCTTCTTTTTATTCGTCTTCATTCGCGAAATTCGCGGCGAGTTTTTGATCTGCTTTATCTGCGAAGATCTGCGGCGAGCTCTGCGTCTAAAAATTGGCGTCTACTATTCGTGAGGATGTTTCTGCCGTTTGAAAAATGCCACCCACTCGTCTCTGCCGTCGCGATCGGTAAGCACCACGCTGACCAGTTCCCAGGATTGCGCGCCCAGACTGGTGGCGGCCGATTCAAGTTCCTGCTCAGTCCTGGCCGTTTCCACGTGATACTCCCATTGGACCACCGGCAGTGGCTTTACGTTGAGAGTGAAACTCTGGCTCTGCGGGCCATTGGTTGACCTGGGAGGCGCAAAATTGCTGGCAACAGCCGTCAACTCCACATTGAAAGTGCCAGTGGCTGCAGCGGGAAGAGCGGTGAGAACAATGGTTGTGGCGCCCGCATGTCCGGCGGGAATTTGCGCAACTACGCCTGAAGGCAGGCCGGAAAGGCTAAATTCAAAACTGGGCCGCTCATTGACTGCAATATGAACGGTCAAAGATGCCGTGCCGCCCTGAGTGATGCTCACAATGGAGGGACTGAGGCTGACTACAAACTCTGGATCGGGTTGGGCGGGCAAGCGGGACGCAAGCCCAGTCATAAACAGCAACAATACGGCTGTGCGGACGGCAGGTTGCGGCATAAGATTCCTCCATGTCTAGAACGCCCTAAATTGCCCTTTATGCTGCTTATTTAGGATACGGCGGGAGGGGCGCTTGTCTAGTAAGTTTTGGAGACGTAACTGTGCTACGTCTCTACCGTGGGATTTTTGCGATGATATGGCAGCTTTGGTACCCAGCGTGTCCCACAGTTTGCGCTTCTCCGATTGCACCAAAGTTCTGGCATTCCCCTTCAGCGAATTTTCAAGCACAATAAACCAACTGTTTACTCCATGACCACCCTCAGCGACTTTAAAGAAACGGTGCGGCAGCAGGCGGACATTGTCCGCGTGATTGGCGACTACATCCAGCTTAAGAAAGCTGGAGCACAAAATTTTATTGGCCTGTGCCCGTTTCATGGAGAGAAGACCCCGTCATTTTCCGTCCACGCGACGCGGCAGTTCTTTCATTGTTTTGGCTGTGGGAAGTCTGGCGACGTTTTTAAGTTTGTGCAGGAGCGCGAGCAGATCAGCTTTCCGGAGGCGATCAAGCTGGTTGCTGAGAAGATGGGCATTCCGCTGCCCAGGATGCAGTACAGCTCTGAGAGTGAAGCCGAAGACGCAGGCAAACGCGGCAAACTGATTGAGATGCATGAGCGTGCTTGCAAGTTCTTTGAAGACCAACTTCGCAGGCCGGAGGGAGCGCAGGCGCGCGAATACCTGGCTGGACGCGGCCTGAAGGAAGAAACGATTCGGACGTTCAGGATCGGGTTTGCGCCGGATTCAGGCTTCACACTCAAAGACCGGCTCAAGGCCGATTTCAGCGAAGAGATGATGCGGGCATCCGGCCTGTTTTCTTTTAAAGAAGGGTCGGAGGGCAACGCGGCAGCGATGTATTCCAAGTTTCGCAACCGGATCATGTTCCCCATCGCCAACGAGAATGGGAAGATCATTGCATTCACGGGGCGGACGCTGGCGAAGGACGAAAAGTCCGGGCCGAAGTATTTGAATTCGCCTGAGACTCCGATCTATTCCAAGAGCCGCGTGCTGTACAACCTGGACCGCGCGAAGGAAGCGATCCGCAAGCTGGGCTACGTGATACTTGTGGAAGGCCAGATGGATTGCATTGCCGTGTATTCCGCGGGCTTTCACAACGTGGCGGCCAGTTCAGGGACAGCGTTTACTGAGACGCAGGTGCGGCTGCTGGGCAGGTTCAGCAAAGATATTGTGGTGAATTTTGATCCCGATACAGCGGGCGCGGCGGCCACGGACAAATCACTGGGCATGCTGCTGGAAGAAGAATTCAATATCCGCGTGCTGCGGCTGGAGGCGGGGTTCGATCCTGATTTGTTTATCCGGAAGAATGGCGCGGAGGCATACGCGAAGGCGCTGAAGGGCTCGGCTAAATATTTTGATTATCTGGTGGAGCGCGCATTGAAGCTGTTTCCGACGCGGAGTCCTGAGGGGAAAAAAAATGCGGTGAATTTTCTGCTGCCGCACATTCATCGCGTGCCGAGCCGGATTGTGCGCGACGAACTGGCCAATGATATCGCACAGAAACTGAATATCGACACGACGGTGCTGCGGCAGGAGTTCAAAGCCGCGGCGGTGAGCCGCGCGGCAGGCAGCCTGCGAAACCAGCCCGATGCAGACGTTACGCCAGCGGAAAAAGTCGTGGTGCGAGCAGCGTCGTCGGTGGTCGGAGAAGAAGCGGAGTTGCGGCATATGGCGCTGGATGCGCTGGCCGAAGAGCGTCTACATGTGGGGTTGACGACGGAGACGTTGCTGGAGGCGATCCTGCAGAATGCGCTGGCTGTGGAGCGCGGCGAAGGCTTGGATGACATGATGGCGCTGCCGCTGAGCGATGCGGACCGGCAGAGGCTGGCTAAGATCGTAATGCGGGAGGATGATCCGCTGACAGCGGACCTGCTGGCGGGCGCGCTGAATGCGTTAAGGCATCGGCGGCAGGTAAGCCAGCGGGAAGGCGATATCAAACGCAGGATTGTGGAAGCCGAGCGAAAAAATGACGTGGCGGCGCTGCTGCGGCTGAAACAAGAAAAGCTGGAACTCGACAGGAAATTGGCGGCAGGTGGGTAAGTGCTTTGGCTGCTTCGGTTTTGTGAGTTCGTAATCCTAATTTGCTAAGCCAAAATATGGCCGGTCGGCGGATGAAAACCATACGAAACCTTAGAGCATGAGCGGCATCTAATCTCCAAGGTAATTCACAGGGCAGCGGTTCCGGTATCTTCTTTGTTTTTGCGCGGGTGGGCGGATATGGCCCTTTTCTTGTTGACCGGGTTTATGCTAACCTTAGTACTCTCGGGACGTGCGCGCATTCCAAACCAAAATGCCTGCCGATATGCTTCAGTGGACTCAAGCGTACAGCCCCGTATTGCCATGAAAATGAGGTCCGTGGTTTGGCTCTAGAAGACAAATTTGACGACATAAAGAAGCTGATTGATGCAGGCAAGGAAAAAGGCTACCTGACTTATGATCAGGTAAATGACCTCATTCCCGGAGACGTCCATTCACCGGACGACCTCGATGATTTGCTTACTACAATTGGCACCCAGGGCATTGACGTCCTGGAAAGCGGCAAGGGACTGCCCTCTGAGCAGAAGTTTGAAGACATTGAAGAAGGCGAAGAGGTTGAGCTTGACCTGACGCCGGGCGCACTGGAAAAAACGAACGATCCGGTGCGCATGTACCTGCGCGAGATGGGCACAGTCCCGCTGCTCACGCGTGAAGGCGAAGTCGAAATAGCAAAGCGGATTGAGCGCGGTCAGCTCCGCGTGCTGAAATCTCTCTCTCGTTCTCCCATCGTGATTAAGGAAATTCTTGCCCTGGGTGAAGACTTGAAGCGCGGCGTGCGCTCCATCAAAGAACTGGTCGCTTTCGACGAAGAAGAGATTACCGACGAAATTGTTCAGGCCCGGCTAAAAGATTTTGTCGGGCAGATTGACGACATCGGCAAGAGCTACAAAAAAGTCCAGCAGCTTGAAGAAAAAGCTGAAGCGGTAAAGCAGAAGAAGAAACTCAAAGAATCGCGCAAGCTGCGCTGGGCCCTGGGACGCGCCCACGTGCAAGTCTCCTCCGGGATCCGCAAGCTGAAGTTCACCAATCCTGAGCGCAAGCGGCTGATTGACCGCGTGAACAAGACGGTTGACTCCATGCGCTCGCTCGACCGCCAGATCAACAATCTGGAAAAAAAAATCGAGGCGACGCGAGTTGAGGAGACCAAGCGCGAGTACCGGCGCATCCAGCGGCAGCACCGCAATGATCTGGAAAAGCTTGAGTCCGATTGCGGCGTCAGCTACCAGGAACTGCGGCGCACGCAGCGTGAAATCATTCAGGGTGACGTTGACGCAGAAGCCGCGAAGCGCGAGCTGATTGAAGCTAACCTGCGCCTTGTGGTCTCGATTGCCAAAAAATATACCAACCGCGGCTTGCAGTTTCTTGACCTGATTCAGGAAGGCAACATCGGCTTGATGAAGGCCGTGGACAAATTCGAGTACCGCCGCGGCTACAAATTTTCGACGTACGCCACGTGGTGGATACGCCAGGCCATCACCCGCGCAATTGCCGACCAGGCCCGCACCATCCGCATTCCGGTGCACATGATTGAGACCATCAACAAGCTGATCCGCACGTCGCGGCAACTGGTGCAGGAACTGGGCCGAGAGCCAACGTCAGAAGAGATTGCCAAGCGCATGGACATCCCTGTGGCCAAAGTGCGCAAGGTGCTCAAGATCGCGCAGGAGCCAATCTCTCTGGAAACGCCCATTGGTGAAGAAGAAGATTCGCACCTTGGCGACTTTATTGAAGATCACTCAATGGTTTCGCCGGCTGAGGCCGTGATCAACGTGAATCTTAAGGACCAGACCGCGCAGGTGCTGCGGTCGCTCACCCCACGCGAAGAAAAAGTCATCAAGATGCGCTTTGGCCTTGAAGACGGCTCTGAGCACACCCTGGAAGAAGTGGGACAGTCCTTTGCCGTCACCCGGGAACGTATTCGCCAGATTGAAGCCAAGGCGCTGCGGAAACTCCGGCATCCATCCCGGTCCCGTAAGTTGAAAGCGTTTATGGATGGGATACGGGAAGCGTAGGAAATTGGTAAAATCGGGTAATTTGACATTTAAAAACCTTACCACTGACTTTCACGGATCAACACTGATCTGAAAAGTCGAGGCTGAAACCTAAAACCTTGAAACACCGAGGTAGCGGAGGAAATTAGAGGCGCTGCGAAACGCGGCGCCTTTTGTTTTGGCTGATTGCTGAGTGCTGATTCTGACTGCTTTTCTCATCTGCTAAATCTGCGGCGAGGTTTTTCTCTGCCGTCTGCGGTAAAAGCCTGAGTCGCAACGTCGAATTACTTTAGTAACCAATTTTTCTAGCCGTTGCCAGACACAGGGTGCGGTACACTCATTCGCACGCATCGCAAAACAAGAGTTTTTGCCGCCCGTTAAGGGTCACCGTGCTCATGGAGGAAACGCATTTGCGCCCTGTCTACATAGCCATCGCCACTTTCTGCCTTTTACTTTCAGGCTGCGGAGGAGGAGGCTCCAGCACACCGGCCCCCACTCCCACGCCTGTTCCGCAACTTGCTCTTACGTCGGGCAACTGGGATTTTGCCGCAGCTTCCAGCGGCGGAACAAATTTTTTGATTGGCGGCAATGTAGTTCAAACTGGGACAGCTGTGACCGGCGGCCTGCGGGTGGTTAATTCCGCCTGCTTCACGCCCAGCACCGCGGTACCCATTTCTGGCACCATCAGCGGGCAAACGGCAACTGTAACTTCAGCAGCGGTCGCGTCGCAAACTATCAATGCCACGCTTTCCGGCTCGGCCACGTCGCTTACGGGGACCTATAACGTCACTGGCACAGGCTGTGCCGGCGGAGACAAAGGCAACATTGCCGGCGTGCTTGTCCCTTCCATCAGCGGGACGTGGAAAGGGACGTTGATATCGAATACCGTTGCGAATCCCGGTGTGGGAGCCACTGCGTCCATTACTGAAGGAGCGCCGGACTCCACTGGGTTATTCGTCATCACCGGCACAGCAAATTATGTCGGCTCGCCCTGTTTTGCTTCAGGGACCGCGACCACCGGCAGCGGCATGGCCGGACGCACCACCGACGTGCTGCTTAAGAATGACGATGGCAGCACCGTGGAATTCATTGGCGCTTTGAATAATCCTGCGGCGCCCACACAGATGACTGGAACTTATACCGTTACCGGCGGCCTCTGCGACGGCGACACAGGCAACGGCACGCTGACAAAACAGTAACAGAGCTTTCAGTACTGATTACACGGATCAACACTGAATTTGAGCAAGAAAGAACTATCGAGCCAGGGTTAAAGAAAGGCGCTGCGGGATACCGCAGCGCCTTCTAGTTTTCAGACTCTCCGATTTTCGGCGATCTAGGAGTGCGCAGCTACCTACGGTCTCTTTGGCACTCTCCTGATCCGCGCTTATTCATGTTAGTCCGCAATAAAGTTTCTGTTCGCTTATTGTGGGCTAGCCTGCGCGCCTTGAATCTGCCCTTATCTGCGAAATCCTCGGCTCAGAGAGTGGAATTATTTCGTCTTGGCAGTTGCACAGGCAGCGTCAAAGTCTGAGCGCGTGCCCTCGTACAGAGTTACCGGAACAGTCTCGCGGCTGTTGGGCCGGTTTTTGAAATTCCCGGTATAGAGCGAGCCATCGGGTTCAAAGGCGTGTGAGAGCGAGCCCTTGTCGTCCATCACGAGATTGGGGTTATCCCATTTGCCGAACAATTGCAGCTTTGGAGCCAGATAGCGGCCCATTTGGCGGTCCATGAACGAGCTATTGCTCATGCCCAGCACAACGCTTCTGCCCTGAAAATCGAGGCCGAAGTGTTTTTCGAACTCTCCGGCAACATTGAGATTGTACTTTTCACCGCGGGGCGTGCAAAGAACGCCATTGCCTCTGACCTGCGGGCCTCCGTGACGCGCACCTGTGCCCGGGACAATGCGGACAAAAAGGATGAAGTCACCGGCAGTGCTGGAATGTAGGCGTCCCCATCCTTGCCAACTGGGATACAGGTGGAACCGTCCGCCCATGAAAAATCCCCACGGGGAAGCAATGGCTGTGATGGCAAAGCCGAACACCACTGCCGCCAGAACGCCGAAAATGATCAGCATCAGGCAGCCGCGGCCGGATTTTCTAGGGGATGGGACGGAAGCCGTTTCCAATGAGGGATCCATGGGGCGGAACTGAGTTTAACGTATCCGGCAGATCCCGGTCTCGACCGTGGAAGAGCAGCCCCGGTCGGTGCCTTGAGGCGGGGCGCGCCGACACGGGCGCTTCCCCGGGCGGTGTTAGACGTAGGGTGAACGGCTGTTTTGTTGGCGATCAATGACTTCAGGCAAGCTCGTGCGCAGCGCCCGCGCATTGCTTCCCTGCCCGTTTGGTGGGTGCTTTGGCGGATTAGGTCAACTGGGCCAGCACAATGCCCATGAATCTAACTGACTGAAAACACAAAAGGTAAGACGATAGTGCTATTCAAATGACAAAAATGTACTAAAGTAGGTTAATATTCTTTTAGAATGGACGTCACCCCCCGAATGGCACAATCTGTTCTCCCTCCTGCGTTGCTATTGATCGTGGCGACCGAGCCTGCCTTGCGGCTGCGGCTGGAATGGCTTGAACACGCCGGCTATCGTGTAAGAACAGCTTGCAGCCTGAAAGATGTAGACCAAGCTTGCCAGGGACAAATCTTTGACGTGGTGTTAATTGCCGATAGCGTGGAACCACGCATGAAGAAAGCCATTGGCCTAGCAGTACGCCACCATCTTCCTGAGGCCCCAATTTTACAGATGGGACGAATCCGCCCAGACATGGAAGGCAATAGTTTCGTTACCGGCGATTCGCGAGAAGGCGTGCTGCAGTCGGTAACAAACATCCTCAATCGTCGCGATGAGATAAGACCAGCGGCGATCTAGCGGGCGGCCAATTCACTGCGAAGGTTCCTGCTGCAACTCTGCGTTTACCGTCACTTCTCCGGGCGCCAGCTTGATGGTTTTCTCCCATAGTGTGTATCCGGTTTTTTTAACGGCGATATGGTGCTCGCCCGGATTGAGATCCAGTGTTGACGGAGTATTACCCATGTAGTCTCCGTCAATTTCTATTTCAGCGCTGCCCGGTGTGGAATCGATAGAGAGCTTGGATGCTGCTGACGATCCCCCAGCTATAGAATTTTCCTGCCGTTTAGCTTTCCAATCTTTGTAATCTCCCTGCGACATTTCTGTGATGCCCCCCTGGCCAAGAATGTAGACACCATCATGAACGGTGGTTTTCAAGGTACATTCCTGGTACTTACCTTCCTTGCCGATTTGCGAAGCAAGAAGGGCGAGGCGCAGATGCGGCTGCTTCCACTTGGCCAGATATGGCTGATTGCGCGCCGTTCTTCGCAAGCCGAAGGAGCAATCGTAGCTATAGTCAAAGGCATGAATTAAATTTCCTTCCCAGATGTTCCCGCGACCTGTGCCTTTGAACTCATTGCGGTAGTTGTTGTGAGAAGCCCAGCCCTGCTGAAGGATGTGTACCTTCAAGGGATAATCGGCAGGGTTCTTGGACGCGAATGCGAAAAGAGTGGAGAACAAAAAGATTGCCAATAAGAAGAACCGGTTCATAGTTCGGACTCTACCTTCCAGCAGCACAATCGTTGTGCGATGTTTTTCGCGGGTAGTATATCGTGAGCTGGATTAGCCAGCAATCATGGCGTCTTGAAGTCTTGCGGGCAAAAGCATGATCAATAAAAAGAGGGCCCTCTTCGGGTCCCTCTTTTGCATGATTTGAAACAATGGAGCTATTGCGGCGTGCGTTGTGGCGGCAGAAGCTGTCTTCATGCCGATGGCCTCGCCTGACAGCACCAGCTCAACGCGGCGGTTTTGTTGGCGTCCTTCCGCTGTGTCATTGGTAGCTACGGGCTGGGTCTTACCCAGACCGCGAGACACGATAGCGTTGTCAGGAATGCCTTGCTGAATCAGGTAATCGCGCACCGCCTGCGCGCGATTTTCAGAGAGCTTCTGGTTGTAATCGTCGCTGCCTACCGCGTCGGTGTGGCCTTCTACTTCAAGATGCAGCCCAGGATGAGCGATTACGATTCCGCTGACCTTGGCCAGCCGTTCACGTGCGCCGGAAAGCAATTCAAAACTTCCTGTCTTGAAGAGAACGTCTGACATATTGGCGATCAAGCCGCGCGCCGTGTCGCGGGTAGCAAGAATCGTATTCAACTGTTGCAGCAGTTGCGCGCGAAGGTCGGCTTTTTCCTGTTCAGCTTGCTGGCGCAGACGGTCGGATTCTTCGGCGGCTTTGCGAGCTTTGTCGGCTTCCACGGCGAGGGCCTGCTTTTGCTGCTCAGCAGCGGCGCGTGCGGCGTCTGCCTGCTGGCGTGCTGCGTCGGCTTGTTGGCGGGCAGCTTCAGCTTCCTGGCGGGCCTTGTCGGCTTCGGCCTTCATTCGTTCCGCATCGGCCTTAGCAGCAAGGGCTTGCGCGCGCGCCTGCTCCGCCTGTACGCGAGCATCTTCAGCGGCCTTGCGGCGGTTCGCTTCGTCAATGGCGTCCTGGCGGGCTTTGGCTTCGCGGTCCTCAGCAGCCTTCTTGTCGGCGGCAGCTTTGGCTTGGGCTTCTTCTTCCGCGCGCTGCTTTACCGCCATCACGCGAGCTTCCTCGGCTGTGCTTACGGTTTCACGGGCCAATGTTTCAATAGTGCTTTTGTCGCGCTTCTGGACGTAAGCTTCTTCTGCCTTGCGAAGCTGCTGGGTGGCGCTGGCCAGAATCGACGGCGCGTATTTATCAGCGGTGGCGAGATTGGCGATTCTCACCGCGTTGCGGGCTTCAAAAAGCACGCGCGGCGTTTTGCGGTCGATGCCGAAAATCGCATCTTGAATTTTGGTATTGGTGGCCGAATAAGTGCCGCGTCCAAGCAGTTCATACTTGGCGTCAATGTTCTCCTGCCGGCCAACCGTGGTGGCGCTGATAATGTTTTCCATTACCACCATGTTGCCGGGCTGGTTCACGGCAAAATATGGCTCGGCGGTAACGATCATGCCAAAGGTCTGCATATCGGTAATCGCTTTTACCTTGCTGCTGTTGTGGTCAATCACAAGCTCGCCAAGATTCACGGCGCGCCCTTCAGGCGAGATGGCCCACAACACCAGCGAGAGGTATTCCAGACCGAACTTCGTGGGATCTTCAAGGCCCTCAAATTTAGCGTCAATTTCCACGTTGCTTTTCTTGCCCGTGACTTTGGCTTCACCGGAGGCATTCTGCATGAGTTCAGTGCCGTGAAAATCGACCTTAACGGCGTCATTGCGCAGCCGGTAGTTCACAGCCTTGGTGGTGCGATGGACCGGCGTTGTCGCAGGCGCAGCGGACTGGGCCACGCCAGCGATGCTGAATGCGGCCAAACAAAGGAACAGGAAAAACGCCAGACGTTGTTTCATGGCATGCCCTCACTTCAATTTCTTTGCTCTGAGTTGTGCGATAAACGGCCAGTTCGGTATAACGATTAGTTCGGTATAACTTTATGTGACACTGGGTATTATGAAAAGGACGCACGTGGTCAACGCGGCGATAGCACTTTGGTGACCTCGTCTATACCGCAATTCGAAAGCCCTGCATGCGTTTTCTTAAGCTTTGTTGCCGGGGCGATCATAACTTGCTTTAAAAAGAAAGGAAACAAAAGATGCAGCGCAAACAGTTAGTAGTTGGAGTCTCACTGGTCTTGTTGGTCGCCATCATGGCGATGGCGCAGCAGGCCCCGGAAGACAAGAGCAAGCGTCCCAGCCCTCACGATAAGACAGAGGTAACGCTCCAAGGCAAGAAGATCACCATTGAGTATGGCCGTCCTTATCTCAAAGGCAGGAAAGTTGGCCAGGAACTTGCGCCCTATGGAAAAGTATGGCGTACAGGCGCTGATGAGGCTACGGCACTCAATACTGAAATTGATCTCAACATTGGGGGCGCGAAGGTGCCCGCGGGAAAATACACGCTCTACACGCTGCCTTCTGAAGGGACGTGGAAGCTCATTATCAATAAGCAGACCGGCCAGTGGGGCACCAAGTATGACGAAAGCCAGGACCTGGCCCGCGTGGATATGAAGAAAACCGCTCTGCCGCAATCGGTGGAGCAGTTCACCATCTCATTCGACAAAAAAAGTGAGAGTACGGCTGAGCTCAACCTGGATTGGGAGAAGACGCGCGTTAGCGTGGAGGTAAAAGCTCAATAATAAAGCTGAAGCAGGAGAAAGGTAGCTGAAGGCTGCGGGAGGACTTTACTCGCACCCGCTGCTGCTGCCACCTTCAGAGAAGCTACCAGGGTTGCTTCTGGAACCACCAGGAGCGGACAACTTGACATCTCCACCCTGGTTGGAGGAGATACTGCAGCGGCCTGATACTCCAGATTCCGGCGAGGCGCTCACCGTGTAGCCCAAACTGGGTTTGTTACCGTCGCCAAGCACCTCAAATAGATAGCCGCTCTTGATTCCGCTGGTGAGCGCTTCATCCATGATCAGGCAGGCATTGCTGCTGGTGGGCTCCTCACAGGAGCTGCCGTTGGCGCCAAGTTTCGCCAGACTGCTGGAATAACCCACTTCAGGATAAGCAGTGTTGTACATGTATTGAGCGGTGTTGATGGTCTTAACTGAAGCCACAGCCGCAGCTTCATTGGCGCGCATTTTGCCATGCACCAGGTTGGGAATTGCGATTGCCGCAATGATCATGATGACCATCACAACCACCAGGATCTCAACCAGCGAGAAACCGGCGAGTCCCGGGTCCGCATTTCTGATAGCGCTTTGTGTTCTTACTCTGGGCATAGCACAAAAGTAACCACTCAATCGAGCATTAGAATACCGCAAAAGTTCCAGAAACTCTCGATTATTAAATTTTCTAATGAATGCGTATCTAGGCGATAAGCCTTAAGTTCTTTTGATTCAATATGGGGAGAAGTTACTAAAGTTTTGCAGATGGTGTCCTTCGGCGTTGGGACCAAGGCACCTTGTATCCGGCGCTCCTGCTTTTGCAGCAACGCAGGTGGACCAAGAGCGAGTGGGGCACGTCAGAGAACAATCGCAAAGCCAAGTTTTATCCAAGCCCAGCCCGGCAGGCAACTCTATTGATCACAAAGCGAAAAATTACCTGCTGGCGGTGTTGTGCGGTAGTTTCTCGCACTGAGATTCGCATTCGAGGCAGCGAAATATTTCTGCCAAAAGTCTCGAACAACAATGCCCTCGTGCGTAGATGGGTCTGCGCCAATGGCGACGATACACGCTTGATATAACGGGCGGACGAGTCCGTCTTGCTTCTGTCTCTCAAGCCAACCTGGGGGAGGCATCCGTTTAAGATGCTCGAACTCAAACTCTTTTGACGACTGAAGCATGTCCGAAAGGATGAACAATTGATTGCGTTTGGCGTCAGAAATCTTTTCAGAGGCAATAGATAGAGTGGTCAGAATGTCGGTGTGCATCACCGATGAGGCCCGCGCACGAGTGAAGAAGATGTGAACCGGCTCTTTTAAATCGTTACGTGCTGTCTTCAGTTCCTCCGCATCATCTAGCGTTAGTGAAGACGATGGTTTCGTTAGCGAAATATCGAGATCGTTCTTCGCCTCGTTCACACCTGCCTCGTACATCGGCAACACTACAAGACGATCGCCGTAATTCATTTGGTCAATAAGTGCGTCCATGTACCGCTCGCCTTCAGCAATCATGGCTTGAGGGCGACTGGCAGACACATCTAAAAGAACGGTATATTGCCGCGGTTGGATTTCCCCTATACTAGCCTGGGCACCAGTCCCGGCACTGCCACCGCTTCTGGCGGAGCTTGGTGCCTCTGAGTGGCTTATTACCATGAACAAGACTGTGCCTGCGAGAACCAAAAGACAAATACTAACGATCCACTTCATGCGCCCGCTCCTACTGCACGAGGGTGCGCCTCACCTGCCATGTGTTGCCGTAATTCATCTCGTAAATTTCTGAACTCTTCATCTAATGATGTCAGGTCAGCTGGAACCTGAAATGCTTCATCCGGGACAGGAGGAAATTCAACTGTCGACCGTTGCCTGAAAGCAATGATGCTTTCCGGATCCACTCCGCGAGCGCGAGCATTTTCGGCGCGGAACAGGGTAACAACCGCATTGAGACGCTGGGTTTTCGCCTCCCACTCGGCGAGGGGGTGGGAACCCGCGAGGTATTTTGCACGAGAGATAGAGGTTTGAATATCAGCGTCAAGTGCCCGCAACGATTGCCGTTGGTTAACGACATCGATCCGCAGGGATGCAAGCTTTGATTTGAGTTCGGGAATGATCGGATCTACTAATTTCCCCTCTACAACCTTTGGAGCCGCAGCACAATATGCCGCTGTCATTGCCGTGAGAGCAAGCACAAGGTTCAATAAGAAAATAGGCTTATTCATCATGCCGATGTCTGCGGCGAAGCGGCCGCGCTCGCGCCAATCCTCCAGACTGCTTTTGGCGTCATTCAGGCCTTGCTGCAGTTCAGGGAGCTTGCTCAAGTCACCCTGCGATTCTTTCGCCGCTCGAACCTTGGCTTCAGCATTCGCTAACTCTTGCTCTGCACGAGTTATGCTGGCTTGAGTAGCATCTATAAGCTTTTCCCGAGAAAAGTAGAGGAATGAAACAGCGAGCAGCACGCCAAGAGCACCCGCAAAGAAGGGCAAATACCACTGCCGCCGGTGTGCTTTCAGTACCGGCGCAAGCAGCGGTTCGTCCTTAGGATCGAAAACAACACAGCAACGCAGGGCTTGGCCTGTGAAGTGGGCCATCAATACTAGAAAGACGACGACGCCCAATGCGAAGATCGAAACGTCAGGATGAAAGAGTACGCGATCAAAAAGCATTTTGACGCCGCCCATCGTCCCACTTTTTTGGTCAATAACGGCAAGTTGCTGCCAGATTTTGCGGCTCCCGAATTCTGTAGGAAGCAGTTCCGTAAAAATTGGAACATTCGCAATCCAATCAATCAGTGCGAGGACTAGGAACAGAGGAACGTAAAACCATTTACTTAAGAAGGCTTCGGCACCAAACGTCTTCTGTTGGCTCCGGAGCGTTTCTTCACGGTCACGAATCCCCGCTTCAGTCGTGTTGATTTCAACGGTATTTCGTTCTAGCTGGGCAAAAACATGTCGCAACTGAACAATTTTGTCACCGGCTTCGGCGCAAGCAGCCTGAATGCTATCCTGCACTTTTCTCTTTACCCTGCCAATCCACTCTTGGAAAATTTCGGAGGCGCGAGCCTTCAGAGTGGTTTCAATCGGTAGCTCTCCTTCCAACGGAGCATCCTGGCGCGGAATCCCTGCTTTTGACCATTCCACTGCTTGTGCAACCGCGTATTTTTCGAGTAGGGATAGTTCATAGTTGAACCAGAAATCCGTGTTCTTGATAACATCATGGAGTCCTGAGCCGTGATTATTGTCGTCTGGCGGTTCCGCAACTAGACTGGGGGAATCGATTACCTCGGAGGGTGAAGGAGTTACTACGTTTCGGATCGTTTCTACAACAGATGTACCATTGCCGCTGTGTTCCCCATTTGTCGATTGTGCATCGGGCTTGAGACTAGAGCCAAAGAACCTGAACTGTGACGGCATAACCCCTCGGAGAGTCCACTATGAGTAAAGGGAAAGATAACTGCAGCGGATACTTTTGGGGAAGGGCTTGCTGCAGAGTCCAGAGAATATCAGAATTGCTGCTGAAATCGCAACGAAATTAGGATAATAGCGGTGGATGAATGCTATCAAATCGCATTTACTTTGTTAGCTGAGATACGAATTACCCTCTGGTTGGGAGATTAAGAAAATTTTAAGAAGCAATACCAGCTAGCATCTATGGCAAATTTCAGCACCAATGAGAAGCAGATCCTTGAAAAAGTCTTCCAAATGGGAGGAGGCTATGTTCTCAATTTCTCCGACAGGACAATCAGCGAATTCTTCCAAAACGACATAGGGGTAGATATCTTTGATGAAAAGTACAACTATGCTAGCGGGTCAAAAGCCAACCGCCTTCGAAGATTTTGGCAAGTTGCTGATGACCCTATTGTGGGGAAATCGATCGATAGGCTTTTAGAATATATCGACAATCAGATCGCGCTTGGGAACCTAACAAAGGAAGGCTTCTCTCCAGAATTGATGAGCCGTGCCCAGAACCTTGCTTCACGGCTACAGGGACACAACGTAACATCTGGATCCAACATAGCTGAAGATGAATTCATATCTAAGGAGTTTGGCGCCGTCTCGATTGAAAAGCTCGGGCTTGATACCGCTGTGACTGGCGTCCTCAAACAGAGACTCGACGAAATCAGAAGGTGTTTGAGTGCCCGCGCCCCATTAGCAGTAATTTTTCTATGCGGCAGCACTCTGGAAGGAATTTTGCTCGGAATGGCATATTTACATCCGAAGGAGTTTAATCAATCATCCGTCAGCCCAAGAGACCAATCCGAAAAGGTAAAGCAATTTTACGAGTGGACATTGAATGACTTCATCAACGTCGCTCGAGATTTGAATTTGGTTGGCGAGGATGTTAAAAAATTTAGTCACGCCCTGCGAGATTTCAGAAACTACATACATCCACAAGCGCAAATGTCATCTAAGTTCAACCCGGATGACCATACGTCGAAAATTTGTTGGCAGGTTTTGCAAGCTGCGATTACCCAATTGTCCAAGTAGTTAAGCATTAGCTTGTCCTATTTCGCACTTGATTTCCAAATGGAAATGCCCTACCCTCTAGCACCGCCTCAGGGCTGGGAAGCGCTTTGAGTTCTTTGAAAAAATAGCAATCAGCAGTCAGCCAAGCTGAGGCCCGAGCTCACACCGCCGAGGGCGGCGGCGCCACACGATCCTCGCTCGACCCTCCGCCAATCAGTACCCCAATGCGTGAAACCTACGCCAATCTGGGATGACTCGCTGAAGTCTACGCCAATCTGGGATGACCCCAGGGGGGGCGCGCAAAGCGCGCCAATCGCCGACATCGCACGTCATCGCCGGAATCGGACTGGGATAACTCTGGGATAAGAGTTTATAAACCCTTTGGAATCCTAGTTGAGGGATGGGGGGAGGGCTGGGGAGGGCTTCGCCGAATTTAGGCCCTTCATTCACGGCAAGAATGGCCGCTCTTTCAGGATGACAGTTTGTGGCGCGGCGATGGTTGCGCCGCGCGGCTTTCAGATCGGGTGATCCGTTGATCGGTTTATCGGAAAACCAAGGCAGGCCAGATAGCGGACATCGCGCGTGATCGCCGGGATCGGACTTTAGGCCTTAGGATTTTTAATTCCGTTTTAAGTAACCTTCCGGAGATAGCCTGACAACATGCCCATTGTAAGAGGTGGTTATGGGCAAGCTAATTGAGTTTTATATACCGGCAAGCTTTCCATTGCGTCCGGCAAGCTCGCTATTACCGTCAGAACGTGGAAAGGTCATCGAGTTCCGCGCGTTGCAAGGCAGGAAAACCGCTTAGGCTGCTGAGCGATCATCGCCGGAGCTAGCGGACTTGGTCATCACGTCCGGCGCAGCTTGATCGCTGGATGCTGGAGGCACATCTTCCTCCGGAACGTCGTGGGTGGCGAAGGGCAAGAAGACGCTACAGCAGGTGCCGTGTCTTGCTTCATCGGTACGGCTGCGGACGCGCAGGCTGCCCTGATGCTTCTGCACAATACCCTGGCTTACCCACAGGCCCAGGCCGGTGCCTTTGGAGTCTTTGGTAGTAAAGAACGGCTCAAAAATCTGCGGCATGTTTTCCGCTGATATGCCGCAACCATCGTCCGCCACGATCACGCGTATGCCTTCGCGCTCCTGCCCGTCATGCCCATAGCGCACACGGATATAGATATTTCCCGGCCCTGAAATAGCTTCAATGGCATTCAATATCAGATTGGAAAACACCTGCCGCAACTCACTAGGGAACGCCGCCAGGGGACCGACTTCATCGAAATCTCTATGCACGGCGATTTGCCCCTGTTCGATGCGAGCATCATAAGCGGCCAGCACTTCCTCAAATAACTGCGGCACAGAACTCATGACCGGGGAAGATATCTCGCGATAGAAGCCAAGCGTCTGCTTAGTAATGTGCACCACGCGGGCCAGCTCTTCTTCAGCAGTTTTTACGTAGACCAGGGCAGACTCAGGAACCTTGGAATTGGTGCGCAGAATGTACAGCGCATTCATCACAGAAGCGAGCGGATTATTAATTTCATGCGCGATGCTGGCTGCAAGGCGTCCGGTAGCGGCAATTTTTTCCGACTGCCGCAGCGTCTGCTCCGCCGCTTTGCGCGCAGTAACGTCCATGGCCACGCCCAGCATGCGCACTGGGAGGTCAGCTATGACGATGATGCGCCCGCGAGCTTCCAACCAGTGTAGAGTTTTATCGGCCATATAGACGCGATATTGGACTTCATATTCGCTGTTGCTGGCCAGCGCGTTGGCAATGGATTGATGCACCTGCTGACGGTCTTCCGGAACAATGCTTTCCATCCAGCTTTCATAGCGGCCGTCAAATTTTTCTACTTCGATTCCGTGCAGACGACGGATTTCGTCCGACCATGCCAACTCGCCGGTTTGCAGGTCCCACTCCCAAATTCCAATGCCCACGTACTGCTGCGCCAGTTGCATGCTTTCTTTGCCGCGCTCCAGCATCTCCTGCGCGCGCTTGGTTTCGGCAATCTGCTCCTGCGCTTCACGGTAGAGCCGCACGTTGTCAATGGCCACGGATGCCATGTGCGTGAGTTGGACGAGGATAGCTTCATCGTCGGGAGAAAACTCGCCGCTTGATTTTTGCGAAAGCTGTATCAATCCAAGATTGCGGCCATCGCGCGTGAGCAGCGGAGCGGCCAGCCATCCGTAGCGAGTGGCGTCAGTAGCGCGGCGTACCGGCCCCCATGTGTTGGCCCGCGCTCCTGCGTTCAGCCGAACAGGCTTATTGAGATTACAGGCCAGCATGAACATCTCAGAGCTTTCTTTTGCGAACTCAAGAGCGGCCTGACCTTCCGCCACGGAGACACAGGTAATGCTGCGGTTCCATTCGCCTCGCGGCAGAAGAGTAGTTAAAGCTTGCCGTGCGCCAATGATGTTGCGCGCCTGGTCAGTGATGACCTGGAGCAAAGAGTCGAGCGCGAAAACCGAGTTGATCTGAACAGAAGCTTCCGCCAAAGCGCGCAGCACGGCGGTGCGTTGCTGTTCAGCTGCCAGAGTCTGTAATGACTCATGGTATAAGCGGGCATTATCCAAGGCGTTGGCGGCTTGACGCGCATAAAGCTCCACCAGCCGGGATTGGCGATCACTGGGGGAATGTGGCTTGCGGAAGAAAGTGACTACCACGCCAAGAGCGTCACCACGAGTGTTAACGATCGGCGTGCTGAAAACCGAGCGGAAGCCGACTTGTGCGGCGGCATCCACGAAGGGGAAGTATGTTCCGGCCTTATCAATATCTTCAATCAACACGCGGCGATCGGGAGAAAAGAATGATGCCGGCAAATCACCAAAAGACTTGATCTGCTCTCCGGAGAATCCGGCGAACGTGGCCACCTGAAGCGTCTTGCTGGAGCGTTCAGGCAGAAGCAGCAGCATGCCGAGATCGGTCTTTTGCAGAGCGGCGATGGAAGTTAGAACGTCATTCAACAAGCGCTGCAATTCCAGATTGCTGGAGAGGCGCACGCTGAGATCGTGAAACCGCTTGAGGTCACTGCGCTGAGATTCCAACTCATCGCGCAGCCGGGCGAGGTCAGTGCTGAGCCTGCCGGCGATCATTTCAGCCGTGGACCATTTTTGCCGCGCGAGTCCCACAACCAGCGTTACGGCTATCAGCAGCGCTGCCCAGAGTTCATTGCTGGTTGTGGAAATTCCAGGCTCGTAAAGAGAAGAGAATCCGACGAGGGCGGCGGTGTTCAGCAGCGCACCTGCTATCGCGGCGGGCAGGCCACCAATGACCGCGGAAATACATGCGGCGGCAATGAAAAATACACCCACTCCCGGATGGAAGAAGGGAAGGCTATAGTGGGCGGCGCTCCAGGCTGCGACAGGCAGCAGCAAAGTGACTGCCCACGAAATAACGCGCAGGCGAGTGGTAGACGGGGAATACATTCTTCTCGTTTACTCCTGCTCTAAACTGAGCGTTTGCAGACGAGTGGCACTCTGAGCATATCACGCAAAAGACTGTGTAAAGCCATCATGGGGGCTAAGGCATTGGGACGAAGTAGATAATGGACTGATCCAGAGTAGAAGCAGGAATATGGGCTTTTCGCATGTGGTCTAATGCGAATTCTTAGTGACCGCAGGTACAGGCGAATGAATGGCGTTATATTTTTCCAGCTAGTTAAGGGATTTGTAATGCCTCGCTGGTTCCCATTAAACATGCTTCAGGGATCCAGATTAACAAGCATTTGCCACCGCAACATAACTGAATTCCGCAAAGCCTTAAGATCCGCAAAGGACGATCCTCGCTTGATCAAATGGGGCTCTAGAAAAGGGGCGATATTCGCCGAGGATCAAGAACAGCTGCGGGCCAAAAGTGCGTGTAAGTCAAACTAAATCTAAGACTTAGAACTGAACCATCCACCTGTTCCGGCATCGGCAGTCATTCATAAAACACCTTAACCGCCCTAAGGTACATGCCCCGACTTCCCAACTGCCTTGAACTTGCGGCAATTGACGCTTCCTGCCTCTCAACGTAACTTCAGGATACCTCCCCACAGGCTTTAAGAGCTTTCCATCGAACGAGTTGTAGAAATCGGGCCTCGATTGACGAATCTTAAGGAGAGAATCTGGTGTCCAGCAGAAAATCTCAAGCCGGCTTTAGCTTGGCCGAAATTGTTGTGACGTTAGGAGTTCTTATGGCTGGCGGCGCTGTCGCTGTCATGAACATCTCCGGCGCATTGCGGGGCACTCACGTGGAAACGGCTTACCAGAACACGCTGAACCAGTTGCGCTTCGCCCGCCAGGTTGCTATCGACAAACGGACTGTTTGCCGCGTTGATTTCGCGGCCCCCGGCACAATCACGGTTACACAGGCTTTTGCGGACGGCACTCCCGTGCAGACTGAAACGATTACTCTGCCCGCGGATGTCCAATACACAATGGTGGCGGGGATGCCCACCCCACCCGCAGCGACGCCAGACAACATCGGCAATGGCAGGATAGCAATTGATTTTGACCAGGTGAAGGCCGGAGGAGGAACCACAATTTTCTTTCAACCCGATGGATCTGCACTGGATGCTTTCGGCCTTCCAAATGACGGGGTTATTTACATGGCCCGTCCAAATGAATTAAGCGGCGCCCGCGCAGTTACGCTGCTGGGTACAACCGGACGTATTCGCGGCTGGAGATTGGCAACTAAGCCCGGCGGAGGTGTTGTATGGGAATAGAACGCAAACCCAGTAAACAGCGCGGTTTTACTTTGATTGAAGCTATGGTTGCCGCCGCTGTGCTGGCCACTGGACTTTTGAGCGTGCTTTCCCTTTTTGCCTATTCCCTAAGCAATCTTCAGCTGTCGCAGGAAGATCTTATTGCGCGAGCAAAAGCTAAAGAGGGGCTGGAAAGCGTTTTCAGCGCACGCGATTCGTCGCAGATTACCTTTGACCAGATCAATAACAAGGCCAATGGCGGCATATTCCTGGATGGTTTTGCCCTGTTATACGACCCGCCAGGAACTGATGGAATTGCCAATACTGACGATGACAGCACCAGCGCCAGTTCGCAACTGGATGCCATCGTGCTCCCTGGACCGGATGGCATTCTGGGAACAGCGGATGATGTCCGCCAGACCTTAACCAACTTTCAGCGCCAGATCACGATATCGCCCGTTTTTCTTACAGGAACCACCACAATCAATAACAATTTGCGGCTCGTTACCGTAACCGTTCGATACACGGTGCCCCAGTTTGGCGGCCGGCAGTATCAGGTGAGCGCATATATCTCCAAGTACCGTTAGGAAGCAGGCGTTATGGAAAAAACGAGAAAAGACCAAAAAGGCTTGTCATTGATGGAAGCGCTTATAGCAATGCTGGTGGCAAGCATCGTTCTTGCCGCTGGTAGCAGCCTGGTTATCAAGGCGCTCCAGATTACTGACTTGGTCACGGTTCGCGCGGAAATGCAGCAGGATGGCCGCGCCGCGATCAATAGCATCCTGAAGGACCTAAGCTTGTCTGGGACGGGAATGCCCATTGGGGGTGTTCAACTACCCACAGGCACGGGGGCCACAGCTTCACTCTTCGCGTGTTCCAGCGGCGTTTGTTTCCTGAAGAACCACAACTTCCCCGGGAACCACATGTACCCCGTGCTGCCCGATCCAAACGATGGAAACGTTCAACGAGGTGCGCCGGACGCCCTCACAATGGTTTACATTGATCGGACCTTGAACCTGGGTACCGCCGCCAAGATCACGCCGTCTGGCTCACAGGTTGATGTCACAAGTGTTACCGGAGTAAATATTGGCGACTTGATGATTTTGAGCAACGTGCATGGCAGCGCCATTGGCATGGTCACGAATGTGCTCGCCGCGAGCAACTCTCTTTTGTTTGCCAGCTCTGATCCACTCAATATCAACCAGCCTAGCGCGGCCAATGGAAATATCGCCGGGCTGCAGGACCCTGGTTCGGGGAACAAGTATCCACCTACCACTGTAGCCAGAATTCTTGTGATCAGTTATTACCTGCAGCAAAGCCCAGGCCCAGATGGCACCTTTAACAATAACGATGACAACTGGCAGCTTATGCGTCAGGTGAACGGCCAGCAGCCCTCTCCAGTAATGGACGGCGTGGAAAACCTGCAGGTCTCCTATGACGTTTATGACGACACCGCATCTGGTGCTTCAAGCACTTTGGTGACAAACACCAAGAATGCGAACGGCACTCCCGGCCTCATACGCAAGGTAAATGTCGTGCTGAACGTGCGTTCAATGCGCCCTGCGGGACCGGGAAAGGCGTTAAGTCATCTCACGCTTGCCGCAGCCGTAAGTCCGCGGAACCTGAGTTTCCGCGACCGCTATAAATAAGTTTTTGTCATAGTCAGGAGCAAGTATGGCGATGTCTGGAAAAATTCGCGAAAAAGGCTTTGCTTTAATCGGGGTACTGCTTTTCCTGGTCCTGCTTTCGGCCATGGCGGTCACGCTGTCATACACGGTGCGCACTGAAAAGCGCATCGGCGGGTCTGACCAGGAAGGCAATCTTGCCTACTATGACGCTGAAGCCGGCATGGAAAAAATGACCGCGGACCTTGGCGCTCTGTATGAGAAAACCAAGTCACCGCAGGCACAAACGATCAAAGATCTTGGCAACGGCGCGCCGAACTTGCCCGGCGTAAGTTACGCGCCTGCCGGGTACGTCTTCAATGTGCAGGCGAACCCAGACGGCAGTCCGACGAGCCACGTGCAAACAATCAGCGCAGGCGATTTCGCCGGCCTCTCCGCGCAGATAATCCCAATCAACCTGGATGTGATAGCAACCCGGGTCAGCGGCGCTCAGGCGCACATGACTCGCGACGTTGAAGTCGCGCAAATTCCGGTTTTTCAGTTTGGCGTATTTTCAGATAGCGACCTGAGTTATTTTGCCGGCCCGGATTTTGATTTTGGCGGCCGTGTCCATACCAACGGTGATCTTTATCTGGCTGAAGGTGACGGTAAGACGCTTACTTTTCATGACAAGCTTACGGCGCATGGGGAAATCATTCGAAAGACACTGGTGAATGGTCTTCCCACGGGCAGCAATCCATATAACGGAACGGTCAATGTCCCGACAGCATCCCCCGGTTGTGGGGCCGGCAATCCCCCAACTTCCTGCCGTTCACTGTTAATGGCGGAAGGCAGCCTTCAGGGAGGCAAGGGCAGCTCGCCTACGCCCGGATGGGACAGCTTCGAGGAGTCCAACTACCATCACAACCTGATCCACCAGGCCGCGCAATTGACGCTGCCGTTTGTCAATGATGGCCCGCCGATTGAAATTATTCGCGAGCCGCTGCCCGGTGAAGATCCTGCCGGCAACCTGGCGTCTTCACGCTTATACACACAGGCGCAGATCAGGGTTCTCTTCGCTGACACGCAGGCCGACCTGCCAGGTGGAGCACAGGCGGGAGATCAGACGCTCGATACATTACCCGGTTGCTTTGCGGCCGGTTGCATTGGCGCCGCGAATGACACGATCGACAACCACTGGAAACGTCCCGCGGGAATCCCCACGGGTGACTGGTCCATCCTGGGCGGCTGGGTTCGCGTGGAATTTCGCAAGGCCGATGGTACCTATCAGAATGTAACCAAAGAATGGCTTGACCTCGGCTTTTCGCGCGGCCTGCAAACCCCCGATTCCGAACACGGGCGGGTAAACACCGAAAACGCCAATGCCATCATGATTCTGCAGCAGCACAGAGAAAATTCTTTTACCACCCGTGGGACCCCGCTGACAACCCCCGGGGTGCCTACCCGGTATTGGTGGGAGCCGTTGAATTTCTATGACACTCGTGAAGGCGAGCGCCGTGAGAACCCACTCACAGGAGCCACCTGCTCCGTAGGCGGCATTATGACGGCGACTGAGATAGACGTACGAATCTTAAGAGGTGGCTGCAAGGCACCATAGGGACCAACGGTAAGAATGTGGAATCGGCAAGCCAGAACGGCTACATCCTGTATTACGCTGACCATCGCGGTATGCTGGCTGATCCTGATCCTGCTGCCACCATCAAAGTCAAACACGGCGACTTTGGCTTTGAAGACTTCGTTAATCCCGGCAGCAGCAGTGGCGCTTCCAACAACACTCTGGATGGCGGCGAAGATGTGAATGGAGATGGCAAGCTGCAGACCTACGGCGCAGGTAATCTTGGTAATGCATTCGCAATCGCGAATGGAGATCCAACCTTATCCGTGGATTGCTCCGGCGCAGGCCGTATGAATCGTGTCAGCGGCGCGCGCCACGCGATTGTGATTGAAAATGGAACCATGGGTAACTTGCCCATCAACTTTGCCGCCGGCACCGGGGGATTCACCCTTGCCAGTGAAGAGCCTGCTTACATCCTTGGTAACTACAACGCGAACGATGCTTCTCCTGTGCCGTCGATTGGGATATATCAGCCCCTGGGTGATCCACACGCCTCATCGGCTGTTATTGCCGATACAGTTACCCTGCTCTCAAAGAACTGGAACAATGAGCAGAGTATGTTCAGCCCGCGCCAGGTGACAGGCGCCAGTTGTACAGCTTCTCTGGCCAGCGCTGCCGGCAGCGCCTCGGGCAGAAAAGCATGTACAACCTGGTACAGGGTTGCCATCGCATCCGGCAAAAGCATTCCATTTGCACAGCCTTCAGGGACCGGCAATGACTTTGGAACTGATGGCGGTGTCCATAACTTCCTGCGCTACTTGGAGGATTGGGGCGGACAGGAGCTGATCTATGAGGGATCGCTGGTAAGTCTCTATTCCGCCCAATATGGTGTGGGAACGTTTAAGTGCTGCAACATGGTCTATAGCCCACCGGATCGGCGCTACGAATTCGATCTTGATTTCACCGATCCCAGCAAGATGCCTCCGGGAACCCCGCGGTTTATTGACGTGGTGAACGTTGACATGACGCAGGATTTAAAGCCACGCTAAGCGCAGGACATTACTTTAATCCGACGGAAAAATGCGTGTGGCCATAAGTGCCGGTCATTTTGATCGGCACTTCTGCGCCGGCGCCTTCTTTCTTCTTCTTATAAAACGGATCGAGGATTTTCAGGAAAATTGATTTTGCTCCGGTGGTAGCCTGTGAAACGGTTGCCAGCATGCGCATTTTGCCGCGCAGATTCACGCGTTTTGTCAGCAGGCTGTACGTGCCCTTCATATCAGCATTAGCGCCAGGCACGGCGAATGAGACAGGCGAGAATGTCGCGACGCCATCTTTCAGAATGACCTCTCCGTTCAGGTCAGTCATGACGCGCTCAAAACCTTTTTCATCATCGTCCTGGTCGTGGTCCTTATTTTTGTCCTTCTTTCCTTCAGCGCGTTCGCTAAGCTGGTCAACATCCTTTTGGGTATTGGTTGATGTGAAGCGTGTGCTATTAATACTGAAATTCCCGGTGAGGCGCACCCGTTCCTTGAATGGCCTATGTTCCGATGGAAGAACAATCTGCGTTTCAAACACAACAGGGCCCATTATCGGCGAGGCTTTGGCATTAGAAAAAAGAAGTATCAAATCCTGAATCTCACCTTGACCGTGCGTGACGTCAAGACTTACAGTCTTGGGTCTGCCGGAAACGCTGCCATGGGCAATCAAATTAGTGTTGCCGAGCCGTGTCTCAAGCACCGGCAAAACCAAATCGCCATTTTTCATGTCCAGAAAACCACGGAATTGCGCGCTCAGATGAAATTTGTGACCGCTCTCCTTCACTTCAAAGCCCGCCGTGTCCGCCATGCCCGCCAGGTTGAGCCTTTCCAGGGTTCCGGAAAATTCTCCGCGAGAAGAGACTATCCCGCCCAGAGCTTTAAAAACGCCCAGATCCGCCCGGTTTAACACGTATTTGCCTGAAATTGCTGTGCTTCTCCCCGAGCCGTTTTCTTCTTTCCATGGGCCAATGGTTCCGCTGGATTCCACCTCACCCGGTGGAGTGGGAAGATGCAGTGAAATCTGAAAAGGTGCTGGCTTCCCGTTTCCAAGGTTGTGGAATTGCGCATGATGGATTTGGAAAACCAGGCTGTTCCCACCGGTCCCACCCTTCGCCAATTCGAGCACAGCGTCATCAGCGCGGAGCTCTTCAATAATGGTCTGATCGTTGCCTGAGCTGTCGGCTTTCCCGCTGCGTGAACTTGCTTCACTATGCAGACTTGCGCCTTCATGAGGCACGTGAATGCGCAGGCCATCCGCAATGATTCTTCTGATTCGTCCAGGCTTGCTCAGCAACCCGGAAAACGTGCTTTCAATAGTCAGTTTGCGAATTGTAATGATTGGGTCTGCTGGCCTTTGTCCGGGCGCAGAAGTTTTCTGTCGAAACACTACGTCATCAGCAATACATCCGGGAAAAGGAAAGTAGGTGCTGTGAAAACCCCGCATCTCAACCTGTGCAGATGAAGCGCGCTCCAGCCGTTTGGTCATGGCTTGCCGGGTAAAGGGCCACTTCGCCGCCATTAAGCCGAGAAATATGACAGCGCAAATCGAAACACCCAATAAAATCCAGCGAAATTTCTGACCAGGCGCTCTCGCCGGCATTGTCTGTTCCGGAATTGCGACTTCTGTTGCCATCCTTTCTAATATTTGATGCGAAATTTTTAAAACTTTTGAGCAGCCGCTCTGGTTATTAGTGGATAACTTCTGAAGAAAATTCCGATTGTAGGTAAATTCTGAGAAACTGCATCGCAGCTATTCCAGCGGCAATTTTTTCGACTGTTCCAGCGGCATTTTTCGACTGCTGGTAAACTGTTGATACCTCACGCGGAGAGGTGTGTGAGTGGTTGAAACAGGCGGTCTTGAAAACCGCTGTGCCTGAAAGGGTACCGGGGGTTCGAATCCCTCCCTCTCCGCCAGACAGTCTGCAGCTCAGAGAACGCCTCTCTGATTTCCCGCAAAAACACAGTGTCAACTTTATGTCCCATTGAGCGCAAAGTTGGGTGCTTCGCTATTAGGTAGACCCTCTGAGTTGCCACTAGAGGGCCTAGGCGCAGCCCTCTGAGCTAGATTGAACTTCGTTTCAGAATGTAGTCCAAACCGCCTACGCGAAACCAGCGGTACCCATAGGGTTCCAGCATGATCCGATGCTTGCCCTGTGGATCAGCTTGGCTGTTGTCAGCCGATAACAGGTTGACTAAACATCCCTCATCATTTGGGCCCATTTCCAGGCAAACCTCGCGTGGAATCGCGCTGAGGTTGTGAACCACCACGACTGAATTGTTTCTCCAGTTGTAGCGAATTGCCAATACTTCAGAAATTCGTGTTGGGATAATTGAGAACTCGCCCCAGCCGATTTCCGGCGCCTCCTTCCGCATGCGGATCATTCGTTCCATCCAGTTCATCAGAGAATCAGGATCACGCCTCTGCTGCGCTACATTGACGTGCTCAAAACCATAGGCCCCTCCGGTGATCACGGGCAGAATTGGTTTGTCACTCTTGGTAAATCCACCTTGCGGCTCTGTGGACCACTGCATCGGCGTACGTGCACTGTTACGTTCAGGCAGGCGAAGATTGTCTCCCATTCCAATTTCATCGCCATAGCGTAGCACCGGGGTTCCCGGCAGCGACATCATCAAGCTATAGGCCAGTTCCAACCGCCGTCGATCGCCCTGCAGCATTGGAGCAAGCCGGCGGCGAATGCCGCGATCATAAAGCTGCATATCTTTGTCAGGACCAAAGACCGCAAATACTGCCTGGCGCTGTTCATCAGTCAGTCGTCCCAGATCCAGTTCGTCATGATTGCGCAGAAATTGGCCCCACTGCGCCGTGGCTTCTGATATTTTTGTCTCTTTAAGAACCTTTTTCAAAGGACGGCTATCGCCGGTAGCCAGCGCATAGAACATGCGTTGGTTTACTGCAAAATTAAACATCATCTGCAAGCGCTCACCGGCATCGCCAAAATAATTCATATCTGTTTTCGGCAGCACGTTGGCTTCAGCAAGAATAATGGCGTCGCCTTCCCGCCAGGAAAGAAACTCACGGAAAGTCCGCAGCATGTCATATTGCTCTGTGGGAGCTTTTACGTTCGGACCCTTTTCCGCAATCACAAACGGAACGGCATCCATGCGAAATCCGGATACTCCCAGTTGAATCCAGAAACCCATAATCTTCAGAATTTCCGCCTGCACTTCCGGATTCGACGTATTCAAGTCCGGTTCAAAGTCATAAAAACGATGGAAGTACCACGCCCCGGCTTGCTTGTCATAATTCCACGTGGATTTCTGAACGCCCGGAAAGACCACTCCATCACTGGCATGTTTTGGTTTCTTCTTTGACCACACATACCAATCTCGATATTTGGATTTTGGATCTGACCGTGCCTCCTGGAACCAAGCATGTTTATCCGATGTGTGATTGACCACCAGATCAATCAGCACCCGGATACCTCTTTGCTTGCAGCCATGCGTAAATTCCACAAAATCTCCCAGTGTGCCATAACGAGGATTTACGCCGTAATAGTCCGCCACATCATAACCATCATCCTTCAGGGGCGATGGTTGAAATGGCATCAGCCAGATGGCGGTCACGCCCAGACCTTGCAGGTAATCCAGGCGATTCATGAGACCGCGAAAGTCACCGACTCCGTCACCATTTGCATCCATGTATGTAGCAACGGAGAGGCAATAGATGATCGCGTTCTTATACCAAAGATCGTTGATCATTCACTCGGGGTTCGCTTTCGTCAAGAGTTGGGCCAGTCAAAAAAAAGAGGTGCCAAGCATAAGATGCAGGCAACGGAATGGTGGCAGCGCGGAATTATCTTTGAAATTTATCCGCGATCATTTCAGGATTTGAATAATGATGGTATCGGAGACTTGGCCGGCATTCTTTCGCGTCTCGATTATCTTGTCGAGCTCGGAGTAGACGCCCTGTGGATCGCACCAATCTACCCATCTCCCATGGCGGATTTTGGTTATGACGTTACCGATTACTGCAGCATCGATCGAATCTTTGGCACGCTTGCAGATTTTGACCGCCTGCTCAATGCTGTTCACGAGCGCGGACTCAAGCTGATCCTTGATTTTGTACCCAACCATACTTCTGACCAACATCCATGGTTTTTGGAGAGCCGCTCTTCGCGTGACAATCCGAAACGTGATTGGTATTTTTGGCGGGATGCCGCTGCCGGTGGTGACCCGCCGAATAATTGGCTAAGCAATTTCGGCGGTTCAGCTTGGGAATGGGATGCGAATACAAAACAGTTTTACTATCACTCGTTCCTGAAGCAGCAGCCTGACCTCAATTGGCGCAACCCACAAGTGCAGGAAGCAATGTTGAATGTATTGCGGTTTTGGCTTGATCGCGGAGTCGATGGATTTCGAGTGGATGTATTGTGGCTATTAATCAAGGATGATCAATTCCGCGATAACCCGCCTAATCCTGGTTATCAGAGCAATGGTCCGGCCTCGAATCGACTGTTGCCGGTTTATAACGCTGACAGACCTGAGACTCATGAATTGGTTGCAGCAATGCGCTCCGTGTTGGATGAATACACGGGGCGTGTCTTTATTGGCGAAATCTATCTCTCCGTGAAGCAGCTTGTCAGCTATTACGGAAAGGACCTACGCGGTGTGAATCTGCCTTTCAATTTTCAGCTCATCCTCTGCGCCTGGAACGCGGAAACTATTGCGCAAATCGTTCGCGAGTATGAAGCAGCCCTTCCGATTGGTGCGTGGCCGAATTGGGTCCTAGGCAATCACGATCAAACGCGTATCGCCAGCAGAATAGGCCCGGATCAGGCCCGAGTCGCAGCGATGTTGCTACTTACCTTGCGAGGTACGCCGACAATCTATTATGGCGAAGAAATTGGCATGGTCAACGTGCCGGTCCCACCGGCGGAGGTGCAAGATCCAGCGGAAAAGAATGAGCCAGGATTAGGCCTGGGCCGCGATCCTGAGCGGTCGCCAATGCAATGGGACAATTCACCTCAAGCTGGATTTACTAAAGCTCGACCATGGTTGCCATTAGGAAAGGATCACGACAAGATCAATGTCGTCAGTCTATCCCGTCAACCCGACTCCATACTCAATCTCTATCGCAGGCTGATTCGCCTTCGGCGGGAAAATGAGGCATTGATCTCGGGCCGCATTGAAAGCCCAACAGCAGAAGGTCCTCTTCTTCGTTACCAGCGCACAGACGGCACGAAGAATTTCGTGATCCTGCTGAATCTCGGCCATGAGCCGCAAGAAACGGCTTTCGGGGAAGGACAGATCGTAATTTCAACATTTCTGGATCGTGAGAAAGAATTGATCAATGGGAACGTCTCGCTGCGTCCGGCTGAAGGGCTTGTTATCAAGGAAATTTGAATTTCGAATGAGGTCTTGCCTGGGCGTCAGTTATAGCGACTCTTTTACTGAAGATGTATTCCTAATCAGCCTCGCCCGGAGTTCCAGCATGGATCGTGTAACCTTATCTATCTCGCTGGCGTGAAATCCATCCGGTATCTGGGGCAGATATTGCCTAAACGCATGCTTTGTCGGTTCTCCGAATTCCACGTATCCGCTGGGAAGTATTTTCACGCCGTCCGCAACTGCGATCTTTTCATTCCATGCAATTGCCTTCTGTTCTGAAAGATCAGCCGGCAAATTCAACTCTATGCGTGCGCCCGTTACTCGTACCGGGTATCCTCCGGGAAGCCCAAATGGGCCTGGCGCGTGTGTCTCCACGTCACGCCGGTCGATAATGTCACGCAGCAACACAGCGGCTGTACATCCAATCACTTTGTTTACCTCCAAACCACCGCTTGTTCGCTGGCTTACCAACAAGTTGCCCACGTTCTGGCAACGCTTGCCGTCAACCCAGGCTTGTGCTTCATCTACTCCCGGCTTTGGTGTGTATAAATGCAGGTGATGGGCCATGACCTGCAAATGCTGTTGAGGCATAAGAGCCAGTGAAGATCGCACCGTTGCCGCCAGAAGAGCTATATTGCCGATGCCGCAAAACACAGGGAGGTCCAGGGCGCGCAAAAGTGGATTGACTGCATCGGGGTAGCAACCATTGATGAAAAGAGCGGGTCGTGAATGCTCGGCAACCGCTTTGGCAAACTTGACTGCGAAAGCTGCCTGCAACGGCAATGTGAAACCAAATCCTGCGCTGCGGAGCAGTTTCGTCCATGATGAAGGTTGCTGAATATCTTCCCAGGGCGAGTAATAGGAAGCACAGTTTATTACCACGTCAGGCTGAATCGACGAAAGCAGCCTGCCGGCATCACCTGATTCGGCTTCGAATTCGACGGAATCAAAAATGACCGGCGATTGTATGCTCGCGGCTTTTGCGCGTGAGACATACATAATCTCATTCAATTGGTCTCGGGATCGGGCGCAAACAATTACCCGGTGCGGCCTGGAAAGCACGAAGGCCAAGGAATAAGAGATGGCGCGCGCCAAAGACCCACTCCCGACGATCAAGATGGTTGCATCCACGAAGTCTATTCCGCCGAACCTTTATTCTTCTCTCAGGGCCACAATCGGGTCCACTAAAGTGGCGCGCCGGGCGGGAAGGTAGCAGGCACAGAATGAAATAACAATTAATGCCGCCACCACACCAACCAAGGTCACGGGATCGTAAAGAGGAACGTTGAATAGCAAGCTGGACACATAGCGGGTTAGCAGGAACGTAGCCACTAGTCCGATGGCTACACCCACCAATGTCAACCGTACACCGTGGGCCAGGACCAGTTGCAAGACCCGCCCGCGTGAGGCTCCCAACGCTATTCGCAGTCCGAGTTCCCGAGTGCGCTGGGCAACCGAGTATGCCATGACGCCGAAAATGCCAACTGCCGCAAGCACCAGCGCGATGCCAGCAAAGACTGATAACAGAACTGTGCGGAATCTTGGCGCAGAGACGGACTGCGTTACATTCTCTTCCATGCTACGGATTGCGGTAACCGGCTGATTAGCATCGATATTATGCACCACGGAGCGTATGGAGTTGGTTTGCGCCAAAGGGTCTCCAGCAGTCCGCACAACCAAAGACATCGTCAAGACTGGCAGCACCTGGTCCGCCTGACGGAAAGGGACGTACATCTCTGAAGAAGATTCACTGGCCAGAGATTGCTTTACATCAGCAACCACTCCCACAATTTCCATCCAGGGAACATTGGGGTCAGGCATGGCGCCAACTTGTATGTGCTGTCCAATCGGCGACTGGTTGGGAAAATATGTGCGCGCAAAGCTGGAATTGATTACCGCTACTGCGGGAGCTCCTTCGCGGTCGCGATCTTCGATCCATCGGCCGGTGATGAACGGGATTTCGAGCGCTTTCAGGTAGCCTGCGCTAACAGCACGGTAGCTGGAAATAGTGTATTCCTGAGGAGAGTGGGGAGGGCGACCTTGAATGTTGAAGTGGAGAGCCGGCCCGGCGCCGGTTACAGGCAGAAAGGAAATAGCCCCAACCGAGCGGACACCGGGCAGGGCTGAAACCTGCTCGAACAATCGATCAAAGAAGCCTAAACGAACGTTGCGATCGCTATATGCGGTGGGCGACCGGACGATATTGGCAACTAAGATGTGATCAGTAGAGAAGCCCGGAGAAATCTGGGACAGACGCTCGAAGCTCTTAAACAGAAGACCAGCCCCAACCAGCAGCAACATGGCTAAGGCAATCTCAGAGACAACCAGTGCCGCGCGTGTACGCAAAACTGCCCGCACGGCCCCGCCGCGGTTGGTTTCATTCAGGGTTTCACGCAGGTCGATGCTCCACGTATGGCGTGCAGGGGCAAGTCCGAACAGAATGCCGGCAACGAATGCAATCAGGGCAGTGAAGCCCAGAACTCCCAGATCAACAGAAACATCATTACTACGGGGGAGGCTGCTTCCAGCCAGCCGCACTAAAAGAGGTACTGCGGCCCAAGCCAGCGCGAGCCCCAAAGCACCTCCGGCAACAGCCACCAGGATGCTTTCCGCCAATAGCTGGCGAACAATGTCGAAGCGCTGAGCTCCCAGAGCGATGCAGACAGCCATCTCGCGCCGCCTGCCGGTAGCGCGGACGAGCAGAAGATTGGCGACATTGGCACATGCAATCAGCAGCACAACTCCTACTGCGCCGATCAAAACCCAAAGCGCTGTGTGAACGTTCTGCACAATCTGATCCAGCATCGGATCTACCAGTCCTGAAACATTGGTGTTGGTTTCCGGGTATTGCTCCTCCAGCCGTTTGGCAATCACGCTTATCTCTGAGCGGGCCTGCTCCAGCGAAACACCGGGCTTCAGCCGGGCGATGGGGAGAATTCCAGGATGCCAGCTACGATCATCCGGGAGTGTTCTGGCCCAGGGCTCGAACGGCAGGATGACATCTGCCGCCTGCTGAAGGATCTCGAACCGACGCGGCATCACACCGATAATCGAATAACTCTGGTTGTCCAGGGTGATGCTCTGGCCGAGCACACCGGGAGAAGATGAGAACTGCCGTTCCCAGAGACTATGGCTGATGAGCGCCACAGGGGGCGCTCCCGGCTTATCTTCCGCGTCAGAGAAGGCGCGACCCAGTTCCGGTTTGACCCCTAACAGATGAAAAAGATTGGCAGTAACGTTTTGTGAGGGGAGCCGTTCCGCTTCGGCGCCGCCCGTCATAGTCATCACGTTGTTCCGAACGGCTCCAACTGCTTCAAACGAGTGGCTCTGGTCACGCCAGTCCTTATAGTTGAGATAGGACAAAGATAATCTGGGAAACTGCGGCCAATGCTCGGCGAGCAACATGAGTCTTTGCGGATCGCGATACGGGAGAGGACGAAGCAGCACGGCGTTCACAATGCTGAACATCGCGCTATTCGCCCCGATTCCCAAAGCCAGCGTAAGCACAGCGACGATGGTAAATCCGGGATTATTTTTTAATCTGCGGAAAGCGAATCGAAAATTCTGTGCGAGAGTAAACATCACCAGCCTCCGGATTTTGGATCACGCGAGTTCAAAGCATCAAATCAAGTAGTATCGCGAACGTTCAGACCGGTCCCGCCAACGCGATGGCAGTTCACGGCACAGCGGTCAATGCACGGCAAGAGCGGCTTTGAGTTCTTCAGGAGTCATCCTGTGTACTCTAAGCCAAATGTTTGCCATTCTTTCCAGTTCCTCTACGGAACGTCCGGAAACGGAACGCAGCTTCTGGGCAAACTCCATCAGTACCGAGTGTTCGAGAAGTGTCGACACAGAAAGTTCCGTCTGGAAGTAATCATTCACGCGAAACAGTACGCGGAGCGCGAGCAACGATTGTCCACCCAGCGCAAAAAAGTCATCGTGACGGCCTACCTGCTCCAGTTCGAGCCTTTCCGCCCAAATGGCCGCCAGCGCGGTTTCAAGATCTCCCTGCGGCGGTACATACCTGCGCACCGCGTACGCATCTCCCTGCGGCATCGGCAAAGCTTCACGGTCCAGCTTGCCGTTCGGCGTTAAGGGCAAAGACTCCATCCGCACATAGGCTGCCGGAACCATGTACTCCGGCAAACGCTCACGCAGGAATGAGCGCACGTCGGAGAGCAGCGATTCGGAATCAAGGCAAGCATGCAGAGCTGAAGCACGATAGTAAGCCACCAGGCGCTTCTCTCCAGGTGTGTCTTCACGCGCTATTACTATCGCTTCCTCCACTGCGCGGTGCTCTTGCAGTCGGGCAGTAATCTCCTCAAGTTCAATCCGGTACCCGCGAATCTTTACCTGATGGTCATTCCGCCCAATAAATTCCAGGTTTCCGTCTGCCAACCATCTCCCTATGTCGCCTGTTTTGTACATCCGCGCCCCCGCTTGACCCATATAAGGATCGGGGACGAAGCGCTCCGCCGTCAGCTCAGGCTTGCGCAAATATCCCCGGGTTACGCCTGCTCCTCCGATGTATAACTCCCCCGCTACTCCAATCGGAACAGGCTCTCCCTGCGCATCCAGGATGTACACTCGCGTGTTCGCAATCGGCCGTCCAATCGGCACGGATTGCCTCCTCGATGGATCAGCACAACGGTGCATGCTCGCCCATACGGTGCCCTCCGTAGGACCGTACTCATTGAACAGCTCAACTTGAGGTTGATGTTGCGCTGACTTTGCCACCAAGTCCGGCGAACAAACTTCACCCGCGACGATGACCCGGGAAAGCTGGCTCTTCTGTTCGCCAACCGGACATTCCAAGAAGTGCTTATATAAGGATGGAACACAGAGCAGGCTTTCTACTCGCAGACGTTGGACGTCCTGGTTGAGGCGCATTGGGTCGTGAACTAAATCCTCAGGGGCGATGATTAACGTCCCCCCATGGAGCAAACTTCCAAAAATACCCGCCACCGAACTATCAAACGAGATGGAAGAAAGCAGCAAAAAACGGCCCAATGTACCGTAAGCCCGCTTTCTGGCAAAGGTTGAGTTCACAAGATTCTGGTGACTCACCATGACGCCTTTGGGCCTGCCGGTGGAACCGGAGGTATAAAGGACGTAGGCCAAGTGCCCCGCGATGGACTTTGGGGCGGCAGCCTCCGGATTGCTCTCTTCTTGGCTGTTCCAGGCAGCATCCGTAAAATCCAGAGTGGGTAGGCCCGAAGGCAATTGTCCCAGCCGCGCTCTTACTTGAGCTTGTGTCAGCAAGGCGACCGGCGCGCTATCCTTCAGCATGTACTGCAAACGCTCCTGCGGATAGGCGGGATCCAGTGGCACATATGCGCCACCGGCTTTGAGTATGGCCATGAGTCCCACGACCATCTCCAGGCCGCGCTCCACGCAGATGGCTACCCGCGCCTCCGCCTTCACTCCCAATATCTGAAGATAATGTGCTAATCGATTTGCATCCCGGTTCAGTTCACCATACGTCAATTGCCGGCCATCATACTCCACCGCAGCCGCTTGGGGCGTCTTCTCAACCTGCTCTGCGAACAACTCGTGAATAAGCTTGTTCGAGGGATACTCAACCCAAGTGTCATTCCACTGGTATAGAACTTGCTCTCGCTCCGTCGCATTGAGCATGCACAGGCGATCCACTACTTCCCAATCCTGCGCGACCATTCCCTCCAGCAGCCTGCGGAAATATCCAAGGTAGCGTTTGATGGTGCCGGGCTCAAACAACGCGGTGGCATATTCGAAGTCGCCGATGATTGTCCCATTTACCTCCTGCAAAATGAGAGTCAAGTCGAACTTTGCGGGGTGATAAGGTATCGACTCCAGGAGCTTCGCTTCCACTCCAGGAAACATAATGGTCCCCTCCGGCATGTTCTGCCAGCCGAAACTCGCCTGAAAAAGCGGGTGGTGCGCGAGACTGCGCACCGGTCTCACTATCTCCACCACTCTCTCAAACGGCAGGGTGTGCTGTTGCCCTCCTAATGCCGCTTCCCTTACCCGCTTCAACAATTCTTTTACTGTCACTGCGCCGCCTACATCCACGCGCAGTGCCAGAGTATTCACAAAAAATCCAATCAGTCCCTCAGTCTCCGCTCGCTCCCGGTTCGCCACCGGCGTGCCGATCACCACATCTCTTTGACCCGACAATCGCGACAGCAACGCTGCCCAGCCGGCCAGCAACGCCATATATAAGGTTGTTCCCTGACGCCGGCTCAGTTCTTTCAATCCCCTCGTCAGTCCATGGTCGAAGACCACCTTCTCAAATCCTCCCTTGTAGTCCTGCTGCGGCGGCCGTGCATGGTCCGTGGGCAACTCAAGCAGCGCTGGTGCGCCCTGCAGAGCTTTTTGCCAGTACTCGCCGTGCTGCCGCAATACCTCTCCTTCCAACCACTGCCGTTCCCATATCGAATAGTCCGCATACTGAATTGCCAACTCCGGGAACGGGTCTTCTTCGCCGCGTCGGAAGGCACTGTACAGTTTGCTCAATTCGTTAAGAAAAATACCCAGGGACCATCCATCGGAAACGATGTGGTGCATGGTGATAACTAACGTATGTTCATCCTTCGACTGACGGATCAATCGCCCGCGGATCAACGGTCCCGTCTGCAGGTCAAAAGATGCGTTAGCCTCCTCGGCCACAACACGGTGTAGTTCCGCGTACGCATCCCGATGCCGGTACAGGTCGTGCTCCACCAGATGGAACCGGCTGTCTGCAGCCGAGGCAATGTGCTGCCTGGGCTCTCCCTCGACGGAAAAGAAAGTGGTGCGCAACGCCTCATGCCGCGCCACGATCCGGTCCAGCGCTCCCCGCAGAGCTCCAGCATCCAATTCGCCCTTCAAATGCAGGCCCATCGGCACGTGATATGCTTGGCCAGCCTCCGCTATCTGCGCCAAAAACCATAAGCGTTGCTGCGCAAACGACAACGGTAACCACTGTCCTCGCTCCGTCCGCACAATCGCCGGTAACTCGGCTCGCGCAGCGCCCTCCAGGCGATGGGCCAGATCCGCCAGCACTGGTTGCGCAAACAGATCTGCAACCGTCATCGCCACACCCAGTCCTTGCCGGATGCGCGTCACCACGCGCACCGCCTGCAGTGAGTGTCCACCCAGGCTAAAGAAGTTATCGCGACGCCCGACTTGTTCTACCTGGAGCAATTCAGCCCAGACATCCGCGAGCATCTTCTCCGTCTCGCCCTGTGGAGCCTCATACGCTTGCGCTACATACGCATCTGCTCCCGGATCAGGCAATGCCTTGCGGTCGAGCTTTCGGTTCGCCGTCAGCGGCATCTGGTCCATCCGCACATAGATTGCCGGCACCATGTACTCCGGCAGTTTTGCTTCAAGCCAGCGACGAAGTTCAGTCACCAGATCTTCAGCCAGCCGGGGCTTCAACGGATCGTTGGAGCAAATTTGCAGCTTTCCTAAGACCTCTGCCTCTCCCGGAAATCTGATTCTTTCAGCTTGCCTTGCATGATCACGATCATCACGCCTGCGGAACAGCACGTCACAAAGGCCGGCGGCGCTTTGAGACCAGCGGATCTCGATGCTATAAAGCAAATCTTTTTCCAGTAGCCAAATATCTTCCAACTCGATCTCGCATTGTTCACGTTCTAACTGGCGTCGCAGTTCACCCACGGTAGCTGGGCGATGCCTTGAACCTAGGATTCGAGCGGCGGCAAGATCGCGCTGAACTCGAGAGTTCGGAATCCCTGCCACTCCCAGCACTTGGGGTCGTGTCCGATTTAAGAGCTCCCGCAAGCGCTCTGGACTTAAGTCCTTGTCTCTCCAATCAATCCAAGAACACTCGAGGAGCGGAGCAGGCCTACCCACATGAAGCACGACATCATAGCGAAAGCTTGTGAGCTCATTGCGCGCCTGCCCCCGTTTCAAATTGATTTCCACCCGGCTGATCTGGGGCAGGACCTGCGACAATGCAGTGAAAAAATCCGGATCGACTGCCAGTTGGCTTTCTTGCTGAACGTTCCTTTGCACGCGGCGCCATACCGCATCACAGCTCAGGGAATCAGGCGCTTGGTAGATCTCTACGGCAGTATGAAAGGCCTCCAGCAATCGATAGCTACGCACGTCTCCTATAAATACGGCGCCACCCGCTCCCACCGCCTCCACTGCACCGGTTATGACTGTCATCAAGTACTCAAGGTTGGGGAAGTGCTGAATGACTGAGTTCATCAACACCAGATCGAATGGCTCCTTCGTCCTGACGTCACCGAACTCATGCGCACCTTTGCGCTCCAGCACCACATTGGGCATGTGCAGTTCAGGCCGCTCCAACTGCCGGCTTACAAAATTCAGCCCTGCCTCGGATATGTCCGTCGCCCGGTAAAAGACGCACTCAGGGGCAATGCGGAACAACAACATACCTGTGCCACAGCCAACTTCCCAAACCCGCCTGGGTCGCAACGCCTTAACACGTTCCACCGTTCCATCCAGCCACTTGCGCATTTCCTCCGTTGAAATGCGCTGACCGGTATAGGCGCTGATCCAGCCGGCAGTATTGAACGTGGGATCTGCAACGGAGGTAGATTCATTGCAGAGTGCGTCGAAGCCGGCGGCCCATCCATTGATATGCTCGGCCTTCAGCGCCTCCCTTGCGCCAAACTCTTCCCTGTCTCGATAGGCGTCGTTTATTACGTAGTAGGCCACCAAACGTTTCTCGCCCCGCGCGTCTTCCCGCGCAACCACTGCCGCTTCCTCCACAGCCGGGTGCGACTCCAATGCCGCAGCAATTTCTCCAAGCTCAATTCGGAACCCACGAATCTTCACCTGATCGTCGTTTCGCCCTAGAAATTCCAGGTTCCCGTCCGCCAGCCATCTCCCTACATCGCCCGTTTTGTACATGCGCGAGCCCGCTTGTCCCGCATAGGGGTCGGGCACAAAACGCTCCGCCGTCAGCTCGTTGCGGTTAATGTATCCGCGGGCTACTCCTGCTCCGCCGATGTAGATTTCTCCCACCATCCCTGCCGCCGTCGGCTCGAGCTTCTCATCCAGGGTGTATACCCAGGTGTTCGCGATCGGCCGTCCGATGTGCGGAACAAATCCATTTTCCCGCTTCATCCTCACCCAGGTTGAGTATGTGGTGGTTTCTGTGGGACCATACAGGTTGCATACTTGCTTCACTGCAGTATCTGCAAAAATTTCTTCCACCAGCTCCCGCTTCAAAGGTTCCCCGGCTAGATTGACTGCCCGTACCTCTGGTGGGAGTGCCTTCTCTTCGAGCAACGTCTTGATTACCGATGGCACGGTATTGATGAGAGTCACATCAATCTCTCCGCCCGCCAAATCAAGGGCATTGGAAACCAGACGAATGCTGTCTCCGCTCGTCAGCGGGACAAAGCACTCATACACTGCCAAATCAAAATTCAGGGAGGTGGAAAATAATGTTCGTGCCAGGACATCTTCGTTAAAAATCTGATGCGCCCAGCAGATCAAGTTGACCGCGTTGCGATGCTCCAGCATTACGCCTTTAGGCACACCCGTTGAACCGGAAGTGTAAATCACGTAGGCGAGATGTTCCGGCGTGAGCCCTACACCCGCGCGTTCAAGATTCGTCTCAACCTCTCGTTCGCATCGCTCCTCTTCTCCATCCAACTCCACCACCCTGGTTCCCTTCCCGACTCTTCTCATCAGGTCTGCCGTGTTCCTCTGTGTGAGGACTATGGCCGGTTCGCTGTCCTTCACCATATATTGCAGCCGTTCCTCTGGATAATCCGGATCCAGTGGCACGTACGCTCCACCGGCTTTCAGCACCGCCAGCAGCGCCACAACCATCTCTACATTTCGCGCCGTGCATATCCCCACTCGCTTCTCCGGCCCAACTCCTTTCGCTCGCAGATAATGTGCCAGCCGATTCGCCCGCCGGTTCAGCTCGTCATAGCTGGCCCTTTTATCTTCAAATACCACCGCCGTGGCTTCCGGCGTCCGCTTCACCTGCGCTTCGAACAACTCGTGAATGCACACATTCGGATATTCCGCTTGCGTCCGGTTCCACTTATACAAAATCTGCTGTCGCTCTACGTCCGAGAGCATCCCGCCGGATTTATTCGTGGTTTCCACTGTGAAGTCCTCGACGCAAAAGGGTATTCATCTTGTAGAAAGGGCGGCTGTACGTTCTTCAGGTGTCATCTTGCGGACCATTAGCCCAATCCTGGCTATTTTTTCCATTTCCTGGACGGGACGGGCCGAAATGGAGCGCAGCTTCTCGGCAAATTCCGCCAGCACCGGGAATTCTAGAAGCGTCCGCACCGAAAGCCCACTCTGGAAATAGTCATTGATCCTGGATACTACGCGGAGCGCGAGCAGGGAGTGTCCGCCCAAAGCGTAGAAGTTGGAGCGCATTGAAACACGCGCTACTCCCAGAACTTCCTTCCAAAGGTCCGCAATCAACTCATCGATGGCAGTCATTGTCTCCGGGGCATCTTCCTGTATCTCTTGGAGCACTCTGTCTTCCACCTCCGGAAGAGCTCTGCGATCTACTTTTCCATTGGTGTTGAGCGGAAGTTCCGGCAACATCACGTAGATACCCGGCACCATATACTCGGGCAGCTTCGCTTTCAGATAATTCTTTAACTCGTCAGCATTCGCTTCGCCGGAAACATAAGCCACCAGTTGCTTGCCACTGCTGAGCGTCTTCATCAGCACGGCACAATTTCGTACTCTGCCATGCTGCAGCAGGGCCACCTCAATCTCACCCAACTCTACGCGGAAGCCGCGTATCTTAATCTGATTGTCTTCGCGACCAAAGAATTCCAGATTGCCGTCTTCCATCCAACGGGCAAGATCACCGCTGATGTAAAGACGTCCTCCCGGTTGGCCATAAGGATCGGGAACAAATCGCTCCGCCGTCAATTCCGGCCTTTTCCAATAGCCTCGCGCCAAGCCCTCGCCACCGATGTACAACTTGCCCATGGTTCCAACCGGCTCAAGGTTCATGTTGCGGTCCAGTACATAGAGTTGGGTATTTGCGACCGGCTTGCCGATAGGCACACTTACGGCATCCCTGGCTACTTTTCTTGCGACATACCAACCGCTGAATGTGGTGCACTCGGCAGGTCCATAAGCATTCACCAGCCGCTCCGGCCCTCCATGCTCAAGCACAGCGGCCGCGGTGACGGGATAGACAGCTTCCCCTCCAAACAGCAGGCTCTTCACCGAATTGAACATGGTGGGTTTCAGACGTCCCACTTCATTGAACAATGCGGTCGCCAAAAACATGACTTGCACGCCCTTGTCTATGATCTCCGCGGCAAATCGTTCTACGTCCAGGAGCACTTCGTTACCGATGATCACCAACCGGCATCCATTCAACAGGGCTCCCCATATCTCAAATGTGGAGGGATCAAATGACATGTTGACGGTCTGGGCCACCACCTCGTCGCCCTGAAATTGGATGTAGTTGGTCTCACGCAACAGCCGGATCATGCTGCGATGGCTTACAGCAGCAGCTTTAGGCTGGCCGGTTGAGCCGGACGTATAAACGACATAAGCAAGGTTTTCCGGCAACACCTGGGTTTCAAAACTCTGATTGCTTTGCTGCTCGATCTCATCCCAATCGCGGTCAAGGCAAACCACCTTTGCTTTCAATTGTGGGATACGATCGGCCAGGCGTCCTTGCGTCAGCAAAACTCCAATATCGGAATCCTCCGCCATAAAGCGCAGCCGCTCCGGCGGATATGCAGGATCGATAGGAACATATGCTCCCCCGGCCTTGAGAATGCCCACCATCGCCAGCACCATGTCTACGGAGCGTTCCACGCTGATGCCCACCAGCTTTTCCGGAGCGACGCCCAGATTCTTTAAATAACGTCCCAGTTGGTTTGAGCGGCGATCCAGTTCGATGTAGCTGATCTTCTCCCGGTCGCAGATCACAGCCACTTCTTCTCCACGACGCCGGACCTGCTCTGCGAACAGCTCCATCATGGTTCTGTTGCGCGGATACTCTGTATGTGTCTGGTTGAATTCCACCACAATCTGCCGGCGTTCCTGCGCATCCAGCAAATCGATGAAATTTACTGGTTGATCGGGAGCGGCTGCATAAGCGGCAAGAAGACGCACAAAGCGCCGGCTCAGGTTTTCTATAAGACTGGAACTGAAGTGGTCTGGATGATAAGTAAAATACATGCCCAGGCGCTGCCCCGGAGCAACCACCACAGTCAAAGGATAGTGTGCGGCATCATTGAGGTCAATTACTGCGAACCGCAGACCGCCAAACGGTTCCGCATCCCCTTCCTCTCGGCTTTTATCTTCCATTCCTCTAGGAAAGTTCTCAAACACCACCAGAGTGTCGAACAATTCATTCAGCTTGGTCAGGCGCTGAATTTCCACCAATCCAAGGTGTTGATGAGCGAGCAGACGGGATTGTTCCTGATTCAACCGGCTGACAAGATCGTTGAATGAATCGGCGGAGCGCAGGGTTACGCGAGTGGGCACAGTATTGATCAGAAGCCCAATCATGCCTTCAACGCCCGCGATCTCCGGAGAGCGTCCTGAAACGGTGCTCCCAAACACCACATCCTCCCGGCCAGTGTGCCGTGACAGCAGAACAGCCCAGGCGCCCTGGACTATGGTATTGAGGGTCAAATTGCGGGCGCGTGCCTGCTCTGTCAGACGCTGCGTAGTCTGTTCATCGAGTTCAACAATCATTCGTTCTGGTACTTTTGGATCTCCCAGGGAAGCCAGCGGGCTGATGCGTGTGCCTTCCTCGAGCCCAGCCAGCGCTTCCCGCCAGGCAGCCTCGGCCGCGCTGCGGTCTCGGCTGGAGAGCCACGCCAGATAGTCCCGGAACGCCGTGACTCGGGGCAAGGCAGCAGCACTGCCATGGTGCTCATAGAGTTGCTGCAACTCAGGAATCATTAATGGCACAGACCATCCATCGACCAGGATGTGATGAGTGGTGATCAGCAGGCGGGATTCTTCAGGCGCGCAACGGACCAAAAGAAACCGGAACAGCGGCGCGACACTCGGATTGAAGCGGGTCAGGCGGTCGCGTTGCATAAGCTCAGCCCAGCTTTGCTCACGTTCTGCCAGCCCAAGCGCGGAGAGGTCCAGGGTGTTCCATGGCACAGAAACATTTCTTGGTATGATTTGCACCGGCTGGTCCAGATTTTCGTACTTGAAAGCTACACACAAATTCTTGTGGCGGCGCAACAAAGCTTTGGTCGCAGCCTCAAGCGATTTTTCATCGAGCGGCCCTTCCAGCCTGAGAGCGATCTGGACGTTGTAAACATCAGGTCCACCCGCATCATAAAAAGCATGGAAGAGCATTCCCTGCTGCACCGGTGTGAGCGGCAAGATGTCTTCAATCTCTCCGTATTCGCTTTCGAACCGGTCGATTTCAGATTGGGAGAGCGCGACCAGAGGCACGTCAGACGGCGTGAGTCCGCCTACTTCGGGTTGCTCGCAATGATGGATCAGCGCTTCCAGCATGTGGAACCATCCTTCTGCCAGCAAATGAACGTCCTGTTCTGAAAATATTCCCGGCATCCACGTCCACATGGCCGTCAGTTCCGGACCGGCAGCACGCTCCAGAACCATGGAGTCAACTTGCAATGGATGGTGGAAGGCCATTTCAGGATCCAGGCCTCCACTGAACGATTCAGAGGGCGTCCAATCCGCCGTTTCCGCAACGGGAAAACGTCCCAGGTAATTGAAATCTATTTGAGACTTGGCCATGCCGGACAAAATCGACGCAGTTTCCGGATTCAAATAGCGCAGCAATCCGTAACCAATCCCGTTATCAGGGACGGCGCGAAGCTGTTCCTTGATTGATTTGAGCGCCCTTCCGAGGGTTTCCCCTCCAGCCCATGCTTCTTCAAGATCGAGTGGACCGGGATCAAGACGCACAGGAAAAATAATGGTAAAAAATCCCACTGTGCGCGAAAGATCAACGCCGTCGAAAATGCTTTCCCGTCCATGGCCTTCCATGTCAATTAAAACGGAGGTGCCATCGCCCGAATCATGCTGTCGCCGCCATTTGAGAATGCTGAGAACGAGCCCTGTGAGCAGCACATCATTGATTCGCGCATGGAATGCGCCCGCAACCCGGTTCAACAAAGGAGCAGTAACTTTGGGCGGTAACGTGAGGACGATCTGTTGAGCGCTGCTCACAGTATCGCGGCTGGAAACGAGTTGCCGGCTGGGAACAAGTTCCTGGGCTTCCTTCAAGGTGTCAGTCCAGAAAGATAGTTCCTTGACTCGCTCCGGATTCAGCGCCTCGCGGGTTAATCGTTCAGCCCAGCCACGGAAAGAGACAGGGGATGATTCCAGCAGTGGAGACCTTCCAGCCTGGATTGCCGCCCACGCGGCCGCCAGGTCTGGCAGAAGGATTCGCCAAGACACTCCATCTACGGCTAAATGATGGACCGTCAGCAGCAAACGGCCCGGCGAGCTGCGGCCTGCGTCAAACCACACAGCCTGCAGCATGAGCCCATTCTCGGCAGATAGCCGTGTCGCGGCAGCTTGTGCTTCTTCCGCTATCTTCTTACTGCATGTATCATCGTTCAGCCCAGTTATATCTATTGTGTTCAAGCATGATTCTGCATCCACCGCGCCTTGCGCCTGTATCTCCAGTTTCCATTCCTCTCTGCGCCGCTGTGCGCCGGTAAAGCGCAGACGCAACGCATCGTGATGATTGAGTATCGTCTGCAAAGCGCGGACCAGATGCCGGCGCTTCAGACTAGCTGGGACTTGCAGCACAATCGACTGGCTGAAGCGATTCAGCGTGCCGCCTGACTCCAGGAACCAACACATGATCGGAGTGGGCGGCATTGCGCCTACTCCGACATCGGGCGCCGCAATCGCTGCACCTTGTCCGCGGGAAACGCCCGCAAGGGCCTCAATCGTCTGCTGCTCAAAGACATCGCGCAAGCTGACGATCACGCCTGCCTGGCGCGCGCGACTAACCAACTGAAACGCCAAAATACTGTCACCGCCCAAAGCAAAGAAATTATCGTCCGGCGTGGCGTGGGGAACGCTTAGCACCTGCACGACAAGTGAACAGAAAACTTCTTCCGCATGAGTGCGAGGCGTACGTCCTGAACTGCTTCCTGTGAATTCAGGCGCGGGCAATGCCTTGCGGTCGAGCTTGCCGTTCGAGTTTAAAGGCAAAGCGGAAAGGACCGTAATGGAGGCGGGCACCATGTAGTTTGGCAGCGTATGGGCCAGAGACTCGCGCAACTCACCGCCGTTCAAGCTGCGACCTCCGGCAGGAACCACATAGGCAACCAGCCGCTTCTCCCCTTTTCTGTCTTCGCGCATAATCACGGCTGCCTGGCCCACGCCGGAGCAGCCCAACAAAGCTGCCTCAATTTCTCCCAACTCAATGCGATAACCGCGAAGCTTGACTTGCTGGTCCGCCCGTCCCAGGAACTCTATTTGCCCGTCTTCTCTCCAACGCACTTGATCGCCGGTGCGATACATGCGTCCACCAGAGTTACCGAAGGGGTTCGGAACAAAACGCTCTGCTGTAAGGTCAGGCCGTCTTAGGTATCCGCGCGCCAATCCGGCCCCGGCAATAAATAACTCACCGGGAATACCCACAGGAACAGGCTTGAAAACGGAATCCAGAACATAGACCTGGTGGTTGCCCATCGCACGGCCAATGGGCACATTGCCGGTCAGTTTCTCCGGGTTGGACACCGCATAATGGGTGGCAAACGTAGTGGTTTCCGTTGGCCCGTATCCATTGCACACCACAGTCTCAGGGCAATATTGGTGTAGGCGTTGGACGGCGGCGGCTGAAACAACGTCCCCACCCGCCCATATCTCAGGAACACCGGAAAAACATTCCGGAGCCTCTTGGACCAGAGCATTGAAAAGGGTGGCAGTCAAAAACGTAGACGTGACCTTCCCTTCCTGGAACAAACGCTTGTAAGCGGCAGCATCCAACTCTCCGGGCGGCGCGATGATGACTTGCTTACCTCGCAGCAGCGGAGCCCATATCTCAAACGTTGAAGCATCAAATGCGTGGGACGAATGAAACAGCACTCTTTCCAGACTTCCCTCTCGCCAGCTACGGTCGAATGCCAGGCTAACAACGTTGCGGTGTGTTACGGCAACACCTTTAGGAGCACCAGTCGACCCCGACGTGTACATCGCATAGGCAAGCTGATCGGGATTGACCGTGATAGCAGGATCGCTACCGTTCTCCGCAGCCAGAGAAGGGTCGCCATTGATAACTACAACTTGGGTGCAACTAAGTCCTCGGTTTGCGGTAGTATGGTCGAGCAGAAGCGCGGACGCGCCTGCCTCTTCCATGATCAGGCGCATGCGCTCAAGCGGATACGCGGAATGCAGCGGCAGATAAGCGCCGCCGGCTTTCAATACCGCAAGCGTGGCAACTATCATGTCCACGGACCGTTCCATCAGGATGGCCACCAGAGTTTCAGTTTTCACGCCGATGGTGATGAGCCTGTGAGCGAGACGGTTTGCCCGTTTATTCAGTTCACCATAGGTTAACTCTGCGTGCGATGATCGAAGAGCAATGGCGTTTTCAGCCCGTGAAACCTGCGCAGCAAAACAGCCTTGAATTGTCCGCGTAGATGGATAGGGGGCGGCAGTGTCATTCCAATCCGTAAGAATCTGTTGCCGCTCCCGCTCATTGATCAACAGGAAGTCGCTCAGCCTTCTCGTCGGATCAGCCGCTGCCTGCTCGAACAAACGCTGAAAGTGCTGCATCATCCGCTCTCCTGTGGAAGACAGGAAGAGATCGACTAAGTAATCAAAAACCACGACCGCATGATCGGTGTTATCGTTCACTCCCAGATTTACGTCGAGCCAGCCTGACTGGTAAAAAGCATCAAACTCTTCTATTTCTTTTATTGCTGTGCCTGCAGGAGGTTGCGGCTTCTTGTGATCATTGCCAAATGCGTATGAGCTATCCACCAGCGGCGCGCGGCTGGGATCGCGCTCTGCCTGAAGCTTGTTCAACAGAAACTCAAAGGGCAAATCAGAGTTCGCCATCGCTTCCAGCGTGGTCACGCGGGTGCGCTGCAACAGCTCACGAAAAGTGGGATTGCCCGATAGATCCAGGCGATACACGATAGTGTTGAGAAAATAGCCAATCAAAGGTTGGGTTTCCCGATGCTTGCGGCTACTCACCGGGGTGGCAATGGGAATGTCATCCTTGCCGCTATACTCCCGCAGGAACATGGCAAAGATGACTAGAACTGACGTAAACCGCGTGACATTTTCCGCCATGCACATCTGCTTGAACTGAACCCACAGCGCGTCCGGCAGCTCCCACACAAGACGCACGGCATTAAAACTCCGGGTATGCGGACGCGGCATGTCTGTCACCAGATCGAGACGCGGAATGTCCGCAAGTTTACGGAGCCAATACTCTGCCTGCCTTGCGGCCTCTTCAGACTTCATCCACTGGTCCAGCCAGTAAGCAAAGTCGCCAAACTGGATCGTCAGCTCGGGAAGAGGGGACGGCAATCCGCGGGAAAAAGCCTCGTAGAGAGCAAAGAACTCTTTATCAACCAAATCATAGGAAACAAAATCCGTAATGAGGTGATGAAGCGTGAGCATGACTACATGTTCATCTTCAGCAACGCGGAAAAGAATCGCCCGAATCAAAGGACCAGTCAGGATGTCAAAAGGGCGGCAAGTGTGGGCGGTAACCAGCGCCTGCAAACGCTTGTATCGGTCTTCCACAGGGAATTCCGGGACTTCCACTCGCTCCAGCGGAATTTGAAGCTGGGGAGCAACTACCGCCCTGGGCTTGCCGTCAATTTCCGGGAGCGACGTGCGGAAATTCTCATGGCGCCGCACCATTTCATTGATGGCACGCTCCACCGCATCAATGTTTAAGTCGCCTTTCAACCGATAGGCATGGGTGTGGTTGAAATAATAGACATTCGGATCTACCTGATGCAGCAGCCACAAATGTTCCTGCTCGGCAGTAAGTGGATAATCCGGCGTCGGGCGGCGCTTGAGCGCTGATTTGGGCTCGCTTTTTGGCCCTTCACCCCGCAAGCTCTTCTGCAGCATTTCGCGCTGGGCCGGAGTGAGCCGGGAAATCCGCTCCTGATTGGCGGTTGATTCTCTTTCGTGAACTTCGTTGCTCATTCTTAAAACATCTCCCGTTCTCACGAATTGACCCCTACTGAGATTGCTGCCAACGCGTGACGTCATCGCGACATCGATGAGTCCCTCATATCCTCATTCTGTATGCGAACCAGGCTGAACGAAGGGCTGTCGCTGTTTATGTCTCAACTCTTACACAAACGTAATCTGCCACTGGAGGAATCGATGCCAGACCATGTTCCAGAATCTGTATCCCTCCTCTGTTCTCGATTTCTGTAAATCCAGCAAACTTGTAAGTGACATACATCATGCGGTTGCGATCATTCGATATAAACTCAGAGAGCAGCCGGACATTGGATTCCCGCGCCTTCCTGAGAATGTGGTTCAACATGATCGTGCCGACACCCCGGTTCATCACCCGGCAGGACATCAGCAGCAGCTTGATCGTCCACACTTCGGGCTCGCATTCCACCAGCGCAAGGCCAATTTTTCCGTAACTGCCAAACTTGTCAGTCAACTCAGACATGAGCAGGAGATGGCGATCTGAACAGCGCAATTTTTCCAACTCTTCCTGTGAAAAAGTGCGTCCCGTAGTATTAAGTTGATTGGTGCGGTTGGTAAGTTCCTCGGCCCTGGCCAGGTCTTCGGCATGCGCAGGAGAAATGGTAAACACCATGCCGAGCGTGGCAAGGAATTCCTCCTGCGGACCGGTAAATGTCTCCTCTACTTGCTTGCGGCGCATTTCACCCAGATACAGCTTGCGCCTCATGCCGGCCTCTGCCGTGATGGTTTCAGGATTCAGTTCCGGCATCTGCAGCAAATGGGGCAATTGAAAATGGTCTATACACAGGACCTGTGACAGCCCGGCCTTGACTTCAGCAAGCTCAAAGGGCTGATCGTCAATAAAACAAATGCTGTCCAAGCCGATGTTGAGACTCTCGGCAATCATCCGTATGGAAGCCGCCTTGGACCCCCAGTTAATCTGCGGATACAGGAAGTACTCATCCAATCCTAGCTCGCGCAGCCGAGCCAGAGCCGATTCTGCATGATTGCGGCTGGCGATGGAGTGCAAAATGCCACGGGCGTCGAGCGCATGAATGATTTCCCGAATGCCGTCGCGCAGATGTAGTTCATCGCCTTCAAGCAGAGTCCCGTCCCACAGCGTGTTATCCAGGTCCCATACCACGCACTTGATCTTCTGCCGTTTCACGGGCGCTATGGCGTCACCTGAAATTTCGTTTTGGATTCCGAGTTCATTCACAAGTAACGTCTCACTTGCCTACACCGGCGCTCTCCACAACTTCCTGGCAGGCGCTCTGCGCTATGGTGATTTCCTGGATCTCATTGCTGCCTTCAATGATTTCCATGATCTTGGCGTCCCGGTAAAAGCGTTCTATGGGATATTCGCTGCTGCATCCGTTTGCGCCATGTATCTGGACCGCATCTCGGGCAATTTCTGCGGCAGTGGTGCAAGCGAGGTATTTGGCAATTGAAGTCTCAATCATTGAGGCCGGATCACCCGCATCTTTGAGTTGTCCGGCGTTGTGGCATAACAAACGGGCTGCCCTCACTCCAACCACCATGCGCGCGATCATGCGCTGGACCAACTGGTGGTCTCGCAAGAAAGCACCGAACTGTTTTCGCCGGCCAGTGTATTGCAAACAAGCTTCCTGACATGCCTGAGCAATGCCCACAGCGCCCCATGCCACACTGTAACGGCCGCAATCCAGAGCTGATGAAGCAACGTGAGAAAGGCCGAACCCGGGCGCGCCGACCAGGTTCTGTTTCGGAACACGGCATTTCTCCAAGTGCAGTTCAGCCATCATGGATGCGCGCGTACCTAACATCCCATGCACTGGCGATATCATCAGTCCCGGACTGTTTCGTTCCAACAGGAAGGCGCACGGGCCTCGCTCGCTCCTGGCGAACACCAGAAACAAATCTGCAATCTGCGCAAAGGTAATCCATTTCTTGTGGCCGCTGAGAAGAAAATCGTCACCGTTCGCGACGGCCTGTGTCATGATCTGCCGCGCATCACTCCCGGCTTCCGGTTCGGTGAGAGCAAACGCGGCTATTGCTTTCCCCTGCCCCAGCTTTTCCAGCCACTGGGCCTTCTGCGCTTCTGTTCCCCAGCGCCAAATTGCCAAAGCAACCATGCTATGCACGGTCAACAAACTGCGGATAGATGAACAGCCTCGCCCCAATTCCTCATTCAGCAAGCCAAATTCAACCATGTTGAAGCCGGCGCCACCGCGATTGACCGGCAGCACTGCGCCCAGATAGCCCTTTGCAGCCAATTGCCGCACCATCTCCGCCGGCATGGCTTCCGCCTGGTCCCAGGCACTGGCGTGGGGCACAATCTGTGCATCCGCAAATTCGCGGAACGCGGTTCGCAGCCGTTGCTGTTCAGGAGTCAGTTCCATAAAGGATCAAGCGTCAATTCGATCCGTTCTGTGAGTTGGAGGTCTTTCTCTCTATCAGCTCCGCCATGGCATCAATGCTCTGAAAATTTTTCAGCTCCAAATCTTCATTGGCAATGGCGATCTTGAAATTCTTTTCCAGGAACAATACGAGTTGCATGGCAAACATGGAGTTGACAAACCCGGACGCAAAAATCTGATCATCGTCGGCAATCGTCCGACCCGCTATATGCCGCGCCAGGAAAGCCCTCAGTTTTTGTTTCGATTGCTCCATGAATTTCTTCCTTGCAACATTAACTAATCTTCGTAACTGTAAAATCCACGTCCGCTCTTGCGGCCGTATAGACCGGCATCCACCATCTGCCGGAGCAGTGGACAGGCGCGGAACTTGCTGTCCTTAAATTCGTCATAAAGGACCTCGATAGAAAGCAGAATGGTGTCCAGCCCAATGAGGTCGGCGGTTTCCAGAGGGCCCATTTTGTGCTCGAAGCAGTTTTTGAAAATATCGTCTACCACTTCGGGTGAGGCCACTTTTTCCTGCACCAGAAAAATCGCTTCGTTGATGGTCAGCATCAGCACCCGGTTGGAAACAAATCCGGGCGAATCATTTACCAGGATGGCCTTTTTGCCCATAAGCCTGAGCAACCGGGTTGCCGTAGCAATGGTGTCGTCGCTGGTGTGATCGCCGCGAATCACCTCAACTGCCGTCTTCAGCGGCACCGGATTCATGAAATGCATACCCAGCACCTGCGCCGGACGGCTGGTCATGCCGCCGATCCTGGTAATCGGAATCGCAGAGGTGTTGGCGGCGAAAACGCATTGCGGAGGACAGACGACATCCAACCGGCGATACACTTCAGTTTTGATCGCCAGTTTTTCCGTCACATTTTCAACCACGAAATCAGCATCTCTCAGAACGTCATAGTCAGCAGAAACCTTGATGCGCCCCAAGATTTCTTCAGGACCACTGCCCTGATTCCCGTGAATTAAACGCTGGAAACGAACGTTGTTTCTGATCTGCCCAACGGCGGACTCCAAAATGGAATCGGAGACATCGATCAGCAGAGTATTCAATCCGCTCTGCGCCAATGCATGGGCTAGTCCCACACCCATGACTCCCGCTCCGATGACACCTATCGTTTCCAGGCGGGGAAGAGTCGGGCTGTCGCCAGATTGCTTCTTGTCAATCAGCGGCGGACGAGCGGGCATCGTTTGTCTCCATTCCGGACAGTGCAGACTCATCCATATTCTCGATCATCGTAAGAAGAGCGTCCTCAACAAACAGTGCAATATCAGAGACGGTAGGCGATTTCAACAACGCCTCAAGAGGAAACTCGATTTGAAAAGCCTCACGCAACTCCGCGGCTACGCGTATGGCCAAAAGAGAATTTCCGCCTAAGCGGAGAAACTCGTCATAAATTCCAATGGGATGGATTCCCAACAGCTCCTCCCATAATTCCGCGATCTTTTGCTCGGTGAAATTACGCGGCGCGGCATATTCAACGCCCAGGTACGCCCGCGAATTCTCCGCAGGGTAGCCTTCCAATTGAGCCTCTTGATTGGACGCAGTTATTTCACCTGCGAATGGAACCGCCACTGCACTGGCATCGGCATGCTCGGCGTCCCTTTTTGCCTTTGGCCGCCTGCTGGGTACGTGCCAATAGCGTTGCCGCTCGAAAGGATACGTCGGAAGCGGGACGCGGCTTCTCCGTTCATTGCGGTGGACGCCGTTCCAATCGGGTTCAATGCCTGCCAGCCACAGATTTCCAAGAGTGCTAAGAATAAAAGCACGATCCGGCTGCGCATCTGAAGCATGCGGCAGAGAAGCCAGAGCGACTCGGTTAGCGACGCTCCTTCCGGCAAGATACTGCTCGGTAAGAGACGTTAACATTTGACCAGGGCCAACCTCCAGGAACACGGGCGCGGCGGGCGAGCACATGTGCTGTAAGCCTGCCGCGAACTGCACCGGCTGCGTCAGATGCCGCGCCCAATATGTGGGATCCATCGCCTCAGAATCCGTAATCGGCTTGCCAGTCACATTGGAGATATAAGGAATTTTGGGAGGATTGAGACGAACCGAGCGCGCAATTCCGGTCAATTCCTCCGCCACTGGCTGCATCAGCGGGGAATGGAAAGCATGGGTTGCAAGAAGTCGCCGGCACACGACTTCCCCTTCGCGAACCAGGCGCTGTTGCAGTGCATCAACCGCCTCCGGCGCACCTGCAACTACGCACAGTGATTTGCCATTGATGCCCGCCATGGAAATTTCCGGGGTGAGCAGCGGACGGACTTCTTCTTCTGACGCTGCAATGGCCAGCATTGCGCCGGCGGCAAGCGCTTCAATTCTCTGCGCCCGGACCGCCAGCATGCGCAGGCTGTCTTCCAGAGATATAACCCCAGCCAGGCAAGCAGCCACATACTCGCCGATGCTGTAGCCCATCATGCTTTCAGGAACAATGCCCCAACTCATCCAGAGTTTAGCCAGCGCATACTCAATGACAAAGAGCGCGGGTTGCGCCCACAAGGTCCGATGAATTTCCTGCAGCGCCGGAGATTTTTCTTCGCGCGCACGCTGCAAGAGGTTGCGGAAGTTCATTCGATCTTCCGTCCTGACTTCATTCTGCTGCCGCACTCGGGGATCGGGATAAATGGTCTTGCGCAGGTCAACTCCCAAAAGTGGCTGGAGAAACGCGGAGCAATGGTCAACATGCCGCGCGAACTCTGGCTCCGATTCATACAAGCCCCGGCCCATATCCAGATATTGATCTCCCAACCCTGGTAACAGGAAAGCAACAGGACGCCGCCCCGACGGCGCGACAGCAGTGAATACATGGGAAGGAGTTCGGCCTTGCAAGAAAGCTATTGCGCTGGACGCGTCATGAGAGACAGCCACACGCCGGTGCTCGAAGGCCTTTCTACCTTGCTGCAAAGTGAATGCGACATCTGCAAAGTTGTGTTCCGGATGTTGCATCAGATTTGCGGCTATTTGGTCCGTAGCTCGCTCCAGCGCCTGCCGACCCCTGGCCGAGATTATGATAAGCTGCCAGGGCTTTGCCACTTCTGATGGGTTCGTCTTCGGCGCTTCCTCCAGAATCACATGTACGTTGGTGCCTCCAATCCCGAATGAACTCACTCCTGCGCGCCGAGGCTTATTGGTCTCCGGCCAGGGTGTAAGCGTGTGATTGACACGGAAAGGACCGCGCTCGAAAGGAATCTTGGGGTTCGCGTGCCGGAAGTTCAGCGAGGCAGGAATGGAGCGATGCCGAAGAGCCAAAATGGTCTTCAATAACCCAGCCACTCCGGCCGCTGCGTTCAGATGTCCAACGTTGCTCTTTACAGATCCCACGGCGATGCTTGCGGGCTTGAGAGCGGCAGGGCCATAAACCTGATTCAACGCTGCGATCTCAATTGGATCTCCCATTGTTGTGGCGCTGCCGTGACCTTCGATGTAGCCGATGCTTTCGCATTCCACGTCCGCTGCCGCAAGCGCCAGGGCAATGACTTCTGCCTGCCCTTCAACCGCAGGCGCAGTGAACCCGACTTTCCTGCGACCATCATTGTTGACTGCCGAACCCTTGATGACCGCGTAAACAGTATCGCCGTCGGCAATTGCATCCTCCAGACGTTTCAAAAGAACAACACCAACTCCATCACCGCTCACCGAGCCGGTGGCATCAGCATCAAAACTGCGGCAATGGCCATCAGCGGAAGCAATGCCTCCAGACTCGTACATGTAGCCGCAACGCTGAGGCACGCTGACGGTAGCGCCGCCGGCCAGAGCCATATCGCACTCATACGTCATCACTGCTCTGGCAGCCGCATGAACGGCGGCGAGCGAAGTGGAGCATGCAGTTTGGATATTGAAACTCGGACCCCGCAGATTAAGGCGGTAAGAGACGGTAGTCGCCAGATGGTCCTTCTCCGCGCCGCCCATAAGCAGGCGGAAAGCGCTTACGGAGTCTGCTGTTTCCAAATCATCTCCTGCAAGTTGCCATATGTAAGAAGGGAATGACATTCCGGCATAAACACCGATCATCCCTGGGAATTTGTCCGGATCCCATCCCGCCGATTCCAGGGCTTCCCACGTGCACTCCAGAAACAACCGGATCTGGGGATCCGTCAATTCTGCCTCGCGCGGCGAGTAGCCAAAAAAACCGGCATCGAACAAATCAGCGTCATCCAGCACTCCTCGGGCTTTCACATAATTCGGATGGCGCAGCAGCTCAGGGGCGATTCCGGCTTGTTCGAGCTCCTGGTCGGAGAAAAATGACGTTGCTTCGATTCCCTGGTACAGGTTCTCCCAGAACCGCTGGAGGTTGGGTGCCTGAGGAAATCGTCCCGCCATGCCGATGATTGCTATTCCTTCGAGTGCGTCGCTGGTCATGATGTTTGCATCTTTCTCAACTTTTGCACGGCGCTTTTCTGTCTTCCCGCACGGTCACGCGTTTCACGAGATTTCTCCTCAAAATTGTAACCCGTGTGAAGAAAGCGGACGAGAGCGTCAATCGTGGGAAATTGGAAGAGATGCAGGAGTTCAATCTCAACCGCAAGTTCCGCCCGCAGCTTCTGATGAAGCTGGATCATGAGGAGCGAATGTCCGCCAAGATCAAAGAAGTTGTCATGCACTCCTACCTGATCTACCCCGAGGGCTGTCTGCCAGGCAGTCGCAATCGTTTGTTCCAATTCGGTTCGCGGGAGCACAAACTCCCTGGTTAATTGCTCCTGTCCCAGAACGGACAATGCGGCTCGATCCACCGCACCTTTGGCATCCTGTGGCAACCCCTGCAATGTAATGAAAGCGCTCGGGATCATATAGCGAGGTAGCTTGTCATCAAGGTAGTTGCGCAGCTCATTTTGACCCAATCTCTTTCCGTTGCAGACCACGACATAGGCAACCAGTTCGCCATTGGGGCGTAAAACTGCCGACGCTTCCTGAACACTCTCATAATTCGTAAGAGCGGCCTCGATTTCTCCCAACTCAACCTGGAATCCTTCAATCTCTACCCGATCATCAAGTCTGCCCATAAGCTCAATCGTTCCATCCTCTCTATATCGAGCACGCTCCCCGCTCCCGCGCATACGTGCCCCCGTTTCCGATGTAAACGGATTGCTCAGAAACTTTTCCGCTGTCAATGACGGCCGTCCCAGGTAACCGCGGCCCGCGGCAGGTCCGCCAATCCCCAGTTCTCCCGGGACTCCAATGGCAACACGCTGCAGGTGCGGATCAAGGATGTAGATTTCTGCGTTGCCGCCTGGCCTGAACCTGGTTCGTTCTCCTTCTGCAACCGACGCGAGGCAGGCAGAACTGGAGACGAGGAAAGCATTTGAAGTGAGGCGCAACCAGATTTCCGAATAGCTATTCTCTTGCGCGTGCCCGTTTTGACCACGATAGGATAGCTTCCGTGCCGAGACAAGTTCCATCAACCCACTATGTTCAATCATCAAGCCTTTGGCATGTTCGTCTGATGCGGCCGTATAGATTAGACAACCAAGGTTCTGCGGATCGATCTGAATCCTAAGGTTGCTTGTGCTTTGCTGACTTATGACGTCCCATTCCGAATCCAAACAAACCACCCGCGCTTTGGTCTGAGGGAGACGCTTGCGCAGGCCTTCCAGTGTCAGCAGCACGTCAACATCAGAACTCTCTAAAATGGTCCGCAGACGATCTTTTGGATTCGGGATGTCCAGAAGCAGATAAGCTCCGCCAGCCTTCAGGGCCCCCAGTATGGCGACCATTATTTCCTGCGAATGCGGCATGAAGATGCCGACCGCTGATTCCGGCGCCACTCCCATGTTAACGAGATAATGTCCAACCTGGTTAGCTCGGCGGTTCAGTTCGCTCGAGCTGAATTGTGTTTCTCTAAAAGTTGCAGCCGATTCCTGGGGCCGGTACTCTGCCTGCCTTTCAAAAACTTCAACAACAGTGTTCTCTCTACGAGAAGACAAGTCGGCGCGGTTCCAACTGGACAAAAGCTTCTCATCAAATTCGCTCATCATAGGCAACGCCCAAACTGGCTGGTCAGCGTCTGAGACGATTCCCTCCAGAAGACGCTCATACTGTTCCAGCATGTGCCGGATGGTCTGGGCCTCGAATAAGTCTTTGCTGTAGTTAAGGCCAATCACTGCGTTCTGCCCGGCCTCTTCTACACCCATAATAAGATCGAACTTAGATGTACCAGGATCCAGTTCGAATGGGATCATCTCCAATCCGCCTAATTCCGACTTGCCCTCCATGGATCTTCGCAATGTAAAAGCCACTTGAAAGACAGGACTGCGGCTAACGTCACGCACCGGCGCCAATTCCTCCACCAGCTTCTCAAATGCCAGATCCTGATGCTCATACCCGCCCAGCACCGCCTCCCGGACCCTCCGCAGCATTTCGCGAAAAGTTGGCTTGCCGCCCAAATTCGCGCGTATCACCAGCGTGTTCAGAAAGAAACCAATCAGATCTTTCGTCTCTGTCCGCTTTCGGTTGGCTACCACGGTGCCAACTCCAAAATCCTCCTGACCGCTGTATCTCATCAGCAGCACCTGAAAGGCGGCGAGCATCGTCATGAGCAAGCTTGCCTTCTCCGCTCTTCCTAGGGCGTTCAAACCTTCCAGCAAGCCGCTACGCAGAATTCGCTGTTCTGAAGCTCCGCGGAAACTCTCTCTCGCTGGCCGCACGTAGTCCGTCGGCAATTCCAGCAAGTGAGGCATCCCGTCCAACTCCCTTTTCCAGTACTCCATTTGCTGTTGGAACTTTCCTCCACTCAGCTCTTCCCTCTGCTCCAGCGCATACTCTCCATATTGCATTTCCAATTCCGGCAATGGCGACTCTTCTCCTCTTCCATATGCCTCATACAACCTTCCTAACTCCTTCATCAGGAGCCCTAACGACCAGTCGTCGCAGATGATATGGTGGAGCGTCAGCCCAAACACGTGCTCGCTTTCGTCCGTTCGCACCAACACTGCCCGCAACAAGGGCGGCTGACTTAACTCAAATGCCTTGTCCGCCTCCTCTGCTACAACTTTTTTCGCCTGCTCCTCTCGTTCGCCCGGCCCTAACTGTCGCAAATCCACTACAGGCAACCGCACATCGAATGTTGCCTCTACAACTTTCTGCCTTGGTTCTTCGTGTTCCATCACAAAGCAGGTCCGCAGAATTTCATGTCGCCGCACCACCTCCCTCAGACTTTTCTCAAGCCGGGGAACATTGAGCTCGCCTTTGAGCCTCCAGGTCATGGGGATGTTGTAGAAGGCATTGCCGGGGTTGAACCGGTCAAGTACCCAAAGCTGCTCCTGCTGGTATGACAGCGGAAAAAGAGAAGGTTTGGGACCAGAGAGCACCGGCTTTCGTATTGCTCTCTTGTCAGTTCCTGATTTCCTTCCCGATAATTTTATGTCGGCTTCTATTAGCTCTGCCAGCTCCGCAATCGTCGGAGACTCGAATAATGCTCGTACGGGAACCTGTATTCCAAAGGTGTTTCCCATCCTCGTCGCTACTAATGTTGCAAGCAATGAATGCCCGCCCAGATCAAAGAAATTATCGTGTCTCCCAACTCGAGCGACTTCCAGCGCCTCCGCCCAAATCTCTGCCAGTTGCTCCTCTACCGCAGTGCGAGAAGCTTCATAGCGCTCCATACCTGGACCCACATCCACCAACTTTTCCAGAGCTTCCCGGTCTACCTTGCCATTGCCGGAAAGCGGCAGCTCCTGCAGAGTCACAATGGCGCTCGGAATCATATAAGCCGGAAGCTTGCCTTTCAGGTCTCGCCGCAACTCGTCCCGGTCTCGTTCCCCAACCACATATGCCACCAGCCGTTTACTTCCATTTGCGCCAGTCTTCGTCACCACTGCACAGCCCCGTATCCCGCTCTGCTGTTGCAGCATTGCCTCAATCTCACCCAATTCCACACGGTACCCGCGGATCTTTACCTGAGAATCATTCCGCCCAATAAACTCGATTGTCCCATCCGGGCGCCATCTCCCAAGGTCCCCTGATCGGTACATCCGAGCTTCCGTTTCTTTGGCGAATCGGTCCTTCAGGAAACGCTTGGCGGTCAAATCTGGACGATTCAAATACCCGCGAGCCACGCCCGATCCCCCGATGTACAGTTCTCCTGCTACTCCCACGGGAACGAACTGTTCGTATTTATCCAAAATGTAAATCTGCGCATTCGCAATCGGCTGCCCGATCGGCGGCAACAGAGGCCAATGCTCGCTTTCCGTGCCCAGATGAAATGCAGATGCAGCGTGAGTTTCAGTGGGGCCGTAATGGTTGTTCAACCGGCAGTGCTGTAGGCGTTTAAAGAGTTCCCTTATCTTGTCATTGATGCGCAGTTGTTCCCCGGCTACGTTTATTTCCTGCAGTGCGCAATTGAAGGCTTCTTCGCCAATCTGGGCCACACCCTCGACAAACATTTGCAGCCCAACAAACGGAAGAAACAATCGTTGAATGCCTTTCTCCATCACATAACGCACCAAGTCAGTGGCGTTGCGTCTTTTCTCTTCATCGATCAGCATTAAAGTCCCGCCTGCGCACAACGTGCTGAATATTTCTTGAAATGAAACGTCAAAACCGAGTGCGGCAAACTGCAAGGTACGTTGCGTTCCGGCCCAAGCTGATTCATTCATCTGCCACGCAATCATGTTCATGGCGGCACACGCCGGCATGGCAACGCCCTTGGGCTGCCCAGTAGAACCCGACGTATAGATGACATAGGCGAGATTCCTGGCGCTTAATCCAACGGTGGTGTGCTCAAAGTTCGAGTCGGGTTGGTTACCCCAAGCCTCCGTTCGTCCCAGGTCAATCAGCTGCAGGTCCGCTCTGATTTCCGTGAACATTCCGCGAAGATGGCCTTGTGCTAACAACACCGCCGGCCTGCTGTCCTCCAGCATGAACTGCAATCGTTCCTTGGGATATTCAGGATCCAACGGAACATATGCCCCTCCCGCCTTAATCACGGCCAACAGTCCCACAATCATTTCCAGGCTGCGGTCCACGCATACGGCTACCAACGTGTCCGGTTTCACTCCCAACGCCCGTAAGTAATGTGCCAATCGGTTGGCCTGTCGATTCAAATCACCATATGTTAATTTCTGACCTTCGCACTCCACCGCCACCGCGTTCGGTATCCGCTCCGCATGGTCTTCGAACAACTCTGCGATGGTCTTGTCGCGCGGATAATCTCTCGCAGTCTGGTTCCATCTTTCCAGCTGCGCCCTCTCTGGCTCGGTCAACAAGGATAGGTTCCATACCTGTTGTGACGCATTACCCACTACCGCCTTCAACAACTGCTCGTAATGTCCCAGCATGCGGCGAATCGTTTCTGCTTCAAACAAGTCAGTAGCGTAGTTGATCGTAATCGCTGCGCCCTGCGTCGCCTCCTGCACGCTTACCACAAGATCGAACTTGGACATCCCAATATCTATCTCGAAGCCACTCAACTCCAATTCACCGAATTTCAATTCGTCAGGCTCGCCAAGCGTCGTAAACAGCACCTGAAATATGGGCGTACGGCTGACATCACGTTCCGGCGCCAATTCTTCCACCAATTTTTCAAATGACAGGTTCTGATGCTCGTACCCGCCCAACGCCGCCTTACGAACCCTCCGCAGCACTTCGCGGAAGGTGGGTTCTCCATCCAAATTTGCGCGTATCACCAGCGTATTCAGGAAGAAACCGATGATCTGCTCCATCTCTAGCCGTTTACGGTTGGCGACCACGGTGCCGACTCCAAAATCGACCTGGCCGCTGTACCTCATCAACAAAACCTGGCACACCGCGAGCAGCGTCATGAACAAGCTGGCCCTTTCCCCTTTTCCCACTGCATTCAGGCCTTCCAAGAGATCGCTGCTTAAACTGCGCTGCTCGATCCCTCCACGGAAACTCTGCCGCGCCGGCCGCACATGGTCTGTCGGTAACTCCAGTACTTGCGGCATCCCTTTCAACTGTTCTTTCCAGTACTCCATGTGCCGATCGAGTTCTCCTCGATGCAGCCCTTCCTTCTGCTCCAGCGCATACTCTCCATATTGCATTCCCAATTCCGGCAGCGGCGACTCTTCCCCTCTTACATAGGCCTCATATAATTTTCCCCATTCACTCATCAATATTCTTAACGACCAGTCATCGCAGATAATGTGGTGCAGCGTCAGCCCCAAAACGTGCTCCCTTTCTTCCATCCGCACCAATATGCCCCGGAACAACGGCGCCTGGGTTAGATCAAAGGCCTTGCCACCCTCTTCCGCTATAATCCTCTTCGCTTGTGCCTCCCGATCGCTTGCCTCTAAGTGCCGCAGATCCACTAGAGGCAGCCGCACGTCGAGTTTCTCCCCAACAACTTTCTGCTTCAGGTCCTGGTGTTCGTCCATGACAAAGCAGGTCCGCAAAATTTCATGTCGGCGTACCACCTCCTGCAGGCTCTGCTCCAGCGTCGCGACATCCAGATCGCCTTCAAGCTTCCAAGCCAAGGGCACGTTGTAGAAGTCACTGCTAGGCTCGAACCGGTCCAGAAACCAAAGCTGCTCCTGTTGGTAGGAAAGCGGGAAGAGAGAAGGCCTCGAACCGGAAGCTGCCGGCTTTGGCGCCACTCCTTTATCGGTTCGTGATTGCAAACTATGCGCTATTACCTCTGCTAGTTCCCCAATCGTTGGCGACTCAAATATCGTGTGTACCTGAACATCTATTCCAAATGCGTCCCTAAACCTGGATACCATTGCTACTGCCAAAAGCGAGTGTCCACCCAAATCAAAGAAATTATTGTGCCGTCCGACCTGAGTAACTTCCAGCACCTCTGCCCAAATCGCCGCCAGTTCTTCCTCTATTGACGTACGAGGAGCTTCGTAGCACTGTGCTGAATCGTCCAAACCCAAACTTTCCAGCTTTTCCAATGCCTGCCGGTCTACCTTCCCATTACTCGTGAGCGGCAACTCCTGCAAACCCACAATGACACTCGGAACCATGTATGCCGGAAGCTTGCCTTTCAGATCGCGTCGTAAGTCCTCATGGTCCCCAACCACATACGCAACCAGCTTTTTACTTCCGTTCGAACCAGATTTTGCTACCACTGCACAACCGCGTACTCCACTCTGCTGTTGCAGGATCGCTTCAATCTCTGCTAACTCAATTCGGAACCCGCGTACCTTCACCTGAAAATCATTCCGTCCTACAAACTCAATCGTCCCATCCCGCCGCCACCGCACCAGATCTCCCGTCCGGTACAATCGTCCTCCACCCTCCACGCTATACGGATCCGGCACAAACCGTTCCGCCGTCAAGTCCCCGCGCCGCAAATACCCCCGCGCTACACTCGCGCCCGCTATATACGCTTCTCCCACCACTCCTATCGGCGCCAGGTTCATCGCCGCATCCAGCACATACATCCGCCGGTCTCCTATCGGTTTCCCGATCGGCAGCGATGTCATGGTTTCTGGGATTTCCTCCGGCACCACATAGCAACTGCTGAATACCGTGCATTCCGATGGCCCATACCCGTTCACCACCCGCATGCCCGGCAACTCCGCCAGCGCCTTCTTGATGTGCGTTACCGACGCTGTCTCTCCTCCGGTCAGCAGGTACTTCACTCCTTTGAGACAACCCACATCGCTTTCCACAATCGAGTTGAACATCGCCGCCGTCAGCCACAGCGTATTCACTCCCCGGCCCTGCACGTACTTCCTGATTTCTTCCGCGCTCAAGACTCGCTGCTGCGCCAATATGCTCCGTCCTCCCGTCAGCAATGCACTCCACAGCTCCAGCGTGAATGCATCCCAGCTCACCGATGAATGCTGCAACAGCACCGTTTCTTCGTCAAAACGCACATAGTCAATTCCAAAAATGAATCCAGGAATACTGCGATGCGGTATCTCGCTCCCCTTCGGCTCCCCCGTCGAGCCCGATGTGTAAATCACGTAAGCCAGATTTTCAGCGTCCACTCCCGTCTCCGCTCGCTCCAGGTCGGTCTCCGGGAGTTTGCTGAACGCATCCTCATTCGTTAGATCGACAACCTGAACACCTTCATGGATTCCACCGGCCAAATCCAGCAACCCAGGCCAATCACTTCTCGCCAGCAGCGCCACTGGAGCACTGTCCTCCAAAATGAAGTGCAAGCGCTCCATGGGGTATGACAGATCCAGCGGCACATACGCTCCACCCGCCTTCAATACCGCCACTATCCCAACCACCATTTCCAAGCCACGCTCCACACCAATCGCTACGCGCGCATCCGGCCTCACTCCGATGGTTCGCAGGTAATGGGCAAGCCGGTTCGCTTTGCGGTTCAGTTCTACATACGTCAACTCCTGCCCTTGATGCTCCACCGCCACTGCGTTCGGCCGTCTGGCCACACACTCTTCGAACAACTCATGCACGCACTTCCTTCCACCTTGGGTCTCCGCCGGGTTCCACTCCACTAAGAGCTGCCGTGTCTCCTCCTGGCTCAACATTGCCAAGTCCCAAATTCCAAGCTCCGGATTATTCACCACCGCATCGAGTAGCTGCTCATAATGGCCCAGCATCTGCGCGATTGTCTCTGCTTCAAACAGGTCGGTACTGTAGTTGAGCGCGAGCTTTGGCTCATTGGATTCCTCGACAATCATGGTGAAGTCAAATTTTGAATGTCGAATATCTGCTCCGAACTCGCTCAACCCCAATCCCGCGAATTTCGAGTCCGTGGGCCTGCGCACCGTGAACATTACTTGAATTAACGGATTACGGCTGATGTCGCGGTCGGGAGCCAATTCTTCCACCAACTTTTCAAATGGCAGGTCTTGGTGCTCATATCCGTTCAACGCGGACTGCCGAACTTGCCGCAGCACATAGCGGAAACTCGGACCGCCTTCCAGATTCGCGCGTATCACCAGCGTGTTCAAAAAGAAGCCAATCAATTCGTGCGTATTTCTCCGGCTACGATTAGTTATCGATATGCCAACTCCAAAATCCTCCTGCCCGCTGTACCTCATCAACAAGACCTGGAACGCTGCCAGCAGCGTCATGAATAAGCTGGCCCCTTCTGCTCTCCCCAACGCGTTCAAGCCTTGCAGCAAATCGCTTCCTAACCTTCGATCCTGCATTCCTCCCCGGAAGCTCTGCTGCGCCTGCCGTAAATGGTCTGTCGGCAACTCCAGCACTTGCGGCATTCCATCCAATTCTCTTTTCCAGTATTCCATCTGCTGCTGAAGCTTCTCTCCACGCAGTGCTTCCCTCTGCTCCAGCGCATACTCTCCATATTGCATGGCCAATTCCGGCAGCGGCGACTCTTCTCCTCTCCCATACGCCTCATACAGCTTTTCCAATTCCTCCACCAACAGGCCCAACGACCACTCATCACAGATAATGTGGTGCAGCGTGAGCACCAAAATATGGTCGCTTTCATCGATACGCACCAACACTGCCCGGAATAATGGCGCCCGGCTTAGATCAAATGCCTTGCCGGCTTCCTCTGCTACAACCTTCTTCGCCTGCTCCTCTCGCTCGTCCGGCGCTAACTGGTCCAGATTCATCACCGGCAACTGCACATTGATTTTCTCCCCAACAACCTTCTGCTTCGGACCTTCGTGCTCGTCCATAACAAAGCATGTCCGCAGGAGCTCATGTCGCCGCACCACTTCCCGCAGACTCCGTTCCAGCCGGGCAACGTCCAGATCGCCTTTGAACCTCAACGTCATCGGCACGTTATAGAAATCGCTACTGGGCCGGAATCGGTCTAGAAACCACAGCGGCTCCTGTTGATAGGAAAGCGGGTAAAGAGAAGGCGCCGTCTCCGAAGCTTCTGATGATGAAGAAACAGTCGCCGCACTCTGCAGCGCCTGCGTGCTTGGACCGCCTAGCCCCTCTTGTTCCAACAAACGCCGCAGGAGTTCCCGCTCTTCTTCCAGCCGGTCTTTTTTCGGTACAACTCTTCCCGAAGACATTTCTTTAAGAACCCTTTCTCGAAGTCTTTTTCATGGTCAAACTTTCTTCCCTATGTTCGAGCTTCTCTGCCAGCATGCGTACGGTGGGGCAGGAGAATAAATCGACGAGCGCTATTTGCTTCTGCAGCTTCTCCCGTAGGCTAAAACGTACACGCGCCACTAGCAGCGAATATCCACCAAGATCGAAAAAATTGTCATCCAGGCCGATTCGGTCCAATCCCAGCGTCTCCTGCCATACACCGGCCACCGTTTGCTCCAATGGTGTTCGAGGCGCGACGTATGGATTTGTCTCTCTCCGTTCCACCTTCCCAGCGCGATTCACTCCACAAATCTTTAACTGCTGTATCTCGCTTGGACTCAATATCTCCAGTTGGCAAATAGGTTTATCCAAGTCCTCGACCACTGCTGTCAGCAATCGTTCATAATGTCCTGCCATTTGTTCTATGCGCCAGCGATCAAACAAGTCCCGGTTGTAGATCCAGACGATATCCAGCTGTCCATTGCGTTCAATGGCATGGACTTCCAAATCAAAGCGCACAGTCCATGCTTCCGTTCCTAACTCCTCGACTTCCAGTCCTTTGAGTTCCTGGGTTCCCGAGGAGGCATTCTGGAGGGCAAAGACCACTTGAAAGATGGGTGTCCGGTTCAAGCTCCGGCGCAACGGCAGGAGCTCTACCAGCCGCTCAAACGCAATGTGTTGATGCCGGTAAGTTTCCAGCGCCATGTCGCGAACTTGCTCAAGAAGCTCGCTGAAACTTGCATTTGAGTTCACTCGCGCCCGCATCACCAGCATGTTGGCGAAGAAACCGATTAAGCCCTCCAGTCGCTCATCCTGGCGATTGGCGATGGGCGAACCAACCACAATGTCATCTTGTCCGGTATAACGATGCATCTGAACGGCAAAAGCCGTAAGCAACGTCATATACAAGGTCGAGTGGCCGCACCGCTTTAGCGCAGCTACTTTCTCCGCCGGCAAAGTTATTCCGCAGGCATCGGCAGCGTAAGTCTGGACCGGTGGACGTGGCCTGTCCCTGGGAATTTCCAGCTCTTCCGGTATTTCTGCCAGATGTTCTTGCCAGAACCGTAGGTCCTCATCCAGTACTCCCTCCCTTGCCTCCTGCGTCTGCCATAAAGCAAAATCCGAGAATTGAAGCGGTAGGTCCGGCAAGGGATTCTCGCGCCCCTGCGAATACGCCTCATACAAATCTTTGAGCTCCCGCATGAACACACCCAGCGACCATCCATCGGAAACTATGTGATGGAACGTTAGCAGGAGAACATGACCTTCCTCCTCCAGCTTAAGCAGCTTGAGTCGCAGCACAGGACCATGGGCCAGATCGAATGGTTCACGCCATTCTTGATTCACGGACTCCATTACCTGCCGCTGCTGCTCAGCTTCAGAAAGCCCGCTGAGATCCTTGATTGGGATTTCAAAAGTAACGTTCGGCGCGATGATCTGCACCGGTTCCCCCCGCTCTTCTGCGAAGTGTGTGCGCAAGATCTCGTGCCGGCCCACGATTGTCTGGGCTGCGCGGCGCAACGCATCTACATCCAATCTGCCGCGCAACCGCAGGGCCTGGGGCATGTTATATTCCGCGCTGCTGCCTTGCAGTTCATTGATGAACCATAGCCGGCGCTGAGAATATGACAATGGCGCGCGCTCAGCATCGGGATGGCGTTGCAATAAGACCCGGGCTTTCCTGCCGTCTTGCAATTGACGAGCTAATTTCGCGATTGTGGGCGATTCAAACACGCTGCGCAGCGTTACATCCATTCCTAAGGTAGTGCGGATTCGGCTTACCAGCCGAGTAGCGAGCAATGAATGTCCGCCCATGGCAAAGAAGTCGTCATGCACACCCACGCGGTCCCGATTCAACACTTCCGCAAACAGGCCACACAATATTTCCTCTTCGCCATTGCGTGGGCCTGTGTAGCCCTTTCTCTCAGTCCATTCTTTTTCAGGGGTCGGCAATGCCTTGCGATCGATCTTGCCGTTTGGCGTCAACGGCAGTTGTTCCATCTCTACAAAAGCAGATGGGACCATGTATTCAGGCAATCGCTCTTTAAGGAACTCCCTGAAACCGTCCGCCTTCACCGCGCCATTCGTGACCACATACGCCACCACTCGTTTTTCTGCGGGTTGATCTTCTCGAACGATCACGGCGCATGCCTTGACTCCCTCATGCGCCTGCAAAACCGCTTCAATCTCTCCCAGTTCGATTCGATAGCCCCGCACCTTCACCTGCTGATCCACCCGGCCAAGGAACTCCAGATTTCCATTCCGCCCCCATTTCACCTGGTCCCCGGTGCGATAGATCCGCTCTCCTCCGCGCTCAGAGAAGGGATGGGGAATGAACTTTTCCGCAGTCAGCTCGGGCCGGTTCAAATATCCGCGTGCGATTCCCTGTCCTCCCAAAAACAACTCACCGGTCACGCCCATAGGTACGGGTTGATATTCTCGATCCAGAACATAAGCTTGCGTGTTGCTGATGGGCCTTCCGATGGGCACTCTTTCATTTGCCTCGCCTCTTTTCAAACATGCATATGTGGAGTAAGTGGTGTCCTCCGATGGTCCATACAGGTTGAAAACCCGCTTTACCTTTAGTTCTTCGTAGAGTTGTTCCACTGTATTTGGCGGCAGAGCTTCTCCAGCCAGGTTCACAGTTTCAACCGAGGCCGGTACGCCCTTGATTCGCAGCAACTCTGCCATCGCTGAGGGCACCGTGTTGAGCAACTTCACTCCCGCCTTTTTCTCTATCCCGGCCAGACTCAGGGCATCGCGAACCACAATTGTCTTTCCACCCCAACTGAGTGGAGCAAAAATTTCAAATACTGAGAGATCAAAACAAATGGATGTGGAGGCAAGAACGCCACCCAATTCCTCGGCTGAGAACACTTCACGGGCCCATTGCAACAGCACGTTCGTGCTGCCATGCTGGATTGCCACCCCTCGTGGCCTTCCGGTGGAACCCGATGTGTAAATCACATAAGCAAGATTTTCCTGGGTGCAGAGAAGGCCCGATATTCTCTTGGCTCTCGCGCGCTATCTCACCCAGTTCCTTGTCGACGCAAATCGTCTTTGGTGATCCGGGCAATTGCTCCAATAAGCCGATGTGAGTCACCAGCACCGCGATGGATGAATCTTCCATCATGAATTTGAGACGTTCCAACGGATAACGAGGGTCCAGCGCCACATACGCTCCGCCCGCCTTTAGAATCCCCAGCAGCCCGATCACCATTTCCAGACCGCGCTCCATACAAATTCCCACCCGCACCTCTGGCCCCACTCCCACTCGCTTAAAATATTGTCCCAGCTGGTTCGCCCTGCGGTTCAGCTCACCATACGTTAACTTCTGTCCTGCAAACTCTACTGCGGCTGCTTCCGCGCTTCTTCTGACCTGATCTTCGAACAATTCATGCATGCACTTCTTGGGATAGTCCGCCGCCGTACGGTTCCACTCGTACAAGAGCTGGTACCGCTCGCCCTCCGACAACAAGTCCAGACAATCCACTATCTGGCTGTTCCCCGCCACCATGCCTTCCAGGATGCGACGCCAATATCCCATGTATCGCTCGATCGTTGCTTTCTCAAAGAGCGCGGTGGAGTATTCCACACCACCGGCAATCCGTTCATCCATTTCCCACAAGGACACAGTCAGATCAAACCGCGCTACGCGATGTGGGGCCATCTCCAGCCACACCGTCTTCAACCCAACAAGATCCAGCGCGCCCTTGGGCGCGTTCTGCCACGCAAACATCACCTGAAATAATGGGCTATGGGCCAGGCTGCGTTCCGGCTGCAGAAGCTCCACCACCTGCTCAAAAGGAATGTCCTGGTGCTGCTGCGCACCCAATGCTTTGCTCTTCACTCGTCCCAGCAGCTCCCCTACCTGAGGTCTGCCAGATAAATCCGCCCGCAGCACCAGCGTGTTCACAAAAAATCCGATCAGCCCTTCGAGCTCTCCTTGTCTCCGGTTGGCGACCGGCGACCCAATCAATATGTCCTGCTGCCCTGATAACCGTCCCAGCAGCGCCGCCCACCCTGTCAACAGGGTCATATATAAGGTCGCGCCATGCTGTTTGCTCAACTCCTTGAGCCCTGCCGTCAAAGTTTCATCCAGCAACACATCGCACCATGCACCTGCATACTGCTGCTCTGCGGGCCGCACGTGGTCTGCAGCTAACTCAAGCAGTGTCGGCGCGCCTGCCAAAGTGGTTTTCCAGTACTCGCCCTGCTGACTCAGAATTTCGCCTTGCATCCAGTTACGCTGCCACACTGCGTAATCTGGATATTGCACGCTGAGCTCTGGCAAGGGATCGGCCTCCCCGCGTATAAATGCCCCGTACAGTAAGCTCAATTCGTTGAGCAACACGCCTAGCGACCAGCCATCGGAAACGATGTGGTGCATGGTGACCAGTAATGTAGATTCATCCTCTCCCTGGCGAATCAGCCGCCCACGAATTAGCGGACCGGCTTCCAAATCAAAACTTGCATGCGCCTCTTCCTCTATGAGTTGCCGGACTCTTAGCTCCGCATCCGCCTGTTTACGCAAATCGTGATCTCGCAATGAAAAATGGCTCTCTTCCACCGCTGCAATCCGCTGCACTGCTTCGCCATCCACCACCGCGAATGTGGTGCGCAATGCTTCATGACGCTGCACGAGCCCGTCGAAAGCCAGCTTCAGTGCCTGCCTGTCGAGCTTGCCGAAGAGACGTACGCCAAAAGAAATGTGATAGACCTCGCTGATTCCTTCCATCTGCGCCAGGAACCATAACCGCTGCTGCGCATATGAAAGTGGGAGACGCTGCGTGCGATCGGCTTTGGTGATCGGCTGTACTTGCGTCTGTCTGCCGCCGGAGATACTGGAAGCCAACTCGCTCAGACGTGAATGCTCGAATACATCGCCGAGTTCCACTTCCAGGCCGATCGCTTCCTTCAACCGGCCAATCATCCATACCGCCAGCAGCGAGTGTCCGCCTAATTCAAAAAAATTGTCGTGCCGTCCCACCTTTTCTACCGCGAGCACCTCTCGCCAAATCGCCGCCAATGTTGTCTCAATTTCTCCTTGCGGATCCTCATATCCACTCACTGCGTAGGCATTTCCGTCTGGCGCCGGCAATCGCTTCCGGTCCAGCTTCCCATTGGAACTCAGCGGCAATGCTTCCAACCGCACATACGCCGCCGGCACCATGTACTCTGGCAATCTTTGTGCCAGATGGCTGCGCAATTCTTCTGCTCCGAACTTACCTGCGCCATCGCTTTGCTGAACGTCATTCCTGCCTTCCATGTAATAAGCGATCAGACGCTTACTCCCAGCCAAATCCTCCTGCGCTACGACCACCGCTTCCCTGACTCCACTGTATTCAAGCAGGATCGCTTCAATCTCTGCTAACTCAATTCGGAACCCGCGTACCTTGACCTGAAAATCATTCCGTCCTACAAACTCAATCGTCCCATCCCGCCGCCACCGCACCAGATCTCCCGTCCGGTACAATCGTCCTCCACCCTCCGCGCTATACGGATCCGGCACAAACCGTTCCGCCGTCAAGTCCCCGCGCCGCAAATAACCCCGCGCTACACTCGCGCCCGCTATATATGCTTCTCCCACTACTCCGATGGGCGCCACGTTCATCGCCGCATCCAGCACATACGTCCGCCGGTCTCCTATCGGCTTCCCGATCGGCAGCGATGTCACGGTTTTTGGGATTTCCTCGGGTACCACATAGCAACTGCTGAATACCGTGCATTCCGATGGCCCATACCCGTTCACCACCTGCATGCCCGGCAACTTTTCCAGTGCCTTCTTGATGTGCGTTACCGACGCCGTCTCTCCTCCGGTCAGCAGATACTTCACTCCTTCGAGACAACCCACATCGCTTTCCACAATCGAGTTGAACATCGCCGCCGTCAGCCACAGCGTATTCACTCCCCCGCCCTGCACGTACTTCCTGATTTCTTCCGCGCTCAAGACTCGCTGCTGCGCCAATATGCTCCGTCCTCCCGTCAGCAATGCACTCCACAGCTCCAGCGTGAATGCATCCCAGCTCACCGATGAATGCTGCAACAGCACCGTTTCTTCGTCAAAACGCACATAGTCAATTCCAAAAATGAATCCAGGAATACTGCGATGCGGTATCTCGCTCCCCTTCGGCTCCCCCGTCGAGCCCGATGTGTAAATCACGTAAGCCAGATTTTCAGCGTCCACTCCCGTCTCCGCTCGCTCCAGGTCGGTCTCCGGGAGTTTGCTGAACGCATCCTCATTCGTTAGATCGACAACCTGAACACCTTCATGGATTCCACCGGCCAAATCCAGCAACCCAGGCCAATCACTTCTCGCCAGCAGCGCCACCGGAGCGCTGTCCTCCAAAATGAAGTGCAAACGTTCCATGGGGTAGGACAGATCCAGAGGCACATACGCTCCACCCGCTTTCAATACCGCCACTATCCCAACCACCATTTCCAAGCCACGCTCCAAACCAATTGCTACGCGGGCATCCGGCCTCATTCCGATGGTTCGCAGGTAATGGGCAAGCCGGTTCGCTTTGCGGTTCAGCTCGGCATACGTCAACTCCTGCCCTTGATGCTCCACCGCCACCGCGTTCGGCCGTCTGGCCACACACTCTTCGAACAACTCATGCACGCACTTCTTTCCACCTTGGGTCTCCGCCGGATTCCACTCCACCAAGAGCTGCCGTGTCTCCTCCTGGCTCAACATTGCCAAGTCCCAGATTCGAAGATCGGGATTATCTACAGCGGCAGCCAGCAAAAGCCCAAAGTGCTGAAGCATGCGCTGAATTGTCTCTGCCTCAAACAGATCGGTGTCGTAGTTAAATGCCAGCTTGGGAATTTCATGGTCAACCGCGAGCAGCGCGAGATCGTACTTAGAGGTAGCAATTTGAGTCGCCATCGGGCGCATCTCCACGCCGGGAAGTTCAGGCGGCGTGGCCTTGCCGCTCATGAACGTAAACGTCACCTGAAACAGGGGCGAGCCGCTAATCTGCCGCTCCGGCGACAATTCCTCGACCAGCTTTTCGAGCGGCAAATCCTGGTGATCGAATGCTTCCAGCGTCGCTTTTCTTGTCCGCTCGACCACTTCCCTGAAAGTCGGTTCGTCCGTCAAATCAGCCCGCATGATCAGGGTATTCACACAGAATCCGATCATGCCTTCCGTGCGTACGTGGCCGCGGTTGGTGATTGGCGTGCCTACTCCGAAGTCGGTCTGCCCCGTATATCTCAGCAGCAGCACCTGGTAGATGGCCAGCACTGTCATAAAGACGCTGGCGCCCTCTTGCCGGCTGAACCGCTTCATTTTTTCCCAATAATCCCCGTCAATGGTGACTGCTTCAGTGCTGCCACGATGTTGGGGAATTGCAGGCCGCGACTTGTCCGTCGGTAAATCCAAACGCTCCGGCATTCCGGCCAATTGTTTCGCCCAGTACTCCATCTGACGGGCAAAAACTTCGCCCTTCAGCCATTGCACCTGCCACAGCGTGTAGTCCGCATACTGGAGCGGCATCTCCTTGAGCGGCAATTCCTGTCCTTGCACATAAGCGGCGTATAGCAATGCCATTTCCTGCTGCAAGACCCCCATCGACCACTCATCCACTACGATGTGATGAATGCTCAATGCCAGAACGTGTTCGCCCTCGCGCAAACGAATGAGCACTCCACGCAACAAAGGCGCTCTTTCCAGATCGAATGGCTTTGCCGCTTCCTGCCTTACGATCTCCTGTGCCTGTTTTCTCCTGTCTTCAACTCGCTCCTGATCGGTCAAATCAAGCAGTTGCAGCCGGAACTCGATCAACTCCTCAACCTTCTGCAGTGGCTCGCCGTTCTCTACCACAAACCGGGTCCGCAAAGCTCCATGCCGCCGAATGATCTCCGCTAGACATCGCTCCAGAACCGGCACTTTCAAATCGCCGTGCAGCTCACACGCCAAGACGACGTTGTAGAAGTCACTGCCCGGTTGCAGGCGGTCCAGAAACCAAAGGCGCTTTTGCGCCCAGGAAAGCGGTAGCAGCTCCCGAGTTTCTGCCGAAGCGATCTCCCAGTCTGGTGAGCCAAGACCTTCTTTCTCCAGTAAAAGACGAAGTAGTTCCCGCTCGTCTTCCGCCTGATCTTTTTTCAACACAGTTTTTTCAGGAGACATTTTGTAAGAACTCGTAATTTATTGATGGGCTTACGTTCAGGAACGCCCTAATTGGAAGATGAAATACCCTTGGTCATTGATGGAGGCGGACCAATAATGTGGAAGTCTGAGCCCCTAATTTATGACCGGGCTAGCGGATATCACCACCCGTGTTAGAACCTTTTAGTCTATATAGTTTAAAAGATTCGTAGAGCTGATTTGCTATATAAACCAGCTCTCGATTGAAAAATCGTGAGTGGCGTATTGCCACCTGATCCGTCGGCACCCGCTTACTTGTTTTATGCAAATGCCGACAGGTCGTTGCGATGTGATTTATTAGACCAATGTAGAAAAGACTAATGTGTTCGTTAAGACTCTCAAAAACCGTTATGCAACACTCATGCATTCCGAAAAAGACAAAAGAAGTTTTCGAGCGTTGCCATGCATCATTTTCTGTGCAGATTCGCTCTGAAACTTCTTAACCCAGTTGCGGATTGATCAAGCTTTTAGACGCAGACCCTGCAACTACATTCTCAAGCGCCGCATTCGCTTCGCTCAAGCCATAAAATTCCAAAGGAACCGCCGACCATGCTGCGGAGCGTGAGGCATCCGTCATGATCCGCACGGATTTATAAAAGTGCGAAAAGTCAGCCCCCCAACAGCCGCGCACGTCGAGGTGCTTTTTATTCAAATCGAGGTGCGGATTGAAGGATATATCGCCTGCGTTCGTGTATTGGCCGACGATGATCACACGTCCCGCATCGCGCGTAAAACGCATTGCGTCAACCACAGCTTGTGGATTGCCCGTGGCTTCGATCGTTACGTCCGCTCCTCTTCCATTGGTAAGATCGCGGATCCACTCTAATCGTTCGGCTTCTGTACAAGCGGAGAAGTCCTTGGTTTTATATGCGCCTGCTTGCCTGGCCACCTGCAAGCGAGCATCCGGGGCGCCGAGGCAAAAAACGCGATGTGCGCCGCGCAGCAGTGCGCAAATAATGATGGATATACCCACTGGACCACTGCCGAGTACCAGCACCATGTCCCCGAGTGAGATTTCCGCGCGCTCCACTGCGTGCACAGCCGTAGGCAATGAACAACCTCCGGCCATAAATCTTTGCGGATCTACACCATTCAAGCTCAAGCAGCGCGTATTTGGCTTAAGATAAATCGATTGGGCCCACCCGCCAGACAGGCCATCTGTCACTCCATATGTAACGCCATAAACTTTTCTCTTCGGGCAGCGTGTACTGGCTTTTGCCACGGCGCAATACCAGCAAACACCGCAGGTTCCGTGGACATCGAGAAACGTAACCTCGTCTCCTTCACTAAATTTGCGGTCATCCGAGTCAAGCAAATTGCCACGTATTTTGCTCAGAAATCCGACTGAGACGTGCCCTGGAATGATCGGATAGGGCACACCGGCTAACTGTCCCGCATGTAAATGGACATCAGTGCCGCAGACCTCGCTCAGGCGGACATCCAGGACCGCCGAGTTCATTTCCAATTGGGGCTCTTCAAACTCGCACACTTCTATGGGCTGAAACGGCTTTTGCATGACAGCGGCTAAGATTTTGGGCAAGGGCACCTCGGCTTTCCCGGAAATTTTACTGTGAACGAATCCAGGTCGGTAAAAACTTAATTTGCCCGGCCGCCAGCGCTAGAGCAAGTCCCACCCCGTATCGTGAGATACTGACATTCCAATGAGCTTCCCCAACACCAGCTTTTATAAACCATAACCGGGCAAAGCACTGCACCGCAAAAATGAAATTTAAGTTCACATCTGCGTCTACATTCCGCCTTAATGCCTGACAATAGCAGGAAGGACTTTATGGGCACGGCAACTACCCCAACTGCTTCTACCGCTGCGATTGAGCATCCGCTGCGTAATCCTCAATATCGTCTTTGGCTTGTTGGCAGCACGATATCGTTTCTGGGCGACCAGTTTTACATGGTCGCGTTACCATGGCTGATTTTGCAGCAGACAGGATCGGCCGTGGCTATGGGCGCAGTCATGATGGCAGGCTCTATTCCGCGCGCTCTTCTAATGCTCATGGGCGGGGTCCTCAGTGATCGCATATCGGCGCGCAAGATCATGATGGCCACAGCCACGACACGTACTATCTGCGTGGCCGTAATCGGAATTCTCATCTGGTTCGGCATTCTCCATATGTGGGAGCTTTACGTCCTGGCAGTTATTTTTGGCGTAGCTGATGCATTTGCCGCTCCCGCCGGGACAGCCTACCTGCCTTCCTTGTTGCAGCCCGAGCAGCTGGTGGCGGCGTCTTCAGTCAGCCAGACCGCAGCTCAATTGACAACCATTGTTGGCCCGGTCCCGGCAGGATTTGTGATCAAGGCGCTGGGGGTAGCATGGGCCTTCTTTGTGGATGCAATCAGTTTCCTCTTTATCATCGGCGCGCTCTGGAAGCTACCCGACCCACCTATATCTCAGGCTGCCAGAAAAGCGGTATGGCCCGCAATCGCAGAGGGTATTGCGTATGTGGGAAAAGATGTGCCTCTGCGTTCCTTGATGCTGCTGGCCATGACCATGAACTTCTGCTTCACCGGGCCGGTTTCCATTGGTCTCACCTACATGACAAAAAATCGCTTCGGTTCACCTGCGATCTTGGGGACATTGCTGTCCGCTGTTGCCGCGGGAAGTCTGTTGGGCGCACTCGTGGCCGGCGTATGGAAAATTCGCAGGCGCGGTGTCTTAATGCTTCTGGTGGCAGCAGCATTGGCCCCTTGCCTGGCATCGATTGGACTTATGGACAGAGTGTGGCCTCTTGTCGGGGTGCTGTTTCTGATCGGCGCTTTGGCAGCGTTGATGAACGTCCACATCAGTGCCTGGGTATTGCAGCGGATCGATGCAGCGGTGCGTGGGCGAGTGGCAAGTGTGCTCATGCTCGCCACTTTTGGAATCATGCCCGTTTCGTTCGCTATTGCCGGATTCCTGATTGCGTGGAACCTGAAGTTCACATTTCTAATAGCCGGCGTGGCAATGTTACTGACTGCTGCCGGAGCATCGTTCCAGAAGCCGGTCCGTGAGATCGAATAGTAAGACGCCCAAACTATCCTGGATTAAATCGCTCCAATTCGCCGCGACAATCAACACAACACTTGTCCTCTACATGGCACCATACGAATGCAGTAACGCAAACACAAGTCCTGTATTCGCCCGAGGAGCGATTTCAGGGAAGCTGTGCTCTTACGCGGATTTTGCCCTGGTCTCCACGCCCTTAGGGTTCTTTTTGTTTTCGAACACCTGGCTGAGTTCGGAAAAGAAAGCGATCCATAAGCGCCACATCTCTTCAGCGCTGCTTACAACCTGTTGATAGTCATCGCTTGAGAGCTCTGGTTCCAGGGCGCTACTCGCCTTATCAACGTGGTTCGGTTCCTGAAGAACGTGTATGTCAACCCAGGGGAGGTTCTTCATGCCGCTCACTTGCCGCACCGCCGCGCCGATTCCGGAAACCATTGCCAGATCGGCTACCTCGGTCCCATATACAAAGCCGAGAGCGCTGGCGTGCTCAGTAGATGCTGATTCGTATCCCTTAATCAGTTTGCGGGTGGATTCGAGCGGAGGAGCTTCGGCGACCTCTTGGTGAGAGAAGCCTGCGGCAGCCATGGTTTCCAGGTAAATGCGTTCATGGGCCATGGCGGGATCGCCCTCTCCAAGTTCCTCGGACAAAATGTCGCAAATAGCAGTTTTAGTCTCAAGCCAGGGGACGACTGAGATACTTCTTGAAAGAAAATTGGGAAAATAGTGTAAGGGATGCCACCACTGGCCCAGAAAAATCGCGACGTCACTATGCGTAAGCAGTCCAGACTTGATCTCGCCGAAAAAATGATGGTGAATCAGATCTTTTCTCAGAGGATGATTTTTCAATGAATCAAGAACACGCGCCTGGGCCATGGCAAAGCTCCTTTATGAATGAATGAATTTTTGCTTGCACGACCTATTGTACGGTCCGCGCAAAACTTCAGAGCTGGCTTTTTTAGCGTGTTCGATTTTCGGAAGGGTAGAATGGTGGAACTAGTCGGGATCGTCGCTTCGCGCCCATGAACCGGACACGCATCCGCTAACTTTTAGAAAACTCGGCGGATTTTTTAGATGAAAGGATCCGACAATGCTTGAAAACGAGCAATTGTACCTCAGACCGAATATACAGGTTGAGCCTTTGATCGACGGGTGGTATGTCTGGCCTCATCTTATTCCTCCCGCAACCGCCGCAAGAAATATAACGGGGCGTCATCTGAAAATCATGGATTCTTACATCAGCATGCCGCAGGTTCATGCGAACGCGGTCAAGAACCCTAAAATGCTGGGCGGACCCTTTATTGATTACGGAGGGCAACGGGTGGACGAGATCCGGGCCTTGCGTGACCGTATCAAGCGGGAGCGTGCGCACCTGATTGAATTATCGGCCGCCCTGGAAGAACTGGACACCATGTTGAGGGGAAGCGCCAAAGGGTACAGCCTAAATCCTTTATACGAGAAAGTTCCAGCCATCCTGCGAGGTTATGTAGAGCTCGTTTATGATCTAAACAATCATCCTTCATTCCGCCTGATCGAACCATTGCTGTACAGAAGCCGCTATTATGACCGCAGGCAACAGAGCGTGAGACTTTCAAAGATCTCAAATGACGACCGGCCGTTTGTGCTGAGTACTCCCAGGCTGGAAAGCGACGACGCGCTTCATCTCCATCTTCCATACGATAGTCCTGTGATCGATGATCTGTTCCGGCTAAAGTCATCTCACCGTCCATGGCGCGAGATCAAGGAAATGCTTCAAGTCCCGGACTCCCGTGACGATCTGCTCCGCTGCTTCCTTACGCCGGAGCCGCCGCCGCGCTATTCGCCTTATACCGGTCCCGGGGTGCGCTGGAGATATTTTGGGCACGCCTGCATCCTGATAGAGTCACAGGGCACCAGCATGGTATTTGATCCGGTCCTCAGCTATACCTACGAGAACGGAATCTCCCGCTACACTTATCTTGATCTGCCCGAGCAGATCGATTACGTCTTGATAACCCATAATCATCAGGACCACATCCTGTTTGAAACCTTGCTGCAAATCCGGCACAAGATCAAAAACATTCTCGTGCCGCGCAATAATCCTGGCCATCTGCAGGACCCTTCCCTGAAACTGATTTTAGAGAACTGCGGATTTAGAAATGTGATTGAGTTGAATCAACTTGAGGAAATCCGCGTCGGAAACGTGTCTATCACTGGACTTCCCTTTCTCGGCGAGCATGCAGACCTGGATATTCACAGCAAAATGTCATGGCTGGTCAAACTGGGGTTGCACACCCTGTTGTTTGCCGCAGACTCCTGCAACGTTGACCCGGTCCTTTACGAGCATCTGCATAGGGAATTCGGAGATGTTGACGCCCTTTTTCTCGGAATGGAATGCGATGGTGCGCCTCTGAGCTGGCTTTATGGACCGCTTCTTTCCCAAAAGCTTGAGCGCGGCATGGACGAATCGAGGCGGCTAGCCGGCTCGAATTATGAACAAGCGATGGACATCGTGAATAGCCTCAACTGCCGGGAAGCATACGTTTATGCCATGGGGCAGGAGCCGTGGCTGAATTACGTTATGAGCATAAAATACACGGAGCAGTCACGCCCCATCATAGAATCCACCAAACTGATTAACGCTTGTCGCGAACGCGGAATCCTGGCAGAAAGGCTCTTTGGGGAAAAAGAAATCCTTCTGGAGCCGAAGCCTGCTCCGCATGTAGCGGTACCGCTGGCTGGATGAGAGTGACGAAATCAGCCGGTGCGGAAGACAGCAACCGCGTTCTACCGGCTTGAATCGGCGGGTGCGCCAATTCCTCTTCTTAACGGCTTTGTTCTTGCGTTTTTTCAGGCAAGGCGCCGAGCAGGTCGCGCCGCAGCACATTGATGAACTGCGCGCTCTGCTTCTGGATAAAGAAATGATCTCCGGGAAGAATTCGCACCTTGCATTGTGCCGTTGTCTGCATTTCCCAGGGCTTCAGGCAATCCACGGGCACGCGTTCATCCTGCAATCCTCCGTATACTGTAATGGGGCACACAAGAGGCGGTTCAGGGCTGCATTCATACGTATCCACCATCTCGAAATCCGCTCTCAACAATGGGATGAAGAGGTCTTTGATCTCAGGATTATCGAACAATTCCATTGGAGTGCCATTGAGCTTGTGCAACTCGGCAATGAATTCTTTCTCCGGGAGATCGAACATTCGGGGTCCAATTTTGCGCATGCCCGGGGCCTGGCTGCCTGAAAGAAAAAGGTGAAGTGGCGAGCCCGCATTCCTGCGGCGAAGCTCCCGCGCCAGTTCAAAACTGATGAGGGCGCCCATGCTATGGCCATAAAACACAAAAGGAGCCTCGAGTTTTGGGCCGATGACATCTGCAATGGCTTCAACCATCTGCTGGAGCCGTGTGAAACGCGGGGCACCCAGGCGGCGTCCTCGTCCGGGCAAATGCGCGAGACAAACATCCACCTCGGGGGCAAAATGGCGCTGCCAGCCGCGAAAAACCTGCGCGTCTCCCCCGGCATAGGGGAAACAAAAAAGACGAAGCAGCGGCGCCTCTGCCGCTGAAAGACTTTCAAACCAACGGCTCGCATCCGTAGCCGCTTGCTCTATGTAAGGGCCCATAGCCTTATAAACCTTTTTCAGTCTTTATAGTAGTCGATGAGGCCACACAGCATAAGACCGTCAGCATGGTTGGGAATTTTATCTGCCTGCGCGGATCAGGCAGACAATGCCTCAGAGCGTGCATGCTTTTCGGACTTTTTTGGATCAAACTGGAACAGGTCCGCGTCTGTCTGGCGCAGGCGCTTCAGCAGGTCTTCCCACAAATTATCGATGATGGGAATTTTGGCCAGTTCGTTTTTGGCGGTAAGCGCGTGCTCCGGCTTGATGGCGTAAGGCGTAAGCCCGGTAGCTTTGGCAGCAGCGGCAACGCCGATGTTGCGCTGGCACGTGCCTTCCAGCAACATCATGCGAAACAGCGCAGACTGTATGCTGGGACCGCTGGTGATGGCGCCATGATTGGGTAACAGTACAACAGGCTTCTTGCCCAGCGCTTCAGAAAACGGTCGTATGCGGTCTTCTGATTGCGCAAGGCCGGTAAACTCATCGTCGACAATAGCGACGTCGTCAGCCAGAAGGCAGCTTTCCTGATCGTATGTGTCCGGCAGCTTGCGGAAGGTGGTCCAGGTCACCACATTGGGCGGATGCGTGTGTGCCACCGCTGCGATATGTGGATTGTAGCGATGGATGACCCCGTGCAGATGGATGGTGTCATTCACATACGGCTTCACAGAGGGATCATGCTCCAGAACGTTGCCGTTGAAATCCATCGTCAATACATCGGCGGGCGTCATGGTGGCGAATGAAGGGCCAAAGCGGTTCACCAGCATGCGATCGTTGCCAATGGTGATGCTCAGATGTCCGGCATTGCCGACGCTCAGACCAAAACGATACAGCAGGCGCGCCGCGCAGCAGAGATCAAATCTCAATCCATTCACGTCCATGTTTCCCTCCAGCACTTTCCTTACTTCTCTTCTTCAAGATACTTCACCAGATGCATGTAATCTTCACGCGCGGGCAGGAAAAAATCCAGGTTCATCACCGGTTCGGTGCCGAGCGGTTCAATGTAATGGGTCACGCCCGCCGGGACTATAAGAAACGAACCGGGACCGACCTCATGCCCGGTCTCACCCACGTGGTAAATGGCGCGGCCGCTCACAATGTAAGCCATCTGCTCAAAGGTATGGCTGTGCGGGTTCAGCTTCATCCCGGGATGGCATTCATTCATGACCATCATCATATCTTTCCACTGGAAACCTTTGCGGCTGATTCCGGCGCGCACCACCTCAGAAGGGATCTTGTCCCAGTTGTATGCTCTGCCGCTGGCTTGCTGCTCAGTCTTGGTGCTCATCGCTATGCTCCTTTCTTTGCGGGCAGCCGCCGCTCAGCGGCTTCTTCCAGGCCCAGCAGTGCTTCCGAGTTTTTGCGGATCATGAATTCGATTTCGTGTTCTTTGATGCCGATATCCAGCAGCTTCTCCACCGTATAGCGCAACCCTTCCACCGGCAGCGGATTGTTCTTCTGGCCAAGATCCGAGCCTAGCAGCGTGCGTTCCGGTCCCACCAGCTCGATCCAGCGCTTGAGCCGGTCAAAATTCCAGAAATGAAATGTCGATTCCGGGTGATACATGCACATCGAGTGCTCGATGTAAGCGCCCAGCCGGACAAACTCCTGAACGTCCTGCTCGCTGGCGTCGATCACGAAATCAGGATGGTTGATTAACATGCGGCGCACGCCAACCTCTTTTGCTGCGCGCAGCAGTGCCAGCGCTTCGGGAACGGAGACGTGACCGGAAGAGAGAATCGCATCGGCCTCAGCAATCAATTCCAGAATGGTCCGCGCCTCCGGAAGCAGCTCACCCTTCTCGTCCAGCACCTTCACTGGAATGTCCGGCAGTTCGCGGCCCACCTGCGAAGGAAACTTCATGTGCGGCTGCGATTCATGGTGCTTGATGTGATTGATGGACGAGATTGTCGGGAACCAGACGATTTTTCCGCCCAGCCGCAGAGTCATGTCCACGATATACGGGTTCAGTCCGCCCACATAGCTATTGAGGACAACTCCGCCAAACACCTGCACCGGAATATCTTTCAGATCGTGCGCCTTGAGTGGGACCAGTTCAGGCGCCGTGGTGTGATGATGGCTTTTGATGACAATGGCGCGCATTCCGGTTTGAGCGGCCTGCTGCGCCGCTTCTACCGCGTCTATCCGACGGGGAAATAATGATGGCGAGGGATGAATATGAAGATCAATCGATCCTTGCAGAAGTCGAGTTACCGCGTCCATGAGTTCTCCTCCAACTACCAACCAAATCCGGGCAAGCCCGCGTCCTGCGTTGATCCCCAGGGCTCAAGGTTTTCCGTGCCGGGTTCCACCCCCGCCGCGAGCTTGCGGTATCCGCGATCAAAATAAACCAGCGGATCGGGCGCTTTTTCCCTGAGCTCGCATTCCAGCACGCGGCCTACAAAGATGATGTGATCCGCCGCGGAAATTTTCTGCTCCACTGCGCAAACAAACCAGCCGAGAGCATCGGCCAAAACTGGAATGTCGCTTCTTCGATGCTGCGTATACCGCACGCCTTCAAAATGCGACCCTCGCGAGGCGAACTGTTCGGCGTGTTTGCGGCAGTGGTGCGGCAAGAGATGAACCGCGAATTGCCCCGTATCCGCAACGCCCTGCGCTGTTCGCGACGTAGCTGTGAGAGAAATTAAAAGCAGCGGCGGCGTGGCCGAGACGGAACAAACCGCCGTGGCTGTCAATCCCACCGGCTCGCCACCGAGTGAACTGGTGATCACAGTCACGCCTGAGGCCAGATGTCGGATGACGTCGCGAAAGTTCGCGGCATCAATGCTCCGACCCGAGACGGAGCGATTGGCGGGTTCATGCGGTGACATGGCTCTTCTCCCGCTCTGATACGTTCTTTTGCTGTTCCTTGTTGTCCCATTCGGCGGTGCGGCGGGCGAAGTCCCACACCCGGTCTTTCAATTCCTGCTGGCGCGGATAGTTCTGGTACCTCAGCATGGCCAGCCGCCACGGATCCCCGGAAAAATAGCGCTCGTACAGCGTCTGCCGTCCGGCAAAGGAAGAGCAGGAAATGTCCCATGCGATGCGAAAAAGCTCAATGCGCTTGTTGGCGGGAATAGTCGCGCCCTGGTAGTAGCGGTCTATGTCCGCAGCGCGTTCCCCCAGAAGCTCTTCATGGCTGGGCACCATCACCAGGCCGCTTGCGCCAAGAATCTGGATGATCTCCACCAGCTTCGGATAAAGTTTCGGGAAGAGCGTGCGCACGGTCAGCAATGGCTGATCGTTGGGTAGTACGGTGCCGTTGGGTCCGGGAACGCAATCCACTTCCGACGCGCGAATGCAGCTCCGCACCAGCTCCACCGTGTTAATCATCTCGTGGATATGATTTTGCACGTGCTGAAAGCCGCCGATCCCGACCGCGTCTGCCATGTTCAGCGCCGTGCCGAGCATGAACTCGGCTTTGGCCAGGTTCTTGGTAGCGAACTGATGCATGATCTGGTTCATGGCGCCGGTCTCAGCGAACATGCCATTGCCCAGTTTCGGCTCCTGATAAATAAAGACGCGCTCCCACGGGACCAGGACGTTTTCAAAGATGGCCACGCAATCCATCTCATCCAGCCGCGCCGAAAACGGATAATCCTGCACACGCGCATTGAGCGGCGTGATCGCGGGACGGCAGATGAATCGCAGTCCTTTGGTGGCCATGGGAATGGAAAAAGCGAACGCGTATGGTCGCGCTTCGTCCGAGAGCTGCAGGAACGTGGAAGGAAAGACTGCAATATCGTTGGAAAATGGCGCCAGCGTAGCGATCATGCGCGCGCCGTGAATCACGATTCCGGCATCGGTCTCTTTCACGATGGCCGCCGCCGTGTTCTGCTGATGCACCGGCTTGGAACGGTCCGTCTGCGGGTTGATGAGGGTGTGGGTCAATGCCAGATCGTTCTTGCGAAGATATTCGTAGTAATTGCGGATATTTTTTCCGAAGCGTTCCCCGCCGCGCGCAAAATATTCGTGCGCGGAACCAAAGCCGGTCATATGCACATTCATGAAGTCGGGACTGCGGCCCATCATGCCGCCAGTCCAGTCCATCCATGTCTTGACCATCTCGCGGCGACGCACCAGCTCCTGCTGCGATTTTGGCTCTATATATGACATACCGGTACGCTCGCCATCCGGAGCGATGTAGGTCAGCTTCTCCTGCCGGGCGGGATCGTGCTGCATGTCATAGAGTTCGGCGATGGATTCAGCCACGGGACGGAAGCGAGGATCGGCGGTGACATCGCGGACGCGCTCGCCATCAATCCAGATTTCCCGCTCATCGCGCAATGAATCCAGGTACTGCCGCCCCGTCCGAATCATTCTCTACTCCTGTGCTGCTGGTTAGCCATTAGCCATTGGCAACTAGCCTTTGTGTTTTAGCTGCCGGATCTTTGCTAAAGGCCAAAGTAAAGCTTTTGCTTTCGCGATCACCCGATCACCCGATTCTCATGCCTCACTGCTCCGGCACGCGAAATTCCATCAGTCCGTAACCCATCATTCCGAATGGATAGTAAAATTTGCGTTCAACTCGCGCATTCGCCGGTAATGCCGCGCGCATCGCCATCCATTGCACCACTTCCACCGAATGCTCCCCGCCAAGCCGCGCGAAATCATCCATGGTGTAAGAATTCAACTCCTGTGGCGAGCGCTCCATCAGGTCCATAAATTTGCGGTCCCACTCAGCCGTAACCCGTCCGCAGTCCGGCCCGGTCAACTGATGTGAGAGGCCGCCTGTACCGAAGACAATCACGCGAAGATCGGCGGGAAAGCTGCGAATCGCGCGCCCCACGGCCTCCCCCATCTGGCAGCAGCGCTTGGGTGAAGGCAGGGGCGGCAGCACTACGTTGATGGTCAGCGGCACGACCGGAATCTTCCATCCCTCATCGAGCAATGGCATCGGCGAAAGGAAACCGTGATCAAGCGACATCCGATGTGAGGCCGTGATGTCAAACCCATCTTTCACCATGCTTGCGGCAATATGCGCGGCCAGCTCTTTATGTCCTGGAACAGGCGGAAACTCCCGCGCACCCAGGCCTTCGTCTGGAATGTCATACTGCTCAGCCATGCCGATGCTGAACGTGGGCCACGCGTCATAAAAATATTGATCGACGTGATCGTTGTAGATCACCACCAGCACGTCGGCCTTCAGTGATTCCAGCCATCCCTGCGACTTTTCGAAAGCACGGAACAGAGGTTCCCAGCCTGCGTCATTGGTCATGCCGTGATCGTAGGCATGCGCAATGGAAGGTGCGTGAGAACAGGCCATGCCGCCGACGATGGTTGCCACTTGAAACCCTCCCCGGATTTAGTCCATACCCAGAGCGAAGCTTTTGTTCTGCTGCGCCTGTTGCTTCAGAAAATCGACAAACTGCTGTTTGCTCATGCCTCGCATGGCGCCTTCAAGCTCCAGAAATTCCACGTTGCTGGCCGCTCCCAGCTTGGTAAGCACGTAAATGCTTACGCCCGCTTCCGACAGGGCACGCCAGTCCAGTTTGAGAAGCATCTGGCGCTCGCGATCGGTGAGCTGGTAGCCATCGGCGTAAGCTTGGGGCGACGACCGGAACTGTTGGCGCTTGGATTCCTCGCGAAGGTCATAACAGGCGCGGCTAAGTTGGTACAAGCTCATCGTGTCCTGCTCCGCTCTGCTGCCAGTAAGTTCATGCGGTTGCGCTCCTGGCCGAGTCCTCGCGGCTGCGGCCCAGATCGTGTGACAGCCTTTGCGCCGCTTGCTTCAGAGCTTCCGCCAGACCTGAATTCGGGTCGGCGGGCACTGACGATAGAGTTCCGACGAAGGCAATGGTTCCAGCAATTACTTCATGGTCAAAAACCGGCGCGGCGACAGCCCGAATGCCTTCCGCTACCCTGGAATTCACGAAAACGCCGTGCTTCCGCGCTTCCGCAACGCCGCGTTCCATCTCCCTCCGTTGCCCTTCAGGGAAGTGGTTCAAAAGCTGCTGTATACGCTGGCGGTCAGGGTGAAACGCTAGGAATAAATGGCCTTGCGCGGAATCGAGCGGCAACGTTGCGCCCAGCCGGATATGAAGTTGCACCAGCTTCGATTGCGGCTCACGCACGCGCACAACCACGGGACAATCGCCCGACCAGAGGCTGAGCACCGCGGTTTCCTGCGCTTCTTCCGCCAGTTGTGACAGGTAATTCTCCGCCTGCTGCACCATCTGTACGCCGCCCACCGCCGCGGCCCCGAGTTGAATCAGGAGAGCGCCCAGTGTATACAGGCCGTCTCCTTCTGTGCGCAGCAATCCTGCGCGAGACAGCGAAGCCAGATAACGATGCGCGGTGGAACGCCGCAAATGGAGGGCGGTTGAGACTTCCCGGACCTTCATCTCGCGCCCATTCGCAGCGAATAGTTCCAGCACGCGCGCGAGACGATCAATGACCTGAATGTTCGAACCACGGCCAATGACAGTGGTCTGGGTGCTTCTCCGGCGCTTCCGTGGATTCGGCGTCATAACCGTTTGCGGGACGGTGCCCACATTACGAGACAAAAAATCTTAGTAAGCCATCGGATAGAAGTCAAGGGAGCGGGAGAGGACGGAGTGCGGTCAAAAGCATTTCAGCACTTCGCAATCAACATTCAGCCCTGAAACATTATTGAAGAGGACAGAAAAAGCCTCAGCACATGAGGAATGGAGCAAACGGAAAGTTTTGATTTCAACAAGCCCAAAATTCTTCCGCTTACTCCTTTCCTCTGTGTTGAAGCTCTTCTCTTCCCACCCTTTTAAAACGGCGGCCCTCTCATTTGCAGTACAATAGCTCTCATTTTGAACACCATGGCAAGCATCGCCGCTCAACTCCGAACCAAGATGAATTCGCGCTCCGTCCTGGGCACATTCGTGAAGCTGGGCCGGCGCGAAGTAGTAGAGATCCTTGCGCTCGCGGGACTCGACTTTGCCATTTGCGATCTTGAACATTCGCAGATCACGGAAGCCGAGGCCGGGCACATGATCACCGCCGCACGAAGTTGTGGATTGCCGGTCATTGTTCGTGCCGCGGGGTTTGATTCCGGAGAGATCAACCGCCTGCTTGAGGCCGGCGCGGCCGGGATTCAGCTTCCGCAGGTGCAGACACGCGAACAGGTTGCGGCATTCCGGACCGCCTGCAAATATCCACCGGAAGGTTCACGCAGCGTAAGTCTCGCGCAACCCGAAGCGGGGTATGGCTCGGAACCCCTGACGGAATATCTGGCTCGCAGCAATCGAGAGGTGCTGCTGGTGGGTCAACTGGAAACGCGCGAGATGCAACAGCCTCTCACCGCTTTGCTTGATGGCCTTGATGTGGCATTCATCGGCTCGCTTGATCTCACCGTGGATATGGGCGTTCCCGGCAAGCTCGAAGATCCGCAAGTCCAGCAGCGCCTTCGTGAAATCGAAACGGCGGCAGCAACCGCCAACATTCATCTGGGCATCTATGCCGACTCTCCTGCTCGGGCCGCGCAGGCTGCGGCCGCCGGATATCGGATGATCGCGTTGTCATCCGATCTGGGCGCTCTTGCCGCAGCGACAAAAAGCTGGACAAAACAGATGCAGGAACTCTCCGCTCAGCCCCAGCCCGCGCAAAAACGGCGCGATCCGGGGGCCCCGGCCGCGAGCACCAGCAAAGCATGACCGACTTATGCGCTGATCTAGGCAAGATCCAGCTCAAGAACCCCGTGATCTGCGCATCGAGCGAGATCACAATGACGGCCGAAGGCATTCGCGCAGCCATCGATGCCGGCGCGGCTGCGGTGATCTCAAAATCTGTGAATGAATTGCCTGCTGCGGCAGCTCAACTCGCAAAAGCAGACTACATTCTGCTCGATGATGAGTTCCGCCCGATTCCCTGGACATCACCCAACCGCCTCAACTCATCACTCTTCTGCCGCTCCGGACTAGTGCAAACACCGTTAGACGAGTACCTGCCCATGCTCGCAGATCTTGACCGATATGCGCAGACGAAGCAGAGCTATGTCGTAGGCAGCATCACAGTCGCGCGGGCGGAGCCCGCGGCTGAGATAGCAACGCGAATGCAGCAGGCCGGGTTGCGATGGATTGAGCTCAACCTTGGCGCGCCGCACGGACGCGAATCCGGTGCTGTCAGCCAAATCACAGCGGGCGACGCAGTGCGCGATTATGTTCGTAAGGTTCGCCGCGCCATTTCCGTTCCGCTTGCGGTCAAACTTACGGCGCAGGCCGACGATCCTCTCTCGCTGGCAGCTACCGCGATTGAGGAAGGTGCAGACATGATCGTTCTTTCCGGGCGGGTGCAAGGCTTCATTCCGGACATTGAGACACAGCAGCCAATTCTCGGCTCCTGGGGCGCGATCGGCGGCCATTGGGCCCTCCCTGCATCTTTGTATTGGGTGAGCAAGGCCTGGCGCAATGTTTCGCGAGAAGTTCCCATCATTGGGACCAATGGCGCACGTTCCGCCGCCGATGTTCTGCGGTTCCTGCTGAGCGGTGCGCGTGCTGTGGAATTCGCCAGCGCTGCCATCACCAATGGAACGGGAGTTTTCTCCGGGATTATCTCGGAGCTCGATTCCCATTGCGAGCGCAAGCAAATTGCCCGGGTTGCCGAACTCGTCGGCAAGGCTGCTGATGCCGCTTTGACGTACGACCAGATCAGCCCGAAGAAGCCAGGAAAATATCCCTGGGAAGAATGAGGCGCGGCGACGGTTTATCCTATTCAGCTGCTACTTAGCAGAGTTCCCTTTAGGAGTTGCTGCCATGCTAAAACGATTTCCCATCCTGTTTTGTTTCTTCGTGCTGCTGTCGGGACTTGCCGTTGCCCAAAACATTGCCGAAGACGCAGACAATGCTCCTCGGCCGGTAAAGCTCGTCCCGCTTCCACCTGCAGTCCCCGTGTACATTCATTGCGGTGCGCTGTTCGACAGCAAGTCTGATCAACTCCAGCAGAATGTTGTCATCCTCGTCGAGCGCGACCGGATCAAGCAGGTGGGCAAACTCTCGCCGCCAGCAGGCGCGCAAGTCATCGATCTTTCAAAACTGACGTGCCTGCCCGGCATGGTGGAGTCGCACACGCATGTGTTTCTTCAGGGTGATCGCAAGCCTGGCCAGTATGATGCGCAACTGCTGAAGCAGTCCGTCGCCTATCGCGCGATTGAGGCGACAACCGCCGCGCATGCGGCCCTGGATTGGGGCTTCACCACTATCCGCGATCTTGAAACCGAGGGCGCGGGCTACGCCGATGTTGATGTGCGCAATGCCATTAACAATAGGTTGATCTGGGGTCCGCGCATGCAGGTGGTGGGGCGCGCCATGGACGTGACCGGCGCTTATCCTTTGCAACCAGCCTATGCGTGGGATGTCCCGGTGCCGATTGGCGTGCAGACCGTGGACGGAGTGGAGGGTGCCCGCAAGGCAGTGCGGGAACAACTTTCGCACGGCACCGATTGGGTGAAGATTTATGCCGACCGTGGCGGAAAAATTCATGACAACATTAACGACACGATTCCCACGTTCACGCTTGACGAACTTCGTGCCATTGTGGACGAAACTCACCGTGAGCACCACCGCGTGGCGGCCCATGCCACAGGCCTTATGGGCGTACATGACGCAGTGGAAGCCGGCGTGGACACTCTGGAGCACGGCAACTACATTGCGCCGGAAGACATGAAGTCCATGGTAGCGAAGGGCATCTGGTTTGTGCCTACTCCGTACGTGGCCGAGTACGATGCCCAATGGCGGGCCGAACGCGCGGGCATTCAGCCGCGGGAATCGCCCGGGCTAAAGATTGAGGAGGACACGTTTCGCCGTGCGCTTCAGGCTGGAGTGAAGATCGCCTTCGGCACGGATGTGGGCGCGTTCGAGTGGGACATGAGCCCCGCCCGGCAGCTCGTCACCATGGTCAAGTGGGGCATGACGCCGGCGCAGGCCCTGCATGCCATCACTATCCGTGGCGCAGAGCTGATGCAGTTGCAGAACGACATCGGCACGCTAGAGTCAGGCAAGTACGCCGACATTATCGCCGTCCAGGGCAATCCGCTACAGGACATTTCGCTGATGCAGAAGATCACCTTCGTCATGAAGGGAGGCGTGGTGTTCAAGAAATAAGCAATCCAGAGTCGCTCTACACAGACTCAAAACCTTACCACGGATAACACTGATAGTTACTGATTTACACGGATCAAAAAATTGCAATAAGACCAATTTTTAGAGCTGTAAATCTGTGTCATCCGTGTTCATCAGTGGCGAGGTTGGTTTTTTTAAGCCCTTATGTGTGGGCGAGGTGGGCGAGCAGGCTACGCGCTACGGGTTCGACACGATGCTAACGGCCCAGCGCAGTCCCTCGTAGAACAATTCTATGATCTTCCGCGGCAGCACCTGGCGCGAGCGGCGACAGATGCTGCCGGGTTCATCTCGATCTATTTTGCTTCCGTGACCTTCACCAACTGGCCATCGCGCAGGGCTTGCTGGCCGGGCACAATCGCCAAATCCGCCGGAGTGATACCGGCGACAACCTCGACATTCGTGCCGTCGTTGAAGCCGACCTCTATCGGAGTCTTTTTTGCCTTGCCGTCATTGAAAATGAAAACAAACGAGTTTGCCTTCTCCTTGACGACGGCCTCGACCGGGAGCACCAACGCATCATTTTTCTTATCGATGCTAATGCGGGCGTTGACGAGCATTCCCGGCTGCAATTTCATTCCGGGATTCGCCATTTGTGTTTCTGTCAACATTGTTTTCGTTGCCTTCTCGAGGGTCCAGTAAGCGCGGGTGACTTTCCCATCAAAGTGCTCGCCGGGATAGCCGTCGGCCGTCCAGCGGATGGGTTGTCCAATCTTGATGTGCGTTGCCTCGGTCTCCGGCACGGCAACCTGCAACCGCAATGTTTTGAAATCGGTGAGATTGACAATAGCCGCTGTTTCCGGGGTGCTCGTCGCATCGGGCAGGGGAATGTAAGCACCCGGGTCAACGTAGCGGTGGGTAATGACCCCGTCAAAGGGAGCAGTCAGGCGGGTGTATTTCAGCATTGTCTCGGTGTATTGAAGGTTGCTTTTGGCCACGGCAAGTTTGCCATTGGCGATGGCCTGGCGACTCTTGCCGGTGTCGGTATCGGAGGCTGGGACATAGGACGCGTTGGTTGAGGCATTTTGACTCACCTGTCCGTATTCAGCCTGTGCCAGTTCCAACTCAGCTTTATATTTGACGAGGTTGGCCCGCAGTTCCGGCACGTCGATATCGGCAATTAAATCTCCGGCCTTAACTGAATCACCCTTGTCCACTGCGAGCTTGTCCAAATAGCCGTTGACCTTGGCGAAGAGCGTGACCTCGTACAAGGGACGCACTTCTCCCGGCAAATTGATGAACCGATAAACTTCGCCGCGATGCGGATGAATGGCCTTGACTTCGATCGAGGCTGCTTTCTCCGCCGGCTTCGCGGTGGCAGAAGAGGCTTGCTCCTCACACCCGCTAAGAACAAAAATACAAGCTAATAGAGGCAAGAGCAGCAGACATTTTCCGGCAGTCTTCCGGCGTACTTGGGCGGTTTTGGCACCTTGCCAAAATCCTCCTCTGTACTGAGGGCTTTCATTGACATTGTTCGAATGGGTCCGATCGTGCGCTTCAATTCTCATAATTCAGCTCCTTCCACCGCAGGTTGATAATGGCTGCTCTGCACATCATTGGGATCAAGTGACGCTGCACGCCGATGGCTGCGGTTTTGCACCACAGCAAAGATCGATGGCAGCACAAAAAGCGTGGCGATTGTTGCAGCTGCCAATCCGCCAACCACAGCGCGGCCCAGCGGCGCAGCCTGCCCGCCGGACTCGCCGAGGCTCAACGCCATAGGCATCATTCCCGCAATCATTGCGGCGCTGGTCATCAGAATCGGACGCAAGCGGCTGCGCCCGCCTTCCATGCCTGCAGCCACTGCGTCAGCCCCGCTAAGCCGGCTGCGTTCGGCAAAGGTCACCAGCAGAATTGCGTTCGCTACGGCCACGCCCACGCCCATAATTGCGCCCATAAATGACTGGATGTTGAGCGTGGTATCAGTCAGCCACAGCGCCATGACAACGCCGGCCAGCACGGCCGGGACCGTTGAGACGACGATAAAAGACATTTTGAGCGACTGAAAATTGGCCGTCAGCAATAAGAAAATCGCCACAACAGCCAGGACCAGGCCGCGCCGCAATCCATCCAGCATTTCCTGCATCGGGACTACTTGCCCACGCACTGCCACACTGACGCCGGGCGGAGGCGTGCCGAGTTCGGCAATCGCGCGGCGAACCTGCTGTGCCGCGCCAGCCAGGTCATCGCCATATATGTTCGCGCGCACCGTGATCAATCGCTGCATGTCATAGCGCTGGTATTCGCCCATTGCGGTACCTTCGCTGATCTGTGCAATATTGCGCAGGGTTACATCCTTGAGTTTCTTCGCTGGGTCTTTAGGTTGATGCTGAAGCACGGGAAGATTTCCGACATCCTCAAGCGAGGTCATCAATTGTTGTGGGATCTGCACCTGCACCTGGTAGGCGACGCCGCTGTTCGGGTCAGCCCAATAATTGAGATTCAGGAACCGGCTCGACCACGTCGCCGGCACCAGGGCCTTGGAGACTTCTTTCATGTCGGGGCCGATGATTCCGGCGCGTTCGCGGTCCACTTTGACATCAACGGTGGGATAATCCAACGACTGGGCAAATTGCACATCGCGCAATACTGCAATGTCTTCCAGTCTCGACTTGACCTTTTCGGCGAAGGCGCGGCTTGAGGCAATATCCTGCGCGCTAACGGCGACTTCAATAGGAGTGTCCGCGCCCAAACTCATGACGCGGCTGACGATGTCCGCAGGCTCAAATGAAAAGCTTGCATCGGGCATCTGCTCGGCAAATTCCCGCCTGAGCTGTTCCTTTAATGCTTCAGTCCGGATATTTGTTCCGGCCTTTATCTGCACTTGCAAAACGCCTTCCTCTGGCCCGCCATTCCAAAGGTGAACAAAGTTGATGGGGAAATTTGAGCCGTGAATACCAATCAATCCCATCGAGATGGCCACATTGTCCGGGCCGACCTCTTTTTTGATCAAGTTCAGCGCCTTAAGAAAAACGGCTTCAGTGCCATCGATGTTCGTTCCCGCAGGAGCGCGGAAGCGGACCTGCAACTGTCCGGCATCAACCTGCGGAAATATTTCCACGCCTAATTGTTTTCCGACAAAAACAATGATCGCGATTGTCGCCACCAAATACCCAACAATCAGCGCCTTTCGCCACGGGGCGAGCTGTTGCAGGAAACTTGCATAAGCGCCTTGAAATCGGGCAAACGCACTATCTGCCTTTGTTTGTGTAGCAGATTTTTCATGGCCGCCTAGCAGCCACACTGAGAGAAGCGGCACGACGGTGCTGGAGAGAAAATAGGATGCGACCATCGAGAAGCCTACAGCGAGCGCAAGCGGCAGAAACAGCGCACGCGCCGCACCAGTCATAAAAAGTGCGGGCGTAAACATCGCCAGGATGCAAAGCATCGCAAGCAGGCGGGGAATGCGCGTTTCATTCGTGGCATCCAGAGCGGCGCGGGCAAGCGTTTTGCCCTGGGGCAAGTGAACGTGGATGTTCTCCAGGCAGACGGTAGCTTCGTCAACCAGAATTCCGACAGCCAGGGCGAGCCCCCCAAGAGTCATGATGTTGATCGTGTCTCCGGCTAGCCGCAGCGCAAGCATTGCCGCCATGAGCGAAACCGGGATATTGATGATGACGATGATTGCGCTGCGCCAATCACGCAAAAAAATGAGGATCATCAGCCCGGTGAGGATCGCTCCAAGGGCGCCTTCCTGTATTAAGCCGGTCAGCGCACGCTCCACATAGCCCGATTGGTCAAATTGATAACTGACGCGCACGTCTGAAGGGAGCACGCTCTGAAACTTTGGGATGTTCTTTTTAACAAGATTGACGACCGCCAAAGTGGAAGCGTCTGCGCGCTTCGTCACCGGAATGTAAACCGTGCGGCGTCCATTCACGAGCGCGTAGCTGGTCACAATGTCCGCGCCATCCACCACATGCGCCACGTCCCGGACGAACACCGCCGGATATACGCCTGTATGAATTGGGACCGCTTCAAGATCTTTGATGTTCCGCGGAATTGAATTGAGCGGAACCATCGGATATTTTCCATCAATCATCATGTTGCCAGAGGGGCTAATGAGATTGGCCTTGGTAATGGCATCGACGACTTCGTCAGGGGAGATTTTGTAGGAGTACATCCGGTCGGGATCAATGTTGACGACGATCGAGCGTGCGCTGCCGCCAAAGGGCGGTGGGGCTGAAACGCCGGGGAGTGTTGCGAAAAGAGGGCGCACCAGATTGAGGGCAGCGTCCTGCATTTCAGTGACTGAGCGCGTTTCGCTGGAGAAAACCAGTTGGCCTACGGGCACGCTGCCGGCATCAAATCGCGTGATGAATGGTGGCAACGTTCCCGTTGGCATAAACGCACGCGCCGCATTCACGTAAGCAACGGTCTCCGCCATCGCCTGCGACATATCTGTGCCGGGATGGAACTGCAGCTTGATGATCGCCGCACCTTGAATGGATTTCGATTCAATGTGTTCAATACCAGCAACGTAGAGGAAATGGTATTCGTAGTAATAAGTCAGGTACCCTTCCATTTGGGCTGGGTCCATTCCTCCATAAGGTTGCGCGATGTAGATCGTTGGAATGCCGAGGTTCGGGAAGATGTCCTTGGACATCTGCCGCCACGAGAGAACGGAAACCAGCGCGACCGCAATCACCATAACGATAACGGTGAAGGGACGCCGCAATGCAAATTGAGGAAGGTTCATGCGGGATCTCCGTTTGGCAATATATTGACGGGCTCAAGCGACACGCTGCGGCGATGGCTGTTCTTTTGCACACGGGCGAAGATTGCAGGCAGCACAAACAAAGTCGCCAGGGTCGCGGCTCCAAGGCCGCCGATCACTGCGCGGCCAAGTGGCACCATTTGCTTGTCCGCATCGCCGATTCCAATCGCCACCGGCAACATCCCGGCAATCATCGCCAGGCTTGTCATCAAAATCGGCCGCAGGCGGCTGCGCGCACCTTCTTTGGCTGCTTCGGCAGCTGTCGCGCCGCTGATTCGAGCACGCTCAGCGAAGGTCACCAGCAAAATGGCATTGGCGACGGCAACTCCCAGCGCCATGATCGCACCCATAAAGGAGTCAAGATTGATCGTCGAATGCGTCAGCCACAAGGACAGGGCAACGCCGGCCAAAGCCGCCGGGGCTGAGGACATCACAATGATTGACAACTTGAGCGATTGAAAATTCGCCGCCAGCAGCAGAAAAATGGCGCCAATCACAATCAGCAGGCCCTGCTGAAATCCGTCAAGCATCTCCGCCAGTGGAGGCACCTGGCCTCGCATTGCCACGCTGACTCGGGCGGGAGGCGCGCCTAATTCAGCGATGGCCTTGGCGACCCGCCGCGAAACATGGCCAAGGTCTTCATTTGCGATGTTGGCCCGGATGGTCAAGGTCCGCTGCATGTTGTAGCGGTCATATTCGCTCATCTCTGTGCCTTGGCGGATGTTGCCAAGATTGCGCAAGAGAATGGATTTCATTCCAGCTTCCATGACGGGTAAGTTGCCGACATCCTCAAGCGAGGTCATGAGCTTTTGCGGAATTTGAGTTTGGACTTGATACGCAATTCCTGTCTTCGGATCGGCCCAGTAGTTGGGAATCTCAAACCGGCTGGACCATGTTGCCGGCGCCAATGCGCGTGAAACCTGCGCCATTGTCGGGCCAATGATTCCCGCCCGCTCGCGGTCCACAGACACTTCGACCGTTGGATAATCAAGCGACTGAGAATATTGAACGTCATCCAAAGTTGGAATCGTCTCAAGCTTGGATTTAACTTTGTCAGCGAAGGCGCGATCAGCCGCAATATTAGGGCCGCTCACAGCCACTTCGATTGGGGTTGACACGCCCATGCTTACCACGCGGCTGATCAAATCAGCGGGCTCAAAGGAGAAATTTACGCCCGGGATTTGTGCCGCGAACTGCTGACGAAGATCATTCTTCAAGTCTTCAATGTGTTTGGTGGCGCCATCCGTCAACTGGATTTGCAGCACCCCTTCTTCCGTGCCTCCGTCCCATAGATAAAGGTAGTTGATTGGATAGCTTGATCCATGAAGGCCGACGAACCCGAGCGACAATCGCACGTTCTGGGCGCCCACAGTAGTCTTGACCATATCGAGCGCCTTCAAGAGCACCGCTTCTGTCCCGTCAATGCTTGTTCCGGGCGCGGCGCGCAAACGCAATTGCAATTCGCGTGACTCCACGCGCGGGAAGATTTCTGTTCCCAGAAGCCCGCCAATACAAACAATTACCGCTATCGTGCCGCACAGATAAGCCAATATGAGGGATCCATGCCGGCGCTCCAGCTTTTGCAATGCCGATGCATAGCCGTTCTGCCAGACCTTCCATCGCGACCCGGACGATGACTCTTGGCGGATGCGCGAGATCCAAACCATAAGGACCGGCACAAGCGTGCTGGAAAGAAAGTAAGAGGCGGCCATCGTAAAGCCGACCGCCAATGCGAGCGGCAAAAACATTGCCTTGGCTGCGCCCGTCATGAAAAGGGCAGGCGTAAACATCACCAAAATGCAGAGCATGGCAAGCAGGCGGGGGCCGGCAGTTTCCGAGGTAGCATCCAGAGCGGCGCGGCGCCAGGGACTGGCCACGGGCCAGGTGAACGTGGATGTTTTCCATGCACACCGTCGTTGTATCAACCAGAATTCCAACGGCAAGCGCAAGGCCGCCCAAGGTCATCAAGTTGATCGTCTCTCCGCTCAGCCACAGCGCCACCACTCCGGCCATGAGCGCAATGGGTATATTTACGACCACCACCAGGGCGCTGCGCCAGTCGCGCAGGAAGAAGATGACCATTAATCCCGTCAACAGCGCGCCAATGCATCCTTCCCACGGCAGTTCGGCCAAAGCGTGGGTGACCACAGGCGATCGGTCCATCTCAAAACTAACTTTCACCCCCGAAGGAAGAACGCCTTGAAATTTTGCAAGGCTTTCTCGCACTTCGCGCGCGACGGACAGCGTTGAGGCATCGGCGCGTTTGGTGACCGGGACGTAAATAGCGCGTTTTCCGTTCACCAGCGCATAGCAAGTCACGATATCTGAATCATCCTTGACATCGGCGACATCGCGAACAAAAACGGCTGGGTACTCGCCACCACGAATGGGCGCAGCGCGCAGGTCATCAATGTTGCGCGGAACTGAATTGACCGGCACCAACGGGTATTTCCCGCCTTTCATGATGTTTCCAGAAGGGCTGACCACGTTGGCTTCGGCAATGGCTTGCGCCACTTCATCCGGCGACATGTGATAGGACTTCAGTCGATCCGGTTTCAAATTGACAACAATGCTCCGCGCGTTGCCGCCGAAAGGTGGCGGCGCGGAAACACCGGGCAATGTTGAGAGCAATGGCCGCACGCGATTCAGCGCGGCATCTTGCATTTCCGTGATGGAACGCGTGTCGCTGGTGAAAACCAGGTATCCCGTTGGCACGCTGCCGGCGTCGAAGCGCGTGATAAGCGGCGGCACGGTGCCGGGCGGCATGAATGACCGCGCACGGTTCACGTATGCCACCGTTTCGGCCATCGCCTGAGACATGTCTGTCCCGGGATGGAACTGGAGCTTCATCAAGGCCGCGCCTTGCGTGGACTTCGATTCCACATGCTCAATCCCGGTGAGGTAAAGAAAGTGGTACTCGAAGAAGTAAACTAGATAACCTTCCATCTGCGCCGGGTCCATTCCGCCATAAGCCTGCGCAACATAGATTGTTGGAAGATTAAATTCCGGGAAAATGTCCTTGGGCATTTCCAGCCAGGCCAGTGTTGATGCCAGTGCAATAGCTATTACCATCACAACGACGGTAAGTGGACGGCGCAAGGCTGCTTGGGGGAGGCTCACAAGAACTCTAGGAGATTCGCGCGAAGTCTAGCACGGTGCTATTGCTGCCACACGATATCAATTGGAATAATTGTGGTTTCCGTAAAATGAGAAACAATGAAATTAGACAGTCACGATAGAGCTCTTCCAGATTTACTTGCTTCACCATGCTATGGGCATAGCTGATCAGGCGAATATGATTACCTTCCAACTATATAGTTGTGAGTAACTTCTGAGTGGCGTCCAAACTATATTAATGGAATGATTTTAGGCACGATGCATTGGCTTCGCTCAGACTTAATATAGGTAATATCGCTTATATTAACGTTGGGACGAGATGTATCGAACAGCCGATTACGAAAGTCTTATATTCGCCTTGGCCGGCGGAAATATTCTATTTTCGAAAACACCGGTCGCAATTACTCCAAGCTGTGTGCATTCAGGCCCATACATTACCTGGCTGGTACATCCAAGCTTCATTTTGGTTGGTCATCATAGTTTCAAGTTTCGCCGCGAGTGCCATTCTTGCTTTTCGAAAATTACGCTATATCCATGCGAGTTCCATTTTGGTACTTCGTTATTACTTTGGTTTCGCCATAAACCAGATAATTATTTCCCACGAATGACTTATAGCTTCTAATCACCTCCGCCGACCACAAAAAATCAAGTTTCCAGCAAGCACTCGGGAGATTAAGGCTTCTCTTATGTCGAGTTGCTGCTTGCGGAGGTTCTTTGAGCAAGACTCATTACGAATCGCAAAAGAAAGCAGCGCAACAATCAGACAAGAAGATCCTTCTTGTCGATGATTCCAGCACCACGCTGCTTATTGAAGAGATGGTGTTCAGGGAGCATACCCAATATGGGGTAGTGCTGGCCCGAAATGGCGAGGAAGCTGTCGAAAAGGCTATCGCTGAGCAGCCTAACCTGGTTTTGATGGATGTAATCATGCCCAAAATGAACGGGTTCGACGCCTGCCGCGAGATGCGGAAGCATGATGCGTTGCGAAACGTTCCCATCATCATGGTCACCAGCCGTGGCGAGTCATGCAACGTGGAGCAAGGATTTGAAAGCGGCTGCAATGACTATGTCACCAAGCCAATCAATGGCTCCGAACTCATTCAGATAGTCAACGGCTATTTGATGTCCCAAGGACAGAGCGAATGATTTCTAAACCCGAATGGCCATGGAGTTCGAGAAATACTCAGAAAGCAGACCTGGCCGGCCTGGAGCAGGATTTGCGGCATCTCTCATTGCGGTATATGAGGCAATCCGTGGAGCTTCCGCTCAATCACGAGGACAAGGCGGTGAGGGCAAAGCTGTACGCCGCTGCAAAAGCGCTGCAGCAGGCCGTCAGGCAAAACATGGTTGCGGATGCCATTTTTGAGATTGGTTCAAACCTGATGGGCTGCGAACAGATCGCGCTGCTGGTTACGTGCCAACAGCAAGACCGTGTCGCTCTTCTCGGCTCCGTTGGGGTTAATCCAGAACAGCTTGAGACGATACGGCGGAATGCAAAACGAATCATCGAAGAAGCTCCTGCGGATTCGATCTACATAAAAACCGGAGTTGAGGACCATTCTTTTCTGGCGTCACTCGCCATTACTGCCCGCATACCTGTTCGGTTGGATAGCACAAGAAAAGGCGCCATCGTTTTATTTGATCTGCTTCCACAACGCACCGGTCTGGATTCAGGAGACCGGGAACTACTGAAACTACTTTGCGCCTATGCCGGGCCCTGCCTAGCGGCCAACAACATACACCACCAGGAGATCTTTGGATGAGCGCAGGGATAAAAATGCCGGCCGCTATGGAAACTCAACCCACAAAAGCATTGCCTTCCAAGGAAATCTATCTGCATCCAGGACAGATGTGTGTCTCCAGGGAACCGTCGCAAATTTCCATGATTCTGGGCTCTTGCGCAGGTATATGCCTTTTCGACCGTAGCAAAGGAATTGGCGGAGCAACACATTACATGTTGCCGGAGTGGGATGGATCAGGCTCTTCTTCCAATCGTTACGGTGATATAGCGATTGATGCGTTGTTGAAGCAGTTTCAGGCCTTTGGAAGCAGGGCCAGCGACCTTGAAGCCACGGTCTTGGGGGGGGCGTGCATGTTTGAGGTTTTTCGCTCCGAAGATGGCAGCGGAGATCACATCGGTTCGCGCAATGTCAACCTGGCCTTTCAGATCTTTTCGCGGCTTGGAATCGCCATTGCCGCCAGGGATACCGGCGGCATAAACGGCCGCAAAATCAAAATGCAAAGTGACACCGGCAAGGTGGCCGTTTCAATAATCAGGAACTCATAATGGAAATCCAACGCGATGTAATATTGAAAAATTTTCTGATTGAGTCTGAGGACGGACTCAGCTTAATGGAGCAGTCCATTCTGGAGCTGGAGCTTCATCCCGGCGACAGCGAAGCCATTCAGAGCATCTTCCGTGTCGTTCATACCATGAAGGGCAACGCCAGCCTTTTAGAGATTGAAGGTCTTCTGGCATTTACACACACTGCAGAGGACCTGCTGGACGATCTGCGAAACGGCAAGTTGTCCGTCACGCCCGACATCGTTACTCTTCTGCTCGAATTGGTGGACGTTCTTCGGCAAATGGTAGCTGCCGCTGGCCAAGGCAAGGACGAGACCAGTCCCCGCGCCAAAGACATTCTGGCCAGAATCTCCCATCATCTTAAGGCGGAGGGAAAAGCTGGAACAGGCCCGGATCACGCCGGGAAGAGCCAAGGCTTGCTTTCCAACAATGAAGCCGCGCCAGTCACAGGGCAGGCTCAATACAAAGCAGCGCGAGCGCTGCGCGTGGATGTGGCAAAACTGGATCGGCTGCTCGATCTGGCAGGGGAACTCACAATCGCGCGTGGACGTGTCGCTCAGATGTTGGAAGCAAAAGGAGAAATCAGCCTTGAGGAGCTGCGCGATGCGCACAGCTTCGCCGATGCCCTGCATTATGAGCTTCAAGACACCATTCTGAAAACACGCATGGTGCCGGTGGGGCCACTTTTCCATCAGTACAACCGCACAGTGCGCGACTTGGCAAAGTCCCTGGGCAAGATGGCCCAACTTCGGATTGAGGGAGAAGACATTGAGGTGGATACTTCGGTGGTCGAATATCTCAAGGACCCGCTCCTGCACATGATCCGCAACGCCCTGGATCATGGCATTGAAGCACCCGCAAAGCGCAAGAAACGCGGTAAGTCCCAGACTGGGACGATCACGGTTCGCGCCGCCCGCGAAGGACGGAACATCCTCATCGAGGTGACTGATGACGGCGCTGGACTGGACAAGCAAAAAATAATTGAAGTAGCCCAGAAAAAAGGACTGGTCGCAGAGCCGCAAAAACTGCCGGAGCAGGAGATCCATCAATTAATTTTTGAGCCAGGTTTTACCACGGCCAATGAAGTCAGCGATATGTCCGGGCGCGGCGTTGGTATGGATGTAGTCCGGCGCAATATCCAGGCTTTGCGCGGAAGCGTGCATGTCACCAGCCAGCCCGGCGCGGGAGCGACAGTGCGGATTCGGCTACCGCTTACGCTAGCCATCATTGAAGGGTTTGGGGTGGGCATAGGCAATGAAACCTATGTCATTCCGGTCGACCAAGTCATTGAGTGTGTGGAATTGGCCAAGGAAGACCACGAAGTCGCTCGCAAGGATGGGGTGCTTCAACTGCGTAATGAGCCACTCCCTTTCATTTATTTAAAAGACCATTTCGGGCTGCCGGGAGAGCGCGGCGCAAGGCAAACCGTAGTAGTGGTGCAGCACGAAAGCAGCCGCGCAGGTCTGGCCGTCAATGAGCTTTATGGGGCGACGCAAACCGTCATCAAGCCCCTGCCGGCCATCTTCAAAGATGTTTCCGGAGTATCGGGTTCAGCAATTCTGGGCAATGGCCGAGTAGCGCTGATCCTGGATATTCCGGCGCTGTTCCGCGACTTCCGCATGCAGGAAGCGCACGCAGGTTGAGTTTTTTCGAAATACGCAAGACAAACTGAGTAAGAGAAAAAGATCAAATTAAGGGAAGATTAAATGAACATTTCGATTGCAAACCTTTCAGTAGGCAAACGGCTTTTCCTGGGTTTTGGCATTGTGCTGGCCCTCACAGCGGGTATTGGTCTGGTTGGCTGGCAATATACCCATACCATGTCCGACGAGTTCGACCACCTGTACACGGACAACCTGCAGTCAGCCGTGCATCTTTCCACCGCGGAGCGGGGATTGTGGGAGCTTCGCTTCGGCATTGCAAACTACGAAGGCTGGAGTACTGCCGACCGCGCCCGGATTCGCGCAGAGGAGTCCAAGTGGCTGCGCCAAATCGACGACAATATGAAGGAGTATAGCCGGGGCGCACGGTCGGAAACGGAGAAAGAGGCCCTGAAAGATTGGGATGACTGGTACACCAAATACGTAGCGGCCCGCCCGCATTGGTTCGATCTGGTTGACGCTGGAAAAGATAAGGAAGCATTTGATCATCGCGCGGCTACGACAACTCCTTTTGCCGCAGCAGCAGTTAAAGCACTCGCAAAGCTGATCGCCATCCAGAATGAGCTGGGCGACGCGAAGCGCAACCAGGTAAATTCAGAAGCCAACTCCTCGCTGCAGATGATACGAGTGCTGCTGCTGCTGGCCATTGCCGCAGGCCTGACGATGGCCTTCATCGCCACTCGTAGCGTGACCCTGCCTGTAATCGCGCTGGCCAAGCATCTTTCAGAGCTGGCAGCGGGCGGCGGCGACCTGACCAAGCGGATGGAGGTCAACTCCAAGGACGAAGTCGGACAGATGGGCACATCGCTCAACACTTTCCTCGGAAAGCTGGAGAAGATCATCCTCGACGTCAAGACCGGAGCGAGCGCCATTGCGGTTGCCGCGCAGCAGGTGGCGTCATCTTCGTCCTCTCTGTCCCAGGGAACGAGCGAACAGGCCGCTTCAGCGGAAGAGACTACCAGCAGCCTGGAAGAGATGAGCGCCTCCATCCAGCAGAACTCTGACAACAGCCGCCAGATGGAACAGGTGGCGTCTAAGGGCGCACGCGAAGCTGAAGAGAGCGGCAAGGCCGTGAATCACACCGTAGAAGCGATGAAGTCCATCACGCAGAAAATTGAAATCGTTGATGAGATTGCCTACCAGACCAATCTTCTGGCGCTCAATGCGGCCATTGAGGCGGCGCGCGCCGGTGAGCATGGCAAGGGTTTTGCCGTGGTGGCTACTGAAGTCCGCAAGCTGGCGGAACGCAGCCAGGCAGCGGCCAAGGAGATCAGTTCACTGGCCACGGACAGCGTCAAGGTGGCGGAGAACTCCGGCAAGCTTCTGGATGAGCTGGTTCCCTCCATCAAGAAGACCGCGGAGCTGGTGCAGGAAGTGGCTGCGGCCTCGCGCGAGCAGTCTTCCGGCGTCACGCAGATCAACAAAGCCATGGCGCAAGTGGACCAGGTGACTCAGCGCAATGCTTCTTCAGCGGAAGAACTTTCAAGCACGGCGGAAGAGCTGGCGTCGCAATCGGAAGCGTTGCTGCAATTGATGAACTACTTCAGGGTGGGCGGCGACTCCGGCGTTTCTTTCCAGCCAAGAACGCGGCCAAAGACGGTCTGGGCGGAAGCCGAGCCGGTTCACAAGGTCATGCATGCAGCCGCAGGCGCGGGCAAGCCGAATGGCAAAGCCGAAGCGGACTCAATGAACTTTTCGCGCTTTTAAGGAGAAAGCAGATGGATACCGCCGTAAAGGAAGCCATAGAACAACAGCAGTATTTGACCTTTCTCCTGGCGAATGAGGAATGCGCCATCAGCATCCTCAAGGTAAGGGAGATCATTGAATATGACACGATCACGACCGTCCCAAAGATGGATCCATGGGTGCGAGGAGTTATCAACTTGCGCGGCTCCGTCGTACCCGTCGTGGACCTGGCGGCAAAGTTCGGGATGGAACAGAAGCCGGTGGGAAAGACTACGTGCATCGTGATTGTGGAAGCACAGTTCGAAGACCAGCAAGCAACCGTTGGGCTGATTGTTGATGCCGTGAGCCAGGTAATGGAGCTCTCGGAAGACAGCATTCAACCGGTGCCGGATTTCGGGACCAGCGTGAAGATGGATTATTTGATCGGCATGGCGCAATCGGGCAGGAAGTTCGCTCTCCTGCTCGATGTGGACAAAGTGCTGACCATGGAAGAACTGCATGATTTAAGCGTGGTTGCAGACTCCATGGAAAACCAGGAGCCGGCAGAATTTACCGGAGAATCCGTCTCCAATTCCACAGAGTTTGGCCAAAGCCTGGAGCAGGAGAATTAGCGATCTGTTTCGAGAAAGACAAAATGACTACAAAGCATGTTGAAGAGTATGCTCACAGCCCGAAGCCGGGAGCCGGTATCAAAAAAATCCTGCTGGTGGATGACTCATCTACCTCGCGTATGACGACCAGAATGCTCCTAGCCGGTCATGAATCCTATGTTCTTAGCAGCGCTTGCGATGGCGCGGAAGGAGTAGAAAAGGCCATTGCTGAAGTTCCCAACCTGATTCTGATGGATATCGAGATGCCGCGAATGAATGGGATCGAGGCGTGCAAGCTGTTAAAGCAGAACGAGACAACGAGAGACATTCCCGTAGTCCTGCTGACCATGCGCGGTGAAGAGCCATTTGTGCGTCAAGGTTATGCGAGCGGTTGCAGCGACTTCCTGACTAAACCGGTCAACGAACAAAAGCTGGCCACGATAATTAAGAAGTATCTAAGTTAACAAACAGAAAATATGCCAACGTGAGGCTCCGGATTTCCGGGGCCTTGGCGATATACGTCTTGAAGGTACAGAGTCATGCCACCCATTGACATTGAATCGAGACCGGCTGGAGCAACGGATTCAAGCCTTTCCTCCGCCTCTTCGCATTCCAGTTTCCAGTTGCTCTCAAGTCAGATTTCTGAAAGAGAGTTTCTGCGCCTGCGAGACCTTATCTATCGCGAGGCAGGCATATGGCTCACTCAAGCCAAGACCGCATTGCTTGTTGGCCGTCTTGCCAAACGTCTTCGCCATCACGAATTGAAATCGTTTAAACAATATTACGATCTCGTCACCAACTCACCGGAAGAACTCACTCAGATGTTGGACGCGCTCTCCACCAACGAGACCCGTTTCTTCCGCGAACCGCAGCATTTCGAATTGCTGAAGTCCGTTATTTTTCCAAAGTGGGCCCAGGAAGCGGCCACAGGCTATCGCAGCCGCAAAATTCGCGTGTTGAGCGCCGGGTGCTCTACCGGCCAGGAACCCTACTCGCTGGCAATGCTCCTTCTTGATCGTTTCCCCGCGGCTTCCGGATGGGAAATAGATATCATTGCTACGGATCTCTCCACGCGGGCCCTGGGGATCGCCCGTAACGGCATTTGGCCAGCGGCAAAGGCAGAAGAAATTCCTTCTGCTTATTTAAGGGAGTTCATGCTGAAAGGGTTTGCGGACCAGACCGGCAAAATAAAAGCAGGGCCGACCATTCGCTCTCTCATTCAATTCTTCCGTTTGAATCTAAATGAGCCGACTTATCCATTGGCAGGCAAGTTCGACCTGATTTTTTGCCGGAATGTCCTGATCTATTTCGATATGCGCAGCCGTGAGCGGGTGGTGCGCCGCCTGGTTAATTTCCTCTCTCCTGACGGATATTTCTTTCTCGGGCACGCTGAAAGCCTGCATTCCATGAGCGATTGCTTGCGGACCGTCGTTCCCACAATCTATACCAGAAAAGACGACCCTCTAGACGATGCAAAACCATAGTAGCCCCTTTCCAATCCAGGTGCTGGTTGTAGATGACTCTGCCGTAGTGCGGCAGGTCATGCATGCCATTCTTTCTCAAGAGACTGATATGGAGGTGACCGTCGCCGCCGACCCCCTGATCGCAATGCAGAAGATGAAGCAGATGCGTCCCCATGTGGTTGTTCTTGACCTGGAAATGCCAAGAATGGACGGGCTTACTTTTCTTCGCAAGATCATGGCAGAAGATCCAATTCCCACCTTGGTTTGCTCAGGAGTGGCCGCACCACGCACCGAGAACGCTCTTGTGGCGTTGGAACAAGGCGCGCTCGGCATTATCAGTAAGCCCAAGCTCGGAGTTGGCAATTTCCTTCACGAGTCTGCCCTGGTGCTGATTGATACGGTCAGAGCGGCGGCCCAGGCAAGCGTCAAGCAGCGAGCGCCGCTGCGCAATCTTTCAAAGCTCCGCCAGGCAAGTGTTCCAGCCGCACATCCGCCAGTCAGACCGCACGGTGGGATCGTCGCAATTGGCGCCTCGATTGGAGGAACAGAAGCTCTGGCGGAGTTGCTCACGGCGTTGCCTTCCGATGCGCCTGGTATCGTGATCGTCCAGCACATGCCGGAGTTCTTCACTTCAGCGTTCGCTAACCGGCTGAATGCTCTGTGCCGTATTGAAGTGAAGGAGGGTGCCGATGGCGACCACGTCGTCCGCGGTCGTGCCATTATTGCGCCCGGAAACCGTCATCTTTCTGTAGTGAGTCGGCGCGGAGCTTTCTATGTTGAACTGAGCGACGGGCCTTTGGTGTCGCGCCACCGTCCCAGTGTTGATGTCCTTTTCCGTTCGGTTGCTTCTGCGGCCGGCGCAAACGCTCTGGGGATAATTTTGACCGGAATGGGAAATGATGGCGCGTCCGGAATGCTGGATATGAAACGCGCCGGAAGCAGCACCATTGCGCAGGATGAAAAGAGCTGTGTGGTCTTTGGTATGCCCAAAGAAGCGATCTCCGCAGGAGCTGTTGACAGCATTGCTCCGCTTGCCTGTATTCCGCGCCTAATGATGGCTTGGGCGGGCTCTGGTGGCGTGAAAACATTGAATGGAAGATCACATTATTAAATAATGCCGGGTTCCGTTGGCTGGCGATGTGCGATGTCGGCAGCTTTAGAACACGCTCACTGCAGCGTGTGTTCAAGCAATTTCCGCTCATGTAACTTGAGCCGTCTGGTGGCGCTCGCCATCCATCTACCTCTCAGTGCACGTCATTCCATGCCGACCGGGCAAGTTTCTGTCTGATAGGGCGGAATCTGTGAAAATGTTAATATTTCAATGACGAGCTTTCTCACTCCACCTGTAGATGCTTAGCATTGTTCCGAGCCGCTGGCTGTATCGTTCGCTCCGCACACTCCGGTCTGCGCGAACGTTTATCCTTTTGTTTGACAAAATCATCGCACTGAGCGTTCTAACAGCATTCTTGTGCCCTACTCTGCGCGCGCAAACTGATTCAGCGCCTCCGGTAATAGTCCAACCCGGTGCGCCCGGGAAGCCAAGCAAAAAGCTGCCTGCCTCCACCACAGCAAAGCTGCCGCCGCTGTCACAACCTGAAGTTGAATTCATGCAAGGAATGATCATGCATCATGCGCAGGCGGTGGAAATGACGGCACTAATTCCATCACATACGCAGAATAAGGATTTGCAGTTACTGGGGGCGCGCATCAGCAGCTCGCAGTCAGACGAAATGAAGTTCATGAAGCGGTGGCTCGCAGCGCGTGGAGAACCGGTTTCCATGGCGATGCCGGGTATGAACGGCATGGATACTTCAGGCCATTCGATGCCTCTAATGCCGGGAATGCTTACGCCTGAACAGATGGCGGCGCTACGGAAAGCGAAGGACGGGGAGTTCGACCATTTATTCTTGACCGGAATGATTCAGCACCACAATGGCGCGTTGACCATGGTGAAAAATTTGTTTGATACCGCAGGCGCAGGCCAGGACGCCGAGCTGTTTGACTTTGCGACAGATGTGGACAGCGGGCAGCGGGCCGAGATCAGGATTATGCAAGCAATGTTGGAGAAGAAGACTTCAGAGGAGAAACAATGAACAGAGTGCCCAGTATTTTTTTCGCGGTGGCGTCCGCGCTCATTCTATTTTTTGGCGTGAACAGACTTCAGGCCCAGACGCAGACCCCTTCACCTACGCCCGCGGCGCAGACACCCACGGCCACACCTTCCGACCAGAAGGCCGAGGACGAAGAAGAACGGAACCCGTTTGCCCCCGAGCCTGCGCCCGCGCTACCGCCGGGCATGAAGGGCTCGGACACGAATGATCCGCGCGCCAAGCTAAGTCCCGGCCTCTATAACGCGGGTGAAACAGCTATGGGGATGAAGCACCTTCAGCTTGTCAAGAAACCTGCCGCCTTTCAACTCGGGACTAACAATCCAGACGATCCCAAAGTGCAGAAGATGCTCGGGCAGCTCAACATGCCAAATGTCGCGAAGATCCCAAAGCCAATGCACTTGGTAATCGCACAGCTTGCTTTCGCGAACTCCGATCTGGCGTTCCAGGGCAGCCACTTGTTTCAGGGAAATTTTTACGGCGTGAACATCTTTGACATTTCCAATCCGGCAAAGACCAAACTGCTAACTTCACTGGTGTGTCCTGGTGGGCAGGGCGATGTCTCGGTGTACAAGAACCTGCTGTTCATGTCAGTGGAAATGCCGAATGGGCGTTTGGATTGCGGCACTCAGGGCTTTCCTCCGGATCCTGCTCCGCCCGCTGATGCGGCAAAAGGAAAAGACAAGAAACGCCCCATACCATCAGCGCAAAAAGACCGTTTCCGGGGCGTGAGAATCTTTGACATTTCCGACATCAGAAATCCCAAACAAGTCGCGGCGGTGCAGACGTGTCGCGGTTCGCACACGCATACCCTGGTGGTGGATCCGAACGATAAAGACAATGTTTATATCTACGTGTCAGGCACATCGTTTGTGCGCCGTCCGGAAGAACTAGCTGGATGCTCAGGCGTTGAAGAGCCGGAAAAAGACCCGAACACAGCCCTGTTTCGCATTGATGTGATCAAGGTCCCGCTGGCTTCGCCGCAGGACGCGAAGATAGTTTCGAATCCCCGTGTATTCATGGACGCCCGCACAGGCGCGATGAACGGCCTGAATAATGGCGGCACTCATGGCAAGAAGGGGCCGGAAAAGCCGAAGGACACAAACCAGTGCCACGACATCACTGTCTATTCAGCCATTGGCTTGGCAGCGGGCGCTTGTTCAGGCAATGGAATTTTGCTCGACATCAAAGACCCTGTAAATCCCAAGCGAGTGGATGCGGTGAACGATCCAAATTATTCATACTGGCATTCGGCTTCGTTCTCAAACGATGGGACCAAGGTTGTGTTTACTGACGAGTGGGGCGGTGGTCTGGGAGCGCGGTGCCGTCCGAACGACCCGAACGTATGGGGCGCGGACGCTATCTTTGGTTTGAAGAACGATAAACTTACCTTTGAGAGCTATTACAAGATGCCGGCGGCGCAGAGTGACACGGAAAACTGTGTGGCGCACAACGGCTCGCTGATTCCCGTCCCTGGCCGCGATATTGAAGTGCAGGCGTGGTATCAGGGCGGCATTTCCATTATGGATTTCACTGACGCGGCGCATCCGTTTGAAATTGCCTACTTTGATCGCGGGCCAATCGATCCCAAGGTGCTGGTGCTGGGTGGCGACTGGTCGGCATATTGGTACAACGGATACATCTACGCCTCAGAGATTGCACGCGGCCTGGATGTCTTTGAACTGACGCCGACCAAATTCCTGACACAGAATGAAATCGACGCGGCAAAGAGTGTTCGAGTCAACGAACTGAATGTGCAAAGCCAGCAAAAGATCGAGTGGCCGGCAAAGTTGGCAGTCGCCAAAGCGTATCTTGATCAATTATCCAGGTCGCAGGCGCTGCCGTCAGACAAACTCGCGGCCCTGCGAAAAGCAATCCAGAGCGCGGAGAGTTCGCACATGAGCAAAGATGCGGTGGCGGAGCTGAACCGGGTTGCAGCTTCGCTGGCGAGTGATGCTGGTGCGGCGAAAAACCAGGAAGATTCAAAACGGCTACACGCGCTGGCTCAGGTTCTGGGGCACCCGGCAGCGTAGGGTATAGAGGTTTGCTGCGGCTCGTTCAACGGGAACGGGCCGCAGATTTTTTGCAGTGTCAAGAGACTGGTTGTCACTCTTCCGTTTCCTTATTGGGCGCTCACATACGTCGCTGAAAGAGTCCATCACATGGAAGCGTTCAATGCTCGGGCGGCATCCAAAATGACATAACTCACAAGGGGAGATGCCATGAGTACCCGAAAAGTAGTTGAGCTGCCGCGCCGGACCGTCTCCAGCGTAAGCCCGCTGACCGGTGAATTGCTGCGGGAATTCGAGCAGCACTCAGACGATGTGGTCGAAAAAAAGATTGCGCTTGCCGCCGCAACGTTCCGAGAGTATCGCAAAATTTCATTTGCCCAGCGCGCAACGATGATGCTCCGCGCCGCGGAAATCCTGGAAAAAGAAAAAGACAGTTTTGGGCGAATGATGACCCAGGAGATGGGCAAGACATTGAAGTCTGCTGTACAGGAAGCTGAGAAATCTGCTTTTGGCTGCCGCTACTACGCCGAAAATGCGGAACGCTTTATGGCCGATGAAGACGCCAAGACTAATGCCTCCCGTAGCTTTGTGCGTTACCAGCCGCTTGGCCCTGTGCTGGCGGTAATGCCGTGGAATTTCCCGTTCTGGCAGGTATTTCGCTTTGCCGCGCCAGCGCTTATGGCGGGCAACGTCGGATTGTTGAAGCATGCTTCCAACGTGCCACAGTGCGCGCTTGCCATTGAAGATATTCTCCGTCGCGCGGGCTTTCCTGAAGGAGCTTTTCAGACGTTGCTGATTGGCTCGGATCGTGTGAGCGCTGTAATATCCGACCGCCGCATTGCCGCCGTTACTCTTACGGGCAGTGTTGGCGCGGGCAGCAGCGTAGCCACGGCTGCGGGTAAAGAGATCAAGAAATGCGTGTTGGAGCTTGGCGGCAGCGATCCCTTCATTGTGATGCCCAGTGCCGATCTTGATAAAGCCGTGGAGACCGCTGTGCAAGCCAGGGTGATCAACAACGGCCAATCTTGTATCGCCGCGAAGCGGTTTATTGTTCACCAGCAAATTGCGGAGCAATTTGAAAAGAAATTTGTGATGCGCATGGCATCACTCAAAGTTGGCGATCCCATGAATGCAGGCACTGATGTTGGCCCACTAGCGACCGAGGACGTACTGAAGGGGCTGGAAGCGCAGGTGGAAAAAACAATTGAGATGGGGGCGCGCGTCCTGCTTGGAGGAAAGCGCCTGGATCGCAAAGGAAATTTCTACGCTCCAACGGTGCTCACGGATATTCCCAAAGGCTCACCAGCTTACGAAGACGAACTCTTTGGTCCGGTGGCTTCTCTATATCGTGCAAACGATATGAGTGAGGCGATTAACATTGCCAATGACTCTATCTTCGGCTTGGGCGCGTGTGCCTGGACGAACGATCCGGCAGAGCGAGACCTGTTCATCAATGAGATTGAGTCAGGCCTGGCGTTTATCAACGGAATGGTTGCTTCCGATCCGCGCATTCCTTTCGGCGGCGTTAAGCATTCGGGCTATGGACGTGAACTGAGTTATCACGGCATCCGCGAATTTGTAAACGTGAAGTCGGTTTCCATTCAGGAAGCGGGCGCGGATGGGAAGAGTCGCACGGAATAGAGCTGGGCTGTTGCGCGTTTAGTGAATGACTCTCAAGAGCTGCCGGTGGTTTGCAATTTGCGTCACAACAGGCTCCAGTCGGTCAAATGCTTCCCGCAGGATACGCCGCGAAGTAGCAAAGCATATGCGGACATGTCCGCTGGCGCTGGGGCCAAACCATCGCGGAGCGCCGGGCACAAGGGCAACGCGGGCTTGCTCGCGCAGCTGCTGGCACAGCATTTCGGAATCATCGCTGAGGTTTCGTACATCAGGAAATATTACGTATGTCCCTTGCGGCGGCTCCACGGTCACACCCGGCCAAGTTGCCAGACGGCTGATAACGTAGTCGCGCTGGGCCTGCAGGTGGTGGACAAATTGGGCGAGCCACTCGCGGCCGTCATTGAGCGCGGCCACTACCGCTACTTGTGACAACACTGAAACACCGTAGACGGTGCTTTCGGCGTCTGACGCGGCGACAATTTCTTTTCTCCGCTCCGGATCAGGGCAGATCAAGCAGCCAACGCGCAGCCCCGCCAACGCGAAGTTCTTGGAAAAGCCGTAAACCGTCACGGTGTTGCGAGCAATCTCCGGCGAGATCGAGGCCAGACTCACATGTCTGTGCGGCGTGTAAACGATATCAGACCAGATCTCGTCAGAAACAATCCGCAACCGGTGAGAGATGGCCCATTCGGCAACGCGCTTCTGCCATTCACGCGAATACACCACGCCTAGCGGATTGTGAGGATTGCAAAGCCAGAGCATGCGCGTACGGCTGGTCAGGCGCGATTCCATGCCGCGGATGAATTCCTCCGCGCTGGTTCCGGGCTCAACTTTTACGCGGACAGGTATGGCTCCTGCGCGCTGCACGGTGTGGTGCAGCAGAAAATCCACTGGATCGGGAATAAGAACTTCATCGCCGGGCGCAAGGCTGGCGCGGGCCAGGACTGCCATGCCGGATGCGGCGCTGTCCGTCGCGAATACCTCTTCAGGAGTGCAAGGCATGTCTCGCGTTTCCTGCATCCAGCGAGCAACGGATTCGCGAAACTGCGGCAGTCCCTCAGGCGGCCCATAACTGAGTACGCCGTCACGCACATAACGCACAAGCTGCTCCTGAACTGCGGGACATACAGGGAAATCAGGATCAGCTGCCGTAAGTGGGATAACGTCGGCAGGCTGCTGCGCCCACCGCATATTGAAGGCGCGTTCGCGCAGAAGATCGAGCCGGACAATGTTGTCTGAAAACGACGCTGGTTCGGCCTGGTCCGATTCTGCTATCGGCAACAGAATGGTGCTGCCGATTTCCGGCGTAAGAAAATGGCGGGTCAACTCGCGGCCTTTAGCCACATAGGGTGCGCATTGCTCGCGCCGCTCCCTTGAATAGCGGGACAATGCGTGTTCCAGATCAGATTGCGTTTTCACGTTCGGTGGGCGAAGATTTTCCGCCAGAGCCACGGCATCTGCCAGCGCGGAAGAAACACCCTGGCTGGTAAACGGTGAGAGTGGATGCGCCGCGTCGCCCACCAGCACCAGATTTCCGCGATAAAAGGCGGGAATCAGGTCACTATCCAGCGGACGCCAAAGATGCGTACGAGAAAAATCTGTGATGCTGAGTAGGTGAGGAATGGGGTCCGCCCACTGTCCAACCAGCGAAGTAACAAAATGCTTTCGCCTGTCGGCGAAATTGCTGACATCTTCTGGAGGCTGGGGAAAGCGCTGGGAATCAAATTGCAGGTACCAGATCATTTGCTCGGAGTCCACCGCCAGAGTGCCCAGCGCAATGCCACCGCTGACAGCATAAAATTTATTGAAATTGTTGTTCGCCCAGCGCACAGTGCTCTTGCACCGCACCATTCCCACGATTTCCAGCACCTGCGCCTGGGTAGCAGCCCAGTCAGGGAACAGGGCCTGCCTTGCGCGAGAACGGATTCCTTCAGCACTGACATACAAATTGGCCTGGACCGTCCTGCCGGTATTCAGCCGCGCCTGCGTTACGTTCCCTGCCGCGTCAAAATCAAAGCCTGCGAGTTCCGCATCAAAGCGGGGAGCACCGCCCGCGGGCAATGCGCGCATTAGCGCGTCAATCAACTGTTGGCGACGGATACTTCGTGTGCCGGCAGGCAAGGGCTGCTCATAAAGTATTTGCCCGCTTGAGCTGCGGCAAAAATAACGTTGCAGCGGAGCGCCACTGTTTTTGCCCGCCAGATTCACGCCAAAACTTTGAAGACAATTAATGCCATCCGGCATCAGAATGAAACCCATACCGGTTTCATGACCCTGGCGCATGCGCTCATAGATACGGCAGTTATGGCCTTGAGCGCGCAAAGTAATTGCACTCATTAAGCCCGCGATGCCTGCGCCAAAAATTCCGATCTCCATGGTTCTCCTTATAAAGAATGGTTTGAGTGGTCTTTCGGTTGGCGCTATCTCAGGAAAAATAGTCTTCACTCATATAGGAGCTGACAGCGTGAAGAGTTCAACCGCAATCGCCACGATTGGGGCGTTTTCTAGTTGTGAACCCAATCTCCAGAACGTTGCAAAATTTCATTTAACAAGCGCAGCTAACAATGCCGATCAGGAAATCACAGCTTGCTTCTGCCTGCTGAATATTGCCTGCATGTTTTCCGGCGAAAAGAACTCAGTCACCGGCACGGTGTGAGCAAGCGTGCCAAAAAAACGGCTGCGCTGCTCAGGATTTTCCCGCAGGGCTTCAAGAAGCTGTTGCACCTCCGGCGGAGGCGGTTGCAAGGCCGCCAGTTGCGTAGTTAAGTCAAAGTACGGCAGCTCAGCGTTATTGCGCGTTTGTTCATAAGCAGCCAGAGCTTCTTCCATGGGCTGCCGGCCGCTCAGGCCGGCGTCAATGGCGTCAGCCAGCCACTCGGCGCTGCCAAATGCATCTGTAATTCCGGAGGCTGTGCAGGGATCTTTTTGATAGCCTGCATCGCCAACCAATGCCCATCCGGGGCCATAAGGTTTGCGGACGTGGCTAGGGATTGCGCCGCCCACGTAGCGCGATTCACGCTTGCCCGCCTGCATGCGTTCCCACAACTCCGGCGCGTGCTGCGCGATCACGGCGCTGTGGTGCTTTTCCACGTTCGCGCGAACTGTTGGCAGATCGCGCGCGGCGAACGCTACGCCGATCAGTGAAAGATTGTCATTGGTGTTGTAAGCAAAAATCACGTTGCCGGGACGCAGCCACAGGTGCCAGCCCACCATTGGCACGCCACTGTAGTACGCATACCACGAGCCTTCCAGCGCGGGCCCCGTTTTGTATTCCGGCGCTTCAACGGCCTTGGCAACCACGCTGAACATGCCGTCTGCGCCAACGGTGATGCGCGCTTTTTCCGTAACCATGGAGCCATTTTTTTCATGGCCGCGAATGCCTGCTACCTTGCCATCTTCAAAAAGCACTTCCTTAACAGAAAAGCCTTCGCGCAGTTCCGCGCCCGATCTCACGGCGGCATCGACCAATATGGGATCAAGCTTAATGCGGCGTGGCGCGAAGGCCTCAGTAACTCCGCCTTCGGCAGGAACCGGAGAGCCTGTAAGGGAGAATGCGCCGTAATCAAAATGGTTGGTCAAAATGGGCGGGCAATTTGAAGCCTTCAGCGTATCCAGCAATCCCCAGCGCTTCAGACGCGCAGAGCCGGTCTGGTGGACGTAATGATTGGAGAATGGCATATCGCTGGGAAATGTCCCGCGATCGACAAGCAGGACTTTGTACCCCTTGCGCGCCAGCAAAAGGGCCGTGGGTGCTCCGGCGCAGCGCGCGCCAACGATGATGGCATCGTACATGGGATCCTCCTCCGGGCCCTTGCAATGCGCTCCGGCAAGTTCAATGTGTTGTAATAGTTGTTCCCGAAATGGACCTACCGTTACAAATTGTCTAAGAAAAAGATTAGAATTCCTAGGTTTTTTCTCAGAAATCGCATGTACCTGCTTAAGGCTCAACAGGATACAGAGAGGTGGCAAATGACGACGAACCTGCAAACAATCCAAGGAATTTACAAAGGCGATGCGGAGCAGATCGCAAAAAACCTTCAATCCGCTCTGGCGCCGCGCTTTGAATGGACGGAAGCAGCGGGCTTCCCCTACGCCGGGACGTACCACAGCATGGAAGAGGTCGGGAAAAACGTGTTTGCGCGCCTGGCCACCGAGTGGGAGGGCTACCGTGCGGAAGTTGAAAAATTTTATGACGCAGGAGACACGATCATTGTAACTGGCAGATATCTCGGAACTTACAAGAAATCAGGGGGAGTGATGGACGCGGTTTTTGCCCATATATGGAATTTTGAGGACGGAAAAATCGTGAAGTACACCCAGAATGTGGACACCAAAAAGGTGTGGGACGCGATTGAAGGCAAGTAATCGCGGGGAAGCTCATGTGGCACAGGCGCCTCCGGCTGTGTGGAATGGATTACCCCCATACTGATGCATTACTTTCTCAAAATCCCGGGTAATCGGGATTAACCCAGTCGGATAACCGGTCCCTACCCGCTCGATGTGATTTGATCTGCGCCCATCTGCGAAATCTGCGGCAAGAAGGCATCATGTCGCAAAAAACTGCTCGATCCTCCTCCAATACTTCCGCACCACCCAATCCGTACTCACATGCCCGCCCCGCTGCAACGTATTCAGCTTCACTCCCGTGCGCTTGGCGAAGTCTCTGACTGATTTGTACGGCACATTGGGATCGTCCTTGGCATGAAACATCATGATCTTGGTAGGATCGATTTCCCCAGCGTGGTACGCCGGATTGTAGAACTTCCCCGTGCGCAGCTTGCGCCAATTGCGATCAGAGAGCCGGTATCCATGCCCAAACGCCTCGCGAATATACGCGGCATAGCTGGGATTTGAGGTCTCAGCCTTTTCTGCTTCAGGAAGAATCGCCCAGTCAACGACAGGACAATTGGCGATGACTCGGTCCACGCGCCGATCCAATGACGAGAGAATGGCCGCCGCTCCGCCAAAGCTTCCACCGATCACAAAGATCCCATCCGGCTTCAACGCAAATCGCTTGCCGAATGCCAGCTCGCGAAAACCTTTCGGTAGAGCGTCAATGACATCCAGGATATCCAGGTGCGGCGAGCGCTCCAGAAACTCTCCGCCACTCTCCCACGCTCCCCAATATCGGGGGTAGAAAACCCAATAACCTTTGCCGGCGAGAAACTCCATCAGCGGCTGCTTGCGTGGAATAGAGGGCATACCATCGCACAGGGTGATCACCCTTTGCTCTTTTCGCCCACGTACAGGCGGCAGAAACTCCGCGATAATCCGCCGCTTGAATCTGGTTCTTAGGATCACTTATCTCTGAATGTTACTGCATATTCTTGGCTTCAACCTGTTTATAGCCGTCGGGTACCTTGAACAAGTTGGCATCAACGGCGTTGCTGGAAACCGATGTCACTTCCGTAGTCGTATCGATCATGGAGCCAGGAGCGCCGCTGGGTTTTGAGCTGTCGTCCTGTGCGGTGTCGTCTTTTTTCTTTTTCTTGCCAAAGAGGCCGCCGATGCCGCCGGTAATCGGATTGCCGCTGGATTTTTGATCGTCATGAGAAGTTTGCTGGGGCGCGCCTTCCTGGCCAGCCATCCCCACGCTGACCAGTGAAAACAAGGGCATGCCGTTCAGCGCCGTAGCGCTTTTGCGATATTCGACCATCGCAGGCGTGATTTGGGGGTTGCCGCCCATCATTGTCCCCGGAAGCCAGTCCAGTTCCTTGGCCATGCGCTGGTAGAAGTGCTTTACTTCGTCATAGCCCTTTACTGGCGCAATGTAGGAATCTGAATCAACAAACATGTTCGCGGTCTGGCCCTTGGCCTTCGGATCGTCGGAGGTCATCTCCATATCGACGCGCATCTTGGTTTCTTTGGCGGTGTAGTCGAGTATCTTTTTGGAGCCCGTGCCCGGAGTAATGGTGACTTTAGGAGTGATTTTCACCTGGCTGGGCTGTTCTTTGTTGCGCTTGGCCTGCTCCGCCTCTGCCTTTTTGCGGGCTTCTTCCATGCGCGCCTTCATCTCGTCAAAGGTCATGGTGGAATAAGTTTTCTTTTTGGTATCGATGTGCGTGATCTGGCGGGCGTCAAGATCAATGATCTCAACCTGGCCAAGGCTGTCTTCCCGTCGCATTTTGTTGCCTTTAAAACTAATGGTGGAAGTGGTGCCCTGCGTCGCCTGGCGCGCGTCTTTGCTGAAGACGCCGGCAAACTTCATGGCGCCTGCGGCTGCGCCTCCGGTGATCTTGGTAGTTTCTGTGTATTGAAAATCAGCAAAGCAAGGTGTGGAAAGGGTGAACAACAAGATGCCTGCAAGTGTGAGCGCAATACCCCGTTTCATTTCGCCTCCTGGCGGTCGCAGGCATTATAGCCGGAGGCGAATAGGAACTACACTGGGACCATCGATCCCCGAACCCTACTGAAAATCAGGGTCTTCCGAAATATGCAGGATCTCCTCGATAAGGGCGAACCCAGCCGAGGAACCACAGCCGGAACAGGGCGGGAAAGGTGTTTGTTTGCGCAGCCAGATATCTCCGGTATTAGGACAACGTGAATGGTCTGGCCGCCATATACCGGAAACCGGGACCATTTCTCCGCTGAGAAAAGGAACCGGGCCGGGCTTCTTGGATCTTTGTAATCCTTGTGGTGGCAAAATATTTCCTCCAATGAAATGAATGTCGTTCATATTCCATATGGAACAAGGCAAGCGGATTGCCACACCGCTGGTTGAAAGCAAACAACTAAGCGAACTCTGGAGAGCAGAGACTCGTAATTTTTCCCTTGCAAAGGTGAGCTTTCGACATCACCCAGCCGAGTTGCTTGTGAATACCTGATATCGCGGATTTAAATCTGCAATCAGTGGGCAACCATGGGCGGAGTGGAATTCGGGAGCTTGCGATTATGGGCGACACTGCATCGCCGACTAGCGTCTAAAATTAAGCAGTTGCCACTGACTCAATGATCTCGAAGTGCGCCAACCCGCAGTGCGCCAAAACACTCATGCGACTCGATGGCGGCAGATTTTTTGGATTTCACACCAAAAACTATCAAGAAAAGCACAAAGCAATTGAAAATTTCTGGCTATGCGCCAGCTGCGCCAAGAGCTTTACCCTGCGGCAAGTGGAAGGCAAAGTGGAGTTGCAGACCAGAAAGCGAAAAAGTGCCTGAACGTGTTAGTTTCTGGACATTAATGTTGAACCGCAACAGCCCTTTTGCTTTGCGCGTATTCGGCGCGGAACGTACCCGGCGTAGCGCCGGTAAACTGACGAAAGACCCTGGTGAAGTGGCTCTGATCGTAGAAGCCCAGATCGACCGCAAGAGCGCTGAGGGGAAGTTCGGAGTTTGCCAGCATCCCGGCTGCAGCGCGCACGCGGATGCGGTTTAAATACTCGCCCAATGTTTCGGCAAATTCCTGGCGGAAGATCTGTCCAAGATAAACAGGATGCACTCCGGCAGCGCGAGCCACCTGCGCCAGCGTGAGATTCTCCGCGAAATGCGCGTGCACGTACTCACGCGCGCGCCGCAATGAGCGCAAGTCTCGTGGCGTGCGAGCGGAGAATTTCACGATGGAAAAAGCCACGTCCACCGCGCGCGATTCGATATCAAGATCGTTCGCCCGAGAGGAAGAGACCCGATGATAAAGATCCATCAGTTCCCAAGCCGGACGTCTGCCGGAAACATCGATGATCGGGCGCAGATTCACCGCTGCACAGTCCATAGAGTCAAACAATTCGGGTTTAAACTCAAGCGTGAGCATCGTAACTCCGGCTGGCCCTACTTCATCGCGATGATCCATGCCCGGCGGATGGTAAGTGCAGGAGAAAGGCTGATAGCTGAACTGCGTGAGACCAGCCGTTTCGCGATATTCGCCTTCCAGCATCAGAGATACGAACCCTGCCTGGTGAGCGTGGCTCGGGAGGACGCGGGCGTGAGTGTGTACCAGGCGATTTACCACAACGGCATCTGCGGCCCATCTCTCTGAGACATTGCCGAAAAACTGCCCGATTTTGAGCGAAGTGGACATCAACCTCTTTCGTCTATTGGACTGAGCAAGAATGAAACCGTTTCAGCGAAAACCGGGTGTTCATTTTCGAGCAGTGTTGCTCGTTAGCGAACACCAGATATGGCGGCCACTTATGTTTACTGCGACTAAATCACTTGCTATCTGAGCTTTAGCCGCGCATAGCTTCCGGCTTGAAAAATGCACTTCAGTCAGCTTTTTTCCGGCTCTCTATCTTTGCACGCGGACCGATCCAAATAACAATACAGCTTGCATTGGTACAAGACACCGGAGTTCAGGCAAGTTCCAATAGCATGGGAACGCCCGCAATCCTTTGGAGAAGCGATCATGAATACTTTCTTTCAAGACCTTCGTTACGGCTTTCGCATGCTGCGCAAGAATCCCGGCTTCACGCTGGTCGCGTTAGTGGCGCTGGCCCTGGGCATTGGCGCGAACACAGCTCTCTTCAGCGTCGTCTATGGCGTGTTGCTGAAGCCGCTGCCTTACGCCCAAGGTAAAGAACTGGTCGTCCTGCACCAGGAATTTCCCAAAGCGAACGCGATGAACGTTGGTTTCTCCGTCAAGGGGCTAAATGACTATCGCGAGCAGGCGAAATCTCTGGCACAGATTGAGGAGTACCACCAGATGTCGTTCATCCTGCTGGATGGGAAGGATCCAGACGAAGTACGCACCGGGGTGGTCTCTGCTCATTTTTTCGATCTGCTGGGAATCAAACCATATCTCGGCCGCTTTTTTACATCCGCAGACGACACGCCGGGCGCTGACGCGGTACTGGTGCTCAGCTACCCCTATTGGAAAACACGGTACGGCGGCGCCCCCAGTGTGATCGGGCGGCATTTCCGGATGAACGACAAGGTTCATACCGTTGTGGGCGTGCTACCGCCGGTGCCCCAATATCCCCGGGAAAATGATGTTTACATGACAACAGTCGCGTGCCCGTTTCGGTCGTCGCCCAATACCATCAGTAGCCGCAATGTTCGCATGTTGCGGGCTTTTGGGCGGCTTAAGCCGGAAAGGGACGTTCGCTCCGGTAACACCGATCTTGAGCTGGTAGCTTCGCGGCTGCAGCAACAATATCCCGCCGACTATCCGGCTTCCCGCGGCTTGTCAGCCGCCATGGATGGCTTGCAAAATCAGTTGACCAAACAAGTGCGTCCCATGTTGCTGGTGCTGCTTGCCACCGCAGGTTTGGTGCTGCTGATTGCCTATGCTAACGTGGCCAATCTGGCCCTGGCTCGCATTATGCGTCGCGAGCAGGAGATGGCCGTGCGTGCCGCACTGGGCGCGAATCGTGGCCGACTCATTCGCCAACTGTTGACAGAGAGTACGCTGCTTAGCGTGGCTGGTGGAGCGCTGGGATTGCTGCTGGCTGCGGGTTGCGTGGAATTACTGGTGCGATTTGTTGGCCGCTTCACCACACGCGCAGCTGAAGTTCGCATCAGCATGGAAGTGTTACTGTTCACACTGGGCATTTCCGTTCTGACCGGATTGATCTTTGGCTCGATCCCGGCGCTTTCACAGCGGCTGAACCTGGTGACATCACTCAAAGAAGGGAGCGCCAACGCGACGGTAAAAGCCAGCGGCGTGCGGCTGCGCAATGTCCTGGTGGCTGGACAAGTAGCGTTGAGCTTTGTGCTGCTGATTGCCGCAAGCCTGATGGTCCGGAGTTTTATCAAATTGCAACAGGTCAATGCTGGCTACAATCCGGAAAACGTTTTGACGGCGAATGTCCCGCTCAGTTTCAGCAAGTACAACAGCAATGCCGCCACGCTGAACTTTTTTGATCGCGTAATGCGCAAGCTGGAAGGAACGCCGGGAATTCTGGCGGTGGGCGTAAACAATGGAGCGCCGCTTGCGCCGGCCATGCCAATGAACACAACATTCATAGTTGAGGGCCGAGTGGTGAACGAACGCGAAGCGCTGCCCAGCACCGATGTCGAATTTGTTTCCCCCGGCAGCATGCAGTTGCTGGGTATTCCGCTGATCAGCGGCCGTTTCTTTACGCCGCATGACAACGCCGATTCGCCCGAAGTCGCGATCATCAGCCGGTCGTTCGCGCAACACTTTTTCCCCAATGAAGATCCTCTTAACAAACGCATTTCCACCGACAACGGAAAATCCTGGGTAAAGATCGTAGGGGTTGTGGGCAACGTGAAGTTCTACGGCTTGGACCAGGAAACCAAGGACACAGCCTACGTCTCTTTTGCGCAGACTCCCATGGGCGGCACTTTGCTGGTGAAGACCGCAGGCAATCCAATGAACTATGCGCGGCAGGTGCGTGAAGCCGTATTGTCCGTGGACCCGGAACAGCCCGTCAATGGGATTGAGACGCTACAGGAATTGCGCGGCGACACTCTGGTACAAAGCCGCCTTACCGCGCTGCTGCTGGCACTGTTTGCCGGTTTGGCGCTGGCGATCGCTGCGACAGGGTTGAGCGGCGTAACGGCGCTCATGGTCAGCCAGCGCACGCGGGAAATCGGAATCCGTATGGCCCTGGGTGCGCAAAGCCATGCAATGCTGCGCATGGTGTTGGCGCGGGGTATGAGTGTAATTGCTGCTGGCCTGGGCGTGGGAATAGTGGCTGCGCTCATTTTCTCCCGGGTATTGAAGACACTGCTGTTTGAAACCACCGCGAGCGATCCGCTGACCTTCATTGGAGTTGCTCTTACGTTTCTGGCTGTTGGTTTTGCAGCCAGTTATGTGCCTGCGCGTCGCGTGACAAAGGTCGATCCGCTGATCGCGTTACGGAGCGAATGAGGAAAATCGCCGGAAAAACCCACCGCAGAAACCCAGAGGCACCGAGAGGAGTCAGGAAAAGGTGAGAATTCAAATTAGATAGATAAACGCGATAAACACAAGCGTCAGGCATTTTCTTGCTGGGTTAAAGCCTTCGCACCCGGCAAATAATTATCGGCAACAAATATGAATTAGACAGCAATCAGCCCCTAAACCATTTCAAAATTGAAACAGCGTAGGGGCTGATTGTTGGTGTGTGAAACTCTTCTCTATTGTTTCTGAGTCTGCTGGGCCAGCTTTACCTTTGTGCTTTCCAGCTTCTTGGTAACTCGGGCTACGTCCTGCTGGTCAACATCGGCCGGGACTGATTTGCTCCATTCATCCAGCGCCCGTTCCCAGTGGGCAGCCGCTAGCTTGAAGCGATTGGTGCGCGCATACAGTTCGCCCAAATGGTCTTGAACAGTGGGATCGTTTGGAGTCTTATCGGCGGCGCGGCGCAGATTCTCTTCTGCCTGGTCATAATTGCCAAGCCGGAAATAGGTCCAGCCGAGCGAATCAAGATACGCGCTGTTCTGCGGATCCAGGTCGAGCGCTTTCTTAATCAGAGTGAGCGCTTCTTCCAAATGGCTATTGCGGTCAGCCAGCATGTAGCCCAGATAATTCAGCGCCATGCTGTTGCTCGGGTTCTCTTGCAGTACTTGGCGGAACGCCTGCTCAGCCTGGTCATACTTCTTTTGCCGCTCGTAGATGGAGCCTTGCAGGAAACGGATGTATTCCTTTTCTTCCGGACGGGTCGCCAGCTTTTCCGCCTGCGCTATCGCTTCCTCCGATTCTTTCCAGCGCTTTAGCCGCATGTAAATCTGCGAGAGCATGATGTAGGAGTCACGATCATCCGGCCCGCCTTTGAGCACGGACTTAGCCAGTTGCACGCCCTCATCGCCTTTGCCGTTATCGGCCATCTGCTCTGCCAGCGTCAACTTAAGGCCTTTATCGTTCGGAAGCTTCTTCACGGCTTCCTGCGCCGTCTTTGTTGCTTCACTCCACTGCTTCTGGTCGCGATAGGAATCGATTACGTCCTGATAACCGCGCGCCGCTTCGTCCCCACCAAGGTCAATAATCTTGCGGAAGGTTTCGAGGGACAGCAAAGGACGGCCAGCTTCGCGGTAGACATTTCCGAGCCGTTCCAGGAACAGCGCACGATTGCTCTTGTCCCCGGCGGGCGCATTTGCGGGAAGAGGATGCGCTACCAGCTTTTGCAGGACTGTGGCGGCATCTTCATACTTGCCTTGCGCTTCCAGAATCAGCGCTTCGTTGTAAGGAATTTCCAGCGAGTCCTGCACCAGCTCGCTCGCCTTCTTTAGATTCTCCATCGCTAAATCAAATTTGCCCTGCCGACGGTAAATCTCTGCCACGCGCAGCGCCGCCGTGGCGTCCTGCGGGTCAGCATCCTGGATGGTGCGATATTCATCAAGCGCGGCGTCAATCTGGTTGTCATTCGACAGGTTCTGGGCCAGGCCGCGCATCGCGTCCAGATTTTCCTTGTCCATGGCCAGCGCTTGCCGGAAGGAAGCGATGGCATTCTTGTAATCTTTTTGCTGCTCGTATGTGGTTCCAAGAGCAGAATAAATCTTGGCTGAACGCTGGCCTTCAGGCACGGTCTTTAATAGGTCCGCGGCTTTGTTGTTTGCGCCTTCATCGTTATAAAGATAGGCAAGATTGGTGATGGCTTCTTCTGAACCAGGATCAAGACTGAGCGCGGACTTGAATTCCGTTTCCGCTTTGGCCGCATCTTTGTTCAGAAAATAAAGCCGACCCAACAAGAGGTGGTTGTCCGCGTTCTTGGGCTCGATTTTAGTGATGGCCTCATATTGCTCAATGGCGAGGCTAAGAACTTCACGCGATTGTGTTCCCGGCTGCAGATCCCCGAGGGAGCGCAGATAAATTCGTCCCAGCAGCTTGTGCGCCTCCAGATTGCTGGGTTCGCGCTTGATAATGTCCTGGGCTTCCAGCACGGCGTCACGGATGCGTCCGGTCTTGGCGTACAACTCCGCCAGCGAAGCGTTTAAATATTCTGAGGAAGGATCGTTCTCAATGGCCAGCCGGTATTCTTCAATGGCCTTGTTGGCGTATTCGGAGCGCCCGTACATCGCCATCATTTCTTCATACATGTGCGCCAATGAGAAATGATAATAAGCGGCGGCCTGGTCAGGCTTCGTGTTCGCTTTGGGCTGGTCAGGCGTGGTGGCAGCCGGGGCTTGCTGCGCCGGAACGGCGTCTTTTTTCGATGGCGCAGTTTTTGCAGGCGTCTGGGACTTTGGCGCGCTCTGTTGCGCAAGCAGACTTGGGGTTATAAGCAGAAACAGCCCGGGGAGAACAATGCGAGTTTTTATGAAAGTCATAGAGCGAACCGAATACCTTCTTGTTAGATGCACAAGCGCCATTTTCGGTGGCGGCCATTCACCTCATCTAATTCTAGACCTTAGTACAGCCCTTTCCGCACCAGATTACAATTCTTGACTAGTGACGGAAGTGGCGCACACCTGTGAGCACCATGGCCAGCCCCAGGCGGTTAGCGGCATCAATAACTTCCTGGTCGCGCATGGATCCGCCAGGCTGGATGATGGCCGTGGCCCCGGCTTTGGCAATTTCTTCTACGCCGTCTGGAAATGGGAAAAACGCGTCTGAGGCTGCCACCGTGCCCTGCAAAGGTAAGATCGCTTTCATAGCGCCAATCTTGCAGGAGTCCACGCGGGACATCTGTCCTGCCCCCACCCCCACCGTCTGGCCTTCCCGGGCGTAGACAATGGCATTAGATTTCACGTGTTTGCAGACTTTCCAGGCAAATAGCAGCGCTCGCATTTCTTCCGGGGTGGGCTGCCGCGTGGTAGCGATCTTGAGGTCGGCCGAGGCTAAGGGACGAACGTCGGCATCCTGCACCAACATGCCGCCGGAGACCTGCTTCATGGCAAATCTTTGCGTGCTTGGCTTTACCTCGACCAAGCGCAAGTTCTTTTTGGCGGAGAATTTCTCTTTGGCTTCCGGTGAATACCCCGGCGCGGCGATGGCCTCAACGAAAAGCTTGGCCATCTCTTCTGCGGCAGCGCCATCTATGATGCGATTCACCCCAATGACGCCGCCAAATGCAGAAATGGGATCAGTTTCCTTGGCGCGCATGTAAGCCTCAACCAGCGTCTTGCCCGTGGAGCAGCCTGAAGGATTTGTGTGTTTGATGATGGCGCATGCAGTTTCTTCAAACTCCTGGGCCAAGTCCCAAGCGGCTTGCAGATCCACAATGTTATTGAAAGAGAGTTCTTTGCCTTGAAGCTGTTTGCCATTCGCTACGCCTGCGCCAGAGCCGTCAGAATACATAGCGGCGCGCTGGTGCGGATTCTCTCCGTAGCGCAGGTCCATAGCTTTGTTTAGCCCAAAGCGCAGAAATGCAGGAAAGTCATCGCTGGGGCTCGCGCCGGAACTCTGCGGAAGCTGAAAGTTTCTAGCGTTTTCGCTCAGAGAAGTGGCCGCGAGTGTGGCAGCAATCGCACTGTCATAAGCCGCAGTGGTGGCAAAAGCTTTTTGCGCGAGACGCCAGCGCGTCGTCAGCCCGAGTTCACCACCGGAGCTGGCCATTTCTTGCGCGATGGCTGCATAGTCAGAAGGAGAAGTAACGATCGCCACGTCACGAAAATTCTTGGCCGCCGACCGCACCATTGAAGGACCGCCGATGTCGATGTTCTCAATCACCTCATCAAAATGCACGCCCGGTTTGGACGCAGTCTTTTCAAAAGCGTAGAGGTTGACCACCACCATATCGATCGGCTCGATACCGTGTTCTTTGGCTGCCGCTACGTGCCCGGCATTCCCGCGGATATGCAGAATTCCGCCGTGAACTTTGGGATGAAGCGTCTTAACTCGGCCGTCCATCATCTCAGGAAAGCCGGTGAGCTCAGAGATGTCTTTTACCGTAATGCCGGCCTCACGCAGCAGCTTGGCCGTGCCTCCGGTGGAGACCAATTCCACTTTCAGAGCGGCCAATTTTTGGGCAAACTCCACCAAGCCAGTTTTGTCGGTAACACTTAAGATTGCACGCTGAATTTTGGGCACTTTTGTTCCTCAGGGAGGGTGAAAGGACTAAAAGAATAAGGTATCAGCGCGAAACGAGTGCGCGCAACCGGAGCCACACGAATAGCAGCGAAGAGCTTGCCGCAGATGCCCTGACTAAACGGTCTCATTGGCGATAACACGACAAGCACCCATATTTTATTGGCCAATTCCCAATTATTTCTCAAAACTTATCTTTCAAAGCCTCTTTGATTCTCACCTCGCCACCAGGATTTTTTCTTCAAGCACCTCACATGCACAATCCGCCGGTAACGCAGAAGAAAATCCGGCTTCTGCGCTGAAAAGACCGTCATTGTGCCGGATCCACTGCTGCCCAAATCTGCGCCAGTTTAACAATCCCTTCCGCCGCACGGCATCCCGTAGCGCTGTGTTCGCACAGCCACAGTGTCCAAGCATAGCCACAGATGGTGTCTATCAAGTCGAAGCTAACCCTCTTGGATTCAACAGTTATTCTTTGGCTGCCTTCCTGCTTTTATACAGAGCGATGCACCGCAAGGAGGTAGACAGCCATGAACACCACATCGCAGGCAGATCACAATCAAATCCAAAAGAGTCTTGTTCCAATGCTGCGCACCTGGGCACACAGTATTGGCTGGACGGTACTGCTCTCCGCCGTACTGGCCATCCTTTTTGCGATGATCTGCGATGGCTGCTCCAGCATCCAGTAATTGTTCGTCAGATCAGTAGCTCTCGCGGAAGCATATCGGCGCGCAGCTGCTCAAGAATTTTTCCATCTCCGCATCTGCAAATCTGCGGCGAAATGCTCTTCTAATGATGATATTCCCAAGTTGCCGCTGCTTTTGGAAGCAAACCAGCCTTCGCTCTGCCCATCTAAAGATTTTGAGGTGCATCATGATTCGATTTCAATGTGAGAGCTGCGGGCGTTTAAAAGGGGACGGAGAGGTCTGGATTCTCGGTTTTGCCGCTGAGAACATCGGCGTCACATCCGCCCGCCGTGAAGTCTCTATCGCCAGCTCCTGGGATCGTCCTCGCGCCGTGGAATCGCTCGCTGTCCATTTCTGCTCAGATGAATGCCGAGTCGCGTATATGAGCGCCTTATTTGGTGACACCCCTGAGACTCTCGACGGCACTGCTACTTCAACCAAGCGGCGCATCAAGCGTCTTGTTCCTGGTGCCGTAGTCGATACTGTTGTCTCGGAGAAGTCTCGCCCTAAAACCAAACGCCGGACAGTGGTACGGCGCAAGATCGCTTGATTCTTGATTCCGATAGCGAGTACAGCAGCTCATCTGAGTTTAAGGAAATCCTTGCACTGACTTTCTTCGCGCCCATCGTGCGCTTGCGGCAAGGCTCACTGGTGCAGATTTGCCACAGATGAATGCAGAGGTTCAAATGACTGGTCGCGCCTTCCCTTTCCTCTCTGGCCTCGTCGGTTATCCTTTAAATTCTTGTTTAGTCGCGCAATTCGCGGCCAACAAAAAAGCCAGGCTCTTTTTGAGAACCTGGCCGCGTGTCACCGCGATTTCTTAGCACTTACTCCTCCCTTTACTGCTGAGGATTGCTTGCCGGCGCCGTCGGCGTTGTAGGCTCGCTGGTCGCCACCACCGGAACTGGTTCAGACTTGATCTTCACCGTGGTCATGATCCGTTCCAGTTTGTCGAAGACCTGCAAATGGTCCACCGGCTTCGTGGTTCCCGGAGCATCTTCCACACCCAGCGCAAACTCATAGCACGCGCCATTTTCAAAGTGGTGGTAGTAACGCGCTTCGCTTTGGCCGGTAACGCTCTCGGCCTTCGCAAATTCAACTCCCAGGACATTCGTTTTCACCGGCACAATAGAGTCATCATCGGCATCGACCGGAGGATTGCTTGGAACTTCCGTTCCGTCAACAGGAGGATTGACCGCGGCTTCAGTCGGTTCCGGCACAGTAGCAAATTTGCTGCACTGCTCCGCCGTCAGGCCTTTGTTCACGCTCGTCTTAAAGTAGGATGAAGCGCGCGTTCCCGGCAGCACCAGCGTAATCAGAATCTCACCGCCCGGCTCGGCAAAGTTCATCGCCACTGGATCAGGCCATGCTGAATCCTTAGTGTCCGCGTCCGGCGTCAGCATGGTATAGGTTTTGGGATAGCGGAATGAAATCCCGTAAGTGCTGTTCTTGTAGGTTGCGGTTGATGCGCGCTTGACGGCTTTCTTTTTCTCGATCACCGCTTCAACTTTCTTTTCCAGCTGCTCCACCGGCTGGCTTGTCGCCGCAATTGGGCTTGTCGTATTTGGACCGGATACGTTCTGGTTGGAAGGGCTTGCTTGCGCGTTCTTGTTGCCGGCCTTGGAACAGCCGTTAAAATCGAGCACTACCATCAGCGCCAGCACCGCGGTTGCCGCCGCGGTCATTGCGCCGCCAATCATCCGTGCCCGCCTGGTTGAACTGCTATTGACTGGAGTTGCATTGAAAGATTTCAGGTCTGCCATGTTTGTTTCACCTCCGCCGCCCTCGGGCAGCACTCTTCTCTATGGCACGGAGGCAGCCATTCGTGAATTGCTTGATTCTGCGCGAGTTAACTGCATTTTGGAGAAATGCAGTGCGTGCTGCCGAAAACACGGTGTGTGCCGTCTGACACAATTTCAAGACTAAGATGAAAAGCTGATAGGCGGACACCGTTAGGACCGCCTAATTCGCTTTGATCCACACCACGTCTTCATTGTTCCTTCGATCAATGAGCGTCGTCACCTTGCCGCCATCGCCCAAGCCAAACAATGTCCGGCCTTCCACACCTTTGCGAAAGAAAATGTCGCTGGCTTCCGGAATAAGTTCTTCCCTTGGACGTCCGCTGCGTGTCTCATAAAGATGGCCGTCTTCCGCGGAGATCGTCATCGTCCGCTCCGGGCCCAGCTTGTACGTTCCGACATAATCTTTAAACTTGCTGGTATCAGCCTTGCCCACTGCGGGATCTTCGTAATAACGCAGCACCTGTCCTGCGACGATCTGCCACTTCCCGCCGCGACGCATCCAGGTATCGGTCTCGTGGTAGCGGGCGGTCAGGTTCTGCCCAAAGATTGTCTCGGTCTCATCCAGGTCATAACTTAGGATTGCCACATCGCCTTCAATATGGCTTTTTGGCCGCACCAGCTTGATCGTGCCAGAGTAGCCTTTCGGCAACGGCTGGATATCCTTCACCAACGCAGCCTTGGCCATATCGTGACCTTTTTCGTCAAAAAACATTGCATCATCGGCAAAATATTTCTTGAAAGGCTCCTGGTTGCCCGGCACAACGGCATTGAGCAGTTCCTGCGTGCGCCGCACTAATTCATCCTGTGTGATGGCCGGTTCATCGGCCAGGCTGTGCATCGCCAATGCCGCACCGCCTGCCAATAGCATGATGGCAAAGATTTTTTTCATCATAGGGCTTTACTATTTTGGAAAATCCAATCGAGCAACACACAACGATCATGCTCGCTCGTTGAGAAAGAATGTAGCACCTGCCGAGCCGTGGTCACCAGAGTGCAACTTCCATCGCACTGTTAATTCAGCAGCTCCGTCCAGAGCAGCTTACTTTTTATGATGGTTCTAACCGATTCGATGAAACGGACGAGATGTTATCGCCACCATTCCTACAGTAGGCCGCCATAGGAGAAGCGCCAACCACTTTTTTGTGCAGCTCTCAAAAATTTATTGCACCCGGCAAAATATCTGGCAACTCTAAACGTCAGATAATTAAGCGGGCCCGGATTGAAACCGTTCTGCACCTTTTATACGTGCGTTGACCAGGATGAGGGAGTTTTTAGATGTTCCGCAGTAGAAACAAACAGAAAACCATTGAACGGGCCACCGAATACGCCAGCTGCAAAGACTTTCAAGAAATTTTCACTGAAGATATGGTCGGGCTGCACCGTCTTGCCTTCTTGCTGACTGCGGACCACGCCAAAGCCGAACAGTGCTTTGTGGCTGGCCTGGAAAATAGCATCAACGGCAACCCGGTTTTCCGGCAATGGGCGCGCGCGTGGAGCAAACGCGCCATAATTCAGAGTGCTATCAAAGCCATTGCGCCCGCGCCTACACGGCATGGCGCGATCCCGGAAGCGGTAGAAGCGCAGTGGAATGACGTTGAGAGCATTGCCGCTATTGTGGCTTCATGGGAGCCGTTTGAAAGATTTGTGTTCGTTATGGCCGTGCTGGAAGGCTATGGGCTGCGCGAGTGTGCGGCTCTTCTGGCTTGCGCCCTACAGGATGTGATAACGGCAAAATCATTAGCCATGCAGCGCCTGGCCTCATCAAGCGCGGAGGTTGTTTCTCCAGACCGCGAGTACGTTCCCCGGACCAAGGGTTTTGCCCGGGCCCACGTGGCGTAAAAAACTTCTCTTAAACATAAAATGAATGTTTTGGAATAACTCAGAGCGGTTTAGGTCTGGATCGCGGGAGAACTGTGCTGGAGATTGCTTGTGTTGTGGGCGCCCGTGCAATCGTCGCGTGAAAGTTATTAGACCGGACACTGCGCGACATCCTGCCTTTAACTCTAACGTTGCACCGGCGCCCTCAACGGCTTAAAACTTCGCGGCCGGATTCCCGCACTATGAAATCAGTTGGCGGCATCGATCATTTAGCCGTTAACTCAGAATCATTTCAATGCCGACGTCCGAATCGTCTGGCAACGGTGTCCGGACGTTGAATTTAATGTGAAATCCCGGCGCGCAACAAATTTCAATGCATGCTTTCGCCGCGGTCTGCTAGTGGCGATCACACCAGCGTTTATGCCAGAGAAAGCAATATGTATCCCGCGCCAGACCACGCTGCGAACACTGCAGCCGTCAACGCCAGCCGGAATGAAAAACTATCAAGAAGACGATTATTTTTGCCGTCAAACATATGAGCTCCTGACTTCCTCAAGTTTCAAAATGGGATACTCAACAATTGCGCTGTTGGTTCCTGCTATAAGTGATGGCACCTGCTGTGCCAAACTCGTTGAGGCGCGTAAATGATTGAATTTAACCAGACATGTGACGGCAGGACTGAACGGTCGAATTCCGCCGGTGTTCGCTTTCGGCATCGCACTGTTCGCAAGTGAACAGTAGCTCTGGGCCCATATTTATTGGTGATTTCTTAGCTGACCTTTTCCGGTTATAGTCGTCTAAAAGTGGTTCGCCCTTCATTTATTGCTGCCTTCCATTTTTCCACCTCGCACTCAGTTAGAATCAAGAGTGTCGACTCGTTCCAGCCAGCTCAGGAAAGCGCCCGGTCCTCATAGTCTTCAGTTCTTTTTAGACCTGCCGCAATTTCGCAGAGACCCGCTCGGCGGCTTCTTTCGCGCAGCTCTTACCTATGGCGACGTAGTCCGCTATCGCGGCGTCTGGGTCACGCACCAACTAAGCCATCCAGATCACATCCAACACGTTCTGCAAAGTAATTTCGCCAACTATCGCAAAGGCCGCGGTTATAAGATCCTTAAACTCTCTTTGGGAGAAGGGCTTCTTACCAGCGAAGGCGCACTGTGGCAACGCCAACGCAAGATGACGCAGCCATCATTTCAGGGGCAGCAGGTGGCATCTTTCGTCGGCGCCATGGCGGCAAATACTTTGGTTATGTTGAGGCGGTGGGAAGCCAATGCCAAAGACAATCAGCCCTTCGACGTAGTGCCGCACTTCATGCGGCTCACTCTGAATATTGCCGCGCAGGTGCTCTTTACCACCAACCTTGAAGCTGATGCTGAGTCGATCCGCCGCACGCTCGATATTGGCCGCGACTATTCGGTAGATCGTGCATGGTCAATCTTTCCGCCGCCGCTCAGCATTCCCACCCGGCGCAATCGCGAATATCGCGCCGCCCTTGCTGACATTCACGGGATTATTGATCGCATTATTGCCGATCGCCGACGCCAGTCGGTACGAATCTCTGATCTGCTTACCATGCTGATGGAAGCACGTGATGAAGCCGGGGCCGCCATGTCTGACAAGCAGCTTCGCGATGAAGTCATTACACTGCTTACTGCCGGGCATGAAACAACCACACTGGCTTTGGCCTGGACTTGCTATCTGATCGGCACGCGGCCTGATGTGGTGGAACGCATGACCGCCGAAGCGGCGTTCCTCAATGGCCGCTCACCTGCTTATGAAGACTTGATGAAGCTGCGCTACTCGCGCATGGTGCTGGAAGAAAGCATGCGCCTCTATCCGCCGGTGTGGACTCTGGCGCGCACCGCCGTGAATGACGACGAGATCGGCGGCTATCGCGTTACCGCCGGATCAGAAATCCTGATCTTTCCCTACATAACGCAACGTCATCCAAAATGGTGGCAGGATCCGGACATGTTTCGGCCCGAGCGCTTTGCGCCGGAAAACTCCGCTGCCCGCCCGCGCTATGCCTACCTTCCTTTCGGCGCGGGACCGCGTACCTGCATCGGCTTGAACTTCGCCATGACGGAACTTCTGGTGGCTCTGACTTTAATCCTGCAACGCTTCCGCATCACGTTGGCGATTGATCCAGCGAACGTGTGCCCGGAACCATCAGTCACTCTGCAACCGCGACCCGGTGTGCCGATGCGGCTGGAAAAACTTAGTCGATAGAGACTGCGATGGGGTTCCAATGCAAAAGGCGAGCCCGATTTCTATCTTTCAGGCTCGCCCTATCGCGCTGCGTTTAAGCCCAGCCGCTTTTCTTAGTGGTGGCGCACCATGGTCTTGTTGTCCACAACTTCAATCAGCTGCATCATGCCTCGGTCTTCATGAGCCAGAATGTGGCAATGGTTGACGAACTTGCCGGCAAAGTCGGCAAAGTGGGTCCGCATTTTGATATAGCCTGGTTGCACTTTATTGGTCGCTGGATCCAATATCTTGCCTCGCGGAATCGGGAAGGTGTCCCACCAGATCCATGGCTGGGGAAGCTTGAGAGGCTCCGTCATGCCTTTTTCGGGTTCAAAGATTTCGGTGATCTGGAACGGGTTCACGTGTATGTGAAATGGATGCAAAACATCCTCGGGCTTCTTCGGTCTGGCTGTATAGTTCTCAATCGTCCATTCCTGCCGCGTGTCCAGAAGCATGGCTTCATCCACGCGGCCTTCCTCAAACCGCCTGCCGTTGATGAGCGGCGGTGACCCGGGTAGTCCCGACATATCCATCTGGTACTTAATGATGCGGGACTCTGAAACTTCAGTGATGTCGTCCAGAAATGGCGGCATTTTCGGGTATTGGTCTTCCGTTTTCGGGTACGCCTTGTTATATGGAGGGGCGTCCGAGGGAGGATTGACCACATTCACGGTTAGAATGAGGTCCACGAGACCTTTTCCCGTGGGGATAGGCGACCCGGGGGAACCCGATATTAACGCTGAGGTTCCCGGCGTACTGGGCGCTTGAACCAGGATATCGACCCGGTTGCCGGGCGCGAAGGTGAATTGAGTGGGTGCGCCGCCGGCCGCGATCTGCCGTTCATAGTTTTTCCAGTGCAACTGTACGCCATCCTGGGCGGTTTGGTAGAAGGTTGGCGCCTGCGGTCCCGCAAAAGCACACATAAACAAGGCGTCCTTGCCAAACTGGACTGTGGCATTGATGATGCGCCACAACTGCACCTCATTGGGATACATAGTGATGACCGGCTGAAGCTGGCCATTCACTAGTGCGCCGACATTATTGGTAGGACCTTTGCCGTTGCCGCCGGGGCCGCCTGTGCGCTCACGATTGGGCTGCGGCTGGAACTGCTGGATTACGAGCACCTTCTCCTTCAGGTTCGGCATGGTTGCGTTCAGCTTGGTATCGTAGTCACCCCTCAAAATCAGTGCTCCAGACATTCCGTTAAAGACCTGGATGGACGTGGAACCGTGTTTGTGAGCGTGATACCAGTGCGTGCCCGGAGCCTGCCCCATCGCGTACTTTGGAATCGGTTCGGGAGACGGTGGACACTCCGTGAGCGATAGCGGCGGTGGGGCTACATATTTCGGCGGACGGAGGCAGTAAGGGAAACATCCGCTCCAGTACTGCGGAAATTCGCCATATTGTTCCAGGACTTCGTTCTGCTTGGCTTGGCGGGCATGCAAGGTCGGGTCATTCTTTTCCGGATGCTTTGCATCAAGCACTTTCAGCCGGTCCTGGTGATGCTTCTTGAGGGCCTGGAATTTTTGCGTGCTGGCGGCATCCAGATGTTTCCATGCCTGGGGGTTGGGATAATCCTCGCAGGCAATACCAAACCAAGGCAGGCAATCTTCCGCTTTGGCATCAAGGTCCGGAACGATTTCTACCAAAACATTATCGGAGAAAGCATTAGGACTGACATGTGTTCCGTGGAAATGCAGGTTCGTCGTGTTTGATCCGCGGAAACAATCCGGAAAATGGTCAGGACATTTAGGATTGGGGTTCTTTCCTGGGTAGATTTCTGCGCCGCTTGAGCTCTTGACCTCGTCGCAATGTCCCTCCGCCGTCTCAGGGAAATCCGCAGGATCAACATTGTTGAGCATGGCGATCTGGATTGTGTCGCCGACGTTCGCGTTGAAAGTTGGGCCAGGGTAATAGACCCCAGACTTGGTCACTTTTTGTGACGGATCGACCTTTGTGCCCTTGTAACCTTCGTAAGCGCGCAGCTTATAAGTTCCACAGGCTGGAGGTGGAGTCGGGGCAGTGGAATTGACGTCAAGGTAAGAGACAAGGCGATCTTCCGAGTGCAACCGCATCACCGCGTGCAATACGCCGTCACTGCCGCTGGGGATCACTCCTGGATTTGCCAGTTCTTGACCGAAGACCGGGGTGCAGGCTGCGGTGGCTGCAGCCGCTGCCAGCGCGCTCACCTCTGCCGAAACTGCATCAGGCTCAACAGAGAGCGCGTTCAATGCCACAGGAATAAGGCCGGACATCGCTATTCCTCCGGAAACTACCAGGGCTTGATTGATAAATTGGCGGCGGCCCGGGTTCTGGGGATCGTCTGCACTGTGTGCAGTTTTTTCCGTAGAGTTCATTTCTTCTGGGACCGGGACGATTGTATTTTCAGCCATGCGTGAGGCCTCCTTAAGCCTTTCAATTTCCTGTGTTGACATTGATCATGCCTTTTTCCGTCGCTGCTTTGGGATCGATTGCGCAATAGTATTGATAGGGATAGCTGGGCGCCGCAGGCTTGTCTGGAGCGTCATCAAAGATCACCTCAGGAGACTGGCCGCCCGGCGGAATCGGCGTCGATACCCATTGGTCCGGCGTTCCGTTGACCGGCGCAGGCTGATGGGGATTAGGAGTGTTGTTGTGCCAGAAGACCCCATCGTTTAGCGCGATCGTCAGGCAAGGTGGATTAAAGCTTGCTGTGTTGGTTGTTTTGTCTTGCTCGATTGTGATTTTCCAGATTTTTGGTTCAGGCATGCAGTTCCCTCCCATTCTTTAAATTGTCTGTTGTGACTGAAACTGGTTTTGATTAGCCCAAAACGTAAACCGCACGATTTGATTAAGCGTGATAATTTTTTACGCCGCTGCTGGTACGGCTTGCCGGTCCAGCGCTGCTCCAGCCAGATGGGAAGAGTGCGGGCATGCCGGGATTTGTGAGATAGGGTTGGTGCTGGGTAGTGCAGCCGACGTTGTGTTCGAAGATACCGCCGGTCTGGCTGTGCAAGAACTTTGCGGAAAAAATGGCCCTGTGAAACCCTGCTTCGCGGTCACAACGATCATGCGACCCTTTCTTAAAAAGAACTGCCAGCCGCTGTGTAAGCCATGCCGGTTTTTACTACTTGATACGCGGCACATTTTGCGCTTATTGAATCGGCACTGTCAATGACCTTGAATGATTGGTAGCGTTCCATTTTGGAACAAACCAGTTCCCCCCCCCGCTTCGACCTTACTGAATTCGCAGGTAAAGTCGTGAACCATTGCAATTCTGGCACACAAAAATCGCGGGATGATGCAGTTGATTGAAGCCGTGACAACAATCACCTAACTTTTCTAATCACTGCACCGGTATCTTGAGGACTACAATACACTCGATTTGCAACTCCCGCTCTCAATGCTCAAGAAGCCTGCCGTTGAAGGCCCATTCACCTGGCACCAAAAGTTTGCCGCGCTTCGCTCTGTCCGCCAGTTTCTGTATATGGCGTGGAATACGCATCGCGGCTATGCCGCGGCTACGGTCCTGCTGCGACTTTTGCGCGCAGTGGTTCCTATTGCCACCCTGTGGGTGGGCAAATTGATCATTGATGCGGTTGTAGCGGCGCGCATGGGCAAGCCCAATCTTTCGCGATTGTGGCTGTTGCTGGGCGTGGAACTGGCGATTGTCTCTGCCGGTGAAGCATTGGACAAGGCGTCAGCAGTCGTGGAATCTCTTTTCGGCGATCTATGCGCCAATCACATCAATGAAAAGCTTATCGCTCATGCCGGTTCGCTGGACCTTCATCAGTTTGAAGACCCGGCGTTTTACGACCGGCTGGAGCGTGCGCAAAGGCAGACCACCGGACGCATCGGCCTGCTGGCACAAGTGCTCTCTTTAGGCCAGGATTCCGTGACGTTGATTTCGCTGGCGTCTGCCATCCTGTTTTACAGCCCGTGGCTCGTGCTGCTGCTGGTAGCGGCGATTCTGCCGGGGTTCTTTAGTGAACTGCATTTCAGCACCCTTGAGTATTCCTTGCTCTATCGCATGACTCCGGAGCGCCGCCAGCTTGATTACCTGCGCTATCTGAGCGCGAGTGACAAAACCGCAAAAGAAGTACAGGTCTTTGGATTATCCAACTGGCTGTTGGGCCGCTACCACAAGCTCGCCGCTTACCTGCATGAAGCCAACAGCCGTCTGGCCCTTCGCAAAGGCATAGCAGCGATTTTATTGGCATGGCTGGGACTGGTTGGTTATTACGCCGGCTACGTCCTGATCCTATGGCGTGCATTTTACGGGATCATCACTATCGGCAGCCTGACTTTTCTTGCGGCATCGTTTCTCCGTTGCCGCGCCGCCACGGAGCGTCTGCTTCTATCAATCAGCAACGTCTATGAGCAAGGCCTTTACGTCCGCGATCTTTTCGAATTTTTTGAATTAAAGCCGACAATCGGCTCGCTATCCGGATCACGGTTGGTGCCTCAGCCGCTGAAACAAGGGCTGACGTTTGAAGATGTAGGCTTTCAATATCCGGACAACAGTTCGTGGGCCGTCCGCCACGTTAATCTAAATATCGCACCGGGAGAGAAAATTGCTGTGGTAGGCGAGAATGGGGCAGGCAAGACTACTTTGGCCAAACTGCTGGCCCGACTTTATGATCCAACAGAAGGCCGCATTTTGCTTGATGGCGTGGACTTGCGCGAATATCAACTTGGCTCGCTGCGCAGTGCTGTAGGAGTCATTTTTCAGGACTTTGTTCACTACGATCTGCGCCTGGATGAAAACATTGGTGTAGGCGAAATCAGCCAGGTACAGGAATATCTGGACCGGCTCCTTGAGCAGCCTGATCGAAATGCGAACTCCACTGATCCGGCAATTGCCGATGCGGCAGGCAAATCGCAGGCTGCTTCACTTGCCGCAAGCTTTCCTTTAGGCTACCGGCAAATGCTGGGTCGCCGCTTTCAGAATGGTTTTGAACTTTCCGGAGGAGAATGGCAGAAAATCGCCTTGGCCAGGGCATACATACGCAAGTCACAGATCATTATTTTGGACGAGCCTACCGCCGCGCTTGACGCGCGCGCTGAATATGAGGTCTTCCAGCGTTTTGCGGAACTGCTTGCCGGGCAGATTGCTTTTTTAATTTCACATCGTTTCTCTACGGTACGCATGGCTGATCGCATCATTGTCATTAGGCAGGGAGCTATCGTAGAACAGGGAACGCATGATCAACTGCTCGCGCTCAACGGACTCTATGCGGAGCTGTTCCGGCTGCAGGCGGAGGGGTATCGTTGAAGCCAGCCGGAACATCCGCGTACGATGCGATTGCCTCAAGCTTTGAGCGCTATCGCTCTCTGCCTCCCAGCGTAGTGGAATCGATTCGTTCCGCGATAAAGAGCACTACGCGCCTTCCTGATCAAGCGCGAGTCCTGGATCTTGGTGCAGGAACTGGAAGGCTTGCCAGGTCTTTCCTCACAGGGGGGGATTTCTACGTTGGAGTGGATTCATCGCTTGGCATGCTGCAGGAGTTTTCAGCCAAGCCGGAGTTCCGTGACTCAAAGACCTCTCTTCTGGCAGAGGCTGAAGGAGGCCAACTTCCATTCAGAAATGCCATTTTTGATCTGGTATTGCTCATGCAAGTGCTGAACTCCGCGAATTGGCGCCCGATGCTGGATGAATGCCTGCGTGTCCTGCAGCCCGGTGGAATTGTTGTGGTAGGTCATACAAAAAGTCCGGAATCGGGAGTTGATGCGCAGCTCAAACGCCAGCTTGCGGCAATCCTTGAAGCCATGCGGGTCCCGTGGCGCCAGCCGAGAGAATGGCGACGGCAGGCGCTCGCCTGCTTGGAGGACGTGTGCGTGCGTCATTCGCATCGTGAAGCAGCTTGCTGGAAAGTTACTACCAGTGCGGAAGAATTTTTGTTGCGACATCGAACAGGAGCCAGGTTTGCTGCCCTGCATCTTGCCGTCCAGCAGGAGTCTCTAGCGAGGTTGCGCGCATGGGCCGAAACAAACTTTGGTTCTGTAAATGCCAGTTTTGAAGAGCACCATAGTTTTGGTCTGAGTATTTTTGAATTCTGAGGAAAGAAAGTTTCGAGATAAGAAAGCCAATGAAAAATGAAAAGCAAGTCATGCCGGGACTTGGCGGAGAACTGTTGTCCGGCTCCTTAACCGATGCAGCTATTCAGCAGGCCACTGGAAACACCCCTGACTTTGCCATATTGCCCTGGGTCAACGTGGTAAAGATCGGAGGACAAAGCATTATGGACCGCGGACGCAGCGCGGTGTATCCATTAGTGAAAGAGATCGTGGACAATCTGGGCCGTCATAAGATGATCCTGGGAACCGGAGCAGGGACCCGCGCCCGCCACATTTACAGCCTGGCCATTGATCTTGGCCTGCCGACCGGAGTTCTTACTGTGCTGGGTACGGCTGTGGCCTGGCAGAACGCGCAGATGTTGCATTATCTGCTGGCGCAATACGGTATTCCCTTCATTGAGCCGGAAGGTTTCAGTACCTTGCCCCATTACCTAATGGAGCGCGGAGCAGTAGTTTGCCAGGGAATGCCGCCTTACAAACTGTGGGAGCCGAATCCCCCGGTGGGACGCATTCCTCCTCAGCGAACCGATACAGGCTGCTTCCTGATCGCCGAAGTATTCGGCGCACGCAAAATGATTTACGTAAAGGATGAAGACGGGCTCTACACTGCCGATCCCAAGAAGCATCCGTCTTCAGAATACATCCCTCGCATCAGCGTGGAGGAATTGTTGGCGCGCGATCTGGAAGACCTAATCGTGGAACGCGCTGTACTGGAATTCCTGGGTCGGGCCCGTAACATCCGCGAGATTCAATTCATTAACGGACTCAAGCCCGGTCAGCTTACTGCCGCGTTAAACGGTGAAGCCGTGGGGACCACCATCTATAGAAACGGAGATGCCAAGTGAGTTTCGATCATTCCAGCTCTCAGCATGTCACATCGAATTTAATGCGTGAATCATTGGTCGATAAAAATGTAATGGCCCGGACTGAGGCTTCAGTATCCGCAATTTTGCCTGATGTGAACGTGATCCAGATCGGGGGACATTCCATCATGGACCGAGGACGTTCGGCCCTGCTGCCTTTATTGGATGAAATTGTCGCCAATCAAGCCGAGCATCGAATGATCATCGGCGTAGGGGCGGGCATTCGTTCGCGCCACATCTTTTCCGTAGGGCTCGACTTAGGCTTGCCCACCGGTGCATTGGCTGCGCTCAGCGCAAAAGATTCCGCCCAGAATGCTTACATGGTTTCCTGCTTGCTGGCAAAACATGGATTTGTATATTTGGAGGCGCCATTCGTAGTGCAATTACTTCCGGCAATGCTTGCAGCAGCTCGCGGCGCGGTCTTCAATGGCATTCCACCTTACTCGCTATGGGAGCATCCGCCCCTACAAGGTAAGCTGCCGCCTCACGGCAGCGATGCCGGATCGTACCTGGTGGGTGAGGTCTTCGGCGCGCGCAACGTCATCTTGCTCAAGGATGTTGATGGAATCTACACAGCAGATCCAAAAATCGACCCGGCGGCAGATTTTATCCCTGAAGCCAGGGCACAGGAACTGCTTGATAGAAAACTGCGTACACTTCCTATTGAACCGGTGGTGCTGGAACTGCTCACGCGCGCAAAATTGACTCGCAGTGTCCGCATCATCAATGGGTTAACGTCAGGCAATCTTACGCGCGCTCTCAAAGGAGACTCTGTAGGCACATTGATCAAGCAATAGAGCCAGCAATTAACAGATTGCGAACAGTTCTGATTCAACGATCATGCTCCTCTGCGTTCCTTTTTTTGACGTTGCGCAATGCACTCCTGCAACTCTGGCACCCCACGTTCATCTGGGCAGCCGCCAGCAACGGGAGTTAGGCCCAAGGCCAAGCGGCGATCTCGTTAACACTCACAGCGCATGAGGGTATCTGCAGGATGCAAGAGACTTGAGCAAAATATTTTCACCTGTTGCATCAACTCTCTCCCATTCTGGGAACTCCAATGTAAAAATTTGCCGTGAAACGATTGAACCAGAGATCGATTTTTCTTAAGCTGGCTTCATGGGCTCGTAACTGTTTACTTCTGTTCAGGAGCTTGCAGCAACGTCCTGAATGTACGTGCGGATTCGCTCGATCTGAAAGAATCTGCAACGAACCCGGCGAGGCTAGCAGAATCCACGTCCAAGCCGGCAAACCTTTAATATCAACTCTCAATGTTGGCTGATCAATAACCCGATCAGCAAAGTCATTTCATTGATTGCAACTCAAACAAAGATGGTGAACTAAATTCATTCATAAGGGAGAAAGTCATGTCGAAAAATTCGGACAATCGAGTGCTCAGCCGTCAGTTGGCTCGGGATTTAACGCAGGATGAGCTTGAAGTTATAACCGGAGGATTTTTCACGAATCCGAATCGCGATGTAACCACCACCTTCTGCACGCTTGCCTCAGACGGTGACGATGACTAAACAGCAGCAGGGCCGCCATCAGTTGATGGCGGTCCGTTGCTTTTGCAGTGACTAATCTGATTGAGAGCTAACCCATTTTGAACTGAGTGGGTTTGAGGCCGCACTCATTCCCAGGCTGGCCTTTAAAACAGGAGAACCAAATGAAGGTCATCATTTTTGCGTACGCCAAAGAAAACCACACGGCGCCTGTGAAATGGGCTTTGGAACAGGCTGGCTATGAAGTAGCTTGTTGGGGCGGGCTTTCATGGACTGAGCAGCAACAGGCTTCTCTGCTGCTGGACGCTCAAACCAAGATGACCCTGGGACCTTTCACAGTGGAGCCGGGCGATGCAATCTGGATCCGCCGGCCTGATGTGCCTACGCACAATCCCAACGTGTCAGAGGCAGACAGGAAATTTGCCGAACAGGAATATCGCGCTTTTTACCACTGCATTTCATACACGCTGGAAACCATGCATGTCTGGTGCATCAATAAATTTTCTGCGGCGCGGTTCATTCACAATAAAGCGGTCCAACTAACTCTGGCCCGCGCCTGCGGCTTGCGGGTTCCTGAAACTCTCATGTCGAATTCACCCGGTCCCATTCGGGAGTTCGTCGACCGCAATGCCAGCAGGACCATTGGCAAAGGCTTCAGCCCACACGTCTGGCAGCGTAGCGATGAGGAGGGCGTATCAGTAACTGAAACATTTAAGTTAACGCCTGAGCTCCTGCCGTCCAATGAAGTCCTCACCTATGCTCCCGGCATTTATCAGGAGAGGGTCGAGAAGCAATTCGATATCCGCATGGTCATCATGGGCCACAGGGTTTATTCCTTCGCGCTTCACAATCCAAAGAAGGCGCTCGATTGGCGCCAGGATACAGGGTTGGGCAACGTCCAGGTGGAAATCATTCCTACGCCGCCCGAGGTTGAGAAAGGAATGTTGGAGTTTGCCCGGAAGTCAAACATCTGTTTCGGCTCGGTTGATTTCGCCGTGGACAACAACGGGCAGTGGTGGTTTCTGGAGATCAATGAGCAGGGACAGTTCCTATGGCTGGATCAGTTCAACGCGCAAGCCCGGACTCTGGAGAAGTTCTGCGCTTTCATTACCGCGCCGGAAAATTCTGTTCAGCCGCTGGAGGATCGCCTGGGACAGTTCCCTTCCTTTTCTGATTTCATCACGCATTTCCGGAGCCTTCCTGAAAACCAAGAACCTATTGATATAGCCGCAGCCGTTGCAGCATCTCCTTTTATGTCGCGGGAAACAGGAAGAGCCGGGTGACTTAAAGCAAAGTAATGCCACCTGCGCCACTTGGTTTGCTCGACTAGCTCTTGGGTAGCTGGCGGTGGAGATTGGTGACGGCTACTATTGCCGCTGTTCCAAAGTTCCAGAGGGACGACATCCTTTGAATCGCAGTAGAAGCACCCTTTCAGACACGATCCAATCTACTGATATGGAATGACTTAGACGCTCTTCTCGCAGGATCCAATCTCCGCGCCGTAAAAGAGAAATCATAAACCTCGAATGTCCGGCTTAGTACCGAGTAGAATTTCGATTCACGATTAAACGGCCGGATGCCACAAGACGACATCCCAATTCGGGAACTGCTGCAACTTTGCCTAAGCACAGACGCGGAAGAGCACTGGCGAGAGTTTGTCCGCAAGACCCAGTTCCTGATGGCCAGCGTGATCATCAATACAGTGCGCCGATGGAAACAACCCGCGCCCAGCCTGGTAGATGACCTGATCCAGAACACTTATGTGAAGCTTTTTGACAATGATAAAAGGGCTTTGCGCGCCATTAGGAATGAGCACGAAAACACAATCTTTGGATATTTAAAGGTGATAGCTTCAAATGTTGCCAAGGACCACTTCAGAAAACCTGAAAATAAGGCGGACGAAATTGAATTGAGCGATGCCGTAGTGCCGCCCGGACCGCAGGACCGTGAGCGGCGTGAGTTCTTAGATAAAAAGAGCCAAGCTCAAGAGATTTTGCAAACGCTTTCATCTTCTGAAACCTACGATAGAGATGTGGCGATTTTCTGGTTTTTTTACGAGCAGGGCTACACGGCAAAAGAAATATCGTTGATGCCGCACTTAGGGCTAACAATAAAAGGCGTGGAGGCCGTTATTTTTCGGCTGACTCAATATGTTCGCGAAAGACTGCGCCGGCAAGACCCCAAAGTGGGTGATTGAGCTCTAGTATTTTCATGGTGTTAGCGAGGCCAAAAGGTTTTGCCTGGGCTGTTACGTCTTAGGGATTGAAAGAGCAATTCAAGGGATTGAATGAATAAGAGATTAAAACAAGACGCGCCGGGCTCCAGGCTGCCATTCGTCGGCAGAGGCTTGGCGATCCCCGCACCGAGCCTTGTTGCTCTTTCCCGGATGGCCGCAGGCGTTCGCCAACAGATTATTTTGCCCGAAATTATTTGCTTCAGGAAGGTTGCTCAATGAACGGACTGCGGCCAAATTGTCCTGAAAATGACGTGCTCCAGGAACTGGCCGCCGGGATATTGGCGCCAGCGATGGCCGAGCGGACGATGCTGCACGTGGCAGAGTGCAAGCTTTGCGCACGCACGTTGAAGCAATATCTGAATGATTTTTCTGACGAGCAATCTGCGGACAATATTGCGATCCTGAAACAGTTGGAGAGTTCCAAGCCGGAATGGCAAAAGAAGTTGGTGCGGAAGTTGATCGGGCGTGGCGGCTGGTTTCGCTGGCTGAAGCTTGTTCCGGCGACTGCGGTCTTGGGAGCAGTGATCTTTGCCGCGATTCAGGGCCCGGCGTTGTGGGCCGACTACAAGGTGAAGCAGGCGCAAAAAGCCGTGGCGCTGGCTTTTGTGGAGCGGCGGACAACCACAATGCGCTTGACGTCCGTCGACTACTCGCCCTATAGCCCGTTCCCGGTAGTGCTTGGCGCGGAAGATGGACGTGGCGTGGATGAGGTGCCGCCATCGCTGCACGATGCCAGCGGCGCTGCAAACAAAAATCTTCACGCAGAAAATGCTGATCCGCGCTGGTTGGAAATCCAGGGACGTGCGTTGTTGTGGGAATCTACCCCGAACAGCCTGGAGAAAGCCGAAAAAAAATTTGAAAAAGCGCGCACAAAGGGCTTGGTTACTCCGAGCCTGGAGATCGATCTGGCTGCCAGTTACTTTGAGCGTGACAGCCGCTCCGAACATCCTAATCTGCAACGCACGCTCAACCTGCTGAGCGAAGTCCTGAGCAAGCCCAACCTGAGCAAAGACGATCAGGCCAGCGCGTTGTTTGACCTTGCCATCGCATATGAAAAGACTCAGGCGTGGGACATGGCGGTGGAAACCTGGAAAAAGTATCTCCAGGTTGATAGCACAAGCGGATGGACAGACGAGGCGCGGCAACATCTGAAGGATGCGCAGGCGAAAATGTCCGGTGGGCTGCAGCAGAGCTATTCAGACCCCTCTTTTTTTTTGCAACAGAAAGCCCAGGGCGCTCTGAGGCCTGAAGACCCGGAACAGTACCAGCAAAAAGCATTGAGCCAATGGCTCCCAACGGCCGTGGCCGACAAGAACAGTGACGCTTATCGCGCGGTCCAGGGCCTTGCGGAGGTGTTTGCGGACCACCAGGATTTTTGGTGGAGAGATTTTTTGCAAGCGGCAAACACGAATGAGATAGAGGCAGTCAGCGCGCTCAGCAAGGCAGTTCAGGCGAATGACGAAGGCCACTATTCTGTTGCGGAAACAGAGTCACGGCTGGCGATTGAACGGTTTGCCCAGCAAAATAATTTTCCCGCGGAACTCAGGTCGAGTTTTGAAGCGGTCTATGCGCGCCGTCGAATTCTCAACGGGGCAGATTGTATTGCCCGCGCCGATCCGCTTGCCAAACGTCTTTCAGGAACCAGATACAGCTGGTTGGCGGCCCGCGTCTCTCTGGAACAGGCCGAGTGCAGAAATATCTACGGCCAGTTCGCACAAGCGGATGAGAGTCTGGCACTCAGCCGGCAGATGGCCCAACAATTCCATTTTCCTGTACTGACACTCCAGGATATGGGGATTTCAGCGGGAATGAAGCATCTCCGCGGAAACTGTAACGAGAGTTGGAAAGAAGCTGTTGGCGGGCTTGAGTTCTATTGGCAAATTGTACATAACCGCAGTGAAAGACTATTTCAGTTCTATGCAGTGATGCTGCAATGTTCCCTTGAAACAGGCGCGTTGAATGCTGCTGAAGCTTTCATTCGTCACTCTATTGCCATGCGTCAGGATCCCTCGGCCAACGTGGAAAGCGACGCGACCATCGACGGACTGCTGCATCTGCATTTGGCGAACATTCTTCTCGCCCAGCGAAACACGGAACCCGCAGCTAAAGAGCGGACACTTTCCCTGGCTCTTTTGGACCAACCGGACGAGCCTTCGGTCAACAAATATAGGCTGACCAGCGAGCTTGAGCCTGCCGAATTCCAATTTGAGAGGGGTGACGCCGGGCTGGCGCTTTCTACCCTTTCCCCAGTCATGAAGTTGCTCAATAGCAGCCAGGACAAGTTCTTCTCCCTCCGGTGCAGAGAGCTGCTGGGGGGCATTTACCTTCGATTGGGTGAACACGACCAGGCCGTCACGCAATACCGAGCCGCAATCGCTCTGGCCGAGGCATCTCTCAGTAAAATTCATGATAGCGCCAACCGTCTAGCCTGGCTGCGCGCGACCGATGAGAGTTACCGCGCACTTGTCCGGGTCCTGTTAGCACAGAAGAAAGATAAGGAGGCATTGGCGCAGTGGGAGTGGTACCAAAGCCGGCCAATGCTGGAAGGTATGCGTGGCGACAATAGCGTTACGCCGATTTCCTGGAACAGAGTAAGCAGCAATGGCACACCGCGATTCACCTGTAAATCGACAGGGAGTTCGAATCGTTTACGCCATTTTCAAGGACGGCCTGCAAATCTGGTTTTTGCAAGACCACTTAGTTCAAAGCACGTGGATTACCATCAACCAACAAAACTTTGAAGAGCTCGTTCATGATTTCGTGAAGAACTGCGCAACTGAATCCTCGAATCTAAAAGACCTTCAGCAGCAAGGGCTTGAGTTGTACTCGCTTCTTCTCCAACCGGTTGTCAGGGATTTTTCAAGTTCGCCAATCATCACCGCGGAGTTAGACAGGAGGGTTTCTGGCTTGCCCCTGGAAGCATTACGCAGCCCGGACGGGTGGTATTTCGGAGAAAAATATGCCGTGGTTTATTCATCAGGCGCGGTAGTTGACCGTTCGTTAAATAAGATTCAACCGGTCACCCGCCAGGACCCTTTGCTCATACTGGATGCCACCCGCATTCCGCAATCGGGATACTTACCCGGCATGGAAGAGGAGAGAAAGACGATTCTATTGACTTTCCCACATGCACGGGTGATTGATTCTGCCGGGACACGCTGGAAAAGTGTGATGCCTGCGCTTGCCAGGAGCAAAATTTTTCATTACATGGGACATGGGCGGCCCTCTGGAACAGGAACAGGATTGTTATTCAATGGATTCCAGGCCTTGCGGGCCCAGGATTTCACTCCGGAACTATTCAAAAGATCACAGTTAGTCGTCCTGGCAGCCTGTTCCAGCGGCAAAGGAAAGAACGGCGTGCTTGATACGGACAATCTTGTTCATGCGCTTCTTGGTTCTGGCGTGCCACGGGTGGTTTCCAGCCAGTGGAATGTAGATTCTGAGACGACTTCACAGCTCATGCAGAGCTTTTATCGCAATCTTGGCAGGGACAAAACTGTTGCTCAGGCAATGTTTGATGCACGGAACGAAATGGTGAAACGAGTCCCGCATCCTTACTATTGGGCAAGCTTCAGTGTGGCTGGGTTGCCGAATTGAGATTGTGATAGGCACAATCTGCCCAACATTTGTTACCCTTGGACTCACAATATCCGGCCCATTCAGTTGCAGTTTTCGAGGAGAAAGTTCATGAATAGACGCAGCTTGCTGAAAGCGATTGCCGCAGTTCCGGTTGTAAGCGCACTTGCCTCCTGTAAGGACAAAGACGATGACGACAAGTCGCGGCGCGCCCCCGCCGCACACGAATTGCAAATCCTGTTGGATGGTGCCTTTGCCGTTGTCATCCCGCATGATAAGCCAAACTCGATTCTCGCGTTTTCGCCGAGGGACAAGAAGGAACCGCATCAGTTCTACTTCAACGATCCCGACTACGCTCAGGCGGCCGAGAAGAACTATAACTTTGAACTGCTGCCGGAAGGACTTAAACACAATGAGCGTACGGAAATTTCTCCTGGTTTTGCAGACTTTCACGCCAGCGTGAAGAGCTGGAAGATCACCGAGAGTTTTGTGACCATCAAGCTGCCGATCCCATCACGAATTTCTTTTGCGGGGCATAGGGAGCGGGTCCTCTTTAAAACGAACAAGCCCGGGTGGATGCCTACCAACCACATTCTGGAATACGACGTCACGGACCATGGAAAAATAAAAATGGTTTGCAAGGAGGTAGAGAAAGCGTGCTCACCTTCCCCGGATTCGCCTGCAGGATTGACGCGTTTCTTTTTTGAAGTCGGCCCACCACAGGGGACGGCGCATGGTCACGCGGTCAATTTTTTTAATGACATGCTGAACGCGTCATTTCCAGAGCTGGTGGCTAATTACAGTCTGGCCGATATTCTGGACAAACGAAACGAACGCCCCGCCACCACCGCGCGGCTGGTTTCGGCTGACATGAGGTTGGATACTTCGCCCGTACATCTGCTGAACGCATCTTATACGCTTGATTGCAAGCTTGGAGGTATTCTCGTCGATACTTCTTCAGCTGCCGGATAAGAATGGAGAACCATCGGACCGGAAAGCCTAACGGTTTGTAAGAATTTTTTAAAAAAAGACAAAACGCACGCTTTGGGCTGTCTGCAATCCCCGCATCAGCCCACCTTCATCGTCTCGCTACCGCCTCCCAATCAAAAAACTTTAAAAACAAAGCCAAATCGTTACAGGGAAATTCCACCCACCGACGTCTTATGAAACAAGCAACGGTCAGCACTCAATTCATTTGACGTGTTCCGGCAGGCATTGGGGCGAGCGACCCAAATTTCCGCAAGGAGGCCCGTTGCGGTGGCAGCGCGAGTCGAGCGGAACGAGCGCTGCATAGGAGTGGGAAATGGCTACTGCACACTGTCTGGATTTCCATCAGTTCAATGAAACCTACCTGCACGAGCTTAGGGCGCAGGAAGTAAACACCGAAGCGCATTTTGTCGCATATTTCAGCAAGATTCTGCATAACAAGCTACGCCGGCGGCTGATGTGTCCGGAGCATATCAAGGATGTGCAGCAAGAGACGCTGTTGCGGGCCTGGGCGGCGGTACGGGCCGAAGGTGGTATACGCCAGCCGGAACGGTTCGGCGCTTTTGTGAGCTCGGTCTGCAACAACATACTCCGGGAATCGTACCGCTCGCGTGCGCGAACCAAGCCACTGGACGATCTACAACGCGATCCCACAGACCAAGCGCCGGCGCCGGATGGGATGCTGCTGGCGGAAGAAACCAAAATGCAGGTACAGCGTGTACTGGCAATGCTTCCACGCAAGGACCAGAAGATTCTGCGAGCAGTTTTCTTTGAGCAAAGAGACAAGAATGAAGTGTGCATGGAACTGGGCGTAAGCAGGGAGTATCTGCGTGTGCTGCTGCATCGCGCAAAGCAGCAATTTATGGCGGAATATAAGCACCTAGATGCAGCGCCCAAAAGAAAAGTAACGATGATCCGCATGCAGCCCAAAACCTTCCGGCACACGCACAGAGCGCGTTCCACGGATTCAACCACTCTCCGCCATTGCTGCTGAATAATTTTGGATGAGCAACCTGCAAGATGGCCGGCGCCTGAGGAGCGCCGGCTTTTATTATGACCGCGTGTAGAGTTGGAGTGATGCCCAGTAATAAGGTGAGGCGTGGAAACCGCCCGCATGAAGAATCGATAGCTTGGCATGGTGAAGGGCGTCTGTGGTGCTTTTGCCCTGTGCGAGCTGACCATAGAAGTCATCCATCAATGCCGGAGTTATGGCATCGTCCTGGTCCCACAAGGCTGCAACCACCTGATGCGCTCCGGCCCGCATGAATGCCCACTCCAGGCCAAGCAGCCCTTCCAGCGACTGCAGGTGTTTTCCTACTCCCTGACAAGCAGAGAGGGTTACAAGATCTGCGTTCAGCCGCACTTTGCCATCGATGATATTTCGGGCCAGAAGCTTGAACTTGCCACCTTTATCGACGGAAAGAATGATTGCCGATTTCAGCGGATCCGTCTCATTTGGAGTGCCATGCGTAGCCAGATGAATAAACTGGTATCTGTCAGGCGAATTTTTTAAATAGGAATTGGGAGTAGCATCAGCACCGGCAAATTTGGTTATTTTGCCGGAAGGAAAATGCTTTTCTACACTAGCCATCTCTTCTTTAGCATGGGGCAATTCAGGGAAATGAGGATCAGCTTGCTTCGGGGCGCCTATCAAGAGCAGACCTTTCGCTGGGGCACGCTTTAGATGGGAGGCCAGGAGCAAATCGATCGAGCTCGCATTCTCCAACTCCACATCCTCAATCCAATAATGTTCCGTGCCCTGCGAAGAGACTAATGTCTCAAAGTTGATGCTGTAGCTTTTGCTGTCTGCAACCACAATTACATGAGAGCCTTTGGGCACAAGATCGCTCGCCGGTTGCACCAGGATTTGGTAAAGCTTTTTTGCCGCTTGGCTGTCCGTAAGAGCCAAATGCTGCTGGATTTCCTGTTGGTAGGAATCGATGAGGTTGTCCAGATCCGGCCCTTTTATGCTTAATGGGGAGAGACGCAACTGAGTGGAGGTGACAGTCCACAAATAACATTCTTCCTGGGTCTCGAAATAGGAGAGCAGCACTGACTTGTTGCGGGCGAGGTAATGTTGAATTTTGGTGAGCCAGGCATTGGCATCCTCAGCAACAGGCTTCTTAGCATTGGACTTCGCTGCATCCAGCAGCAATGTGCGGCCACGTCCTTGTTGCGCAACGTGAAGAGCTTTAGCGTATTGTTTCTGCACAACGAGGAAAGCCACGTATCCGTCATAAATCGGGGTGTTGTCACGCAGGGCAATTCGGAGTTCTGGGTGCTTCAGGCTCTTAATGCCGTCATCCATGGTGGCGATGCTGCGCTGGAACCATTTTTCTGCCTCCGAACTGTTTCCTTGTGCTGCATATGCGCCGGCCAGTCGAGATTGGATTAACCAAATTTGCTTGAAATTAAAGAGATGTTGCTGTGCATCCTGGGCTTCCTGCTGTTGGAGCACCTCGCGGAATCCAGCAATAGCCTTGGCATAATTGCCATGGGCCGCTGCGATAGCGGCTCCAGCAAATTGCCAATTCCTCAGATGGCCATCTTTAAGCCCGAGTTTGAACGCCTGGAGATGGTATTTTTCCGCAGCATCAAGTTGATGCTGGTCAAGCTTGACCATGGTCAAGCCGTGCAAACAGTCGGCAGTGGTGTCGCTATCCCTAGCTTCTGTCGCGATGGCCAGAGCTTGATTGTATGACTGTTCTGCCATGCCCGATTGTCCTTGGATTCCTTGGGCAGCGCCGATATTCGTAACCCATCTTTGCTGATCATGCTTTAGGTTCAACTGAGCGGCCATTTTTGCCGCCGCTGCAGAATTTTGTATGCCATTGCTCAAATCGCCCAAAGTTACGTAGGCGCCTCCCAGATTGCCTAAAGCAAGCTGTTCGAGCGGCAGGGCTTGAAGAGGTCGAACAATCGAAAGGCACTCATTCGCCAAATCGATTGTCTCTTCATAACGAGAGTCCCGCATGGTGAGCCAACTGAGAGCTCCCAGAGCATAAGCTTTGAGAAATGGGTCCCGGTTCGAGCTTTGCGCAGTCACCATGTGCAGATAATTTTCTGCGGTTTGCCATTGGCCTTGCTTCATCGCACACCGGCCACGTGCATAGTTCAAAGCGCCAGGTTCGGCATGGAGCGCTTCCGCTTGGGCAAAGCGCTCTTCTGTTTGCGGCAATTGGCCCATCTGGCAAAGAGCGGATGCCTGAGTAAGTCGCCGACGCCAGAATATTTCAGCAAGAACGTTGGACGGAGGTTCAGGGGCCAAAACTTCAAGCGCCGCATCGTATTGTCCTTTGCGGGTATGGGCTTCCGCAGTCAGGACACGAAACTTCCAATTCAGGCCCGGGTAGTTTGCTGATTCTTTGAAGCCAGCTTCCGCCAGTGGAAGCGGCTGTTCGATATATCCTTGCTGAAATAAAAGGCGGGCCTCAGCATATTGTCTTTCCAGAGAGGCCCGCTTGTCCTTACAGCCCGTAATACTAAACACCAGTAGCACAAAGACCCAAGTTAAATAGGAGGCGTAGAACCGCCGGTGTTTCCGCCCCCAGACGTGCCGTGGCCTGAAGAACACATCTGAACGCGAAACATGGTCAGGGTTCGCGAGTGATGATGCACAATCATTTCCGCCAGGCGAATTACCCCAAATTTTGGAATACAGATGATGGAACCAAAGCCCTGGATTTCGGAGGGACCGCCCTGCGCTTTCCAGTCGAGATGGTTTGCCGGAGAAAACCAATAGCTTCCGCGGTCGTCCGGCCGTTTGGGTTTGTTCCATTCTTTAACCAATTCCGACATGCCAGTCAGGGCATGGTATTCGTCTTCCAAATCGGCGAGCTTGTTGTTATTAAGTTGTGTAAGCTTGCCGCCCACGAGCCATTCGTCGGTTTTGCGGGCATGGTGCGCTTTTGCCACCTTCGAATAAGTATCGTGGTCATGGAAAACGTGAGTGGCCAATTTTACATTGAGTGGATGGCCAGCAATCCGCAGATTTTCAAAATAGCTGCCGGTGATGTCATAGCTGGCTTCTTTACCATCGATGGGGTAGTAAATGGCCATGCGGGAGACAATGCGGTCTGCCGTGAGCATGTCCGCTACATTCAGTCCTTCAACGACTGACCATGCATGAGTAGTGTGAAGGCCGTGACAGTCATCGAAACTGCCGCCGACTTCAGAATAAGCATTTTTAAAGGAAATAAGACCGTCAGCGTTGTAAGCTGAGGCGCGACTGGATCCATGACCTCCGTGGCCGGCAAGGACAACTGAAGCTTGCGGGGACAGGCTATGTTTTTTGGGTCTTTCGAATTCGGCCGAAACTGAATAGGCCGAGGCCTGATACATATGTTGCGAGTGGTGGCGCGAGCACGTCATTGTTTTTCTCCATGTACTTCACCTGAGATGAACTACCGGGCATGGGCACACTTCTACACAAACTTGTAAATGCGGGGTGTTTCTAAGGCCCGAATACGCCGATTGTACTACGGCCAATTCGTGGCGAAGATTGTCTCAGCCGGAAGAGGGTTAAAGTAGGGAGAACATTCAATACATTGTCAAAGACCTAAATCTAATTATCCGTGAACTGTAATTCGAAACCTCCGTGACCTACTTCCTCCTGCGTGCCATCACTCCTGCGCCCGGAAACCACCATAGAGTATTGGCCAGGCCTTAACGCATCCGCCGGCAGAGCTATTGAGGCTGTGGTTCCAACTTGCGTTTGCGGCAGCGCGATTACATGCAGCACTTTTCCCGAACTCGACAGGATCTGTACACCATATGAGATAAACTCGCCCTTCGGCGTATATTCCACATTCAGACTCAGGGCGGAGTTTCTGGAAACCTTGATCAAATTGGTGTCGCTGGAGCCATGAGCAACCCCCGTTAATACAGAACGTATTTCAGCGCGAGGTTCCTTCAGATGAGAGATTTGCGAGCGCTGATGGGAAACCACGCCACCCGCAAATAACAGGCAACCGAACAGGCCAATGGTGAGCGGCTGCGCCGCACTTGCCATTACGCGGGACATAAAACCGGGAGCGAGCGGGGCCTGCGGGTCATCAGTACCGATGTGGCGCAGGTGGGCGACAAATTCAGTTCCCACCTTGACCTGCTCGAAGCAGGCATCGCAAGAGAAAATGTGCTCCTCGTAGGCGTCGCGGTCAACGGTATTCAGTTCGCCCAGCAGATAGCGCTCCGACATAAGGTCTTTTACAGCTTCATCGTGGTTGATTATTCGTGTATTCATTTTCTCTTCCTGATATCCAATACTATTTGCCTGTTAATTCACGCCTTTTTTGTAAAGCTCGCCAAACTTATGAATGGCCCGGTAAAACAAAACCCGAAGATAGTCGCGGTCAACCCCAAAATCACCACAGACCTCATCGTTATCGCGATCTTCAAAAAATCGTGCCTGAAGAAGATGACGGTCTCTTTCCGGAAGGGCAGCCAGAATTGCGCGAACGTGCTGCCCATCTTCCTCACGTTGCATCAGCTCCTCCAACCCAGTTTGCTCGTCGGGAACGTCAGTCGATTCAAGAGAATCATGCTGGTTGCGGAAGTCATCCCGGCGAGTTTCGGAAAGGACGTGCTTGCAAACCGCATAGACGTAAGCGCCGAATCCCCGAGGGTTGTTCACGCTGCCCGACTGCACAGCTATAAGAACGCGACAGAAAGTTTCCTGGCGCACATCTTCAATTGTGTGGGCGTCAATACCGCGAGCACGCAGAGTGATTCTGAGGCGTTCACTGAAGTACGCGACAAAGTGTGCTTCGGTGGCGGGATCGCGGGCACCGAGGCGACTTAGGTACTGATCATCAAAAGTGTAGAAGTCCACTGGGGGTCTTTCATCCCAGTATACTTCAGCCTTTGCTGCTGATTGGCGTTTTCTGGAGTGGACGGGCGCGGACGCCGAGGGGTAGCGCAGCAAAGTGCCAGCTTGCTTCTTCCTGCCGCCCCGGGATGGTAAAGACACGCTTTTCACTCTCAGAAACTCCTAATCTCGTTCCCCGATCATAGCCTGCGAAATGGCAGGGCCGCCCCAAAGTACAAGCCCGGCTGCAGGTCGCCTATGGCCAAAGCCGACAACGCAGTCACTGTGGCAAGGACGCCATCTTCATCAAAACGTTCGTCAGGACATTGGGCATGACCGCTGCCCGTAGCTTGCAAGGTGGCAAGGCGGGCCGATCCCGGCCATGAACCATCCTGCCGTTGCAAACGACGAATGTTTGCAGCCAGCGGCCAGGCACTTTGCATCTGCAATCGCATCCGGCAGCGCAGAAGCAGCCCCTGTTCCCAGGCTCCTTCAACTTCCTGCTGCTCCACCCACTGGCGGACGGCATTTACAACGAACCACGGCGCCATGCCCGGCTCCCAATCCATGAGCGTGGACGACACAAAAAAGCCGGACGAAACGCGGCCACGGCTGTTTTCAACACCACTGCAGAGGTGCGAGGCAAGAAACTCGGAAGAAATGGCGTTAATGGCACAGAGCGCCCGGACGCAGACGGCGGTCACATCGGCAGAGCTTGTGCTGGAAAGCGTGCTCTTTTCAGCGGTCTCAGGATATATGCCGAAGCCTCCGTCAGGCCGACGGCATCGATGAATCAGTTCCAAAGCTTCCTGCGGTATCGGACGAGAGTGCTGACGGAGCGCCGTAATGGCCCAAGCGGTGGAGTCGGCGTCGTCGGGTAAGCCAGATCCGCCAAAGGCCCAGCCGCCGCGCGGACTACGGGCCTCCGTGAGCCAGTCCAGCGACTCCTCAACCTGCTGGCGCTGGGTAAAGCTCAAGTTATGCGAGGGTATCTCTCCCAATCGCGTAAGGACATATGCGGTGACCCAGGAAGCAGACTTGCGGGTAAATGAGCTGCCAAGGCTCCAGGCACCCTGGTGGCGCTGGGAAAACAGGAACTCCAAACCGGAAACTACGGCCTCAGTGCTCACCCCCGACCGTCCAGAGCCAGAGCCCCCACGCTGTTTAGCAGAGCTCTGGTTTTGAGGTCGGCTCATCTGGACATCCAGTTCAGACTGTTGATCCGTCAACGTTCGCTCCAATGGGGGAACCGCGGCTCAACACCTAACAACTTGCCGCCCTACAGATGAATAGTGATAAATCTGGGCAGAGCGTTTCATCAGGGGGACGTAACGAAAAAGCAGCGTATTAAGTCTTTTGTTTTCAGCGGCACCTGCATTTGATCTATGCAGGATGTAGGAACGCGATAAGGCCTGAGAGCCCAAAATTCACAGGAGGGGACGGCGGGGGGCATTGGCTTCCCTTTGGTGTTGCTCAGCGTCAACTTGACGAGCGGCGATATCGATCCGGCCCCGTGCTTTGAACATGGCATTCTGAGCTTCTACTTAGCTTCTCAGCTCTACCCTGTCGTTGTAACCAGGCTGCACTTGAGGCTTATTCATTTCTAAGCCTAATAGGGGAAAGACGCGTCCGGGTAGAAAAGTAGACCATAATGTGCATGCGTAGACAAGATCTGAACGCTGGACCAACATGGAAACTTCTCAAGGAGATTTTGCACAATAGCTGCCTCGGATTTGTTACTCGGAGCACAAGCAATAGCAAGGCGAGCGAGGAGGCATTGAAGAACTGGGGAATGATCCGACAGGTAGATGTGGGATTCAAGATTACACCTGCGGGTCGCGCTTTATTAAAGCTAAAAAAGGAATCAGGCGATTAGTTTTTGGCGGCTATTCCGTTGTTGGCGGCTGCCCATCGTATGCCGCTATGTTTGGATATCTGCAAATACCGCTCGTGAGTGCCCAAAATAGACCGGCACGGCCAGAGGAAGAACCCGCCCAAAGTGCGTAGAGGATTTCACAGACTCATCCCGTGCGTTCCCGTTGTACAATCCGCAAAACTTTCGTGGAATTCTATGCGCCCGAAATCGCTCAAGCTCAAGTCAATAAGCCAGCAACACTCTTAGGTCCCGCACGTTGTTTCCCGTAGGGCCAGTCTGGATCGAATCGCCCAGTTTTTCAAAGAGCGGAAACGAGTTGAATCCACTGAAGTGCGCCGCAATGTCCAGCCTGCTTTTTTGCGCCCGCTCCAGCGTAGTGCCATCAGCCACCGCGCCGGCTGCGGGGCTGTTGCCGTCAATTCCATCAGTTCCCGCGCTCAACACGGCAATGTTCTCACCGGCAATTTTCTGCGCGCAGTAAAGAGCAAAGTGCTGGTTGCGTCCGCCTGCGCCCGCGCTCAACGGGACTTTCACCGTGACCTCGCCGCCGGAGATGATGCAGACTTTCGCCATATTCTTGTTGAATGCATGCAGCCGGTCCAGCAGATAATCAGCGGCGCGTGCATAGTCCCAATCATCACAGCTGTGGTCAATCTCCACGGCGAACCCCTGTCGTGCAGCCGCCGCGGCCGCTGCTTTTTCGGCTGTTTCATTCGAGAGCACCTTCCACCAGCGTGAGCGGACAAATGCCGGGTCATCCTGCTTCGGAGTCTCATCCAGCGCGCGCCGTTCAAATAGCTCACGCACCGAGGCGGGAAAATCTGGCAGCATGTTGTGCTCTTGCACAATGCGGTAGCAATCTTCCACGGTGCTGGAATCCGGCATGGTTGGCCCGGACGAGAGAGAATCCAACGCGTTCTCCGGCACGTCAGAAACCATAATGGAGACCTGTTGAGCGCCGTTCGTGGCCTGCGCCATGCGTCCGCCTTTGACTGCAGAAAGGTGTTTTCGCACGGCATTGATCTGCGCGATGGGAGCGCCGGAATTTACCAGTGCTTTGTAGGTCGCGATCAGATCAGGCAGCGTAATCTCAGAGTCCGCCGGTTTCTCCACCGCCGCCGATCCGCCGCCGCTCACCAAAAAGATGGCCAGCGATTGCGGGTTCAGCGCGCCCAGAGTTTTGAGAATCGCTTCAGCCCCGCGCACGGACTCTTCATTGGGCTGAGGATGGCCGCCGGCAAAGTAGCGGTACCCCGCAAGCTGGTAAGGATACTGGTTGGGATCAACGATAATGCCTTCAACATTGGCCCCAACCTGCCGCGCCAGAATTTCCGCCATGCGATGCGCCGCCTTGCCAAACGCGATTGATACCACGCGGCTGTAGGATTTTAGGTCATAAAGGTCATCGCACACGCGCAGAACGCCGCCCTGGTAATGCACCTGGCGGTCAAAAGCTTTCTCAATGCTGGCTTCAGATAAAGCGTGAAGAAAAATTTCCCGCGCTGCGGAGCGCATGCTGTGGGCTATGGACATTAGCTGGCTTCCGCCTTGCTGCCCGCAGCAAACTTCTTACTAACCCAAGCCTGAATCGCCGCCTGCATCTCTGGCAGATGGCCTTCAAAGAAATGGTCGCCGCCTTCCACAATCACCATCTCTTTCGGCTCCGGCGCAGCATCAACTACTTGCTTCAGGCTTTCGGGCGGGCCATATTGGTCTCGCGATCCGCTGACAAAAAGTTTAGGCCGAGTGCAATTTTGCAGGTACTTATATGTATATGAGCGACCTTCGACTCCCACCGGAGTTCCGAGCGAGATCAACCCAACCACGTGCTCATCGTCACAGCCGACGCGTAGCCCCGTCGCTGCGCCAAAAGAAAATCCGCAGAAGATCATGGGCAGGTGAAACGCGGAATCAAGCCAGTTCAGCGCAGCGCGCACGTCCTCTTGTTCGCCATGTCCGCGATCATGCTCACCTTCACTCATGCCGGCTCCGCGGAAATTGAAACGCAGCACCGGGAAACCAAATCCGCTCAGCGTCTTCATGGCGTGGTAGACAACTTTGTTGTGCATGGTGCCGCCAAATAAAGGATGCGGATGGCAGACCAGCGCGGCATGCGTCGCGTCCGGCTGACCTTCATTCAGCAAGGCTTCCAGCCGGCCTGCAGGCCCATCAAGGAAGAAGGATTTGATTCCGTTGGCCACGTTTCTTTTTATCAGACTGCTGGCAGAAAAACCAAAACCCACCACCGAGGCACGGAGGCGCGGAGAACAGCAAGGGCTTGGAAGATTTCATTATGGCTTTTGCCGGGTATTGCAGATCAGTGTAATCGCTGTTAATCACTGGTCAGGTTTGATCTCCTCTGTGTCCTCTGTCGTAAAGCTTGCTATCCTGTTCCTTTAAAAAAATATGGATCCCGTCGTCCTAACCCGCAGGCTCATTGACATTGAATCCATCTCCGGTAATGAAGGCGCCGTGGGAGCGGAGCTGTACGAAGTCCTGCTCAACATGGGATACACCACGCACAAAATGCCGGTGGCCCATGAGCGGTTCAACGTGCTGGCCACGATTGACGGCCAGAAGCCGGACCTTGTTTTTTCCACGCACATGGATACGGTTCCGCCGTTCATCTCTTCTTCAGAGGACCATGACAACATTTACGGACGCGGCTCATGCGATGCCAAGGGTATCATCGCCGCACAAGTTGCCGCATGCCAGCGCCTGCGCAAAGAGGGTCGGGCGGTTGGGATGCTGTTTCTTGTTGGTGAAGAGCGCGACAGCCAGGGAGCGAAAGTCGCGAATGAGAATCCACTGAGCAGCCGCTTCCTGATTAACGGGGAGCCCACGGAAAACAAAATTGCCACTGCATCCAAGGGCGTGCTCCGCGTTGTGCTGACGGCGCACGGCAAGATGGCGCACTCTGCATACCCAGAGCTGGGCGAATCCGCGATTGACAAGCTCCTCACCGCTCTGGAGCACCTACGCGCCATGGAACTGCCGCACCACCCTGAGTTTGGCCCATCTACCCTCAACATCGGGATCATTGAAGGCGGGCGGGCGACAAATGTCATCTCTGATCACGCTCGCGCGCAGCTGCTGTATCGCCTCATTGGTCCCGCTGACGAGCTACGCAAACAAATCATGGAAAAAGTTTCTGGCTTGACTGACGTTGAGTTCGTCCTGGAGATTCCATTCGTCAAGCTGCGCTCTGTCCCTGGCATTGAGAGCATGGTGGCGAAGTTCACCACGGACATTCCGTCTCTCACCAATTGGGGAACGCCGGTGCTGCTGGGGCCAGGCTCAATTCATGTGGCGCATACTGAGCGTGAATATATTTCCAAAAAGCAGCTGCATGAAGCCGTGGATTTGTATTGCTCGGTCGCTCGCCAGTTGCTGGAAAATTCATAACCACAGGACAAGAAGAAACACAAAGGTGGAACCATCAAAAGGGACCTTCGTGTTCCTTTGTCCCCTTTGTGGTTAATTGTTTTTCAACGCAACGGTCTTTCTGTCCACTGCACGTCCCAGTATTTTCCGAACTTGTAACCGACTTGCGTGAAAATGCCTACGTTCTTGAAGCCAAATAATTCATGCAGCATGGCTGAACCATCGTTCGGCAGCGTGTAGCCGCCAACCATACGATTGATATTCTCGCCCTCCAACGCCTCAAACAGTCCGGCGTAAAGTTTTTTGCCAATCCCTTTGCCCACGCTTTCATGGCTGCTATAAACAGTGGTTTCCACTGTTGTGTCATACGCTGCTTTCGGGCGGAAACGAGTGGTGCCTGCATAGCCCAGTACCAGGCCGTCCTCTTCAGCGACGATCAGCCGGTACCGACCAGTCAAAGCGAACTGCTCAAACCATGCCGCACGCCGCTCCACGGTGTAAGGCTCAACATCGAATGTGACCGGAGTATGAATGACGTAGTGGTTGTAAATCTCTGTCAGCCGTGGAAGATCGGCACGGTTCGCGGGACGAATGCGGACAGTCATGCGGAAGCAACCCCTTGCGACAGAACTGCTCTCACCAATCTTAAGCGGGTCTTGCCATTGCTGCGCGCTCTGCTTCTTCTCTTTGTTTGTGAAGTAATCCGGCCCGTCCGTCGTAATGCCAGAACGCCGGATAGACCATCGCCAGCAGTCCCGTGCCTAGAACGCACAGAACTCCGCCTGAAATTACCGATGTGCGAATGCTGAATAGGCTGGCGACGATCCCTGCTTCGGCATTGCCAAGCATTGGCCCGGACATGTAGCTGACCATTTCAATCCCTGCGAGCCGTCCGCGCAGGTGATCTGGGATGGTCTGATTCCAGATGGTCATGCGAAATAGGCCGCTCACCATGTCTCCCGCGCCCGCAACCGCTAGCCACAACAGAGCCAGCCAGAGTCGATCAGCAAACCCAAAAGCGATGATTGCCAGGCCCCAGATTCCGGCTGCAATCGTCACGACCATGCCGTGACGATGGGCCCGCGCCGACCAGCCTGACGCAACTGATGCGAAGAATGCCCCTACCGAAGGCGCGGCGTAGAGCAATCCTACTGACGCTGCGCCAAATCTTGTTGCAATGGCCGGGAATAACGCCATGGGCATACCAAAAAACATAGCGTTCATGTCGATCAGGTAAGTTCCCATCAGTTCCGGTCGGCTGCGGGCGTAGCGCAAGCCTTCAATAAGAGATTGCAGGCTGGGCCGGTCAGCATTTAATGGAGGCGGCGTAGCGCGCATCATCCACAGCGCAAAGAGTGAAACTACAAAGGTGCTTAGGTCGATGGAATATGCAACGGCAGGCCCTGCGGAGGTGGCCAGCACCCCGCCAAGCGCGGGACCGATTACCCCTCCCAGAGTGGTGCCGACGGCGCGCAGAGCTGATACGGCAGGCATCAGTTCTGCCGGTAAGAGCCGTGGCGTTAGCGCCTCCAGCGATGGCCGTTTGAGGCCGTTGAATCCTGCGAACGCAGTGGCACATACAAAAAGAACCCACACCTGAGGCCGTGAAAACGATGAATTCAGGACAAGGACGGCGCTGCTGACTGCCATTAGGAATTCGGTGGTGAGCACCATGCGTCGGCGATCCACGTAGTCCGCAAGAGCGCCGCCAACAAACGCCATGGTGACGGTGGGAACAAATTCAGTGACGCCAAGTAGCCCCACCATCAGCGATGAGTGCGTGAGCTGGTACATCTGCCAGGGTAGAACGACGAAGCTCATCATGGAGCCGAAAAATGAGATTGTCTGGCTGAGAAAAAGCAGGCGGTAGTCGCGCGATATCCTCAGAGGCGCAGGATTGATGGCAAAGGCGCTGAAGAATCCAGACTGCGGGCTCGCGGAAGGCTCCGGCACTGGATCAGGCGTGCTGTGCGCCGGGCTGTGCGGCTGCTGCGTCTCCACGTTGGAAATATAACTTACAAATTGAGGAGTTGGTCCAAAAGACAACCGCCGGAATTCCAAAAACTACCCGGCCTCCGATTCAGTAAAAAATTATGCTTTGCTGAAACCCACAGGGCTCACTGCAGGGGCGATCATGGGCAGGCGCGCGGCGCCCACCAATCCGGCATCGCCGCCAAGCAGTGCTTTGGTAATCATGGTTCCGTAAACCGCGCCGCTCCGCGCGTTACCGGCTTGTTTGTTTTCAGTGGGCGCGGTGGCACGATACACAAAAGAATTTCTGCCTACGGTTTCCAGCATCAGAGGTGCAAACGCATCCCAGGCGCTGGAAACTCCGCCGCCAATCACATACATGGGAAAGTTAAAGATGTTCACCATGTCGGCAATCACCGTTCCCAGCGCTTTGCCAACGCGCTCAAAAATTCCGCGCGACGGTGCATCACCCTGCATGGCAAGGTCAAAGACCACTTTGGAACTGAATTCAACGTCTTGCTTCAAAGCGCTGGCCATGTGGGGCGCGCTGCCATTTGCGATTGCTTCCTGGGCCATGCGCTTGATGGCTGTGGCGGAAGCATATTGCTCTAGGCAGCCACGGCTCCCGCATTTGCAGGGATACCCCTCAGGTTCCACGTTGATGTGGCCCAGCTCGCCGGCCATGCCGGTCATGCCGTGCCAGATTTGTCCTTGCATTACTACGCCGCCGCCCACGCCTGTTCCCAGGGTGAACATGCACATGTCATCCACACCGGCCGCCGCGCCCAGCCATTTTTCGCCCATCGCAGCCGCGTTAGCATCGTTTTCCAGGATCACGGTGGTCTTCAGGCGGCGCTGAATCTCATCGCGCACGGGATAGTTGTGCCAGCCGGGAAGGTTTGGCGACTCGCGCAGCATGCCGGTCTGCATTTCAATGATTCCGGGCACGCCTATGCCAATCCCGGCAAGTTCGCCGGCATTGCGCTGCTTGCCCACAACCTCCTGGATCGCGACGCACATTTCGTCGATCACCTGATCGCGACCGCGCGCCACTTGCGTGCTGGTGGTGATTTTTTCCAGCACCTTGCCGTTGCTGTCCACCGCGGCAATGCGCAGGTTGGTGCCGCCCAGATCAACTCCTACGGCCAATGTAGTCATTTTGGATTTTGACTCCTCCGGAAGCGCAGATGATGCATGCATAGATTACTTGCTTAACGCCGCGATTGCGAGTTTCTGCGGCTGTTGAAGATTCAAAGCGAACCGTCTATCTTTTCCCGCATGCAAATTCAAGGAAAAACCGTGGTGGTAACTGGCGGCGCAAACGGAATTGGCCGAGCGCTGTGCCTCAGATTCGCCAAAGAAGGTGCAAAATTTATTGCGGTGTCTGACGTGGACGAAGCAAATGGCAAAATCGTGGCGGATGAGCTAGAACCAGGCCGCGCGGGATTTTTCCCCTGCGATGTATCGCAGGAATCTCAAGTGAAAAGTCTGATTGAGTCGGCAAGCAGAGTGGCTGGCCAAGTGGATATCTTCTGCTCGAATGCGGGAATTGCCGCAGCCGGCGGCCCGGAAGCCTCAGACCGCGATTGGGAGCGTAGTTGGGGGATAAACACCATGGCCCACGTTTATGCTGCCCGAGCGGTCCTGCCCCAGATGCTCGCGCGCAAAGAAGGCTATTTGCTGCAGACCGTCTCCGCCGCGGGATTGCTGACCTCGCTGGGCTCCGCGCCTTATGCGGTTACCAAGCATGCTGCGCTGGGCTTTGCTGAGTGCCTGGCCATTACTTATGGCGATCAGGGAATTCGTGTTTCCGCACTCTGCCCGCAAGGTGTGCTCACAAACATGCTGAAAGCAGACCATCCGGGAACAAAGATGCTGTTACAGGGAGCAATTGAGGCTGAGCAGGTGGCAGATGACGTGGTAAAAGCGATGGCCGAAGAAAGATTCATGATCCTGCCCCATCCTGAAGCGGGCAAATTCTTTCAGAACAAGGCCAATGATTATCACCGGCTTGGACTCATGACATTTTCAGGGACCAATGTGTGCGGCCGCTACCGCACCTATTGCGGCGATCCGGGCAGACAAGCTGCACGATAAGTCAAAGGCTATGCCGCCCCCATTGGAAATTCCATCAGCATCGATTCGGTTGGGATCGATGTTGTACTGGGACTCAAGCTTATCAATCAATTCAGAGATGAAGCGGACATCTCGCGGGAGAGTTATCCTGCCGCCAGGCTGGACATGCGGGCCAGAAGTGAAGCCATCAAAAAACGCGCCGCTCCCATTCGGATAACGACAATGAAACCATGCTGCTCGGCCAGCTCGTTCCACCGGCTCACGTTCATTTCAACCGCGGCCCATGTTGCCGCGGGGTGGAAGCTGATAATTAGAAGCTGATAATTAGAAGCTGATAATTAATGGAGTGGCTTGGACTGTCGTAACTTTTCGGAACTTAGAGGAGATATCGACGCGTGTTGCCCGAAGAGACAATGCTGCCGTTGGTCTTATCCATCAAGGAAAAAGACGCGAAAGCCGTAATGATGATTGTCACTGGAAGGCCGATGACGATGCTAACACCCAGAAAATGACGTTCTTCGTTCTGCGCTTCATAGCTGCCAAAACCTTACCACTGATTTACCCGAATGACACTGATCAGGAAAGATCCGGTGATCGAATGATCGCGCGTGATCGGGAAAGCGAAAACCTCAGTCAAGAACCATCAGGCTCGGTTGAACCGCCTGATTCCACGAAGTCCATGAACGAGTCCACCACCTCCGCTCCAAGATTATTTGCCTGGCGCGTGGCGGCCTGTTCCACGTTTCGCATCAGGCCCTCAAGGTAGTCGCGTGAACCGGAGATGCTGACCACGCCGAGCGTGGCACGCTGCCAGAGATCGGTAACATCAATTTCAGCGATGGAGATGTTGAACGAATTACGCAGCCGGTCTTTCAGACTGCGCACTACTTGGCGCTTGTCTTTGAGTGAATGCGCGCATTCAATGCGCAGTTCCAGCGTAAGATAGGCAATCGGCATTTTTAGCCGTTGCTGCGGGCTTTTACTTCTTCTGAGGTCAGCCCGTAGATAGGAGGCGTAGGAATTCCGAGCATGCCAAGATAAGTGTAGATCTGGGCGCGATGATGGATTTCATGCTCCACCATGGCGCGCAGCCACTTCCAAACTGTTATGGAAGTTCCGCCGGGAGTCACGCATTTCTTCTGCAAGTCTTCCGGAGACAAACGGCTGAAGATGGCCACAGACTCCTGATGCAGGCGATTGAAGAATGCCATCACGTTTTCCGCGCCGTCGGCAAGCTCAGGCCCGTGGCCGGGATAGCGGCTCGGTTTGAACTGAACGTTTTCCGCGTACATATAACGTTCAATTGTGGCCAGGTGGCGGATGATATCGGCAAAGCTGAACTTGCCTTCAGCATAGCGCCAGTCAAAATTGTCCCACGGGATGCAGGCAATGACTTTTAACGTGCGCTGGCGGACTTTTTCCCAGTAGTCATTGTCCCAGAGATCTTTATTTGAGTGATCGGCAGATTCGCGAGTAGTGGTGAGTTCCATAAAAGCAGTGTTACTGCATGTCTTTGATGGTTTGCTGAAACTTTTCGCTCTTAAATATTTTCAGGCCGTCGCCGATCAACTGGCCAAGCTGGGTAAAACATTCTTCATCGACCGTGGCGAAGTTGAAGCAAGCCTTGCCTTGCATGCGCTTCTTGAGCGCCGGAGGGACGGTTTTGATCGCCGCAGGATTGAAATAGAGATACAGCAGGTGGAAGCTCACGTAATTCTTTTGCGTCCGCACGCCGGCAAAGTAAAGCGGCTTTTTGCGATGGAGAATAGAGGGATCCTCCATGTGGTAGTTTCCCGGCTTATCAGTTTGAACGGCCAGATTGCCGCGAAAGCCTTTTAAAAGTTCCCGCAAAGTGCTGAATACCTCTGCAAGGTCGGGCTTTTCAGCCTTGGCGCGCGCGGCTGATGTTTTCTTTTTTGCTGGCTTTGCGGCTGGCATAACGCAGCAGTATAGCGGATTTATAAATAGCCAAAAATAAAAATGAGGAGCGGAAGTTGCTCCGCTCCTCAGAGTCAAGAGAGACTTAATCTCTGTCTCCATCACGGTCGTGATCCCGATCAGGCAACGATTTCAAGTATTCAACCAGATCACTCTTTTCGCCGGCATTCAGGCCCAGGTTCTTGCAGGAGTCATAGTGATCCACAACATCCAGCAGCGTGGCAAAGCGGCCATCGTGATAAAAGCCGCCTTTGGTATGTGTCCAAAGGCCGTTGAGAGGAGTGGTGCGATAGCGTCCATCCGGCGCGCGGTTAGCTTGGAAATCATCCACGCAGACATCCGATGCCAGATGCATGTTCCACCCCGGCTCGGTCATCAACGGCTGGACGTGGCAACTGCTGCACTGCCCTTTGCCATTGAACACTGCCTTGCCGCGGACAGCTGCTGCATGATCAAAGCTGTTGGCTGGCGGCGGAGGCGCAGGGAGGGAAAGTTGATAGAACTGCAACGCACCCAACTTCGAAGTAATCTGGTCGTCGGCATTGGTAACGTGCCCGAAGTGATTGCGAGCGGCCACAGGAAATTTCCCGGCGTCATCCAACCGTGGGTCAAAGAAGTTGCCTTTGCCATGCATTTCCAGGTTCGCAACAAAAGCGTTCCAGTAAGGCACTGAACCCCAGCCGGTAAAGGTATGCAGGTTCACTCCCGCAAGCCCGAAGGCCGGAGGAATGAGCGTCGCGGCAGTTTTGCCATCAGGACGAAACGCTTTGCCGTCCATAAACAGCTCAGCGTCAAACTTGCCGGGACCCCAGCTGGCGAGAACAGTCTTTACCGTCGCCACGTCCACGCCCAGCACGTCGGCAACCGGCTGCAGATTGGGGGATAGGCCGACAATCGCGCCAACGTTCAAGTCGCGGTTGGCCCAGCCGTCCAGCCGATGGCCAATGCCCGGAGCAAATGCGTTATCCACCGTAGAGTGGCAGAGCGCGCACTGTATGCCCATGGATTTCAGCGTGCCATCAGGATTAAAGAATCCCGTGACGCCGAGTACAGCATTCAATTTCAGCAACGCCAAAGTCACAGCAGGATCGTTGAGGTCAACCTTTCCAGCTTGGATTTGCTGGACCAGCGCCGGAGGCAATGCATCCTGATCAACTTTGAGCCCGACGGCCAGCGCTGTCGCCGGAGAGACACCCGGTCCAACGCCGCCGTGCTGTGCGCCTTCAATGGCCTTATGGAGTTGGAGCGTGTCGCCCCAGAAGGCCTGGTCGCCAAATGTGTCCTTACGGAAAATGTTCTTGCCCTGCTGGGCAAGCGATTGATTTTTCTGTTCAGAATAAAGAGTAAAAGCGCCAACCAGCGCTATTGCAATCACGAGGGGGAGTCTGATCTTTTTCACGGATTTTGGCCTCGAGTTTCGGGGGTTTTTAAAGGCTCCCGGATAAGCCTTCATGATGACTGAGTCGCGGGACAGCATTTTGGTGACACGCAAATCGCAAATTATTCGTAATACGATGCAACTTGGAATATCCAGCCACTCACGCCACATTACACGATAGATAGAAAGGTGTAGACTGCTGCCCCGGAGAAAATTATGCCCGCCACAAGAAAACAATCGGCTTCCGTTTATGACGTCCATCCCAGCCTTGGCATGTACCAGAGTTCGCTTGCGGCCCTGAAGCAGAAAACCGGCCGCACGTTGGAAGAATGGATCAAGCTCGTGAAGAAAGAAGCTCCGGCGACAGAAAAAGAGCGCCGCGCATGGCTCAAGACAGAGCACGGCCTGGGAATGAATTACGCAGGGTGGATCGCCGAACAATCCGTGGGAAAGGGCGATGACGGAAATCCTGAGACTTACCTGAAACATGCGGAAGAATTTGTGCAGAGCATGTACTCAGGCTCGAAAGAACCGTTGCGCCCGATTTACGAGGAACTTCTGGCTCTGGGCCGCAGCCTGGGAAAAGACGTGAAAGTTTGCCCATGCAAGACCATGGTGCCGCTGTATCGTAAACACGTTTTCGCGCAGATCAAGCCGACTACACGCACCCGCATCGACCTGGGACTGGCGCTCAAGGACAGTAAAGTTCCCAAACGGCTTATCGATACTGGAGGCTTCGCGAAAAAAGACCGCATCACACACCGCATTGAGATTACGTCGCTGAAAGACATCGATGCTGAAGTGAAGAGATGGCTGAAGATTGCCTACGAAAGAGATAAATAAAGAAAGCCTGACCACTGATTGACATGGATCAACACTGATCTGCAAGGGATTGCCAGAATCGCCGAATCAAGAATCCGAAATCATCCACCGAAAAAGAGCACGGCTGGTCGCCACATGGGGGAAGTGATACGACTTGAGCGAGCCGCAGATTTTTTTGATTGCATCCAAGCCGCGAGGCCGACCAAGCCCCGAGCGGTTTGCATCAGGAGCAGAAATTTTGCAAGAGAAGGAACAATCTGTGGCGGTTTGTCGCGAAGCGATCAGAATGACGAAAAGGCCGTCCGGCAACAGGACGGCCTTCTCTTTCAAGGGAGAATAGTTCCAACGGAGTTCGAAAAAGACCATCAGAACTTTCTGGCGAAATCTTATTGGGCAGTGAAAGGCAGTGTCAAGGGATTTCTAGAGAATAGATGCCTTTGTTTTCAATAACTTAACAACATTATCAACATAGTACATCGAATGACAAAAATTGTCATTTCTTCGCCCCTAACTTGCGTAAGCAGCCCCTTTTCAGCTACTTATCGCCCTGCCTAAGGTCCAAACGGATAATCTCCACCGACTCTGGCTTGCCGAAAAACCGGTTGGGGAACATCCGGTTCGCAAGGATCCTGATTCCGCCAAAAACGAACCCAAACACCAGTGCAGCCAGCACCGCGAGGACACACAACATCATGAGCGCAAAAACAAAACCGGCGCGATCTTCAACGGGACGTGGTTTGGTAGGCTGCAATTGCATCACGTCGGCGTCATAATTCACTGAAGCAAGCAGAGACTGCGCTTCATCGGCCGGTATGTTGCCATTCGCTGCCACCACATACGGTCCAGTGCGCTTAAAGTAAAACGGTCCGCCTGTGAGTGAAGCAGATTGCATGGCATCCATCCGCTCTCTGGCAATTTGCGGCGTGGGATAACCCACCAAAGTCACCGATGCCTCGCCCTGTGAAGTCCGATATTTGCCAATCGCCACCTCTGGGCTCTTATTGAAATCGATTAGTTGCGCGGGGATTGGAACCCCCAGGCGCGCCAGCGCCTCTGGGCCAATGATATAGCGGCTGGTATTGCGCTCCAGAGACTGTGAAGGAAGATTCGCCGGAAGCGTGGGCAGCTTACCGCTCTCATTGCTAAGGCGCGGCAGAGCATCTGCCAGTGAGCGCAGATCGGCGCCGGACATGGCGCTGAGATGCTCGATCGATACATCCACCAGGATATTGCCTTTGAAGAACAAAATACGCGTGTTACTGGAAGCCCCGCGCTCTCCGATCTTCTCAACCTGCATCTGGGGCTGGACGTAATAAGTAAAAGCTCCAAATGCGCCAGTGGCATCATTGAAGCGGGCAGCTTTGATCTGCATCTTGCGGCCATTGCGGATATAGGTGGCACTTTCAAGATCGGTGAAGCCATATTCTTTCAGAACTGGCGCGTCCGTGGGATCGGCCGCTGCCGGATCTTTAGTGTCCTTCACGCTATGGGGATCAATGCGCCAGCCGCTAAAGGTCTGGGGCAGCGGGCCAGCGGGAGCCTTTGACTGAGCAGATAAAACTGTCGCCAGCGAAAGAAGGACCAAAAAAAAACGCGCAAATATTGACTTAAACAAGACAGAAAACATCACTGTTATTAGACACCATCAGCTACAAGAGAGATTCTAAACGGTTTGCCGTAATCGGTTGTGGATGCCGCCAGCGAGCCAGTCTCTGGTAACCACTTTAGAGGGAAACGGCCCGGCAAAATCGGGTAAACTAGAGAGAATGGCAATCATTCAGCGCAGAAAGAGCGTTACCGCCAAAATAGGCAATGTGCGCGTTGGCGGCGACGTGCCCGTGGTCGTGCAGTCAATGACAAATACTGACACGGCAGACGTGCAATCCACCGTCCAGCAGGTAGCACAGCTGGCCCGGGCTGGGTCGGAAATGGTCCGCGTGACCGTAAATAATGACGCTGCGGCGCAGGCTGTCCCGGCGATTTTTGAGGAACTTGCCAAGCAGAACATTCATGTTCCCATCATCGGCGACTTCCACTATAACGGACACCTTCTGCTGACGAAGTACCCTGAATGCGCGCAGGCCCTGGCCAAGTATAGGATCAATCCCGGCAATGTAAGCGTAGGGCGCAAAAACGACGACAATTTCCGCGCGATGATCGAAGTCGCTGTGAAAAATGATAAGCCGGTGCGAATCGGCGTGAACTGGGGTTCGCTGGATCAGCAGCTTCTCACCCGCATGATGGACGAAAATTCCCGCAGCGCAAACCCGAAAGACGCCCGCGACGTCACCATGGACGCAATGGTGGAAAGCGCCCTGCGGTCAGCCGAGCTGGCGGAAGAGTTTGGCTTGCCGCATAACTACATCATTCTCAGCGCTAAGGTCAGCGGCGTGCAGGACTTAATTGACGTATATCGAATGCTGGCTGCCCGTTGCGACTATCCTCTGCATCTTGGTTTAACCGAAGCCGGCATGGGAGCAAAAGGCATTGTCGGCAGCGCGGCGGGTCTGGCCGTGCTCTTGCAGGAAGGCATTGGCGATACCATCCGCGTGTCGCTCACACCGGCACCTAACGGCAATCGCGCAGAAGAAGTTTTTGTCGGGCAGCAGATTTTGCAATCGCTAGGGATTCGCAGTTTCACTCCGCAGGTCACCGCCTGTCCTGGCTGCGGACGCACCACCAGCACTTTTTTCCAGGAGATGGCCGAGCAAATCCAGAGCTATCTCCGAACGAGCATGCCGGTTTGGAAAGACAAGTATCCGGGAATCGAAGAACTGAAAGTCGCTGTAATGGGTTGTGTGGTCAACGGGCCTGGCGAATCCAAACATGCCAACATCGGCATTTCACTGCCCGGAACCTTTGAAGAGCCCAAAGCGCCGGTGTTTGTTGACGGAAGATTGATGACTACGCTGAAGGGCGACCACATTGTCGCCGAATTCTTTGACATACTGAACGAATACGTGGAAACACGTTACGGTTCAGTGAAGAACGCGGAAGTAGCCCGAGTCTGAATCCTGCCGCTTCGCACCGCAGTAAGGAAGCACACCTGGGACGGAGTTGATAGATAAGCAACTCCGCCTTTACGCCGCCAGCAAACCGTAGCCTATCGCCAGCCACGCGCCAAAACCAACCACTACCATTGCAATCCGTACCATGGTGTTGTCCACAATATTATTCCATTTGGCATCCATGACATCCTCCAGAAATCCTTTTGTTTTCTCGTGCTGCAACCGTTTTGACTGGTGTTTGCAGCTCTTGGTTAGTAATACGTCTTCCCTGAAAATAGGTTCCATCTTGTAAAACTTTTTTTACAACTTTATTTGCATGCTTTCTGGTAACTCTCCTGTGTTTTTGCCGTCTTATGAGTATTCATTCTTTTCTCTCTCACCCTGACGGGAGCGGAGCGGAATAGAATCGGCAGGCAAGCTAAGAGTTTTCTTTTGCATGACAAGAGAATTTCAGCGTTACTGTCCGGTTCCCTTTCTCGGTCTGCTTCCCCAGGGTGATTAAACTTCAGCAGCTCTGGCCAGCAGTTTCCCTTCTTCCCCACATCTCATCCAAATCACCAGACAGGTTAGATTTCAGGGGTACTTAGGATGCGTCTCTACAAATTCGCGCAAGAAACCGGACACCACGCCGAAGCGGCAAAAGAACATGCCTCGCCATGGAAACTGGGCGGGCTTACACCGCTACAACTCTCAAAGCGCGTTTACCAAGAGACCGATGAAGACGAGGTTTTCACCCGGTCAGCCGCGCTGGCTTACTACTTTGTTTCCGCGCTCTTCCCGATGATTTTTTTCCTCATGGCCATGCTGGGACTCTTTGCCCAAAGCCATGACCTGCAATCGAGCCTCCTAAGTTACACCGCCCGATTCATGCCCGGAGACGCCTCCAGCCTGGTTCAGAAGACGATTAAGGAAGTCGCCAACAACAGTTCCGGACTGAAACTTGCTTTCGGCTTAGCTCTAGCTCTCTGGTCTGGTTCCGGTGGAATCGTATCGATCATGGACGCACTCAATCGCTGCTACCACGTAAAGGATTCCCGCCCGTGGTGGAAACAAAGGCTCATGGCGATTGCTCTTACCGTAGCAATCTCCGTGCTCACAATTGCCGCTCTGGCCATCATTCTGTATGGGGGCGATATCGTTAACTTTGTCGGCTCGCACGTCGGATTGAGCAGCGTCACCGTCATCGCATGGCGCATTGTGCAGTGGCCGATTGCTTTATTTTTCGTCGTGTTGTCTTTCGCGCTTCTCTATTACTGGGGTCCGGACACTGAGCAACAGTGGCTATGGATCACTCCCGGCTCGGTGGTAGGTGTTCTGGCTTGGATCGGCGCTTCCTTGCTGTTCCGCGTGTACCTGCACTTCTTCAACAGCTACAGCAAGACGTATGGATCGTTGGGGGCTGTAATCGTTTTGCTTCTCTGGCTTTATATCTCGGGTATGGCCATCTTGCTGGGTGGCGAGATCAATTCAGAAATCGAGAATGCCGCCGCCAAGCGCGGCCATCCTGAAGCTAAAGAAGCTGGGGAAAAAGTTGCCTAATCATTGAGGCCGGCAATCTGAACTGTCGCGGCGTGTTATTGTTTCGCCCTCACGTTCAGGAGGTTTCTATGCTCTCTGCCGGCAAACTCATCGGGTTCGTTCCCACCAAAGACGCTGCGCGATCAAGAGAGTTCTACGAAGGCAAGCTCGGCTTTAAATTCGTGAGCGACGATCAATTTGCACTGGTCATGCAGGCTGGCGAGTCCATGATCCGCATTGCCAAAGCGGGTAAATTCACACCCGCACAGTACACTGTGATGGGTTGGGAGGTCACCAATATTGAGGCGACCGTGAAATGGCTGACTGAGCGTAGCGTTATCTTTGAGAAGTATCCTTTCGTTCAAGACCAAAAACAGGGCATCTGGACAACGCCGAATGGAGATAAAGTCGCATGGTTCAAGGATCCCGACGGCAATGTGCTTTCTTTAAGCCAGCACGTTTAGGCTACCGGTATTCTCTCAGCCGCAGGCTGAACCAGGGCAGGCATCGTCGATAGCGGAATGCAAATCGTAATCAAGAGCCCATCATTCACGTTTTCCGCCCGGATGTTGCCGCCGTGCAGTTTAATCGTCCGGTCAGCAATCGAAAGCCCTAGCCCCACGCCGCCACTCGAGCGCTCTCGGGCTTCGCCCACGCGATAAAAGGGCTCAAAGATATGTTGCAACTCGGAATCTGGGACGCCGGGGCCATGATCCCGGACTGTCACAACCGCGTTATCGAGCCGAGTTGTTAAAGAAACTTCAACTGCGGTGCCTTCAGCCGTGTAACGAATAGCATTGCGAATTACGTTTTCAATTCCGCTGCGCAAAAGCTCCGATGATCCACGCACACGGCACGGCGAGAGCTGCAACACTCTCACTTCTTTATGCAACGGCTTAGCTTCATAGTTTGCGTCGTCAATCACTTCTTCCACAAGTTCCTCTAAAGCGACCGTTTCAGGCGGAACGCTCTCCGCGCCGCTCTCCAGCCGCGTAAGGGCCAGCAATTGCCCCACAAGAGCATTCACGCGCTCAGATTCCATTTCAATCCTGTCCAGCGCGGCCTCGCCTTTGGTGGTGGTGTTTTTGCGTGCCAGCGCCAGCGCCACTGTCAACCGGGCAAGAGGCGAGCGTAGTTCATGGGAAATATCGGCTAGCAGGCGCTTTTGCGACGAGATAAGCGCCTCAATTCGCTCCGCCATGTGATCGAACTCACGGCCCAGATCTGCCAGTTCGTCACGCCGGCTGCCAAGCTGCGGCGCAACGCGCGCCTCCAGGTTTCCCTCAGCAAAAGACTGAACCACAGTCTTCAATTTCTTTACCGGCGACGTGAGATAGAGTGCCAGCAGGTAAGAGATGACGCCCGCCGCCAAAATGCTCAGCGCGATGCCCAGGTTCGGCAGCCCTCTGGGCACATAAGGCTGGCGCAAGCGGCTTACAAAAATATAGGACTTCCCGCTGGGAGCAACTACCATGCGGCCCCAGGTAAGGCGGCCAATGCTGGAAACATGGGAAACATGCTCTTTGGTCTGGCGTATTTCAGTCGCCACGTCGGCCACGTCATCTGAAGTCTGGGGGGTAAGAGCCTTTCCCGTTTCGTCAAAGAGCGCAATCTCGGTACCTGCCTCCTTGAGTGACCGCGTCAAGTATTCTTCAAACGATGAAGCTCCCTCACTGTCGTAAACCTGTACTGCGGATTCCGCATACAAATTTAGCGCTTCACCCAAAGCGCCACGTCGCCTTTCAGGATTGGGGTCCTGCACGAAGGAAAACCAGAGCATCAGGTTCAATGCCCCGATCATGGCCGCAGCTGCCAACCAGAAGCAGAAAAATATTTTCAGGAACAGGCTGCGGTATTTCACTATTGTTCCCCCGGAAGGAGATAAACGTAGCCGCTGCCACGGATGGCCTTGATGCGCTCCTGCTCTCCGTCATAAGGTCCCAGCTTGCGCCTGAGATTGCTCACATGCACGTCAATGCTGCGGTCCATGGGAGACATTGGCCTGCCCAGCGCAGCCTGCGTAAGATCCTCCCGGCTGATGATTTTGCCGGGACTGCGCAGGAAAGAATAAAGAAGATCGAATTCCGCCCCGGTAAGCGCTACAGGCTTGCCATTGCAAGTGACGCTACGAGAATCTGGGTGCAGATCAACGCCAGCCAAATGCACCGGCTGCGAGGCTGAAGGCGTGCCGCCAGTGGCGGAGCGCCGCAGGATCGCGCGCAAACGCGCAACCAGCTCACGAGGATTAAAAGGTTTGGGCAGATAATCGTCTGCTCCCAGTTCCAGGCCCAGAATGCGGTCCAGTTCGCTGCCGCGCGCCGTCAACATCAATACCGGCACCGCGCTTTTTTGCCGAAGCTGCTTCAGCACATCAAGTCCGCTCATGCCCGGAAGCATTACGTCCAGGATCACGGCGGAATAGTTGCCGGCCAGCGCTTTTTCCAGACCACCGGGACCATCATGCGCCGCGTGCAGATCGAATTGTTCGCTCTGGAGATACTCCTCCAGCAGCTTGCTTAACTCCGTGTCATCGTCAATGAGCAGGACTGAGACCATACGTAGTCACCTTAAACCCTGTAGATATCGGGATTGGGTTAAGAATCGTGAAGGAATCATACTACGCGAATTAACAACTCATAACTTTGTTTCTCGCCAGGCCGGGTTCACACTAGTGGTGGCCCATTGCGGGGTTTCCCGGCGCAGTGCCGGGGTGATGTAGCTGCCAGCCAAATAGTAAAAAGGAGTAGGTTATGCATAAAAAATCGATCATTCTCGCCGCTATTCTAATGGCCTTGGCAGCAGGCATGGCGACAACCGCATTTGCCCAGCATCGCGGCATGGGCTTCGGCCGCAACAATGGTTGGATGCTGAAACATATGACCAGGCAGTTGAACCTTACTGAGGCCCAGCAAACGCAGATTAAAGGCATCATGGCTGAGGAAAAAACCAAGATCAAGCCGATGATGCAGCAGCTCCGCCAAAATCAAAAGGCGGAAGACGCAAACATAAACGGAAGCTTTGACGAGAACCAGGCCCGCGCCTTCGCCAACAAACAGGCCCAGCTAATGACTGACCTGATTGTGGAGAAGGAACGCATGCGGTCGCAAGTCTATGCCGTGCTTACTCCAGAGCAACGGCAGAAGGCGCTTCAACTCATGCAGGAACGCCAGCAACATCGGCAGGAACGCATGAATATGAAGAAGCAAGCAGAACAACAGCAATCAAAGTAGGATCTCTCTTCCCTCCAGAGGCTGGGCGGCAGTAATGCCGCCCTTTTTTTGTGACGAAACTCCTTTGCCGTTGACAAGAATTCTGGGGCACAATAGTCGGAAGCCGAATGCAGGCGCGATTTCGCTAGGTACTATGGCAAGCAAGCATCCGAGCTTTGGCCTTTTACATTTTTCAAATTTTGATGATATGGAACCATGGGGCGCGGGACAATTAGGAGGATCTCCGATGCCTAAGATCAAAGCCAACAACATCACGATGAATTATGACCAACAAGGAACCGGAGAACCGCTCATTCTCATTCCTTATTTGGCCGCCGATCACGCCTGCTACGCCTTCCAGGTGGCCGAGTATGCCAAGCACTTCACTTGCTTCTCGCTCGACCTGAGGGGGACGGGTGAAACCGACAAACCCGAAGGCGAATATTCAACTGAGCTTCTAGCAGATGATGTGGCTGCTTTCATGCAAGCAGCGGGAATCCGAAAGGCGCATATCGCAGGGCTTTCGCTTGGTGCGGCAACAGGCATGTGGCTGGCAGCTAAGTATCCTGACAAAGTTCAGTCGCTCTCTCTGCACAGCGGCTGGCCCATAACGGATCCCTTCATAAAGACGGTTGTCGAAGGTTGGCAGGTAGTGGCCAGAGCGCTGGAGAGTGTTCCAGAAATGGTTATTCTCTCACTCTTCCCGTGGTGTTTTACGCCGGACCTATATGCGGCAAAGCCAGACTATATCAAGTCTTTGGCGGACTTTGTCCGGAGCCGGCCCGCGCAGCCCTTGGCAGCTTTTATCCAGCAATCCAATGCCGTAATTGCCCATGATGCAGAGGATCAGCTACCTAGAATCATGGCACCGACGCAGATAACATTCGGAGGCAGCGACATGGCAACGTCCACTCGTTTTGTAGACCGGATGCACGGTAGTATTCGCAATTCCGAGGTGCTGATCTTCGAAGGGTGTGCACATGCGCCGATTTATGAGAAGGTGGATGAGTTCAACCAGAAGACTTTAGAATTCTTGCGTCGCCACCCTAGCGCGGCCATTGCCTAGCAATGTGTTAGGCGCAGAAATCCGTTGGCTTCATGGATCGCGAGCAAAATAAGAGTCTCTCTTGTTTCGGAAGCAATCGAATAAGCGACATGCCTTTCGACTTTGATTCCGAAACACGCCGCCGGCTTGGCTATAAGCTGATTGACCGCATTGACGAATATTTTTCAGGCCTGGCACAGCGGGCTGTCCAGCTTCCTGAAGAACTGCGGAGGTTTACCGACCTCAGCGAGCCACTGCCGGAACTCGGCGCGGATGCCGTTAGTGTCCTGGATCAACTCTGTTCAGACATGATGACCGAGGGCTTTCATGTGCCAAGCGCAAACTATTTTGGCCTGATGAATCCCACGCCCACTTACATGGCAGTGCTTGCGGAAGCCTTGGTGGCGGCATTGAATCCCCAACTTGCCAGCCTGGCCCGCTCGCAGCTTGCAGCCAGAATCGAGCGTGAAACCGTGCGCTGGATTGGCCAGCGCGTAGGCTGGGATAAGCCATTCGATGGCACTTTCACCAGCGGAGGCAATGAAGCCAACTTCAGCGCCATGGCAATGGCATTGGCAATGCACTTTCCGCAATCGGTGGAAGATGGCCTTGCGTCTTGCGGAGCGAAGCCCGTGCTCTACGCGTCAGCAGAAGCCCACCATTCTCTCGATAAGTCAGCAGGACTGCTTGGTTTGGGTCGTAAATCTCTGCGCCGCATTTACGTAAATGCCGCCGCGCAAATGGATACAGCGCACCTTGAAGCGCAGATCATCCAGGATAAGGAAGGCGGGTTTACGCCGTTCTGCGTTGTAGCCACAGCGGGCACAACGAACTCAGGCGCCATCGACGATCTGATCAAGATAGCCGAGATCTGCAAACAACACGGATTATGGCTGCATGTGGACGGAGCTTATGGTGCTGCCGCAATCTTTTCTGATCAGCATCGCGAGCTGGTGCGCGGCATTGAACTCGCGGATTCATTGACCATCGATCCGCACAAATGGCTGGCGATGCCTTTTGCTGCCGGCGTGGTGCTCACGTCGCATCCGGAGGCGCTGGAACAAGCCTTTGCTACCAGCACTCCGTACATGCCAAAAAAGACCGGCTCTGCTCCGCTGCTCGACAATTTTCAGGTAAGCACGCAGTGGTCGCGGCGGATGAACTCACTGAAACTATGGCTCACTTTGCAAGTGCACGGACGCCAAGCCTATGAAGAGTTGATCGACCGGCAACTCAAGCTGGCTGGGTTCTTTGCCAACTGGGTGCGCAGTTCAGAAATATTTGAGTTGGCCGCGCCGCAGGTTCTTCCCATCGTCAATTTCCGCATCAAGCGCGCTGGGATCACAGATGAAGAGCGCCGTGCTGCTCATGAAGCGATTGTCCATGAAGTCACGCGCGACGGCCGTCGCTGGATCTCGACCACGCTGGTCGGTGGCCAGTCAGTAGTCAGGATGATGGTAATCAGCTATCTCACCGCGCATCGACACCTTGAAGATCTGATGACTGCCGTGGCTGAAGCCGCCAAGAAATACGCAGGCGCAAACTAGAACATTTTTAGTATTACGTAACTTTTACTCGTCATCCCGACGGCCGTTAAGCGAGCGCGCGCTTCTACCAGCGCGCGAGTAGGGCGGAGGGACCTTGTGCTTGGTTTTTAGACTTCACGCTATCTACAAAACCGCTTTAAACCTACGGTTGCATCTCTGCCTGTGGTTCTTCCTCCAGGAAAAGGCAGACACCATCCCAGCTCTGTGAGTTTGCAACGGCCAATTCAACAGCCTCATCGCTCTGCGGCCGTGTTTCTTCCCGCCGCATTGGATGATTGCGATGATGGCCGCCGCTGGTCTCTTCGATAAAGTCATTCAGCTTTTTAGGATCGACTTTCACTTGAAGCACCACTGCTTCATTCGACTCGAGACTTACCACCAGCAGCTTCATGTCGCTGCTCTTTTTAGAAGAGACTTCCTGCGCGTAAATGTACGTGCGTTCGCCGGAGTGGCGGTCCCAGCTCTGCACCAGCGGTTGCCAGCCTGAATCCATGGCGGCGCGGACAACTTCATCGAACCGCGTATCAGAAGCCGCATTCACGAACGGCTGGTTCTCAAAAATTGCGCCTTTTAAACTCTTCACGCCCGCAACATGCCAGAACTTTACGGTGAAGCCGGCCAGCCCCATCACCCAGCGATGCTGCCGATGAACGTGGTAATTCACTTCAATGTGATGGACGATGTTGCCGAAATCGTCGCGGGCGAAGGCTTTTTGGGGCGGCACAAAAAGCACAGCAAGCGTCACGCAAGCGAATGTGAACGCCTTGTTATTCCTGATCATGGCCGCGCTCCTTCTTTTGTTTCGGCTTGTCAGAATGTTTTTCTCCCGGAGCCAGATGGCGCTCCAGCGACGCCACCTTGTCCATGGGCACGTCACCCACAAGGTTCACGACCGTAAGCTCCCTGGCTTCTGCCACCAGAATCACCACGCCGCCAACTTTGTCACCATTCTTTAGTACATAGATCTCGTCATATTCGTTGTGGCGCTTTTCCATGCTCTGGACAATCTTGCTCCAGCGCGGCGAAGTCAGCTGGGCACGGATGGCGTCAACGTCGCCTTTGCTGTATTGGCTGGCATCATCAAACTCAAAGCTTTTGATGTAAATGCCCTTAAGATTCTTGATGATGGATTGCAGCTGTTCCACGTCTTTATCTTCAGCATCAACCTTCTCAATGAGGTTTACCGCGAACTGCAGCAGCGATCCATCCAGCGTTACGTCCGTAACGCGAGCGGCTTTGTCGGTCAGTTTGTCCAGGTTGCCAAGTTGCAGCTTCGCATCCTGGCCGTAGCCGCGCAGGACGGAAAAGCACAGCACTGCCGCAATAAGAATTTGGGTTAACTTGCGAGTTGCAAGGTTCATAAACGTTCTCTCCTGATCTTGTCATTTGGTTCTGCCTGCAGTTGAGCGTGTTGCAGGACGTGGTTCAGCTTGGCGCGGGCAATCTCCAGCGCCAGGATTGCCTGGTCGCGGGCGCGTTCCGCTTCCTGCTGGAGCTGCTGTTGTTTAGCTCGGGCAACGCGCATTTCTTCTGCGTGGCGATATTCAGAATATTCGTAGCCGCCAACCCCGAAGGCCAACAGCAACACCGCGACCACGGCTATAGTCCAGGCCGGGCGCAACGTCCACCAAGCCAGGAACTTTCCATTAGGCTTCTTTGCTGCGGGCTGCGCTGGGCCTTCAGCTTTGGCTTGGTTTACTCGCGCCTGGTTCACCCGAATTAATGTCCTCTGAGTGAATCCTTCGCCCGGATCTTTGCGCTTGAGCGCTTCATGAAGATCGTCTTCAGAAAAATGCATATCGAACCTCTCGAATCTTGCGCGTCAAGCCCTTTCGCAAATCGGCCAAGGACCGATGCAGCGTGCTCTTTACGGTGTTCACCGGCATCTCCAGAACTTCCGCAATCTCTGCCGGGCCCAGCCCTTCTTGAAATCTCATGATTACCACCAGCCGCTGCTTTTCCGGCAGTGTTGCCAGGCTCTGCTGCAACCGATCCAGCAGCATGGGATCGGTGTGCGCTGAAGCTGTTACCGGTTCCGGCGCTTCTTCCAGCGCCATCTCGCGGCGGCGATGCTTCTTTCTTCCCTGGTCAATGCAGCGGTTAGACGTAACTTTTCGCAGCCAATACGTCAGGTGCACCGGAGACTGTATCCGATCGATGCTCTGAAACAGCTCCAGAAAAACTTCCTGCGCCAGGTCTTCCGCCAGAGAACGGTCCTGAAGAAAGTGGTAGGCAATGCTGAAGACCATCCCCTGATGCTCGCGTACCAGGTCGGCAAAGGCCTCTGTGTCACCATTGAGTGACAACGTTAGCGCCTGTTTGAGCCGGTCATCTTCAAATGCTGCCGTTTGCTCCAAGTGCCCTCTCTTGAACAGTTATACGTACGGGAGGCATTTTCGGGTGCAAGTTTCTTGTTAAGCTAGAAAATTCAGGAGGTTAAGCGATGGTCGATACCAGGTCTTTTGAGGCGGATTATCTTGACGAGGTGCGGCGCAGCTTTCGCGGCTATAAACGCCTAGCCGATGGCGGCTTGGCCCAGCTTACCGATCCTGACTTCTTCAAGGCTCCGGACACCGAGTCCAACTGCGTAGCCCAGCTCGTAAAACATATGGCCGGCAACCTGCGCTCCCGCTGGCTGGACTTTTTGACCACAGACGGCGAAAAGCCGGACCGCAATCGTGACCAGGAGTTTGTTCTCACAGAAGCCGACACACGCGCTGACCTGATGCGTCGCTGGGAAGAGAGCTTCAAGATCGTCTTTGATATGGTTGCATCGCTCAAGCCGGAAGATTTTGTGAAGACGGTTACTATCCGCGGCGAGCCACACACCATCCTGCAGGCGATCAACCGCAGCCTGATGCACACGGCCTATCATGTAGGACAAATTCTCTATGTAGGAAAGCACCTGCGGGGGAATGAGTGGTCGGTACTAAGCATTCCCAAAGGCAAATCAGAAGAGTTCAACAGGATGAAGCCGGAAGACCGCAAAGTGAAGTTGCCGAATCGTCCCTAGTGTCGCTTCGCTCAAAGCCGCTTGCTATTTTCTAACGGCTCAGGATTCCTCAGCCCTGAGGTGTTCGGCTGGGGCTAGCATCAGATTTTCTTTGATCTTCGAATCTTCTTTCACGATCTCGATCAGCGGCTTTCGCAAAGGTTCCAGGGTTCCGTCAGCGTAATACACCGCGCCTCCGCCTGCGGGGAGTCCAATGGCTCGCGTATCAACTTGAGAGAGGTTCACCAGAGCGCGCAGGTCAAACCAGTCATTCTCTTCATCGTGGGCGCCAACATAGAACGGAGCAAAACGAAACATATCAATTTGTTTAGGCTGGGAGGAATTGCTCAGGCATCCCAATCCAAGCTGGACCGCGCCGGCAGAAACGCCGATTAGGACCGCGCCATCAAACCTCTTCTTCGGCAGCAATTCCTTAAGGCCGTTCTGCTCGAACACCTGCCAGCCGCGCTCCACGTCGCCTCCGGACAGCACGATCAGGCCAGCCTCTTCCAGAAAGGAAATGTCTTCACGCGAGGGCTGGGATGGTACTAGGCGACATTTGGATATGTCCATCGATTCCATTGCCGCCTGGAACAGGCTATAGAATTCCGGCTGATCCCCGTTGGATGCCCCAATGTATCCCGCCTTGGGACTGCTTGAATCCAGATCGGCGCGGAGCCTTTCAGGCAGCGAATTGCTGTCGTTCTTCCAGAAAAACAGCTGGCTGTCCGCCAGCAGGTACAGCGGTTTAATGACCATCAAATTCTCCGGAGTTCGGTTTCATGCTAAGAATTCAGTTGCAGAATGCATTAAATGTTCTTCCCGCAACGAATCTAGCGATGCTCTTTTGTGCTCTGTGATTTGCGCTCTGTATACACAGGCTCTTGACTACACCGCCAAAAACGAGATTATATCTAAGCCGCAATTTACGCGCGGCTCCCATATTGCCTATTGACGCTAAACTCATCCGCGGACTCTCTCTTACCGACTCGATTCTGTTGCTGGCGGGCGGTATCATCGGCTCGGGCATTTTTCTCACAGCGAAAGATGTCGCCGTCAACACGCGGCATCCCTGGCTTTTTCTTACAGTGTGGGTTGTGGGCATGGGCATGGCGCTATTGGCCTGCTTTGCCTTTGCTGAACTGGGCGGCATGTTCCCTGAGGCCGGCGGTCAATACGTTTACATGCGTGAGGCTTACGGCGATACCGCAGGATTTCTCTACGGCTGGATGTATTTCACCGTAAGCGCCACCGGTACTGTCGCGGCCCTAGGCGTGGGATTCGCAACGTACCTGGGCCAGACCTTTCCCTCGCTGCACGCGGAGCAAGTGATTCTTCCACTGCGCTTCGTCGATATCACACGTGGCCACCTGATCGCGCTGGCTGCCATCGGGTTGCAAACGCTGATCAATATTTTTGGCGTGAAGAAAGGCGCTGTGCTGCAGAACGTCGCCACATGGGCCAAGTTCGGCGCAATTGCAATTTTCGTGGTCGTCGGCCTGCTTCTGGGCCACGGATCATGGGGCCACTTCCGCCATTCGCTTCTTCCCGCCGCAAACGACCATACCTCAATCGTCACAGGCGTAGGCGTAGCGTTGATCGCGGTTTTCTGGGCCTATGATGGCTGGGTCTACGTGACATTTGTCGGTGGTGAAATAAAAGATCCGCAGCGCAACGTGCCGCGTGCGCTGATCTGGGGCCTGGTGCTGGTGGGCGTGGTCTACATTTCCATCAATGCCGTTTATGTCTATGCGCTGCCGATGAATGAGATTGCTGCACAGGAAGCCGTGGCGCAAACGGCGGCGGTGTCGATGTTTTCCGGCAGGGTTGCTCCATGGCTCTCCATGATGGTGGCGCTTTCATGCTTTGGAGCGATGGCTCCATGCCTGATGAGCGGCGCACGCGTTTATTACGCCATGGCGGAAGACGGAATATTTTTTCATGCGCTGGCCAAGGTTCATCCGCGCTGGCATACGCCTGTAATGAGCCTGGTCTTGCAAGCAATCTGGGCCTCAGTGCTGGCGCTCAGCGGCAAATACGACGAGCTTTTTACCTACGTGATGTTCATGATGGTGCTCAGCTATGTGCTTACTGTCGCCGGACTTTTTGTGTTGCGACGCAAGCAGCCGGACGTGCCACGTCCTTACCGCTGTACGGGATACCCATGGCTGCCCGCGATTTACGTGGTGCTGGGCAGCTTGTGGGCGATCAATGCCGCGGTAGAAAAGAAAAAGGAGACGCTGGTGGGAACCGCGATTGTGCTTCTGGGAGTACCATTTTATTTTTACTGGAAAAGGCGGAAAGAGCGAGTCATTAGTAGTTAGTACTTGGTATTTAGCTTTTCCTGGGAGTCACAGGCTGTTTGGGAATAACGATGCAGCCGCGAGCTTGCGGCTAAATACTAAGTACTAAATACTAACTGCCATGAATTTTCAAAACTTTGATCTGGAATACTTTCAGTCGCAATGGGAACGTACAGTTGAAATCAACCTGGCCGATAGCTCAGTGAAGTGCGCCAATATGAGCGATCTGCTGGCTGGAGAAGATCAGCGCCCTTTGCTGGAGTTGCCGCTCTACTATCCCGAGGTAAATGGCACTGGCCTGCTTCGCGAGCGCATTGTAGCGCTGCACCCCAATGCATCGGCGGCGAACGTGCTTGTAACCGTGGGAGCGGCGCAGGCCAACTGGATGGTTTGCAGCACGCTGCTGGAGCCCGGAGATGAGGTCATCGTCGTTTCACCCGGCTATAGGCAGGTGTGGGGACTCGCGAAAAATGCCGGTTGCCGCGTGAAAGAAACGCAGCTACGGCAGCAGAACAACTGGCGGTTGGACCTGAATGAACTGGAGCGGCTGGCAACGCCAAAGACCAAACTCATTTCGATCGTAAACCCCAACAATCCCACGGGCAGCATTCTCTCGCAGGAAGAAATGCGGCGGATCGTAAACATCTGCCAGAAGACCGGCGCATGGCTGCACGCAGACGAGGTCTATCGTGGCACGGAGCTAGCCCGCGACGAGACACCAAGCTTCTGGGGGATGTATGAGCGGGCGATCTGCGTCAACAGCCTTTCCAAGGCGTATGGGCTGGCAGGATTGCGGATCGGCTGGGCCGTGGCTTCGCCGGAGATGTTGGAAGAACTGTGGCGACGGCACGAATATGCGGTCATTGCCGCTGCCGGGCCAAGCATGAAGCTGGCAGAGATCGCATTGCAACCCGCGAAACGAAAGATGTTGTTGGATCGCCAGAAGAAGCTTTCGCAGGAAGGGCACGCGGTTTTGGAGCAATGGGTGCGCCAGCAGGAAGGTAGGTTCAGCGTGATCGAGGCGGTTGCAACCTCGATAGCATTCGTCGGCTACAACTTTGATATTCCGTCAGCTGAACTTGCCGACCACATCCGCAGAAAAGCTTCTGTGCTGGTGGCGCCCGGAGGATATCTGGGCACGGAAAACCATCTGCGCATCACCGTAGGTTATGAACCTGAGAAAATAAGAACAGCGCTGGAGAGAATCGGGGCGGTCGCGGAAGAACTGCCGCGGAACAATGTCGCGGCCATGCCGGGATAGTTCAAAAAAACACATACCGCGGATCAACGCGGATTTTCGGAAAGAGAGTTCATGTCGACTAACTCAGTCATCACCGCGCCCGCCGGAAAGGTTCTGACGGTCACAATCAATCGTCCGGAAGTGCGCAATGCCGTGGACTCTGCCACGGCTGCCGCGTTGGCCGAAGCATTCAAAAAATTTGAAGCCGATGACACACTCTGCGCGGCTGTTCTGACCGGCGCTGGAGGCACGTTCTGTGCCGGAGCCGATCTGCGTGAAGTTGCCGATGGACGCAGAACAGCGATTGATGAAAATGGCGCAGGGCCTATGGGCCCGACGTGGTTGCAGTTGAGCAAGCCCGTGATCGCGGCTGTGGAAGGCCACGCTGTCGCCGGAGGGCTTGAGCTGGCGCTATGGTGCGATCTTCGCGTCGCTGCGCGAGACGCTGTATTCGGAGTGTTCAACCGCCGCTTTGGCGTTCCGCTGATCGATCTGGGGACGGTGCGTCTCGCGCGCATGATCGGGCAGGGCCGCGCGCTTGACCTCATCCTTACGGGACGCGCCGTGTCCGGCGAAGAAGCTTTGCAGATGGGACTGGTGAACAGATTGGTTGAGCCGGGCAAGGCGCTCGCCGTCGCGCTGGAACTGGCGCACACGCTGGCAGCATTTCCGCAACATGGCTTGCGCGCCGACCGAATGTCTGTCTTTGAGCAGTGGTCGCTCTCACCAGAAGAGGCGCGGCGTAATGAACTGAAACACGGATTAGAGGTTCTAGCCTCGGGTGAATCGCGGGCAGGAGCACAGCGGTTTACGTCGGGCGAAGGCAAACACGGCAAATTCAAAGGCTGACAAAGCCGGCCTTCAGTTGAAACGCATCGGAGACATTAAGCCCTGCGGCGCTCTTCCAGTTCTTCCGGTGTGCGCGGCCAGTCATGGCGCAGCAAGCGGCTTAACGAGCGATCAGCCAGCAGCTTTCCTGCGGTCTGGCAGTGCGGGCAGTAGTCCGTTTCATTCGACGCATAGCGGATGCGCTGGATCTTGGCTCCGCACTTGGAACATGGCTTACCATAGCGGCCGTGGACAGCCATGTCTTCGCGGAATGCAGTCACCTTTTCAGGAAATTTTGCAGCTGCTTCAGTCCGGAGATTCTCCGTCCATTGGGTCAGGGTTTGTTTTGTGGCTTCAAAGAGCCGTTTGATCTCTTCCGGCTTCATGCGCTGCGTCAGCAGCACGGGCGAGAGCTGTGCGTGGAAAAGAATTTCGTCCGAGTAGGCGTTGCCGATTCCGCTGAAGAGCCGTGGATCGGTAAGAGCGCGCTTGAGCGTGTGATTGTCGGAGGTAAGGACGGCGCTGAATTGATCTAGCGATGCGGCAAAAACATCAATCCCGCCGGGATCGAGCGCAGCCAGTCCTGCTTCTCCGCGGACCAGATGCAGCGATGCGCGCTTGCGCGTGCCGGCTTCAGTGAGTGTGAGCGTGCCATTATCGAACTCAAAGGCGGCAAGGGTGCGGCGGCCGTCAACGGTTTTCTTCTTCTGGCTCCAGTGCAGCCGGCCCGCAATCATCAGGTGGAAGACCAGCCAGAGATCGTTATCGAAGCCTAAGGCAATGCGCTTGCCGACACGCCGCAACGCAGTCACTGTGTAACCCTGAATCGAATAAACCGGTGGATCGGCGGTGCGCAGCAGTGACGGCCCGCGAACCTCCAAACTTTCCAGCATGTGGCCGACCACGCGCTGCTCCAGCGCTTCCATGTAAACGACAATGTCAGGAAGTTCTGGCATCTTTTATTTGTCGCTTCGCTCCAAACCGCTTACAGAGATACGAAGTAGTTGGATTCTTCAGCCCTGCTGCAGCGGGCTCGGCGCGCAAGTTGGCCTCGCCGCAAAACTCCAATTATTTCTTCGCTAGATCCAGTTCAATCTTCTTGGACGCGGGATCCAGTTTGCTGATGCGGAAGCTGCGAATCTGCCCTGCAGAAGACGCATCCGGTTTAGCTGCCGTGGGCGAAGCGCCGCTCTTCCATCGCGACTGGAGCATGGAACTAAGCGACGACAAATCCGCCAGTTTAGCAGCAGCTGTCTTTTCTTCTTTTGCAGGCACCTCTTCCACCATGTGGCAAGTTGCAAAGACGCCTTCGCCCAATTCAACCCGCGCCACGCCGCCATTCACCTGCTGCACGCGGCCTGTAACGCTGTCTCCTTCCTTGTGCTCGGCAATGTACTCATCAAGACTCGAGGGCACCATCTGCTTGATACTGAGACGCACATTGCGCTTGGCTCCATCAACATCAAGCACCTGAGCTTTCACTGTTTGCCCAACCTTTAGGACATCCTGCGGGTGATTGATTCTTTTCTCCGCGCTGATCTCGCTGACGTGAATCATCCCCTCCACTCCTTCAGCAATCTGCACGAAAGCGCCAAATTTCGTAACGCTCACAACCGGGCCTTCAATTACCGAGCCGATCGTGAGATTTTTTGCCGCTTCAATCCACGGATCGCCGAGAGCCTGCTTGAGTCCCAATGAGATGCGCCGCTCCGGCACGTTCACGCTCAGGATCACGGCCTCAACCGTCTCTCCCACTTTCACGGCATCACTCGGCTTGCGGACTTTTTTAGACCATGACATTTCAGAAACGTGGATCAGGCCCTCAACCCCTGGCTCAAGTTCCACGAAAGCGCCAAAATCGGCCAGCCGCGACACGGTCCCACGCACGCGCTCACCCTGCTTGTACTTTTCCGCCGCCGTGTCCCACGGATGCGGCAGAAGTTGCTTCATACCAAGCGAGATACGCCGTTTTTCGGGATCGACTTTCAGAACTCGCGCCTCAATTTCCTGTCCGACGGAAAGAAGATCAGAAGGCTTGTTGACTCGGCTCCAGGAAATTTCCGCTACATGCAGCAGGCCGTCGACGCCGCCGATATCGACAAAAGCACCGTAGTCAGCCAGGCTGTGGACGGTTCCGCGAACGGTTTCACCTTCCTGAATTTCAGAGTAGCGCCGCTCCTTGGTGGCGCGCTCTTCTTCTTCGGTGATGATTCGGCGGTCAACTACAACGTCTTCTTCCGTAACGTCGAGCTTGGTGATGCGGCAGCGAATCTCCTGGCCAACGAGCTTTTCCATTTCGGCTGCGTCGCGTACTCCGCTGCGCGAAGCCGGCATAAATGCGCGAACGCCCACATCAACGCTCAGTCCACCTTTGATCGCGGCGGTCACGGTGCCGACAATCGTCGCCTTCTCATTGAAGGCCTGTTCCAGAGATGGCCAGTCAATAGGACGAGAGATTTTGCCCAGAGCAACTTCATAGTAGCCTTCGGGATCGCGGCCTTTGACGCTGACCAGCAACTTGTCACCGGGTTTAACGGTTTCACCCGGACGAAGCGCTGTGAGAGGCAGAATGCCTTCCGTCTTGAAGCCGATATCGAGCAGGATGGAATCGGGTGTAAGCGTGACAACAGTGGCTTCAATCCTGCGGCTGCCTTCTTCTGGCTTGTGAGAGTGGCTCTGCTCGAACTGGGAAAGGATGTCCTGGAATGATTCGCTGGAATCGGCTGCTGGCTTGTTTAGCTGGGTTTCTGGGTCTGTTGGATTGGACATGAAGAATTACAGTCTCTGATGTAAAAGTGATTGCCGGTGCGGCGGCGCGGCGTAAGCCTGTGAAACTTATGGTGAGCGCGGCTGGATTCGAACCAGCGACCCACGCCTTAAAAGGGCGTTGCTCTACCAACTGAGCTACGCGCCCACACTCCTATTAATCTAACACAGGCCAGAGAAGCTGGCCCCAGCGGGGAAAGACGAACCAAGCGCAGGGAATCAAGACTTCTTTTCAGAACAAAAAAGAAAGCAGCCCGCAAAGAGCTGCTTTCTTTTTTTCTGCTGATACGAGTTTTAAGTTAGAACCGGATCTGCGGGCCGGCGGTGGCACGGAAATTGTTGCGCGTACCGGCATTCAGGAACATGATTTCGTCGCCGGCTTCCACCCGGAAACCAAACCAGCCTGCATTGAATTCAACGCCGCCGCCGGGATAAAAAACGCCGTCAGTGTTGCCGTCAACAATATTTCCAATCTGGTTGTTGATCACGCCCGCGGTGACCGGACCACCGACCCCAAAATTCACGAAGCCGCCTTTCAGCAATCCGAAAATGCGGACCGGCCCGGTGCTTTGGATTTTCAAACCAAACAGCCCGTGGAGCAGCCTTAGACTAGACCGAACGTTGCTGGTGACCACGCCGCTAGTGATGGTCTGGGTTTTATTACGTTCAAAGTCATAGGCCATCTCGCCCTCTAAGACGACGTGCTTTCTTACGTTTACACCAAGCCGCGCGCCCACGCCAAACAAATTGAGGTCGGCAGGTTGCAGGCGCGTAAAGTCAAGATACACGCCCAGGTTTCCATGGTTTTTGTCGTCACCGCCCTGGGCAAAAGCCGCAGGCGCAAGTGAAACGATACAAAGCGCCAAAGCGCTTAAAATGGCTAAACGTTTCATGTCGTTCCTTCTCCAGAATAAAAGTTTGCGAATCTCCAGCCGATGCTCTGAGAAACCAGCTTTAGGGAACGGAAAAGAGGCAGCATGCCGGACTACTGGATACGATGCCCCTCCCCCACCGGAGGTGGGCTGTTCAAAGCAGCTCTTTAGGCGCTCTGAGGGAAACTAATTTCATCCACTTGCAGTTTACATGGCCCCAATTGCCGCATTAAACTCATGGCGTCCGATATGATATTACCCTGTTAGGCACACTGGAGGAACGCGCATGCCCACCGGCACCCTGGATCTTATGAAACTCGATGGCCAACCGGTCAGCTACCAGATTATGTTCGAACAAAATGCCGGCGGCACTTTCGTGGCCCGGGTTGAGTCCGATGAACTCGTCCCATTTCTGCATGAGGAAATGCGCGTTGACTTGCTTGTCGCTGAATCCGCCGCTGAGCGCCTCAACAAAGAAGGCCGCGTCCGCCTGCCCAGTATTTTCCTGGAAGAAAATAATCTCCACGCTGTAATGGATTATATGGAAGAAGATATATAGGAGATTTGGGTGATCTGGCGATCGTCCGACAGGATGATGCTACCTTACTCTGGCTACTTGCAGCTTGGTCTTCAGGTCGTCTGCAATTTGCTTGCCATGGAAGCGCCCATTCTCGATGAATATCTCACTCGTTTTAGAACCCGACACAACGCATCCCGCCACATAGATCCCCGGCACATTGCTTTCAAATGTCTGTAAATCGCACACCGGCTTCATCTCCGGCCGCGTCAACTCAATCCCCAGCGATTCTAGAAATTCGTAATCCGGATGATATCCAGTCAGCGCAAACACAAAGTCGTTTTTCAGCGTGCGCTCGCCTTCAGGCGTCTTCAGGCGCACTCCTTCCGGCTTGATCTCCAGAACGCAGCTGCTAAAGTATGCCGTCACCTCGCCGTTCTTGATTCGATTTTCAATGTCCGGCTTGATCCAGTACTTCACGTTGCGGTGAATCTCCGGCCCGCGATGCACCATCGTGACGCGCGACCCGCGTCGCCACAGCTCCAGCGCCGCAATCGAGGCAGAGTTCTTTGCCCCGATCACCAGCACATCCATATCAAAATACGGATGCGGATCTTTGTAATAGTGCATCACCTTGGGCAAGTCCTCGCCCGGTATGGCCATGTAGTTCGGACGGTCATAATACCCCGTCGCTACCACAATCTTTCGCGACATATTCGTGATCGTGGCCGTGCATGTCCTGCGTCTCGACTCTGAATGCGCCGTCATAGCCGGTCACGCTAGCTACACGCTGGTATTGCCGCACGTCCAGCCTGTAGTGCTGTGCCACGTTGCGGTAATACTCCAGCGCTTCAGCCCGATTCGGCTTCTGGTTGGCCGTGGTGAACGGAATGTCGCCAATCTCCAGCAACTCTGGCGTGGTAAAGAAGACCATGTTCGCCGGATAGTGAAACAGCGAGTTCACCAGGCAGCCCTTGTCTACCAGAGCGGAAGTAAATCCGGCGCGCTGCGCCTCAATGGCGCACGCCATGCCGGTTGGGCCGGCCCCAATCACCAGCACGTCAAAGTGGTCGCCTTTGTGTTCCATCAGAGTTTCATTTTACAGCGGGATGGTTAGAAAAAACCTACCACTGAGGCACGGAGACACGGAGAAAACCAGGAGCACAAAGATTTTCAGTACCTTTCTGGAGCCGTATTCAGGTCGGTGTCATCAATGCTAATCCGTGGTAAGTTTTGGATTTTCAATTCGAAGATTTTGGACATTTTTTATGATTCGCGTTCATCCGCGCCGATCCGCGGTAGGTTTGCTTTTCTTCGTGTCTCTGTATCTCAGTGGTAGGTTTTTCCTGATCACCGTTAATCAGTTGCTAAGTTTTGCCAGCGCCTGTTCCACGTCGGCCATAAGATCCTCAATCGCTTCCAACCCGGTATACAAACGCACCAGGCGACTGCCGTATGCCGGGCGCTTGGGCGATTGGAGATCGTACGTCATCACCAGGCTGGTAACGCCTCCCCAGCTATAGCCGATCTTGAACAGCTGCAGTGCGTCAATAAACGCCAACACCTGATCTTTGCTGTAGTGAGACTTGAACACTACGGAAAACAGTCCTGACGATCCGGTAAAGTCGCGCTTCCACACCTCGTGTCCAGGACACCCAGGCAATGCAGGATGCAAAACGGTTTCAACTTCCGGGCGAGCGCTTAGCCATTGCGCCAGAGCCAGCGCATTCTGCTCCACGGCCTTGAGCCGCACGGCGATGGTCTTCATGCCGCGGAGCGCCAGGCTGCAATCATCGGGCGACGCTGCGCAACCCAGCACCTGGTGCGTGTCACCCACGCGCTCGTAGATTTCCTGCGCAGACATTTTCGCATTACCTGTTTTCGAAGAGGCTTGCAAATCCATCTGCTCCGGTCGCACAGTTACTGAGCCCAGCAGCAGATCACTGTGGCCGCCGATGTATTTGGTGAGCGCTTGCATGGTCACATCCATGCCCACGGCAAACGCGTCAAGATAAATGCCTGCGGCCCAGGTGTTATCCAGCACAGCCAGCGCACCGTGCTCATGCGCCACCTGCGCGATGGCAGGTAGGTTCTGCACTTCCATGGTGATGGAGCCGGGGCTCTCACACCACACCAGCCGCGTATTTGGCTTGAACTCTGCTCGAATGCCGGCGCCGGCGTCCGGCGGATAATAACTCACGTCAACGCCAAACCGCCGCAGCACATCGTTAGAAAACATTCTGTTAGGACCGTAAATGCTTTCCGGCAACAGCACGTGGTCGCCAGCCTTGAGCAGGGCCAGATGGACCAGCGAGATTGCCGCCTGTCCGCCAGGAGTGATAAATGTGCGAAAACCTTTTTCCAGTTCGCAGACTTTGGCCGCCAGTTCCAGCGTGGTTGGCGTGCCGTAAAGACCGTATGTATAGCCGACTTCAAGCTGGTTCCAGCGATCGCTTGTTTGGGCCGCATGTTCAAATACTATTGTCGATCCGCGATAGACAGGCGTTGCCAAGGCACGAAAGCCTTCCGGCACCGTTGCGTCAGAATGGATCAGTTTGGTTTTCCAGTCTTTCTTGTTGGCCATGCTGGAGATTGTAAAGCCAAGCGGTTACGCGTAACAGTGAGCAAGGATGCCGTTGCTGAAGACGCAACCCTAGAGATGCTCCGTTACGCCCGGGACTTGCCAACCATCGTATTCGCCATTGAATTCGTCGGCAAGCAGGTCAAGCTCGGTTTGCAATGCGTTCAGGTTTTCGATTGGCCCCGGCTGCCGCGCTTGCAACTGCACTCTCTCGATTCCAGCATTCAGGCTGACTGACTCAATTGTCCATCCGCGCTCTTGCAGGCGCTGCGCAGCTAGATCGGCATCGGCCTGGTCAGTGAAAAAGAAATAATGGTCCAGCTGCGTGGCGTTGCTCAGCGCTTCGTCCAGCTTCTCGTCGGCCTCAGCGCGTTTTGGGCTCGGGGTAAGAAAAGATCGGATGCCTTCAAACATACTTTCTTCAATCATACAACGGCAGTTGGCAAGCGGCTTTGCCTAGCGGCGGAGAGAGAATCGTTGGCTTCAGTTGGTCTTTGCGGATTTTCAGAACGCCGTTGCGCCAAGTTATAATCACTAGTTTTGTTTTGCCGCTTCGCGATGGCATACGCATTCCGCACTCATATAAAGAGGAACTCATGGCCCAGCAATTTCGCCAGGAAAAAGATTCTATTGGCATTAAGGAAATTCCCGCCGACGTGTATTACGGCGTGCAGACAGCGCGCGCCGTGGAAAATTATCCCATCTCAGGAATGCATGCCAATCCCACGTTGATTCGCGCCATCGGCATGGTCAAATACGCTGCAGCGCAGGCCAACAAAGAGCTCGGCCTCGTCGACAACAAACGCGCCGACGCCATCATGCAAGCCGCCAAAGAGATAGTTGACGGCAAATGGGACGCGTCTTTTGTGGTCGATGTGTTTCAGGCAGGCGCGGGCGTGAGCTTTCACATGAACTCCAATGAGGTTATCGGCAATCGCGCCACGGAATTGATGGGCGGTAAGCTGGGTGAGTACACGGTCCATCCTAATGATCATGTGAATTACGGGCAGTCCACGAATGACGTCTTTCCCACCGCCATGCGCGTTGCGACGCTGCTGGAATTGGGAAAGCTCTATCCGGTGCTTGAAGCGCTGGCTGCGGCGTTTGAAGCCAAGGGCAAAGAATTTCACAACATAATGAAATCGGGACGCACGCACATGCAGGATGCCGTGCCGATCCGCTTGGGACAGGAATTTTCTGCCTATGGAATTACGATTCGCAAAGCTATTGACGATATCCGTCATGCCGGCGATTCGCTGCGTGAGCTTGGACTCGGCGGCTCCGCCGTTGGCACCGGCATCAATACGCATCCTGACTATCGCGTAAAAGCGGTGACGAATCTGGCGAAGATCTCCGGTCAGAAACTTACGCCCGCGACTGATATGCGCTGGGCTATGCAATCGAATGCGTGCATGGCGCAAGTTTCATCATCGCTGCGCAATCTTGCGCTTGAAGTGATTCGCATCTCCAATGATCTGCGTTTAATTTCCTCAGGACCAAACACCGGCCTTGCCGAACTGAATTTGCCAGGACTGCAGCCGGGGTCGTCCATTATGCCGGGAAAAATCAATCCTGTGATGCCGGAGCTTGCGGCGATGGTTTCCTTTCAAGTCGTCGGGAATGACACTGCGGTCGCAATGGCCGTGCAGGCCGGCCAGCTTGAGTTGAACGTGATGATGCCGACGATGGCCTATAACGTACTGCAATCCATCTCCATCCTCACCAACATGCTGCGCGTCTTCACCGATAAATGCGTCAAGGGCCTCACTGCCAATGAAAAGCGCAACGCCTTCTACGCCCAGAGCACCGTCTCGCTGGCGACGGCTTTGAATCCTTATATCGGCTATGCCAAGGCGGCGGAGATTGTGAAGGAATCAGTCGCCACTGGCCGCTCGATCATCGACATTGCGCGCGACAAGAAGTTGCTAAGCGAACAAGAGATCGCAGAGATTCTCGACCCCGTCAGCATGACGGAACCGCAATATCCAAAAGATGCGGCAAAGCGGCGTGACGATATTACCGGAAAGAAGTAGGTTTTTTCGAAATCCCGACATGAGCATTCTTTGCGAAGGGAAGGGAACCCTCTACCCACGAAATGTCCGGCGATATCGTCAGCATTAAAGCAATTTCAGATCGAGGCATTCCGCTATCGTCCAAGAAGCCGATTATTTCGCAGATCCTCGGCGTATTTCCATCGAGATATTCTTAGCGGATAGGGTTCCCTCTCCTTAACGCTCAAGGTCGGGATTGCGGGAAACTAGCACGCCCATCGCAACAGCGTCGCACCCACGGTAAAGCCTGCGCCGACCGCCGCAATCAACACCAGATCGCCTTTTTTCAAACGCCCTTGCTGGCGCGCGCTTTCCAGCGCGAGTGGTATGGTTCCGGCGGTGGTGTTGCCGAACTCATCAATGTTGATGATGATCCGGTCTTCCTTCAGTCCCAGCCTATCGGCAGCAGACATAATGATTCTGCGGTTCGCCTGATGCGGAACAAACAGGGCCACGTCACTACCTTTAAATCCATTGCGCGTCAGCACTGTCTCTGAAGCTTCCGCCATTTTGCGGACTGCATATTTAAACACCGCCTGTCCGTCCTGATGGACGTAGTGCATTTTCTTCTCCACCGTTTCATGGCTGGTGGGATTGCGGCTGCCTCCGCCTGGCATAAAGAGCGAGCACGCCCCGGCGCCATCTACTTCATGCGTGAAATCGATAATGTAGTTGTTATCGGTGGCGGGTTCCACCAGCACTGCGCCAGCGCCATCGCCAAAAATCACGCACGTTGCGCGGTCCTGGTAATTAATAATCGTGGTCATCGCATCCGCGCCAATCGCAAGCACCCGCTTGTGCGCGCCGCTTTCCACAAACTTGACAGCCGTCTGCAGCGCATACACAAAGCCCGAGCACGCGGCGGAGATGTCGTAACCCCAGGCGCCTTTTGCCCCAATCTTGTCTTGCACAATGCAGGCGGTTGCGGGAAAAATCATGTCCGGAGTGACAGTACCCAGAAAAATCGCCTCGACCTCGGTGGCGGGCATCCCGCGCTGATTCAACGCGTCATTCGCTGCTTCAATCGCCATGTCAGACGTCGCCATGCCTTTGTCGATGATGTGCCGCTGGCGGATTCCCGTCCGTTCAATAATCCATTCATTAGAAGTCTCGACCATTTTTTCCAGGTCGGCATTCGTCAAGAGGCGCGGTGGGACATAAGTTCCAAGAGCAGAGATTTTCGCGCGGACAAGGTTGGCCAAAAAAGGTTTCTCCAAATCAGTGAGTGTAAACCTAATATTGTAAGCGGTTTTGGGAACCAGCGGTAGGATCAGGAGTGGGGGATATGGAGTGGCAGCGATGTTATTTGCCAATGTGGAAGCCGGAAACAATCCATTCCGGCAAGATTGCTTTGCACAGGGCGGCAATCAGTGTGATTGCTGCAAGTACCCAAAGCAGCTTTTTCATGGAAATATTCTACCGGGTACCCCGCTGCACACGCACTAGCCCGTTACCGTTGCTTCCTTCCGGACCTGGCGGGATTGGCGGGATTGCGTCGCGCGGGACCCGGCGTTTTCAATTCTAACATCTTTGCTTCCGCCTGGTTTCGTGACGCGACGGTCATTTAGGGCGGGGCTATCTTGCGCGGAGCCCCGGGGACCCCGACATGCGCCGCTGTTGCGCTGGGCGGGTGGGAGCCCGTCGCATCAAGGCTGAAAAATCACACGCTTTCAACGAAAATATATGAGCGGTTTGGAGCGAAGCGACAAAACAACGGGTTACGTTCGGTCATCGGCGCGCGGATTACGCTTTGCTCCGCTCGCAAATTCAGCGACAATAAAGCAGTGTCCACGCGCAGCGTCAGCCTCACAGCAAGCAAGGCCGTTCCCGGTTCGGGCAGCGCTGAGCGTTTCTTTCAGTGGTCTCTTTACATACTGGTCGCTGTCGGCTTCACGGCGCTCATTGGCACCAACAAACTTGATATTCCGTCACTTGTAGTGGTACTGCCCGCGCTCCTTCTGCGCGGATACTTGTTGCTCATGCGCAAGACCGTGAGCATCTCAGAGCGCTGGACCACCATTCTTACGTTGATTTATTTCGCTTTTTACGCCGCCGACTATTTTTACTTTTCCCAGAGCTTTATTGATGCAACCGTGCACATGGTTCTCTTCAGCATGGTCATCAAGATTTTTTCCGTGCGCCGTGACCGCGACCTAATGTATCTGGCCATCCTGTCATTCCTCATGCTGCTTGCGGCCGCGGTTTTGACTGTCGATACGTTGTTTCTGGTCACCTTCTCCCTGTTTATTCTCGTGGCCATTGCCACTTTCATCAGTATGGAAATGCGGCGTTCAGAACAGGAAATACTGGCCGCCGGCGTGCCACCGCATCATGACGGCAAATTTTACGGCTCATTGGCAGTCATCTCCGGCATTCTCGGAGTGCTTACCCTGGCCGGTGGCGCACTCATTTTCTTCATCCTGCCGCGTGTAAGCACGGGCGGATACCTTCGCAATCTTGGCGTACAAAATTCTCTGGTGGCTGGATTCAGTCCGGAAGTAAACCTGGGCGGTATAGGCCAGATCCAGCAATCCAGCAATGTGGTGATGCACATTGAGGTTCAATATGGAAAGTTGCCCAGCAACCCGCATTGGCGCGGCATTACTCTGGCAAACTTTGACGGACGCCACTGGTGGAACCCGCTGGAAGTGCCTACCCAGCATGGATTGAACAACACACCGCTGGACCTTACCCGAATCAGCAATTTTTCGTTTTACTCTGAAAGGCATTTTGCACCTCAGTTACAAACACTTTCCTATCGCGTGGTGATGGAACCGGTGGGATTAAATTTGTTTTTTCTGGCGCCGGTTCCGCTCAAGATCAATGGCGATTATCGGATCCTGGAGATCAAGTCAGATGGATCAATCTTTAATGCTCACGCCCCGGATAACGCCTCTGGCGACTCCGAGAGCGGACAATCCGTAGGCATCTACACGGCTGATGCCGATACGCGCGACCCTGAGCCTTTTGTTCAGGATTCCAATTCCACCAACTATCCTGCACATATCGCCAATCTGTATCTGCAGGTTCCCACGCTTGATCCACGCATACCAAAGCTGGCCCGCCAAGTGACGGCCTCGTCCACCTCAAACTACATGCGCGCCAAAGATATTGAGCGCTACCTGAAAAATAATTACGGTTACACGCTGCAGTTGCCCGGCATGCGAGAACCTGACCCCCTGGCCCGCTTCCTATTTGATCGCAAGAAGGGTCATTGTGAATATTTTGCGACGTCCATGACCATGATGCTGCGCTCGCTCGGTATTCCCACGCGTATCGTGAACGGCTTTCGCGGCGGCGAATATAACGACCTCACGAATAGCTACATTGTGCGGGAAAAAGATGCGCACTCCTGGGTGGAAGTTTATTTTCCAGAGTATGGTTGGGTCTCATTCGATCCCACTCCTGCAGGCAATGCCGACGACCCACAAAACGGATGGGCACGGATGGGCCTCTACCTTGACGCCGCGCGCCAGATCTGGCGCGAGTGGATCGTCAACTATGATTTCAGCCATCAGATGAAATTGCGCTCAGACCTGAGCACAACCACTGGCAATGTCCAATCCAACTTCAGGACCTGGATGCAAGACCAGTATATCCATGTGGTGGATCTCTCCAGCCGTTGGGAGCGCAGGCTGGAACGCCTTTCTCCCCGCCAGATGGCTCTGTGTTGTGTGTTGATTGGTCTGCTCCTTGCTCTGCCATTCGCGCCCATGACCTGGCGCACCATCCAGCGCACGCGGGCCCTCAGGCATCCGCAAAAGGCCCCGCGCACCTCTGCCAGCTTCTGGTACCAGCGCATGCTCAAAATAATGGCCCGGCGGGGTGTCCGCAAAGAACATTTTCAAACGGCCGAGGAGTTTGCTTCCTCCATTCCCGATCCCCGAATGCGACAAGATGTTGAGCTCTTCACCGAGCACTACGAACGCGCCCGCTTTGATGCATCAGTGCAAGATGCTCAACTGCTTCCTGAGCTTTACGAAGAGATCGCGGCGAAGAAATAATTTTTTCCTTCTGCGGCGCGATCAAAGCCTCAATTGCCTGCCCACATGCTTTCGGCTGCATCCTAAAGCTATAATCCGCCAGAAGAAATCATGCCTTCTCTCGAACAAGCTGCCGGATGGCTGCTGGGGCCGGAAGCCTCGGCTGAGACTTCGCGAACGCATCTGCTGCCGCGCTGGGTCTTTCTGCGCTGTCTGGGCGTCATCTATTTTTCCGCGTTCTACTCGCTTTTTTTCCAGATCAAAGGCATGATCGGCCCCAACGGCATTTTGCCTGCTGCCGGATATCTTCGCGACGTGGCTAATTACTATCCCGGGCTGCAACGGTTCTGGTTCGCGCCCACGCTGCTCTGGCTCGGCCCAAGCGATCACGCCTTGATGCTGATCACATGGATAGGCTTGATTGCTTCAGTTGCTATTATCTTCAATTTGTGGCCACGCCTATCTTTAGCGATATGCCTCGTTTGTTTTCTCTCATTTGTTGCCGCCGCGCAGGATTTTTCCAGCTTTCAATCAGACGGCATGCTCCTGGAAGCTGGCTTTATCTCGCTCTTTTTTGCGCCGCCAGGATTGCGGCCGGCTCTTGGCGTTGCGCATCCCCCTTTGCGGCTAAGCCTGTTTCTTCTTCAATGGGAATGGTTCCGCATCTACTTTGAATCTGGAATCGTAAAGCTTACCAGCGGCGATTACTCATGGCGTCACCTGACCGCCATGGACGACTATTACCAGAATGGCCCACTGCCTACATGGATTGGCTGGTACGTTCAGCAGCTTCCTCACTGGTTCCATGCGGCCACCGCGCTCATGACTCTGGTTGCTGAGCTCGGCCTGGTCTGGATGCTCTTTCTTCCTCGCCGCTTCCGGATCATCTGCTTCTTGATCGTCACGCCATTTCAAATTGGGATTATTCTCACCGCGAATTACACATTTCTTAATTACCTTGTCCTGGTGCTGGGCTTTTTGCTGCTCGACGACGATTTTGTCCGCATGGTGCTGCCGCAACGCTGGAAAAATTGGGGAACGCGCGACTCAATAGAACCATCCGGCGCAAAAACTTCGCCATCGCGTGGCTCCGGATGGCTGCGACCAGTATGGCGAAGCGTTGCAACCATCTATCTTGGCTGGGTCTTCTACGCAACCATCGCGCTACTGTTTGCCATGATTCCCTATGCCCCTCCCCTGCCTCTGGGTCCAGCCCGCGCGCTCGACCCATTTCGCATCGCCAACCAATATGGCCTGTTTGCCAACATGACTCATGAGCGCTATGAGATTGAATTCCAAGGATCGTCCGATGGTCAGAATTGGACGCCGTATCTCTTCCGCTACAAGCCACAGGATGTCCACAAAGCGCCGGGTATTTATGCTCCTTACCAGCCTCGCTTCGAATGGGACCTGTGGTTTGCTTCGCTCGGCAATTGGCGCAATTATCCCTGGGTGGTGCAGACAGAGGCGCGCTTATTGGGCAATGATGCGGACGTGCTCACACTGTTTGCGGGAAATCCTTTTAGCAGCTCTCCGCCGCAGAAAGTGCATGCCGTGATCTGGCAATATTGGTTTACTGATCGCGCCACCAAACACAAAGATGGAACATGGTGGCGACGGAAATTTATGGGAGTTTACGCGCCCATGGTGGAACGGACGCCGGAGGGAAAAATTGTTCTAAGCCAGTAATTCATTCTTAATATCGAGCATAGCGGGATATAGATCTAGAAAAAATAGCTTTAGGGCCAACCTCATCACGTGAATCAAAATTATTAGCACTTTCTTGCGTGCATTCGCGGCTTCTGAAATCTCGAGAGCAGCGAGAGATCACTTTAGCAGCTGATTACTTTCAAGTCCCACTACATTGAATAGAATTACTCGCGTTTTTTGCGTGTATTTGCGGCTAAAGCTTCTTCTCCAAGGACCCTAAACCCGCAAAAAGACTGGCCTTCGCGATGCTACAATAGAGAGACAGCATGCCAGTAGAAAATGCCATAGTAGCGCCTCCGCAGGCCAATTCTGCGTTAAGCCAAACTCCTCTGAAAGTTGGCTTTGTCAGCCTTGGCTGCCCTAAGAACCTCGTCGACAGCGAGGTAATGATGGGCATGCTCCAAACTGGCGGCGCGCAGATTACCGCACGCGCGGAAGATGCCGACGTGATCGTGGTAAATACCTGCTCATTCATTGACTCAGCCAAGCAGGAGTCGGTGAACACGATCCTGGAGATGGCGCAGCACAAAATTACCGGCAAGGCGCAGAAACTGATCGTCGCAGGCTGCTTGGTAGAGCGATATCGTACAGAAATTAAAAAAAATATTCCTGAAGTTGACGCTGTGGTCGGTACCGGCGAACTGGATGCCATTTTGGCTGCCGCCGGAATCCACGCTGGCAGCTCTCCCGCGGACGATTCGCCATTCGTCATCCTCAATCACAGCTCGACCAGCCAGCACTTAAAGTCCGGTATGTCAGCCCGGCCTGAAGGTCTGGCACGCGAGCAAAGCGGACGCTTCTCCCGCGCCGAGTGGGACGGCGCAATCTCTGACCTGCCCAACTACCTTTACGATGAAACCACGCCGCGCGTGCTGGCCACACCCAAAGCATCGGCTTACATCAAGATCGCCGAAGGCTGTGACCATCCTTGTGGCTTCTGCATTATCCCGCAGCTTCGGGGCAAGTTCCGCTCACGCCATTTTGAATCCGTGATTGCTGAAGCCGAGCGGCTTGCCGCCAATGGCGTGCGTGAGATCACACTCATTGGCCAGGACACAACCTGTTACGGCGAAGACCTTGGCTTGAAAGATGGCCTTGCCCTTTTGCTGGAACGGCTCGCCCAAATTGAAGACCTGCGCTGGGTGCGCTTCCTCTACGCCTATCCCAACAAGGTCACGGGCAAGCTGCTGGAGACGATTGCGAAGCACGAAAAAATTTGTTCGTATATCGACGTGCCACTTCAGCATGCGTCGGCTTCCGTACTCAAGCGTATGAAACGTGGCGCCGGAACTGAGATTTTCTTGACGTCGATTGAGAAAATGCGGCGCACTATTCCCAACCTCACGTTGCGCACATCGTTCATCGTCGGCTTCCCTGGGGAGACAGAAGGTGACTTCGACGAACTCTGTGATTTCGTAAGAACGGCACAGTTCGATTGGCTGGGCGTCTTTAGCTACTCCGACGAAGATGGCTCCGCAGCATACAACCTCGCCGACAAGGTTCCGCCACGAGAAATTGAACGCCGCCGCAAGAAGCTGATGCAGATCCAGCGCCAGATCAGCAAAAGAAACAAGCGCAAGCTCGTACGCCGCGAGTATAACGTTCTTGCGCTCGGCCCTTCAGAAGAAACCGATCTTTTGTGGGAAGGCCGCACGGAAATGCACGCTCCTGAGATTGACGGTAAATTGTTTATCAATGATTTTGGGGACCACGAGGAACTTGTGCCCGGCACCTTTTACCGCTGTGAGATTACTGAAGCCCATGACTACGACCTGGTGGCGCGCATCGTTGGCTAGACCTGCATCATCTATAACTGTGTATGCCGAAGAAGAAACTACTCTCACTTCGCTGTCCTATCTGCCGCACCCTCGTGCTGAGGACGCAGGAAAACTTCCCCTTCTGCAGTGATCGCTGCCGCAGCATCGACCTGGGCAAATGGGCCAGTGGCGGCTACGTGATCTCCACCAAGATCAACGATCCTGAGCTGCTTGAAGACCTCGCCGAGCAGCAGTCCAAGCGCAAATCCGATCCCGACGGCAATCCATCGGAGCAATAGCGGTCTGGGCATCCGCAAGTCACTTTTTACACCGTTCAGGGCTTAAAATAAGTGGGCGCATTGGTAAACCGTCGTGTATCTACCAATCCAAAAAATATGAAGAAGATTACCTTGGGGGCTGATGAACAGCTAATCAGACGAGCTAAGCTCGTAGCCCGCACTCAGGGCAAGTCCCTGAACGCGGCGTTTCGAGAGTGGTTAGTTCAATTTGTGGGACCCGCTGGACGCGTGAAGGAAGTAGAAGCCTTGATGATGCGGCTACGCCACATCAAAGTAGACCGACACTTCAGCCGCGAAGACATGAATAAAAGATAGGACTCGGCTGGAAAGATGACATCGCCCGGCACCGCTCCCAAATCCCGCCTTTCCTGGCTCATTGCCACGTTCTTTGGCATCGGGCATTTGCAGCCGGGTTCCGGGACGTGGGCTTCGTCGGTCACGGTTCTTCTATGGTGGGCTCTTAGCCATTACCTTGCCGCATTTTGGATCATTCCCGTGGCTATCGGAATTTCAGTGCTGGTCACACTGATCGGCATTCCTCCTTCGACCGTGGTAGCGCGTGAAAGCGGCATCAAAGACCCCGGATTTGTCGTGATTGATGAAGTCGCCGGCCAGATGATCGCATTGATCGCCGTTCCGGTGAATTGGAAATACATGCTGGCGGGTTTTATACTCTTTCGTAGCTTTGACATAGTGAAACCATTCCCTCTGCGCCGCCTGGAAACGCTGCCCGGTGGGACCGGAATCATGACGGATGACGTTGGCGCAGGGCTTTACGCGCTTGCCTTGCTTCAGATATGGCTGCATTTTATAGCGCGTTAGGCTACACCTCCATGGGAATTACTGAAAGCCTGCTGGGCAAGAAGAATGTAGATGGCAATCCTTATATTGAGGCCATTGACCCACCAGCTTCACTGCCCGGAGGCGAGGTCCGCATCCTCGGACGTGGTCTCAAGCCGCCACAGTTGACGCGACCGGAAGTATTGTTCAGCGGCATGCATGGGCCTATAGTAGTGAGTTCAGAAGATTTTGTGATCGCGCGTGTTCCTTTTGGCGCTCAGTCGGGCCTCGTCACCGTCCAGAACAATGGATATGTAAGCAACGGCCGTGAACTCAAAATCGCTCAGCCAATCGCTGAGAGCCTGCACCCTGTCGCCAATCCCGCCATTGATCCCGATGGCAACATTTACGTCACCTATTCCGGCGGTCGGGGGCAAAAAGTCCCAGTCGCCATTTACAAGATTGACAGGGATCACAACGTCAAGCCTTTTCTGCCTGAGTTGATGAATGCCACCGGCATGGCCTTTGATCCGCAGGGAGAGCTTTATGTTTCGTCGCGCTATGACGGCACTGTATACCGCGTCGCTCCTAACGGCACGCTCAGCACTTACGCTGAAGGCATGGGAGTGGCCACTGGAATTGCATTTGATAAATCCGGCAATCTATACGTGGGTGATCGCAGCGGGACCATCTGGCGCATTGCGCCGGACAGGCAAATTTTCGTGTTTGCCACTCTGGAAGCAAGCGTCGCTGCCTATCATCTGGCTTTTGCTCCCGACGGCACTCTGTACGTGACCGGTCCTACCAATTCCAGTTTTGAGCCCGTCTACAGCGTCGATCCTCACGGCACAGTCACCGTCTTTTATCGCGGACTGGGACGTCCCCAGGGCCTCGCTTTTGACGAGCAGGGAAATCTTTATGTCGCTGCATCATTAGGCGGCAAGCGCGGCATTGTAAAAATCACGCCAGATAAGCAAGCCAGCCTGGCAATTGCCGGGCACGGCCTCGTTGGGCTGGCATTCACCCGGACTGGCGGAGCAGTGCTGGTCACCACGAATGCCGTTTTCCATCTTACGTGGGGCGTGCAGGGCCTTCCTCTCATTTAAACTGCTAACGTGAACGCTGAGATCATCGCCATTGGATCGGAGTTGCTGACCCCTTTCCGTCAGGACACGAACTCGCTTTATCTTACCGAGCAACTGAATCGCCTTGGGGTAGAAGTCAGCTTCAAGAGCATCGTGGGAGATCGGCGGAGTGATTTGGTGAGCGTGGCGCGTATTGCGCTCTCCCGCGCCGATATCGTCATCTTTATGGGTGGTCTCGGCCCCACTGAAGACGATCTAACCCGTGAGTGTGTTGCAGAAACGCTAGGTCGTCCGCTGAAAAGACATGCGCGCATTGTGGAAGACCTGCGCGCGCGTTTTGCCGCCCGCGGCTGGAAGATGGCGGAAAACAATGAACGCCAGGGTGACGTCATTGATGGCGCTGACGCGCTCGATAACAAACGCGGTTCAGCGCCGGGACAGTTCCTGCATATTGACGATCAACACGGCAATGCAATCATCGTGCTATTGCCTGGGCCTCCTCATGAACTCAGGGCGATGTTTGAAGAGCATGTCTTCGAGCGCCTGAAAAGACTCGTGCCCGCGCAGCACATCGCCACGCACGAATTGAAGATTGGAATGATTGGCGAATCCATGGTCGATAAGCGCGCCGCGCCGATTTATAAGGCAGCCCCGGGAGTTGAAACCACGATCCTTGCCGGAACGCCGGGAGAAGTGCAGCTACATCTGCGAGCGCAGGCCAGTTCCTTGGAAGAAGCGCAAAAACGTGTGGATGCGCTCGCTACTCTGCTTGAAGATGAGTTTGAAGACGCGATCTTTTCAACCAAAGGCGAAAGTATGGAGCAGATCGTCGGCTTTTACCTAGGTATGCGAGAAAAGACGCTCGCTGTAGCTGAGTCCTGTACGGGCGGCATGCTGGCCGCAAGGATCACGTCTATTCCGGGCAGCTCGCGGTACTTTCTGGGCGGGGCCGTTGTCTACGACAATTCTGTTAAGACTGCTCTGGCGGGAGTTCCTCCCTTGTTGATCGCTGAACATGGCGCAGTCAGCAGCCAGGTCGCCACTGCGCTTGCTGAAGGCATTCGCAATAACTGCAAATCAAGTTTCGGTATAGGCATTACGGGCGTAGCCGGGCCGGCAGGCGGATCGGATGAAAAGCCAGTGGGCCTAGTCTTCCACGCGCTGGCAGACGGCAGCCATACAGAGGTCATTGAGCGTACTTTCCCGGGCGATCGCGACCGTATACGCCACTGGGCAACGCAACAAGCCCTGGACATGGTCCGGCGCAAGCTGATGTGACATGCGCCTCTTCATCGCACTGGATATTCCCGCAGAAATTCGCGCGCGCCTTACCGAGTATATGGACCGTGCGCGTTTGCTGGCTCCTAACGCGCGGTGGGCACGTGTTGAAGGTCTGCACGTCACGCTGAAATTTATAGGCCACGTTGATGATGCGGCGGTGGAGAAGATAAAAGCCGCGTTGAGGCCGATCAAGACCGCGCCCTTTGCAGTGAAATTTACGGGTGTGGGATTCTTTCCCAATCCAAATGCGGCGCGTGTTTTCTGGGCGGGAGTAAATGGCGGTGAAAGCCTGCCGCACCTGGCCTCAAGCATTGACGCTGCTCTGGAAAAGCTGGACTTTCCGCGAGAAGCCAAGCCATACCATCCACATTTGACTCTGGCGCGAACCAGTTCGCGTCCGTTGCGCGAGCTAAAGCCCCTGCTGGAAGATCATCCACCACAGTTCGGTACAATGACTGCGCGCGAGTTCTTTCTGTACCAGAGCCAGCCACAAAAAGGCGGCTCGAAATATACCAAGCTGGAACGGTTCGAATTGGAGTAGCGCTGCTCCTTAATGACAAGACTCTACTTGATCGTCGCTTTGATCTCCTACCTGCTGGGCTCGATACCCTTCGGCTATTTGCTCGTGCGCGTTTTCCGCGGCAAAGATATTCGCCAGACCGGTAGCGGCAACATCGGCGCAACCAATGTCGCGCGATCTGGTGCCAAGGGCCTCGGCATCGCAACGCTTGCGCTGGACGCCCTGAAGGGAGCTTTGGCTGTTTACGTTGCAGGATTGATTGTCGGATCAAAATACCCTTTGTGCCAAGAGCACCTCGAATTGTATTTCTGCATGCCTGTTTTACGCTTCAAAGCCGAGGCGGCGCTTTGCGCCGTGCTTGGCCACGTGTTCCCCATCTGGCTTCATTTCAAAGGCGGCAAAGGTGTTGCAACGGCGTTGGGCGTGTTTTGTGTCTTGTTTCCTAAAGCCATTCTGGTAGCTCTGGCGATTTTCATTCTCGTTGTGGCCATCACCCGCTACGTCTCTCTGGGATCTATTCTTGGCGCCATCGCCTTTCCGGTAGCCGCGTATTTCATGCAGGCCCCTGACTGGCTCTCTCTGCTTCTTGCTTCCAGCATCTCGCTGATCATCATTCTTAAGCATCATCAAAACATCAGGCGTTTGCTGGCAGGGACTGAAAACCGATTCGGTGGGAGCAAACCTCAGGTCGCGGAGAAACACCTTTGAGCCGGATAGCGGTCATCGGCGCTGGAGCCTGGGGTACGGCTCTGGCCATGGTGCTAGGCCGTAGCGGTGACCATGAAGTTCGTCTATGGGCGCTCGAAAAAGAAGTCCTGCAAAGCATTGCCCGCTCACGTACCAATGATCTGTTTCTTCCCGGCTGCACTCTACCTTCATCGATCAGGGCGACAAACGATTTCAAGGAAGCTCTCTCCGGCGTGGAGATCATTGTGAGCGTAATGCCCTCGCATCATTGTCGCCGGACATTTGAGCATATGGCGCAGTGGCTTCTGCCACATATGCTTTTTGTGAGCGCCACCAAAGGCATTGAAAATGACACCCTGCTGCGCATGACTGAAGTCATCCATGAAGTGCTAGCACGGTTCTGTGGATTTGAGCCGAAGATCGGGGCGATCAGCGGGCCGTCATTCGCCAAGGAAGTAGCGGAGAAGCACCCGACTGCGGTGACAGTGGCGTCAGCCGATGGCACGCTGGCGGCGCGCGTACAGAAAGACTTTAGCGATCCCAGCTTTCGCGTTTACATGAATGATGATCTTACCGGCGTGGAACTCGGCGGCGCGCTCAAGAACGTGATTGCCATTGCCGCCGGCGTGTGCAGCGGCCTGGGGCTGGGCCATAACTCAGTGGCCGCTCTCATCACCCGGGGACTGGCCGAAATGACCCGGCTCGCCGTTGCCTGCGGCGCTCAACCGCAAACCATGTTTGGCCTCTCCGGCATGGGTGACCTGGTGCTCACCTGCACCGGAGGCCTTTCTAGAAACCGCAGCGTTGGCGAAGCTCTTGGCAAGGGGCAGCCTTTGCAGGAGATCATCGCCGGCATGCACGGCATGGTTGCGGAAGGCGTTCTTACCACCAACGCCGCGTTGGGTCTGGCCGAGAGATATAAGGTTGAAATGCCAATTACGGAACAGATGTATGCCATCTTGCACGACGGGAAATCGGCTCATGACGCTATCCGTGAGCTTATGACCCGTCCCGGCAAAGTGGAAGACAAGTTTTAGGCCTGCTCTTAAGCCGCTCCGACAGGCCAAAAAGCTGTCTGCGCAACCTGAGATCTCTCAGCCTATGGCTTTGACTGGATCGATACTCGCACTGATCTGGAGTGACTTCCGTAATCGGGCTAAAGGGTCTTTTTTGGTTAGATTTAGGCTGATTTCAGCATACAATTTGAGAATTACATCTCTGGCTTTATGAAACTGCCGTTGCCCGCCCGGATACCGATTCTGTACCTGATTCTCATCGTCTTGATAGCGGTGGGAGTGGTGCCGCTTTATTTCTATGCCACCAAGATGGTGGTCCGGAACCGCGAAACCCTGGGAAGCAACGAAAAACTCCTGCAGAACAATGTAACCACAACGCTGGCCCAATCGATCGCGCAACGCGAGAAGGACATCGGCTCAACCCTATCCAGTCTTGCTTTTTCCATTAAGGTAACAAGCGGCGGCAATCTGAGTGGCAAGAATGTAGAAGCGGCCGACGTAAAGGCGCTGCTGCAGAACTACATTGAAGATCCTGACTCAAACGTGCCTTACGCTCGCCTTATTAACACAGAAAACCAGCTGATGCTGAAATTGGGCACTATTGAGCCGGATACCTTCCTGGAAAGGGAGCTGGATCGTGGCCTGGCTGCCGCGCATGATGGACGCGAATACAGCGGAGATCCGCTCTCCGTGGGTTCCGGCAAACAGGCCCGCACCGTGATGGTTGTGGGCAAGCCCGTGCTGAGCGAAAACCATGAATATCTTGGATCTCTGGAGTTAGTGATTGACTTGCAATATCTGGTCAAACAGCTTCAGCAGGCCAAGAATACCCAGAACTTGGATACTTTTGTTGTCGACCGCTCCGGCCGCGTCGTCGCATCTCCCAGTCCGCGTTATGCCACCGGCCAGGACATGAACTCTAATGAGCTGGTAAAAAACTTCGTCGATCAGAATGGTAAAGTGCCGGTCGCGGTCACCATGGACTACTCGGTCCAGGAAGGCAAGAACCGCATCCCCATGCTCGGCACATATTTCCCGGTACCGGGATTGGGTTGGGCCGTTGTCGCGCAGAAGACGCAAGAAGAGGCATACATTGATATTACTGACATGCGCCGTGACGCCATACGCGCCGCGTTAATCGCAATTGCTTTTAGCATCTTTGTGGGCATATGGGCCGCTCGACGCCTGACGACTCCATTGAACGTGCTGACCGAATCCAGCCGCACCATTGCCGGTGGTGATTTCAAGCATCGTGTTCGCCTCAAGAGCCGCACAGAATTCGGCGAACTAGCTCAAACCTTCAATACCATGACGGACGATCTGGAGCAGTTCGTTGACGAACTTAAGAAAGCCGCGGAAGAAAACCGCACGCTGTTCCTGAGTTCCATCCAGATGCTGGCCGGCGCGGTCGACGAAAAAGATCCGTACACGCGCGGCCATTCTGACCGCGTCACGCGTTACTCCGTTCTCATTGCCACGGAGATGGGATTGAAAGAAGAAGACATCGAGAAGATTCGTGTTTCCGCACAGCTACACGACGTGGGCAAGATCGGCATTGAAGATCGCATTCTGAAAAAGCCGGGCGCGCTAACACCGGAAGAATTTGAGATCATGAAAACGCATACCAGTAAGGGCGCCGCAATTCTGCGTCCGGTAGAGGCCCTGCGTGACATGCTGCCGGGAATTGAACTGCACCATGAATCACTGGATGGGCGCGGCTATCCACACGGACTTAAGGGTGAGCAAATTCCCCTGATGCCTCGCATTATCATGGTTGCAGACACCTTTGACGCCATGACCACAAACCGTCCATACCAGGCAGCAATGGACCCGGAGTACGTGATTCGTATTATCAATTCGCTGGCGGCAACCAAGTTTGATCCCACGGTTGTGGCGGCCATGACAAAAGTATTCGAAACCGGTAAGCTGCGCATCCATCGCGCAGCCACGGTAAGCGGGGAAGAAGCTGCGGCCGCGGCCACGGTCAGTTCGCAGGCACAGGCATAAGGGTTCAGCGATAATCGCCGGAAATGATGCTCTAGTGAAAAATCACCTTTTCTTCAGCTTCATGCCTTCTTCTTTCAGACGAAGAAACCACAAGTAAATCTCATCCACACGCTGAATGTCTTTCTCCAGCATGGCATGATCGGCATATTGCCGGATGAAATTTTCTTCGCGGCCCCGTTTGAGCACTGAGATAACCTCGAATAGTTCATGCACTTTAGAATGCATAATCCGTAAATCCGCGATGAGGCGCACATCTTCAATGTCGAGCGGTGGCCTGTTGTCTGATTTGGTCATCATATTCTCGCTCTCCCGGAAGTCATCTGTTTAGATGCCTGGCACTCACCGCCTGAGTTGCAGAAGTTAGCGGAAATGCTCAAAACCCGCAGCTTCCGCCATTTGCTAAAACTGTACCCTAAGCCATGGCTAATGTTCCGTAAATTCCCAGGATGGGAGCCTAGACAGTGAATACTCAAGGTGCGTACCGATATAATCAAAGGTTCAGCAGGCATTCATAACCCAATGATTCAGACTTTATTCGGAACACCGCAACCATCGTTTCTCGACAAGATGAAACAGGCAGTCACGCGCACGCGTGAGAACCTGAGCGAGCGCATTGATGAAGTAATGGCCCTGACTAAGGAGATCGACAGCAGTACGCTGGACGATTTAGAAGGAATTTTGCTGGGCGCTGATCTGGGCATGAAGACTACTCAGGAAATATTGTCAAAACTTCGCGAAAAAGCCGATCGCAAACAGATCAAGGACGTAGCTGAGCTCAAAAAACTAATCAAAGAACAGGTGCTTGCCATTCTGAACGCGACGCCCGGGCGTGCTGGCAAACCCGCCAAAGGCGAGCCGGAAATCATTATGGTGGTGGGCGTGAACGGCACAGGAAAAACAACCACTATCGGCAAATTGGCGCATGCTTTGCGCACCGAGCGAAAAACTGTCCTGCTCTGCGCCGCGGACACATTTCGCGCCGCAGCCATTGAACAACTTGAGGTCTGGGGCTCACGTACGGGCGTGGAAGTGATTAAGACCAAGCCGGGCGGCGACCCCTCAGCGGTGCTTTATGACGCACTCAACGCCGCCAAGGCACGACACACGGATAGCGTGATCATCGATACTGCCGGCCGGCTCCACACCAAGACCAGCCTGATGGCCGAACTGGAAAAAATGAAGCGCACCGCGCAGCGTATTATTCCTGGTGCGCCGCATGAGGTTTTGCTTGTGATGGACGCCACTACTGGCCAGAATGGATTGCAGCAGGCCCGCCTTTTTACTGAATCTGCGGGAGTCACGGGTATTGTTCTTACCAAACTTGACGGTACCGCGAAGGGCGGCGTTGTCGTGGCCATTTCGCGTGAACTTGGGTTGCCGGTGCGATATGTAGGAGTGGGCGAGAAGGCTGGCGATCTCCTGCCGTTCAATACTGAGAATTTCGCCGAGTCTCTGTTCTCTACAAATTAATTCGCGAGCCGGCCATCCTGTAAATCATGGCATTTTCTGGACAAGACGAACGCTTCATGCGCCAGGCGCTGGATCTCGGGCTCCGCGGTACAGCCCTCGTCTCTCCCGGCGCTCGCGTTGGCGCGGTCATAGTAGACAGCGCCGGGCAACTCGTTGGCGAAGGCTTTTATACCTTTGATGGCGTGAAGCATGCTGAGATTTTAGCCTTGGAGCAGGCGGGCTCGCTCGCTCGCGGCGCAACTATCTACCTCAACCTGGAACCGCATTGCCATCAGGGACGCACGCCGCCATGCACTGATACCTTGATCGCAGCGGGCATTAAGCGTGTTGTGGCAGCTATTGCAGACCCAAATCCCAAAGTTGCCGGAAAAGGGTTTGAGCAGTTGCGCGCAGCCGGAATCGTCGTTGAATCCGGGTTATTCGAAGCAGAAGCTCGGCGGATCAATGAAGCTTTTGCTCGGTTCATCCTTACTCGCCTGCCGCTCGTTACGCTGAAGTCCGGCATGACATTAGACGGCAAGATTGCTCCGCCGCCCGGTGATTCCTTCAACCCATCTGCCCTGGGCGCAACGGGCGCAACCGGCGGCTGGATCACCAGCGAACAAGCCCGCGCTCATGTACAGGAACTACGGCACGAGTCAGATGCCATCATGGTCGGCGTTGGAACTATCATCGCTGACGATCCCCTGCTGACCGACCGTACTGGCCTTCCTCGCCGCCGTCCGCTGCTGCGCGTGATACTCGATTCCCGTCTGCGTTGTCCGCTGGAATCGCGCCTGGTCAAGACCTCAAAGGATGACGTGCTGATCTTCTGCTCCTTCGCGGAAGAAAAGAAACGCCGACAGCTCGAAGAACACGGCATCCGCGTAGAACAAGTGCCGCTCGGCTCCAGTGACGGACGCCCTGACCTTGCCAGCATCATTGCCCGTCTGGGGGAGTTGGGGATCATCAGCCTGCTGATTGAAGGCGGCGCCCTAGTCAACTGGACAGCGCTTGCCACGGGCGTGGTAGATAAAATTTTTCTTTATTACGCGCCCAAGATCCTTGCCGGCGGCGGATCCGTGCCATTCGCCGGAGGGGAAGGATTCCGTCGTCTCAGCGAAGCCGCGCAGGTGAAAAACATCGTTCTGCATCGGTTCGGCGAGGATTTCGCCGTTGAAGGCTACTTGCGCGATCCCTACCTAAAGCCGGAGGCGCACATCTGATGTTTACCGGGCTCATCCAGGAAACTGGCGAAATCGCTTCTACCGAACGCATTACTGGCCAGAATCGTGGTCCCATTACGCGCATCACTATTAAGGCCGACAAAATTCCGTCTGAATTAAAGACTGGTGACAGCGTCGCCGTGAGCGGCGTCTGCCTCACCGCTCTTGATATTGGCGAACATCAATTTTCTGCGGATCTGGCCGAAGAGACACTTAAGCGTACATCGCTGCAACGACTGAAAACCGGGTCAATTGTGAATCTGGAATTACCAGCCAAGGCACAGGACCGCATGGGCGGACATGTGGTGCAGGGACATGTGGATGGGGTGGGTTCCATTTTCAGCCTGCAAAAAATCAAGTTTCGCGATGACTGGCGTCTGGTTGTCGAGCTGCCGGCGGAGCTTTCGCGCTATGTAGTTCCTCAAGGCTCAATCACCGTTGAAGGTATTAGCCTCACCGTCGCCGCTATTGAAGGCAGCCACGTGGAAATTGCCGTCATTCCTCACACGTGGCACTCAACCAACCTTCGCGCTTTGCGAGATGGTGATCCAGTAAATATTGAAGTGGATGTCCTGGCAAAATACGCAGAGAAAATGGCCCACGGCAGGACACAAGGTAAACTTACAGCTGCAGAGCTTATCAAGCAGGGCTTCTAGCCTACCTAAAAAAAACAAAAGATCAGCACGCCAGGTTCGACCGTGCTGATCTTTCGACAAAGCGCAAGGGAGGGTCGGTGCGCTTCTAAAAATTTGTGTCAGTTCTTAGGCGTTCCCACTGATTGCCAGAACCACATAAAGCAAAGCAACTCCCACTGCTGCCCATATCCGGAAGTTCTGAAACTGCCGCGACTCGCTCATCTCGTTCCGTCCTTTGTCCTTGAATTAAGGGGGAGGACTGTTCTAACAGTCAGATCATGCGCCTGCAGTGTGAGCAACAAAATTAAAGCGCTGTTAAAGTCTTTAATTTGTGACCGGGGATTGCGGCTTGGACGAACGCCGGGAATGCGCGGATATGGCTATGCAACTAAAGGAGTTATGGGCATTTAAATTATGAACGGGCCGGGCTTTAGCAACTCGAGACGGAATACCTACCAAAACAATTTCATCAGTCCCGTGGCGGGCAGATCAGCGACGACAAATTTCTGCGGGCGTCCTACATTTTTCATCAATGCTTCCGCTGCCAGATATCCACTGCGGACCGCGCCTTCCATGGTGGCGGGCCAACCGGTCGCTGTCCAATCGCCAGCCAGGAAAATTTGCGGCCACTGTGTTGTTGCCGCAGGGCGATATCTGTCGAGCCCGGGAAGGATCGCATAGGTGGCATAGATTTCCTTAATCACCGTGGCTTTCACCAGCTTTGCTTCACGCACCGATGGGAAAAACTCAGCCAGTTCACGAGTGGCCAGGTCAAGAATTTCTTCGCGCGATTTCTGCACGAGTGACTTTGATGCGCTTACAACCAGTTCAACATAGCTGCCATGGCCAACGTTTTCGCGACTCTCATGAAACTTTGACTTATGAAACATCCATTGAATCGTGCGATCCAGCAGAACCGCATGCGGCAGGGGCGTGATCTCGCGGTCAAACCAGAGATGAATCCCCGTGATAGGGGAGGGCTCAAACTTGGTGAGCTGCTGCTTGATTGGTTTGGCCAATTCGCCAGAAGGCAACAGACTTGTAACGTTCTGAAATGGACCGGCCAGCACAGCAAAATCAAACTGCTGCTCGCCCGAGCTGGTTAACACTCCCACCCGATCTTGCTTTGGCCCGATAGCCGTCACTGAAGACCGTAACAACACCTCGCCGCCTCTTGCACGTATATATTCAATTGCATTTCCGTATAAATCCGAGAGAGGAATACTCGGCAGCCCCATCCGGCCCGCAACGGCAGACTTCATGAATGACTCGCGAAATACCTGGGTAGCGTAGCGCACGGAGATGCGGTCCAAATCTTCGTTCAAGGCGCTTACCAGCACGGTTTTCCAGAACCGCTCAATCGCCTGCTCCGTCTGCTTGTGCCGCCGCAGCCATGCAAGAAAATTTTCTGTCGAATCCTCCGGCACGCCGCGGCTCATCACTGCCATGGCGCGGGAGATGGCGATTTTGTCTTTCAGGCCCAGCATCTTTGCGCCGAGAAACGTTGGCACGTTGTGCATTGGGGCAGGAAGAAATGAAGGCGCCATTTTGCTTAGACGTCCGCCGGGCTCAATAAAATTTAGTTCATCAAACCACCGGATCTTCCCGCTTACGCCCAGGCGATCATAGAAATCAATCAGGTTTGTGCAGCAGCCAAGAAGAACATGCTGGCAGTTATCCACCACCTCGCCTGTACCCGGATGTTCGTAAGATGACGCGCGGCCACCTACGTAGGGTCGCCGCTCGAAGAGGGCGACTCGCAATCCTGCATTGGCCAGCGCGCAGCCTGCGGCCAGTCCGGCGAGCCCGCCGCCCACAATTGCAACGCTAGGTTGTCGGGTATCGTCCGTCATGCGATGCGGAGCAGGAACCCGCGCGAAAGTACTTTCAACTTTTCAAAGAGAGTCAGCCTGACACGCTCTGTGAGCACATCATAGTTGCGATCTGTGATCTTCCGCAGCAAGCGGCTGTAGATCTCTACCAATACCCAGAGTGCGGCACGGCTGTCTTCATCGATCAGCTCCATCAGCCACTTGGCCGATTCATAATATTTGCGCGCGCGATCAGCTTCATATTCCAGGGCGGGCCGCAGCTGCTGAGCATGTGCAGGATCCTGTAATTCGCTCGAAGCAAAATTTGCCGCCGTGAGATTGCTGCGCGCCAGGTCTTCCGCTGGTATGTAAATCCGTCCCATGGAAGCGTCTTCTTTGATGTCGCGAATGATATTGGTCAACTGGAAGGCCAGCCCGCAATCTTCAGCCAGAAATTCCGCCTTGGTGTCCTGGTAGCCAAAAATCCTGATGCATACCAAGCCCACAACAGATGCTACGTAATAGCAATACTGCTTCAGGTCCTCAAAGGTATTGCAAAGGATGGCCGGCGACTCCGAAGAGGCTGGCGGAATATCCAGGTCCAGACTGGTGCCATAAACCAGTTTTTCAAACAATTCAGGCGGGATTTTGAATTTGGTTTGAGCATCGCCCAGCGCCATCAGCACCGGGTCATCCGTTGCCTTACCCGCAAAGACCGCTTTTGCGGAGTCCAGCCATTCACCCAGCTTCTGCCGCTTTATCTGTGGATCAATTCCAGGCCCGTCGGAGATATCGTCTGCGTGGCGCATGAATGCGTACACTGCACTTAGCCCATCGCGTTTTTCCGCAGGCAGCACCATAAAGCCGTAATAGAAATTCTTGGCTGCGCGGCGTGATATCCCACGGCAGACTGCGTAAGCATGGCTGAGTTGATCACTCACAGCAACTTGCCCATGGCCGCCCGCAGCACCAGCATCAGCTTGCGCGACTTAGAGATCTCAGGCCGCGCGCGCAATACGTCAAAACCCTGGCGCTCTATGGCATTCAGTATCTCCTGCCCGCCACGGCTGAATAACTCTAAATCAATAGCCAGTTCGCGGCTGACCATCTTCACCAGCGGCAAACCGCGCGAAAACCAATCACGCGCACGCTCCACTTCAAACTTCATCATGCCCAAAAATTGCGGAGTTGCGCGCCGCTTGGCAATATCTTCGCCGGTCACGCCAAAGCGGCGCAGGTCTTCTAGCGGAAGATAAATGCGGCCTTTGCCATAATCGACGAAAACATCCTGCCAGAAATTCGCCAGTTGCAGCGCGGTGCAGGTGTAGTCAGAAATCTGCTGCCGCTCGGCGTCACTATAGCCGCATAAATAAAGCACCAGATGACCTACGGGATTCGCCGAATAATGGCAGTAAGCCAGTACATCGTCAAACGTCTCAAAACGCGTGACCGTCTGGTCCTGCCGGAAAGCAATCAGCAGATCAGAAAATTCATGCTTGGGAATGCCGCACTGCTTCACGGTTTCTGCTAGAGCCACAAATACCGGGTGTTTCGGCGATCCGGCGTAGCACGCATTCAACTCTGTTTCCCACTGGTCCAGCAGTTCAAGGGATTGCTGCGCATCGCCAACTTCATCACCTAAATCATCCGAGATTCGGCAATAGGCATAAACATTGTAAAAATGCTGGCGCAGCCCTTTGGGCAGAAACCACGTTGCCACAGAAAAGTTTTCGTAATGGCTCTTGGCCAGCCGTTCGCAATACAAGCGCGCTTCCTGCAATGAAGGCGCGGAAGCCGGAATGCGGTAAGACTCCGGCAGCGCGTTCCACCCCAGCGGCATGGACGTTGTGCTTGTAGGCAATACGGACATGATTTAGTGGCCGGGAATAATGGCTGTCTTGATCTGGCTGCCGCGGTCCAGCATCTGTTGCAGCACTTGTTTTAGTTTTGAGAGTGGGGCCTCACCGGTCACATAATCGGTGCTTTTCACGTTCTTTTCTGCAATCAGTGAAAACGCTCTGCGCACCGTCTGCGGCGTGTGATGAAAAGTTGCTTTCAGTGTGATCTCAGAATAATGCAGCCGGTTGGTGTCCAGTTCAACTTTGGTTCCAGTAGCGCAACCACCAAAGAAATTCACCACGCCACCGCGGCGCACCATGTCCACGGCCCACTGCCACGTTTGCGGGCGGCCCACAGCCTCAATCACTACGTCTGAGCCGCGCCCCTCGGTCACGCCAATCACTTCCTGAATAGGATCGCGCGCCTTGCCAATCTGAATTACCTCATCCGCGCCGGATTTTCTGGCTGCGATGATCTGCTCACTTCTCTTCACCACGGAAATTACCTTGCAGCCGGCCAGTTTCGCCACTTGCACCAGCATCAGCCCCAGCGGCCCCGCGCCTATAACAGTTACTGTATCGCCTAGGTCTGCGCTTGTTTCTTGAAAGCCGCGTATGGCGCACGCCAGCGGTTCAGTCATCGCCGCCGACTCAAAACTCACATCTTCCGGCAGCGCCAGCATATTGGTTTCAACAATGCGGCGCGGAATCTTGATGTACTCGGCATAAGCGCCGTTGTTGAAGAGCAGATCTTCGCAGATATTTTCCTGGTGCTTCAGGCAATAAAAGCACGCTCCACAAGGCGCGGAGTTCAACGCAACCACCTTCATGCCGCGGCGGAAATCACGCACGCCGGGACCAACTTCTTCAATCACGCCGGAAAGCTCATGCCCAAACAGCGCCGGAGGAACAATCATGCGCGCGTGATAGCCACGCTGGTAGACTTTTAAATCTGTCCCGCAAGTCAGCGCGACATTCACCTTTACCAAAACTTCCCCGCTATCAAGCGTAGGAATGGGCACCTTCTCTATCTTGATGTCCTCTTTGCCGTAGAGGACTGCTGCTGTCATCTGCCTTTTCAAATACTTTTCTCCCAATCCAAGCCAGGCTGGACCACGATCTTCATTGAATCCCGCGACGGATGCGACGCCAGTTCAATCGCCTCCACGGCCTGCTCCAGCGGGAACCGGTGCGAAATCAGCCGGGAAAAATCAATCTTCCCGCTGAAAACCAGGCGCACATTTTCTTCCTGTAAATCCACTGACGCGCTGTACGATCCCATCAGCGTCTTCTCGTCCATACACACGGCTGAAGGATCGATCGCCACTTCACTGCGCTGCGTCTGTGCGAAGAGCATGATTCTTCCGCCGGGCCGGGTCGCATCCATGGCTGGTTTAATCAAGCTATTTCCCGCCGTAGCCAGGATCACAGCATCTGCTCCGCGCCCGCCAGTAAGCTCCCTTATACGCTGCGCCGGAGCTTCCGATCCTGCATTTACATTGTGATTCAACCCGAAGCTCTCACTTATTTTAAGGCGTTGAGGATACAAATCGGAAGTTACTACGGTCGCACCCGTCCGTTTGGCCAATGCCGCCAAAATGATCCCAATTGGCCCTTGCCCGATAACCAGTACAGTTTCATCACTTTGCAACCGGAGGGATTCAATCGCCTTCAGGCAGGTATTTACGGGCTCAATAAACGACGCCTGCTCGTAAGAGACCTGGTCCGGGATTTTCACTACACCTTTACGTACGATCCAATCCATCACGCGGATGTACTCGGCAAAACCGCCGCCGCTGGGTTCAAAACCCGCTGTGGCGCCGACCTGCTTATAAACAGGACATTGCGCAAACACTTTCTTGCGGCAGTAATAGCACTCGCCGCAAGGGATGTGATGGAAAACCATTACCCTATCGCCGACGGCGAAGTTCTTTACCCCTTCACCCATTGCTACCACACGGCCTGCCATCTCATGGCCGAAAATACGTGGCGCGGAATGCGAGCCAGTATGAATTTTCTTGAGATCAGTCCCGCAGATGCCGCAGGTATGCACGCGTACCAGCAGCTCTCCCTTGCCGATTTCCGGCACCGGAACCGTCTCCAGTTGGACATCATTTTTGCCGCGATAAACGGCAGCTCGCATCGTCCTTGTGGGGGCGACCTTGCCTTCCGCAAATTCGGGTTTGATTGCCGTGTGCATACGTTAGCGTTTTACTTCCAGGAACTCTGCTCTATCCAGTGTAACAATTTCGCCTCGCGGTAATCCGCTAGCCAGATCAGCCTGTAACCGGTTGCATAACGCCTTAATGGCGCGCTTGCTGTTTCGCGCCAGATTCATCATCCTTGGCCATTGCCATGGCCGTATGGCCGCCCATAAAGCGAACTTACCGCTTTGAAATTTACCGGCAGCATTCACGAATTTTCCCATCGGAGGCATGACAAAATCGGCTTCGTCTGAAATCGCTTTCACACAGCGAAATCCAATCTGCGCTTCCTGCGCCGCTTTTGCCACGCCGGCTGCTTCCATATCCACCACTAACCCGTGAAAGCGATTTACCAATTCCTGCTTGGCCTGCGCTCCAACGATTTCACCCGCGCTCACAAGCACTCCACCGCTTACGTGGTTGCTGTCCGGAGTGCACCGATATTCAGCTCCGTCAACCGCATCCACAACCACATTCGGTGTAAAAACACTTGCGACTTTCAAACTCCGTATCAGCGCGCCAGCCAGCCCGACTGATATCAGGATCTCTGGCCGGTATTGCGCAACAACCGCGCGCGCCGCCAGTTCAGCATTCTTGCAACCGATTCCTGAAACCACCGTGACTACTCCGTCACTCTCAAAGCGCAGAAATTCTCTTTCGCCTAAAGGCAGAACGCTCCGCTTCCATCCGCGCACGAACCCCGAAATCTCCCGCTCCATGGCAGCGATGATTGCGACCTTGCTCATGCGTTCACCGCCGCAACCTGCGCCGGCGTTTCAACATATCCATGCGACTGGAACCAATCAATCGCGCGCCGCAGCGCATCTTCCACCGGCAGTATTTCGTAGCCCAAGTCGCGCTCAGCCTTGGCCGACGAAGCAAACATCTTCTTGCGGCCCATCTTCACCGCGTCGATAGTGGCCCTCGGTTCTTTGCCCATAACCTTGCCGGTCAAGAACTGGTCAAATACAGCAAATCCCATGGCGACTGCATGAGGCACTTTCATCGTGGGCGCGGGCAGACCGGTGAGCGCGGAAAGCTTGTCGAGGATCTGCTTCAACGTCAGGTTCTCACCGCCCAGTATGTAACGGTGCCCCGGACGCGCTTTTTCCATCGCCAGCAAATGACCGCGCGCTACTTCCTTTACGTCGGCCAGATTCAGGCCAGTATCAACATAAGCAGGAAATTTGCGCTTCAGAAAATCGACTACGATCCTTCCCGTGGGCGTTGGCTTGATGTCATATTCGCCGATAGGCGTTGTGGGATTCACTACCACCACATTCGCGCCATTCTTGCCGGCCTCAAGAGCAATTTCTTCAGCCATGAACTTTGACCGCTTGTAATGGCCAACCATGTCCTTGATAGATACAGGGGAATCCTCTGCGGCAATGTGGCCGTCATTAGTAAAGCCCATGGTGGCAACCGAGCTGGTATAAACCACGCGTCGAACGCCGCTTTCCTGAGCCGCGCGGATGATTCCCCGCGTGCCCTCCACATTGGAGAGGTACATCTGCTCCGGATCGCGCACCCATAAGCGATAATCTGCCGCGACATGAAAAACAAAATCGCAGCCCACCATCGCCTTCTTCAGTGACTCCGGCTCACGCAGGTCGCCTTGCACAGTCTCAGCCCGCAAGTCAGCAATGTTGTCGGTTCGGCTGGTCTTCCGCACCAGCAAGCGCAACTCGGCACCCTGCGCGGCCAACGCACGCGCCACATGGCTGCCGACAAATCCCGTTGCTCCTGTGATGAAGGCCTTCATCTTGTTTATATCCCGAGCCGCAGCGAGGGATCGCTATTCAATTCATGCTTTTATGGAAAGCCGTGCAACCCAGACAATTTAGTGTGAGTAGGGTTCTCTCGCTCCGCTCGGGATTGCCCAACCTACTCCAGCGCTTCCGCCTGAATGCCGATATTCTTTTCTCCGGCCGCTTTCTTCTCCCAGTATTTGCGCACCCAGGCTTCAAAGCTCTTGCCGGCGGCGGTATCACGACCGGTAAAGGCCAGCGCGGCAATTTCAGAATAAGAAATGGAAATTCTCTGGTCGGCATCTTTCGGAAAAAGCCGCACAGCGGAGTCGGCCAAAGTTTTTCCCGGCTTGCGATCAAAGATGTAGCCTTCCACCTTGCTGCCGTCTTTGCGGGTGATGGTCACATCGCCGCGATAGTCAAACGCCTTCTCCAGCGCCTGCCTCACTTCATCGTCACCGGCCAGCTCAGGCACCCAGCCTTCCAGCTTTTCATGCTTGAATCCGGGCGACACTTCCAGCGCATCCGTGTTCTGCACCTTGTTGCTATCGGCAGGAGCGCTCATGCGTTGGTCTCCTCAAGCTCGCTTGAAGATTCCTGTATCTGCACCAGCGGATTGTAGCTGTGCACCGGGCGCGTGGTTTCATTCAGCAGCTTCATCGCATGTTCATCTTTATGTTGGGTAAAAATCGTGGCTTTGGCCGTGGCCAGCAGGCCGCGCAATGAGCTAAACGTGTCATTCACGGCGGTTGCTTCATAGCCGCTATGCACCATGCAGTTTGCGCACTTAGGATTGCCGGATTCCGTTCCGTATTCTTCCCATGCCGTGCTGTCCATCAACTCTTTAAATGTATCGGCGTAGCCGTCTTGCAGCAGGTAGCAGGGCTTCTGCCAGCCAAATATGTTGTAGGTCGGCATGCCCCACGGAGTGCACGCATAATGGCGCTCGCCCATCAGAAATTCAAGAAACAGCGGCGACTGGTTAAACTGCCAGCTCTTCTTCCTGTTGGAAAGAATCGCGCGGAACAGCCGCTTGGTGCGCGCCTTGCCCAGAAAATGCTTCTGGTCAGGCGCTTTATCGTATGAGTAGCCCGGTGAAAGCATCATGCCTTCCACGCCGAGTTCCATCATCTGGTCAAAATGTTCGCGAACGCTGTTGGGATCTGCGCCATCAAAGAGTGTAGTGTTCGTGGTCACGCGGAAGCCGCGTCGAAGTGCTTCTTTCATGCCTTCAATGGCCTGATCATACCCGCCTTCACGGCAGACAGAAAAATCATGGTGCTCGCGTTCGCCATCCACGTGGACAGAGAACGTCAGGTACTTGCTGGGCTTGAATAAATGAAGCTTTTCCTTGAGTAGCAGCGCGTTGGTACACAGATAAATATATTTCCTGCGTGCCACCAGCCCTTCCACAATCCTGCCGATCTGCGAGTGCATCAACGGCTCGCCGCCGGGAATGCTGACCATGGGCGCGCCACATTCATCCACCGCGCGGAAGCATTGCTCCGGCGTGAGTTCTTTCTTCAGGATGTGCGCCGGATATTGGATCTTGCCGCAGCCTGCGCACGCCAGGTTGCAGCGAAACAGCGGCTCCAGCATCAGCACCAGCGGATAGCGCTTGCGTCTGGCCAGCTTTTGTTTAACAACGTAGCTCGCCACTGTCCACATCTGTGAAATTGGTACCGGCAAATTTTGTCCCCCTCGATTCAGCTCTTGGCTATTAGCTCTTGGCTTTAGCTTTCAATCGTTGCTCAACCGGTTTGTCTTGCCACTTGAGCTTGTCTAAGCGAAAGCGCCTCTCGCCAGCCTTCTTTGTCTCTCGACGGTAAGCAGCTCTTTCGATCCGCGTCATCCGCGTTAAAGCTTGCTTTCCGATCACGCGCGATGACGGCAATTACGTGCGATTTCCGGCGATCTCCCTACCCTCTCGCATACCCCACGCTTCCCTCTTCATACAATGCTGAAAAGTCGCGTGAATACGTTGACAGCGCGATCAGTGGGAAGTAGTCCCGATACAGGTGATAAGCAAGGTAAAACACTCGCGGAAACCCGGTTCCTGTGTACTGGTCTTCATCCCAGTGTCCATCGGGCCGTTGCGTTTCCAGCAGGTAAAGAATGCCGTGCTGCACAGATTCACTGCGTGTATCCCCTGCCGCAAGCAATCCCATAATGGCCCATGCCGTTTGTGAGGGTGTGCTTGGGCCAATGCCGCGCGTCGCGGGATCGTCATACGAGCCGCAGGTCTCACCCCAACCTCCGTCAGAGTTCTGCACCATGCGCAACCATTCTGCGCCCTGCTGCACATAAGGCTCATGATGGTCCACGCCCATGGCTTGCAAGCCGCGCAGCACCAGCATGGTTCCGTAAATGTAGTTCACACCCCAGCGGCCGAACCACGAGCCATCCGGCTCTTGCTCGCTCAGGACGAACTTAATCGCTTTCTTCACGCGCTTGTCGTCTCCGGAAACACCGTAGGCGGCCAGCATCTCAAGCACGCGCCCGGTAATGTCCACCGTTGGCGGATCAAGCATGGCGTTGTGATCGGCAAAAGGAATGTGCTGGAACACCATGCGCGTATTGTCCTTATCGAATGACGCCCACCCGCCATTTTTGCACTGCATGGCGAAAATCCAGTCAATGGCGCGCTGGCTCACTTCATGCTGGTAGCGCTCACGCGGATTCTGTACCTTGTCCAAACCCAGCAGAACCATGGCTGAATCGTCCACGTCGGCATAAAACTCGTTATTAAACTCAAAGTACCAGCCACCTGGCGCGACGTTCGGGACCTTCACGGCCCAGTCACCCTTGGTGCGGACTTCCTTGCTCAAAACCCAGTCCGCGGCTTTCAGCATGCGGGGATCGCTCTTCGATACGCCGCTTTCTCCCAAGGCAAACAGCGCCAGTGCGCTGTCCCACACCGGAGACATGCACGGCTGCATACGGAACATTGGTTCTGAGCGATCAGCGATGCCGGGTTCGTCAATGCCAAGTTTCTCAAACTCGCTCAGCGCGCGGATCACCTGCGGATCGTCTGTTGAGTAGCCCAGGCAGCGCAGCGCAACAATGGAGTTCAAAATGCCCGGATAGATTGCGCCCAAGCCGTCTGATTTTTCGAAGCGCTCCAGCATCCAACGCTCGGCTTTTTTGACGGCCAGGTAGCGCAGCGGACGGATGTGAAACCGCTCGCAGAAATGGACCACGCGGTTCAGCACCAGGAAGAAGTTTCTCCACGAAATTTTCTTTGGGGACCACTTCAGGTGCAGGTGCTTGCCGTGGCGACCGCCTACGAACAGCTCGTCAATTCCCATTTCGACCGGGATTTTTTTAAGCGGCTTCTTGGCATAGGCGATTGATAGCGGCACCAAGATTGCCCGCGACCAGGAAGAAATCTCATACAAGTTGAACCAGAACCAGTTCGGAAAGAGAACGATTTCCGGGGGTACAGCGGGGACAGCCTCCCAGTCATATTGACCCAGGAAGCACAGATAAATTTTGGTAAAGGTGTTGCACTCCGTGGCGCCGCCCAGTTCCAAAATCTTCTTGCGCGCCCGCTCCAGCACAGGATGGCCGAGGCTGTAGCCCATCAGTTTCAACGCAAAATAAGCTTTTACTGAAGCGCTGATGTTGGAAGGGCCACTGGTGTAAAGAGGCCAGCCGCCATCAGCATTCTGATGGCGAATAATCTCCGGTACCGCCCGCTGCATCCGGCTGGGGTCGCCGGTGCCAAGCAGTGTATGAATTGCTATATAGTCCGACTCAAGCGTGGTATCGGCTTCCAATTCGCCGCACCAGTAGCCATCTTCATGCTGCTGCGCAAAAAGGTAATTGCGCGCCTTCTCAATGCCAAAGGAGACGCGTTCCAGCATGTCGTCGATTTTTCCAAAAAGCATGTGCGCTGCTTGCGCGCCAACCTTCTTGCTCATGGAATTTACTCCGCCGCAGCGGGGGCTGCAGCAATTGCTTCCACAATCTCCGGCGGCAGGCCAAAGCGGACATTTTCCGGCATGACCTCCACTTCTTGAATCGTGGTAAATCCTTTACCCTTCAAAAAGTCGATGGCCTGCTCCACCAGGATTTCTGGGGCGGAGGCGCCGGCCGTAAGAGCAACGGTATTTTTGCCGGTAAGCCATTCTGGCTGTATGTCACTTGCCGTATCGATCAGGTAAGAAGGCGTCCCTAGATTCGTGGAAACCTCTACCAGCCGGTTTGAATTTGAGCTGTTTTCAGAGCCCACCACCAATAGCATGTCGGCCTGATGCGCCACGTCCTTGACCGCCGTCTGGCGGTTCTGCGTGGCATAGCAGATATCTTGAGCGTGCGGCCCTTCGATGAGCGGGAACTTCTTCCGCAGGGCGTCAATTACGTCTTTCGTCTCATCCAGACTCAGCGTCGTCTGCGTTATGTAGGCAATCCGCGTCGGATCGGGGACTTCTAGTGCATCAACTTCACTCGCGCTACCCACCACCTGGGTCACTTCAGGGGCTTCGCCCAGAGTGCCAATCACCTCATCATGATCATGGTGCCCTATCAGGATAATGCTGTAGCCGCCTCGGGCGTACTTCACCGCCTCAACGTGGACCTTGGTCACCAGCGGGCAGGTTGCGTCGATCACCCGCAAGTCACGCAGCTTGCTGGCCTCACGTACGCTGGGAGAAACGCCATGCGCGCTATAAATAAGGCGCTGGCCGTCCGGCACTTCATAAACTTCGTCAACAAAGATCGCGCCTTTGGCTTTCAGCTCTTCCACCACGTAGCGGTTATGGACAATCTCTTTGCGCACATAGATCGGCGGCCCAAACGCGTCCAGCGCAATGCGGACTATATCAATGGCTCTGACGACTCCGGCGCAAAAACCCCGGGGCTTCAGCAATAGCAAAGTCTTAGCTTCAGTTTGTGTCATTTGTGATCTGTTGATTATATCCTTTTAGACACTTTTCCCAGCCTCTAAGTTATCCTGAAAAATAGCCTTAGGCCATGCCAAACCATTGAAATTGCGATATTTAGCAGTAATAGGAGAGGATCAGGGGGTGAACGGGAAGGTCTGAAAAAGACTTTGGCCTGACGCCCTGCGACCGGACTCGGTGCGGTGGCGGAGAGCAAGATTGTAGCCACTGAATTTATGCGGACGCTTCCGCTCAGATCAAAGCCGGTTTTGCTCCAATTGGACACTGAATATAGGCAAGAGCTGAGGATAGAGCTGTTTGCGAATGATTTCGTCCGCTATCCCCGTCGCGCATTAGCGACTGCGTGACGCCTCCCGATCTCCGTGGTGAATCCGCTCTTGCTGATCCGCGTTCCTCTGCGTATCCGCGGTAGCTTTTTGCTCTTCCGATCACGGCGATCACCCGATCAACGCGATCTCCTCATCCGTTCGCCTTCAGTAACTGCTCCGCGTGCTGCCGCGATGTCTCCGTCAACTTCTCGCCGCTCAACATGCGTGCAATTTCTTCCGTTTGCTCAGGTGCGGTCAGCGCACGAACAAGAGTTTTCGTCCGCCCTGCTGTCTCGCGTTTCTCGATCAAATAATGATGGTCGGCAAATGAGGCGATCTGAGGCAGATGGGTGATGCACAACACCTGGTTCCCCCTTGCCAGAGACTTCAGCTTCTTGCCCACAGCTTCCGCTGCGCGCCCACCAATACCGGTATCAATTTCATCAAACACGAGCGTGCGTTGCGTTCCGCCTTTGCTCTTCTTCCCTGCTTCAATCGTAGCCTTAAGAGCCAGCATCACCCGTGAAAGCTCGCCGCCGGAGGCAATCTGCTCTACCGGCTTCAGCGGCTCACCGGGATTGGGCGAAATCAGATAAGTAACGCCATCAAAGCCCGCGGCTGTCCAGTTCGCTGGTTCATCGGAGCCTGAAACTTCAATCCTGAACTGCGCCTTCATCGCTAACTGATTGATTTCCGCTTCCACTAACTTCTGCAACTCTCGCGCCGCGCTGTAACGCCGCTTGGAAACAACCTGCGCCGCTGCAAGATAAATGGCCGCCGCTGACGTGAGCTGTTTTTTCAAATCTCGCACAAGATCTTCGCGATTCTCTAGTTCGTTCAGCTTGCGCGCAACGTCTTCGCCGTAGGAAATGGCTTCATCGACGGTCTTGCCATACTTGCGCTTCAGTCGGTCCAGCAACGCCAGCCGGTCTTCTACTTCTGCCAAACGCTCGGGTGAAGCGTCGATTCCATCCGCGTAGTCCCGAGCTGTAGCGCTCACATCCTCAATCGCCGCCTTGGCCGATTCCAGCGACGCCAGCGCTTCCAGAAACTTCTCATCGAAACGCGCTAGTTCTTCCAGTTGCTTCCGCGCCGCGGAGATCTGTGTGAGCGCTGACGCATCATCTTCATAGAGGACTTGGTACGCCGCGGTGGCAGCACCAAAGAGCTTTTCTGAATTGGCAAGGACGCGCTTTTCCGTCTCCAGCTTCTGATCTTCGCCTGGATGAAGTTTCGCGGCTTCAATCTCTTTCTTTTGGAAGTTCCAGAGGTCGGCCATCCTTAGCCGATCCTGCTCGTCGCGATCCAACTGCGCCAGCCGCTCGCGCACTTCCGTCCATGCAACATGCTTTTCCGCCAGCTCGCTCAAATCATGGCCCGCATAGGTGTCAAGCAGTCCCAGCCGCGCCCCTTCATCGAAAGCAAGGATCGTCTCATTCTGGGCGTGAATTGAAGCCAGCGCCGGGGCGAGCGCCCGCAGCAACGCAACCGTAGCCGGCTGGTTATTGACGAAGACGCGCCCCTTGCCCCCTAAGGCAATCTCGCGCTTTACAATTACCTGGTTCCCTTCGGGCTCAATCCCGTTCTCTTCCAACGCGCGCCCTAGCCGCTTTTCGTCGGCCTCAAACACGCCGCTGACTACGGCTTTCTCCGCGCCGTGGCGAATCATGTCCGTAGAAGCTTTGTCACCTAACAATAATGACAGCGCATCAATCAGGATAGACTTGCCGGCGCCGGTCTCTCCCGTGAGCAGGTTCAGCCCCGGCGCAAACTCCACCGCCAGGCTGTCAATCACGGCATAATTTTCGACGCGCAGCTCCAGCAGCAACGGAACGAACCTCAGAAGGAAATTGAGCGAAGTCTAACACACGGATCAGGTACTCTCTCTTTCTTCTTTCTCCGCAAGCAGCGCGGCCCTGACATCTGCTTCCCACACAGGATTTCCAATGACGGCAGCGACCCAATCACAGCATGTCTGCTCGTAATCTGAAGCAGGCCAAGCACAATTGAGAAAAAACCAGACAGCCTCGCTAATCGGCTCCTCGGCGTGCCATGTAGTGATGACGACATTGCCATCTGTACACTCTGGCTGACGCCGAAATTTCGGCTGGTCGATGCTGTCATGGACGCTCTCACAATCCGGTCCCCACACACATGCATAAACCATACCTTGATCCAGCAGTCTTTCTGAAACCGAGTAAATAGTCTCGGAATCAACCTTTCTGCCATCAATGGCAAGAAATAATACAAAATGAGCATTCAATGGATGAATTAAAGCAGGCAGTTCCGTAGGAGAATTGGCCGCGCAGAAAGAAATTATCTTGGGAGGAAAGTCTTCGTCGAGCCGGTATTGAGCGATTCTCTCCACAGTTTGAAGTCCCTCAGAACTCATTATCCAAGCATGCTTTCAATGATACGACATGCTTTTGCAGTTGCTCGTCCCGCAGCACGCGACTCCCAGCGAGCAATCCAGTAGTACATTTTTCGGAGTCTCGGGAGCAGTTACGATATAGTATGTCCGGTTTCACTGCCTTGCCTTTAAGGGACGGTACACACATGGTTCAAATTCTGCTGCTCTGCATAATGCTGTTCCAATCCGCCTCGCCAACAGCGACCAAGCCATTGATCGACAATGACCGCATCAGCGTGCTGGATGTCTCGGACTCCATACCACCGCAGCCGACTGATGCAGTTATTGTTTCTCTCTCAGGCAGCGCCGCATTTGTACCCAAAGGTACCGCGCCAACGATCAACGGACACTCATTTGTGATCGACTTAAAAGACAACCCTGTCCCGCCGATAGAAAATAAGAGTGGCTACCAAGCGGCCTTTCCACGGGCCGGCAGCAAGAAGCTATTTGAAAACGACCGCGTGATTGTGTGGGATTCCACATGGACTCCGGGAGTGGCCACGCCCATGCACTTCCATGATAAAGACGTGGTGGTAGTGTTCCTAGAAGATGGCGACCTGAAATCGACCACTCCAGATGGTAAAGAGGTTGTAAACAAGTACACCGCCGGGACTGTCAGATTCAACAAGGGCAATCGCACGCACTCTGAAACGCTGATCAACGGGAAACAACGCGCGATCATTACTGAGCTGAAGTAAGCGAGCTGTCTTTCACCGCGCTGGCCATTTTTATGACCCGTTTACGTCAACAGGACTGCCATGGCACAGGAGAGTTCGTAGTCTGCAGCTTCAAGTTGAAGCTGCCGGGCCCTCGTCTATTCCATCACGGCTTGTGCACAAGCGCGGTTCTTCCACACTGCCTGTCGTGGAAAGTCAATCCTGTCTGCAATCCGAAATTCAGGACCAACCGAGATCGCGCAGCACCGAATAGTTTCCGGAACGGTCGGCGGGATGTCACCGTCAGACCAATTTAAAGATTTGAAAAGCTAGAACATCCAGGTGAGCGCACTTTTTCGGAACCAGCATGGCCTACTCATCTTGTACTTCTTGGCATCCTGGCTGCGGCGCGGTAGCCATTTAGATGCTGCCACAGGGCGATGTTAACTGGATTGCTGCTCCTCGCAAAGCGATGATTGATGTACTCTTATACGTCCCACTTCATTTTGAAAAACGGAAAACATGAACACATCTTTACGACGGCTTGTGGCAGTTCACTTTCTTTTCATTGGTTTCTTCTTAGCATCGGCGCAAAAGAGCGTTTCTCAATCAGCGCTAGTGAATGATCTGCGCGAACTAGTGGAAATTCCCGCTGTGCCGGGCTATGAGCAACAGCTTGCAGCAAAGATTGCGGCTAAGCTGAAGGGGTTTTCTCCAAAAGTCGATGCGCAGGGTAATGTAACAGTCACAATCGGCCAGGGTACGCCACACCGCATGATTGTCGCTTCAATTGATGAGCCTGGCTTTGTAATCAGCGGGATTACCAATGATGGGTATTTGACCCTGCAACGGCTTCCTCAGGGCGGCAGTTTGCCTTTGTTCAATGAGCTTTATTCGGCACAGCCGGTATTGATTGGAACCGCGCAAAATAAATGGATCAATGGAGCGGTTGCTGGTCTATCAGTCCATTTGCAGCCACAACGCCAGCACCCTCCTGCTGCTTCTGATCTGGACAACATGTTTGTGGATGTGGGCGCAACGACTGCCGCTGAAGCCCGTGCGGGTGGGGCGGACGTTCTCAGTCCTGTTGCAATTGAGCGAGAGTTCTACGAGATGGGCTTCAGAAAGTGGACTGCCCCTGCCATCGGAGATCGGTTTGGGGCTGCCGCACTGCTTGAACTCCTCCGCAACGTGCAACCGGCAAATGTCAAAGGTACTCTGACGTTTGCATTCGTGGCTCAACAGTGGGTCGGTGCGCGAGGATTACAGCGACTGATTTATCGTCTGGCCCCTGATGAAGTGATCTACGTCGGCCGCCTCATTCGTGCGACCGCGGCTCCTGGTTCGCGCGAAGCTGCACCTGCTTTCAAGGAATCTCCGGGCAGCGGCGTTTTGATTGCTTCTGAAAAGCCAGAATCTGAGTTGACAGGCTTAGCTGCTGAGTTGAAGCAACTCGCAGCCCAGATCAACATCCCTCTAAAAACAGATTACTCAGCGCCATTATTGCCGCGTGGCGGCTACATGCTTCAATCAAAGATGCCTGAACGCAGCGTTCATCTTGCTGTTGCGACCTCATGGCCTGCAACACCGGGCGAGGTTCTTCAAGGCAAAGATGTTCTGGCCACAATCTCATTACTGGAGACATATCTTTTTGGAAAGAGCAAAGAGCCGGAACTAGGCCTTGCTTCTGCGCTCCCAGAACCAGTCATTTCCCAGAAGCCCAGCACAGCACCTTCAACTGAAGAAATCATCAAGCAGTTATCAGAGACCTACGCTGTCAGCAGTCATGAAGAGAACATGCGCCGCGCAGTCACGCAGTTACTGCCGGCATGGGCCAAGCCGGAGACAGACAATGCAGGGAACCTGGTGCTGCATTGGCCATCTCCAAAAAACGGCAGCGGCCCTCGGATCGTGGTGGTGGCGCATATGGACGAGATCGGCTATGAAGTACGTTCCATAAGTCAGGATGGCCGTTTGGAATTGGAAAGTAAAGGTGGTGGCATACTAGCTTATTTCCTGGGACACGCAGGGTTAGTACACTCTGCAAATGGTATGCATCCTGGCGTGATGGAATTGCCCGAAGGTTGGGAAAAACCAGACTTCCAGTGGCCGCGCGGCCCACGGCAGACGTTTCGTATGGACGTAGGCGCACAGACGCCAGAGCAGGCCAACGAACTGGGGATTAAGGTCGGTGATTTTGTCACCATTCCTAAGCAATATCACAAGCTGCTGCATGACTTCTCCAGCGCCCGTTCCTTTGATGACCGCGTCGGCTGTGCCGCGTTGGTTGCTGCAACCTGGGCTCTAGGCCAGAACGTGAATCAGGCCGGAGCGGCGGCTAAGAATTCGTCGAGCACAGGTGGCCGCGATGTCACCTTCATTTGGTCCACGCGGGAAGAACTTGGATTGGAAGGCGCTGCCGGTGCAGCCAAAAATATGGCTTCACAAGGAAGGGGGCCGGATTACGTTTTTGCAATCGATACTTTTGTCAGCTCAGATTCTCCATTGGAGTCCAAACGCTTTGGCGATGCTCTTTTGGGGCATGGATTTGTGGTTCGCGCCGTTGACAATTCCAATATCGTCCCTCGTGATCTCGCCCAGAAGGTCGTTTCCCTCGCCCGTTCCAGCAACATACCCGTTCAATATGGAGTGACTGGCGGCGGCAATGACGGAGCGGCTTTCCTGCTCTACGGCTCAACAGATGTCGCCATCGGCTGGCCATTGCGTTATTCGCATTCCCCTGCTGAAGTGGTGGACATTCGCGATTTGGATGCATTGGCCAGGATCGTAGCAGCAGTTGCACGGCGCTGGTAACAGAAGGGCGTGTTGGATACTTTTATATTTTCTTGCGCGGAGCAAAGGCATCAGCAGACGCTTCGGCCTTTTCCTTGGCTCGAAAGCGGAGCCGCCCACGAAAGAAGCAGCCATGCAACTCGCTGAATCGCTTTCAGGCGTCGTTGAACTGCGACCCACTAGGCAACTTGGATTGGCGCCGGTTCGGCCGGAGGGATATTGGCCTTATTCCAATGACTGAGCCATTGAATCTACAGGGTTATTTATGGCGGAGAGAGTGGGATTCGAACCCACGTTAGAGTTTCCCCTAAACACGCTTTCCAAGCGTGCGCCTTCAGCCACTCGGCCATCTCTCCGGCGCAGGTTGGGACTTGAGTATTATACAGGCATGATGGAGACAAGAGGGCGCAAGCGAATGCCTCAGTCGCAAATCTAGCGAATGAACATGCATCGACGAGAAAACAATTGACGACTTTCTTGATTCATAGCAAATTCAAAAAAGAAGCCGCCAGTTAAGCCGCTTGTGGTCATGAAGAAAATTTGGGTCGGCTAGCAGCTTGTGGCCATGCTGCCGCATAGAATGCGTTCAAAGCAATATTCGTCAATCACTGCAGCCACCGCATTTTTGCCTTTTTCGTCCAGTGAGCGTACCACGCGTCCGGTGCAATTTACCTGGACATCCGTATCGGTCCCTAGGACTGAGGCGGGCAACACAATGCGGAAGCGAATCACGGTCCCCACGCCGAGCAGGCTTTTGGTATGAAATAGCACGCCGCCGGCTGATATGTCCGCTGTTTCTGCGAAATATTCATGGGCGTCGGCCGTTCGTACCGTGATGGGAAGTCTCAGTGGAAAGCGTACCGAGCTTCTTGTATCTGCCGGGCCTAAACCAGCGGCTGGACCTTTGGCTTCGTTCACCCTTGCACCTCACATCGGAGGTTATACCCGTAGCGCAGTCATCCCAAGATTACTTTGGTATTCAGAGCGCACCAAAAGGCATACGCCAGAAGAGATGGCCAAAAAACCGCTCAGAATTTGGTCACTTCAGTGAAGTTGAACTCGCGAATTTTCATGGCCGGAACCACCATGTCAAAAGCTTCTTCTCCGCTGGCGCGCATGGCTTTTCCCATGGCGTCAACGTTGTTCAGCATCTCAATCAGGCTCTGGTTGAAGCGGAAATTCAACAGCCCGTGCTTCACTTTTCCGTGTTCCACCAGGAAAGTGCCGTCGCGCGTCATGCCCGTAACTATCTTTTCGTAAGGATCAACTTCACGGATGTACCACAGTCGCGTGATCAGGATTCCGCGCTCAGTCCCGGCAATCATCTGCTCAACCGTCTGCTCGTTGCCCGGTGTTAGGAACACGATGTTAGTTGGCGCTTCGCCCATCTCATTCGGCAGCGGAAAACCGTGGCCGGTCACACTGATTTCTCCGACCTTGTCTTTGTACTCAGACTTGCGCATCTTCGCTGCCGTGCTGCGCGAATAAACCAAGCTACGAATTACGCCTTTTTCCACCAGGCTCACACGTTGGCGGTGGACCCCTTCACCGTCGAACGGGGCATTGGATTGGAGCGGATGAGCAACGTCATCGACAATGGTGATGTTTTCGCCAAACAGCTTCGTCCCGATCCGATTATTTAGAAACGATCGCTGGTCCAGAATCGCCTGTCCACCGAAATCCCAGAACATGAAACCAACTAAATCAAGCACCGCCGAAGGCTCAAGAATCACCGTATATTTCCCTGGTGGCAACTCCTGTGGACTGCGCGAGTCACGCGCTTTCTGCGCTGCAATCTCCGCCAGCCGTACTGGATCGATATTGTTTACATCTGGAGAGTTTGCTTTCTGCCATCCGGAAGAACTGTCGGCCAGCATGGTGATCGAAATTTCTGCTGCTGTCTGGCGATGGTACACGCTTAGCCCCTTGGAGTTGATGACGGCCTCTGCGTTCTGCGAACTGGAGTAAATGCCGGCAGTCACAAGCTTGTTCCTTTTTGCCTCTGCCACAATTTTCGCGACGCCTTCTGCCCGGTCGGCCGGGGTAATGGCCGAGGTCTGATCAAACCATCGCGTTGGACCGTCTGGGCCTTTGCTCTCGATAGCATTCGCCATCGTCAGAAAATCTGGATCTGGTTCCTGCACGTGAGCAATCCTCTCTGCCAACTGCACCGCGCGCTTCAAACTTTCATCATCAAACCTGTTCGTAGTGGCGCGGGCGGTCTTGCCATCAAAGGCTACCCGGATCGACGCCGACCCATTCACCTCCGCCACGTTTTGATGAATGGTGTTGTTGGCAAAGCGCGTGAGCGAGAAATCTGTCGAGGAAAAAATAACTTCGACTTCATCAACGGACGCAAACCTTTTGATCTTCTCAAAGATTTGTTCTGCATGGGATTGGGTTAGCATTGTGGCCCCAGCAATTGGAAATTGGCAATTAGCAATTGGCAAAATCTCATTTGGCCCTCCGGTCGGAGACCACTTTTCGGGTCAGCGCAACCAGCATTCGTTTCATCTCAAGAAGTTGTTTATGGCTGAGAGGTAACCAGTGGCGGGTAAATAGCCCAGGTCTCTTGCCAGTAAGATATGGTATTCAAGTTCACTGGCTGAACCGCAAGCAATCTGCAAAAAGCGATGCAGCTCGCTATTCCCCAGTCGCCCGCAACCTTCTGCAATATTCGCAGGGATCGAAGATCCGCACCGACGAATCTGACTGGTCATGCCGAACAGTTCGTGTTTGAGGAATGTTTCCGTCAACCGATACGCTCTTAATGCAAATTCATGTGCTTTTTTCCAGACCTTCAACTCGCGAAAATCTTTCACATGCGTCTCCGTGATTTTGGCCAATTGCCAGTTGCCAATCACTTCCCTAATTCCCCTTATACGCAGTCCCAATCTTCACATTCCTGAACCTTGCCGGTGATGCGCCGTGTCCCGTGCCCATCGTCTGCATGGGTTGCCCCTTGCCACAGTTCGGAGTACCCCATAACGTCCATTGGTCCCGCGAACAGATGGCGTCCATCGAATTCCAGAATTCCGTAGTGATGCCCGAATACGACGGGTTCTTGAACATGCGTCCCAGTTTGCCGCCTTTGATTTCCCAGCCAATCTCGCAGCCAAACTGAAAGTTATAACGCTTGTCGTCTATTGACCACGAGCGGTTAGTCTGCATAAAGATGCCGTCGTCTGTGCCGGCGATGAGTTGGTCAAACGTCAGAGGCTTTTCTCCGGGGAGAATGCTGATGTTGGTCATGCGGACCAGCGGAATCCTGTTCCACCCTTCAGCTCGCATGGTCCCGTTCGACCGCGTCTCGCCGATGGTGTGTGCCGTCTCGCGCGAAGAGATATATCCAGTGAAGAGTCCATTGGTGATAATTGGCGTACACTGCGCCTGAACACCTTCATCGTCATAAGCAAACGTGCCCAGACCGGGGCCATGCTGTTCTGTGGCATCGGCCACCACATTCACCATGTCGCTGCCGTAACGCAACGTCCGCAACTTTTCCAGTGTAAGGAATGATGTTCCTGCAAAATTGGCTTCGTAACCGAGCACCCGGTCTAGCTCAATGGGGTGCCCAATGGATTCGTGGATTTGTAAGCCAAGCTGGGAAGAGTCAAGCACCAGATTCATACGTCCTTCCGGACAACGCTCCGCCTTGTGCAGCGCCACGGCTTCTTCGCCAATGCGGCGCGCATTCTCCAGCAACTTCAATTCGTCGATCAGTTCATATCCTCTGTTCTGGTGCTGGCCGCCGAAAGAGTTGGGATAAGACCGCTTCATGATCTCCGTGCCTTGAAATGCCAGCGCGCAGAAACCAGCACCGGTGATGACGCGCGTCTGATGGATATCCGATCCATCAGTGTTGTAGAACCACTGCTCATAGCGCCCCAACTGCATACTGCTCTCAGCCAGCGTTACTCCTTTTACTGCGAGCAACTCGGCATCAATACGAGTCAGCAAATCAAAGTTTTGCTCGACTGAGGTGGTAAACGGATCAATTTTGTACGGGCTCGACCACTCGATCTTTACCGCTGGCTCTGCGCCAGCCGCACCGGCGCTTCTTTGACTCGGCTCGACGCTTTGGCGATCTCCACCGCTTGAGCTGCCGCTCTATCGACGGCTTCACGGCTCAGATCATCCGTGGAGGCAAAGCCCCACGCCTCATTCACCAGCACGCGAATACCTATGCCCAGGGTTTCCGCACTGCTCGCGTGTCCGACCTTGCCATTTTTAGTAGCCAGCGAACGCTGGCGATGGTCGACAAAGCGAACGTCAGCGTAGCCCGCCCCGCGTTGCGTAACAGTATTCAAGGCCCAATCAGCAATCTGTTTCATGCTCATAATATTTCTCAAACAACCATCATAGGCCACTGGCCCGGCTTGCATGCTTCAGGGCAGTTCGATGCCTACCCTCCCCCCATCGTTCAACTAGGATTCCAAATCACTTAACTCAGGTCATCCCAACCACATCCCAGATTGGCGTAGATTAGCGCAGCTTCGTCCTCACGGACAACGTCCGCAGTTTTGCTTTTCCGATCACCGGATCACCAGATCACCCGCTCCTGATACCCTACCCCTCCCCCATCATTCAACTAGGATTCCAAACCACTTAACTTAGGTCACCCCAACCTATCCTAGATTGGCCGGGGTAACGATGCCCATGTGGCACCGCCGCCCTCGGCGGTGGGGTTTGGATTACCCGATTGACCCGATCCTACCCCTCCCACTGCATCGCAGGTCATCCCAGTTTGGCGTAGGTTTGTCCCACCCAGCCCCGCTCTTTCTTTGCGTCCGTTGCGGTAAAAGGTTCCCTGGTTTCTCCCATCAGTGTCATCCGTGTTAATCGGCACACCTACTGCTTTTTCCCTCTGAAGGGAAATAATCTAATTTACTATTTCTTCGCCCCTAAGTCAAGCACTAAACCGGCAATAATATGGCGTCGGGCGAGTTGGTTGCTGCGACACGACCACTAGGATGTAACCCTTTACGATATGTTGAAATATGCTGCTGCTGATTTTTATAAGCTTTCGGAAGAGTTCAGCACTTTGCGCTGAATCCTCTGATTTTGCAAAAGCCGAGCAACCTAGTGCAGTTACAGAAATCGATAGTTCAGCTTGTGGTAATACACCTCGTAAAATAAGCTGCAAGGGCGTGGCGGAATTAGAAGCTAAAAAACGCGCCTTGCGACCGGTTTCCAATTTCAGTCTGAAATTTCTTTCCATCGCTTTAGCGGTTTATAGTTCCCCGTTTTCCAGTCCGACAAATCCGGCAGGATTGTTACCCCGCCTGTCTCAACCTCAAAACAGAGATATGTGCGGTCATCGAACATGATGCCGATAGCGCAGCCGTAATCTGTGGTATGCGCTTCGACGCTGTGAATGATCTTGCCTTTGAATTGAGCGAACGTAGTGGAATGCCTTTCGTGTCCCTTATGGGAAGATTTCCCCTTAGGATCAGGCATTGTCGCCTCTCACCTTTTGCAACTTGTGGAGCGCAGAAATGATCTGCTCAAAGGCGCGATTGATCACGCCCCACCACGTCTCGTAAACTTCAGCTTTTATCTTGTACAATTCCGCGTCTTTGTTCATTACTAGCCGTGTGGGAATATTCCCACACGGAACTGCCATGATACGCCGATTATCATTGGCATGTCCAGAGGAAGACGTCCGAGCGCTTTGACACTAAAATTCGGCAAGAAAATCGAATCCTTACGGAAAAAGCGCGGTTGGGATCAGGCGGATTTGGCTGCTCACACGGGTATTGAGCGCGGCCACATATCGGAAATTGAGAACGGGAAGCGGTTGATTAATCTGGCTACTTTGCAAAAACTCGCGAAAGGGCTGGATACGAGCATGGCGATGTTGCTGAGAGGACTTTAACCGCTTCAAGATGGATTTCACCCCTGGGATTATCAGCTTGAGGCGCCATTACCCGACTTAGCTTGGTCGGGTTCCTCCGCGCAAATCCGCGCTAATCATCCCAGCCCTTTGAACAGCTCTGCCAACTCAATTCTGAAGCCCTTGGCAAACTTCTGCATACTGACAAGCGTCAGGTTGCGTTCTCCGCGCTCTACCTGCCCGATATACGTCCAATGCAGGCCTATCTGCTGCTCTGCTCGCTCTTGCGACCATCCCCGCGCTTCCCTCAATTCGCGGACCCGCTGGCCGAATGCGCGCTTTAAGTCTCTTGCCATGATCACAGAGTTTCATCGGCCAATACTTAAATGAATAGAGACTATAAGTATTATTTTGCTATCATGTTCCCGCATGGAACTTCCAGCAAAAGACGGGGAACACGAAACCAAGGCTGGGATTTACGAGACGTGGGCCGTTGTCAATCGCGCCTTTGAGCAGATCGTCAACGCACTCGACAAGCTGCAAAAGATTGGCGTCCTCAACGGCGATTACGCGCAGGACCAGAACACGTTCACTAACGACCTGTGGGCCAGAATTAATATCCAGATCATGGCCGGCGTTAGCAAACGCGAAGAGGACGACCGCACCTATTACGAGAAAATGCGGGCCACGCTGGAAAGGCGGATCAGAGGCAGACAATAAATCATGCGTCTGTCTTTTTGGGCCGCGTACACCGGCGCAAATCCGCGGTAGAGTGGCTTCCCTCTTCGTTTCGTCCTAGACTAAATGCCATGTCGCGAAAGCCTGCGCCCATTAAGATCATCGACCTGGAAGATGGCATGCCAAAGGTAGAAGAGGCGCGTTTGCGAATGCAGCGTGAACTCCAACTCGCGCGCCAGCAGGGATACGCGGCGGTCAAGCTGATTCATGGCTACGGTTCCAGCGGCGTTGGCGGCGCATTAAGAATTGAATTACAGAAACAGCTTCAGCGGCTGGCGCGCGAGGGCGGCCTGCGGTCGTTCGTCACAGGAGAAGACTGGCGCATTTCTGACGAAAAAACGTGGGAGCTTCTCAAACGCTATCCGGAATGGAAGAAGGATTCAGACCTGGGCAAGGCGAATAAAGGAATCAGCATCGTGCTGCTCTGAACAGCAGTTCCGCTGTTAAAGAAGTCCTCATCATGCGCCCAATGGTCGAAAAACATAAGATTTGCATACGACACGGTTTCCTGCCGAGTTACCGACCCAGAAATAATTCATTGGAACTAAGGTTCAAACAACCTGTAAGGCTAAATTTGGATCAGAAAAGGAGGCAGGTTCTCTCGGACGTGAAGAACCCCGCCGCATCGCAGCCCGTGACCTAACGGTCTCTCAGGGCTACATAACCGCAAATTGAGCTGCAGGATCTTGAGACCACCACCCGTTCAGGAGGAATGTTGTGTTCTGGACAATTTTTACGCTGGCAATTTTGTTGTGGATGATCGGACTGGCCATAAGCTTTGGACCCGGCGTGATGCCTCTGCTGCTGGTTTTGGGCACAATTTTGACCGCGATGAACTTTGCCTTCCGCCGAACATCGTCGAATTAGAAAAGATCTAGAAGCGGAGCGACGGAAGGTGTGGAACGACGCGAAGAAATAGCTTCTTCCATAATTGATCAAATCTGAAAGCACGCAGCTATTTAAGCCAATAGTTGCGTGCTTTTTTGCAAAAGCCACATTCGCTCGAGCATTTTTCTTGTAAATTCTTTCGTCTTATTGAGCGGTTCTGGTTTGGAGTAGCGGCATCTAATTATTACGTAGTATTACGTGGCCAGCTTTTTGTCTTATGTGTGCAAAAGAAGGGTCCATGCAAAATTCAATACGAGCAACGCTGGCAGCATTTCTGGTTGTATTCAGCTTCTCACAGGTTTGTCACGGATATTCCATTCTCACCCATGAAGAGATAGTCGACCTGCTTTGGGCTGACCAGATCAAGCCGCTGCTGAAGCAGAAGTATCCCAATGCAACGGAAGAAGAACTTCGCAAAGCGCATGCCTTTGCCTATGGGGGCTGCTTGATCCAGGACATGGGGTACTACCCTTTCGGCAATAAAATGTTCAGTGACATGGTCCATTACGTCCGCAGTGGAGACTTTGTCGAGGCGCTGCTGACCGAATCTACAGACATCAATGAATATGCCTTTTCGCTGGGAGCATTGACGCACTACGTCGCGGATACCATTGGTCATCCGGTGGTCAATGCTGCGGTGGCCCGCGAATTTCCCAAACTTGGCGCGAAATATGGCCCGATCGTGACTTATGCCCAGGACCATAGGGCGCATATCCGGACTGAATTCGGCTTTGACGTGGTGCAGGTAGCCAAGCAACGCTACACGTCTGATTCCTACCATGACTTCATTGGTTTTGAGGTTGCCAAGCCTGTGCTGGAACGCGCATTTCTGAAGACCTACGGTGTCAATCTGAACGATATTTTCGCTAATCTCGATCTTTCCATTGGCTCGTTTCGCTGGTCAGTAAGCCGTGCGATCCCGGAGATGACTCGCGTAGCGCTTTTGACCAAAAAGGATGAAATGGTGAAAGAGAATCCAAGCTTCGCCAAGAAGAAGTTTCTCTATAACCTGAAGCGCTCAGAGTATGAAAAAGAATGGGGGAAAAAATATCAAAGACCAGGATTAGGCGCCCGCATTCTGGCGGTGATTTTTAAGATTATTCCAAAAATTGGACCATTCAAGACAATCGCCTTCAAGATGCCAAACCCAAATACAGAAACCCTTTATCTGAAAAGCGTGAATAACACGCTGGAGAAGTATCGTGCTGAACTGCGCGACTTGAAGACCAGCAAGTTGCAACTTGCCAATATGGATTTTGATACTGGCAAACCTACCGCTGCGGGAGAGTACCAGCTTACGGATGAGACCTACGCAAAGCTGCTGGACAAACTGACGAAGGAGAAATTCGGTGGGATGCTCCCCGACTTGCGCGAGAACATCCTGGTTTTTTACCAGAATCCGTCAGCCCCCAACTTCGTGAAGAAAAAACGAGAAAAGTGGAGCGAAGTACAACACCAGTTGGAAGAATTAAAAACTGCTCCCACCACGCAAGCCAGCGCTCAATAGCCGTGTGCCTCCATGTTGCTGATCAGCTTCATGTCTCCGCTATTGAGGAATGACCGGCGTAACTGTACCGGAACTTGTGTCGCCCAGCATGCCCAGCGCCTGGACCGCCGGACCGGACGTAACCGTGACACTCACTTTCACGGCGCCGGCGGGCGGAGAAGGAAACCAATCCGCTATCACGTCACGGGTGATCTTCTTCCCCGCAATGCCGCCGCTCAATCCCGGCAGGATGAAAGAAGTATTTGCCAGCGAGACATTGCTGGAATCCAGCAGGTCAATCTTGATGCCTGAATCCTGGCTGTTGGTATTTTGCAGCGAGAGTCCGGTAAATTGTGTCCCGCTGTTCACAAGCGGAATGCCGGCGGAGAGATACGTTACGCGAGAGAACATGGGGTGCACCAGCTTCACCAAAGCATTCGCGCTGGTTCCGGCAACATCGTCAGCACGCAGGTAGGTGTAATACTCCAGAACAAAGTTGGTGTTGGTGTCCTTCACGCGAACGCGTTCGCCATCAAGTTGAAATGTGGCTCCAGTGCCCGGGCAAGTGGTCGCACCGTCCGCGACTGCACCATTACAGATTTTTACGTCAACCTCCCCCGAATTCACAACGGACTGGTCCGCCGGCACAATTGTGGTGCCTTCAATGGAAACCTTTGTATTGGCATTGAATCCAGCGCCGAAAATTTTGATCAATGTGCGGTCGGGCAGCAAGCCGCCGGCGGGTAGCACGTCACTCACAAAGGGACTGCCAGCCGGGGCAATCGTCAATGTTCCGGGAGCAAATTCTAAAGTCGTGTAGGCTTTTGTGGCGTCGAAAAATGATGTGTTGGCAGTGTCAATGCTCAATGGGAACGTCGCCCCAGGCGCAAGGCTGTTGCTCAATGGCATGGACAGAGTGATTACGGGATAGGTGATATCCGTGCCCAGAACAGCATCGGGTGAGCTGAGCTGGATCTTGATGTTCGACGGACTAACGGACGTATCTATTACCGCGATTCCAGCCGCTTTTCCAGATGGATCATTGATCGCTACGCCACGGACTGGTCCGGTTGGGACCTGCGGACGAGTGCTTCCATGCGCGATGGGCTTCGGCTCTGTATTGGAAAGCTGGAACTGGAAAATACCTCCGGGCGGCACGCTTGTATCCAGAACTTTCATGCCGATTGCTCCAGCCGGTAAGGGAGGGGGAGTAGGGGACGGAGTCGGGACAGGCGTTGGCGTCGGTGTGGGAGTCGGTCCGCCCGCACTGACGCTTCCACCACCACATCCCCAGCACGCACTAAAAGTGAGAGCCAGCACGGCAACCCAAAGCTTTCCCATCCGGATGGGCCGTTTCTTTTCTTGCTCAATCATCACAACTCCTGGCCGAGCCGGATTGTTTCCGGCAAATAATCTTGTAAGCCGCTTAAAAAACTATAGATGTCGTGGCCGCCCGTTAGTTACAGTTTGTTCAACTTAACTCCGACTAAGATTCTAATTTAAGTTCAATGCTCTTCGATGAACGCAACTTATCCCTGTGTTATTAGTGCTGACAATCCGCCGAAAAAATTGCTAAAAAAGGGCCGCGGTTTTCCGGGACGCGCGACCCCTCTTCAGCAGTCGACGGATGAGCCTGCTACTGAAGTGAGACACGAAGGAAAAGCTGACGGAACAAAAAATTTAATTTTTCTCGATTTTCTGCAGGAATGGCACTTTCGTCTGGTGAATCGAGTTAGTGAGACAACTCGGCCTCTTCCACCCAATAACTTCTTCTTGCGAGTACCACACTGTTTCCGTGGGCTCTCAGTCGCACTCGTACCTCATGCAGGCCGGGATGCGGCTTCTTTGGCTGGAACCGCAGAAGGTATCGGCTGTGCAGGGTGGTTAGTAAATTCCATCATGAAATTTTCAAAGCTCTTGCGCGAGGTAAAAACTTCATATTCGCCTCCACTCATGGAAGCGACACTCTTAGCGGCGTTCTTGCGCATGGCCTGCCGGGCCATTTTCAAAAGCCGAAGTATGTCCAGATTCCAGCCCGCTGGATCAGTGCGCGCATCCCACTCTCCGCGCATGGTATCCATAGCTGTTGATATCGTGGGCGAAAATGCCAGCGAATACATTACGGTGTTGCTCTCACTGATCGCCCTGATCGTTTCATCAAGGTTAACAGCGTGGCTGCCGTGGTCGCGCGTCTCGCTAATCAGCAACAGAACCCGGCGGCTATCCTCCGGCTGCTTCTTCAGCAGGTTTACGGAATACCGGACTGCATCATAGATCGCTGCGCCGCTGCGGTCGTTCTCTTCCATGTTCCTCCGCGGGCCTTCCATCATGCTCTTGAGATATTCCTCGGTCCCGGCCGACTCAAAGCTGAAATCCTGCGCCAGTTCCACATTGTTATCAAATACCACAATTGCCGTTTCCACCTGCGGCTGGCTCACGATTTGGTCCAGCATGGCGCTGATGCCCTTCATGCGCTGAAATTCATACATTGCGCTGCGCCCGCTCTGGATCGCAATCACCAGTGAAACCGCCTCCTGCGGTTCCGCTTCGTCCATGCTTACCTGCTGCTCAATTCCATCATCTTCAATAATGAAGTCTTTCACCTGGAGCCCAAAGACGGCTTTCCCGCCTTTGTCCTTGACCAATGTCGGTACAAAAACGACATTGGCTTGTGTGCGAAGGGAAGGGATATCTTGCTGGCTTTCAGCCTGGGCACGGCAACCTATCGGATACAAAATCATGGGACACAAGAAAAAGACGCAGGCGAGAAGTGAGCAACAGGATTTTCTGCGGCGGTCATTCAGCATGTCTGGTTCCTCCACGATCTCGCCATCATCCAATCAATTGCCATGAAGAAACCCGATCCCCTACGCCAGCACATTTCCAATTTGCTCACCAAAGCAGAAGCACATGTCGATCTACGCGAGGCGCTCAAGAACTTCCCTAAAGACCTCCGCGGACGCAAGCCCGAAGGCGCCCCGCACACGCCATGGCAACTGCTGGAACACATCCGCATTGCCCAATGGGACATTCTTGAATTCAGCCGGTCCGCCAAACACAAATCGCCCAAGTGGCCCGATGAATACTGGCCCAAAACCGAAGCGCCACCCAACGACAAGGCCTGGGACCAAAGCGTGAAACAAGTCCTGGCTGATCTGGAAGCCATGGATAAGCTGATTGGCGATCCCAAACGCGATCTCAGCGCTAAGATTCCTCATGGCGATGGTCAGACCTTGCTTCGTGAGGCGCTTTTGGTAGCCGACCACAATTCTTATCATCTGGGACAACTGGTTATGGTCCGGCGCATATTAGAACGGAAGTGAGAGCAGGTTCTTGCAACCTGCAGAGTCTCAGACAAAAATGAAACGGCGCTTCGGATTCGGAACGCCGCGGAGAAATTCTGGTAACTCTTAAGCCACGGCTTTCCTGGCGGCGATCATCATGCCTGTACCTGCGGCAATCAGTACCGCGCTGACTATAGGGGACACCTTTTCATCGTGCCGGGTCTCAATGCCAATTGATGCTCCCCCGACTTTCACGCCGTTATGCTCAGTGTGGGGAATGGGCACAACTAATGAAGCAATTCCTAAAACCACAAATATCACCCCAACCCAAAACAAAAACTTCATGGTGTTCTCCCTCTATCCGTTCGGAATTGCACTCTCAGCAGAAAAGTTCATGCCACTGCAGAGCGACGTGGCGCTCCAGCTACTCTGTTTGAGATGCAAACAAACTCCGTATGCCGTAAGAACAAGCAAAACGGCGACCTCTTTTGAAGTCGCCGCCTTGGTTGCGATTTGTTGTTCTGCTGAGCAACTAAGTCCCTTCAGACCACGATGCTAAATACTCTTCTTGCTCCGGGGTGAGCTTGTCGATCTTCACGCCCATGGATTCCAGCTTGAGCCGCGCCACTTTCTTATCCAGATCGTCTGGCACCGGATAAACCTTCTTCTCCAGCGATTTGTGGTTCTTTGCCAGGTACTCAGCAGCCAGCGCCTGGTTGGCAAAGCTCATATCCATCACTGAGGCTGGATGTCCCTCGGCTGCGGCCAGGTTGATGAGGCGGCCTTCGCCCAGCAGATAAATCTTGCGCCCATCCTTCATGGCGTATTCATCCACAAAGTCGCGGGTCTGGCGCTTGGAGGAAGACATTTTCTCCAGCGCGGGAATATCGATTTCCACGTTGAAGTGGCCGGAGTTCGCCACCACAGCGCCATTCTTCATCAGATCGAAGTGGTCGCGTGCGATCACGTTCTTGTTGCCTGTAACGGTCACAAAGATATCGCCGATCCGGGCAGCCTCCGCCATCGACATCACGCGGTAGCCTTCCATCACTGCCTCGATCGCCTTTGTGGGATCGATTTCCGTAACGATCACGTCAGCGCCCATGCCGCGCGCGCGTGAAGCCAGGCCGCGTCCGCACCAGCCGAATCCTGCGACGACGAACTTGGAGCCGGCAATCAGCGAATTCGTGCAGCGGATCACGCCGTCCATGGTGGACTGCCCAGTGCCGTAGCGGTTGTCAAACATGTGCTTGGTCAAAGCATCGTTGACAGCGATGATCGGATATTTCAGTTGGCCGTCTTTGGCCATGGCGCGCAGGCGAATCACGCCGGTGGTGGTCTCTTCCGTGCCGGCGATGATTCCTTCCAGAACGTCCTTGCGCTTGGTGAGCGCAATGGAAACCAGGTCAGCGCCATCGTCCATGGTCATGTGGGGCTTGTGGTCCAGCGCGGAAAGAATGTGCTTGTAGTACGTTTCGTTGTCCTCACCCTTAATGGCGTGAACGGCAATACCGTAATCGCGGACCAGCGAAGCCGCCACGTCGTCCTGCGTGGAGAGCGGGTTGGAAGCGCAAAGAACCACTTCAGCGCCGCCGTCGCGGAGCGTAATAGCCAAGTTGGCCGTTTCAGTGGTCACGTGCAGGCAGGCGGAAACGCGAATGCCTTTGAGCGGCTGGTTCTTGATGAATTCCTTGCGGATGCTCTGAAGCACCGGCATTGACTGGTTGGCCCACTCAATGCGGCGCTTTCCCAGATCAGCCAGTTCCAGGCTCTTGATATCGTACGAAATTTGCGGTGCAGCGGTTGTTGACATGTTCTCCCTTGCGCGAATGCCCTAAAAGGGGCTCAGAAATTTGGATTAAGCGATACCTTTCAACGTAGAGCCGTAGCATGCTACGGCTCCAGACGCAGCAGTGTTGCGTCTCTACGTCGAAACTCTCTTATCGGGCCGCGCCTACGTTGGCCTTGGACTCCGTCTTACCCAGTCCTTGCTCGCGCAGTTTGGCGGCCTTGTCAGTCGCTTCCCAGGTAAAGTCAGGATCTTTGCGGCCGAAGTGACCATACGCAGCGGTCTTTTTATAAATCGGACGGCGCAGCTTGAGCGACTCGATAATCCCTTTCGGGTTAAGTTGAAAGTTCTCGCGAACGAGTTGTTCCAGTTTCTCTTCACCAATCTTGCCGGTACCAAATGTATCCACCAGAACACTAACAGGCTCAGCGACACCAATAGCGTAAGCAAGCTGCACTTCGCAACGATCTGCCAGGCCAGCAGCCACAATGTTCTTGGCAATGTGGCGCGCCATGTAGCAGGCCGACCGATCAACCTTGGTCGGGTCTTTGCCGCTGAAAGCGCCGCCGCCATGACGTCCCATGCCACCGTAGCTATCCACGATGATTTTGCGTCCTGTAAGACCGGTATCGCCCATGGGGCCGCCAATCACAAAGCGACCGGTGGGGTTGATGTGATATTTGGTATCTGCATCCAGTAAATTCGCCGGGACCGCTGCCTGGATCACGTGTTTCATGATGTCGGCACGCAGCGTTTCGTTATCAACCGATTCAGCGTGCTGAGTGGAGATCACCACCGCATCTACCCGGCGGGGCTTATGATCTGCGCCGTATTCAACTGTAACTTGTGATTTGCCATCGGGCCGGAGGTAAGGAAGCGTGCCGTTCTTGCGGACTTCAGTAAGGCGGAGGGTTAATTTGTTGGCCAAGTCAATGGCCGTAGGCATGTAATTGTCGTTTTCGTTCGTGGCGTAACCGAACATCATGCCCTGATCGCCGGCGCCGCCTGTGTCCACGCCCATGGCGATATCGCCGGACTGTTTATTGATACTGGAGATTACCGCACAGGTGTTGGAATCAAAGCCGTAAAGCGCATTGTCATAACCAATCGACTGCACCACGCCACGCACAATCTTCTGAAAGTCGACGTAGGTCTTGGTGGTAATTTCACCGGCGATCACTACCAATCCAGTAGCGGTTAGGGTCTCGCAGGCGACGCGGCTGTAAGGATCTTCAGCAATGCACGCATCCAGAATCGCGTCAGAAATCTGGTCTGCAATTTTATCCGGGTGGCCTTCCGTGACCGACTCAGATGTAAACAAAAACTTTTCTCGTGCCAATGACTTGCCTCCTGAATTTCTTATGACCTTTCAGGCCACACCTAAGGATATAGCTAAAAGATTACCGAAACGATCCTCTCAGAAACAACGCTTTGGCGTTACAACCGGCGGAAACGCAGCCGAACGGAGTGTTTCACACGGTGAAGTGGGCCAATAACTATGCTACTGGTTCCAAAGCAATCGTAATTCTCTTGGATCGTTAGCCTTATTGTACAAGGCCAGAGGCGTTAAAGGTGAGGGTTCGCGGCTCATTTTCATTCCCCAAAGCGCCAAGCGGACGGCCGTTGAAGCTTACCTCAATACCGCCGGCATTCCCGGTCCTGAGAATGAGTGTCTTGCCTGCCTTGATTTTCTTTTGCTTATCAGCCGCCAAAACCCGCTGCATCACGGATTTTCCATCGGCAACAATTGAAACCCAGGAATCTTCCTTGGCCTTAACCTGCACAAAAAACGCATTCTGTTTTTCAACAGAGGATGGAGGCGGATCGGCGGACACATCTGCTGTTGCAGTTGATGTGTGTGTTGAGGACGCTTGAACAGCCTCCGTCTCCTGTGGAACCGGCTTGGTCGCTGGCTTGGAAGGCGCAGACTGTGCGGAGGTCTTAACTGACTCTGAACTGGAGCCGCCAACCGCCTGTGGTGCTGGAGCCATCGGCTCGTTTACTGTACTGGCAGGCGGCTGGGTTTCAACCGCTGCAGAACCGTGTGGTTTCGATTTCGTCCAAAAGCCGTAACCCACCAAAACACCCGCCAAAGCTGCAACAGCAAATACCAGCGGGATCTTTGAACGCCGCGGATTCAACTGACGCTTCGGCTCTTCGTGGATTTCAAGAGGAAACTTGTTTTCGGGCTCGGGCTGCTCGTTGTTGGCGGCAGAATAGTCGGCAACTGCCTGGTCTTCGTCGATGCCTAGAAATCGCGCATACGCACGGACAAAACCTTTGTTGAATACGCCGCCGGGAAGCTGGTCAAAATGCTCGCTTTCCAGCGCTTCTAGATGACGCCGGGAAATTTTTGTCGATTCCGTAATTTCATCCAGGGTAATGCCACGCATCTCCCTTTCTCGCCGAAGCCGGTCACCAAAAGCAGCCATAGCAGTTCCATTGCCTTTTGCTGGTAAATCAGTCAATTGGCCCATATTTTGGAATTCCAACACTCCCGGTAAGTAACAAAATAACCCCTAACTGTTGATTCGACAACTACTTTCAGGGTACGTAAGGGCTATTACCCAAAGGTTTCAGGTCTATTGTCCGGTTGCCGATTTCGCTAAAGCAAGCGATAATACGCAAAAAGTAAGAGACTTTCTCAGTGGCTCAAAATTGAGGATCACCCCCTAAGATGAACGAGGCAGCCGGATCAGGACCAGAGCGTAGGACTAAGAGGCAACTGCAGGAAGTCGCCATTTTTAACGATGTGGCGAAAGCGCTGACCTCGTCGCTGAATCTCGATTCAATTCTGCAAACCATCATGGACAAGATGGCGGAATTCTTCCGCCCGGACACGTGGTCCCTACTGATGGTGGATGAACAAAAGGACGAGCTCTATTTCGCCATTGCCGTGGGTGATGCTGCCGAAACGCTCAAGACCGTTCGGCTTAAGGTGGGTGAAGGCATTGCTGGCTGGGTGGCCAGGCACGGCGAGTCCTTAATCGTACCGGATGTGTACAACGATCCCCGTTTTGCCAAGCGCATCGATGAGATGACTAAGTGGAAGACCCGGTCGATCATCTGCGTGCCGCTGCAATCGAAGCATCGCGTGCTGGGCGTCATCCAACTCATTAACTGCGCCATGGAAAGTTTTGGCGAGCAGGAAATGTTCTTTCTGCACGCTCTATGCGACTACGCCGCCATTGCCATTGATAACGCCCGCGCCGTTGAGAAGATTCAGGAACTGACGATCACTGACGATTGCACCGGCCTTTACAACGCGCGCCATCTCTATAAGACGCTGGAAGCGGAAGTCTACCGCTCAGCACGTTTCGGCTATGAGTTCAGCGTGATCTTTCTCGATCTCGATCATTTTAAGAACGTGAATGACACGTATGGGCATCTCGTGGGCAGCAAGCTATTGCAGGAAATCGGGTTCAAGATCAAGTCGCAATTGCGCTTGATCGATTATGCTTTCCGCTACGGTGGCGATGAATTCGTCATCCTTCTTCCACAGACCGACAAGCACTCTGCACTGGTGGTGGCAAAACGTATTCAGGACATGATGCGGAAAACGGTGTTCCTTGCTGAAGATGGATTGAATCTAAGCGTCCGTTGCAGCATGGGATTGGCGACATACCCGGAAGACGCCAAGAGTTCGCACGAAATCATCCGCCAGGCCGACGAGATGATGTATATGGTGAAAAACTCCAGCCGAGACAATATTGCGGTCGCACAGCAAGGCATGCTGAAGTAAGCAAGGAAGCACTCAGCCTTCAGCACTCAGCCAAACAGCTTTTCTCTGAAATCCCGACGCTGAGCGTTTTTTGCGAAGTGGAGGGGACCTACGATTTCCCAGGAACTTGTCCCCTGAAAAACTTTCCGCACAGTTGCGGAGAACACATCCAAGGATTGGCGCCCATCTGCAAAACCCAGCGACAAATAAGATTGTAGCGCTCCCTCGCTGCGCTCGGGATTCCAGAAAAGGCTTTAATCCGGTGGTCTCTTCTCCAGTGCCGGACTTTGATTTGCGCTTCCTTTATCCGGCTGCTTCGGCATCCATGCGCCGGCGTTCTGCGGAGCAGATGGATTCACGCCGAAATCCCAGACAAATAGATTGATCTGCTTCTTATCGAGCAATTCCACTACCGCATACTCGCCGGGAGGCAAAGGCTGGGAAGGCGTGAGCTTAACCCAGTCACCCAATGCAGAAGTGGTCACTGGAATCCAGCTTTCTTTCTGGCTGACCTTGCCATACATGGCGATATTGAGCTTACCGACAATGCGTGTGTCCTTCTTGTTTTCCACGCGCACAATGCCGTATTGATTCTGTGGGGTTTTGTCAGATGCCTTTTGCGTGAAGACCGGCTGAGAATTGTCAGAGGTGTCAACATTCAGGTAAATAGATGGCTGCTCCACATGCGATTGCACACGCGCATGCTCGCCTTTAAGTTCGATGGTCTGGGTAGAAGAAAGCGCCAGCGGATTCACAGCTGCGCGCAGAATATTACGGCCCGTGTGTTTGTTAAGTTCGCCGCCATTCTGTACCAACTCCACAAGTTCAGGCTGCTTATTAAATTCGTCCTGCAGAAAAACGCCGCCGGTGTTCGGCAATCGCAGTCCCGGAACAATCAGCGGAGCTTCACGTTCATCAGCCTCATCGGCCTTGGCAATCTCTTTAATGGTTTCATCGCGCTGCCCTTCGCGCTCATTGTTGTACTTGTCAGTGGCGGCCCAATCCACCATTTCATTCGGGACTTCCTCCCAGTCATAGCGCTCAGCACTGTAATAGCGCACCCGCTGGCCCGAGACCTCCCATTTGGTGGCTGCCTGATACGTCCCGTCTTTCATGATGAGCCGCTTAGGATTCTGCTGCGACCATGCGTGTATGCAGCCGAGCGCAATCAATGTCGCGGCCAGAAGGGAGATGCGTTTGATCCATCGCGCCATAAAGGGAGCTCTGAATATCAGAAGGCAAAATTCTTCTTTATTTTATAACCCGACAGCCAACTTGGAGTTGATAATCCTGACAAGACCAGAACTGAACCAGAGTTGGCCGCGAATTCACGCGAAAAAGCACAAACTAAGCACGACAACCTATCGAGATCGCGTTTATTAGCGTTGATTCGCGGCTAAGACTTCGCAGTCGTCGACTTTTCTGCTATCGTGCTCCCATTCCCGACATTCGAGGAGACTATCTTCTGAAGTTGCTCGGCTCCATTTGTCTGCTGGTACTGTGCATTGGCATTTCGTCCCGGAAGACAGCTGCTCAAACTTCCGCTTCTTCTGGAGAGACGCCTGCTGCTGTCCAGGCTAAGCACGCAACGCAGACCGTACAATACACGCTGCCGCCCGACAAACTGGCCAAATCCAAGGCTCTCTATGATCTCAGGACCAAGCTGCTGTTTATCGGTACGGGTTACTCCTTGCTTGTGCTGCTGGCGCTGTTGGCGCTGGGAATTGCTGCAAAATATCGCGACTGGGCGGAGCGAGTATCGAAGTATCGATTTGTCCAGGCATTGATTTTCGTTCCACTGCTTCTGGTGACGCTCACCGTGCTCGAACTTCCGCTCGACGCCTATCAGCAGCACGTCAGCCGCCAATACGGGCTTTCCGTGCAGGGCTGGGTATCGTGGTTCGGAGATGTGGCGAAAGGGCAAGCTGTATCGCTGATCATGTTTACCTTTGTAATCTGGGGTATCACCAGCCTCATCCGCAAGAGCCCGCGGCGATGGTGGTTCTACGCCTGGCTCCTCGCCATGCCGGTGGCAGTATTTGTTGTTTTTCTCGCTCCGCTCGTCCTCGATCCTCTGTTCAACAATTTTGAACCGCTCGATAAGACCAATCCTCAACTGGTGGATGCGATAGAAAGAGTCGCGGCCCGGGCAGGACAGAATATTCCGCGTGACAGAATCTTTCTCATGGACGCGAGCAAGAAAGTAACCACGCTCAATGCGTATGTAACGGGGTTCGGCCCTTCCAAACGGATTGTTGTCTGGGACACCACGCTCAAGAACGCGACCATTCCAGAAACGCTTTTTGTGGTCGGCCATGAAATGGGCCACTATGTATTGAATCATGTTGTGATTGGAATGGCATCGCTCGCGGTAGGAATGTTCTTTGGCTTCTACCTGCTATACGCGATTGCAAATTGGGCACTTCCGCGCTTTCAGCAACGCTGGCACATGCGCGGCCTGAGCGACTGGGCGGCTGTTCCCATGTTGCTTTTGATCTTCTCTCTACTCAATATCGTTGCCGATCCCATCAGCAATACCATAGGCCGGCAAATTGAGCACAACGCTGATATTTATGGCCTGGAAGTCACACACGGCATCAACCCCAACTCGCAGGAAGCCGCTGCGCATGCCTTTCAGGTGCTCGGTGAGTTATCGCTTTCGTACCCCTATCCCAGCCGCTTCGTGGTTTTCTGGTACGCTGACCACCCACCCATCTCTGATCGCGTGCCCTTTGCCCATAACTACGATCCATGGAGCAAAGGCGAGCAGCCGAAGTACGTAAAGTGAAAATGAGCCGCGAAATACGTGAATCATGTTATTTTCCACTACATTTCCTTGACCAGGCACTTGGGCGAACTGTAGACTTTAATGCATTGAAATGGAGAGTTTATGGCAGAGACCATTGTTGTTAGTGCGCTCGAAGCGCGGTCAAAGTTCGGCAAACTCCTTCGCCGTGTTGACACTGAGGGCCGCTCTTTAGTCATAGAAAAACGGGGGACCCCACGAGCGGTGCTGGTTAGCATTCAGAGCTACGTGCGTCTCGCAGCTCCAGAGCCCGAGGTTCTGCGGGCCATCGGTGAAGAATCTATTCAAAATGGAACTCACACACTCAGCTCGAAACGAATTGACCAAATTATTAAGGCAACCCGAAAAAAGAAAACCAGGCGTAGATGATTCCGCTCCGTCTGGTGATCGATACCAATGTGGTTGTTTCTGCGGTGCTCAATCCGGAGGGATTGCAACGGACAGTATTTTTGTTGGCAACTACTAAGCCCTCCCGATGGTACGTCTCAGATCCAATCATGGGGGAATATTCTGCTGTCCTGGCACGCCCTGAGTTAAAGATCCGTAAAAGTCTTCGTTTGCAGACCATTCAGTTGATCAAAAACCATACCTACCCCGTTACTCCATCGCAGTTGCCTCAAGCTACGAGTGATCCAGATGACAATATCTTCCTGGAATGTGCCGACGCTGCCCGTGCCGATTACCTGGTAACTGGCAATCAGCGACACTTCCCCAGGTTTTGGAAGAAGACCAAAATCATTCATTCACGGGAATTCTTGGACATCATTGCGCCCCATTTGACTTGAGACTGTGTATTTTTTAAAGCTAAAAACATCCTATTTCTGCCATCCTTTCCACAGCCATCCTCTTGTATAATTGATCGTGCACCCCAATCGGTTCTTCGGCTATTGGCATAAGCCACTTTCGAGCCGGGGAGCAGAACCCCCAAAAATCAACTGGGCCACCCGACAAAAAGCTAAATCCATTCGTGCGAGGAGTTCATGGCAGCGAAATATATTTTCGTGACCGGCGGTGTTGTGTCTTCACTGGGCAAAGGACTGGCAGCGGCTTCCATCGGCTGCCTGTTGGAGAGCCGCGGACTAAAGGTCAACCTGATGAAGTTTGACCCTTATCTCAATGTCGATCCGGGTACCATGTCCCCGTTCCAGCACGGCGAGGTCTTTGTGACCGACGACGGCGCGGAAACCGACCTGGACCTGGGCCACTACGAACGCTTCACCCACGCCAAGCTGCTGCGCGACAACAATTGGACAACAGGCCGAATTTACGAGCAGATCATCACCAAGGAGCGTCGCGGAGATTATCTGGGCAAGACGGTGCAAGTGATTCCGCACGTGACCAACGAGATCAAAGCCGCGATGAAGAAGGTGGCGCAGGATGTGGACGTGGCGCTGGTGGAGATTGGCGGCACTGTGGGCGACATCGAGTCACTGCCATTTCTCGAAGCCATTCGCCAGATGCGCCAGGAGCTGGGACGCGACAACACGATCTTTATTCATGTAACGCTGGTGCCATGGATTGGCGCGGCCGGCGAGCTCAAGACCAAGCCAACGCAACACTCAGTAAAAGAGCTGCTGAGCATTGGAATCCAGCCGGACATCCTGCTCTGCCGGACGGACCGATTTCTTTCCAAGGAACTGAAAGGCAAGATCGCGCTGTTTTGCAACGTGGAAGATGAAGCGGTGATCACGGCAAAAGACGTGGCGTCGATTTATGAAGTGCCGCTGGTGTTTGCGCGTGAAGGCGTGGATACGCTGCTACTGCGCTATCTGCGCATCGAGTCGAGACAGCCGGAACTCGCGCGATGGGAAGAGCTGATGCACCGCATCTATAACCCCAAGGACGAAGTGCATATCGGGATTGTGGGCAAGTATGTGGAGTATGAGGATTCCTACAAGTCGCTCAAGGAAGCGCTCGTTCATGGAGCGGTGGCGCACAACCTGAAGCTGAATCTTACCTGGGTTGAAGCCGAGGGACTGGAGACCAAAGACGGCAGCCGCGATTATGAAACCCAACTAGAAGGCTTTGACGGAATTTTGGTGCCAGGCGGCTTCGGCAAGCGCGGTATTGAAGGTATGTTGAACGGGATTCGTTACGCGCGTGAGAAAAAAGTCCCGTACTTCGGCATTTGCCTGGGCATGCAGACCGCGTGCATTGAGTTTGCGCGCAACGTCTGCGGGCTGGATGAAGCAAACTCCAGCGAGTTTGACCCAGCCACCGCGCACCGCATCATTTATAAGCTGCGCGAACTGACTGGCATTGATGAACTGGGCGGCACTATGCGCCTGGGCGCATGGACATGCAAACTGGAACCGAACAGCCAGGCGGCCAAAGCTTACGGTACAACCGAGATCAGCGAACGCCACCGCCACCGCTATGAGTTCAACCGGGAGTATGAAGCCGTGCTGACAGGCGGCGGCTTACGCATCACCGGCGCCACGCCGGACGGAACGTATGTAGAGATTGTGGAGATTCCCGATCATCCTTATTTCCTGGGCTGCCAGTTCCATCCAGAATTTAAATCCAAGCCGCTGGAGCCACATCCTTTGTTCAGCGCTTTTGTTAAGGCCAGCTATGAAAACGGACAGAAGCGCCGCGACGCCAAGAGCTCGGAAGATGTGGAGATGTTTTTGAGGCCGGAGAGAATAGTGCGGCGATAATCGCTGTTCGTGAACGGAATAGTGGATTTGGTAATTGAGTAATTTGGTAAATTGGTGATTGAATCTGTCTTGGGCGGGATTGTTGCTCTTTCCGATTAGATAAATTTTCCAATCACTAAATTACCCAATTACCAAATTTTGCTTAAGCCAATGCCAGCCAACCCCATATTCACTCTCGACTCACTTAACCTCGATTCCTCGCTTTTTCTCATTGCCGGCCCATGCGTGATTGAAAGCGAAGCCCATGCCGTGAAGATGGCAGGAGAGATCAGCGCTGTCGCGCGCAAGCTGAACATTCCTTACATTTTCAAAGCATCGTATGACAAGGCCAACCGCACGTCTCTGCATAGCTTCCGCGGTCCGGGATTGGAAGAGGGTTTGCGCATCCTGAAGAAAATTGGCAAAGAAGCCGGCGTTCCGGTGCTGACGGATGTTCACGAAGCCAAGGACGTTCCGGCAGTATCGGAAGCTGTTGACGTAGTACAGATCCCGGCTTTTCTGTGCCGCCAGACGGACATGCTGGTTGCCGCAGCAAAACATGCCAAGTCCATCAATATCAAGAAGGGGCAGTTTGTGTCGCCATGGGATATGCGACATGCTGTGGAGAAAGTCCGCGCCTCCGGCAATGACAATATTTTTCTTACTGAACGCGGCAGTTCATTCGGCTACAACAACCTGGTGGTTGACATGCGCTCGCTGGCCATTATGCGCCAGTTTGCGCCGGTAGTTTTTGACGCTACCCATTCAGTGCAACTACCTTCTTCGGGAGCGGGCGGCAAAGCGGTTTCCGGAGGACAGCCGGAATATATTCCGCTCTTGGCGCGTGCAGCGGTGGCCGCCGGTGTTGACGGCGTGTTCATGGAAGTGCATGACAATCCAGCGGAAGCTAAGTCCGACGGCGCGAATGCGCTGGCTTTGAGCGATCTGGAACCGGTCTTGAAAGAATTGCTGGCGATCAAGAGCGCGCTGATCCCGACAGAGAAAAAATAGGTCCAAACAGATTGCAGGCGGCCCCGTAGCCGCCTGCCTGTAACGCCCGACTGGGAGAGGGACTTTTCGCTTTGAAGCGGCCATCTTCCGCAAAAATCGGTCGAGCGCAGCCAACTTGAACTGATGATCTTGTGCGGAACGCTTCTATATCCCCTAGCGCAGTGGCTGGCCAGAGTCTGCTTTTACAGCTCCAGCTTTTTCCGGGGTTGCCGCGTCCTTGTCGTGCTCCGCGCTTTGCTGTGCCAGAAAGTCGATCAAGTTTTTCAATTCAGCATCGCTCAGGCGCAGGTTCGGCATATTTATGCCGTTGTATTTCTTATAAAGCGCTACCGCAATGGGGTCCTTTGCGGCAATCATCTTTTCCGGCGTGGAGATGAAAGTTTCCAGCCAGCTATGATCGCGCACATTGGTCACACCCAGCAAATCAGGGCCAATTTTATCGCCATGGCCAATGGTGTGGCAGGCGGCGCAGTGCGTGGTAAAGGTGTAGCGGCCCTGATCCCTGATGTCGATGGGCGGTGCATTGTCGTAACTGGCTTTGGCATCTACGGCCTGAGCGTAACCCCAGCTGCTAAGCCAGTTCCCAATCATGTTTGCCAGAATACGCGCGTTATCCGTGGCTGAATCGCGCATCCACTGCCCACTCGGTTCATTGCCAATCAGCACGCTCGGTGTGTGGCCGTCCCGATCATTCGGGTCAGGCTCGCTGTAAAGGCCCAGTTTCTTGCTAATGAGATCGATGTCGGCCTTCTTGCCGGTTAAAAAAGTCCATCCCGGACCGATGTGGTATTTGTCCCGATATGCCTTAAGCACCTTGGGGGTGTCATGCGTGGGATCGATTGTGATGGAATAGAAAAAAATGTCTTTGCCTACTCGATCACCCAGCATCTTTTGCACTTGCGCCAGGCGCGCGGTTTCCAGCGGACATGAATCCACACAGCTGGTATAGATCAAGTCAATGACTACGCTCTTGCCCTTGATCACGTCATCATAGAAATGGACCTTGGCGCCATCCTGCGTGGTGAGAACAACATTAGGAAAATAGTTAGAATTCCAGCGGGCATTATCTGCCGCTGCCGGAGTTGTACCTGCTGTTAAATAAAGAATTGCGGTAAGAAAAATGGCGGCAAATGTCGCGAAGCCCGCCTGGCCTGTCCGTCGCATGATTGTTGCTCCTTGCCTGTCCCCAGACTACTTTTATCCGGAATTAAAATCAGGCTTGGCGGCCCGCATCTTGCGCTGCAGACCGCCAATCTGAAGTTTTTGTTACGCCCGAGTTAGAACGCGGTCGGGGCTATGTCGTCAGGTGCCACAAAGGTAACGCCTGTCGGAGCTGGGATTGGTGTCGGAAGCGGCCGTAGGAACGGTGCGCCGCCGTTATCGATTTCCCAACGGACCAGCATGGCATTGTCCTCATGCACTGTGTTGTGGCAGTGCTCCATGAACATTCCGCCCCAATCGCGGAACTGCATGGTCAGGGTCACGCTTCCGCCCGGACGCAGGCGATACACGTCCTTGCGGCCCTTTTCCCACGCCGGCACGTTAGCAGCGCTGCCGTTGCGGGCCAGGATCTGGCCTTCTTCAAAGTGGATGTGGATTGGGTGATCCCATCCGCCGCCACCGTTCTGCAGAGTCCACACTTCGCGCGTTCCGTAACCCGGAGCCGCAGAGATACGGCCCCAGCTGGCGTTCAGCATCGGGCCGCCGTCGGTCTACACGCCCCACGGTCCCTTCTGTCCGCCTGCGCCCGTGGTGTAGGTTGCCTCGGTGTCGGGCAGTGGCTGTGAAGCGCCACTACCGAAGTTGAAGGTGCGGGTACGTGACACTGGGATGCTGGAGAGGTCAGGGTTCGGAATCAGGACGCTGGGTACCTGGCTCTGGTCAGGAGTTTCGGATCCCGCACGATGCGGAATTCCAGGAACTTGCCCACGCAAGGATCGCTCGATGGGCCGAAGCGCCTGGGCCAATGAGAGATCGGCCGCGGGCTTCTTGCCATCGACGTGCTCGCACACGTTCACCATCCACACTTTGTCGCCGATGTTGTAGCGGGAGAAGTCGATGACCCAGTCATAACGCTCAGCGATGCCCTGCTCGTCAGAGATGGTCTGCACTACCGGTGAGGGCAGCAGGTTACCGTCATTGGCGATCTGGATCATCGGCGATCCGTCTGACAGGCCATACTTGAAGAAGCGCGACACGCTGGCATTCAGGATGCGGAAGCGATACTTGCGGCGCTCCACTTCAAAGATAGGGCTTGTAGGTCAGGTTCACGGTCATCAGGTCGCCCAGGAAGCCGTCAAACTGGAAGATGTCCATGAAGAGCTGACCGCTGGCATCAAACGCCTTCTCGGCCAACATCAGGTTGACGTCATAATCCAGGTTGCCCCAGCTCTTTTCAGTACCGGAGGGCAGGCGGAGATTCACGCTGTCATTCGACCAGGGAGTCAGACTTCGCTGCCACGATCGAGCGCGCTGTAGATGTTGAACATTGCAGCGTTGCCCTTGTACACGTTCTGTGAAGTGAACGTGAACATGTGATCGTGGAACCAGTGGGTTGACATGGTTTCATGCCAATCGCCTGGGACCTTGTTGATCCCGCCATTATCAGCGGGGCTGCCGGCCTTAAAGTCGGTAGCGTCGGGGTTGATGGTGCTGAAGCCCGCCAGCACGATCGGCCAGTGATAGTCATAGAACTGGTTCGGGAAGAAGAACGCGCCGGTAAAGCCGTCATTCTCAGCACCGTGGTGACCGTTGTGCTCGTGCGTGGAGATCGTGTTGCGTCCAAAGCCGCTGTTCTGCGAAGAATCGGCAGGCAAGCGGTTGTGATGGCGGAACAAGAGCGGCTCGCCGTAACGGCCCTGCACCAACTTCGGCGGAATGGTTCCGTTGAAGGTCCAAACCGAGTTCGGGTTCTGGGTCGGGAAGCCAGGATGGAACTTCAAAGGAATACTCTGGGTCGGATCAATGCCGGAGTTGAGGTGTCGAATCCACGGCCGGGTTATAGACCGTGTTGTTTTGAGCCTGGGCCTGGGACATTTCGATCGAGATCTTCGGAGCGTGATCCGGGTCATTGAAACCCTGGTGCGCCCAGATTGCTCCCGGCGGACGGCCTTCAACAGGGCCGGTAAGTCCTGTTTGTCCGTGGACCAAAGCCGGATCCAGGGGCTGCTGCGTCTGGTTGGCCTGGGCGGTGGGTGTCGGGGTCAGATCGCCACCCAACGGGTTGTTGCCGCGAGGGATCACGTCAAAGCGCGGCATCGGTGTGCTGAAAGGCTGCACTCCAAATGTCGGGCTGGGCGGTGCGCCTGTGGGAATGCCGGCAGGGGTGACACCGTGGTACCGCTGCTTCCGCCGCTGGCGTACGCGCTGGAAACAAACGGGTTCAGACCGTGGATTGGAGCAAGAAGACCACCACTTGTAATCAGTCCCCATTTCACCAGTTCGCGGCGGGTGACTTTGCCCTGCGAAAATGCCTTTACTATCTCCGCACGGTTTTTCCGTGCATTCTCGGCTTCCCGCAGACGTGCCTTTGAGCTTTTTTCTGATAGAAAAAAGCCATCATCATTGTGACTCATAGCTGCGCTCCTTAAGTTGTTGCAGACTTTCAGTTTCAAGACGTTGAACTGCATCTCCGCGAGAGGCACGCTTTGCGGAGGGAAGCCCGGAAGTATCGTGGAAAGTGGCCCTGTCGTAGCAGAAGCCTATCAATCACGATATTGGCCTGTGTGAGAGTACCGAATCCGCCGTTAGCAATCCATTAGAAAATCATTAGAATCCTTAATGATCTCGAAATCTTGACCTTTGCTTTCAAGCACTTGAAAATTTGATATGCAACTTTACTACTCTTAACAATTGCCCTTGGGGGCATAGAGATTCTTGAACGAGGCATTTATCTCGCCGCATCTCGCTTTCAGAATCTTCCGATGAAATTTATCATCTAGTTAGCTATGAACAACTTGAAGACAGTTTTTCTGCTGACGCTGCTTACCCTGATGGCCATTGGGGTGGGAGATTATTTCGGCGGACAAAACGGAATGATCCTTGGCTTCGCCATTGCCGCGATCACAAATTTTATTTCGTATTTTTTTTCTGACAAGATTGCTTTGGCCATGTACCGGGCGCAGCCAGTCAGCCGTGAAGAGCTGCCGCGTATCTATTCAGTAGTGGAACGGCTCACGCAAAAAGCAGGCCTTCCCATGCCCAAGCTTTACGTGATTCCCACAGATTCTCCCAATGCTTTCGCCACGGGGCGTAATCCGTCACATGCATCTGTAGCAGTAACGCAGGGAATTCTCAGGCTTCTAGATGATGACGAACTGGAAGGCGTTCTGGCGCATGAGTTGGGTCACGTACGCAATCGCGATATTCTCACCAGTTCGATTGCCGCCACACTGGCCGGGGCCATCACCATGCTGGCACGTATGGGCATGTGGTTCGGCTTTGGAGGCAGAGACGATCGCGACCGCGGCGGCGGAATCCTTATGCTGCTCCTGGCCCCTTTAGCGGCCATGTTGATTCAACTATGGGTTTCTCGGACGCGTGAATATGAAGCTGACGCAACGGGCGCTGGAATCACGCACAATCCGTATGCGCTGGCGCGCGCCCTGCAAAAGCTGGATGCCTATTCAAAGAGAGTCCCGATGGTAGCTTCGCCTTCCACGGCGCACCTTTTTATTATTCAGCCGCTCACAGCTGCCAGTATCGGCAATCTTTTCTCTACGCATCCACCGATCGCAAAGCGGATTGAACGGCTCACTGGACAGCCAGAAGAATATCAACGATAGCCGCACGCAATTACCTCTTCGTAAACTCTGGCTTCTACAGTTGGGAGGCGATGGATTTTTCGTCTGCGACTTTTTTGCCAGTTGGTAGGCCGGGGGCGTCCAATATCCTCACGCCGGCCAAAGCACGCCAAATTGCGACGGCCGTTAACTCATGGCCGTGAGATTACATCAAAATGCATAGGATTATTGAGCAAAGCCCGCGTATAAATCGAATATCCGGCCTGGCATTGCAAGAACGGCTTCAATCTTGATTGCGCGCAATTTTCCTGCGCTCATGCGATCTACTTAGGACTGCGCTGAGGTTACTTTGGGCATAAGTATCAGCCCTTTTGTTGCTTGAGCAACCGTGAGAATCACCGCATAGTAGTACGGAACGGGACCACATTCTTGTGCAATACAGCGATACAATAGAATCCAAGCCGATGGCCTCCACCCAAGTCCACTCTACAGCCAGCAGCACAAGCGCCAGAGCCGCTGCGATTGAGCAGTCGCTGAAGACCATCATTCGCGGCAATGACGAAGTATTGCGCCTGGCCCTGGTATCTGTACTCGCGCGCGGCCATCTGCTGATTGAAGGCGTGCCGGGCGTGGGCAAGACCACCTTGGCGCACGCTCTATCACGCGCTTTGGATTGCAGCTTTCAACGCATCCAGTTCACCAGTGACATGCTGCCGTCAGACGTGTTGGGCATTTCCGTGTTCTCGGCGTCAGAAAGTCAGTTTGAGTTCAAGTCCGGTCCGATTTTTACCAACGTTCTACTGGCCGACGAAATCAATCGCACTACGCCCAAGACACAGTCTGCCCTGCTGGAAGCGATGAACGAAGGCCAGGTCACCATGGACGGCAATTCTCATCCGCTGCCGCAGCCGTTTCTGGTAATCGCCACACAGAATCCCATTGAGCATCACGGCACGTATCCGCTGCCGGAATCCCAGCTTGACCGTTTTCTGCTACGCGTCCGCATGGGTTACCCGCAGGGCAACAATGAGCGTGAGATTCTGCGCTCTGAAGCGGGCGCTGCCTGCCTGGATTCGGTAAAGCCTGTTGCAACCGGCGCCGACATTATTGCCATGCAGGATGAAGTTACCCAGGTGAAGGTTGACGATTCACTGGTGGATTATGCGCTGGCAATCGTCCGCAAGACGCGCGAAATTGAAACGCTTTCATTGGGTGTCTCGCCCCGTGGATCGCTCATGCTGTACCGCGCGGCGCAGGCCATGGCCTATCTTGAGGGCCGCCGCTTTGCCACTCCGGCCGACTTTAAGCAGCTCGTCGTGCCTGTATTCTCCCACCGCGTTGTGGTCAATGCCCGCTATTCTTCCACGCTGAAGAAATCCGATCAGGGCGACAATATTCTCCGCGACATTATCCAATCGGTGCCTGTGCCGGTATAGTTTTCTCTGAAATCCCGAACGCAGTGAGGGAGCCCGATTGCCTTTTCCGAAGTTCCGACCCTGAGCTTGTCGAAGGGGAAAAATCCCCTTTGGTATCAGACTATTGAGGCGACCATAAACTCGCAGCCGAGGGCGGCTGCGCTCCAAGCATATTAAGGATGATAGGGTTTCCTCACTTCGTTTCGGGATTGCAGAATCGCTATACTTCTTCCGACATGTGGTTCCTGAAATTTCTTATGCTGCTGGCGCTGATTGTCTGGATTGGCGGAATTATTTTTTTTGCGTTCGCGTTGGCTCCGACTCTGTTCGGTGTCCTTCCCACAACCAAGCTGGCCGGCGATGTTGTGAACGCAACGCTAACCAAGCTGCACTGGATGGGTTTGATCTCAGGGGCTATTTTTCTGGCCTGCTCGCTGATATATAACTGGCGAGAACACGTTCAACTCAGGCCGTTCGCCTTGAGCCATATCTTTGTCGTGTTGATGCTGGCCTTCACGATCATTTCTCAATTTGGAATTACACCGCGTATGCGCGAATTACGATCAAGCCCTTCGGTGATGGAATCATCTCTTGGCCGGGCCGAATTCGACAGCCTTCATGCCTGGTCCACGCGCCTTGAAGGCGGCGTGCTATTTCTAGGCATTGGAGTAGTCATTTTGACCGCCCGACGGTTCGATTCGAGCCAATAGCAATTGGCAAATGGATTAGCTCGTGGCTTTTAGCTCGTCAGTTGTAGTCCGGCCATCGCACCTTGATACAATCTTTACAGGGTCTTGAAACGCTCCCTGAGTGCCAATTTTTAACAAACAGCAACAACATCAAGGGCTAAGCCGACCACGCGTTGAGCCCGCCGCAACAAGCGCAGAAGGAAGTTAAGCAGCGCAAAATCTGTAGAGCCGTTTGGAGCGAAGCGACAAAGACTTTAAGAAAATAAGGGCGAGGCCGACCACGCGCTGAGCCCGCTGCAACAAGCGCAGAAAAAGCTCGTGAAAGCATTGCCGCCTAGCGGTTTGGAGCGCAGCGACATAAACAATGAAAACTGGAATCATCGGCCTGCCGCAGGTGGGCAAGACATCGCTGTTTAAAATTTTGACCAAAGTGGACGTTTCGAGCCGCGGGCATTCCAATCCTCGCGAGGCGCATTTGGGGATCGCCAAGGTCCCCGACGACCGTCTTGACCGTCTGGCTGCGCAGTACAACCCCAAGAAGCTGACGCATGCCGTGGTGGAATACGCTGACGTAGCAGCGATAGGCCAGGAAGCATTGAAGGAAACTGCCTTCCTCACGGCCCTGCGCACGGTGGACGCGCTGGCCCACGTGCTGCGCGCCTTTGACGATCCCTCGATCCCTCACGTAGGCGACATTAATCCCCTGCGCGACGCCAAGACCGTGGACTTTGACCTGATCGTGAGTGATCTGGGCCAGGTGGAAAAGCGCCTGGAGCGTCTGGAAAAAGACTTGAAGAAGATGAAGAACGCGGAACTGGAGCGGGAGAATGACTTGATCCTGCGCGCCAAGGCTCATCTTGAAAAAGAACTGCCGCTGCGCGAGATGGAAATCACCGCAGATGACGAGAAGCGAATCCGCGGTTTCATGTTCCTAAGCCAGAAGCCGATCCTCTACGTGCTGAACGTCAACGAATCGCTGACACTGGGCGACGACCTGGAAAAAGCCTTCGGCAAATTCAGCCTGCAGGAAATCTCTTCGCGCAAAAATGCCGGCGCCACAGCCATCTGCGGCAAGGTAGAAGCAGAACTTGCGGACATGAGCGACGAGGAAGCACAGGAATTTCTCTCCAGCTATGGACTCAAGGAGAGCGGCCTGACTCGGCTGATCCGCAAGACCTACGAACTGTTGGGCGTGATTTCTTTCTTCACCATCGGCGAAGACGAGTGCCGCGCCTGGACCGTGCCGCGCGGATCGCGCGCGCAAAACGCGGCTGGGGCAATCCATTCTGATCTGGAGAAGCACTTCATCCGCGCGGAAACCATCCATTGGGACACCTTGCTGGACGCGGGGTCCGAAGCCAACGCTCGCGCTAAGGGCCAGCTTCGGCTGGAAGGCAAGGAATACATTGTGCAGGACGGCGATGTGATGCATATCCGGCATAGCGGCTGAGCTTGTCCTGACCTCAATGAATCCCATCACTACAAGTGTTCTTCTGGGTTTGACCGCTGCACTGGCCAATGGTCTGGGCGGCGCGGTGATTGTGCAGAAAGACTGGGAACGCCGGTACCTACGCTACTTCGTTGCATTGGGAGCTGGGTTCATGCTGGGTACCGCATTTTTGGAAATGCTGCCGGAAAGCATCTCCATCGCGGGGCCAAAAGCTTCCCTGCTGATGCTGATTGGATATTTCCTTGTGCACTTTTTTGAACATACCGTTACCGGCCATTTCCATTTCGGCGAAGAAACGCACACTGCGGAATTTGCCGCGCGGCGGCGCGGCTATTCAGTGCTCTTCGGTCTGGTTATTCATACATTTTTTGACGGGATCGCTATCGCTTCAGGCTTTTTGATTTCCGGCTGGCTGGGGTGGATCATCTTTTTCGCTGTGATTCTGCACAAAGTCCCGGAAGGATTCACAGCTTCATCCATCATGCTGGCCAGCGGACGCAGCAAAGCGGTGTCCTGGGCTGCATCTGGGCTCTTAGGGCTGGCGACCGTTGCCGGCGTTCTCACCATGAGTATCTTCAGTCGCACGCTCACTGCGGGATTGCCGCTCGCGGCGGGCGTTACGTTTTACGTAGCTGCGTCTGACCTGATTCCTGAAGTGAACAAAGAGCCGGGGATCCGGATCGCATTAGTCGTTTTTCTGGGGGTGGGGCTTCTGGTGGCTTTGCGGCATTGGTTCCACTGAGGGGATTTGGTAAATGAGTAATTTGGTAATTTGGTAATTGAAAACAAAACCTGAGCTGGCCAGGATATTTCGCAATCCTTGTCACCTCAGGTTTTCAATTACTCATTTACCAAATTACTCAATTACCAAATCTGTTTACTCCACCTGCTGCTTCGCTTTATAACCCTCCCGGGCGACGATTTGGTATTTAATTTCCTTGCCGTTCTTCTCGTCTTTCATCTTCAGCGGTTTGCCATTTTCAGGGTCCACCAGTTCTACCTTGATCTTGCGGAAAGATCCGTCTTGCGCATGGTTGGTGGGGTGGTAGGAAATTGCGTATTGGTTACGGATGGTCTGGCCGATGTCGCCGAAAATTTCACGCAGCTGGCCATCGAAAATAGGTTCATACCATTTTCCACCGGTCATCTTGGAAAACGTCTTCATCTGGTTATCGGCCTGAAGGAAGGTCATGTTGCAGTTGAACTCGGTAATGGGGCACAAGTACCTCATCAGGCCGTGCGTCTCAGCATAATTCAACAGAGCTTTGCCAGTGCTGACGGTATAGATGGCAATGTCCTTTGAAGCCTGGACTTTCTTCAGCGTCTGATCCAGGGTGTGCTTGCTGAAGCTGTCACGCCCGCTGCTGATAAGAATGATGTACTTACGGCCTTCGATATTTTCCAGCCGGTCAATCGTGTCATAAAGCGAATCAAAAAGGTTCGTCTCCTGGCTCATGGCCATGCCCGGCTGCAAACTGCCCACTGCACCCATGATCGCCCGCTTGTCCTGGGTGAAGTCCTCAAGGATATGCGCCTTAAGATCATAGGAGATCATGGCAATCCAATCGTCCTTTTTCAGCGTCTGGGCAAACACGTATGCCGATTTAATGGAATCTATCTGGAAGCTATAGAAATACTGGTTGTTGGAAAACTCCACCAGCATCACGGCCGTGATGGGGGCCTGAATCTGGTTGAAGCTGGTTATGGTCTGTGGGACATTGTCTTCCAGGACCCGAAAATATTCCTTTTTCAGTCCTGGGATAAAAACGCCGTCCTTGGAAAGCACTCCAACGTCCACGGTAACTAACTGAGAAGCCACGCGCATGGAAAAGTTATCGAGCCCGTCAACTTTCTTGGGAGTCTTGGGAGCGTCGTCTTTCGGCGGCGGTTCATCTTTTTTCTTGGGGACAGCGATCGGGCCAATGTCGCCCTGGGGGCCTCCCGCCTCAGCAGGTGCATTGGCGCTGGGGGTTGGAGTAGGCGTGGGACTGGCCTGGTCCTGTCCGGTTTGGGCCTGGGCCGGCGAGCCAACCAGCGCCAAGCCTGCCATCAATAAAAGTGTTGCCAGCGAACGCAAGCAGGCGTTCGCCTTAGAAATGCGATGAGGTCGGAATGCGTGTATTAAGAGCATTTCACACTGCCTTTTTATGGGTTTCTACTCTAGTATAGATGCACGAACTCAGCTTTTTAGAAGCCATTTTTCCCGCGCTGCAGGGCGGGTTCGTAAGATTGTATTGCAGCACTGGTTTGTAGCATGAAAAAAGCCGCTTTACTGCTGAACGCTCTCTTCGTTTTTCTGAGCCTGGGCCATGCCCAGACACCTGCCGCAACCCTGCCCAGCCAGCAAGATCCAGCCCCGACCAAGATTATGAAGGTGGATGACGTGCGTCCGGGCATGAAGGGCGTTGGCTACACCGTTTTCCAGGGTACCAAGCCGGAAGCCATGGGAGTAGAAGTGCTTGGCGTGCTTCGCAACCTGAATGGCCCCAAGAGTGACGTGGTGCTGGTGAAGCTGGTGGGCGAGAAGCCCGAGTTTACCGGCGTAGTCGCGGGAATGAGCGGCAGCCCGGTTTATATCGACGGCAAGCTGCTGGGCGCAATTGCCTATCGCATCGGCCAGTTTTCCAAAGAACCAATTGCCGGCGTGACTCCCATTGAACAGATGCTGGAGATCAATGAGTTTGACCAGAGCATTCCGCAGTCTGGGGCAGCCGCCGTGGCGCGTGTTTCAGGCGCGTCAAGGACGAGCACACCTGGCAAAAACGATAGCAATCAAATCCAGAGCTATGCGCAATATCTAACGCCGATTGACGCTCCATTCGTCTTTAATGGCTTCAATGAAGCAGCCATCAAGCAGTTTGCACCGGCCTTGTCTGCCGTGGGCATCACGCCGGTCATGGGTGTTGGCTCCGCCAGCAAAGAGAAACAACCCGAACCTCTGGTGCCCGGTTCAGCGGTAAGCGCCATTATGGTCCGCGGCGATATGGACGTGGCAGCAACCTGCACCGTAACTTACATGGATAAAGACCACCTGCTGGCCTGCGGGCATCCGCTGATGCAGTTTGGCATGGTTGATATGCCGATGACAAAAGCCAACGTGGTGGCCACGCTTTCTTCTCCACTGAATGCTTTTAAGATCATCAACACCACTGAAGCCGTCGGCGCATTTGTGCAGGACCGCCATACAGGGATTCTTGGTCGTTTTGACCGCGATCCAAAAATGATTCCGGTAACGCTGAGCATTCACGGCCCCAGCGGCCCGCGCGAGTATCACTACGAAGTTCTGAACAATCCCAAACTCACGCCCGTGATGATGATGACCACGGTTTACAATGCATTGATGGGCATGAACCAGTACGGTGAAGAGACCACTTACCGCATGAATGGCCGCATCCATGTGAATGGATTTTCTGATGTGCGCCTGACCAACATGTTCTCTCCCGTTGACGCGAATCCCACGGCATACGCGGTGGCCATGTCCCTGGGCGATCACTTTGGCCGCATCTATGACAATCCTTTTGAAGCGCCTACCGTCAGCGGCGTAAACCTCGAGTTCGACCTGGAGCCGGAACGCCGCGCTGCCGTGCTGGAAAGCGCGCGCACTGATGTTACGGAAGCGCGTCCGGGTGACGAGATCACGATTGAAGCTGTTCTGCGCCCGTATCGCGGCGACCGCATTGTGCGACGCATCCCTGTTCGCGTTCCAACCTCGGTGCCCAAGGGTTCATTACGCATTCTGGTGAGTGACGCAGAGACGCTGGATCGTGCACGGCGCTCTACGCCAGCCATGGGCCGCCGTATGGATCTGCATTCAACCATTGAAGTGCTCAACAAAGAACACTTGAATGATCATCTCTATGTCTCATTGCTTGAGGCCAACCCACAAGCTACGGTAGAAGACAAGGTGATGCCGGCTGTACCGCTTTCCGTGATGAACGTAATGGAAGGCATGCGTGCTACGCAGGAGATGGTGGTATTCAATGAGTCGGCGGTGAATGAAGCGTCAACGCCGGTTGGCTACGTGGTGAGCGGCGCGCAGATCATCAGCGTCAGCATAAAGTAAATTTGTTTGAATCCCGAGCGTAGCGAGGGAACCCTATTATCTGCCATGGTCTAAAAGGACGCTTATTAGCGTCTCCGATCCTATAGGTGTTCCTGCAGCATCGACCGTAAGCCTGTGAATTGGTCACTGCCTAAAAATCTCGAAAGCTCATAGCGATCCCTCTCTGCGCTCGGGATTTCAGAAAAGCAGCACAATTTCAGAAAAAACAGCCTACTGTTACCCTTAATTAGTGATGATAAAAAATCTTCTTCTCGCACTCATTGTTATTGCTCTTCTAAGTCTGGCCGTTGCTGAAGGGACGCGTCAATGGAAAGAGACCGGCTACGACGAATTTGAAAAAGGCACTGCCCGCGGCATTGCCATCAGCAGCACAGGGCAAATTGAGCTAGCACCTGCGTTTAAATCCATTTACACAAGTCCTTCATCTTTTATCTGGAGTATCGCCGCAGACAAAGATGGTGTGGTTTACGCCGCCACCGGAGCGCCGGCGAGGGTTTATCGCGTTACGCCCGACGGTAGATCCACGGTTATCTTTGAGCCCAAGGAATTGCAGGTACAGTCCATTGCGTTGGGCCAAGACGGAGCTGTCTACGCGGCTACGTCGCCGGATGGCAAAGTGTATCGAATCACACGCAAACCGGGTGGCGTAGCCACAGCGCCTGAGTATGCGGTTGAAACTTTCTTCGACCCAAAAACCAAGTACATCTGGGACATGGCTTTCGACGCGCAAGGACGGCTGTACATCGCCACAGGAGATAACGGCGAAATTTTTCGCGTAGAGAAGAACGGGCAGGGCGCGGTTTTCTTTAAGTCTGACGAAGCTCATATGCGCGTCCTGGCGTTTGATCCAAAAGGCAACCTGATTGCCGGTTCTGACGGAAGCGGTCTGGTATATCGCATCACACCCGCCGGGGATGGATTTGTACTTTACAGCGCTGCGAAAAAAGAAATCACCGCTTTGGCCGTGGATGCTGCCGGAAATATCTATGCTGCCGGCACGGGTGAAAAGCATGCGGGCACTCAACAGAATGCGCCGAGTACGGCACCGGCTCCTCCTTCAGCGCCAGGCGTTCCGGCGGCAGCCGCGCCGTTCAGCGGCAATGTGAGCCTTTCGGGGTCAGACGTTTACAGCATTGCTCCTGACGGCTCTCCCAGAAGGATATGGTCGTCCCATGAGGACATCGTCTATGCGCTGGCTTTTGATTCAGCCGGCCGTTTGATTGCAGGGACGGGGAACAAAGGCCGCGTGTACGCGATTGAAAAGAACGGAGACTATACCGACCTGCTGCGGGCCACAGCCAACCAGGTAAGCGCATTCAGCAAAGCGCCGAACGGCGGGCTTTACTGTTCCACCAGCAACCTGGGCAAAATATTTGTGATTAGCGATGCTACTGAACCCGAAGGGACGTTTGAAAGCGACGTAAAAGACGCGCAAATCTTCTCTCGCTGGGGACGCGCCGAGGTGCGAGGTCGTGGCAACTTTGAGTTATTCGCACGCAGCGGCAACGTCGATAATCCAGATCGCAACTGGAGTCCATGGGCGCGCATTGACCTGGCCAAAGACGCGCGAACGGATGTGCCCCCAGCAAGATTTATCCAGTGGCGCGCTGTGTTAAAGCCGGCGAATCCGCCAACGCAGATCGATGAAGTGGCGATCAACTACCTTTCTAAAAACGTGGCGCCAGTGGTGGATGACGTAGTAGTGCAGCTGGGCGCGCGTTTTCAGCCGCAGCCCAAAATGTCCGGACCAGAAACAATTGCCGTCAACCTGGGGCCTCCGCCACAGCAGTTTGGCAATGGGCACATGGAAAATCCGCCGACGGCCAATAAAGACCGCGATTTCATTGCCGTCCGCTGGGCCGCGCACGACGACAATGATGACAATCTGGTTTATTCCGTTTACTACCGCGGCGACAATGAGCGCGATTGGAAGCTGCTGAAATCCGGCCTCACTGACAAATTTTATTCTTTCGAGTCAGGATTGCTGCCCGATGGCGGCTACACTGTAAAGGTCGTCGCCAGCGACTCGCCATCCCACAGCCCGGAAGATGCGTTTTCTGACGAGAAAGAAAGCCAGCGCTTTGAAGTGGATAACACGGCCCCACGCATAGAAAATCTGGCAGCTCGCGTGGAAGGCCAGGACCTGCACATCACTTTCCATGCTGCCGACGACGGCTCTGCGGTAAAACGGGCTGAGTATTCCATTGATGCAGGCGATTGGCAGTATGTGGAACCAGTAGGCGCGCTCTCAGATTCAAAGTCTGAGAACTATGATTTCAGCGTAGTGCTGAGCAACGCTCCTCCTGCGCCGGAAGAACCGGTGGAGCAGAAACAGAAGCGCAAGAAAGGCAAGCCCGCTCCGGTTGCAACACCTTCTCCGGCGGCCGAGCATGTGGTAGTGGTGCGTGTCTATGACCGTGCGGAGAATGTTGCGACGGCGAAGGTTGTGACCAGGTGATTTAGCCGCGAATTCACGCGCGTCCCCACATGAACGGCAGTTTCCTGACCTCAGAAATCTTTTTGATCACGTGATCCGGCTCTTCGTCCGGTCCCACAGGCTTTTGAAGCTTGAACTCACCGTGGAGAAGGCGGGCTGTGTGCATTCCCAGTTCCTTGCCCGCGCGTATCTCGCGGGCGGGACGGTCTCCGACAACGAGAATCTCCGTGGGAATCAATTGTGTCCGCTTCTGAATTTTGCGGAAGGCTGCTTCTTTTGTCAGCACGTTATTGCGGTCGGCAAAATAAATTTTCTCGACGGACGATTCGCGGTCCAGCCCCAGAGCCTTCACTTTTGCGTGCTGGATCTTGGGTTCGCCAAAACTGACGATGAAATTTCTGACGCCGCGTTTGGCTAGAAAGCGCAGCAGCGGCAACGATCCGGGAAATAGTGTGAGTTTGCCGACGGGACAATTGAAATAAGCTTCACGGGCGATGCGGCTGATTTCCTCAGGGTCTTCCGCGCCAAAGTGGCGACTAACTTCCGCATCGATGTACCGAAGCATTGGGTCGGTGCGGAAGGCGCGCATGCGAGCACGATAGACCGCCTCAGCGTCTGCCCTGAGTCCGGCTTTCACCATGGCTAGCGCGGCGTAACGGTGAGTCACGGGCACACGCTGGCCAAGGCAGTCATAAAGCGTGTCGTCGAGGTCAAAGATCACGCAACGGATGACCTGCTTGATGGCGCGGCGCGCCTGCGGCTTTCTATTACGCGGTGACAAAACAGAATTTCTTTTCTTTGTTCTCTGATGAGGCAGCGGCATCACCTCGAATCGTGCATTGTGGTCGTTTTGTTTGCGTGATCGTGCATAAGATCCATCGCCTATCGCGATGAACGTCTGCCTAAAGGCCCGCGATTCACAACCGAACCACTAGACGCTGATACGGTGAGTGGTCAGTTATTAGCTGACCCACTACCGGATACTGCGATATCCATTCTAATCACTGCTACAATTCAGAAATGGAGGCAAAGCTGCTGCACATCCCATGGATGGTGAGTGTGCTCTACAGCAGCATTCCGCTTTTTTGGTTTGCTATCCATCCATTTGCCGATTTCTGGCGCAGGATGCACCGCTCACCATACTGGCTGTTGCTGCCGATCTGGGGGGCGATCATTTTTGCTCTGGCCTGGGCTACGTGGCCATGGCACTCCGTGCGGCTTTATTCTTCTGCCGTGGATGTGGGCGCCGGCAGCGCTTCTGATGTTTTTTGGTCTCAGGACATACACCGGCATACGCTCTGGTTTTGGCACGCGCAAGCTGAGCGGTGAAGCCGAGCTGCGTCCGCAGGAACACGCGCAGGAACTGGTAACAACAGGATTGCACGCCCGCATGCGCCATCCTATTTATTTTGCTCATCTGCTGAACATGGCTGGATGGGCGCTGGGCAGCGGACTACTGGTCAGCTTTGTTCTGCTGGCAATTAGCGCGCTCGGCACGTTTCCGCTGATGGTCTGGATTGAAGAACACGAATTGGAAAAAAGATTTGGGCAGCGCTATCGCGAGTACAAGGCACGCGTGCCCTTGGTCCCGTTGCCATTTCAGAGGATGTCCGCATGAACCGCCGAACTGTGGCCTGAGAGGGCGGCATGAGATTTGAGCTTTTTGTTGCCGCGCGATATCTCCGGGCCAAGCGCCGGCAGGCGGTGATTGGCGTGATCACTGTGATTTCAGTCATCGGCGTCACGGCAGGCGTGGCTTCGCTGGTGATCGCTCTCTCCATCAATGCCGGATTTCAAAAAGATCTTCAGGACCAGTTGCTCGGATCGCAATCGCACATCAATCTGGTTCGCGTGCAGAATGACGGCATTGAGAGATTGGCGAGCGCTGATGACGCGCCTGGCCAAACAGCCGCACGTTACGGGTGTGGCTCCGGCGATGTATGGGCAGGTCATGGCGTCACGGGCAGCACGGGCGAGTGGCGCGCTGGTAAAAGGCGTGATCCCGGAATATGAAAATCGGGTAAGCGAGCTACTGAAATCCATAAAGCTTGGCTCTGCCGCCGCGCTGGAACCTTGCGCGGACACAGACGAGGCTTGCAAAAGCGGCAAGGCCATCCCGCCGATAGTGCTGGGAAAGGACTTAGCTGAAACCATTGGCGCCACGGTGGGCTCAACCATCATGATTATCAGCCCGCAAGGCGAACTCTCGCCTATTGGGATGATGCCGAAGTACCAGCAATTCAAAGTTGCGGGCATTTTCCGCTCAGGCTTCTACAACTATGACAGCGCCTGGGCCTTCATTCGACTGTCCGATGCGCAACGGCTCTTCAGCCTGCCGGACACTGTGATATCCGTCATAGAGTTCAAGATTGACGACCTGTATAAAGCGGAAGAAGTGGGCAACGCTCTGGAGAAAGCAGCCGGACCGGGCTTTGTGGCCAAGAACTGGATGGACGAAAATCGGGCGCTGTTTCGGGCGCTGCGGCTGGAGCGGGTTGTGACATTCCTGACCATCGGGTTGATCGTTTTTGTCGCGGCTTTGAACATCCTGATTTCCCTGATCATGATGGTGATGGAGAAAACCAAGGACGTGGCCGTGCTGATTTCCATGGGAGCAAAGCGGCGGCAGATCCGGGGTATTTTCATGTTTCAGGGAGTGCTGATCGGCGTGATTGGGACGGTGGCAGGATTGATACTGGGCTATGGCGTAGCCATAGCGGGGGCAAAATACCATTTTGTGGCCTTGTCAGCGGAAGTTTATTCCATTGACTACCTCCCTTTTGCACCCCGAGCTGATTGATGGCGTGTTGATTGCGGCGGTAGCGCTGTTGATCTCGTTTGTTGCCACTCTGTATCCCTCCTGGTCAGCGGCGCGCGTTTTGCCCGCGGAGGCATTACGCTATGAGTGAAAAACCTCATTGCTTTCACTGGTCACCATAAGCGGAAGATGTTGAAAGGCTTGGAGTTGCTGTTAGAAAGAATTAAGAAGTTTAATGAAATCTCAAGGAGTTTCGAACCAGAAATTTTAGAGATTAACTTTAGTCACATGGGTTCTATATAAGCAGGCTAGTTCAGCGCAGGCGAAAGGCACTGAAAATGCTGGGAAATAGGGAGGGTTGCACCATTGAGGCAGGCCGGTGCATCCAATAGAACAAGCAGGTCTGCAGCCCGAAATTGTTCGCGTGAGTGGACTTAAAAAGGTTTACAAGTCTGGTCAAACAGATTTGGTGCTCTTTGAAAACTTGTCCTTCCAGGTGAGGAAGGGAGAGATGCTGGCTATCGTGGGCGAGTCCGGCGCCGGTAAGAGCAGCTTGTTGCACATCCTTGGTGCTCTTGATCGTGCTTCCGCAGGTGACGTATACTGCGCCCAGATTCCCGTAGCGAAGCTTACAGACGATGCCGCAGCGGATTTTCGCAATCGGACCATTGGTTTTGTCTGGCAGTTTCACTACCTGTTGCCGGAATTTACGGCGCAGGAGAATGTTGCAATGCCGCTCTTGATGCAAGGAACCGCGTACCGTAAGGCCATGGAGAAAGCCGGCGTATGGTTGCGGGAAGTTGGATTAGAGAGCCGCAGTCATCATCGCGCAGGAGAGCTTTCCGGCGGTGAGCAACAACGGGTGGCCCTGGCCAGGGCTCTGGTGACAGGCCCAGGAATCCTGATGGCGGACGAGCCAACAGGCGACCTGGATAACCGTACCGCGGAGATGGTATTCGCTTTGGTGCAGAGACTTCATCGAGAGTACCGGCTCACTTCCCTTATCGTCACCCACAACCTTGAGTTTGCGCGCCGCTGCGATCGCGTATTGCGGTTGCATCACGGCATGGCGGAGGAAGTGTCGCCCGCATCGCTGAATTAGCGAGAAGGGTGAGGGACAGTTTTTAGGTTTTTCTGCCGATTTGGCAGATGGTAGGTTTGTCCGGCGCAGCAATTTGAGCCCCTCGTGACGGAGGGCGCTGGCAGGACAGAAAGGCTTCTTTCTGGT
>CAWHQH010000042.1:0-74606 GCA_963831465.1 Terriglobia bacterium | reverse complement strand
CTCCGCGATCGAGCCCGAGAGCTGCTCGGCCGAGGCCGCCACCATCGCGACGCTGTCGGAGGCCTCGTTCGATTCACGCAAGGCCTCTTCGGCGCGCTGCTGGGTCTGGTCCGACGCGCCGAAGAGCGCGGTCGCGGTCGATTTCATCGCGGTGGTGTTGCTGCGCAACCGTGCCCAGCACTTCCTCGACCCGTTCGCGGAACGAGGCAATAGCGAGGTCGATGGCATTGCGGTGATCCTGCTCGGTGACATCCTCGTGCGTCGCCACCCAGCCGCCGCCCGGCATCGGATCGCGCGTGACCTTGATCAGCCGGCCATCGGCCAGCTTGTCAACGCGGACTCAGAGATCTTATCCGTCGCGTGCCTGCCGAGATCGGCGAGTTTTTCACTGGCTGCGCTGTCGGTCTTCTCCCCGGCGAGAATGCCCTGCGCGACACGGTTCCTGATGATGTCTTCATGCGCCGTGCCCGGCCGCACCAGTTCGGGCGGCAGCGCATACATAGCGGCATAACGCTCGTTGCAGATGACTAGCTTGCGGTTCGCATCGAACATGCACAGGCCCTGGGCCATGTTGTTGAGCGCGGCATTGAAGCGGACATTCTGCGTGGTGAGCTGGGACGCTGCCGCCTCGCGCTCGTGCAGTTGCCCGGAAATGCAGGAGTGAAATGGCAAGGCCGATCCCCGCCAGCACCGCAAAAAGGGAAAGTCGCGACGGATAGCCTTCACGCTTGATCCCGTCCATGAACGCGCCGACCGGGATATCGATGGCGAAGGCGCCCATCACGTCGCCCAGATGCCACTGCTGCCGGCCCGCCTGCAGCTGGTTGTGGCAATCGACGCAGCTCTGCTCGGTGGCGACGGAAGGCTTGATGGTGCGCAGGATGCGCTGGCCGTTGAGGGCGACGAGCGCGGAGGCCGGCCTTGCATCGGGCGTCGGCGGCGAAATCCTCGATCGCCTTGGCCATATTGGCATCGACCGGCGGGGTTTCGATCTGCCGGCCCTGCGGCCCACCCAGCGCAAGGTGAAGGGGCTGTTGGCGCCGAGCTGCCTGTTCAGGCCGGCGATCGAATGGGCGCGAAAGGTCGCCGGTACCGGCGCATCTTTGCCGAACTGGGAGCGGAAGCGGGCATAGGTCGTGACAAAGGAATCAACCAGTTCGAGCGCGGTGGCATTTTCGTCGGCCTTCTGGGCCAGAAACGTGCGCAGGCTGGTAGTGTAGAAATAGCTGGCGACGCCGGCGCTGATGAGGCCGGCCAGCGGCAGGAAAACGAGGAGCACCCACCCGGACCTGGAGCGAATGAAGCCGGACGAGCCGAAAGGGCCTTTGAGGCTGCGCATCAAGCACCGGATTCGTATGCGGTACCGGGATGATGGTTGCGGAAGGTTAAAAGAACCCTATTCGCGACTGAGGGGCGGAATACGGCTGGAATGCGGGCCGGGCGGCGGCCGCGGCGGGCCACAATTGCCAATGCCCCGCCGCCTGTGCGATGGAAATCGCGACATCAGCAACAGTGGGAGCGAACCATGAGCGCAGTATCGCATGAATTTCGATCGCCGGCGGCGCCAGTCTGTCTGCGCGACCGCACCTTTCTCTCCCGGCGCTTCTTCTCCTCGCGGCGGCCGCGCAGGTTGTGCCCTGCGCACCCGCGCTTGCCGAAGACTACCCGACGCGCGCGATCCGCGTGATCAGCCCTTACCCTGCCGGCAGCGCCTCCGATACCGTGAGCCGTGTGGTGCTCGACGAAGTCTCGCGCGAGATCGGCCAGGCGATCGTGATCGAGACGCGGCCCGGCGCCGGCGGCAGTCTTGGTTTCTCCACGGTGGCGAAGGCAGCCGCCCGACGGCTACACGCTGGTGACAAGCTCGTCGTCGATGGCGACCGAGCGCGTGCTGCACAAGTCGCTGCCCTATGATCCGGCGAAGGATTTCATCCCGGTCGCGCTCATCGGCATCTCGCCGAATGTGCTGATCGTGTCGAAGGCGAGCGGCTTCAAGACGGTTGCCGACCTCGTCAATGCGGCGAAGGCCAAGCCCGGCACCATTACCTTTGCTTCGGCCGGCATCGGCTCGTCCTCACACATGGCGGCCGAGCGCTTCCGCCTCGCCGCCGGCATCGATGTGCGCCATGTCCCGTTCCGCGAGGGCGGGCTCACCGAGGTGATGGCGGGACGCATCGACTTCTACTTCATTCCGCTCGCAGCGGCGGCCTCGGCCCTGCACAACGAAAACTCGTGGTGGTGGCGGTGAGTGCGCCGGCGCGAGCGCCCCTCCTGCCGAAAGTGCCGTCGGTGGTGGAAGCCGGCTATCCCGGCGCGGTGTTTCGCTTCTGGAACGGCATCTCGGCGCCGGCCAAGACGCCACGCGACGTCGTGCAGAAGCTACATGACGCGACGCTTAAAGCGATGAAGAATCCCGCCGTGCAGGAGAAGCTCACCAAGCTCGGCGTCGAGCCGGCGCAGATGAGCGTCGAGGAGTTCGGCAAATTCTTCGCCGACGACATGGCCGCGACCCTTGAACTCGCCAAGAAGGCCGACATCAAGCCGATCGATTAAAGGCGCCGGTTGCCCGCGACAAGCGCGGGCATGACGGATGAAGTCGGTGTTATCTTTCCCGCTTTCGCGGGAACGCGGAAGGAGAGATTGCGTCATTCCTGCCTTCGCTACACGCATTCGCGTTCACTTCGCAAGGACTCCTCCAATGACCATCACGCCACCGCGCATCGGCCCGCAGCCGTGGGATATCGTGCGCACCAAACTCGACCAGTCGCTGCCGTTCGCCAACATGCGCGACACGCCCTATTACCGCGACGCGGTCTGGGAGCAGTTCTCCAAGGCCGAATATGCCCGGCGCTATGCCGCGCTGCGCGCGAAGATGCGCGAGGAGAAGCTCGACGTGGTGATCGTGCCCGGCGGCCCGAGCCACTGGAGCTTCGGCGGCGGCATGCTGTGGCTCACCGGGCACTGGGAATGGCACGCGCTTGCAAGCTATGTGCTGGTGCCGCTCGAGGGCGAGCCGACGCTGATCTATTCGATGGGCGGCACGCATGCCGAAGCCGTGCGGCGGCACGTGGCTGTCGCGGTGCAGGACGTGCGCCATAGCCGCAACGGCCGCTACGCCGATATCATGGTCGAACGCATTCGCGAGCTGAAGCTCGAGCGCGGCCGCATCGGCCTGATGGAGATCGACCCGCGCCACGCGGATTACCTGCCGGTCAACCAATACAATGTGCTGCGCGAGAACTTGCCGGACGCCGAGCTGATCTTCACCAAGGGCTTCCTGCACGAGCTGCTTTCGATCCACAGCGCCGAGGAGCTCGACTGCGTGCGCAAGGCGGGCGTGCTGTGCAAGAACGCCATGGACGCGATGGTGGCGCGGGCACGGCCGGGCATCAAGGAATATGAGCTGCGCGCGGCAGCGGGCGCCGCCATCCTCGAAGGCGGCGGCGACATCGACTTCCTCATCATCGGCTCAACGCCGATGGCGAACCCGGCCATGGTTTTTGGTAATCCGCGGCCGTCGGCGCGCGTGCTGAAAAAAGGCGACATCATCAACATGGAGCTAGCTGCCGGTTATCGCGGCTATACCGCGCAGATCGGCTCGCCCATCTGCCTCGGCGAGCCGACCGAGATGGTGAAGCAGTTCTGGAACGAGATCACGCTGCCCGGTTACGAGCGCATCATCGCCGAGATCGCGCCGGGCAAGCCGGTCGAGAGCCATGCGCACGGCGAGCAAATTCTTCCGCGACAAGGGCTACCAGTCGCGCCCGACGCAGTGTCACGGCATCGACCTCGTCACCGACAAGCCGCATGTGGTGGCCGAACACGTGGCGGCGGAGGCGTTCGAGCAGGTGCTCAAGCCCGGCATGGTGATCATGGCGGAGCCGAACCCGATCACCGCGGATGGGATGTTCGGCATCTTCCTCGGCCACACTTTCATTGTCACCGACAGTGGCCATGAGGTGGTGGACGATTTCCCGCTGGAGATTGCCGTGGCGAAAGGGTGAGGTCGCCGATTATGCCGGCCACCCACGTCTTACCGCGGTGCCCTGAACCATCCCTACGCCGCGTGCGGGTTATACGCCCACATATCCATGACGATGTCGCAGCCGGGAATTGCCATCGGCGTGCGTACCGCGCCGAACGGGATCGGCGCACCGGAGAGTTTCTCCTGCCAGATGCGCAGCGCCGGATAGACCACGTTGAGATCGCCGACGAAGTGATGCGCGCGCACGACATTGGCGAGCGACGTGCCGCCGGCCTTGCAGATTTCCTCGGCCGCGCCGAGGATCGCGCGCATCTGATGCTGAACGCGGCGCGCCGAGATAACGCAGGCCCGCCGAGGCCCGCGCCGCGGGAAGCGCGCCCTCGCCGTCGGCCGCATAGAGCGCGGACAGGCACAGCAGATCGCCGGCGCCCACCGCTGCCGGGCCAAGCCGCATCGCGCCGACGCCTTGTGATCGATGATCTGCTTCTTGATCTTGCCGTTGTCGCGCACGCCGAAAATATTGATCTCGATCTTGGACTCCAGCAGCGCCAGGCCCTTGGTCGCCACCACGGTCAGCGCGCAGGGATTGTCGGCGAAATGGCTGTTCCAGACGTCCATGAATTCGGGCAGGTCGTTGATATCGGTGAGATAGACCTGCGCCTTGATTGCGTTCTTGAGCGAGCTGCCGCCGGCTTCCAGCCCGGCTTGAGACGCGACGCTGATGAGAAATTCCGTCTGCAGGCGAATGTCGGTGCCGTTCCAGACCGCGTTGGGCGGACGATAGGCTTTCGGATCGAGGCCGGTCATCGCCTCGTTGTTCGGCATCTGCCCGGCGACGAAGACATAATCGCCGCATACCAGCGAAGCGATGAATCCCGAATGCTGCGGCACCGGCACGCCGTCGGCGCGCGCCGCTTTCGGCTCCCGCCCTTCGCCCGGCAGAACCGCAAGCAGCGACACATTCATGTTGGCGCCGACGGTGAGCAATTCCTCCATCAGGACCGACGTGCTCGGCGGGACATAATCGCCCAGCAGCGTCTTGCGGGCACGCTGATACGGGATTCACGCATTCGGCGCGCGGATAATACTGGTCGACGCGCACGATGTGGCGAAGGTTGCCGCCTTCCGCGGCGATCAGCTTTGCGAATCGGTCGAAGATGAATTTGCCTTCGCGCAGATAGCGCGGCTGCGCCGCCGAGCGGCAGCCCCGGCTTGCCGGCGACTTCCGCGGCAATGCCGTGCTCGAAATCGCTGGCTTCATGGCCGGTGAAAAACAGCCAAGAGCCCGCGCGCATGCCCGTGCGCATAATGATATCGGTATGGCCGATGCGGACCGGCGCAATGGGTTTCACGTCGGACATCTACACACTCCCAGCCATTTGTGATTTTTGCCGCAGCAAAGATGACAAAGCGAGCTATCGCGTGTCCAGTGCGAGGCTGGCGCATCGCAGCCGTGCCGGGTGCGCTGCAACGCCAGTTTGTATACCAAAAAATTGCCCGCTCGAGCGCTCGCGCAATGCACGGGTGTTTGACTTGAGGTATCGCCAACCCTAACGTTGGGATGCGGTGGATGCGCCTTGCTTTCGACCGGAGGCAAGATTGTTACGCGTCAGCAATGTCCGCAAGGTGTTCGAATCGTCGCGCGGCACCTATGTCGCGCTTGAAAATGTATCACTGACAATTCCGGACGGCGAATTCCTCTGCCTGCTCGGCCCTTCGGGCTGCGGCAAATCGACGCTGCTCAATATTCTCGCCGGCTTCGAGCCCGTCGACCGAGGGCACCGTGCCGTCCGAGGCGCGCCGGTCACGCGGCGCCGGGCGCGACCGCGTGATGTTCTTCCAGGACGCCGGCTCGGCGCTGCTGCCCTGGCTCACCGTCGAGGAGAACGTGCGCTTCGGCCTGCGCGTGCGCAAGGTGCCGAAACCGAATGGCCGGCGATCATCGACAGGTATCTGCGCATGGTGGGGCTCGACACCCACCGCACGAAATTTCCCGCCGAGCTTTCCGGCGGCATGCGCCAGCGCCTGCAGATCGCGCGCGCGCTCGCGGTCGAGCCGGAAGTGCTGCTGATGGACGAGCCGTTCGGCGCGCTCGATGCGCTGACGCGCCGGCATATGCACTCGGTTCTGCTCGAGATCTGGCAGCGCACCCGCAAGACCATCGTGTTCGTGACCCACGACATCGCCGAGGCGATATCGCTGGCCGACCGGATCGGCGTCATGTCGTTCGGGCCGGGATCGAAGATCACGCGGCTGATCGACATCGACCTGCCGCGTCCGCGCGATCTGACCAATCCGAAGGTCGCGCAGCTGTTCAACGAAATCGAGGCGCTGCTGGCACCCGACCTGGCGCGCGTGGCCGAACATGCCTGAGGGCGATCGAGAGCAAGGAAGGTTGAGGCCTTGACCCTTCCCGACACGGCAACAGGCCTCACCAAGCCCGCGGCGCCGGACGCCGGCCTGGCACTCGCGCCGGCGGCTCGGCTCCGGCACTTCGCACGCACTGCTGACGCTCGCCTCGCTCGTGCTCGCTTTTGTCATCTGGCAATTTCTGTCGAGCGTGCTTGTTCAATCCGTTCCTGATTCCGCCACCGCTCGTGGTGATCCGCACGGCCATTCCGATGCTCACCAGTGGCGAGATCCTCGGCGATGTCACCATCAGCATGTCAGGGTACTGGTGGGCTTCGTCACCGGCTCGGTGGCCGGGGTCGTCATCGGCGTGCTGCTTGGGCGAATCCGCCTCATGCACGATCTACTCGACCCGATCTTGGAACTGCTGCGCTATCTTTCGCCGACGGCGATGATCCCGATTGCGGTCATCTGGTTCGGGATCGGCGAGCTGTCGAAATACTTCCTGATCTTCTGGGGCACGTTCTTCATCGTGCCATCAACACGACGGCGGGCGTGTGGCGCGCGCCGATTGCGCGCCAGCGGGCGGCGGAATGCCTCGGCGCCAATCACCTGCAGATTTTCGTGCTGGTTTTTCGACGTCCAGACCCTCTGGTCCAGTGGAACGGAAATGACGTGATCGTGTTCTCGCTGAACGACACTCCGCTGCAGCGGGTTGATGCACACGGCGGGACTCCAACGCCGGTCACGGCTTTTGACAAGACGGATACCGCGCATCGGTGGCCCTCGTTTCTCCCGGACGGTCAACACTTTCTTTACCTCGCCCAGGGCCTGACGGCGGGGAACTGCGTATCGGATCGCTCGCGTCAGCCGAGACCGTTCGGCTCGGGCCATTCGAGTCGCATGGCGTCTATGCAGCGGGCCTATCTTCTTCGTGCGCGGTGGAACCCTCGTGGCGCAGCCGTTCGACGCCGACGCCCGCCAGCCCAAGGGTGCCCCCGTGTCTCTCGGTGCGCAGACCGCCTCGACCCTCCCTTGCAACGCGGGATGTTCTCCGTCTCCGCGACAGGGCTACGCGTACAGCCGAACAGCGAGAACACTATCGGAATTGACGTGGGTGGACCGGCATGGAAAAATATTTGGCAGGGCAGGCGATCCGGGGGTGTTCTTCAATCTCGATCTGAGCCCGGACGAACGGCAGGTGGCCGTTTCACAAAGGCTCGAGATCGGCGGCGGGTCGCAGGTCGACCTCTGGCTCATCGATCTCGACCACGCCGGGAGAGCCACACGCCTGACCGACGACCCGCCATGGGACTTCGACCCGGCCTGGTCGCGCGACGGAAAGCACGTCGCGTTCAACTCCAACCCGCACCGATCTGGGAGTTTCTCTCAGTCTGTTCGTCCGCCCGTCCAATGGCAGCGGCGAGCGGCAGCTGTTGGTGAAATCGGATGACGCCATGCTTGCCGCCCCGGACTGGTCGCCCGACGACCGCTTCGTCGTCTACACCAGAATGTTGAGGTCCGCCACGGACAGTGACCTGTGGACGGTGCCTCTCACAGGCGACCGCAAGCCGGCGAAACTTTCTGGCGACGCCACACATCGAAGCTGGTGGGGTGTTCTCGCCCGACGGCCGCTGGATCGCGTACGAGTCGAACGTGTCGGGCCGCAACGAAATCTACGTTCGACCGTTTCCTGGCGAGCAAAGAAACGTGGATGGTTCCACTGCGTAACCGCCGGCATCACCAGTCGGTAAAAGTGACGCAGGATCGCCTCAAAGGGTTCGCCTTTCCCGGCGCCGATTTTCGGGAGAGCGTCCAGCAGCTCGCCCGGTTTGGTCTGCGCCAGCCAAGGCAGAGCGCGACCCGTTCGTCAGGTACTGGGCAATCCAATCCACGGTTTCATGCCCGGCGCGCCGGAAGTCTTCTACATAGGTCTGCCAATCGTCAGCCGCCTTTGCGTCCCTGGCTGCGCCTTTAGAATCAGGGGTTTTAGAATCAACAGTTTTGCTCATGTTTAGCCTTTAGCTCTGGGCCTTAGCCGGTGAGTGCTTAAAGTGACACCGCCCTGGCTAAAGGCTAAGAGCTAAAACTAATGGTTGTTTTCATTAACTTTCTTGACAACACCCAAAATTCTAGACTACTATCCGCTCAGCATGCACGCCAGCCGGTTTACCTTCGCGTTTACTTACCGCTACCACTTTACGGGTAGCGGCCACGCGGATCTGTGCTGACAATGCAATAAGAAGTTAGTCATCATAAATCACCGCAAGCCGCGATCCCCAAAGGGTCGCGGTTTTTGCTTTTCAGGGAGCTTTACCAACGTGAATCAGCAAACCGATCAGCCAACCGTGAACGGCCACAAAACGCTCGATGACTGCCGCCGCCAGATTGACACGCTCGATGCCGACCTGCTTCGCCTGGTCAACCAGCGTGCCGCCATCGCCTGTGAGATTGCTTCGATCAAAGTGGCCTCGGGGCTACCGGCTTATGACGGCAATCGAGAGCGGCAAGTGCTTGCCCGCGTGGTGGAAAAGAACACTGGCCCTCTCGACCAGCAAAGCGTCACGGACATTTTCGCTGGCATCATCCGCGAGACTCGCCGGCTTGGGACACAACGCATGCAGGCTGTTCTGAAATCCCGACCGAGCTTTGCCGAAGGGGAGGAAGCCCTACCATCTTCAGGAACTGCTGGGGATCAGCACTTGCCTTCCGAGAAGAGAAAGTGATTTCCATAAATTCGGTCGCCTCGACCGGTTTGTATCAGGGCACGCGTTGACGCATGCCATAAAGAGTTCAGATTGAAGCGCTTTAGCTCTTGAAAAACACGATGCGGATTATCTCTTCTGCTCTAGTTCGTGAAAGAAGAATTTTGATTCTGAGCCAATAGCCAAAAGCCAAGAGCGAGCGGCTAGAAGCTAGTGGCTAGCAGCTAATAAGGGAGTACTTTTCATGGTCATCAATATGGCAGCAGGTTCGTCGGAAGCGGAACTTCAACACGTAATTGAACGGGTTATCGAATGCGGGTTTCAGCCGCATGTTACGCGCGGCGCGGAGCGCGCCATTGTGGCCGCGGTCGGCGCCGGCGGCAACCGCATCGCGCTGGAGGCGCTCAAGGCCGCGCCCGGCGTGGAAGATGTTGTGCCCATCGCGCACCCATTCAAGCTGGTGAGCAAGCAGACCAAGAGCGGACGCACGCAGGTTGACGTGGGCGGCGTCATTATCGGAGGAGAAGAAGCCGTGGTAATTGCCGGGCCTTGCTCGGTGGAATCGCGCGATCAGCTTTTTTCCACCGCGCGAGCCATCAAGGCCGCTGGCGCTACGCTGCTGCGCGGCGGAGCTTACAAGCCGCGCACCTCTCCCTATGATTTCCAGGGGCTTGGGATTGAAGCGCTGCGCCTGCTGCGAGAAGTCCGTGAAGAAGTTGGTCTTCCCGTGGTCACAGAGGTGATGAGCACCAACGACATTCAGCTCATCTGTGACCATGCTGATATGCTTCAGGTGGGCGCGCGCAACATGCAGAATTATGATCTGCTGCGCCATCTGGCCAAGGCCAAAAAGCCAGTCCTGCTTAAGCGCGGCCCTTCCGCCAGCGTAAAAGAATGGCTGCTGGCGGCGGAATATCTGCTGGCTGGCGGCAATGACAATGTAGTGCTCTGCGAACGCGGCATCAAGACCTTTGAAAGCGAGATGACGCGCAACACGCTCGATCTTGCCGCAGTGGCGCTGGTTCGTGAACTTTCGCATCTGCCCGTGATCGCCGATCCCTCGCACGGCACTGGCAAACGCGAGCTGATTGCTCCTGCCAGCCGCGCTGCACTTGCCATCGGTGCAGATGGATTGATCATTGAAGTGCATCCTTGTCCGGAGCGCGCACTGTCAGACGGAGCACAGTCGCTGAACCTCAACGAATTCGCCAAGCTGATGAAGGGCTTGTGCGCGCCGATTCGGCCGGTAGCGGCATGCCCGACCGTGGCAACGGCTGATAACTCTGTCGTCCCGACCGAGGGCAAGTGGAAGGATACAGAGGATGCATATCGCGCCATGCTGCCTCAGGTGGTTCGCACGAGGAAGCCGATTCTTCAATAGCTCCTCTAAGAACGTTTGAGGAGAATTTTGCAAATGACAGGAAGAGAGCAATCAACCAATTCGCGTTTTCGCGTCCATTCTGGGCTAGACGTCTATCAGCCTCTATCCGCGCAAATCTGTGGCCCGATGACTTGCCCTCACCGCAGCTCCCAAATCTCCACCGTGCCGCTGCTGTCGCCCAGCGCAATCAGCTTGCCGTCGCGTGAAACCGCGATGGCCTTGATGCTGCCCAGGTCGGTGGCAAAGGCGCGAGGCTCTGCTGAATCGGGAGAAACGATTCCGGCAATGCCTTCACTATTGGCGACCACAAAGCCATCGCGCGTTGGCGCGGCGGCATACACAAGCGCAACGCTAAGGCTGGGCAGGCCAAGAGGTCTTCCGTCGCCGTTGCCGGTCGAATAGATTGCCTCACCCGATGGGGACCATCGCACCATCATTTTGCCATCGCGCGAAGGCACGCATTTGTACGTATCGCCGCAAACGCTGGGGAAATTTCCCAGCTCACGCCCCGATTCCAGTTCGCGCACAGTAAATCCGTTTGCTGATTTTGCCATCACCAGCCACCCGCCTTCCGGCGACAATTCGATAATCGAACCGCTGCCCGAACGCACGGTGCGATTTCCGCTCACATCCCAAAGGGCGGCCTTTTCATCTCCCGCCACGCCCAGCGTGTCATCGGGGCCAAATGCCAGGGAAGTCACATGGCTGGTCTCCAGCTTATGCGCGAGCTTGGCTGTGGCAACGTCCCAGATTTCTACGCCGCCATATCGGTTCGTGGCAACCGTGCTTCCTGACTTAGAAAGCGCAATCTCGCTTGTGGAGTAGTCCGCGTGCATGTTGGCCACGGGCTGCGCGGTTGCAAGATCAAAGACCGTAATCGGAGAAGGTGGAGTTGGGCCGCTGCTGGAACTGCGCGACGCTTGCGCCACCGCCAGCCGGCTGCCATTGCCGGAGAAATCTATTCCTGAGACTTCGTCGTATTCCTTCGTCTTCAGCCGCAGCTTAAAGCGAGCGGCCTTCTGCTGGAAGATCAGGCGCATCCAGCGTACAAATGCTTCGGTCGGAGGCTTCCCCACGCCCGCGCCGCGATTGTACTTCATCTGAGGAGGCATCTCTCCATCCAAAGAGCGGCCCGTGAAATAGACCTTGCGGTCAGATAAACGCACCAGGATTGTGGTCCATGAGGGAACATAACCAGGCTCGCCGGAATCGTAGTGCCCCATTTCTATCTGTAACTCTTCCACGCAAACCACCGTGTGCGCGCTGGCCGGTGTGGCGGCCTCCAGCCCGGAAACGCGGATCGCCGGATTGTGGGCCCACGGCGCTTTGCTCTTTTCACGATGGAAAAGTATGGTGACCGGCCCTTCCGGCCAGCCATCCGCCGATTCACTCACGGCGTAAGGATCGGCGCAAATTTTTGCCGCAGTGGAAGTCACGCTGCTGACGGGTGCCGCTTTCTTTGCCTGACCAACGGCAAGAGTCGCGGCGAAAAGACATACGCATAGGCACAATGCCCGCGACAGTTTCTTTATCGTCTTCATCAAAAGTCCTTCCAGTCGAGAGGAATCAAACCATTGTGCAGTACAAGACTTTCCGACGGGAAGTGTATTTGTTTGTGCCTGTCTGGCGACGCTGCTGCCCGTACTGAGATTTGCCTTTTCAACTCTTCATAATTACTTTCCATCAGCGTTTGTCTGCGGAAGTCTGCGGCAAAACTTCTTTTCTCCGCGTCTCCGCGCCTCCGTGGTAGGTTTACCTATGCCCGTAATCATCTGCATGCTGCGCGGCGTGAACGTCGGCGGCCACAACAAAATCAAAATGGACGCGCTCAAGGCGCTCTGCGTGTCCCTGAAACTGAAAGACCCGCAGACCTATGTCCAGAGCGGAAACGTTATCTTCAGCAGCAGCGAAAAAGACCTGGCGAAACTTGGCAACCGAATCCAGGACGCTATCGAAAAGACCTTTGGCTTCCGGCCCGGCGTGATGCTGCGCACCATGGCCGAATTGCAAGGGGTGGTTGCTCGGAACCCGTTCGCCAGACGCAAGGACATCGAGCCCGGCAAGCTGCTGGTGAACTTTCTTGCTAGCGATCCCGGCAAGCAAGGTCGCGAGAAAGCGCTGGCCATCAAAATAGGCCCGGAAGAGATGCACCTCATCGGACGTGAAACGTATATCTACTTCCCCAACGGCCAGGGGCGCTCCAAATTCCCATCGGCCGCAATTGAGCGTGCGCTGGGGACTTCCGGCACTGGTCGCAACTGGAACAGCGTAACCAAAATGCTGGAAATGGCGGAAAAGATGGAGCCTCCTGATCCCTCTTTAGACTGAATGGCCATTCAGTGTATCCTGTAGTCCACTTCTTTCAAGCGCACAATTTCGCTGAAGGGGCGCATATGAGCACCATTACTGCTGCTTCAAGCATAAGCACGCCAACCATCTCGTCCCGGGTGGAGTCCGTGCCCTGGCTGGTCTGGGCCAACGTGATTGCGTCCATGTGTATTTCCACAGGGCTTTACTGGGACATTTCCTGGCATGAAACCATTGGCCGTGACAGCTTCTGGACGCCGGCCCATCTGCTGATCCAGTTTGGCGCCGTGCTGGGCGCTTTTGGTTCGGCGTGGGTCATCATGCGCACGACTTTTGGCGGCGACACCCAAGAGCGTAGCAACTCTGTAAATGTCCTGGGCTTTCGCGCGCCGCTGGGGGCATTCATCTCCGCGTGGGGCGGCGGCGCGATGTTGACTTCCGCGCCTTTCGATAACTGGTGGCATGAAGCTTACGGGCTGGACGTAAAGATAATCAGTCCTCCGCACATGCTCTTGGCGCTCGGTATTGCAGGGATCATGTGGGGCGGCGCGATTCTCGGCGCTTCCTACCTAAACCGCGCTGACGGCGAGCAGCGCATGAAGTTGCAGCGCATCCTGATGCTAATGGGCGGCTTCATTGTGATCCAAACCATGACGCTCAAACTGGAATATACCAACCGCGTCCTGCTGCACAGCGCAATTTCCTACATGGTCATGGGAATTGGTACGCTCCTTTTGCTGGAAGGGCTGGCGCGGCGTCGCCGGACATCGCTGGGCGCGCACCATCATGACGGGCATTTACTCGGCTTTTGTGCTGATTCTCATGTGGGTGCTCCCGCTCTTTGCCGCGCAGCCAAAGCTTGGGCCGGTGTATCAAAACATCACGCACATGGTGCCGCTGCCGTTTCCGATTTTGCTGATCGTCCCGGCGTTCTTTCTCGATTTGCTGTTGCCGCTATTCAAAGACGCTCCCAAGTGGCAGTACGCCGTCTTCGGCGGCGTGGCCTTTCTGGCGATTCTGATCGCCGTCGAATGGCCGTTTGCCACGTTCCTTATGTCTTCGCTGGCGCGGAACAGGTTCTTCTCTACCACCGATTTTCCATACTTCGCGCTGCCGACTTCGCCCACGGTGAACCACGTCTTTGTTCCCTGGGAACGGACACCAGCCGAGTTCTGGCGCAACATGGGTTTGGGATTTCTATTCTCGGTGGTCAGTATGTGGATTGGGATTTACTGGGGCAACTGGTTGAAGAAGGTGAGACGGTAAGAATCGCCGTGATCGCCGACATCGCACGTGATCCCCGTGATCGGAAATCGGATTACAACCAGGCGATAAGCGCAGGTTCGAGCAAGTTCAGAGGAGTAAAGTTTGCTGAAGAGATTTCTTCCATTTGTCTGCATTTTGTTTTTGCCGCTGGCCGGAACCGCCCACGTCAACAGCCCTGACGTTTACTTTGACGGCTATGCAGGCCCTTACCATTTGCTGGTTACGTTGCGTCCGCCTGCTGTGGTGCCGGGAGTGGCGCAGGTACAGATTCGCAGCGTGTCGAATGATGTAGGCGAAATCAAAATTCTGCCGCTCCGCATGATCGGCGTTGGAGCAAAGATCGCTCCGCTGCCTGATCCAGCTAAACGCTCAACCGACGATCCCCAACTTTTTACCGGCAGCTTGTGGATCATGGTGCGCGGTTCGTGGAAAGTACAAGTCCAGGTCACGGGACAAAAAGGTGTTGCCCAGCTCGACGTGCCTCTCCCTGCTGTCTCCACCAGTTCACAGCCAATGCACGCCGGGCTGGGGATATTGTTGGCGATTTTGGGACTGGCTTTGGCGGCTGGGTTAATCGGCATCATCTTTGCGGCCACGCGCGACGCAGAATTGAATGCGGGTGAACGCCCTGCTCCGGCGCAGAAACGCCGCGGTCGCATCGGCCTGGCAGTCGCCATAGCAATCGTGCTGGCTGCGTTCATTCTTGGCAATCAGTGGTGGGGAAATGAAGCCAGCGCGAATGGTCGGCTCAATTACCGGATTCCGAGCATGCAGCCTTCGTTAACAGGAGGCAGCCTGCTGCGCCTGCATCTTGATAATCCCAATGAGGCTGAGCCAACGCGCTTCCGCACTGAGCAGCCGGACCGCATCCGCCTGGATGACCTCATCCCAGACCACGGCCATCTCATGCATCTATTTGTTGTGCGCATGCCGGACATGAAAGCGTTCTGGCATCTCCATCCTGATCAGACCCAGCCCGGCGATTTTGCCGTGAACCTGCCTATTATGCCGGAAGGGCAGTACAAGCTTTATGCCGACATCGTCCACCATACGGGCTTTCCGGAAACGCAGGTTGCCATCGTAAACCTGCCCGCCGTCACGGGTGAGCCGCTCAGCGGCGACGATGCCGGAGCAACTGATCTGGCTCCCGCTGATAGAGTCGCGCAGCTTTCAGGCGGCTATCGCATGGTTTGGCAGCGTGATGACCTTTCTTCCAAAGATCGTTCTATCAAAGACCGTGCCTTTAAAGCCAATCAGCCTTACTGGTTCCGATTTCGTGTGGAAGATAAAAACGGCAAGCCCGCCACTGATCTTGAGCCCTACATGGGCATGGCTGCGCACGCGGCTTTCATTAGCACAGATGGGAATGTCTTCGCGCATGTGCATCCGGCAGGTTCGGTGTCAATGGCTGCAGTGAACTTGGCGGAAGGCGGCGGCGCAAAAGCAAAGATGGAAAGCATGGACCATGAACCGTCTTCTGCTGAAGTTTCGTTCCCGTATGGCTTCCCCAAGCCCGGCGACTATCGAATTTTTGTGCAGGTAAAGCGTGCAGGGAAGGTTGAGACGGGGGAATTTGTGGCCAAAGCGGAATAACCCATACACCTTTGAAACACAGAGGAAAGGAGGAAGCAGAGGAGTAAAGGACAACTGTTGCCAGCGCTGACATTCAATCAATTTGGATTATCTGGCAATTTCGGCGTTGTTGGTAATTTCGCCTTTCTCCGTTTCCTCTGTTCCTCCGCGTTTCAAAGCTTTTGTTCTTTTTGCCAACCGCCATTCCCCAGGCGTACAATTTCTTCCGAAATGTCCCGCTTCTTTCACGGCTTTACTTGACGGTAGTCCACCAAACCTCCGGTCGGACGTTCTCTACCCTCATCTCTGAAAAATGCTGAAAGGAAGAATCTCCATGTTTCGTTCCATGCTGCGCGGAATTTCTGCCGTCTCGCTTTTGCTGTTAGGCGCTGTTTGCGCCCTTGCCCAGAGCAAGTCGCGCCACTTTGAGCTGAATTACTCTTTCACGGTTCGCATTACCGATCCCGGCAAGCCGCTCGATGTCTGGTTTCCCATGGCCCAATCCGATCATTTCCAACAGGTGAAGGTCCTTTCGAAAAGCGGCGATCTATCGCTCAAAGAGACCACCGAGCCTGAGTACGGCAACAAGATGTTTTATGCCCACACGGACAAAGCCACCGAGCCCGAATATCACTTTACCGTGAAATACGATGTGGTTCGGCTGGAGCATCTGGCCGCGGCGTCGCTCAAACAGCCGGCATCGCAGAAAGACCTTCGTCGGTTCTTGCAGGCAGACAAGCTGGTGCCGATTACGGGGAAGCCTGCCGAACTCGCCGCCGCGCAGGTAAAGCCGGGCATGTCTGATTTGGAGAAAGGCCGCGCCTTCTACGATTACACCTTCTCGACCATGAAATATGACAAGACCGGAACCGGCTGGGGTCGCGGCGATACGTTATGGGCTTGTGACGCCAAACACGGAAACTGCACGGACTTCCATTCGGTCTTTATCTCCATGGCCCGTTCGCAGAAGATCCCCGCGCGGTTTGAAATGGGATTGTCATTGCCGGAAGACCAAAGTTCAGGCGAGATTGCCGGATACCACTGCTGGGCGGAGTTTTATACCCGCGAGCGCGGCTGGTTCCCGGTGGACATTTCAGAAGCGTGGAAGCACCAGGCAAAAAAAGATTACTTCTTTGGCGCGCATGACGTAAATCGCGTGCAGTTCAGCGTTGGACGCGACCTGCAACTGAGCCCATCCCAACATGGTGATCGCGTCAATTATTTGATTTTTCCTTATGTCGAACTTGGCGGAGAGCCTTATCCCAACGTGGCCAATGCATTCTCATATAGCGACATTTCAGGTGACGGGGGAGCGGTCCGTGCCGCAGATATTAAAAGGCGATGAATTTTCACGCGGTTCGGTTCTCTGCTCTTCCGGGCCGCGACTTTTCTGCTTAGGCTAAGAATCTATTAAGTTTAAGATTCCCAACCTCATTTTCTTCCAAATTTGGAAGCTTGTACCCCATCACTAAAGTGTTGCATTCCCTTGTACATAAGTATGTACAAGTAAGCAATTATGGTGTGAAATTGTCACGCGAGTTCAAGCCACCATTTGGTTCCTGAGTTGCGAAAGACCAGGGGACCGGAATTTATCACCTTGATGGGCCGATAAACGTCGAAGAAGCAGAGGAGAAAAATCTCAATGAGATTGTTAGAGAAGATGTGTTTCGTGGTGCTGGCCTCTGGGCTGGCAATGGGCCAGGCAACCGCAACGAATAGCGGCTCTGCCGGGACTGGGTCAGTTGCAGATGAGCTGAAAGCGTTGCGCGAAGCGATCAGCCAGCAGCAAAAACAAATTTCCCAGCAACAACAACAGATCCAGACTCTGGAACAGCAACTGGAAACTAAGACGTCTGGCACACCTCACATGGCCGATGCTTCCATGCACACAACCGCGGTGCCCGTAAAAGCCACTGTCGTGCAGGAAACAGAAAAGCCGAAAGAATCTCCGCTTTCATTCCGCATCGGCGGCGCAGACTTTACACCCGGCGGCTTTGTGGATTTCACCAATATCTTCCGTACCACCAACACCGGCAGCGCGGTTTCAACCGGCTTCAACGCCATTCCCTTCAGCAACACAGCGGCAGGGCATCTGACGGAGTTCCGTTCCAGCGCGCAATACTCGCGCTTCAACTTGAAGGTGGCGGGCAAATTCGGTGAGAACAAGATTAACGGCTACATTGAAAGCGACTTCAACGGCAACGATGCTGGTAATGTTTTTGTCACCACCAATCCCCATACGCTGCGTCTGCGCTTGTATTATCTGCAGTTGGGACGCGGGATCTGGGAATTCACGGCTGGACAAGCCTGGGGTCTAATGACGCCGAACAAAGTCGGCGTCGGGGCTGCACCCTCCGATCTGGACACGACGATGAGTACTGACGGCAACATCGCCGTAGGCGTAATGTACTCGCGTGATGCCCAGTTCCGGATCGCAGTAAAACCAAACGATCGCTTCTCCTGGGCGCTGTCGATAGACAATCCGCAACAGCTCGCGCCCACCTCCGTGATCTTGCCCGCCGCCTTTTCCGGCGTTCTGGGCACCCAGGTTGACGGCTCTGTGACTCAGGGCGTGCCCAACCTGTTCCCGGACATCGTCACCAAGTTTGCCCTCGATTCCGGCTCGACCGGTCGTAAGCTGCACCTCGAAGCAGGTGGCCTGATCACCTCGGCGAGAATTGCTGTTCCGAGCCCCGGCGCCCCAAGCACCGGACCATTCACCAAAAGTACAGCGATTGGCGCCGGAGGTTTCGGCGGAGCTGGTCTCTCCCTAACCAAGAAATTCCGTGTGCTGGGTTACGGCATGTACGGGGATGGTGTAGGCCGTTACTTCATCGGCTTTGGGCCACAATTCGTTGTGGCGCCAATTGCCACCGGTCCAGGCACCTTCACGGCAGAAGCTTCCATGGTTCATGCCGGTTCGGGTTATGGCGGGGCCGAATGGCAAATCACGTCCAAGACGCAGATTGGCGCCTACTACGGCGGTATCTACTATGGGCGTAACTTCTTCCCTGATGTGACCGCTACCACACCGGCTAAGCCGTTCATCGGCTACGGCGGGCCCACTTCAGCCAACACCAACAACAGGTCAATTCAAGAAGGCTTTTTGATTATTGCCCATACTCTTTGGAAAAACCCGCAGTTCGGCGCTCTGGTTCTGAACAGCGATTCCAGCTATACCACACGCGATCCCTGGGCGCACCTGGCGACCGCACCAAAGAACGCTCACATGTTCATGCAGAAAATCGATCTGAAATACGTGCTGCCGTAAACTCCAACCGCAACCTTTGTTTGAATCGAGCGCCGGTCTTGACCGGCGCTTTTTCCTTCTATGTGAAGTCGATCGCGCAGGCGTGTCCTAGACGGCCATGTCAATGGGATGCATCAATGAAATGCCGCTCGGGCATCCAACTCGATTGTGATGAATGAAATGCAGGACAGAGATCCCGATGATTGTTACGAATTGCGCGATCCAGAAGATCGTCCTGTTAAGGACGAGCAGGAATTGCGCGAGAAGATGATGGACAAAACACTGGCCGACTCATTCCCAACGAGCGACCCTCCATCAACTATTCCAGATCCCGTAAGCGAGGATTCGTTCGATGATACCCAGAAGTAGAAGCATCTCCGCGTAAGATACTGTTGTGGTCGCGATTACACGCCTATGTTCCGCGATACTTGTTCTTCTGCCGCTGATGATTGGGGCAGCAATTGCACAGCAGGGCAGCGCTCAACACGCGAAGGTGGAATTGCTTGCCCGGCAAGTCGCCGTCAGTCCAGGAAAAGACCTGCAACTGGGCGTTCACTTCATGTTGGAAAAAGGCTGGCACATTTATTGGATTAATCCCGGCGACTCCGGCCAGCCACCGTCTTTTACGTGGCATTTACCTCCGGGATTCACTGCTGGCGAAATCCGTTGGCCGCTTCCTGAGCGGCTCCATCCGAGCAAAGAGTTGGTCGATTATGGATATGGTGACGAGGTGTTGCTGCCGCTTACCATTCATACACCATCCGCAATCAGTAACAGCGCGCCAGTTGAATTTGGCAGCGAAGCCAAATGGCTCGTTTGCCGCGAAGTCTGCATTCCTGAACGCGCCCAACTCCATCTGACGTTGCCTGTCTCATCGATCCTTAGCGTGGGCCAGCAACATGCGCAATTGTTCGATCGCACGGACAAGCTTATTCCGCAACCGCTGCCGTTGAACTGGAAGGTAAGTTTCGCGGAGGCAAAGGATGAATTGCTGCTGATGGTGCGTGCGGACAAGCCGATCACGCAAGCAGAATTCTTCCCGCTTGATCCCGGCCAGATCGATAATTCGGCGCCGCAAAGAGTTCAGCCCATGCCGCACGGCGCACAGATCACCATGAAGAAATCCGATCAGCTGCTCAAGCCGATCTCCGTCCTGCGTGGCGTGCTCGTCATTCCCGGCAAACAGGCTTACCGGATTGAAGCTCCCTCGCGGCAGCCGATACAATAGCTGCAAATGGCCGCTATTCAGGAGGCCCAATGAACCCAAGATATCGTTTCATATTGCGAGTGTGCGCAGTGCTGGCCCTGATCGCGTCGGCGTTCGCCGTCAAAGTGGGCGAGCCCGCGCCAGGCTTTACCGCGGTGGACAGCAACGGCAAACAGCAGCGCCTCTCTGATTACAAAGGTAAATTTGTCGTTCTGGAATGGCACAATCAGGGCTGCCCTTACACCAGAAAGCATTATGAAAGCGGTAACATGCAACACCTGCAACAGGAGTGGACCGCCAAAGGCGTAGTCTGGCTCACGGTGATTTCATCTGCTCCCGGAACGCAGGGATTTGTCACGCCGTCGCAAGAGAATGATTATTTAAAGACCATGAACGCTGCCCCCACTGCTGTGCTCATGGATCCCGGCGGATCTCTGGGCCATCTCTATTCCGCAAAGACCACACCGCACATGTTCATCGTTGATCCAAATGGTACGCTGATCTATAACGGCGCTATCGACGACCATCCCACATCAGACCAGGGCGACATCGCGAGTTCGAAGAACTATGTTTCGGCAGCGCTGGAGCAAGCCATGGGCGGCAAGCCGGTTGCTGATGCGGCAACGCGTCCTTACGGCTGCTCCGTAAAGTACAAGGACTGAGGCCACTCCAACCATGCGCCCCTCCGCCGAATTGCAGGATTCTATTCAGCGTGAGGTCGACAAAGTTGATCGGGGCAAGCTCGCACAAGCGGTCGCGCAACTCTCTGAGCATTATAAGAAAGCTGATTTTTCCACGCCTGCGGTTGCTACGGAAGCGCATCGCGCGGCTTACCTTGCGGTGCGATTGCCCGCCACGTATGCTGCCCTCCGCCGAGTTTTTGCTGAAATCAAATCGCGCGCGCCGCAAGCAGAAATCTCCAGCCTGCTCGATCTCGGCGCTGGACCGGGTACTGCGTTGTTTGCCGCCGCCGAACAGTTTCCGCATCTTCGACAAGCCACGTTGATCGAAGCCGATGCTGACTGGATTGCCCTTGGCAAACGTCTCGCCGAACAAAGCGAATCGCTTGCTGTCCAGCATGCGCAATGGCTCAAGCTGGATCTGCGCTCCGGTCTGGCGTGTGAGAAGCACGACCTCGTGGTGATTTCCTACATCTTGGGCGAACTTCCGCAAGCAGCGGCGGAATCCGTGCTCAATAAAGCGTGGAAATGTGCCGCCAAATTCCTGGTGGTCATCGAGCCGGGCACGCGACGCGGTTTTGCCGCCATCAACGCTGCGCGGTCGTCTCTGATTGCGAATGCATCTGCCATTCTTGCTCCATGCCCGCATCATTTCACCTGTCCCATGGCTGCTGCCGGAGACTGGTGTCATTTTTCGCAGCGCGTGGAACGCACGTCACAGCACCGGCAGTTGAAAGGCGGCGCATTGGGTTATGAAGACGAGAAGTTCTCTTATCTCATCGCCGCAAAAAGTGCCGTGCCGTCCACGGGTGCGCGCATTGTCCGCCATCCCGGCAAGCGCAGCGGACACGTTCAGCTTGCGCTCTGCACTGAAAACGGACAGATTGAAACCCGCACGATTACGCGTTCCAACAAAGAAGCCTATAAGCGCGCCCGCAAAGCCGAATGGGGCGATGCGTGGCTCGAATAGCGTAAGCTCATGCCGCCTGAGGCTCAAAGCTAATTCTTTGCCTAAAGCCGGCTTTAACGCCATAATTCTCTCCGACAGGAAAGATGTTCGCGCATGCCGGAAGCCATCGTCTGCATTTTTGCTGAGCCACCCGATCCCGGATCGGTAAAGCCCAGCCTCGTTCCAGAACTTGGTCCGGAACGCGCCACGGAACTGGCCGACGCATTCCTTGAAGACACAGTCGCCATGGTCCGGACGCTCCCGTGGGCGGAGTGCATTATTGCCGCCACCAAAACTTTTGAGCGCCCTTACTTCAAGCCGGAAGAAGTCTGGCTGCAGTCAGAAGGCGACATGGGTGAGCGCCTGGAAAAAGTGTTGCGGCTGGCGCTCAAGCGCAAGCCCATTGTGCTGGCCATCGGCGCGGACAGCCCGGGCCTTCCCGCCCCTTATCTTCAGACCGCGCGTGACGCTTTGCAAAACGCCGACGCCGTCCTTGGCCCTTCCGCTGACGGCGGCTTCTATCTCATCGGCCTCAAGGATTGCCCCGTGGGCGTGCTGGAAGGAATCCAGTGGAGCCATTCCACCACGCTGGCCGCCACCACGCACAAACTGGAACAGTTCGGTATGAAAACCGTGCTCATCAACCCCTGGTTCGATATCGAAAGCCATCAAGATCTTGAACGCCTTCGCCGTATGCTGGCCAACGATCCTTCCGCCGCGCCCCGCACCGCCAAACTGCTCAGCCAGTCGTGATTTCCTTTGCGATCTCTGCGTCCTTTGCGGTGAAATCCTGATCGAATTTGGGTGCTTTCGGCGATTTTGGCGATCTTTTTTATGCCCTCCTGCCATACCGATACCCAATTGGCGGAGGGTTCAGAGGACTTTCGGCCTCCAGCATTACAATTTCTAGGCACCCCCTCCCCCTACCCCTATGTCGACCCAATTCCACCCAAGGTCACCCAAGACCACCCAAGGCTGAGAGATCAGGCAGAGGGTCGCAAGCTACCAAGTACCAACTGCCACTTACCAAGTACCGCTTTTGTCAAAGATCTTAACTTCCCCGCCACTTGGGCAGCGGCATACAGAAAACACTTCGAGCCTAAAGCGCATTATATCGTATTTTGTTCGCTTTTGTGAAGAGAAATTTGGCGTTGAACGATTCCTTTTAACAACTATTTTGCTCCTCGTTGCGCCTGATTAGCTTTGTTCACCTTCTGCCACCATTTATCTGTGTCCATTTCATAAGGAGCGAGCAAGGCGAGGAGTCGCTTGGAGGGTCTGGTGGTAGAGTAACCGGGTTTGCCTTTGCTTCCACCTTGGATCCAAGATGCTGTTTCTGTCCATTCCATCTTTCGGGCCACTCCTAGCGCTTCTTCATACGTCAGCGCAAAGCACTTTGTCTTCGAAGAATCGGCGAGGTTCCAGACATAAGCGAGAATTAACCCAGGGAACTTCGCATATTTAGGATCAAGACTAAATACTTGATCAGTTGCAGCCTTCATCTGAATTGGACATGCTGTAAAATCGCCAATCCGTTCATCTAAGTCAACGTAGGCGATCAGATCAATGCCGCGATCTCGCTCTGGCCGCGCGACTTCAATACCAGCCCGCATAAGCTCGCTTGCAAGCCAATTCCTACCCGCCAGTTCCACAAGTTGAGTATCAGGTTTCTTTTTTCGTAGTGATTCTGCCATGTTTTTGGTTGACAGTGTACCGTAGCCAGAATACGCTTGTGCCCACTGAACGCTCTTTTGGAGAATTTCCCATGTTCTGCCGCTTCTGTGGGACTAGCCTTCCTCACGATTCAACATTCTGTCAGTCGTGCGGCAAGTCTCTGGCTACAAATTCAACCTCATCAGGTACAAGTGCGGCACCTGCACTGGCCCCGATTCAGCCGCCTGCTCCACCGACAGCGAACAAGAAACAGAACCCTATCGTAGCTGGTGTCTTGGTAGTCATTCTGGTCCTAGTCGTGATCTGGTGGGCCGCAAACAAGCAGGATAGTGCCAGCACCTCAGCCGGATTTCGCCCGTCAACCCCTTCAGCGCCTCAGCCTCAGTTACATCGGGTTACAATAGGAAGCGGCGCAATCACCGTCAACGCTGCCACGTATGCGTATTTCACCTTGAACGTTCCTTTCAGTGCGAACAATGTCAGATTGCAAGGGCGCTTCAGTGCGACTGGCGGCAGTGGAAATGATATTGAGGTTTTTCTGCTCAGTGACAGTCAATACACGAATTGGCAAAACGGTCATTCAACGCCTACGTTTTACAACAGCGGCAAAGTCACTGTGAATGACATGAATGTCACGCTGCCGAACGACGCTGGCACTTACTATTCGGTGTTTAATAACAAGTTCTCTTTGCTCTCGCCGAAGGCGGTAGAGGAACACCTGATCCTTACGTACTATCAATAGAAGAAGCTTCGCCCTTGACTGACAATACCCGTTGGAAGATTCAGAGCGATAAATCCACCTTGGATGGACTTCGCAATGACAAAGGGTTTTGGCAACTTACCGCATTCGCTCGAGCCCTGAATTTCCTGCGTTTCGTCCAAGCTCCTTTGGATGACTCCCAGAATGACGACACACCTTCTGGGCAACGGCTGAGGATGGATTCGTTTTTATTCACCTGTGCGCTTCTTTACGAGGCAATGCTGCTCGTTGAGAACATGAATCAGTATTTCGGGAGAAAAACCTCATTTGCCGGATTACACGCAATGTTGAAGGACAAAAACATCGTGCGCATCAGGCAATATCATCTCGACGATCTTCGGAATCAAGCGGTATTTCATCTTCGATTTATTGATGAATTAGGAACCAAGATAGCTGCTGACAATGGTGATCACTATGTTTTTGCTGTGGTGGGTGAGAGTGAAACGAGAAAGCAGGTGTACTACCCGTCGACAGACATTCACGCTCTGGAAATCTTGGTAGGGGTTGATTCGGCTGACGCCGAGTTTATGGGTAAACTGACCGGGGTGATGAAGGAAACCACTGCCTTCGCGGTCCGGTTCTTGAATGTGGCCGATGAATTTATTGCCGAGAATCTGAGCGCGTTAGGCTTCTACCGTCATAACGGCGCGTTATAAGATTTTTCAGTACCGATTTCAGGCCGGTGGCCCACCCTCCCGCTTTTCCTTCAAACTAACGATACCGTGAGTGCCCCATCCTTTGCCGCTGTTGCAAAGGGTGGGCTTCCATACCGCTCACCACACCATTCCGACTCCGCAAAATTCACAGCTTCTGCACCGCCTCAATAAAGTCCACTCAGCAGCCCTCTTTTTTCGGCAGCTACTCATCTCACTAGGCGTTCCCCACAATCCAGAGGAAAGGTGTGCTATGCCACTTTGCAGAAAAACATTTCTAGCCTTGTCACTCCTCAGCATTCTGAGCCTGAACATTCCCATCACAGCGCAGGATGGAAGCTCCACCGGAAAATGCGGATTTCAGGATCTGATCATACCGGCGCCTGCCGGCTCCATCACCTCGCCTAGCGGTCTTAATGATAACGGAGCTATTGTGGGCTCTATGTCTAGCACGACCGCCGCCAATCCTAATACCACCGGATTTCTCTTCAGTGGCGGCAAATTCACCCACTTCAGATTTCCTGGCTCAGCGGATACCTTCCCGCATGACATCAATAAGAACGGCGTGATCGTCGGATCATTTGACATGACCGGCGGGAATGGACAGCGGGCCTTCATGGTACACGGTGGTGTCTTTCATCAGGTAACCATTCCCGGCTTTCCCAATACGCCTGCAGTTGCTAATGGCGTGAATGATCTTGGCGATATCGTAGGTCAGTTCAATCGCAATGGTTCCGGGGTTGGTTTTCTCCTTCACAACGGTAAACTCACCATCATCTCTTTTCCCGGCGCTGCAGGCGGAACATTTCCCAGCAGCATCAACAATCAGGAAGTGATCGTGGGAACTTATTTCACCGGAGAACAGAGGGACGGGGCTCACGGCTTTATGTGGAAAAATGGGGCTTTCACCAACATAGAGTTTCCAGGGGCAGTTGCCACGCAGCCGGTAAAGATCAGCAACAATGGCGACGTGGTCGGTACATATGTCGATTCCGCCCAGTTTGAGCACGGCTTTTCCTTTGATAAAGGCCGTTACTCTACGATTAACCGGGCCGGTTTTGCAGATACACGGATAACTGCCGTGAACAGTTTCGACAATATTCTCGGCTTTGCCTCTAGTGAGTCCGGAGGTAAGTGGTTCAAGGGCTTCTGCTCCAGCGTGTTCTGAAAAGATGTTTTAGTTCCATTGAGCGGATGGGTGCGCGGCTCGTCGTTGCCCCATCCTTTGCCGCTGTTGCAAAGGATGGGCTTGCATACCGTTCGCTACACCATGCCGACTCCACAATTCACAGTTTCTTCACAGTCCCAATAAAGTCCGCTCAGCAGCCCTCTTTTTCCGGCAGCTACTCATCTCACTGAGCGTTCCCCCACAATCCAAGAGAAAAGGTGCGCCAATGCCACTTTGCAGAAAAGCAATTCTAGCCTTGTCATTCTTCAGCATTCTGGGCCTGAACATTCCCCTTACGGCACAGGACGGAAGCTCCACCGGAAAATGCAGTTTCCAATCACAAACGATTCCCGCGCCCGCAGGCACCAACGCGTCGCCAACCGATCTCAACGACAACGGAGCGATCGTCGGTTTTCTCGCGCAGGGCACCGGTGGCCAACTTTCACATTACCGGATTCCTCTTTAGTGGCGGCAAGTTCACTCATTTCAGGTTCCCCGGCTCGGCGGATACCTTACCGCAAGACATCAACAAACACGGTGTCATCGTCGGTTCGTTTGAAGTGACTGGCGGAAACGGACAGCGCGCCTTCATGGTGCAGGCAGGGGTCTTCCACGAAGTTAAAATCCCAGGCTTTCCCAATGCCCCGGCAATTGCCACCGGCGTAAATGACTTGGGAGACATTACCGGGCAATTCAATGGCAACGGTTCCAATTTTGGGTTCCTGCTGCATAACGGCAAGCTCACGATCATCTCTTTTCCCGGCGCCCAGGGAGGAACATTTCCCAACAGCATCAACAATCAGGGCGTGGTGGTGGGCACATACCACGTCTTTGAGGAGGAGATTCCGAATCATGGCTTCATGTGGAAGAACGGGGTCTTCAGCAACATTCAGGTTCCGGGCGCGGTAACTACCATTCCCAAAAAGATTGGTGACAACGGCGATATAGTGGGTTCGTTTGTCGATTCCAACCAGTCTGGGCACGGTTTTTCCTTTGATCATGGGCGTTACTCCACCATTGATCCGCCCGGTTCGCAGGGCACGCAATTAGTCGCACTCAACAATTTCGACAACATTCTTGGTTTTTTTGCCACGGCGAAGAGCAATGTACTGTTTAAGGGCTTCTGCTCCAGCGTGTTCTGAAGGATGTTTAGTTTCACTTGAGCGGATGGGTGCGCGGCTCGCCGTTGCCCCCATCCTTCGCCGCTGTTAAAGGGCGGGATTAATACCGTTCGTCGCACCATACCTGCTGCTGAGATTCAGGCAGGGCATCCTATGTTCCTCAATTGCACTCTAATTCAGAGCACATCTTGTCGCCATGGCACCTGCGACTTGGAGGTAACAAATGGAGAGTAAGGTCAAGGTTGCGGGGCATCCTGTTCACCCGATGCTAATCGTATTTCCTCTGGGGCTTCTTGCGACCGCAGTCATCTTCGACATCATTGGTTTGAGCACATCCGATTCAAAATGGTCGTCAATGGCCTGGTACATGATTGGCGCTGGAATTATCGGAGGACTGCTTGCTGCGGTTTTCGGCCTTATTGATTGGCTTGCCATTCCAGCCAACACGCGTGCCAAGTCTATTGGCCTTTTGCATGGCGGGTTGAATGTGCTGGTGGTGGTCCTTTTTATTTGCAGCTTTCTGGTGCGCCGGCCCGATCCTGCAAATCCGAGCGGCGTGGCCTTGGCTCTTTCCTTTGTGGCCGTCTTGATAGCTTTGGTGGGAGGCTGGCTTGGGGGCGAACTGGTTGACCGCCTCGGTGTCGGCGTTGATGATGGAGCGAATCTTAATGCGTCGAGTTCACTTTCCGGAAAAAGCGCCGGCAGCACTGTTAAGAACACACGCAAGCTTGCTTAGACGGCAAAACGCGGAGCTAGGCGACGCACAAGAAATCCTGAGCGAAGTCGAAGGCCCTGCTCCGCAAACTCTGGTGGGGCCTATAGGAATGAAGTGCGGAGTTTGAAATCTTGGGCAATTACCCGATTTTGGCAATTCTTCTGGTGGGCCCGGTAGGATTCGAACTTGAGGCGTTCTGGTGGCGTCTAAGCCACCAACCGAAATCCTGATCTCGCAAAGCGAGAGAAGGACCTCTAGGCGAATTTTTCAAGTTCTTCTGGTGGGCCCGGTAGGATTCGAACCTACAACCAACAGATTATGAGGCATCTTTCAGCGCACTACCATTACTTACCGTTGCTTGGTGTTGTCATTGGAAATCAATGACATCTAAAGACTTCTGCCCTCCGATTGAGTACCGTCGATTACCGTCATCTCCCATTTAAGGCCCCATAAGTTTCCCATAAGTAGAAATTGCTGCCGTACAAAATATTTTGAGCGTCACCATGAAAATGACACTCAGAAACCGTATATGTATAGAGCCGAGTTCTGCGCCAAAATCATCCGCTCACTACCCTCCTCTGACGAACCAATCAGCTAAGCACCCCTCTCTCAATGACTTAACACCTAACAAAAATAAGTCGGCGTTGTGCACCTGAGTTGAGAGGCAGTCTCGGTATATAGGCATGCGAGGACTACTGAGATGGAGAAAAAACTCGAAAGACAAGGGTTGCTGACGGTTGCCCAGGCAGCAGAGATATTGGGCCTGAAAGAGGGCACAGTCCGCGATTGGATTCTAAGGCGGAAAATCAGCTACCTCAAGCTGAATGGCAAGGCAGTGAGAATTCGGCCGGAAGTAATTGAACGGCTGCTTGCTGAATCAGAAATCCCAGCCCTGAGTTAAGGTCACGAGTTCGCCTCCCCCGCGGAAGCCGGTCAGGTGATCCTCGACTCCATAAAAAAGCGAGAAAATGAAAAATGTCACAACAAACAACTAAGCGTCTAGCAAGAAGCAAACAGTCACACAAAGCGAAACGAGTTCAACGGCCTAGAGGCAATTCAGAAAATATGCTCGTGCTGGAACGATTCCAACAAAAGTCGGCCATGCTGGCGGTTACGTATCCATCGATCTGGATGGAGGATGCACTGCCTGACTCCGAAATGCCTGTGTTTGTACAAATCGTCGGCACACTCAAGGTTGATAAGGATCGAGGAACAGTTGTCATTGACGCGGGTGAAACATGTGACAGCTCGATTCAATTTAAGCTCACTCCAGATCTTAATCTCTACCTAGATCCCCCGGATGAGGGCGTGCCCGGGCAAAATCTGACGATTGTTGGCAAGAATTTCAGTATTGACATCTGTGAAATCTTGCCGGAGGACAAAGGTGATGAGGAGGACAACGCCGCAACAGCGGCGTAGATCGCAACCTGTATGTGAGAGGAGCATTCACTTTGCCCCTCTCATTTCTTTGTTAGACGAATCGCCAAGCGGCTTTGAAAGGCTGCTTAGGTTGCACACATTTTGTTTGATAACCCAAGCATGTGCTTAGGTTTTTAGCAATTTTCTTCATAACCCAAGCTGACGGAATACTGAATATGTTCAACTCGTCCAACGCGCATGATGAAGGAAAGAAAGGCGGTCAGGCCAAGACAGCCAGGAAGCAGAGAGCATCACGGGCCAATGGCAAGAGGGGAGGACGTCCAGCTCTCAGCAGTCTTGTTGAACAGCTATTGAATGAATCACTACACCCAAGTCAATTCAAGTATGCGATGAAGGCTTACGCTGCTCTCTATCAGGGAGAAAAACAGGAATTGAATCAGCATTTTGGCGTGGCAGACATCATGAATACATTTCACATGAAGAAATCAAAATTGCGCCGCCCGCCCAAACACATCCAATATCTGATTGAGAGATTTCGTTTGGCGTTTCGATACCATCAACAAGCCGCTCGTCCACCCAGTCCTTACGTTGTGGAATACAAGGAACGGGTCGGGGCTCAAAGGGTCTCTTGGGAGAGAAAAGATATGCCTGTTCCTCCACGGCGTTACAAGACAGAAGTTAGGACTCTCCAGTATTTCACTCATATTGCCTGGGAATACTCAACCAATCCAAAGATGACAATCCAAGACGTGAAAGAACTTGGGGGAGGCCCATGGCATGCACAGCGGGCAGAGGTTGCTCTTGCATGGTTCAGATTTTATGTTCCGGTGGGAATCAGTGATTTCGCAACCCTGCGTGAGAAGATTCTGCCTCACATGACTGATTAAATAAATTTTCCGGTTGACCTCACACCCAGAGAGGAAGCCATAATTGCGCCAATTGCTGGAACAACCATTCCGGCAGATGCGCTGACAAGACGCATTGATTGGTATGAAAATCCTCCGGAGAGGGCGGCACCAACACTCCCCATTCTCCGGGGATTTTCTTTGTTTTGAATTTTGATGTGATAATTTGAGGCGTTATCTTCCTGCCATCCGCCTGTGATCAAACACTTTATTTTCAGGTTGACAAACATCAGCGAGATTTTAAAATGCGTTTTGTTGGTGCCGTCTCCTGTTGCAATACCCAAAGACGACACTCAAGAAAATTCAGTATTGACTTGGTCCCAGCCTTAGGACGACGGAGAAAAACCGATTAGGTTTTCTCCGTGTTGAAAAAGGAGGATGGGACAGTGCGACAACTCACATTTTTAAACTCATTGCTGTCCCCTTCCTCTCTGTCACCTTTCTGTAGTCGCTGTCTCTCTCCATCTGCAAGGATACTCAGTAGCCACACTCTAAATTGCCATTGGCACACTCCCCAACCGGCGAACAGCCATCCTGAAGCAGCGGAGAGAGACACACCAGCAGCAATCCTGGTTTCACTTACATCTGAGCGGTTGAATGGGAATGACCATTCATATGGGTGGTGCTTATCAAAGCAAATCAACCCCACCCGCGTGGAGAGTGTGAGAGGAGCAGGAATTTTGTTGTTGGGTTATCACACCGGCGACGGTGTGCGGTTGTTAAGACAGTTGTTGCTATCGAAAGGTGAGCATACGGCCTCACTGAGTAGGGCTAACATGGACGCAGTTCCACTGCGTAACGAGGGTGTAGTGGGCAGATGTGCAGATGTGCTCACGAGCAATGTTTGTGACTGTTCTCTGGGATCGAAAGACCAATTGACTCAAAGCCGAAAGCGGAGAGTCATCAAACAAGCCAGAGAAGGACTAGCAAATCATCTGTTGAGAGACTCACGCTGTTTAACCTAGCGAGAGAGCATTTCTCTTAACAAGGATGAAGTCGTTGCTTTTCAAGGACGATTTCCTGAATCGAGGTTAAGGTTCTCTCTGATGGAAGTCGCAAGGAGAGCAAAACCCTTCAGAGAGGTTTTGCCTCTTAAAGAAGAAGAAACAAACAACACAACCAAAGGCTTTAAGCCGATCTCTATTTAATTTCACCTCGACAACTTAGCAGAGATTTCACCTTGAGATAAACAGAGGCAAGCTGTTGAGCAATTCGACATGGAATTATCCCTCGATAGGCCTAGCGACCTTGCAGACCTTCAGAGAATTGCATCAATCCGGCAAATTTCAAGGCTGTTAAAAATTAGACTTCTCAAATTGCACAACAGAATCTAGGAGCGCTCTCCACGGGCTTCGGTCTGTTAGCCTGTAACCTTGAATCTGTCGAGTCCTCAGCATCTTGAGCACCTTATTCCGTGAGATATTCCACCGCTGCATTAACTGCGTCACCGTCACGAATGGTTCACTAATGAAAGAGTAGCTTAAGTCAGACATTTCGTTCGTCTCCTGCTGAGAATGTTATCAGCCAAGAGCCAATCAATTCATTGACTGATTTGGTTACAGGAGATGAGCACAGAGCAGACTCAACAATTCACACCGCCTTGTTTCGGCACTCGCTACAGCAGTGCTGTTAAAAAATCTTTCAAATCTCCGGCAAAGAACATAAGACCTCCTATCGACCTCTCGCCGAAAAATCCAATACGTTATGTACATGGTTTTGCCTGCACATCTCACCTTCTCTCTCAGCGTTAAGTTTGATGACAAACCTTTGAGAACTCCCCACCTGAGGCGGTTCAGTTTGATTTTCAAAGCAGAGGGGTCGAAAGAGGAAGCAATCATCAGGGGTTGTTTGCTGCCGCAGGGACACAAGCAGGTGTTCGCACCGAGCACCTTTGTAAAAGGCAAGCAATATGACATCTGTCAGTTCAGTCCAGCGTTGCAAGAGGCGATTTTAAACTCCTTTTCATTTGAAGACCTCTACCCAGTAAACCGGAAGCATGTCAGCACTGCGCGAGAGAGTCAGTCAACTTCAGAAATTCGGGACTATCTGCGATGAGTCAGGATCAACAGCCCGTCGAGATAATCGCTCCTGTTGGTCAAGAGCAGGACAACCGCCCTGCATCTGCGAAATTGCTTGAGAAATATCAGAAGAGGTTTGAGCCGGGGCAGAGTGGAAACCCAGGTGGCCGACCAAAGTTGAGATTGCTCTCTCGGGCCGCAAGAGAGCAACTTGCTGAAGTCAATCCTGAAACTGGCCTGACAGGTGCTGAGGAAGTGGTTGCGGCAATGATGAAAGAAGCACGTAAAGGAAACATCTGGGCGGCGAAAGAGTTGAGAGAGTGGACTGAAGGTCGCGTCCCGACTGTTTTCCTCGGTGATATCAATCACACCGAAGGCAGCAGTGACGTGAGCAGGATCAAAACCCTTCTCATGCAGAAGTTAATAAGGCATCAAGAACTTCCAGCAGCAAATCAAGGAGAATCAACATAATGAAGAAAATAGACGTCACTGGCGTACCAGCTGAAATGGTTGAGGCACTCTTTGGTGATGAGATCGTCGTCGAAGGGGATGAGGTTGATACCAGCATTCAGAGATTGGTTGAGACTGCAACAGGTGTGAGCTTGAGTCCTTACTCGCAAGAGAAAATGGTGCTGTCAGATCAGATTTCAACTCCATCCAGCAATGCTCCCATGTTTTCAGACATCTTTGGTGAGGGTATTGGCGCAGATCAAGAGGTTGCTCTTCCCCAAACCTCTTTTCTCAGGGCAAATGAAAGTCAATTTGATAATCGCACCAGATTTGTTCCAGACCCTACTCCTGCTGCTCACAAACCATCAGGTGTCAGCCTTCACAACCGATTCATTGAAAAAGTTACCGAGATGGCATCCGGCAATCTCAGCAAGACACCATCAGACCTTGCAACCCTCACTGATATGGAAGGTGTTGTTGAACCTCTGCCACCAGATCAGCTTGCCAAGAGAAAGATGCTTTTTGAAAGTCTCGCAACAGCGTTGAGAAAGAGTCAATCCTTCAAGTTCCTGATGGACAAGATTCAAGATAAACCAACACTCACTGAGAATGAGTGTGATGAATTACATCGGCTTCGGGTCATAGACACAGAAAGTTTTGATTTTGACTTGCTCCCAACATCCTCTTGAGAGGGGGAGGATGAACTGAGGAGTTGATGGCGGCGTGCATCTCCACACGCTACGGGGTTGAGGTTTTTCTTGCTCTTTCTTTCCCCTCAACCCCTTCCATCAAGAGGGTGGTGGACGTGGTACTCCTCCACGATGGAAGGGAGCGTTGTGGTCATTTTGATTTCAACGCTCCTCCACCAAAAGAACAGAATGGGACACTTAAGAAGGAGCAAAAGGAGATGAAAAATGAGAAGCATTTTCAGTAAACGACCATCTGTTGAACCAGTTGTGGTGCTTACGCCTCTGCAAGAGCTTTTAACAGCAGAGAATCAAGTCACACTTGCACAAGGTGAAATTGAAGCCCTCAACAAAGAGTTGTGGGAGTGGCAGCACCACTGGGGAGTGATTGAGGATGCTGACGGCCAGTTTCACGGCATCTTGAATGAGAGTCTTCTTTCAGAGCTAGTAACTGAAATTCATCTGAGAGAGCAGTTTTCTCAGTTTCAGACTCGCAAGAATGTTCTGCTGAAGACATTTCATGAAATGCTTGCCGCCTGGGCAGACCTGAAACAGAGACATGCTCAGGCAATTGAACAGGCGAACGCGTTGCCAATGTTAGCTCCACCCACGTAAAGGAACAGGGGTATAGATGAACTCATCAGTTGCGGTAATCGTGTTGTGCGGCCGAGAGAGGGACCAATGGATAAATCCAGCCCTCATGATGCGAATGGTTGAGTGTCTTCAGGATGGTTTGCAGGCCCGCCGTCCCGTAGCAGTTGGATTGAAATGTGGGGTCAGGCCAGTTGAAAAGGCCCGCAACGAAATCGTCAAAGAATTCCTCCAAAGTCCATGCTCTTGGTTGATTCAGATCGACAATGACACAGTTCCTCCTGCCAACTTTCTGAAACTGGTCGATGCAGCAGAGCACGATGGGAAATTCGTATTTGGAGTGCCAACGCCAACGATAACCCCTGCCGGACCTGCATGGAACATTGGCAGGAAGAATAACAAGCTTTGCAATTTCGCCACAACACTCCCAAAGGGGTGGAATAACTGTGATTTCGTCGGTGCCGCATTTCTCGCTGTTCACAGACAGGTGTTTGAGGCGCTGAAGACGGATTGGTTCAATCCAACCCCAATAAACTCTGAAGACTTTGCTTTCTGCGAACGAGCAAGAAACGCGGGATTCCAGCCTTGGTTCCAGGGTGATGTTCAATGTGACCATTTTCATACCCTGAGTATGTTGTCGATCATGGAAAAAACTTGTGAGTCGTATTTTCAGGTGGCAGTAAATGGCACACCGAAAACCAGATGAATTGTTTTTTGAAGGGGGATGAAGGCTGTTAATGCAGTTCGACCGTGAGAGGAGCAATGATGTGGATAGTTTTCATATCGATAGTTGGCTCAAATTTGGAATATTTATGGCAGCTAGCGCCTGGCTTGCTGTTGTTGGCGTTGCTTCTTTCTGGGTTCGCCGTGTTATCACTCGCGCTGAGAGCGAGAAAGATCGTGAAAGGGAGAAACACACCTACAAAGCTAAAGCACACGCTCACGGACATTCCAGTCATGGGCCGAACGGCGCAGATCGCTCAGAAATCTAGCAAGGTGATTTTGATTCTTTGCATCGGCTTCCTTGGTGGATTGGCGTGGCAGGATCATGAGTTTAACGCAAATCGTCACACCTACACCGACGTTCTGGTGGTTGCAAGATATGACGACAAGAATTTCACCATCCAGCCTGCGCGCATGACTCCATGGAATGCAACCACCTGTGATGCAACGGACTGGCAGCCGGGGCAAAAGATGCGTCTCTTGACCTTCCAGCAACGAACCAGCTGTAAGGACGTGGGAGTGAGGGGAGCATATGAGTTTTTCACCGACCATGGAAAGAGAATGATTTTCAATCAGGAGGTAGCAAATGTCCGGTACTGAACGTGAACGAGGAGAAGAGGAGCAGCCAGAGAAACCGAAAGACCAACCGTCAAAGGACTGGTCAGACGATAATCCACCACCACAACCACCAAAGTAACTGGAGAGAAAACCAGTGCCTAATCTTACAGAAATTGAGGTTGACAAAGGTGTTTGTTTTGACTCGACACCTCTTATTGGACGCATATTTGAGAGGATTTTGATTGAAGGCCCAGGTGTCCAGATAAATCGCCTTGATGAACTGGTGGAAAAAGTTGTTGATGAGGAAACCGACAGAGAGATTGAAAATAGGGTTCCAACATCACGTGGAAGGCTGTTTGCACGATACCTGATTCCTGAAGAGTGCTATGAAGCTCTGTGTCAGGAAATCAAGAAAGTAGTTGCAGGTTATCACTTCCAACAGCAACTGAAGAGACTCAGCGGACCACCAAATTGATTTCACAGGGGATGAGACAACATGAGCAAAACCACGCTTGAAATAAATCCAGTTGTTACGTTTGGAAAAGTAGGCCCCCTGCCTTCCCTGACAACAAACTGCCCACAGTGCGGCCAGCATGATCTAGTGATAAGGCAGGGTGACAGATTGCATTGCAATAGAGACGGAATTGACTTTGCAGCACCTCCAGCGAGTGTTCTGACAACTGATTTGCTGTAGAAAATACTGATTCTAAGTTTTTATCTCTTAGACTTTTTGCGTAGTTCTTTCTTGCGTTCCTCAGCATGAATGAACACGTCGTCCGGGTCTCTGAGCCGCTTCTCCTCTGCTTGTCGGATTTTTCCGAACCGACCCCAATCATCCAGTTCAATGGAGTGCATCGTTTCCAGCAATTCTTGGTTCATTTCAGCTTGCAGCTCTTGTGCGTATCCCTGAAAAAGTCTGGTTGCTTTTGCAGTAAATGCTCCCGTTTCTTGCAAGGCGCGACAGTGAGCGACGATGTTTGAAAACGACAAATTGAGTTTAGAGAGAGTGTGATAGATCTCAGCTTTCCGGTTAACATCAAGAGCAGCCAAATCTCACCTCCTGTGTGAACGTGTTTAATCAAGCACTCCATCACGTCCTGGCCTCGCTTATAGGCAGCTTTCGGAACTGAATTCAACAAAAGAATTTCAGAGTGAATCAGGACTTACTCAGATTGTCACTAGGCAGGCAAAGAGTTGAAAAGTTGAAGCAGTTTTTCAGACAGTCTCGTCACGGAATGAAAACTCTGAGAACACAGAACAAACAAAGGGAAGGCAAGCAGGTGTGAGACTGTGAGCAGAGCGAGCGTGTGAGACTGTGAAGAGGCTGTGATCCGTTGTTTCTGGCCTGTCTTCTTGCTTGTCTTGCCTATTGTGATTGTCAATCCCAATCCCCTGCCCCATGTCCATCTGCCTTGCAAACGTCGAGTAAATGACAGCACAGCCGGAAATTCTTAATGGGTCAGACCATCCGAAAAGCGTAACGGCTATCACAATGGATAGCCGTTTTTTCTCGCTTGAGCACGCATCCAAGGCATGCCCTCTAAGCTCCGTCGGTTTGGAAGTTCCCCTATGCGGGATGAGCCTGAAGGCCTCGCTTGACGACTCAGCAAGGATCAGAGATGTCACCGTCCCGCGAGTGTAACCCCTGCTCCCATAAGTAATCGTATAAGTTTTTAACTCGCGCGTCTCTGAGTCTCCTCCTCTTACTTGAAAACAAACAGACTCACCTCACCACCTCTCACCTACAACCTTCTGGTTCCTAAGAATCTGCCTACTGAATTTCCAGAAAGAGTTAAAGAACTTTTCAAAACAGTTACAAAAAACATTTAACTCCGGTTGCTGATTTCTCCGGTTGGAACTTACATTTTACGCCTCATTACCAATTAGTAACTGACATTGGAGGTCAGACAAATGAAGAAACAGCCGAAGAAATCAACTCCCCAGAAATCAGCCAACAGCGTACCCGTTGATAACAAGCAGCCTGAGACTGTGACGCCTCAGGTTGATAACAAGCAACAAGAGACAGTCTCTCCCCAGGCTGAGACCGTGACTCCTCCCGCGCCTGTTACGCCTCCTCCTGCTGCCTCAACAGAGAAATTGAAAGAGGAGACTCCCAAGAAAGAGAAGGCACCAAGTATCAGCGCAGCAGTTCGCCGGATCGTCGTCAAGAATCCTGCCGTTACCGCAGCTGAAGTCTCACAGCGCCTGATTGATAACGGCTGGGACGCAGCGGATGTTGAGAAGAGATCCAGCACCATCGCAACACTGAGAACTGATGCTCTTGCCATCATCGCAATCGCAAAGGAGGAGGGGTGTTGGAAGTGACGGTCAGAGCGAGACTGAGACACCCGCAAGCCTTAAACCTTGCGGGTCTTTTCACTTTTGTGACCCTGAGTTGTATCAACCAAACGGTATATACACACATGGAGGAGCGATGATCTGGCGACCGAAATACAAGGTGGGCGAGAAGGATGGTAAGCCCATTTACAAGGAGAGTTCTGTCTACTGGATGGAGTTCCGTTACTGCGGGAACCTCATCCGTGAATCCACCAAACAAACCCTCAAGACTTTGGCTGAGACTGTTGAACGTAAACGTCGGCGTGAGCTTGAGGAGAATGTGGCTGGTATCAACAAGAGCAGGAATGCCCTCACCTTCGCAACAGCAGCGGATGAATATCTTGAGGAGAAAGGCCCTCATCTGTCAGCGGGTGGCTTAGCCATTGAGCGTAACAATCTTGCACACCTCTTGCCTCACTTCGGAAACAAGATGCTCATCGCAATTGAGGCGAAAGATTTCAATCTCTATCAGCAAGCAAGACTGAAGGAGCCAACGAAACACCTCAATCCGGCCACAAAGAAGGTCCAGGCGGCAAAGAAACTTGCTTCACCTGCGTCTGTGAATCTTGAATTGTCAACTTTCAGGGCCATTCTCAAGCGTCATGGTGCGTGGGTAAGAATCCAGCCTCACATCCGTGCATTGAAAGTGAATGATGACATCGGTGTTGCTCTCACCCATGAGCAAGAGAAGGCACTCCTCGATGCTTGCTCTCGGTCACGGTCGAAAACACTCCTGCCTTTTGTGATAACGCTCCTTGAGACTGGCGCGAGGTTTGCAACTGTCCAGAATCTCAGATGGTGTGATGTTGGTTTTGGGGGTCGCTGTCTCACTTTTGGGAAGGACAAGACCAAGGCTGGGAGCGGTCGAGTTGTGCCACTGTCACCTCGCGCTTACCAAACTCTCAAATTCTGGGCGTCTGAATTTCCAAACCGTCGTCCTGAGCACTTCGTTTTCCCTCACCAAAAATATCTCGGCGGTGGGAAGGAGGATCACTTCGGATTCACAGGAGGTGTCTCGTTCGAGTTTGATCCAACCCGCCCATTCGGTGAAATCAAAGAGGGTTGGTATCGCGCAAAGGTAAAGACTGCACGAATTCTCAAAGGTGATCCGCACGGAAAGAGCGCCATTGAACCTCTCACCTGCCGGTTCCATGATCTGCGCCATACAGCCGTCTCACGGATGCTTGAGGCGGGTGTCGCACTTGCTAAGGTGGCAAAAATCGTCGGCTGGGCACCCTCAACAATGGTGCAAATGGCCGCACGTTACGGTCACTTTACCCTTGATGAATTGAGAGGAGCTGTTGAGGCGATCAGCCAGGGACCTGTAGAAGAATGTCATCTCCGAACCCGTACAACCGAGCATCTTACGAACTAGCGTTAAGAATCAGGCTCCGTGTCCCTGATTATTCTGATCCCTTCGCTTAACGAAGCATCTTCTAGATATGAGGACTGCACTGAGAATTGTTCTAGTATCTCAAGTTCAACCTTTTTCATTTCTTCATTTGTATCCAGTTGATCCAAAAGCACTCGTATCCTTAAAAACTCATCAACTAGCCCATAGACCCCATCCTCGGTTCTCGTTAGAATGTTGTGATCAACGAACCATTGGATTGTCTCAATGCCGGCTGTTTCCACAGCAGCCTCCGATTCGATGCTGGTTGGAAATCCAAAAGAGCCTATATCCAAAAGTTCAAAAAAGGAGTCTAAGCGACCTTCAAGCTCCAGCATGTGAAGAGTAGACTCGTACACTTGGCTTCGATCCTCGTAGCACACCCTTCTAAGAGAGTTCACCAAATCCTTTGAATCGATAATCCCGTCCGGATCGTCGTTCTCATGCTCGACAAGGTGGGAACCCAAAAGCTGCAAAATGTGAGGATGTCCGCCTGAAAGCGACGCAACGCGCCCAATCACATTTGGATGAATTCTTAGTCGGATACCTTCCTTCTCAGCCCGCTGTGCAACTAGAGACAACTTGGTATGCAATAAATCCTCACTGTCTGTTTCTGTTAATGATTTGAGCCTTATTGTCTTGTAAAAGAATCTGCGAATGCCTTCGTCTTCCGCGACCATTGTTTGAAAATAAGGGCTAACGCCAGCAAGAATGAACCGCACGTTATCAACGCCCTGGTGCTGAATATCTGTCGAGATGGAGCGAACGAGGCGTGCGAGCGGAACGGGGCATTTATCAGCTTCATCAATACAGAGAAGAAGGAGCTGATCGTCGTCCACAATGCGTGATAAGGTCTCACGTTCTATTATCTTCGAAAGAGCTGCAAGGTGCTGGCCGTCAGCGAAGTGCTTATATATCTCCTGAGTTTTACGCTCGTACTCAGCTCCCAAGCCGAGCTTTGGGATTCCCAATGTCAGCTTGAAGGCTACGGACTTTTGTTTTTCGTCAATATCAACAAACTTGTGAAGCAGTAAGCGCGCCGCATCGTCGACGCTCGAAAGGCCCTTATGCCCGGTCGCAATAACAGACTTGGCTCGCTTGCCAGTTGCAAACCCCTCCATTGCCATCACGACTTGTGACAGCAAAGATGATTTGCCAATACCAATCGGACCATCAAGAACAACAGATCCGATCTGGAGAGATCGTTCGAGGGCAGAAATCTCATCTGATCTTCCAAAAAATTCGTTGGGTTTAGATGCTATTCTTGTGGGTGTAAATGGATTTATGAGCATGCCAGCAATCTCTCGTGGCGCTAGGAGCAGCATCCGCGCGAAGTATTTAATCGGATTCTAGCACGCTTTATAAGGCACTTAACGGTGAAGCCTTAATTTAGCTCTCACTCACAGCCAATCCGCCTTGACATCTTGATAGCCGCCAATGATTCCGATGCTCCCGTGGTTTCCCGGATTCCCGTAATTACCAACGTTCCCATAGTTCCCGTATGAGCCAAAGTTGACCGATCTGTAACCGCTCGAGCGATTGAACATCAGCCTATTTTTGTGAACAATCTCACCCAAGTATTTTCCATGCATGTCGATGAATATTTGCTGACGTTCCAGATAGTGACCAATATTCCGGCCTGTTGGGGCATGCAGCTGGTTATTCACAAAGTTGGCAATGTGCTGGCCCTTGCTGTTGAAAAGAAAAGTCATGCGTTGTCAGTCTTTCGTTTCTTTTACTGTGTTTAGGGCAAGATGCTTTTTGAGGGCAGCCTGGTCCTTTGCACGACTGGTACCAATCCTCTTTTGAGACCACGGATAAGAGCTCGTCACCTTGTTTCGAGTGATCCAGTAGTGAGATCGACAAGGAAAATCCCAGTTGCCAATCGACGGATCTAAGGAAACGGTTTCACCATCAAAAACGAGAGACCATTCAACCGGACTTAAAGGTGTAACTACCTCATTGCCACAGCCACAGCAGCATTTGTGGATCGCGCTTGCATATTTTGTTGAGATGTACAAAACCCCGTCTTTCAATTCCTCAGGGGCATTCTCAACAAATTCGCATGTAAGTTCGTTATGCTTTAACTTTGTCATCACCAATTTGTACGTCGGACAGTTCAGGCTTTTCGTCACTGGTCAACAAGTTGCAATCAATCGAATAAGTGCTGTTCTGCTCTTTTTCGAGATCATGATAGAAGCCAACCAGCTTTTTCCATTTGACCACAGCAAGTGCAGCGTTTAGGGCATTGAGTTCAACAATTTGAATGTTCTGGTTGTACACTCCTTCAGGATCATCGTCGGCATAGGAAACCCTTTCCGGAACATGCTTCCTATATTCCGGTGTACTTGTAGTAACCCGCAGTATTCCTGTTAGACCTGTGCCAACTTCTTCAATCCCCATGCCAACGTCGATAAAGCTAATCCCCCATTCGTCCAGTTTTTCAATAATCAGCTTCTTGACAGGACCTTTGTCAACACAGATGAAAACGAAATCCATGTCTTTCAATTGATCAACATTGGAGGTCTCAATGTGAACAGCATGCGCAAGAATGTTGCGCCGTAGTTTTGAATAAACGCTCTGCCAATGTTCAACCTTGAAAAGCTTCTTATCCAGGTCTTCACCTGATGCAGCTCCCGGTGATCTGAATGCGTTGTGTTGGAGATATTTGTCACCGTCGAAAAGGTGAATTTCCTTGACGGGGGTCTTTGCCACGAAATCTAAAATATAAGAGCCTGTACCGCCTACCCCAATAATTGCGAGTTTTCTAATTTCCAGTTTTTTTGTGACTTGATCGATTCTCGCTCTGCTTGAGGCTGTATCCAAATACTTGAAAACAGATTCCTCCTCTGAACCCTCTATCCGGGAAAAACTTTGAGCTTTGACATCAGGATTTATTGAGTGTGCGGGGCTGGAAATCACCGAAGCATAAGTACTTATTTTCTCGTAATAGTCTCTGTAACCGTGAGGCGGCTTATTTGAAAAGGAGTGATGCACCTCAATATCGCCAAGCTTCTGAGTTGCAGTCTGATATGCAAGCTGGGCAATTCTGGTTCCATCTTTATGGCAAGGATACTCGCCGGAAAAATGAATGACATGAGTGCTCGGCTGCGTTGTGACATTGTTTGCGAGCGTTAGCTCTGAAACGAGGGTGCCAAATTTTATCTCGCGGTTCGAATTCACGTAAGGAATGTCTTTTACCACGAGATAACCGGACTTAGGCACATCAACAGCATAACCCTCGTCTCTGAGCCGCTTTAGATCGGAGCTACGACTGACCAGTTCTTGTGACATTGAAAATTGTCCCGTTTTTGATTTTTACTGATTCGCCGGCAACCAAGGTCCCGGATGATGGGTTTTGATCAGCATTTTTGAAGGAGACGGTAAAAATGGGATTGTTAATCCCGTCCGTCGTTGGAAATGCGATCGTCGTGATGTCATCAAATGTCAAAACTTCCTTGGCAACATCCTTGGGGCGCGTGTTGACAATGATGTGGAATGTTCCTTTTTCAACATGCTGCTCTTTCTGGCCCTGCAGATTGTTCATCTTTTCCCTCCACCAGCCCTGAGCTGGAATGCGACGACTCTAACTCCGTCGAGTTAAATGGTCAATAGGGCTGACACCTTAAAATATTTGATGTCAGCCACGCAAACATTATGCCGATTGACAGTCCCAGATCGGAACCGTCAGCGTAGTAAACGTGTTTATCTGCTTGACATCTTATGCGCAGATGGTGCACCATCCCTGTCAGTGATAGATCGTGACGACATAAACAAGCGATTTGGCCGCCGGTTGGCTCAATATCGGAAACGAGCTGGTGTTTCTCAGGAGAAACTCGCAGATGCTTTGCATCTGACGCGCACCTCTATCACCAACATTGAGCACGGTAGACAACCGATTCAGCTCCCTACGCTCTACGCAATCGCTGAAGCATTACAGATAGAGCCGCAGGTCTTGATGCCCGCCTCAACCAAAGTTACAGTCGAAACCCCTATTGATGGGGAGCAGCTAAAAGGCCTAAGCGTAAAAACAACAACTTGGCTCGCAAGTTTAAGCAGCAACCTGCCTGGTAAACCGACGGAGGCCAAAGATGGATCAGAATCGTAAAAAGATTAGTGATCTGCTGAGAAAAGCAGGTGTGCAGCGTGCTCCTATTCCGGTTGAAAGAATTGCTGAAACGCTTGGAATAAGAGTTAGATATTCACCCAGTTCAGATGGTGTTTCGGGGGCTCTCATCAAAAAAGGTAAAGACTTGATTATTGGAGTGAACTCATCTCAACACTCAAACCGTCAACGGTTTACTGTTGCACATGAAATAGCGCATTTCATTCTCCACAAAGGAGACTGGAACCTTCATGTGGATGAGGACTTCTGCATCAATCGTGATGGCACAGACAACTTGGATGAAAGGGAAGCCAACAAATTTGCAGCGGAACTTCTCATGCCCGAAGAATTGCTTCAAGCAGATGTGTCGCGATTTCCTTTTGTTGATGATGCTGTTGTGAGTACGCTGGCTGATAAATACAAGGTAAGCTCCAAAGCTATGCAAATCAGATTGGCTAATTTGGGGTACAGGGAACCGTTCTGAAGCAGCTAACAGCTTTCTGCGCCCCGCTTCCCCAAAGAAATTCCATAAGTCGGCAGGTCGTGGAATTTGAAGGCGCGCTAACTGCCTGATTTTACTGGTGGGCCCGGTAGGATTCGAACCTACAACCAACAGATTATGAGTCTGCTGCTCTAACCGTTGAGCTACAGGCCCCGCGTTCAAGTTTCGCACACGCTCGCCAGCCTTGCCAATTCCCACCCGCGAACGAACTTAACCTTTGTGTTCCTTCGTGTCCTTTGGGGTTAAGCTATTCCTTCCGCATCTCTTTCAAATCAATTCCCAGCTGCTGACACTTTTTATAAAGATGGCTGCGCTCCAGGCCCAGCGCCTTAGCCGTGTTCGTAATGTTCTGATTGTGCCGCTTGATCTCTTCCAGGATCATCTGCCGCTCCACCTTTTCCACTCGGTCCGCGAGGCTGCCGGTCGCGGAAAATGCCACGCTCCCGCTGGCCCCCGATGGCAGCGCGGCCTGCACCGTGGCTGGCGTCACGGTGTCGCCTTCGGCAAATAGCAGCAGGCGCTCCACCACGTTGCGCAGCTCGCGGATGTTTCCCGGCCATGAATGTGCCTGCAAAGTCTGCAACGCGTCCGGGCTGAATGTAATCTCCTTCCAGTTATTTTGTTTCACAATCTGCGCCCCAAAATGCGCGGCCAGCGCCGGGATATCTTCCGGACGCTCACGCAGCGGCGGCAGCACAATGGGAAAAACAAAAATCCGATGAAAAAGGTCTTGCCGAAAATTACCCTGCTTCACCTGCTCTTCCAGTTGCCGATGCGTGGCCACCACCACGCGTACATTTACTTTGGTGGGCTTGTCACCGCCAATGCGTTCAACCTCCCCTTGCTCCAGCACGCGCAGCAGTTTGGCTTGCATCGCCAGCGGCATGTCGCCGATTTCATCCAGAAACAGCGTGCCGTCCGTGGCCTGCTCAAATTTTCCAACATGCCGCGACGCTGCGCCCGTGAACGATCCTTTCTCATGGCCAAACAATTCAGACTCAATCAACTCCGCCGGCACCGCAGCGCAATTCAGCGTGACGTAAGGGCCGGCATGCCGCGGACTTTTATCATGGATCGTCCGCGCAATCAGTTCCTTGCCGGTACCCGTCTCACCCAGAATGCAGACCCGCGTCTCGCTGGCGGCCACGCGTTCCACCTGCGCCATTAGCTTGCGCATCTTTTCGCCGGTAAACACAATGCCGCCGCTGCCCAGTTGCTGCCGCAGTTGGTGGTTTTCTTGCTTTAGCCGTTCCAGTTGCAGCGCATTCTGCACCGTCAGCAGCAGCTTGTCCGTGGAGATAGGTTTTTCCAGAAAGTCCAGCGCGCCCAGCCGCGTGGCTTTCACCGCCATCTCAATGTGCGCCTGGCCGGACATCATTACTACCGGCGTCGTCACGCCTGCAGCTTTGATCTTCTCCAGCAACTCGAGGCCATTCATCGTGGGCATCACCACGTCAGAAAAAATCACGTCATACTTTTCCGCTTTGACCATCTCCAGTGCCTTGATGGGATTGTCACACACCGTGGCCTCATGCCCCGCCAGGCGGAAGGCGCGTGAAAGTGACGCCAGCGTATTGGCGTCATCATCGACGATAAATAAATTAGCTTTCATTTTCCTAATTAGAAAAGCTTCCAGATTCTAACGCTCCCGCCTCATCCCACAGCGGCAACTCAACCCGAAACGTCGTCCCCTGCGCCTTCCTGCTGCTTACGGTGATGCGGCCATGATGGTCGCTGATGACCGACTGCGCAATCGCCAACCCCAGTCCCGTGCCGTGCTGCTTCGTTGTGTAATAAGGAGTGAACAGGCGCTCGCACTCTTCAGCAGTTAGTCCAGCGCCGGTATCGGCCAGTTCAAAAATGGCGGACCGATCATCAGAACTGGTTATGGTGCGGAAAATCAATTTCCCACCCTGCGCCATGGCATCAATCGCGTTCAGAACAAGATTTTCTAATACTCGACGAAGCAATACCGGATCGGCGCTGACCCGCGGCACATCGCCCAGTTGCAGTTTAGGTTCAATGCGCCCGGGATCGCGATTGAGCTGGCCTTGAAACAGCTGTGCAACACTGCGAATCAATTCATTCAGGTCCACAGCCTGCAATTGCGGCGCGGGCATTTTTGAAAAATCACTGAAGCGCCCGATGATTGTTTTAAGGTTCGCAATCTCCGCCAGCAAGGTCGCGGTGCTTTCTTGAAACACTTCATCAAATTCCTGCGGCGTGTTCTGCCGCGCGCGCAGCAGGTTCTCAACGGTGATTTGCAGCGGAAAGAGCGGATTCTTCAGCTCATGGGCCAACCGTCGCGCCAGTTCACGCCATGCCGCAACGCGTTCACTCTGCACCAGGCGCTCCCGCTGTCCCATTAGCTCTTCTGTCATTTGGTTGAACGCTACAGCCAGCTTACCGATTTCATCCTTCCCTGAAGTCTCCACGCGGACGTCCCAATTGCCGTGTCCTATTTCCGTTGCCGCTTGCGCCAGCGTTTTGATAGGACGGCTGAATCGCGCAGTCACAATCCCACTCACGACCACGCCAATAAAAACGCCCACACCGGCGATAATCAGGCTGATATTGCGAATGCGTTTCTCCAGCAGGAGCTCCTGGTCCAGCGAGTTGCCCACCAGCAGCACAGCCGGAACCCGGTCGGTATAACCGGGCAAGGGGATTGCGTGCACAATCTCTTCATGCCCCAGCTCCGGCCCTGAATCCAGCGTCGCGGAATCCTCGGTGCGCTTGCTTGAGACTTTCTGGATGATCGGCGTCAGTCTTGAAGTATCGAAACTTTCTTTGCCAGGGCCAATCAGCTCGCCCGGTCCCTGCTCCGGAACGCTGAAAATTGCCACGCGCAAACCTTCCGGCGGAGAGAGCGATTGCACAACCGTATCGAGCTTGCGCCCGCCGATTAGGTAATAATTGAGGCCGTGGACTGGCACTATCCGGAAACAAATCATGGCCAAAACGCTGCCTTGCGGAGTTTCAATGTGCTTTAAGAAAGACTGGCGAGGCAGAGGCGACGGAAGGTCCAGAAACCACCGCTGCTTGTATCCAAATCGCGCCGGCCAGTGCGCGGAAGAAATAATCGCCCCATCGGGCGCAATCAGATCTAAAAAATCCAGCCGCTGCGCCGCGGCGTCTGTAGACCCTTCATTCACATAGTTTGCGTATTCCGCGCCGTTGGCAAGCTCCGCAAGTGTGCGCTGCATCGCCTCAGAATTTGCAATTGTATCCACGCCGCGCGTTATGTCGTCGCCCGCATGCTCAAATTCCCGGCGGAACTGGTTCACCAGCGCCGCTGTGCGCTCCTGCTCCACCTCGCGGAAAGCCTCATGCGCGCGCTCTTCAATCAACCAAGCCACGGCGCCCACGCTGGCGGTAATGCTGATGGTTACCAGAAGAAGCAGCTTAGTCTTCAAAGACAATGCTTATCGTGCTCCTTCCATCCAAAGCTGGTCGAGGTCCCATCCGCCATTCAACTCTTGTTGCCAATTGTGCGCCGAGTTGTTGAGCCAGAGCACCTCGGGAACGTGGGCCACAGGCAGCACGCGGTTGCTCTCCAGCAATTTGCGCTCGAGTTCCAGCAGGTCTTCAGATCGCGTCGCGCCAAGAATCGCCGGAATGCTTTCCTGCGGGAGTCCCAAATCTTCAATGCACGCCGCAAGCGCAACTGATGGATCAAGCGATTGCAAGGGTACGCGCAGCAGGACAGCGTCCGCATTCAGCGAAGCTCGCTCCGCTTTGCTATAGAGATGTGATTCGGCATAGGGCTGCACCACGATTCCTGCTTCGCGCGCATCTACGGCGATCCTCTCGGCCGCCAGCCGCGCCAGCGGATCGGCAAAATCATACGCCAGCGCAATCGGGCTGATCACAACAAAGGCCGCGGCATCCGCTCGCAGCTCTTTTGCCCGATTCACATCTGTCGCGCCGTTAAACATAAACTCATACCCGGTAAGCCACTGTGGGAGCAGCCCTGAAGCGGGCAGAGCCTTACGCTGAAAAATAACATTGCTGATTGCCGCGCGGTTAATCGTAAGTCCCAGCGCCTGGCGCACGCGCGCGTCCACGGGCTTTCTGCCCGGCCTTCCCCCAGAACCAGGCTGAAGAAAAACAAGAGCCAGCAGGTCGGCAGGACGTGACAACATAACCGTCTGGTTGTTCTGTTCCACGTTGCGGATTTGGTCAATGCTCAATTCAGTCGCCGCGTATGTGCCAAGCTGGCGATCCATGAGCTGGTCGCGAAGGGAAGCGCCCATCTGGAATTCAATGGTGTCGGCAAACGGTCGCCCGCCCCAATAATCTTCATTGGCGGTAAACTGCGCGTGTTCTCCGGCTTGCCACTGGTTCAGCTTGTAGCTTCCGGTGCCTATTAAGATTGGCGGGTTGTTGCCGTCGGCCTGGCGTTTCACGATTGCGTAGCGCGGAAGCGCCAGCAACTCCGGCATTTGTTGGACGGCGAAAGGCGTTTCGATCGAGACAGTTTGCCGGTCAACAGCGGAATATTTCCACGCTGGGTTACTTTTCGCCAGACTCGCGGCAACATCGGCGGCAGTAAGAACCGTGCCGTCATGGAAATTCGCCAGCCTGAGTCGGAATTGCCATGCTCGTTTTGTCTGGTCCGCATGCCATGACAATGCAAGTCCCGGACGCAAGCGGCCCTGCGCGTCAACTTCCGTCAGGTTCTCAAACGCTAGTGCGGCCATCCGGTCACGCGCGGCGGGATGGTCTTCATCACTTAGAGGATCGATTGAAAGCACGCGGTCATGAAGCAGAACGCGCACAGTCCCGCCGTAGCGCGGACGTGATCCGCCATACGCGCCGGCCGCCAGCAGCGCTACGCTACTGATTGCAAATAACTGTAAGAGTAAACGCTTCATACTTTCCCGCTTGCGAATGCAACACTCCGTTCACTAGCTGCCCATAATTGCCCGCGATCCACAACGCTTCCACCGTGCCTGCTAAATCCACCGGAGCGCTTACGGGCAAAGCTTCACGACCGGAAATCTCAACGGCCTGCACGCTGTCCGGGCGCGTAGTATCTGCGGGCGAACTCGTTAGGACTTGCCATCCCGACCCACAAACTGAATGAATGGGAGCCAGCGTGCTGCCCCAGCCATTGAACGTTGCAATGGGCGTGCCAAGATCATTTTGGAAAAGCCGCGTATGACCATCGGTGCCGGTAAAGAGCCAGACATGCTGGTCTCCGCTTTGCCATGTTGCTCCAGAAAAAAACGGCGCGACGGATGCACCTGCGCTCGATCCTGCCAGTAAACCGTTGAAAAAATTCCTGCGTGGACTGAAGAACGCGACCAGCCCTTCGCCAATCGGCCAGGGATCGTCGCTGCCCCGGCAATCCAGCGATGGAGGAGAAATCTTCCCGCTGCAACGCGCGTCCGGAAGAAACACGTTGATCTCTCCGCTGCGAACCTCCAATCGTCCACGCAGATCGCGCGGCCACGGGTTCTGGTGGGGGATCCCCAAGGTTTGCCGCGGACGCCATTGGCCGGAATCCATTGAATACAGCGAAAGTTGGCTCGGCTCCAGCACCAGCAGGTTCTGGCTATCCTGATAAAAATCCAGAATGGGTGTTTCCTGCTGCCACACAGATATCTTGCGGATGGTAAGCGTAGTGGCGTGCGCGGCCTGCGCCTGCTGCGGACGGAGTAGTTTCTTGATCACGGTCTGGCTGCTCGATCCCTGCTGAATGTTGGCAATCAACAAATAGCTCTGCCAGTCTTCAGAAAAAGTTATGTGCACTTCCGCCACTGCCTGCTCCGGCTTTACCACCCTGACATTAGTATTGCGGAAGGCGTTGAAGATTGCGTTCTGCAAACCTTCCACTCGTTCCGGTGACAACGAAGACAAGTTCTGGAAAGTAACGGCGACTGCCGAGGGGGATCCCGCACGTGACTGTATCAGCTGGATAAATTCTGTGGCAGCGGCGGAAAAAGAAGGTGCGTCCTGCGCCAGGGCTGAAAAAGCCGCCACGCAGCAGCATAAAAACGCGCAAAGCCATCGTCTATTGGCAGTCTTTGGCATTGAATGAAAGCTTGGTATAGCTCCTCATTTGACTGGAAAACACCTCAATTAGCAATCAGGGAAATGAACTAGTCAAGAGCAAATCACCAGTGAGGCACAGAGACATGGAGAAAAAGCAAGGCTGCCGCAGATTAGCGCAGATAAACGCTGATCTAAACACATCCACAAGATAGAATTCTCAGATCAGTGTTCATCTGCGTTTATCAGCGCCAAATATTTTTTGTTTTTCTCCGCGTCTCCGTGGTGAAATTTATTTTTCCACCGGCCCGGGCCACCTGTCCCGGCGGGAACTGGCAGCCCGGATAATCTCCGGCAGAATCTATCTCGCTTTCCACGTCTTATTTCTTGTTGCTTGCTGCGCCGGCGCTTGTTGATCGTCTTGCTCCTGATCTGAGCCTTCGCTTTCTTCCGCCGCAGCCCGAGCTGCTTTCGCATTGTTGAAAGCTTCCGGTGTGACGCCGCTCTTCATCACGTCATTAAAGAAGATCTTGGCGTCCGACGGTACCATCATGATCTGCAGCTTGTCAGACATGCGCTCCGCCACAATCTTATTAATCAACAGCGGACTCTCTTTCAGCAGCGCTGCTTCAGACTTCATGCGTTCACTGTCGGCGACGGCAACAATGCGGATGCGGTTAGCTTCAGCTTCGGCCAGCATGCCTCGCCGCTCCATCTCAGCCTTGCTGTCGATCACCTTGGCCTGAGCCTGTGCTTCAGCATTCTTCACCGTAGTTTCCTTTTGTGCCGCTGCTTCCAGGCGTGACTGTTCAATCTGCTTCTGCTTCAGAGGTAGTGTGTATTTCATGGCATCCGCTTCTGATTTGGCCTGAAGTACTCTCACTTCGCCTGCGCCTTGGGCCTGCTTTACCTGCCTCACACGCGCGGCCTCGGCCTCCAGCTCCGCAATCTTCACTTGCTTGGCTTTCATTTCGGTCTCAACCCCCATGCCCTCATTCTCCTGCTCTTTCAAGAGCAGGCCTTCCAGTCCCTTGGCGTATTCTTCAGGGAGTTGAACGTCGCGCAGCATCACTTCTTTCACGATGATTCCATCAGCTCCCAGTTTGCGGGTGATGCGGTCCGTGGCGGTTTGGCGGATTTCTTCACGCTTGGTGGCAAAAACTTCGCGGACGGTATAGTTCGGCGCCAGTTCGCGAAAGACGCTGGAAACCACCGGCGGCACAATCTCTTTCTCCACCGGCTGCGGCAGGTTGGCATGGATGTAATCGAGCCTTGCCGGATCAAATTTATACCGCACCGTAATGGCCAGCCCAATGCTCAAGCCTTCACGCGATTGCACGGTGAAAGCTTCTGGCTTAGTGTTCTTTCCTCCGCGTCTTTCTGCGTCAGCTTCGCTGGTCGACTCAAGTCCGTCTTTGCCCGATGACGTTGTCAGCACCTGGTCGCGTATGTCATAGAGCACCACTGAATCCAGCAGCGGCGTAACGAAATGCGCGCCCGGATACAAAGTGCCTGGAAGCGTTCCCGCAGTCTGGCTTACTCTGATGCCACCCATCCCGCTGGGCACCACCACAATGCCGGCAGCAAGGATGAGCGGCAGCCAGGCCGCAGGAAACGCCCATTTTGCAGTGGTCCAGTCCAGTTGCGGTTCTTCCACGGTAGGGCCTTGAGTTATTGGCCGCTCCGCGGAGGCGCTGTCCGGTCCCGATGAAAGCCCGGACAAGGAGCCTGGAGCGATATGCCGCAACTGGCGGTGATACTGGACAACCTCATAAAGATTTTTGAAAAAGTTGATGGCGGCGGCCGCAAGTAAGCCCCAGCCGGTGAACAACAGCAGATATCTCAAGAACAACATCGCAAGCTCTCCTTCAATGCCGGTCCAAGTCTTTGGCGTCGGGCCAACATAAGCGACATCCGACCGCGAAAGGTCAACGTCTAAAAGCTCGCCGTCCGCTTGGCGTTGACTAAAGCCACACGAGAAGGTGCAATTTTCGAGCCGAATGGCAAGTTATTGAAGGGTAGTTGTTTGCAAGAGGCAGGCCAGTTTAGGTGTCTCTGAACTGCAACACTGTGTGTACTTGCTGACACGAGATGGCGGCACCTTGCGGTTTGTTCACGTTGCGTTTTAATGAATGAGCTAAAACGTAATTCAATCGAGATTTCGGGAGAAAGATTGCTTTGCTTGTATTTGTTGGAAGGTCAATGGGGGTCGCTCAGCGATTGCTCGGTCTGCTCCGATTTCAATCTCGTTCGGTTTTCGACCGGTGCCGCTAAAGGTTCGGATGGCGCGTATTTCGACCCCGGCGCGCATCAGCGTGTAGGCAACAAACTTTGCTTGTTCGGGAGGAACATTGTCGGCTATCCAGATAGCGTTCGTTGGGAGATCCGGGTTTTTACGTCCTTGGTTAGTCTTTTCCAGTTTAAAACCAGCTTGTTGTAAGGAATTCTCGAGAGGGAGACCATTCACGTCATTGGGGTCAACGTCTTTGTTGTAATAAACCACTGTGGTCTGCTGTTTTTGGTTTTCCGCTTGGATCTGGGCCAAAAGACCCTTAATTAAATCGTTACCCGTTATTCCCGCTTGTACTAACTTCAGGTCCTCTGGTGTTGAAGGTCCGTTCTCTTGAATATTTTTTATGCGGGCTTCGGCTACCCCCACGCCGGACAGAAAATTTGCCAATAAGCCTTTAATGTCTATTGTGTTCCCCTTGATGTCTTCTGTATTTCCCTGCACCAGCGTGAGTCGGCTCTTCAGAAATTCTATGTTGCCATCGTCCTTTTTCTTTTGCGCGACATCAGCCTGATGCCCGCTTATCGATATCCCGATGGAAGCGATGGCAGAGAAGACCAGAATTGCAACTATCCATTTTGTTTTGCTGGCGTCCTGGGGATCAGAAGGATCAGATTTCAGGCCAAGAATGCCGCCAATGAAACTTAGCAGGGGCAGCACAATGAGAGAAACTATCGTTAACATAGGCGCAATCGTCCGCCAAATTCGTAGTGAGGGTTTAGGCCTAAACGGCCTTTAGCTTAACACAACGACATTGGGCAGCGGTTCCCTTCGCATCATTGAAATCAAGCATCAAGATCAAAGCAACAAAAATGGGTTTCAGGCAGCTATACCTGAAACCCAAGGAGCGCAGCCAGGAGTCAAGATAAATAGGCGGGAACAAAGTTCGCGCCAAATTCCTCAAAATCCAGCCGCTACAGAGATTAGACACAAATAGATGAACGGGTGGAACAGAAAAATTCCGACCGAAGGATTGGCGGTACTCAGTTAATCAGCTTGTCATTTGGAGGGCAAAAAAGATGGGATTGGCTGGAGGAGTGGTGGCTGCCGAAGTCTGCCACAAATAGTAAAGGCTGTGACATTGGTTATGCTCTAGATGCCAGCTCCTGCGAGGGAGTTAACAACGTGGATGCATGTACCGTCACAGCCCTTGATGCGATCACTGCTTTCGCAGTTCCTGACCCCAACCGATTCCTCGCAGAACCTGTCGGTTTTTTCGGGTCAGAGTGTGCTTCGAATCGCTTCGCTGCACCTGATCACCCAGTCTACTTCGGCTCAACCACGTTTTATTTTGACTGAGCCTTTCGACCGTCGACATGTGTGATCCTAGCTGAAGACGGTGAAAAGTCAACGCCCGTGATCTGTGCAAACGAAGATTTTTTTCCTCATATTCCTGATTTGAAAAACACTGATAAAACGCGGGTGCAAGAGCGCCGATTTCCGCCAGTCCTTGATTTCCACAGCGCTTTCCACAAAATCTTTACGCCGAAAGTTCCGACCCAAATGTGCGAATGAACCAAAGATGTTCTTGACGGCACAACCTGATCTGCCTCATTGTGTTTATATCGGAAACCGGGTGAGCCGAATGGTGAGCGCTGTATCGCGAACCTGAGGCGAGGGCAGAGCCGCTTGCGGCGGAGCCCTTGAAAAAGTAATAGAGACCAGATGTCAGATCTCATCGCCTATGTCGACGGTGGCTCCCACGGCAGTCCGGGGCCTTCTGGCATTGGCGTATTAATTGAGAAGCCGGACGGCGAGATGATCCGTATCGCGCGCTGGATCGGGCACCATGACAATAATGTGGCCGAGTATGCCGCCCTGCTGGAAGCCCTGCAGCGCGCGCTGGAACTCAATGCCACCTCTTTAAGCGTCTTTACCGATTCAGAGCTGGTGGTGAAACAGATGACCGGCGAGTACTCATGCCGCAGCCCGCGGCTATATTCTCTCCACTGGATGTGCCGCAAGCTGGCCCGCACCTTGAAATTCTGCATCTCCCACATTCCGCGAGAGCAGAACCAGGAAGCCAATCGCCTGGCGAACCACGCGGTGCGGTTCCGACGGGAACCGGTGCTGGATCAGTAATCGCCGAGATCGCTGGGATCGCGTCAGCGCCGAGATCAGAAAAACGAAAAACTCAACGCAGAGACGCGGAGAAAGAAGAAAAACTTCTGCCGATACCACGTTTTATTGATTTTTCTCAGCGCCTCCACGTCTCCGCGGTGAATCCGCTTTTCCGATTACGGCGATTACGCGCGCTTTCGGCGATCCCAGCGACTTTTATGCCTTGGTGTGCTCGTAATACTTGCCGATGATGTGTCCGATCTCCACCGCCGCTTCAGGATCAAGGTCCACAAATTCAAAACCCGCATACTGCTGGTCGGCAAAGCGCAGACGCGCATTCACGCGCACGCGGATATCCTCTGTCGGTTCATGGATGGTAAAGGAATAGATTTTGCTGTCTTCGTTGTAAAGCCGTTCCGGCTCCATCATAAAACCGCCGCGCGCCAACTGGCGAAGCACACCCGCCTGGCCGCCTTTGGCGTCCATTACCAGCACTTGTGACTGGTGTGCGATGTCCACTCGCTCAAACCTGCGGCGCTCTTCCGGACTCTGTGGATTTTGCGCTTCCTGCGTAGGCCTCATCGAATCTGTTCTCCAAATGCGCTGACTGGATCAATGTCCACGGGCACATCTTTCACGCTTGTTAGCGCCGATTTTAACTCAGCCGGCATAGAATCATACTTTTTAAACCATTGCTCAGCGCGATTCCTGTCGCCCGTGGCCTCAATTTCCAGCAGCTCTTTGGCCAGCGTGGCAATCGCATCCGGCATCTTTGTGAAATCAATTGCATACTTTGAGGTCTTAGGATCAAAAATGATCGCGCCCTGCTCGGCCAGATAGTTGAATTCCATCATCTCTGCGCGTCCGTGGGCTTCCGCAACGCCAAAGCGCACAGTACGGAAAATCCCCGCCACATGCGACGCATAAAACGTGTTGGCCTGCGTCTTCTGTATCACGCCTTTGTCCATCAGCCAGTTCAGCGCGAACAAGCCCACGATGTCAGCCTTGGCTTCTTCCAGTCCGGCGTATGTTGGCCCAATCGACTCGCGAATATCGGCCTTGCCGGCGGCTGTGCGGGCATAGGCGGGACCCAGCCCGTGGCAGATTTCATGCATTAGCACCACGGCCAGATAGCCTTCCATGCTGGCCAGCGCAGCCTGGTCTTCCCGCATCAGTTGCTTGGCGATGGGCAGCACCACGTAGTTCACGCGCGCGTCCATGTAATTCTTGAAGAAGATTTTCTTCGTGCCTTTTTCCTGATGGATGCGCGGATCGTTCGGCAGATTGTCCGCCACTGCCTGATATCCGTGGCGCAGATCGCCGGCACGGAAAGGCGTGTCCATTACCTCCATAGGCGTGCTCTTGCCCTGCATGGACGGACGATCTTCCGGCGCCAGAGGCAACGCGTCCTGTATGTCCGGGACGTATTTCTTGAAGGTATCCAGGCTGGCGCTCTCTTCCTGATTGCGAATCATCACCGCTGCGCCGTAAGAAGTTTTCACTCCCAGCAGGTCGTCGAGATACGTTTCATACGGAGCAAAGATGATGTCGAACTTTGGGTTCTCCAGGTCGAGCCACGCAATGTCGCTTTTGTAGTAGTCGTCAGTCAGCAAGGCATCCGCGCGCAATTGCAGGAAGCCGGCGAAAGCTTTGTCCGGGCTGAGCGCCGCGGCCTCACGCAGCGCTTTTGCGGCTCCCGTGAGCCACGGCTTGTATTCAACGTGGTAGGGAACGCCAACCAGCTCGCCGCCCTGGCGCTTGACTACAGTGAACGGGCTGTAAATCTGGGCTTTCTTTTCCGGATGCTTCGCGACGTAAGCTTCAATTTCCTGCCGCGTGATTCCGGCAGGGTAAAGCGCATGGCCGGGCAGAAACGGATCGCTGCCGATAAAAGGCTTATTGTTCTCCAGCAGATCATAGCGGCTGCCGTTGATCATCAGGAAACGGCGGATCTTCTGGTTCATTACCTGGTTGCAGCCCAGCAGGCGCTTGTACAGCTCCAAGCCCTTTAGGATCGCTTTGCCGCCAGTAGATGCTCTCCAGAAACTGCGAGGCTTCCACCAGCTTGTAAACCATCTTGCGTTCATTGTCGGTGAGGCCGCTCACGCTGAAAGGCATGGAAACAAGCTTGAACTTATTTACCTGCGCGGCAATATCTTCATTCACGTTCTCTTTTAAAAGACATTTATCGGCGGTCTTGGGCGGAGGCGCAGCGCGTCGGCCCGCCTGGGCCAATACTGTTCCCGGAAGAACCATTGCAAAGATAAGTGCCAACAGACAGCGTTCTGTTTTCATAGGCAAGATTTTACAAGATCGCCCGTAATCGCCGGAATCGCTCGAAGTCGCATGTGATCAGATTGGAATCATTCGCACCACTTGCGCCTTGATTTATGCGGCGCGCCAAAATGGAACGCGAAAAGTACCAACGTAATTGCCCGCCTGCACAGAATTGTTGATGCATGCATGTTCGAATGACAACATGCATTCCTGCCATGCACTCGCTCAGATGAACCTCGACACCCCTGTCTCAGCAGTGAACGGCTCCCTGAATCGCCGCGCATGATCGCATGCCTGCGTCTCACAATTTCCAAGAGGAGAAAGATAGTCTGTATGAGCAAGAGGCAGAAAATTTCTGCAATCTGTGGCAGCACACCGCTGCTGCTAGTCCTGGTTTTAACCTGCTTTGCATTTGTCCCCCCAGCTTCAGCGCAGTCAAAGCCACCTTTGAATCCGCAGCCCATCAACCTGCCCAAGGAACCCCCAACTTCGCCGGGAAGCTTTCCAGTCACAGCCGACACAGTCAACGGTTGGGTCAGCAATAACGACCAGACCTCCATTCGCGCGCATGGATGGGCGCTGTGGCAGGGCATCACCTCCATTACGCCGCAATCGGAAGGATGGCCTGTGTTCGATACCTGGTACACCGATACCGAAGTCGAGGCGGGACGCCCCACGTCACCGAAGGCCAGCTTGTTCAAGGCCACGCGTGCCTCTGGCCGTCCAACGCACCACTTTGAAGGTTTCGAGCAATTCCACCATGCGAAAGTGCCGAACGTAAAATCCGCTCTGCACAAGCTGGTGATTGGCCCTGCGGTGGGCGGCCTGCAGGTGATCGGGTTCAACAAGTTCGACACCGATTATGCCGACTTTGTGTGGAACAACAACTACAATACGGCCACTGGCCTGTGGAGCGTCCAGAACTCCTGGCAGGTAGGCACGCCCGCGGTGCAGCGGACCATCAAGCCGTTTCCCAATACCGCCATTGGACTGAAGCCGGTTTACCAGGTGCTGAACGGTCCCAAGCATAACGGCGGCCTTACGATGCTGCCTTACTGGCTTGGCGACCTCACCACCGGTCCTTCCAACAGCAACAACCAGGCCAATCCGACTTTCGGCACGTGGAACCAGTGCGTAGTCGTCTACACCCTCTCTCAGGCGCCCACTTCGCAGATCGCGCAGACTTGCCCCAACGGCCAGCAGCCCAGCGGCTATGTCAGCGTGAAAGAATTCTTCAGCTTTCCGCTATCCGCCGAGGAAGCCGAAAGTATCTGCTCCATCCAGCCGGACGTGCCTGGCTGCGCGGTACAGGCAGGCGACTATGCTGTCCTGGTGGCCATTCACATGACCACCCGCGAAGACGACAATTGGACCTGGCAGACCTTTTGGTGGAATTACGGCCAGAAGCACCCCTATGGCCCGCCGCCCCCCAGTATTCCCAAGCCGTTCAGCAACTACGCCATGTGCACAGCCTATTCCATGACCACCAATCCGCCGAACAGCCTGACCGGACAAAACGTGCTTTGTTACAACCCCTATCTAGAAACCGGGCTTACGTCCGTGGTGGGCACACAATCCAACTGCATGAGTTGCCACAACACGGCGGCGTTGGGCAACAACCCCAACAATCCGCCAGCGCTTAATCCTCCGCAGACGGGGCTGGCTTATGTGCAGGGAAACCCGAACTATCCCAGCTTCCTCAACATGAGCGACTACATCTCGCCCACTGACCCGAACGATTCCAATTTCTATTACGCCTGCAATACCAAGACGGAATTCTCATGGTTCCTTGCGGCCCTGGTTGCCAATGGGACCGGAGCACCCGCCAACATCGCGGCCTGCACCAATCCCAACGGTACGACTCCAACACCGCCTAAGGCCAAAGTGAAAACGCCTGGGAAAGCATCCGCAAAAAAATAATCGCTGCGCCTGCGGATCTTGAAGCCCCGTTCCGTTTTCCGGGACGGGGCTTTGTTGCAGGAAGCCAACGCAAACCTCAGCCGCAGAGGACACGAAGGGCCACAGAGGAAATCTCGCTCTCTGTGTTTCTGCGGTAGGCCTTTCCGATGGTCATCATCGTGGTAGATTTGATCTTCAGCGATGCCAACAATTTCTCCGCCGCAAACTTTACTTATCGACGCCGACGACACGCTCTGGGAGAACAACGTTTACTTTGACAAGGCGATTGCCGACTTCATTGAGCGGCTGAACCATCAGCACCTCTCGCCGGGCGAAGTCCGGAGATTTCTGTATGAAGTCGAGCGCGAGACGGTATTGGAGCGCGGCTATGGCTCGCACAGCTTTTCGCATTCGCTGGTCAAGTGCTTTGAGCGTCTTTCAGAAACGCCGGTAACGCCTGAGCTGCATGAATTCATCTGGGGCTTTGCCAACAAGGTATCGAACTATCCCATTGAGCTGATTGAGGGTGTACCGGAGACGCTGAATTATCTTTCAGGCCGCGGACACCACATGGTGGTGATGACTAAGGGCGACATCACCGAGCAGGCGGGCAAGGTGGAACGCTCCGGGATCAAGGAATATTTTGCGGCCGTGGAGATTGTGGCGGAGAAGACCGAGTCTGCTTATAAAGAGATCGTCGCTAAGTACGAGTTTGAGCGGCAGACGACGTGGATGGTCGGCAACAGTCCTAAGTCAGATATCAATCCGGCGCTGGCGGCCGGCATCAACGCCGTCTTCGTGCCGCATGATCTCACGTGGGCGCTCGAGCATGAAACGGTGAATCCTGCGCCGGAAGGGCTCAAGCTGCTGCAAGTAGAAAAATTTGTGGAGCTGCAAGAGCACTTCTGATTGCCACAAGTTTCAGCAGCGTTTATGGTTTTGGTATCGGAGAAAACATTTTTTATCTAAAAACAAGAAATCCCCATTCGCGCTAGAGGATGTACTGTCTATCTCCTGAGTGCTCCCTTGTCACGTGAAATTCTGAGGCGGATGAAGGTAAATAGTTACTTTCTGCGTTCTTCCTAAATGACTGGATCGCGAAAATGAAATCCCATTATCGGCATTTTGGCCGGAGTGGTGCAGTGTGTCGCCACTCAAGAAAGAGGTATGACTTGCGAATGCGGTTGATCATTATTGTTTTGGCCACCCTGACCTACGCATCAATGACGATCGCGCAGGCACAAACGATTAGGTACAACACCGGTGATCCGCTTCAATTCGGAGTCGGATATAACACGCTCACCGGTTCCTACGCTGGCAGCTGCATGACCAAGGTTAACTTGGCAGACATAAAACCCGCAGGGGCCGGCAGCCCAGACCCTGGTCAATTATCAAAATGGGAACTCACGTCTGTTCAAGATCTCACAAGCCTCACAGAAAAAATGGACTTTTCGGCCTCTGCGAGTGCCAGCTTCATCGCAGGCAGCGTTTCAGCTTCGTCTGCATTTACCAAAACCAAATCATTCAATACTTTTCATCAATTTCTTTATGTAAATGCAACCGTAGCAAACACGACACAAATATGGACAGCTCCTCAGTTGACGCCAGAAATGTTGAAGTTACGGCAACATAATCCGCTTGCATTCTTGGATCGTTGCGGCGATGCGTTTGTGAAAACGATCACTGATGGCGGAGAACTAACAGCTGTGCTTGACCTCTCTACGTCGGCGAGCGAAGATACTAGCTCTTTATCGGTTTCGATCAGCGGCAATTATGGATCTGCTGAAGGTCGCGCGACACTGAAACAGCAACTTCAGCAAACTTTGTTGAACCGTCAAACTAAAGTCACAGTAATACGGGACGGTGGCGCTGGAAATCTGCCTTCGTATTCCGCCGACGAGCTCATCGCGGCTAGCCTAATTTTTCCAGACACTATCAAGCAGCATCCAGTTCCTGCGCAGGCACAGCTTGCATCCTACAACACCATTGCTTCTCCAGCGTCCTTAACTACGGTGCAAGAAGCTTATATCCAGCCCCTTTTTCGCGCATATCGCCGTGCCATGCAATATTCTGGAGATCTCGCCTACGCAAAATCACATACAGCAGAGTTTCGAATACTCAGGGCTCCGCCGGCCACAAAGGAGGGAGCACCTGCGCCTTCGAAGGCTGAAGTGGAAGCCAACACAGCCCTAGCAGTTGCAACAATGTCCAAGCAGAAGATCATATCTGCGGATTTTGTTTTCGAGGATATTGACAAGGACGAACTCGATAAAACGATCGACAACTACGACTCCTATATCGATAAGCTGGGTAGTCTTGCGAAAGTCTGCCTGAACGCGCCCAAGACTGGATGTACGGGAGACGTACCTCCTTTACCTCCCCGCATACAAAATCTCGTGAGAACATTCGAAGATAAACGAGATTGGGATACAAAAGCGGGCCCCGTTAGCATTATTCTGGATAGTTCTTGGGTTTGCAGAGTCGCGACCATCATCGGTAGTTGGAGGATCGCTGATGCTCCAACCGCGCCGGTCTTACCGTGCGAAACTAGTCTCCCGCATACTGTCAAAAATGGATACATTATCGTTGGCGGCTTTGACGGACCAAACGATTATTTTGACAATCACGGAGTATGCACATATCAGTTCAGGTGTATTCGACGTTAGCTACTGCGCGGTTACGATTGAAAATGGGGACCGTGATTAGACAACAAAATTCTAAGGCTCTTACAGAGGAAACTCTTAAGGGCCTTATTTGCTTTAGAATGAAACATGGCACTAGTAGCTTAATGACCAGTCGCGCAAAGAAGCTCTTCCGGTTCAGGCCTCTTCCGCCAGTCCGCATCAATCCTTGCCCAGGAAATCTTTCCATCCGATTGCACCACATACGTCGCTGCCAGCGGTAATTCCCAGCTTTGGTCGCCGTTGTAGCCCGGCAGCTTGGTCATGATGCTCTCATACATGGCCTGCAACTCCGGCGAGAGCTTATACACCAGCCCGAATTTTCGAGCCACTTGATTTCCTGCGTCACTCAGAACAGGGAAGCGCAGCTTGTGCATGTCGCACGTCATGTACGAGTGCTTTTGTGTCTGCGGTGAAATGGCGACGAGCGACGCGCCGGCCGCAGCCAGCTTGGGATGAATTTCCTGCAATGCGCTGAGCTGCGCGTTGCAGTAAGCGCACCATCGTCCGCGATAGAAGACGATCACGAGCGGCCCGCTGCGCAGCAGATCTTCCGAGTGCCAGAGCATGCCATCGCCGTCGGCGAGTTCAAAGCTGGGAGCGTGATCGCCGGCTTTGAGCGCGCGGCCGTTTAATCCGGAATTTACAAGCTCCTCTGCGAATCGATCAACCACAAGCAGACGATCTGCGGGAACCATGGCACGCAGCTTGGCGGTGAGTGAGTCGAGTTGTGCGTTAAGATCCAAGAAAATCAAAACCCACCACGGAGACACAGAGGCACGGAGAAAAGCAAAACAAAATAGCCACGAATGCACGCGAATCGGCGTGAATTAAGCCCAAAGATTTAATTCGCGTTCTTTCGCGTTGATTCGCGGCCAATCCTGATCAGTGTCATCAGCACAAATCAGTGGCAAAGAGCTACCGCATCATTCCCGGCAGCTTCATTCCGGCAAGCTTGCGGCTGAAGTTGGACTTGCCCATGTCTTTGAACATCTTGCGCATCTGGGCGTACTGGCGCAGAAGCTGATTCACTTCCTGCACGCTGGTGCCGGAGCCGCGGGCAATGCGCTTGCGCCGGCTGCCATTGATGATCTCATGATGGTTGCGCTCTTTCGCTGTCATGGAATTGATGATTGCTTCCACGCGCGTGATCTGGCTTTCGTCCACGGAATCAGCGGCTTTCTGCATGTTGGCGAACGGGCCGATGCTCGGCAGCATCTTGATGACGCTCTGCAACGATCCCAGCTTCTTTACCTGGCGAAGCTGATCGCGAAAATCTTCCAGTGAGAAGCCTTCGCCGCCTAGCGCCTTCTTGGCAAACTCTTCAGCCTTCTTCTGGTCAACGGTTTCCTGCGCTTTTTCTACCAGCGTAAGGATATCCCCCATGCCGAGGATGCGGCCCACAATGCGGTCAGGATGGAACGGTTCCAGCGCGTCATACTTTTCGCCCACGCCGATGAACTTGATGGGCTGGCCGGTGACCTGGCGTATGGAGAGCGCCGCGCCGCCGCGTGCGTCGCCATCCATCTTGGTGAGCACCACGCCGGTGATGGAAAGCTTTTTGTGAAACTCGTCGGCGGAGCGCACCGCGTCCTGTCCGGTCATGGCATCGGCGACGAACAGGATTTCTTGAGGGTTGAGAATCTTCTTGAGCGACTGCATCTCTGACATAAGTTCGTCATCGATGTGCAGGCGGCCGGCGGTATCAACAATTAGGAAGTTGCAGCCATTGTTGATGGCTTCTTTACGTGCTTCTTTAGCCAGCCGCTCGACTGTCGGCGTATCAGCGTTCTCAACTTTGCCTTCGTACAGATTGGCCTTGATGGCTTCCGCCACAACTTTTAACTGCTGGCGCGCAGCAGGTCGATACACGTCGACGGAGACCAGCATCGGTCGGTGTCCGCCTTTTTTAAGCCATGCGGCGAGCTTGCCGGAAGTGGTGGTCTTACCGGAGCCCTGCAACCCGGCCATCAAAATGACTGAAGGCGGCTGTGAAGCGAACTTGAGCTTGGCAGTGTCCTTGCCCAGGACTTCAACCAGTTCGTCATGGACAAGCTTGACGATCTGCTGCGCCGGAGAGAGCGCTGTCATTACTTCCTGGCCAACAGCTTTTTCCTGCACGCGGTCAATAAATGTCTTGACCACCTTGAAATTCACGTCGGCTTCCAGCAGCGCCATGCGGATTTCTTTCAGCGCTTCCTGAATGTTTTCCTGGGTGAGCGTGCCCTGACCGCGGAGGTTCTTGAACGCTCGTTGCAGTTTTTCCTGAAGATTTTCAAACATAGATAATGGCTTTATTCACGCAAAGAAGATCCCCTCTTTGGATGCAGATTTAAGCCTTATTGTAACAGCGCGGTCGGTCGGACTCGTCGCGTCCGACATTCTTGAACTATGGAATGACCGCATCCCGCAACCTGGCTGCAGCTTTATCAAATGTGGCAAACGGCAGATGACCTTCGGAGCGGGCCACTTCGAGCGCTAGACTATCGGAAAAATCAGCCTTGCCGGAAGCGTAAATAGCGATGGCTGCGCGCACAATTTCTACCGATTGACCAAACGCAAAACGCAGGATCGTTAGCGTTCTGCGCACTCTTGCCTGCGACCGTCACATCCGTCGGCCTTTAGTCATGCTCCAACTATCCCGCCGCAACTTACAATAGACTTCATGACAGAGACATCAACGCAACCTGTCCCGCGCCGGCCTCGACCGGCACTGCTCCCAGGCCTCTTTGTCGGTGCAGTCATTGCTTTGCTGCTTGCCGTGCTAATGGCGCGAGTGCAGTCAGGCCCGCTGGCCGCGTTGTGGTCGATGCTTAGCGGACGCAACACGCGCATCAGCAGTGAAGGCAGCGTGATTGAGCGTATCCAGCGGTTGCAGCGGATGGAAACCGTTGTTTTCAACATGGACAAAATCGTTACCGGCGAAAAAGATAATCCGATCCTGCCTGACTTTATCGCGGGCGATCGCTTGATGATGGTCGTACATGGCCAGGTTGTTGCCGGCATCGATTTCAGCCGCCTAAAGAGTGGCGACATCAAGATCCAGGGCAAAGAGGTGCGTGTTCATCTGCCCAATCCGCAAATCCTGATTACGCGGCTGGACAATGCGCGCACCAAAGTTTATTCGCGCAGTACGGGGCTCCTCGTCCGCGTTGATCCCAACCTTGAAACGCAAGTCCGTCAGGAAGCTGAAGGCGAGTTGCTGCAGGAAGCGGCCCTGGGCGGCATTATTGCCAATGCCCGCGACAATGCCCGCGCCACCGTGACCACGCTGCTGCAGGGAATGGGCTTTGAGAAAGTTGAAGTGGATTGACGTTTTGCCTGAGAATCAAAGGATCTGTTGATGGCTGCAGCGCATCCTGGAAAGATCAAGAATAGAGTTGGCGAAAGGCGCACATGGAATACACAAACCTTGGTTCTACCGGCGTAAAAGTGTCCCGCATCTGCCTGGGCTGCATGACCTATGGCACTAAAAAATGGCGGCAGTGGGTCCTGGAAGAAGAAGAAAGCCGACCCTTTATCAAGCAGGCACTTGAGGCTGGAATAAATTTCTTTGACACGGCTGACATGTATTCTCTTGGCGCCAGTGAGCAGGTCCTTGGCCGCGCGTTGAAGGACTTTGGGCCATCACGCGACAAACTGGTGATCGCAACCAAGGTGTTTTTTCCTCTCGGCGACGATCCCAACCAGAAAGGGCTTTCGCGCAAGCACATCATGCACGCCATTGATGACAGCCTGCGACGCCTGGGCACGGACTATGTTGATCTCTACCAGATCCATCGCTTTGACTATGAGACGCCTATTGAAGAAACGCTCACTGCGCTGCATGACGTAGTGAAGTCAGGCAAGGCGCGGTACATCGGAGCATCGTCAATGTTTGCCTGGCAATTTGCGCGCATGTTGCACGCCTCTGACCGGCTGGGACTCACGCGCTTTGTGACCATGCAGAACCACTACAACCTCGTCTATCGTGAAGAAGAACGAGAGATGATTCCTTTGTGCCGCGCGGAGGGCGTGGGCCTCATTCCCTGGAGTCCACTGGCACGAGGCGTGTTGGCGGGAAATCGCAAAGCGGGGACCGTGCGGTCAAAGGAAGACGATTACACCAAGAAGCTCTACACCCAGGAAGCTGACGACCGTGTGGTGGAAAGCGTGGCACAGGTGGCAAAGAGTAGAGGCGTGCCACCGGCCCAGGTCGCTCTTGCGTGGTTGCTGCACAAGCCCGAAGTTTCCGCGCCGATCATCGGGGCATCCAAGCCACATCACCTACAGGATGCCATAGCAGCGGTGAGCGTAAAACTTACGCAGCAGGAGATCGCCCAGCTTGAGTCGACATATGTGCCTCACCCTGTATTGGGCCATCACTAGACGTCTGCTTAAGATCGTGATTTGCGGCCCAACAGCCACCCTGTAAGAATTCCAAGAGCGAAGCTCCCTGCGGCAACAGTTGCCACTGAGGCTAGCGGGCGGCTTTTCACATGGTCGCGGAGATCATCCAGGCGATCTTCAGTCGCATCCTTGGCGCGTCCCACGGTACGATTCAAATCGTTGTATGTTTCATCCAGCCGGTCCTTCACTTTGGCGGAGAGGTCCCGCGCCCTGTCGACGATGTCAGCCACATTATCTCTTAAGTCGCGCCTTGCCTTTTCAGCCTTCATGAGAAAAACCTCCTGCTGCAATTATGACAAAGAATGGAAATCAGGGTTACGCACTCTCCGGGAAGCGGCGTCATAAGAGCATCTAGTTCTTGCTTTATGTTAGTCCGCAACTTTCAATTCGATCTCCGTGCTCTTCCAGTTGCCTTGAAATTGCTTGTCGACAACCTGTGCTTCGTACGCGCGGTTTTGTGCGCGCAACGCTTCCGCCAAACCAAATAGTGATGTGCAAGCGCTACAAAAAAATGCTTATCTCGACCTTCATGTGGATTCTCCTCTATTGAGTTCGGGCCGGGATTTCCAGAAATTCTACACCCAATTTGGTGGAAGGTGATGTGGCGAGAGGTTATGGATTTTGTTTATTTCCGAAAATCTCACGCAGCAGAGCCGTGGTTTGTGCTGCCGGATCCTTGCGAATCTTGCGCTCTTCTTCACCCATCACATAAAACAGGCCGTCCATCGTTTTGCCGACTACGTATTTATCAATGTTGAACCCCTCGTTTTCCGCCACGCGCGCCGCAATAGGATTTTGCATGAGCTGGTTATACTGCTTTACCACCCCAACGTTTTCCATGGTTCGATGGACAATGGGTGAGAATGCCGCGGTCAACTGGTCGGTGCTTGCCGTCTTGAAGTAATCGGTGGCGGCTGTATCTCCGCCGGAAAGGATCTGGCGCGCGTCCGCGATCGTCATTTTGCTTACAGCATCGATAAAGATCTGCCGCGCTGCAGGTGCAGCCTGCTCCGCGGCGCGGTTCATTCCAATTTCAAGGGAATCCACCTGCTGGCCCATGCCCAAGAGGCGCATGCCCTTGCCAACGTTGCGCAGTTTTTCCGGCAACAGGATCTTGATTGCTGCGTTCTTTAAAAAGCCGTCCACGCGCCCCGTAGAGGCTACTGCCCTGCGTGTGCTCACGGTCAGGGCCTCCTTCAATCCGGCGGCAATGCGGTCGTCGGTGGGGCCGCTCTTCTTGCCCAGCGCTTCTTCGGCCCTTTTACGCAGATCATCCAGGGGAGACTGCGCCAGTGTCCCGGAAGAGAGCAATCCTGTAATTAAAAAGATAATGACCGCAGATTTCTTCATTGCCTGCCCCTGACGGTTGGATAAAACAAGCCGATGCCGCGCTAACACTCCCACCACGGCTACAGTCTAAGGCTTTATATCATGCGCTCAACCTTTCATTTGTCCTATATTGCAAGGTCGCGACCGATTGAAGATCGACATGGAGAGTACGAACCTATGATCAGCAAATTGTTTCGCCTCGGCTTATGCGTTGTGGCTCTTGTGGCATTTTCCTTGTCCGCGTCGGCCGTGCCTGCCAATGGAGCGGTACATCCGGAGATGATTGTTTCAGCGAAGTGGCTGAGCGAGCACCTCAATGATCCTAAAGTGATCGTGCTGCATGTGGCCGACAAGCGCTCAGACTACGACAAAGGCCATATACCCGGCGCACGTTTTCTGGCGTTGGAAGATTTTATTGAAGGAGAGGACGCCGAGCTTCCTGCCACAGAGAAACTCAAAGATGCTTTTGAAAAATTGGGCGTGAACGACGATTCGCGAGTCGTAATCTACACCACGGATTGGTATCCGATGGCTGGACGCGCCTACTTTACTTTGGATTATTTGGGCCACGGCGATCACACCGCATTGCTGGATGGCGGGATAGATGAGTGGAAGAAGGAGAATCGTCACCTCTCCAACGATGCGCCGAAAATTGCCCGCGGTAGTTTCACGCCGCATGTTCATCCTGAAGTTGTCGCCATGATGGAAGAAGTAAAGAAGCTTTCTGAGCAGCCGACGAAAACCACTGTTCTGGTGGATTCGCGTCCGGACAAGCGCTATACCGATGGACATATCGCCGGAGCAGTGCATATTTACTGGCAGGAAACGCTGGTCGATGCCAAAAGCAATCCGGTCTTTCTTCCGCCGGACAAACTCAAGGAGCTGTTTGCCACTAGAGGCATCAAGCCAGGAGAGAAGTTAGTAACGTATTGCGAGATCGGCCTGCAGGCTTCACACGATTACTTCATCGCCAAATACCTGGGTTATGACGCGGCGATGTTTGACGGATCAATTCATCAATGGAGCCACATGAACAACCTGCCCGTGGTGGCGGGCACGTCACTGCGTTAGGAAACGAAGCGCGATGGTTAAACGAATTATTCTCGCGGTGCTCACATTGATGCCAGGATCGCTGCTGGCAGCTCAAACCAATGCGCAGCCGAAGTTGCGCCCTGAAATGCTCGTGACAACGGGATGGCTGGCGGAAAACCTGAGCGAGCGGGATGTCATCGTGCTCTGCATCAATTCCACGCCCGAGTTTTATTCCAAAGGACACATTCCCGCCGCAAGACAGATTAAGCTTGAAGACATCGCCGTAACGCGCGAAGGTATTCCCAACGAGCTGCCACCGGTGGAGTCGTTGAAGCGCGTTTTTCAAGCTGCCGGCATCAGCAACTCGTCGCAAGTTGTCTTATATGGCGAACGGTTTAATCTGTTTGCGGCGCGAGCTTACTTTACCTTGGACTACCTTGGCGTGGCGGCCCGGGTTGCGCTTCTGGATGGCGGCCTGGAGAAGTGGACGGCCGAGCGACGGCCACTCTCAACGGAAATACCTCTGCCCAAAACTGCAACGCTGGTGGTTTCACCACGTCCGGAAATTCTGGTGGATACAAAGGCCATGCGCGAATTGTCACAAAAGAAGCCGATAAGTGTGACTCTGGTTGATGCGCGCCCGACAAAAGAATTTACTGGCGAACAACGCTCAGAAGATGTGACTGAGGCAGGTCACATTCCCGGAGCCAAAGGCCTGTACTGGATGGATATGCTCGTCAGCCGGCAGAATCCTGTCCTGAAGCCTGAAATGGAATTGCGGCGCATGTACACCGAGTTGAATGCCAAAGCAGATCAACCACTGGTCACATATTGCCGCACCGGGATGCAGTCTTCCTTTGATTACTTTGTGGCGAAATATCTTGGCTACGATCCCAGCATGTATGACGCTTCATTTTTTGAATGGAGCAAAAACAATTTGCCGGTAGAGACTTCCGCGAAGCATCCACAGCGATGACGCTGTTTATGGGCGAGGCTGCTCGGTTTAATGTGTTTTCTGGTGTACTGTATTGCGCGCACGAGTCACTATCCTCCTGAACGTGCCGCCCTGAGCAGCGCACACTATGCCCTCACCATTGCATGCTCCAGACGCGAGTGCGAAGGGTCTCCGCTGCTCTTCAGGCCCTCCCATCCAAGCAGTTTGTAATGAGCCTATGATGCAGCGGAGCCGATCCCTCAGCTTCGCTGAAACTGACCGACATTCATGGTAGTTCACGTAGCTCGCTTCGGGATGGCGCGTCGCGAGGTGAAGCGACTGATAAGCTGCAAACATCCAGAAAGCACAGAGGAAGAAACCCTTATAGCCATAGGGTTCCCTCCCTCCGGTCGGGACAAGGCAAAAGCTAGAACATGTTCCACAAAAACTGGTTGTAAACATCGTGATGGTACTGAACTTCCGGCGCTTTCACGAAAGTTCCCAGCAGACGCGGGCAACGATCGGCTGAAGCCTGCTTCAGGTCAGCGTAGCGCGTTTTTACGTCTTCACCACCCATCAGTTTGCTGGTCCAATTGGACGCGCGGAAGTTTTCCATCGCCGTATAAATATTATCTGGCAGGTAACGCTCGGCCTGGCGCAGGTTCTTGATCTTGGACGTTTCGCCGGCGATTCCAGTCTTGAATACCGCCATCATCACCATGTAAGGATTGGCGTCCGGCGCGACAGAACGCACCTCAACGCGCATGCTCTTTTCGTTTCCGATGGGGATGCGGACCATTGAACCGCGATCCACAGCTGAAGCCTTGATCTGGTTTGGGGCTTCAAAGTGCGGATCGAGCCGGCGATAAGCGTTCACGCTGGCGTTGAGCATCAAGCAGATGTCGTTACCGTGCGTGAGAATGCGGTCTACGAAAGCCCAACCCAGCCTGCTCAACTTCTCTTCGCCCTTGGGATCCCAGAAAAGGTTCTTGCCGTCTTTGCTAATAGAAACGTTGGTATGCATGCCGTTGCCGTTTACGCCGACCACCGGCTTGGGCAGGAATGAAGCGGTCAGCCCCATTCGGGTGGCGACCTGGCGGCAAATCAGCTTATAGAGCTGAATCTGATCGGCAGCGGCGACGACTTCGCCATAGCTGTAATTGATTTCAAATTGTGACGGCGCGACCTCTGGATGGTCTTTCTCATTCTGGAAGCCCATGGCACGCTGCACCTCAGCCGTGGTGTCAATGAACGTGCGCAAGGGATCGCCGGGCAGCGAATGGTAATAGCCGCCGGTGTTCACGTATTCGAACTTGTTGGTCTCGTGGTAGCGGCGCTCGGCGTCAGAGCCCTGAAAGAGGAAGCCTTCAATTTCATTGGCAGCATTGAGCGTATAGCCCTCTTTCTGGTGCATTTCTGCGGCAAAAACTTTCAGGTTGCCGCGGATATCGGCGCTGTAAGGCGTCCCGCCTTTATCTATGACATCGCCAAAAACCAGTACTTTGCCGGAACCAAAAATGTCCGACGGCGCCCAGTAAAATGAGCTCCAGTCCAGGCCAAGGCGAAGATCGCTTTCACGCTGCGCAGTAAATCCACGAATCGACGAACCGTCAAAAGTCAGGTTGTCCCAGCTTTTGAGCAGAAACTTCTTGTCGTAATCCAGCATGTGCAGGCGGCCTTCAAGATCGCTAAACAGCACGGTTACGGCCTTTATGCGCTTCTCGTCGGTGAGGTATTTCAGCCGGTCTTCCTGGATTTTGTGTGCCGCAACGCGGTTTTTGCGCTGCTCCTTCGCTTGCAGGTTCATGTCTTCCAGTTCGTCATATGAGAGAGCGAGAAAATTGCGCAGTTCGTTTGCCATGAAGCTCCTTCAAGCCTGAATTTATTGTTGGGCCAATGCGGGTCCGTGTGAGCAGTAATTAACTTTTTAGCACACCCGGCCTACGCCAGTCACGGCTAATAAACAAGTAGTGTTCTATGACGACATCGCTGATATTATTTGATTGTTTTCAACGAACGCCAGCCCTGATCGGTATTGATCTCCGTCCGCCTGGGGCCGGCTTCCACATGGGAGCGGTGACACGCCTGGTTGCATAGCTTCCCCCATTAGTTTTCAGGTCGTTACTTCTCACCGCTGCAGTTCGCCCAGCCTTGTTGCCGCAATGTGCCTTGAATACTAGCGGCTGGACCACGGCCCAAAATTGGCAGCAACGCGGTCTTCTCAGCCATGCGGCAAACGCTCCTTTCGCTAGAATATAATGTAACGATACAGGTCAAGCGTGTTCCAGTGCGAACACGTCTTTCATTATTTGTTAGATGTCAAGCTAGCAGCCCTCATGAGGCGCTTTTCCGGCGGAAAATAGCGCTGCGTTATGTGGCATATAAGATGTGGGCCTTTGAGGTGGCCCCTCGATCATCGGCGTAACCATTCGGAAGGGCTTGTCTTTGCCGGAAAAATTCAGACGACACACATGACAAAAACCCCATGCCGTCATCCCCAAGTCAGCATCATTGTTCTCACTTGGAACAGTTATGAGGTCACTCGTGACTGTCTGCTCTCGCTCCGGAAGATTGACTACCCCGCCTTTGACGTGGTCCTGGTGGATAACGGCTCAGTTGATGGCTCCGGCAAAAAGTTGGCCCAAGACTTTCCTGAAGTACAAGTGATCCTGAATAAAAAGAATCTGGGATTCACGGGCGGCAACAACGTTGGCATGCGTGACGCTCTGGCCCGTGGCACGGATTACCTTCTGCTGCTGAACAATGACACCATCGTTGCTCCGAATTTCCTTACGGAGTTAGTCAACGTAGCTGAGAGCGATGAGCGCATCGGCATGGTGAACCCCAAGATTTATTACTTCGAACCGGCGGATAAAATTTGGTACGCAGGCGGCGAGTATGTTCCCTGGAAAACTTTTCCCATCCATTTTGGATTGCGTCAGAGTGACGTCGGCAGCTATGACCAAACAAAGGAAGTCTCTTTTGTCTCCGGATGCGCCCTTCTGGTGAGGGCTGAGGTCGCGCGAAAAGTCGGCTTGCTGGATGAAATCTTTTTCATGGGCTATGAAGATGTGGATTGGTCTGTGCGCTCCAGTCGCGCGGGATACAAGGCCATGTATGTTCCCGCGTCCATTGTGTGGCACCGCGATTCCTATGTAACAAAGCAGAGCATGGGCTTGGCCAAGCGGGATTTTTACAACATGAGAAATGCCGTCTTGTGTGCGCGCAAGTATCTGCCTCGCCACCAGCTGCCATTGTTTGCCTTTTCCATGAGTAAATATGTGGGCTACGTCACGCTCAGATCGATCTTTCAGGCGGATTTCAAGCGCGCCGCGGGTCTTTATCGCGGCCTGTGGAACGGCTGCTGGACCAGGATCCCGGAGAAACTCCCCTCGTTATAATGCTCTGTTGAGATTGGAAAAAATTAGACTCTGTTTTCGATCCCGTCTTCATGAGCGAATTTCTCTATAAATCGGTGGAAGGACTAATAAGCAGAATAAAAGGGCGGCCATTCCACCTGGACCGCAGTATTCCCGTCCCGCTATTGCTGGGATTGCTTATACGGCGAGCCACGTGGCTAATACGCGGCATGTTCAAGCTTCTCGTGTTGCAGCGCCGTGTGGCAACTGTGTTCATTGCCAAAGGCGTCAACCTCCGGGGCGCATCGCTGATCCGCTTTGGCAAAGGCGTGACCCTGGAGCGCGGCGTCATTATTGACGGGCTCATGCGCCGGGGCGTCATTCTGGGAGATAACGTTAAAATCGGCCCCTATTCTGTGTTGCTGGGAGCACCCATCTCCAACCTGGGTGAAGGCATCCGATTAGGCGCTAATTCAGCTGTCGATGCTTACTCCTTCATTGGCAGCTCCGGTTTTGTTTCCATCGGGGAAAACGTGATTATGGGCCAGCATGTGAGCTTTCATCCCGAGAATCACGTTTATGACCGTACTGACATTCCTATTCGCAGTCAGGGGACTACACGTTTGGGCATCACTATTGAAGATGATGTCTGGGTAGGCGCGAATGTGACTTTCCTGGATGGCGCAGTGGTAGGCCGAGGATGCGTGATCGGGGCGGGTTCCGTAGTGAGAGGCAAGATTCCGCCTTATTGCATCGCCATAGGAGTCCCCGCGAAAGCCAAGCTTTTGCCTCGAGCATGGAAGTGAGCGGAGCCGTTCGGTGAGATCCAGGCTGAGCGTGTCCTGATTAGTTCAAGAGAGATCAAGCGACCCAAAATCCCCGAAGCGTTAGAGCTGATCGCTCCACCGCACAGCATTCGACAATAGGCATGAAGGCATCCTGTTTTTGGGTGCACAGAACGAACTGCGGTAAAATTTCGTATATTCATTGCATGCTCGCTATAAGCCGACTGAAGAGGACCTCAGATTTTGTTTTGCCGCAAAGACCGTTATTGACCGCAGCAAAGGCCAGTGCTCAATACCGAGGATGAGCCAATGATCGCAAATGCCGGCGCCGTCGCTCTTTTGCGAAAGCAAAAAGGGCTTCGTCGTGAGCTGCAGAATCGCCCGAATCTCTTGTCCATTCGCATCGCGTTCCTGTGCGGGTCCACGGTCAATGAGGTCGCCGCTTTTCTTGAATTGCTGCTGCTGGAGCAAGGCATTCAGCCGGTTTTCTACTTCTCAGACTACAACAAGTATTTTGAGGAAGCTGTTCTCGATACGGCACGCCTTGTGGAGTTCAAGCCTGACATTATTTTCGTATACACGTCCGCGACAAATATTCAGGGTTGGCCGCTGCTGAACACATCCGAATCCGAGTTGAATGCTTACGTCGTGGCGGAAAGCATGCGCTTTGCCGCCATCTGGAATGGGCTCCAGCCGCTCAGCGCCGTGGTGGTGCAGAACAATTTCGAGCTTCCGGAACAACGCATGCTGGGCAATTATGCTGCGGTAAGCCCGACGGGGCGGGTCAGGTTCATCAACCTGCTGAATACAGAATTTGCGCGCGAAGCCGCCGCGCGTACCAATCTTCTTATTCATGACCTGAACGGAGTAGCTGCTTCAGTAGGTCTGAAGGCTTTCCACGACGCTGGGCGCTGGTTTAGCTACAAGATGCTGACGACGCCCGAAGGAAGTCTTGAGGTGGCCAAATCTGCCGCCGCCATGGTGCTGGCGATTTATGGCCGCACGCGGAAATGCCTTGTCCTTGATCTGGACAATACGCTTTGGGGCGGAGTCATTGGCGATGACGGTCCGGAACAAATCAAGATTGGCAGAGAAACCGCGGAAGCTGAGGCTTTTACTGCGTTTCAAGAATATTGTCTTCAACTCAGAAGCCGCGGAATTCTGCTGGCTGTTTGCTCCAAGAATTCTGAAGAAATTGCGCGCCAGGGGTTTGAGCACCCTGACTCAGTTCTTTTGCTGGACCACTTTTCCTGTTTCAAAGCGAACTGGGAGCCCAAGCACGAGAACATTAAAGCGATTGCTTCTGAACTGAATATAGGCCTGGATAGCGTCGTCTTTGTGGATGACAATCCGGCGGAGCGTGAGATCATTTCCGCGCAACTACCGGCGGTGGCAGTTCCGGACGTGGGCAGTGACGTCAGCGGATTTATTCGTGTTTTGGAGGATGGCCGCTACTTTGAGCCGGTGCGGCTTTCACGCGAAGACCTGAAACGCGCCGAGCAATACCAGGAGAATGCGCAGCGCGCGGCTTTCCAGGGCCGCTTCCAGAATTATGATGAATACCTGGAATCACTGGAAATGAGCGCCGAGGTGGCCGCGTTCAAGCCGGTCTATCTCGACCGCATTACGCAATTAATCGGCAAGACCAACCAATTCAACCTGACCACGCGCCGGTACACGCGAGCACAGGTCGAGGCTATGGCCGCTGATCCCTCGTACGTCTCCCTGTATGGAAAATTGACAGATAAGTTCGGCGATAATGGGCTGATCTCGGTCATTATCGGGAGGAAAGAAAATGACATTTTGCACATTGACCTGTGGATCATGAGTTGCCGCGTCTTGAAACGCGGAATGGAGACGGTGATGCTTGATGCGCTGGTTGCCGAGTGCCAGAGTCAAGGCATCGCCGAAATTCGCGGTTACTATATCCAAACGGAGAGAAATGGGTTGGCTGCCGGCCACTACGCGGCCCTTGGCTTTAAGCGAAGCGGGGGTGATGACCAGCATCAGGTATTCAGACTCGATCTCTCCCACGGCTACCAGCCCCAGAATAAGTATATTAAGGAGTACGTCCATGAGTGATATCCTGGCAGAGTTGCAACCGATCTTCCGCGATGTGCTGGACGATCCCGCACTGCAGATCACACGACAGTCCAGCGCGGCGACAGTCGCCAACTGGGACTCCC
>CAWHQH010000041.1:0-22341 GCA_963831465.1 Terriglobia bacterium | reverse complement strand
CGATTCCTGCGGCTTGTAGCGCGCTGTCTGGATTACCTGCCGTACCTGGTCCACTTTGATCATCATTTGTGGCGGATCAGGGGGCACTACCAAAACGTCAGGATGGGTCTGTACCAGGATGCGGGTTTCCCGCTTGTCGGTCTCGCGCAGCCCTTCGCGGGCCTCCACGGCCTCAGCAAAACGGCTTTCCAGGTCTTCAGCCTGGCCGATCCGAGTACAGTTTGAACAGACGCCGCAGAAGTCCGGCAGGCCATCGGTCACGCGCGGATCAAGGCAGTTCATGGTTCGCGCCACCATCAATGCCAGGGTGTACTTTCCGGCGCCTTGCGGCCCAGCCAGGATCACTGCATGCGGGAAGCGATCACGGGCCAGCATCTCTCGCAGCTGACGAACGGTCGCCGCATTGCCCTGAAAGTCTGAAAAAGGCATGCAGCCATTCTAAACATGAATCAAATGGGCGCTGGCGGTGAATTTCGATCTTTCAACGAGTTGTGTAGACTTCGTAAGCTGTTGAAAATAAATGACAATATTAGATTTATTGGAATTTTCTGATTTTTCTTGCGGCAAGCTATATTTCCGGCAGCTCTTCGGACTCTACTACTACAGAAGCAGGCTCATCCGTCGACTGCTAAATAGGTGGATATGGACCCGGAAGCCGTATCCACCTAGTAATTTTTTAACCCACCTTGAAGCTCCTGTTTCCCCTTGCCGAAACCCCATCTGACACAAGTTCTCTCTGATCGCAGCAAACCATCCATTAGCTTTTTTAACAGGGCTCTAATCACTGCCTAACAAATTCCGTCCATGATTGTAGGCAAGGGAGTTCCCCGTCCCAATTGAATGTGGTTTTGAGGTTGGCGTCTTCACCCTCCGAGGCTCCCCCTACGAGAGGTGCTTGTGTTCATTGAATTTGTGGAACTGGCGTGGTCCAGGGTTTTCCCATGCCGGCATAAAAAGTGTACGCCGCTCATTACCTGCCGCAAGGGCCAGCCCCGGTCACGCATCGCGGCCATTACCGGAACTTATTTTGTGTGCCTGAAATGTGGCAAAGAGTTCGCCTATGACTGGGAGAACATGCGGGTGATCAATCCCGAACCAAGCCAGATGAAACTGCTGGCCGAGAAGGCCACTTAGCTCACGCCGGTAATAACGTCTCGAGCTAGATTTTTCCGTCTACCAGGCGCAGCAATCCCGGATGGGCGGAAGAGTTTTTTGGGGCCGAGGATTTTTGCGTCCAGGCCTTGCGGATGGAATCCGCCAGCGCGTCAGCGTCAGTGTTGTTGGCAGCCGGCATGGGCGATGCGGCGGGAAAGTGAAGTACTCTTACGTTGGAACGGCCATTCTGGTTGCGCTCATTCTTGGGCATACGTTTCCTGTTATTCATTTCTTTGATAGAGGTTCTTACAGAAACCTGGGTTCAGGCGGCTTTGGTATCTTTCGGATCGCTGGCCCCATTCTCCGCTTTCTCTCTGCTGGAGACCTCTTTTGAGGGATGCAGCGTTCTGGCTCCCGCATTTAGCTCGAGCGTTGAACGCACCATGCTGCCGCTCAACTTAAAACCGTTATTCCTGAGCTGCTGAGCCCTGGCCTTAATCCGGTCCGATGTCACCTTCATGCCTGAATCCTTTATGAGTCCCAGAGGTTATGAGTTATAGAAGGAACAAGAGACTTGCAATAAACAGTTAGAAGCAAACGCGAAGAAAAGGATGTATTTCTAAGGTTAGTTGCCTTAACCCAGCTCAGGTCAAAACCCTTATTGATTCCATTTCTCCCGCGGGTACTCTTGTGGCATGTTGAAGAGATATTCCTGCCTTGTAGTCGTAGCTGTTTTTTCCCTGGCTGGCTGGCTGAGCGCGCAAACGCCCACGCCTTCACCCACGCCGGCAGACGAGTTCACCATTGTCGCCCTGCCGGATACGCAGTTCTATTCGTCACTGAATCCCCAGATATTTGCCGCGCAGACACAGTGGGTCGCTGACCACGTTCAGGACCAGAACATTCAACTGGTGGTTGGCCTGGGAGACATTGTTGACGGTGGCGGCAGTCTCACGCAATGGCAAAACGCGGACGCGGCTTATCGTCTGCTCACCGGGAAAGTGCCTTACATGATTGCCATTGGCAACCACGATTATGACCAGAACAATCCTGCGGGACGCACCGCTTCCACCAAGAACTTTAATTCTTTTTTTGGCCCGGCGCGTTATGCCGGAGCAAGCTGGTATAAGGGCAGCTTTCCCGCTGGCAGCAATGAGAATTTTTACGGTGTTGTGACCGTGAACGGGCGCAATTACCTCATCGTGGTGCTGGAATTTGCTGCGCGCGATTCGGCGCTGGCCTGGGCGGATGGCATCCTGAAAGCCAACCAGGATAAAGACGCAATCATTGTCACACACATGTTCACCTACATGGATAACACGCGCATCTCCGGCTGCGACCTGAATAGCGCAGGCAGCTTCGGGGTGGGGCAGGACAACAACGGCGAAGATATGTGGTGGAAACTGGTCCGCAAGTATCCGAATATCCACTTGGTCTTGAGCGGCCACGTAGTGCAGGGTGACGGCACTGGCCGCCGCATGGATCTGGGCCTGAACGGAAATCTGGTGAACCAGATTCTTTCCGACTACCAGTCTGATCCCTTGGGCGGAGGCGGTTATCTGCGCATCATGCGAATTTCGCCCTCGCTGAACCGCGTGAGCGTAACAAGCTATTCGCCTTACCTGAATACTTTCATGACGGACGATCACAACCAATTCACGGTGCCATATCACAACCCGGGCGTCTCGACTGCGGCGGGTACGATCTCCGGCAAAGTTAAGAGCGCTGTCGATTGCTCAACCGCTGCGGGAGTTACTGTGGCCTATAGTGGCGGGTCAGCGGTGACTGACGCCAATGGCAACTTCACCATCCCAGCTAATGCCCGCAAGTCCCTGGCAATCACAGCCGGCAAACCGGGCTGGCTCAGCGATGCCCGCACCGCTACATCGACGCCGGACGCCGTCGAGCAGCCAAGCCCGACCAAGATTTTTATTTCCACGGCTGGTCAGATCAGCGGACACGTGCTGAACAGCGGAGGAGCTCCGGTTGCAGGCGCCACGCTGACTTTTACCGGCGGCAAGCTGCGCCTGAGCAAAACCGTCACAGCCAGTGGCGCAGGAGCATTTAGTTCGAGCTGGACTTCGGTAGGCAGTTATACGGTCACAGTATCTGCGCCGGGTTTCGCCAGCGTCAGCGCCACCGCGACTGTGAGTGCGGGTTTGACTACTGCGTTGAATGTGACGCTCAAATAAGTTTTGACATATGCAACGCACCGAAAATTCGCCGGCGGAAACTGTAATCTGTTCCGTCGGCGAACGTCTTTAGGAGTGAGCTCTGGTTCATCCCAAAAATGGATTATTCCGCAAACCCGAGAGCACTGCCGCGCAAACACAATATTCTTCGTAAGGTCGTTTTGGCGTGCTTCATCGCCTACACTCTTTTATCCATTCTGGGCGGAATCGTCATTGCCGATTTGAGTCTTAAACTTCACCGCCTTCCGCTGCGCCACAAGCAGACGATTGCCGCAGCCGTCCGAGCTGATTTCGGCGCTGAATTGCAGGACGTGGCAATCACCGCCGCTGACGGAGTTGAACTCAAAGGCTGGTTTGTCCATCCGCGCGATTACAACGGAAATGCGGTCATCCTCCTGCACGGAATTACTGACAATCGCGAAGGCGTGGCAGGCTATGGACGTTTGCTGCTCAAACATGGCTACGAGGTTTTGCTTCCAGACGCGCGACGGCACGGCGAGAGCGGCGGTGAGCTGGCCACGTATGGCGTGAAGGAGTCCGATGACATTCATCGCTGGGTTTCATGGGTATACGAACACGATCCGCCACAGTGCATTTACGGTTTCGGAGAATCCTACGGCGCGGCATTGATGTTGCAATCCTTAGCCGTCGAAAACCGTTTCTGTGCCGTGGCCGTTGAAAGCCCATTTTCAACCGCGCGTGAAATGAGTTATGAACGCATCTCCGGTTCGCTGCATCTTGGCCCCTGGTTTGGAAGGGCGTTAGGGCGTTCGGCAATCGGGTCAGCAGTTCTGTATGCCCACCTTCGCTACGGAATTAATCTGCTTCAGCCGAGCCCACTTGAAGCGGTGAAGCATTCTACTGTTCCCGTATTGCTGATCCATGGCGATGTTGACAGAAATATCGCTCCGCGGCATTCTCAATTGATAGCTGCAGCAGCGCCTGGACATGTTCAACTCTGGCTTGTTCCACAGGCAGGCCACACCATGGCATGGTCCGTAGCCCACACTGAATTTGAGAGCCGACTTTTGGGTTGGTTTGCTTCACACGGCCACCCGCTGCATGACAAATCTGTTATCGGAAGCTCCTTCTGATTGGGATGTTGCTGGTCGAAAATATTTAGTTTTTAGGATGTTTTTGCATAAGTTATTGTGCAACTCAGGTTCCATTTCCGAATTCGGAACAGATTACCTTCTTCTAATTCTCCTGCTGCTCTGGATAGTAAGCTGCGTCCCTGTTTTTACAGCCCGGATGAAAGCGCGCCCGGTATTTGCCACAATGCTGGCGCTAAACATCCGAACCCAGAAAAGCTGCAAAACCAAACCGTGCGCACTTCATTCGTAGCGGGTGATAAGACAGCCTGCTGGAACCATTCACCAGTACCTGGCCCAAGTTGCAAAAAATTTCACACGAGGTCGTACAAAATGAATCTAGTTCTATTGAAGCAGAAAGCCCTTGCAAGTGCATGTCTATTGGCGGGATTGCTCGCCTTCTTGTCAGTTGGCGCCCAGGCGCAGGTTCTTGCGCCAACCAAGCCCCCAGCTTGGGCTCAATGGGCCCTGAATTCCCAGCACACATTGTTTGATGGAGGCGTAGCAGGCCAGCCTCTCAACCAGAACATCATCAATTTGATTTACGATTTCAATATTGACGCTGAAAAAGCGGATCCCAACGCAGCAGGCGACCTGCTTGTGCATTACCAAGTGCCTCTGGTAGATAACAATGACGTCTATATTGAATCCAAGGATGGGACTTACAGCAACAGCACCTACAGCACGCAAAAGTGGCACCAGAACAAATACACATGGCAAGCCGGAACGCTGGTAAAGGTGTGGACATTCGATACTGACTGGTTCGCCCCCGGCGATTCCAGCCTTTTCTGGGAGCCGGTATATCACGCTGTGTTGGCCAATGGATTTCTCTATGATCCCGGCGAGGGCGGCACTATCTTTAAGATCAACAAGAGCACGGGAGCGGTGGTAAAGCGCATCAATCCCTTTGGCACGACTATCAATGCCAACACATTTACAGCTTCGCCCATCAGCGCGGATTCCAGCGGAAATCTGTATTACAACGTGGTCCAGGTGACGCAAAACAATCCAAAAGGTTTCTTGACTGATGACGTGGTTGGATCCTGGCTGGTCAAGGTCACACCCAGTGACGTTGTCACCAAAGTGAGCTATAGCACGCTGTTCTCACAGGCGCAGATCAAGGGTGAAGCGCCAATGCCGGCGAATGGCCGTTGCAAAGCTTCATTCAGTGATACCCAGTTGCCCTGGCCGCCCCAGCCTAACTCCAACCCGCCAACCACTCCTTGCGGCAGCGAACGCGCGGCGCTGAATATTGCTCCGGCTATTGCGCCTGATGGGACGATCTATACCATCGCCAAAGCCCATCTTGTTACCCGCTATAACTACCTGGTGGCAGTGAATTCCAACATGACGGGTAAGTGGGCGGCATCTTTCCGCGGCCGGCTCAATGACGGCTGCGGCGTGAGCTTCCCCATCGGCAATCCGGGCGGCGCGGGCGCTAACGGCGGATGCAGCTCTGGAGCGACCTTCGGCGTTGATCCTGCAACCAATGAACCGCCCCCAGGGCGCGTGCTGGATGATTCGTCTTCCACGCCCACAGTGGCTCCCGACGGCAGCATTTATTACGGCTCCTACACCGCCTACAACTACGCCCAGGGACACATGCTCCATTTCAGTGCGAATGGCGACTTTCTCAACTCCTTTAACTTTGGCTGGGACAATACGCCGGCGATCTATCCGCATGGCGGAACTTACTCAGTCATCTTCAAGAACAATCACTACAATGGCGGTTCCTATTGCGTCGATCCCAATTGGTGCCCGGTGGCGCGTACCAACGCTGATCTGTTAGGGCCTGAGTCTTACTTTGTCACCCAATTGGACCCCAACCTGAATATTGAGTGGAGCTTCCAGAACACCAACACGAACAGCTGCACGCGCAATCCGGATGGAACGATTACTTGCGTTTCAGACCATCCGAACGGTTTTGAATGGTGCGTGAATGCAGCCGTGGTGGACGCAAATGGCGTGGTTTATGCCAACAGTGAAGACGGCAATCTCTATGCTATTGGCCAGGGAGGCACCCTCATTCAGCATATCTTCCAGCAGCTTGCCATTGGCGCGGCTTACACTCCTGCGTCCATGGACGGGAGCGGAAGGATCTATTCACAGAACGATGGGCACCTCTTTGTCGTAGGAAAATAACCGCATCTTGATTCCGGGAAGCCACCGGCTTCCCGCGTTCGTCCTGAAATTGAGGCCCGCTCCGGCGGGCCTCTTTTCATTTCTGGCAAAATTCTTGCCTGCCTGCGTTCTGCAAATGGCAATACAAAAACACATGCGCCCCCTTATAGTCATGACCGCGTTGTTTTTTGGCTTCAGCGCAGCGGGATTGGCACAATGCAACTTTGGTTCCCCATCCTCGCAGCATGAACTGAACTACTCATTCGAGCCGATCATTTCCCAGGACAAGCTCAGTCTTCGCGTGACGCTGGAGTTCAAGAGCGCCCGATCAGGAAAGACCACGCTGATCCTACCCTCAGAATGGGCAGGACAGAAGGAAGCATACAAGTCGGTCACGGAGCTTGCCCCAATCTCACAGGGAACCATGATCAAGGAAACCAGGGATCCCGCGAAAAGGGAGGTGCAATCTCCGTCCAACAGTCCAGTGCGCATTTCCTATCTTCTGGTGAAAGACTGGAGCGGCCCTTTGGATACCGACACGCGGTTTCGTGCCGATCTTCGCCGGGAATATTTTCATATCATCGGCATAACGTCGCTGGTTCATCCGCAGTTGGATTTTTTCAAGTCAATCGAGGTCCATTTTGACTGGTCAAAGCTCCCTAAGAAGTGGTCACTGGCAACCAGCTTTGCCACGGACGAGCGCTGCCAGTCTTTTCATGGGAGGCGCGGAGCGCGGAGACACGGAGAACAGCCAAGATCAGAAAGGCAAAACCCCTGAAGTCTACGCCGTTCTGGGATGACCTGGGATGCAGTCTGGGGGGTACCCTGGGATCAGGTCTTACCACAACTTCTGCTGGACGGCGGGCTCCGCGTCAACTTTACGGGCGCATTCAGGGCCTTCATTGTCGGCACGGTTCACAAAGTCGCTTACGGGATACTTGCGCATGAGTCGCGCGTCATACGGCTTGAGCAAGTCGGCAACCTTGGCAGGGTCGGTGATACCCGGATCAAGCCACTGGTCATAATCTTCTGGATGTAGGATTACTGGCATTCTGTTGTGGATGTCGGCAACCAGGGCGTTGGCCTGAGTGGTGAGAATGGTGCAAGTCTCCACGGGATTTCCTTGAGGATTCTTCCAGCGTTCCCACAGGCCGGCAAAGGCAAACAGGCCATCGTCAGGCAAGCCGATGTTGTAAGTCTGCTTGAGTTTTGGCCCGATGCGCTTCCATTCATAGAAGCCGTCGGCGGGGATGAGGCAGCGACGGCGGCGCAGGGCTTCACGGAACATGGGTTTTTCTGTGGCGGTCTCAGACACGGCGTTGATCGCTTTGCTGGCGATGGAGGCATCTTTAGCCCAATAAGGAATCAGTCCCCAGCGCATAAGTGCAAAGATGCGCTTTGGCTTTTGATGATCTTGCCGGATAGTGGCGACCTCTTGCGTTGGCGCGACGTTCCATCGGGCAGCCCAGGCTATGTCTTCTGGATCGAGATTGAAGTAGTTGCTCAACCAGCGCTCTTTGGCCGTAAGTCGGTAGCGTCCGCACATGTTGTTATTTGGTTTTCCTCTGCTTGAATACTGTAAATCGGTTTGGAAGGAGGCAGGAAGTCGAATGAACAAAAAACCCGGCGCGTGCGCACCGGGCTTTGGAGCAACAACTTACTAGCTCTTACCTCTGTGGGTTCGACGTTCCTGAATTGTTTCTGGAGAGTGGCCTTAATTGCGCGTTGGTGGCCAGCTTATAGCTGAGCTGCGTTTCCGCTGGAAGGTCCTGTTTCTTGCCGGTAAGGACCTGTGTTCCCGCGCCAGCGCCGCCGCCGAGCACTGCGCCGATAGCCGCGCCTTTGCCGCCGCCCATCAGAGCGCCAAGCAATGCGCCAACTGCCGCGCCGCCGCCCACGTACATTCCGGTGCGCTTGTTGGCGCCCAGTCCGCCGGGAGTGCCGCTGTCGGAGCCGCTTGCGTCGATTAGGTATGGCGTGCCGTTAATGGTCACGGAGCGCAGATCAAGGTTGGTGTCTTTGCCGTCATTGGACGGAACGGCAACCAGGCGAGCGCGCGATCCACGGGGGATCAGGACGTTGCCGGAACTGTCTTTTACATCGTCACTCACGCTGGCGCTGTAGCGTGAATCAGCCGCTGGTTTGGCGGGAATGGCAGTGTCTGTTCTTACTTTGATCTCAGTGCCTGAAGGCAGATTCTGTTGTGCGTTGGCGGTGAAGGCCGTCAAGCCTGCAAATAGCGTTGCTAAAAGTATGCGTTTCATCATGGTGGATTCCCTCTAGTCGGTTCTTAAAAGGAGATGCTCCCTCTGAACGTCGAGTTGCGCCCCTCTGACCTGCAGAGCTGGAATTGCAGAGCTGCACGCCAGAGCTGCGGACTTTTGATCTGCTACTCTGGGACATATTAAGGAGCCTCTCGCTTGGGACGGACACTTTTTACCTGCGTCGGCGGCCATTTGGCGTTGCCGGATAAAGGAGCCGCTCTGGTGAGCCGCGAAGATGGCGGCAATTTGGTGGTTAACCCTCCGCGTGAAGTCTGGGAGCGCGGCGAACTTACTGCCGCCGAGCTTACGCAGTGGTCATTTCTGGTTGCGGCTGCCGGACAGGCCATGTTGCGCACTCTGCCGCAGCTTGAAAACGGCTGCATCAACTACTGGGAAGCAGGCAATTGGGCGCTGAACTTTGCTGCAGAGCCTAGCGGTCCCGGATCTCGCGGGATGAAATCTGGCCCTGAACATCGCCGCGTTCACTTGCATCTGCTTGGCCGCAGCCGCAACGCCACCGATCCTTCATGGCAATGGGGAGAAGCTCCAAAGTTCCCAGACTATGCTGATCGTCAGGCCTGGGCAGCGAAGCATGAGCTTCTGACCCCAGCAGAGTGTCAGCGGATTGTCGCTGAGGCCGAGAGAGTTCTGCGCCAGCGCTATGGGTTTACTGCGAACCAGATTTCGCCTTGGGAGACATGCACTGGCTGCGAATATCCCATGGTTGTTACGCGGGAGCAGTCAGCCGGTCGTTGCGCCGAATGCGGCGACCAGCACTTTGGAGTTTGCTATTTGGAGTAAAGGTTAAACTTTAGTTTGAACTTTTTTGCGAGCAGCGGATTTGGTCCGCCTGTAGGCGTGTTATTCGCGGTAAGGTTTTGCATTAGAATTGCCCGCTATGACCACTCGACCTGAACTCGCTGCTTCTCCTGATGGAAACTTTGCCGCTGAGCTGAACGCTGTTCGGGGAGGCTGGAACAAAGCGATGGGCATTCACTTTATCCAGGCCACGGGCGATGAAGTTATTGCCGAGTTGGAAATTACTGCGCAGCATCTTCAGGCTTACGGAATCGTTCATGGCGGCGTGCATTCCGGCCTGATTGAAACTGTGGCATCGGTCGGCGCTGCGCTAGCGGCTTTGCCTCGGAACCAATCCGTGGTTGGGCTGGAGAATCATACGTCTTTCCTGAACGCGGTGCGGGAAGGGAAGCTCCGCGCCACCGCTCGACCGCTGATGCGTGGCCGTCGTACACAGGTCTGGGAAGCGACGGTCACTGACGCTGCTGGCCGGTCCGTTGCCAGCGGACGCGTACGTTTTCTCGCGCTTGAAGCAGGGTCGTCTTTGGCTGGCGAGATTGTAACGGTGAAGGAACAGTCCGAGTCGTGACTATCGCTTCGGAGGACTCAGCGCCCACGTTTCCAGTTGTCCGATCTGGCGCATCAACTGGATCTGTGCGCGATCCAGCTCAAAGCTGGAGTTCAGATACGCGGTGTAACGCTCATGCTCGGCAACGCGGGCATTCTCTTCATCTTTCAGTGTGGCCGCGCCGCTTTCAATCTTTGCCTGCGTAGCTTCAATGTCAGACTGCGCCAGTTGATGCTCCAATTGCGCTACTTCACGCGCAGCCGCCAATTGTTCAACTGAGCGTTGCAGCTTCAACGTGTCCGTGCTCACCTGCTCTTTCACCGTCTGCGCTTCCTTGCGAGACTTCGCCGCGTCGGCTTTGGCTGCATCTGCCGCTGCGCGCTGCATTGGATTAAAGAAAGGGAACCGGATGGCCACGCCGGCCGTTACATTGTGGCGCTGAAACTTCTGGAAAAACTGGTCGTAATTGTTGAACCGCGCGAGCACCGCATACTGCCCAACATAATCCACCGCCGGATAAAGCTGCTTGCGTTCCGCCTCCGCTCGGAATGCTTTTGCCTGCGCTGCCGCATCAGCTACTTTTACTAAAGGATTATTCTTTAGCGCTTCGCTCGGCAAGTCCTCGTCCTGAGCGACTGGAGGCATTTCAGGAATTGTTTCCGTTTCTGTCTTGATTGCGGTGACCGGCAATCCAGTTAGTTGGGATAGGCGTAAGCGCAGTTGATCGGCCGCGGCCTGGGTTTGTGCGATATCCAGCCTCGTCCTTGCGCCGGCAAGTTTTGCGCGCGTTCCCTCTACCTGGCTATCCAGGCCCGCTTGTATGCGCTGCGTAACAATATCCTGAAATTTCTGCGCAGATTGCTGCTGCTCTTTCTGGATCGTCAGCGATGAATCCAGTAAATCAAGCTGAACGTAGTCCACAGCAGTCTCCATAATCACGTCATTACGGCGATCGGCATTTTGCGCTGTTGTGACTTCCGTCTCGCTCTTGGCGGCTTTCACATTATTGCGCTGCGCCAAATTGAACAGCGCACCCTGAAAATTCACGTTAAAAATTGAAGGCGCCGCGCCTTCCAGACTCAGCGGGAATCCATAGGATCCTCCCAGCCCTGAGCCGAGCACCATCTGCGGCAGAAATACGTCATGCGTCTGCCGGACCACCGACCGCGCGCGCTGCAAGTCTGCCTCTGAAAGCCCTGTGGTGGTGCTGTTCTTGAGCGCCAGTTCAATGGCGGTGCGAAATGCCAGCGGTTTGTCCTTTGCGGAAGTGATATCTTGCGCGAGCAGAGTTAGAGGCAGCGCCATTAGCCACGTTGCAACCAGGACGACACGAGCATGCAATTTCATTTTTTCACCTGCGCGAACTTTTTCGGATGGTGTGGAAAGACGTGATTTTATCGGGAAACGTGTGCCAGCGCATCCTGCGCCGGGCGGTACTCTGATGCCATATTCAGCGCAGTCTGGAACTCGGCTGTGGCTTCTTTCTGTTTGCCTTGTTTTTCCAGCAGGACTCCCAGCAGGTAGTGCGCGCGAAACGCCGGGCCATCTTCTGCCGGATCTTCCTCTGAGACATAGTGCCTCAAAATCTGCGTAGCCCCGGCAAAGTCGCGCCCGGAATGCAGCAGCAGCGCGGCTGCATCAAATTCGCTGGGTTCTCCCTGCTGCACCGTGGCTACCGCATGGCGAATAGCATCTTCCATTTCGTTCAACCGTCCCGTGCGCCGATAAAAATATGCCAGTTCCACCCAGTAACGCGCGGGCCTGTTGCTGGCTGCAATCGCCTTTTTATATTCCGCTTCCGCGCCGCTGTTGCCCTGCTTTTCCTGCACGCGTGCATAAATGTAGCTGGCCAGCGCGCGATCATGCCCGGCAACGTAGTCGGCTTGCTGCCTGGCTTTGTTCTTGTCGCCACCCAGAAAGCCCGGAGCCTCAAGGTAATACTCGCTCAGGTCAGCGCGCGCCGGCAGATTGTTGGCGTCAAGCGCTACCGCTCGTTCAAATTCAGTTTTGACCTTGCGCGCCAGCCCAAAAGCGGCAAACGGATTTGCCTGTTCCGCTTTTCTGCCCATGGCGCGCCCGAGCCATAAATGGTATGAACTGTTTTGCGGATCAAGCGCCAGCGCCTTCTCCGCCATGTGCATGGAGTCGTCCCAGAGCTCAAGCTGGAAGTAAACACGGCAAAGCAGATGATAAGCGCGCGAGTCGTTGGGGGCGCGAGCAATGTCTTGGTTCAACGCATGGATTGCCTGGTCTGCCTTGCCGGCCTTGAGCAGGGCAGCCGGATCAATATCCGCCCCGGCCAAGGGGCCGATGACTAAGAAAATGAGAGCCGCAAACCGGACCAGGAACCTCACCGCTCAACCACCTTTATATCCATGCCATTGCGCAAAGGCTGCGCATTGATTGCGCCCAGCGCGATCAATGCGCCTTCCGGAATCCCTTTGAGCACTTCTACGCGCGTCAGGCTGGAAAGGCCAGTCTGCACTTCCTGTGCCAGAATTTTGTCGTTTTCGATCTTGTAAACGTACCGTTTGCCGTCCACGTCATGCACTGCCTCGCGCGATACGGTAAGGGCATTGTCATGCCGGGCGGAAATAATGCTCACGTTGACATTCACATTCGGGAGCAGCTTGCGGTCGGAGTTATCGATCTCAGAAGTAATCTCACCCACGGTGCGCGTTCCCACCATGGTTACGGAAGTTGGAACGCGAGTCAGCGTGCCTTCCCACGTCCGGCCCGGAATCGCGTCCCACTTGATTTCCACCTTTTGGCCTACCGCCAGCCGTCCAATCTCCGGTTCGTCGACAAATGCGCGGACTCTCACTTTTTCCAGGTTCGCCACCTGTACCAGCAGGTCGCCGCCATTCACGTACCCTCCGGCCTTTACCGGGAGCTGGTAGACCGTTCCTGCAAAGGGCGCAGTTATATTGGAGTGCTGCAGCAAATCTTGCGCGGCAGAATACGCTGCGCGGGCCTCCGCTGCCGATGCTTCCACCTTGGCCACTTCGGGCGAAGAATAACGCCCATTGACCTTGGCTTGCAGCAATTGGACGTCGGCATCCGCCTTCTTCGCCCGGTTTTGCGCCGCCTCCAGCTCTGCTGGTGACGCTCCGCCACTCTGCTGTAATTTTTGGATTGCTGTCAGGTTGCGTTGGGCATCGGCCTGTTCGGCCTGTGCTTTGGTCAGGTCAGCGCGGCCCGTCAGCAACTCCTCCTGTGTGCCGCCGGCTTTAATGCCGCTCAAGGCCGCCTCTGCGGACCGCAACTGCGCCAGCGCGTGCGCCGCCTGTGACCGGGCTTCAGCGTCATCCAGCTTCACCAGAAGTTGGCCCGCTTTTACGTGGTCGCCTTCCGCTACAAGAACTTTACTTACTGTTGCAGGCGCGGGTGCATGTGCTTCAAAGCTGTTAATCGGCTCAATTTTGCCATTGGTGGAGATCACGCTTGCGATTTCCTGACGCGCCACTCTTTCCGCGCGCACCGGCGTTACTACGCGGCGGCGATTGATGCCCGTAAACAGCAGCACCGCCGCTATCACCAGGACCACCACCACCAGCACGGGCCTGCGTCCGTTATTTCGGCTTTGTCTCGCCATGATCTGGAAAGCTGGTCAATTGACCAAACTTGCAAGTATATCCCGTAGTGAAATCAGTTGATTGAAACTGATCCATTACCCGTGTCAGCGTCTAGAGATTCGCTCGCGAATCGCGGGCCTTTAGGCAGACGTTCATCGCGCCAGCGATGAATCTTTATTAAACTGACGTTATTCACCCGGAACTTCGGCGCAGAATTCCATCTTCTTGCGCGTTTGCCTGTACGCGCTTCAAACTTTTCAGCCGGATGGTTGCTTTTCCGGGTGGTTCTATTTTAGATGATCGTCCCGCCCCCGCGGTTACGTCCTTGAAAAGCGGTTGTTACAATAGGTTCCTGATGTCACATCGTACAGGCTATACGGACGATCACGCAAAATCAGGGCTCGACCATGACTTTCCTGAAATTGATACATGGCCCAACCAGTTTCCCGCCTATGAAATTCTGATTGACGTGCCGGAGTTCACCTCTGTCTGCCCCAAGACAGGCCTACCCGACTTCGGTGTGCTGGAAATCCGCTACATGCCCGGCAAACTTTGCCTGGAACTGAAATCGCTCAAAGAATATCTGCTGCACTATCGCAACCTGGGCATTTTCCAGGAAAACATCGTGAACCAGGTGCTTGAAGATGTTGTGCACGCCACGAAACCAAAGTGGGCGATAGTGAAAGGCGTGTTTCGACCTCGCGGCGGAATCGGGACAACGGTGGAAGCCAGATGGCCCAGGCCGAAGAGTTGATAGAAAGCGTAAGTTAAAGTTGATTGAAGTTTGGTCGCCTCGGTGCACCAACTTCTTCAGGATAAATATGAAATTCGGAATTGTCCTCGATTCGAACACGTATATACAAGACCTCCGCATGAACTCGCCCCGATTTGTTGCGTTACATGACTACGTGCTTAAGACGGAGTCGGAAATATTGTTATTCAAGCTCGTCGAAGACGAGGTGCTTGCAAATTATCGGCGTTTGTTCCAGGAAAAAGTTCTGCCAAGGTGGGAAAAGTTTAGACCAGTTCTAATGTCGGAAGATCTTTCCCCCAAGCCAGTATTAGCATTACAAGAGCAAGAGCTGCAGAAAAAATTAATTGCGCCGATGGACGGACTGAAGGTTATGCGTCTCTCCGACTACAGCGGAGTTGACATTGAACAGGTCATTTCTAGAGGTGTCAATCGAACGCCTCCGGCTAGCAGCAAGGGCGAGGAGCTGCGAGACGTTATTTTGTGGCTCGCCACGCTAGCTTATGCGAGAAAAAAAAAGAGGAAAATAGTTTTCATCACGAAAGATGGCGGTTTCTGGGAAGAGGGGACCGATTTGCCCGCAAGCCAAATTGTGAATGACATGACCCAAACAGAAGGGCTAGTCACTCTTTATAGAACAATCGAAGCATTTCTGGCTGCTAATACCCTTAGCGCCAAGGCCGTTGATACGAAGTGGGCGAATGAATTATTTGTTAACAGCAAGCTGAGCGATCTTGTGCTCAGACGAATTTTGGCAGCAAAGTTCCCGGCAGCTTCTCTGGTATCACAAGTCCTTAACAGTTATGAATTCGAATCAGGGGCCCTGTATGAGCTTGGCTCAAACGCATACTTTGCCGAGTTGAGTTTTAAAATGAGCATCGCCATGGAACTCAAAACATATGTCATCAGGGGAGGCGGTTCCTCAGCTACCTCATCCAGCATCATCCTGGATCAGAGCTTCTTTTGGCCCAAGGCTACCGAATCATCATTCTTGAATCTGAATTGGAAAGGAGCGTTGAACGAACAGATCTTGGGAGTAGAGAAAGCAGAAGAAATACTAATTCTCCGCGACCAAAATCCGTCCATAGGTGCTGGCATCATTCAACCCGCGATCTCTTTCTTCCCGTCGACTGCGGATACACTTGTCCAAAATGTATCTGTAACAGCCTTCGGAAAATTCCTGATCCGCTTGGAAAGTAATCAGCCGACTGAAGTCAAACTCGACAACTATCAAATACTCTCGGTGTCCCCAGCTACTTCCAGCTGAATCATACTGGACGTGTATTATCTGTATCGAGGCTGAACATGGAACAACAGATGCGGTGGTTGATTGCGTGGATGAACGAAGCAGAGGCCATTGCCAGTCTTGCGGGCCACTTGCCTCGCCCTGACGAAGATCTCAACGAACGCAGGCGGGTTTGGCAGTCCGCAACGCAAGCACTGGGAATGCGAGCTTTATACAAAGACCCTGTATTACGACTTGAGGAGCTACCCCCCGTGCTGAATGAAGCAGCTGGCGCTTTCTGTGCAACGCCCGAAGTTGCTGCAACGCTACACGGGTTAGATTGGAAACTTGGGTATGTAGACTTGAATAACGTTCTGAGTTTTCAGAAAGCAGTGGCTGAAGAGGACTCAGTTAAGCGTGTGAACGATGCCGGAATCGACAATTTGCAAGACCTCTTCTCATTTTGCCTGCCGACGCTCAAGGATACCGTCGCGTTAGCAGGCTCGCTAGACCACGATCAGAAAGCAGTGACGTTTAGTTCTCTCAATCCAAATCTTCGGGTGGGATCTCACGTAATTCTTGACATCGAAGTCGCGCCGGGGCCGGGATTACCAACGAAGGCCGAAAAGCTTGTAGGCTTTGTCGTCAGTTTTGGATCTCGATTCGTTCAAGTTGTCGAATACAATGACAGGTGGTTTTTGAGAGACGGCTACCACCGGTGCTATGGACTCCTGCGGCGCGGCATTCACAAAATACCTTGTATTTTTATAAACGCAAGAAATTTCGAAGAAACCGGAGCCGCGAGCGCAGGATTCTTTCCATATGAGGTGCTATTTGGTCAGAGGCCGCCATTTCTCACGGACTTTTTGGATGATTCGCTAGCGAGAACAGCGAGTAGACTGGCACAGCGAAAAGTGTTACGCCTATCGGCAGAGGAATTTGTGGTTCAGATCTAAGTGCTAGGCCTCTCCGAGATCAGGTTTCCCCGCGTATAATCCCTCCATCCATGCCGCCAAAACTCTATCCTCGCCTGTTGCTGGCGGTGCTTACCGGACTGAATATTCTCAATTACATTGACCGCAACGTTCTGTTCGCGGTCCAGTCTGACGTGAAAAAAGAATTTCTGGTGAGCGATGCCAAAATCGGCCTGCTCACCAGCGCCTTCTTCTTTACTTATATGTTAGCCGCGCCGGTGGTGGGCTGGATGGGCGACCGCTTTCCTCGCAAAAACATTGTGGTCTTTGGCATTTTTATCTGGAGCGGCTTCACGTTTCTAACGTGGTTCGTGCACGACTACAACCAACTGCTTCTGCGTCATGCCATCGTCGGTATTGGTGAAGCCAGTTACGCGACGATCGCTCCGACGCTCATTGCCGATTCCTTTCCGCTGCTCAAGCGCGGCCGTATGCTCTCCATCTTTTTTCTGGGATTGCCTGTGGGAAGCGCCGCCGGATATTTTGTCGGCGGCTACCTTGCCCATGCTTTTGGTAGCTGGCGCGTGCCGTTTATGGCTGCCGGAATTCCCGGCTTCCTTCTGGCGCTTCTGCTCTGGATGCTTCCTGAACCGCCCCGCGGGCAGCACGAAGCTTTTACGCCAGCCAACACAAAGGGAATACTCAGCGGATTGATGCGCAATGGCGCATTCATGACAGCTACTTTGGGCATGGCGGCCTACACGTTTGCCATGGGCGGAATGCAGGTCTGGATTCCCACTTTCCTGCAGCGGCTGCGCGGGCTTGATGTGAAGACTGCGAACATCGACTTCAGCATTATCGTGATCATCAACGGCATTGGCGCAACTCTGCTGGGCGGCTGGATTGGCGACCGCCTGCTCAAACGCTATTACGGCGCTTACTATTCATTCTCGGGCATAGCCATGCTGATCGCCGTCCCATTCATGGTGGCGGCAATTTATGCTGTTGGTCCGCTAATGTTTCCGGCCATGTTTGTTGCCGTATTTTTTGTTCTCGTCGGCACCGGCCCTACCAACGCGGCGCTGGTCAACTCCATAAGCGCCAATATTCGGTCTACGGCACTTGCGGTCAATGTCTTCATCATTCATTTGCTGGGCGACGCCTTTTCTCCCACGCTGATTGGCCGCATCTCTGACAAGACAGGTTCCTTGCAGGTGGCTTTCTGGGTGGCCTTCGCCGCCGCTGCGCTCTCCGGGCTCATCCTTCTTTATGGCGCAAAGTTTGCTCCGCGCTTCCAGGTTCAGCAAGCATGATTGTGTTTGACTGGACATTGCTTTACTGGATTTCAGGTCTTTTGCTGACAATCATCTGGCTCGTTCCCGCCCTGCAGCTTGCTTTGCATTTCTCTGAGGTGGCCGATCTCACTCAGCCTGAGTGGAATCCCTCGCAAGATTCACCCCTGTCGTCTCTCACCATCGTGGTTCCGGCGCGCAATGAAGAAGCCGAAATTGAACCCGCGCTCCGATCTCTTCTGCAACTCAATTATCCCCAGTACCAGATCGTCGCCGTCAATGATCGATCTACTGACCAGACAGGCGCGATCATGGAGCGCCTGGCGGCAGAGCCTGCTTCAGCCGGAAAACTGCGAGTTATCCATGTTCACGACCTGCCTTCAGGCTGGCTGGGCAAGGTGCATGCCATGTGGCTGGGCTCACTAGGAAACGCCTCACTAGGAAACGCCTCACTAGGAAACGCCTCTCAAGGAAACGCCGCACTAGGAAACGCCTCTCAAGGAAACGCCGCACTAGGAAACGCCTCTCAAGGAAACGCCGCACAAGATGACATCTCGTACGGAAACGCCGCCCAGCCGAAAGCGAGTGACTGGCTCCTGTTCACTGACGCTGATTGCGTCTTTCATCCTGACTCTCTACGTCGCGCCATTCATTACGCGACCAGCACCGCTACCGACCATCTTGTGCTTTTTCCCACGGCGCACATGCAAACCCTGGGCGAGCGGATGATGATTTCATTTCCTCAGGTCATGTCCAGCTTTGCCATGCGACCGTGGAAGGTACGTGATCCCAAAGCGCGCGACCATATTGGCGTGGGCGCATTTAACCTCATCCGCAGCTCCGCGTATGAGGCAATTGGCACCTATGAGACGCTGCGCCTGGAAGTGGTGGACGATCTTAAATTGGGCGAAACCATCAAAAAAGCCGGCTTGCGGCAGGATGTTGTTTTTGGCCGCGATCTTGTCAGACTACGCTGGGCCGTGGGCGCAGCCGGAGTGGTCGCCAACCTGGAGAAGAATCTATTTGCGTTTTTGAAGTTTCGTATCAGCCTGGTGCTGGCCGTCTGCGCGCTTACGTTCTTTTTGTGCGTATGCCCGTTCCTGGGAATTCTTCTTGCGCCCGGGTGGGCCAAAGCAGCTTTTGCCGCTGCCATTGTCATGGTCGCGCTCGTTTACACGCTGTCCGGACCCCTTATGGAAAGCTCTGCGCTGCTTTTTCTTACCTGCCCTATCGCCGCGCTGGTGTTCAACTTCGCGGCTTTGCAGTCTGCATTCCTCGCCCTCCGCGATGGCACCATAACCTGGCGAGGAACAAAGTATTCGTTAGCGGAACTAAAGAAGAAGTAGCCTTCAGCGCCTCTGCAATCTCATGATCGAAGAAACTTATGCAGTGGGCGCAAACTGCAGCACCATGAGCGCCTGATCGTCCAAACGCGGGGAACCTGAGCGAAAGTTCAAGACCTCTTGCAGGCATTTATCCACCAGCGCACGCGAGGGCATTTGATGGCACGCGCCCAGCAGTGCTGCCAGTGAAGTGCTGCCAAACTCCGCGCCATCCGGACTTTCAGACTCTGAAATGCCGTCGGTATAAATGACCAAGCTATCGCCCGGAGCAGTGCGCAGGGTAGTGCTTACAAACTTCTGATCACAGAAGAGCCCAACCGGGACAGTCGCGGCTTCAATCGCCACAACACCGTGCCCACCTACGTGAAATGGCGCAGGGTGGCCGCCATTGCATATCTCCACGTTGCCAAACTCGTCTGCCCGGCCCACGATGAGCGTGGCATACTGCGTGGGCAGCGTGCTTTCGCAAAAGAGCCGGTTCGCGCGTTCGATTAGCTGCTCCAGCGGCAGGCCCGTGGGAATAAGCACCCGGAACAGCGCATGCAGGTTTGACATGAGCATGGCTGCGGCCACGCCTTTGCCGGAAACGTCTCCCACCATGAAATAAAGATCTTTGCCGTGCGGCACCAGGTCACAATAGTCGCCGCTGACCTGCCCTGCGGGCTCATAGTGGTAGGCCACTTTCCATCCGGCGGCGGAGAAGTCGCGCTTGGGCAACAGGCCAGCCTGAATACGTGCCGCCAGCAGTATGTCTTGCTCCAGCGCGCGCTGTTCTGTGGGATTCAGGCAGTCCAGGCAGAGTTCCGTCAAGGGATCGGCAAACAGGCGCTCCGGCTCCACGGCGCCGGCACAATGCTCGCAGACGCCATAGCTGCCATGGTCCACGCGTTCCAGTGCATGGTCAACCTGTTCCAGCAGATGCAGCAGGTTCGCGGTCTGCGTTTTGGCCACCGCAGTTTCCAGTTTTTGCCGCCGCACCATCAATTGGTCGCGCAGCATATGCAGGTCTGTAACCTGGATTGCCATTGGGGAAACTCCTTCTTGTAACAGATCATTTAGCCAGTGCGGGGATTCAGATTTTTCAGCCTTAACCGCCACCCGTTTCTTCCTCGGGGCATCATATGGCCGACCGTGGTAAGAAAACTATCCGGCTCTTGCTTTGAAAAACTACCAAAGCAAAAAATAGTTGGCGTAAATGCCCAAAACCCACGGTTAGCTCTGGTCAGCACTAGCCACATTGGGTATTCTGCCAATTAGGAAAACATGCGGGAAGAGATCGCACTTTCGAGCATTCTGGGCGCGTCTGTGTATGACAGCAGCGGCGCGTTTGCCGGACACGTGCGTGAAGTCGCCATTTTCCCCCAGGAAGATTCAAACCACATTTCCGATTTCATTGTAAAAACGCGTGAAGGCGACCGCCTGCTGCCTTCGCGACAGGTGAAAACTCTGATCGGTTCGGCCATCCAGGTCAACGGCTCCGCGCATGATTGGCAGCCGCTTTCCAGCTCTGAAGGCATGCTGCTGCTGGAGCGTGATCTGCTTGACCAGCAGATTATTGATGTTTCCGGGCGCAAAGTGGTGCGCGTAAATGATGTTGACCTGCTGCGCGAACAGCTCAATGGCACAGTCAAACTCAAGGTTGGCCGCGTGGATATCGGTTTGCGTGGCGCAATCCGGCGGCTGCTCAAGGGCATGGCACCCAGCCGCGCGGTTGAGGCGCTGGCCATGCGCATGCCGGAAAAGTCGATTCCATGGGAAGCCGTGGACCTGATTGAAACCGATCCGGCGCGCCGTGTGCGTCTGCGCCTGGCTTATGAACGGCTTTCCCGGCTGCATCCGGCGGATATTGCGGACATTCTTGAAGACCTGGCCCCGGCGGAGCGCGAATCCGTCTTTGGATCGTTGGATGAAGAAGTGGCCGCCGAAGCGCTGGAAGAGATCGATCCTAAGATGCAGATCGAGCTTATGCGGTCTATTAATTCTGACAAGGCCGCCGACATTGTGGAAGAAATGGACCCCGATGCCGCCGCCGACCTGCTGGGCGACCTGCCCCAGGAAACATCAGAAGAAATTCTGGAAGAGATGGAGCCGGAAGAGCGGCAGGAAGTTTCAGAACTGCTGGCCTTCCATGAAAATACCGCTGCCGGCCGCATGACCACTGACTATATCGCGCTTTCACCTGAGCACACCGTGGGCGACGCCATTGATCGGCTGCGCAGCTTTGAAGGCGCGGTGGAAACCGTGAGCACAATTTATTTAATGGACTCACAGGAAAAGCTCGTGGGCTCTGTGCCGCTGGTCTCATTGGTGCTGGCGCCGGGCGGTACGCGCCTGGGAACTCTTACTCCTGAACACGTGATTTATGTGGAAGCCAGCGCGTCAGAAAAAGATGTGGCGGAAATGTTTGATAAATATAACCTGCTCACGTTGCCCGTCGTGGACGAAGAGCAGCGCCTTACCGGTATCATCACGGCGGATGACGTGATCAGTTTGCTGCGGGACAGAATCTAAGACGCTTTTTCTGCGGAGTTGATTTCGCCCGTTCTTTAACGATCCGAAAACCTGCTCCTGGTATGAATCGATCCGCGAAGCAAACCAATCCAACAAGGCTAAGAAGCGCCGACTGTTGCGCTCTCAACGGGAGGAATGGAACCATGCAGGTAGTTAATCTGGCGCAAAAGTTCGCCGCCTTTCAGGATCATTTCAGCCCGAAGATTGTGGGCGAGTTGAACAACTTTCAGGTAAAGCTGGTCAAAGTGCAGGGCGAATTCATGTGGCACCATCATGACGCGGAAGATGAGATGTTCATGGTGACGAAGGGCGAACTGCACATGAAATGGCGCGATGCCGAGGGACTCGAACATGATGACGCGATTCGTCCCGGTGAGTTCATCATTGTTCCTCACGGCACAGAGCACATGCCTTACACGCTGGAGGAGACCCACATCATCCTGTTTGAGCCGGCCGGCACGCTCAACACCGGCAATGTGCAGAATGAGCGCACAGTAGCCGACTTAGAGAGAATATGAGCGACCGCAGACAGCTCTCCGCCGATGAAAACGGCTTGCGCTGATTATCCAAGAAAATCTGCGGTAGTCTTTTCGCATTATTC
>CAWHQH010000040.1:0-11964 GCA_963831465.1 Terriglobia bacterium | reverse complement strand
TAAGAGCGGCTCGCAGAGCGGTTCCGGCTCAGGCAGCGGCAAGGGCAGCAGTGGCGGAGGCGGTGGCTCGGATGCCAGCATCTCCGGCGGCGGCTCTGGCTCGGGAAAGGGTGGTTCTAGTTCCGGAGGCGGCTCTGGCTCAGGAAAAGGTGGTTCTAGCAGCGGCGGCGGGAGCGGTTCCGGCAAAGGCTCCAGCGGCAGCGGCAAAGGTAAATAACTGAAAGCCAATCAGCGGCGGACCGGCTTTGCGGACGGTCCGCCGCTCTTTAACCAACATAATTATCTGGGAATAAAAAAGGGAAGAAACACCATGCGACGGAATGGTTGGGCCATCCTTGCGGCTGCGTTCGTGCTTTGTGCCGCGTCTTACTTAATGGTCGGCGTAACGCCGGCTGCTGCTGACAACTCTTATTGGGGCGCAAATTATTTCCCCAACGTACCACTCATCACCCAGGACGGAAAGACCATCCACTTTTATGACGATATGCTGAAAGGCAAAATCGTCCTGATCAATTTCATTTATACCGAATGCGGCGAAACCTGCCCTCTTGAAACAGCAAAACTTGCTCAGGTTTATAAATTGCTCGGCGACCGTATGGGCAAAGACATCTTTTTTTATTCCATAACAGTTGACTCCAAGCGTGATACCCCCCCTGTCCTCAAAGCTTATGCAAAGAAATTTCATACCGGCCCTGGCTGGTACTTCCTGACCGGGAAGAAAGAAGATATTGACACGGTTCGCAAAAAGATCGGCATGGCCGGACGCCTGGACGAAGACCCTCTCACTGGACACACCAGCAGCTTGACGCTCGGCAACGAACCTCAGGGCCAGTGGATGCAGGACAGTTCATTCGACGATCCGCATTTCATTGCTACGATTGTCGGCAACTGGCTTACGCCCGGTTACCGCAAGGCCGCCAACAGCTATGAGAACGTACCCAAGATCGACGAGTCGGTTGGCGGTGAAGGTCCATCCATGTTCCGCACGCGCTGCGCAGCTTGCCACACCATTGGCGGCGGCGATGGTGTTGGCCCGGACCTGCTTGGCGTTACCACAGCTCACGGACGCGACTGGGTAACTAAATACATTCTTGCGCCCGACAAAGCGCTGGCGGCAAAAGATCCCATCGCCGTGGCTCTGTTCAAAAAATACAACAAGGTCAAGATGCCAAATCTTCACCTGACTCCGGTTGATGTAAAAACTTTGCTCGACTATTTCGATAAACAAACAGCTTCCGCCGCGCAGGCCGATGACTCATCCGCGGACAGTACAGGCGCGATGAAGCCCGAGCCGGTTTCCACCAGAACCAGCCAGGTGCCAGGCAGAAGATAATTGCCGACGTGGCTGCGAGTGGGCCGCCCGATGCTTGAATGCGTCGGGCGGTATTTTTGTGGGTGAGCAGTATTTAGTACTTGGTGATTGGTGTTTGGCGTTTTCTGAAAACGGACGCGACTCGAGAGGTCTATGCTTAAAGGTTCAAGGAATGTACTGACAGTCCGAAACCGATCTCGACGCACGGATCCCACTACGCTTGAGATTTCATAAAAAGCTTCGCCCGTTGTACCGGGCAAGCTTGCCGCCGGGAAAAATGCTACGATCTAACGGCTAAATACTAAATACCAAATACTGCTCATGTTTACCCGTCCTCCCGGATTCACCTACAAAAACGACGAACTACACTGCGACGGCCTAAGCATTAATAAACTTGCCAAAAAATTTGGGACGCCTTTGTACCTCTATTCCGCTACCGCCATACGCGAGCGATATCGCACGCTGGAAGGCGCATTCCACCACGTAAAACACACGCTGTGTTATTCCGTTAAAGCGAATTCAAACTTGAGCATCCTGCGATTGTTAGCGGGAATGGGCGCCGGCTTTGACATTGTTTCCGGTGGCGAACTGGAACGTGTTCGTCGCGCGCACAAAAGGTCGCTGAACAAAGTGGTATTTTCCGGAGTTGGCAAGAGCGTCGACGAGCTCCGTCTGGCGCTGCGGAGCGGCATTCTGCTGTTTAATGTGGAGAGTGAAGGCGAGCTTGAGCTGTTAGCCGCCTGTGCCGCCGAGCTGCGCAAAGTCGCCGATATTGCGTTGCGCGTAAATCCTGATGTGCCGGCGGAAACGCATCCTTATATATCCACAGGCTTGCGCGAACACAAATTCGGCGTTCCTATCAGCAGCGCGCGCGAACTCTGCCGCCGCGCCGCGCGGCATAAATACCTTCGCGTTGCCGGCGTGAGTCTGCACATTGGCTCACAAATTAGTGACGTTATGCCGTTTCATCTGGCCATGGAGCGGGCCGTGGATCTGGCGCTGGAGCTGATCGCTGATGGTCACAAGATCCGCTTCATCGACGCGGGTGGCGGTCTTGGCATCTCATACAACAGCTCTGCTCCAGTGGATTTTCATGAAGTTGCTCATCGCTATGAGGAGGCAATTACAGAGCCGCTGCTGAGAATGAAGAAACCGATTCCACATCTGCTGCTGGAGCCCGGACGCTCCATCATCGCTCCTGCCGGTGCGCTGGTCACGCGTGTGCTCTACCTGAAGCGGAATGGCAACAAACGATTCACCATTGTGGACGCCGCCATGAATGACCTGATTCGTCCGTCGCTCTACCAGGCACGGCATGAGATTACGCCGGTGAACATGGTTAAAGGCCGCAGCGAACGTGTGCAATCGGATATAACCGGGCCTGTTTGTGAGAGCGGAGATTTTCTGGCTCGCGACGCTATACTGCCCGCTGTAACTCAGGGTGAGAACTTGTGCATACTGGATGCCGGCGCTTACGGTATGTCGCTTGCGTCGAACTATAATACACGGCCACGCGCGGCTGAAGTTCTGGTGGATGGGACACGCGCTCGTCTCATCCGTCGCCGTGAAACCATTAAAGAACTACTGCAACAGGAGGCCGCTTGCTTATGACCGATCTCAAAGCCCTGGCCTACGAATTTCTTCATGAAGCACAGAACTCGCTCATGACTGATGGCTATCTCAATCCAACGGCCATTGTCATCACGCCGGACGAAAACCTGATCTTCGATATTGAGTTTGAAACGGAAGAGGAACGGGACGAAATTTATTCTGACATGATGGATGTGGCGCAGCAGAAAAGCGCCAACGCAATCATCACTGTGAATGATGTTCTTCCCGATGACGCCAAAGGCTCACCAGTCCAATTGCAGGGTGACGGCTGGGGCCAACTGGCTGAAGTGCCGGGCGAAGCCATTCTGATCACCGTCTCCGGCAGCGGCTTTGATACATGGAGCCTGATCTGCCCTTATTTCCGGCGCGACGACCGCATCAACTTCCATCCAGCACGGGAAATGCGCAATCCCGGCGGCGAAGTGGAATTGCTGGGCGACTGGACCGGAAAAGCCGGAGCAGCGTGAGAGAAAACCCGCCTTTGGCCCTTAGCCATTGGACATTAGCTTTTGATTTTCAGCTTGGACTCTCAATTAAAACTCCGAACCATTATTTCACTGCCGTCTTCCAACGTTATCGATGAGGCGTGCGCCAATCAGAAATAAGCTAAGAGCTAAGGGCTGCTCTTCTTTCCCGCATCACCACTGATTTTTCCTTACATTTTCACATTCGCACAAATCGCAAAAGATGCCCTGCACCCGCATGGATATTGGACTTTCTCAATCTGCTGCACCAATCCTTGTAGGCCTCTTGTGGACGAGTCGCCAAGTAGTTGATTTCACAACAGATACAAGTTGCAAAATTCTGTTTGACTTAAATTACGAAGCGCGTAAATTCACAATTGTTCTTTGACATTACAAAGTTTTTCCGGTTGGCGGTGAGTCCGGGTCCCAAGCAAGGTCACCTCGCAACAGCGCAAGTTGTAAAGCGACGGAGGGCCTGTAAGGGTCTATTCAGCGAACTGCTGGTTGAGAAGAACGTGAAATGTTTAAAGGCAAAGATAGAAGCCCCGAGGTGTTGACCGATTTACCCGGTTGGCGGTAAGCCCGGAGCCCAAGCTTCAGCGCAAGCTGATTAAAGATCGCACTTTGTGAGTTTCGCAAGAAACTAAGGCAGAGAAGGCTGGTCGGCAAGGGTCTATAGCGAACCGCTGGGCGAGGTGAATGGGTCAACCACAAAACTCGGGGCTTCTTATTTGTTTGGTGCAAGCAGATTAGAGCTGCTAATTCCTTCTTCGGTCCTCCCTTCTCTTCCCGCAAACAAATTGGTACTTGAGTAATTTGGTAATCGGGTAATTTTGTTACCGTTCAGCTCCAACTGCAAGGTCGAAAGAAAGTGCAAGGTGGGAAAGGAAATGGGTTTAAATTACGAATTTACTAATTTACCCAATTACCAAATATCATCATTCCAGCCCGCCATAGACCAGTTTACCGCCAAGGTAGGTAGCTTCCACCTTCACATTCTTGATTGCCGCGGGCGGGATCTTGAAGAGGTCGTCAGAGAGAACAACAAAATCCGCGAGCTTGCCCGGTGTAATGGATCCCTTTTGCTTATCCTGAAACTCCGCATAGGCCGAGCCCATGGTGTAAGCCTCAATAGCTTCCGTGATGTTCAGCTTTTGTTCCGGCACCCAGCCGTTGGGATTCTTTCCGTCCAGCGTTGCGCGCGTAACAGCCGCGTATAAGCCCAACATTGGGCTCAAAGGAGCTACGGACCAATCCGTTCCGAAAGCCAGCCGCACGCCGTTGTCAAGAAACGTCCGAAAAGCGTAGGTGCGCTTGATGCGATCGGGACCAATACGACCTTCCGCCCAGCGACCGTCATCGATCGCATGATAGGGTTGGACGGAGGCAATCACGCCGAGCCGCGCATATCGCGCAAAATCTTTCGCCGCCATGTGCTGTGAATGCTCGATGCGCCAGCGCCGGTCGCGCTTGCCATTGGCCTTCTCAATTTGCGTAAACATATCCAGCGTGATGGAAATGGCGCGATCGCCGATGGCATGAATGCATAGCTGTAAGCCTGCGGCGTCTGCGCCGCGGAGTCGCTGCTGCATGGCGGAAACTGGATGCATCTCGTCGCTCAAAAGGCCATGCGAGTTTGGCGCGTCAGTGTATGCATCAAAAAAATACGCAGTCTCCGAACCTAACGACCCATCTGCATAGCCTTTCACAGCTCCCATGCGCAGAAACGATGTGCCAAAAGCACGACGGATGCCAAGCTTGGCCTGGTCCTTCCAACCTGTTTCCATTGGCGCAACGTAGATGCGCACCGTGAGTTCGCCTTGCTCCTGCAGTTCGGCATACGCCTTCACGTCATCATAGGACGGGTTCATGTCCTGTACGCTGGTCACCCCGAGCGAAGCCGCGTGGTCGAGCGCCTGATGGATTGCCCGCATGCGGTGTGCCGCCGTCATCGGCGGCATGACCTTGTTCACCAACTCCTGCGCTGAATCCCTCAATACTCCTGTGGGATTGCCTTGCGCATCGCGGACGATTTGTCCTCCGGCAGGATCAGTAGTCTTTGCGTTAATGCCCGCAAGACGCAACGTGACCGAGTTGGCCAGCGACTCATGCCCGTCATAGCGATTCACCCATACCGGCGTATCGGGGGTTGTGGGATCGATTAACTCTTTGGTGGGAAGGTTGGCTGGTGACCACTTCTGTTCGTCCCAGTCTCCGCCAACAATCCATTCTCCCTTGGCGGTAACCTTTACGCGATCGGCAATCCTGCGCGCGAATTCTTCCGGTGAAGCAGCATCTTTCAACTGCACGGCTGAAAGATGATCTCCACCATCGACGAAATGCACGTGCGCATCATTAAAGCCGGGAAGCAGCAGCTTGCCTTGGGCATCCAGCACTTTGGTCTGCGGGCCGTGCCAGGCATCCACTTCCGCCGCGCTACCTACCGCGACAATACGCTCTCCGAGCACAGCGAGCGCCTCAGCATGAGGGCGCGTTTTATCCACCGTCCAGATTTTTGCGTTGGTGACAATCAGGTCTGCTGACGGTTTGGTCTGTGCCTGCGCAAAACTGGCAAGCACAAAGGCGAGCAACACAATCGTCCATTGACGCACAGTCATCATCAAGGCCCGCCTCATGCAGCTATCTCTCTCCCCATTTGAGCTTAGTCCGCAGCACGTCAAAGAATGACCGTCCGGCAAACTTGAAGAGTTTTACTTTGTATTCTGACTTCTTGCAGATCACCAGGTCATCATCCACCAGCGGAGTTCCAACCTGTCCATCCACCGTGAGGAATGCCTGCTCTCTTGTGACAAGAATTTTGGCTTCAATGATCGCCGTATCCTTCACTACAAGAGGCCTGTTGGTGAGCGCATGGGAAGCCACCGGCGTAATCACGAATCCCAAAACCTCAGGAGAAAGAATCGGGCCGCCGGCAGCCAGCGAATAGGCAGTTGATCCGGTGGGAGTTGAGATGATTAATCCATCAGCTTTGTAATTTGCCACGAAATGGCCATTCACGCGAACTTCAAAATCTGTGATGCGGGCTACCGCGCTCTGGTTCATCACAACTTCATTGAGTGCATCATGCGTCGCCACGCATTTACCCTGGCGGACTACCTGGCAGCGGAGCATGGGGCGCAAGCTCATTTCACAACGTCCGGCATCAACTTCAGTAAGCGCCTGCTCAATCTCTTCCTGCTTGACCTCAGTCAAAAAGCCCAGCGAACCCAGATTAACGCCCAGGATGGGGATGTCCGCTTGCGCGACGCAACGCGCCGTAGAGAGCAGCGTTCCGTCGCCACCCAGGACGATTACATAATCGGGAGCAACACGCGCCAGATCTTCGCGCTCGGCGGATTCGCAGTCTGGGCAGAATTCACGAGTTGAGGCATCAGCAGTGATCGCGTAGCCGTGATCGCGAAGCCAGCTTGCGACCTGGACAACCACCGTTCCCAGTTCCGGCTTGCCTTGCTTGGAGATAATGGACGCTTTCTTCATCAGAGCGCTTTGTTTACTGGAATTCTGCGTACAATAGAAACTCCCGGTTTCCTTCCATTCCGAGGATGGGAGACTCCATCAATTCTATGTTCTTGCCGCCCAATTCTTCCACTTTTTGGCGGACTTTCAGCACCGCGTCCTGCTGGGCAGCTTCGTCTTTCACGATTCCACCCTTTCCGACGCGCTCGCGCCCAACTTCAAATTGCGGCTTGATCAGGATGACGGCCTCGCGATGTGAGTCCGCCGCCACGGTCGACTCCAGCACCGCAGGGAGAACGAGTGTAACAGAGATGAAGGAAACGTCTATGGCGATGAAGCTGATCGGAGCAGCGCCGGCACGCGTTATATCCTGTCGCGTGAGATAGCGGGCGTTGGTCTTTTCCAGCAGCTTCACACGCACATCAGAGCGCAAGCGTGCATGGATCTGGCCGTAACCCGTATCAACGGCAATCACCTGAGCAGCGCCATGCTGCAGCATGCAGTCAGTAAACCCGCCAGTGGATGCCCCGACGTCCATGCACGTTCGGCCAGTAAGATCAATTTCCCAGTCGCGCAGTGCAGCTTCCAGTTTGAGGCCGCCGCGTCCAACATACTTCAGGTCATCCCCCAGCAGTCTTATCACTGCTTCAGAATCGACGGGGGCACCGGCCTTCTCAACTTTCTGTTCGTTGACCAACACGCGACCGGAAAGCACCATGGCCTGTGCGCGTTCACGCGATGGAACCAGCCCACGCTCAACCAGAAGCTTGTCGATACGAACCTTCATCACAGCAATTGTATGTCGACGAATTTAAAGTTGAAGTACACCTCGGCGCGGACATGGCTGTGCTTTTCTATGGACTGCGCCTCACTGAAGTTTTACGTGATCGTTGGTCGGTGATGGTACAAGCTTCAATGGTCGCGATGCAACATCGCAGAAGGAATTTAAAATATTTTGCATGGCAATTTTTGTCACAACTCAATTTTTTTTATGATCGGGCAATGCGCGCACCTTCTCCTGTGCAAAGCGTCAAAACACGCAGCTTTGTTGATTCCTGCAATCGTTCCCTGCGTTTTTCCACATTCTTTTTCACTGAATTGTTGAAAAGAGGCAGGAATTAGTGGAAGCATATTTGCGCAACCTGGATAAGAGAAACCCCTCAAAAGCAAAAAGTTCTTATGGGGTAGAATGGTTCGCTCATGCCGCGCAAAAAGAAAAATAAATCCGCCGCTAGCGCCAAAAAGCACAAAGGCAAAAGCTCCAAGGCGAAATCCAAAGCGGTTCGCAAGAGTCGCGCAAAAAAACAAGAACCCGAAGTGTTGCCAGTCTTAAACGCTGAAAAGCTGAAAGAACTATACGCCACGATGATCAAGTGCCGTATGCTGGCCGAACGGTTGCAAAGTGATGACACAGGAAATAGAGGCGGCAATTCTGTTTACGGCTTTGAGGCAACGCTGGTCGGCGCGGGGGCGCATCTTCTTTCCAAAGATTCCATCGCAATGGAGCACGGCAGTTTTGTTGCCAGTTTGATCAAAGGAACGCCATTGCATTGCATTCTTGCGCGCAGCAGAGGACACCAAACCGACGGCACTTACAAAGCGTCCTCTTCAAAACATAATGGCGACGCTCTCAACATGCAAACCGTTTTGGCATTGGCTGCCGAGATGAAAAATAAAAGCGCCGTAATGCTGATGTTTTGTACTTACCATCCAGAGACGCTTACTTTTGATTCCGCAGTAATGGCCGTGGCGGCAAGGCAAAAGCTGCCGCTTGTGTGCCTGGTTGAAAGCAGTCTCGATTCGCCTCTGGAATTGCCAAACCAGGTTGCTTCAGGACCATACATTGGAGCTGATCCGGCCTTTTATCCGCGAATCCCCGTGGATGGCTGCGATGTTGTTGGCGTATTTCGGGTGGCGCAGGAAGCTATTCGCCGCGCGCGTGAAGGTCACGGCCCAGCTGTGATTGAATGCTTGACAGCGCGCAGCAGCACGGCCGCCACGAATGAACCGAATCGAACCTCGGCACAATATCTCGCGCAAGATCCTCTTTTATTCATGGAGCAATATTTGCGGCGCAGAGATCTATGGTCAAATGAATGGTCGCACTTGATCGTTGAAGGATTCCACCGGCAACTGAGCGAAGCAGCCGCCCTTCTCGAAAATCCGGCAAACACTGAAACGGATTTCGATAACGTGTACTCATCCGATGCACAGATACCACGTCCGGCAGCAGCTTCTGCACGTTAATTCATGACCCTTCAGACTCAACTGTCCTTGCTGTAAAGTGGAAATTGCGCGTGGTTCGCGTCATACTATAGAGATGAATGCCAAACCTGCCGTTGCCCTTGAACCAGACCACGAGGAAATCCTAGAGTGGATTGAAGCTTTTGATGAAGTTATTGACCAGGAAGGCCCTGGCCAGGGTACCCGCCTGCTGGACGCCCTTACCCGCCGCGCCCGCCAAAACGGCGTAGACGTCCCCGTACAGCTGAACACCCCCTACGTGAACACGATTCCAGTGGCTGAAGAGCTCCCCTACCCTGGTGATCGCGCGATGGAGCGCCGCATCAAGAGCTTGATCCGCTGGAACGCGATGGCAATGGTCCATCGGCAGAACAAGAAAGATCCCGGCATTGGCGGCCATATTTCTACCTACTCTTCTCTGGCCACGCTGCTGGAAGTCGGCTACAACCATTTCTTCCACGCGAACCACGGCGATGAGCCCGGCGATTTCGTTTACTTCCAGGGACACGCCTCGCCCGGTGTCTATGCACGCGGCTATCTTGAAGGCCGCATCAGCCAGGAGCAGGTAGAGAATTATCGCCACGAATTGCGAGACAAACCTGGCCTGTCGTCCTACCCGCACCCATGGCTCATGCCTGATTTCTGGCGCTTCCCCACGGTTTCCATGGGACTCGGCCCGCTGAATGCCATCTACCAGGCCCGTTTCATGCGCTATCTTGAGAATCGTGGGCTGATTAAGCCAACGTCGCGCAAAGTGTGGGCGTTTATTGGCGACGGCGAGACCGACGAACCGGAAGCAATGGGTTCGCAGCTCACGCTGGCATCGCGAGAGAAGCTGGACAATCTGATATTTGTGATTAACTGCAATCTGCAACGTCTTGACGGTCCGGTGCGCGGCAATGGCAAGATCATCAATGAACTGGAAGCTGCCTTCCGCGGGACCGGATGGAACGTTATCAAAGTGATCTGGGGTTCCGGCTGGGATGAACTGCTGGCACGCGACCACTCCGGTATGCTGCTCAAGCGCATGGAAGAATGCGTGGACGGCGAATACCAGGCCTTCAAAGCCAAAGATGGCGCGTTCGTCCGCAAAGAATTTTTCGGCAAATATCCAGAAACGGCCGCGCTGGTCGCAGACTGGACCGATGACGAAATCTTTCACCTGCAACGCGGCGGCCATGATCCACAAAAAGTCTATAACGCTTACAAGCGAGCGGTGGACCATAAGGGCGGACCGACAGTGATTCTCGCCAAAACCGTCAAAGGGTACGGCCTTGGTTCAGCCCAGGCACGCAATGCCACTCACCAGGAAAAGAAGATGAGTGACGAAGCGCTTACCGCCTTCCGGTCGCGCTTTGAAATTCCTATTCCCGACAAGGCTGCCAAAGAAGGTTTGCCTTATCGTCCGCCGGACGACAGTCCTGAAATTCAATACCTGCAAGAGCGCCGCAAAGCACTGGGCGGATATATGCCCAAACGCGATGCGCGGAAAGGCGTGCGCGGATTTGAGTCGCCCACGCTTGAGGTCTTCAAGGAATCGCTGGAAGGCTCCAAAGGCCGGGCTGTCTCAACCACCATGGGTTTTGTGAGCATGTTACGTAACCTGATGAAAGATCCCAAAGTCGGCAAGCTGGTGGTGCCGATTATTCCTGACGAAGCCCGCACGTTTGGTATGGAGTCGATCATCCGGCAGGTTGGCATTTACGCCAGCCAGGGCCAGCTTTATAAACCGCACGATGTCGATATGCTGCTCTATTATCGCGAGGCCAAAGAAGGGCAGATATTGGAGGAAGGAATCACCGAAGCTGGATCAATGGCATCCATGACTGCGGCCGGCACTGCGTATTCCAATTATCGCATTCCAATGATTCCCTTCTTCACGTATTACTCCATGTTCGGCTTCCAACGCGTGGGAGACCTGATCTGGGCGTTTGCCGATGCCCGTGGCAAAGGCTTTTTGATGGGCGGAACCGGCGGCCGCACTACCTTGGCCGGTGAAGGCCTGCAACACCAGGATGGACACAGTGTTGTGGTTTCATCCACGGTGCCCACCTGCGCAACTTACGATCCGGCTTATGTGTACGAGACTGCTGTGATCGTGCAGGATGGCATCCGCCGAATGTACGAGCTGGGCGAAGACCGTTTTTACTACATCATGCTCTACAACGAAGATTATGCAATGCCGGAAATGCCCGCAGGCAGCGAGGAAGGCATCATCAAGGGGATTTACAAATTCAAAGCAGCGGAAGGTAAGAAGGCGGCGGTGCAGCTCTTTGGCAGCGGGCCGATCTTGAACGAAGCTTTGAAGGCACAGTCTATTCTGGCGGAAAAATACGGCGTGCAGGCCGATGTGTGGAGCGTAACCAGCTACAACGAACTCCGTCGTGAGGCTTTGGCATGTGATCGCTGGAATCGGCTACATCCGGCGGAGAAGCCAAAACAGGCTTTTATCCTCTCTGTCCTGGAGAAAGCAGAGGGCCCAATCATTGCCGCTTCAGATTACATGAAGGCGGTTCCGGATCAGCTGGCTCCCTGGCTGGGTACCCGGCTCGTCACGCTGGGAACGGACGGCTTTGGACGTAGCGATAACCGTGAGCACCTGCGGCGGCATTTTGAAAACAATGCCGAATCAATTGCCACGGCAGCTCTTTCCCGGCTGGCTCGGGACGGCAAATTTGACGCCAAAAAGGCCCAGAAGGCCTTCGCTGAACTGGGCGTAAACGCGGAAAAGGCTGATCCAGCAAGGGCCTAGAGACGGGCTATTGCACTCATTCGAATTGAATTGCGCTTATTGATGCCTGAGGTAGAGACGTGGCATGCTGCGTCTCTACTTCGACACTGATCTTCAGAAAAATC
>CAWHQH010000039.1:0-207160 GCA_963831465.1 Terriglobia bacterium | reverse complement strand
CTCACGGCGCGCGCAGCCCTGCCAGAAGACGTTGCCCAGGACATGAACCAGGGCCTGCGCGTGATTGAAAACCGCGTTGAATCTCTCAATCGATTCATGCAGGCTTACACGCGGCTTGCTCGCATGCCTGCGCCCACTCGCTCCCGCATCGATATCGGCCCCCTTGTTCAGCGCGCCGCATCGCTTGAGCGCCGCCTTCCAGTCACCACGCTGAACGGCCCGCCTATCACCATTGAGGCCGACCCCGACCAGATTGAGCAAGTGCTGATCAACCTGATCCGCAACGCCGTTGACGCTTCGCTTGATCCCACGCTCAAACATCCGGGCACCGTGGAAGTGGGCTGGCGCACCAACGCGCGCAGCGTTGAAGTCTTCATCCGAGACCAGGGCCCCGGCCTGCTCAACAGTGACAATCTTTTTGTCCCATTCTTCACCACCAAGCACGGCGGCAGCGGCATCGGCCTGATCCTGAGCCGACAAATCGCTGAAGCCCACGGTGGCGTGCTGCAACTCGCCAACCGCAATGATCGCCAAGGATGCGAAGCTGTGCTGGCCTTGCCGATCACGTATGACGGGGCCGGCGGGTAGGGGAGAAATGCTGATGGGTACCGAGCGAGGAAAAGATGTAAATCCAAGGCGGTTGCTGTTTGGGGTTGGAAGCTGTTTCTTTGCTGTATGTTCAATCTGTATGAATGCCATTCATACCAAAGCGTTGATAGCCCACTAGTGTTTATTAAGATCACCACTGCCCGTGGGAGTGTCCGGTGCAATTTCACATCGAGCGGGAACATTGGCAGCTGCTCCACTCCAATCTGATTTTCCGGTAAGAATATACGTATAAACGCTTTCCGTAATGGCGTAAATGCAGCGTTCCTGTCGCGCGATGTCGTTATTGAGGAACGTACCTTCCGCCGTAGCATGGAGACACTGATCGAGTGCATGCTGTGGCTGTCTGCCTTGCTTTACCAAATCAACAGCTGAAGTTAAACATTTATCGGTATGGCTAAACAGACCGACTTGGTATTGTAGTGCGGCTTCGAACTTGCCATATCCGGGCACATCCTCAGCTTGCCTAAAAATGAAAGTCGCCCGGCGCACATTGGCATTCCAATCATAAAAAGCGTCATCGTACTGTAGTTTCCGTTGCTCAATCTCTTTCACTGAAGCAGAACGCGCAATAGCTGCATATAGTAGACAGGCCCTTGTCTGGCGTCCATACATCAGTCGCGACAGTTCCTGAATGCCATTAATTAATGCAGCCTGTCGCACTTTCTGGTCAGCCTGTTCTTTTTCAAGGGCTAGGCGTTTCACATCTGTCTTGTGTTGTTTTTCTTGAAAGTAATTGGTGAGCAACAGCCCAGCAATACCTGTGAGAAAAAAAGATATTACCGCGATGACAAGCGGATGACGCAAAAATTCAATAATTGGATTGGACGGTGCATCCATTAGCTTTCGAATTCGATATCGCAGAACCTCATCCGAAACGACTAGGTCAACTTGCTTGAGGGTTTGAATATCTAATTCTTGTCGGGTAGATTCGCCACCGCGTTTAGACATCTTCGAGGCTCCTGTCAAGGTTCCTGGGTGTCGGCATTGTTGGTTGATGCACAATATAGCAAGCCGCTTAGTTCGGCAATCTGAAAATTCGCTTCCTCTTATCGAAGAAACCCACATTAACGGAGGACAAAGGGGCCCGCCACCGCTCGACCGACAAATTTTTAAATATTAATACTACAATGGAGGTTCTTATGCCTTTTGACGGTCCCAAAAAATCATTCTCTAAACGCTACGGTTATCGAACTCAGCCTAGGGAGATTACTGTGTGGGAAGATGCTCCGGAAGCATTGCGTCACTTCGTTTTAAGCACTGCAATAGAGATGGATTATGGACCGAGTGCCTTGAGAGACGCTATCTGCTCTGTGCTGCGAGTTCGACCGAATCCTAACAACTGGAGCGCATATCCAAATATTTGGGAAGAAGCTGAAGGCTTGGTTCATGGATGCGATTGGTTCAAATTCTATGATTTTGTAGAGAAAGTTTATCAAGGGATTTTCAAGCGATGGTCAAATTACGGAGAAACTGAAAATCGGGCAGAACATTTTCAGAACGAACTGAACGAGTTTTTTGTAGATGAAGGCATTGGCTGGCAGTTGATTGAGGGCGAGATTGTCGCCCGGGGCACTGAAGCTTTTGAATCCAATGTTCACGGTGCGGTTGCTGCTCTCGAAACTGCGGGCCGAATGACTGCGCGTGATGAGATTCACGAAGCTCTCATTGACTTGTCGCGGCGACCCGAAGCTGATCTCACAGGTGCTGTTCAGCACGCGATGGCTGCGCTTGAGTGTGTGGCTAGAGACGCCTGCGGTGACGAACGAGCAACATTGGGCGAGATTGTCAAGCGGTATCCGGGCACAATCCCGAAGCCCCTCGATGAATCGGTTGCGAAGGCTTGGGGCTATGCATCTGAAGTGGCTCGTCATATCCGTGAAGGCCGCAAACCACAACGCCGAGAAGTTGAGTTAATTGTAGGTTTGGCTGCGACGGTTGCCACCTATCTAAGCTGAGACCCACTGGTCGGTGTTCTTGACCCTCCAGCTTTTGCCAATGCCACTCCTTGATGTTGTCGGCGTCAATCCCACCAAAGCCGGAGTTAGCAACTCCACGCTGTGCCAAGTTTGCGTGTACTTGTTCGTGCTTCTGTTGGTTTGATCACTGATCTTCTTAAACGCAGCCGCAAAGGCATTGTTGGCATAGCTATCAATTTTCTGCTTCAACTCTGGTTCATACTTCAATTGTAAGCCGTGTTGGAGTTAAGTATTCTCCGGGAAGCCTGGGAACTTGGCGCGGATTTTGATCCCCGCTGTAGCGCCATTAGTCTTTTCAAGAGCGGCGCAACAGTATGGAAAGTTAATGATTTATTATTCCTGACAACTGGATAGTTTCGCAGGCCGTCCTGTCGCGGCCATGTCCTAATTCTCAATTGATTAGGCGAACAAATGGCGCTATACTCCAGCAGCGCCCCAGGGTGTGAGTGGGAAAAGGTCTTTGAAAAAATAGCCATTAGCACTTAGCCGTTAGCCTTTAGCTGTTGCGACCCTCTGCCGATGTTCTTCAGCCATGGGTCACCTTGGGTGACCTGGCATTAATATACTTGACACAGTAACCCTTTTCCGGTACTCTGGTCTTGCTATGAAACAGCCTAAGACCTTGCAAGCCGCAATCATCTTCTACAGCCGATCCCGACAACTGCCTGAATCATCTTGTGGCGCAGCGTTGGCCCGATGGTGTTGTCTGTCCAACTTGCGGAAGCAAGGATGTGAAATTCATTCCGACTCGCCGCATCTGGGAGTGCAAGACCAAACACCCCAAGAAACAATTCAGCATCAAGGTCGGAACCATTTTTGAGGACAGTCCAATCGGGCTCGACAAATGGCTTACTGCTGCATGGATGGTTGCCAACTGCAAAAATGGGTTTCCTCTTACGAGATTCACCGTGCTATCGGTGTCACTCAGAAAACCGCATGGTTCATGCTTCACAGAATCAGACTCGCAATGCAGGATGAGGATCGATGTGAAACTTGGTGGAAGCGGAACGCCGTGCAAGCGGATGAAACTTTCATCGGCGGCAAAGCCCGTAACATGCACAAAGCCAAAAGAGCCAAAATGAACGGGGCTTTCAGCGACAACAAAGTCATTGTCGCTGGAGTGCTTGAGACTGGCGGCAAAGTAAAGACTCAGATTATCGAGAATCGCTCGATGCGCACTTTGCATGCTCTGGTTAAAGAGCACGTCGAGCCTGGCTCCGACTCTTCACACTGATGATTTCTACGGCTATTGGGGACTCGCTAACGAGTATGCGCATGAGGTTGTGAATCATGCAGAGACTTACGTGAACGGGCAAAGTTCACACTAATGGCCTTGAGAATTTCTGGTCGTCTGGTGAAGCGCGGTCTGCATGGAACCTATGTTTCCGTTGAGCCGTTCCATTTGTTTCGTTATCTCGATGAGCAAGTATTTCGCTACAACAATCGCGCAACCAAAAAGCAAATTCATTTCTGACTTTGACCGTTTCGCACATGGTCACTGATTCGCATTCTTGGCAAGCGCATCACCTATGAGCAACTAATTGGCCGGGACGCAATTCGGAGCGCAAGCCAACTAAATATCGCCGCCAGAATCGCGGGAAACGCCGCGTCCGCTGGTTTTCTTAGGCTTATGTTTTCGGTCCTTTTTCCTGCTCCCATTCCTTGTGCCTCTTGTCGATCTCTGTTTTTGGGACTGACAAGAGGCGCTTTGTTAGGGCGGAAAATTTATTAAATTCCGATTTTTCTTTCACTCGGATAGCCCCACTTTCGTCAGTCCCTGCATGAATGAGCGCACATTGCGATAGATACTATCCGCTTCATCTTCAGTGTATTTCCCGCGAGCGTGAGCGGTGTAGTTACGCCATGCATCCTTAAAAAACATGAAGCTATTTGCAATTTGTGCGTACGTTTCCTGCTTTTGTTTCCAGTCGTCTGTTTTGTTCGGATCGCCGCCCATATTTCTTATTTTGGATTCAATCTGCTCAATAATGTTGTGCCAATTGGTGTGGTCAGACCCCACATCAAACAATTTGGCGAAAACTGCAAGCCCTAATTCCAGGACTCGCATTAAATGAAACACGCATGCAGTTGATCGCATAGCGGCAAAGCAATTTCCTGCTTCCTTGGCGTCGAAAGCAACTGATGGAAACTTTGTATGGACTTCTGCACCAAAGGGCTGCGCGTGTTCATACCGGCTGGCCCTCTCGGGCGGTATTCTCATAATTAGGGTTTGGCTCGTTTCATCCTGAATACGATCTTGAAGAATTCCCAATTTGTCCGCAAATTCTGATCCGGTAATGGGTTTGGTCGATTTTATTTCTTTTATGAAGCGATCCACATAAAGGGCGGATAGTCGTAGGTTTACTATCCTACACATACCCAATACCGCTGTTAGCCCGTCTATGTGAGACTTCAGTATTTCTTCGGTGAGCTGCTTACTGCTATCGAGACTATTTTTAGATCTGGTTGCGATGTATTCAATTGTGCGGGCCAATTGGTAAAAACTTTCGGCAAAATATTTTTCCATCTCCCACCAATTCACAAGCTGATTGGGATTGGCTATCCATGACGGAACACCAACCTCCCCGCTATCATCCCCTCCGTCGCCTCCATAAGCAAGCGCAGACGAAAAAACCCGCATCTCTGCGGGTTCTGGTTTAATGTTGGAAGAATTGCTAGCTGAGGATAGGTCGCCAGCGTTTGAGCGGTTTGTAACTGCCAGACTTCCAGCTGACAAGCTCTGGAGCAATCTGGACACGCGAATCAAGATTGAAAGTGAGTGAGGTCTTGTCTTGGAACACGACCTCGATGAGGTTGTAATCGGGTGAGAGAGAGAGTTCCACTTCGGCAACGATCTTGCCTTTTGCTTGAGGGAACTTGTGGACGCGCTGGTACGGTTGCTTTTTGGTACCCTTGCTCTTAGCCATTGTCGCCTCTTATCAGGTGCTTTGGTTAGGGATGCGTTGCGGCCCCAACCGCAGCGCGTCCCGTTTTTGCTTATAGCCTGTCCCTGAGTCGAAAGCAACGACAAAAGGGCGAAAAGACCTCTCACCCCAAATGTTTTTTTCGAGTTACCCTTATACTGTGTCAAGTATGTTAACCCCGGGTGACCTTGGGTGGAATTGGGTCAACATAGGGGGTAGGGGAGGGAGGGGCGAAAGCAGGGCTACGCCAATCGAGGCCAAACTGCTGAAGTCTACGCCAATCTCTACGCAGCCACGCGGAAATCGCGCGTAAATGGGCCCAATTGGGGTGAGAAAACACAACTCTTACCACTGATCAACACGGATAACACTGATCTGAAGAAGTTTCACCGCCGAGGGCGGCGGTGCCACACGGGCCATCCCTGGGGGTTGAATTGTGTAAGTCTTTTGGATTCCTAATTGAGCCATGGGGGGAGGGTACCCTGCTAGAATCCCCTCCGTGCAAAAACCAACCGTCCCCGATTCGATCCAGGCCCATGCAGGCGAAGAGATTCTATTCATGGCGCGAGCAACCGGCTTCCAGATCTACGTCTGCCGGCCTGACGCGGACGGCAAGCCCGCATGGGCCCTGAAAGCGCCTGAAGCCGAATTATTCGACGAGCAGGGCAAGTCCATCGGCAAGCATTTTGGCGGGCCCACATGGCAGCTCAATGACGGCAACCAGATTACCGGCAAGATGGCGGCCAAAGCCGACGCGCCTGATCCCAAGGCGATCCCGTGGCTGTTGCTGACGGTGACTGGACATTCTGGAAGCGGCAAGCTGAGCAGTGTGACGTCCATCCAGCGGGTGAACACTGTAGGCGGACTCGCGCTGGGTGCGCAAGAATGCACATCGCAGAGCGGGGAAGCGGAGTTCAAGAGCAGTTATTCCGCGGACTACTACTTTTATGCGCGGCGGTGATCCAACCCTTACCGCTGATAACACTGATAACGCTGATTTACACGGATCAAAAAAGTTCAAGAAGGGCCATTTTGAGTTTGTAATCCCTGTCATCCGTGTTCATCCGTGGTGAGATTTGCCAGTTAGCCGATGCAAACTTGAGCCACAGCTCGTTTGGTTTCTGCAGTCCGGCTGCTAGACTTGTCTTCATGCCCGAGTCGCCACCAGAAAATGACCGTCCAAAAGAAGAGAACCTCTGGCGACAGATTGGGCGCTACAGCAATTTGGCTTTCGTCCTGCCTGCAGCCATTATTCTTGGGTTGATCATCGGGCACCTGCTGGATCGCTGGCTCAAGACCTCATGGATCACGCTGGCAGGGCTGTTTGTTGGCTGTATTGCAGGCTTTGCGGAGCTCATTCGCGGCATTATCCAGTCAAGCAAGGAGTCATGAACACGCCACCTGAAGACTCACTTTCTGACGGCGAGCTTGAACCCCCGCAGGCCGAGCCGGAAATTCCTGATCAAACGCCGCCCGATCCGGCAATGGAAGCCCGTCTCTCTGGCGCCTACCGCAGAATTCTCCAGGTTGCAATTGCGCTGAGTGTGGCAGGAACGCTTGTCGCGGCGCTGCTGTTTAGCTGGCAAAGCGGCTTAGGTTTGGCCATTGGATCGTTGCTGGCTTACATCAATTTTGTGTGGCTGCATCACGGCACAGGGCGGCTGGTGGAACGGATCATTGCGTCGAATCAGGCGACTTCAACGGACAAATCGAAGCCACGCAAGGTTCGTTTCGCGTTCCCATTTCCTTTGCGTTACGCTCTCCTGATTGCGGTGACGTATGTTATATTAAAAAGTTATCCAAGGCTGCTCATTGGCTTCATAGTGGGCCTCATCCTGCCGATTCTGGCTGCAATGGGCGAGGGCATTTATGAAGCGGTGGTGATCGGCAAGATTGACCAAGCCTCTCGTTAGATTTCATTTTTTATTTAATTTTTAACAGGTGAAGTACAAGGGAAATGCCTGAACAGCTCTGGTTTACCGCACTCTTGAATCGCTATTTTGGCGGGATTGCCGCTGCCTTGCTGCACGTGATCGGCTTGCAGCCTAAGTACGCCAAGGCTCCCATCAGCAATCCCGTAGCAATGGAAATCCTTGTCGTTCTCATCCTGCTGATCTTTTTCATTATTGTGCGGGCACGCCTTTCCGTGGAAAAGCCCGGAGGCTTGCAGCACCTGGTGGAAGCCACAGAGGAATTCCTTGCCGAGCAGGCGCATGGCGTGATGGGACATGGTTATGAGCGCTACATCCCGTACGCCGCTGTCCTTGGCTACTTCATCCTCTTGGGCAATCTGCTTGGGCTGGTTCCCGGCTTTGATTCACCCACGGCGAACCCTACCGTCCCGCTGGGTTGTGCGCTTTTGACTTTTGTCTACTACCACTATCACGGCTTGCGCGTTCATCGCCACCGATACATCAAGCAGTTTATCGGCCCGGTGTGGGCGCTGGCGCCGCTTATGCTGTTGATTGAGGTAGTAAGCCACTTTGCCCGCATCCTGTCACTCACCGTCCGTCTTTACGCAAATATGTTTGCCGGTGACATGGTGACTCTGGCGTTCTTTTCGCTCGTCCCCGTGCTGGTTCCGGTGGTTTTCCTGGGCCTGCACCTTTTCGTATCGCTCGTTCAGACATTCATCTTCGTCATGCTCACGCTGGTGTATTTGGGCATGGCCGTAAGTGAAGAGCACTAGAGTTCGTAACACGCGGCCAGCGTGAGGGCGTCTCGTCCCCCAGGACTTGCGTCAACCACCCACTGGCGGCAACTTGATAAGGAGAGAAAATGAAAAAACTAATGTTTCTTATGCTGATCGCTGCTGCGGTCCTTTTGGTCGCATCTCCGGTTTACGCACAAACGCCCGGTGGCGCGCCCGGCGGCAATTGGGCAATTCCAATCGGCGTTGGTCTAGGCATGGGTCTTGCTGCTGGTCTGGCTGGACTTGGCCAGGGCAAAGTCGCCGGCTCAGTGGCTGAAGCGCTGGCCCGCAACCCCGGAGCACGCGCCGGTATCCAACTTGCACTTTTCATTGGGCTAGCATTCATCGAGTCGCTGGTTCTGTTCACCTTCGTGCTGCTCTTCCTGCGCACGCAATAACATCTCGGAAACGAACGGGCCTTCGCTGCGGCGAAGGCCTTTTGTTTTTGTCCAGTGATATCCTTAATCCATCCATGTCCAGTGCTCCGGCCCTTGCGTTTAACGATGTCAGCAAGCATTACCACGGCTTTTTCCGGAGCCAGTGGGTGACCGCGCTGCGCGGCTTCTCTCTACGCGTGGAGCGCGGCGAGATTTTCGGTTTCCTTGGCCCTAACGGCGCAGGAAAAACGACAGCTATGCATCTGGCTATCGGACTGATGTTTCCCAGCAGCGGCCGAGGTGAAATGCTGGGACACGAATTTGGGCACGCGCCCACGCGCCGCCGCATCGGTTTCCTGGCGGAAAATGTGGCGCTCTATCATCGATCGGCTGCCAAACTTGTCCGCTTTTACGGCGCTTTAAACGGCCTGCGCGATCCTCAACTTCGCCAGCGCACCGCGGAGATGCTCAAGGAGCTTGAAATCAGTGACGTCGCCGACCGCAACGCTGGCAAGTTTTCTCGGGGGATGCTCCAGCGCGTAGGGCTTGCGCAGGCCCTCGTAAATGATCCGGAACTACTGATCCTCGACGAGCCTGCTTCTGCGCTCGACCCGTTGGGGCGGATGCGCGTGCGTGAAATTCTGTTGCGGGCGCGCGAGGCAGGCAAGACCATTTTCCTCAGTTCGCATCTGCTATCAGAAGTCGAGCAAATCTGCGACCGGCTGGCTATTGCGATCAAGGGCCGCGTGGCCCGTGTTGGGACGCTGAATGAACTGCTGGAGTCGCAGGATAGGTTTGTGATAAGCGCCAAAGGAATTGATGCAATCATGTTTGAAGGCTCTCAGCAGAATGGTTTTATCAAAATCACGGTACCGGCTCTGACGCAACGCAGAACAATTGAGAAAATCTGGCTGGCCGGCGGTGAAGTCATCGCCGTAAACCCGATCCGCCGCACGCTGGAAGATCTGTTTGTGGAACTGGCTAACCAAAATGGCGGCGGCCATGCCGGACAAGACGACGCCAGGGAGTCCCATTGAAGTTTTGCATGAAAATATTGGCATTTTTCTGCTTGTGCTGGCACGTTTGTGTCGCCGCGCAGACTCCGGAACCGGTCTGGAAGATTAACATTACAGAGAAATATGGGTTCCAGGCCTTTGACCGCACCATTAATTTTCGCTGGACGCTGCACCAGGGCGTGCTCTTTATTTCGCCGGAACGCGTGCTTGTGTATCAGGTCAACCGTTTGCGTACTCCGGTAAAGCTCTCTGAACGTGATGCCAGCGGCGGCTCAGGCAATTTCATCCTCCAGATAAGAGTGCTCGACGCCAAGGATGGAAGCGAGGTCAAGTCTCTTGATCTTCCCACCAACGCTGACTTTTCCAAGATCATGCCAACGCATGATGGCAAATTTATTGTTCGCACCGGAGATATTTTGTACCTGTATTCCGCGAACTTTGAGCGACTGGCGTCACGGTTGCTGCCGTTGAAGCGCCAGGTACAGGAAGAAGCCTGGGAAATCGGTGTCTCGCCTTCCGGCAGAAAAGTCGCACTGGTGCACCAGCAGATCTTTCGTCGCAACCCGGTTTCTGCGACGTCCGCCATTGAAAAAGCATCCAGCGATATAGAGATATTGAACGCCGATACATTGCAATTGATTGAAGGCTTCACTGTCCCATCTGTCTGGGACTACTGGAACGAATCCGACCAGCTTTTGCTTGCCTCCACGCCGCAACCTTCCGCTTCAGCGGCAGGCTTGTTTGGAGAGTTTACTGTTGATGGAGTGTGGTCGCCGCTGTTACCCAGTTGGTATTCGCCCAAACAGGCATGCTCTTACCATCTGGAGGCGCTTCAACACGATTTATTTGCGGCATTTGGCTGCGGTCACTTTTCCGTGTTCCCACGGGCCGGCCCTGACGTCTTCTTGATGAAAAATAAATCGGACGATTTTGTCAGGACACTGATGCAGGCAGGAGAATATTATGCTGTTGAAATCGACCACCGGACCATACTCTGGACAGCTGGCAACGTTCCGGTGGCGCGGGCACAGCCGTTGTTCGTTGATCTTTACGATCTCAAAGGCACCGTGGCGTTGATGTCAATTCCTGTGCATACCAGCAATATCTATTTTGCGGTTTCTGCGCAGGGATCCATGATTGTTGGGGACGGAACATCTCTGGCTTTCTTTGCCTTGAAACATTAGTTTTCATGCGCGCCATATTCCTCATCGGCATCAACTTTGTCCGCACACAGTGGATCGCGCTGGCTGTAATGTGCGCTTACGTGTTGGGGATTGGCAGCATCTATCGTATCCACACGCAACGCGACGAGATACTTTTTTTCCTGCGCTGGCACGCGGGTTACGCCATCTTCTTTGCCACGATGATTGCCATCCCCGCGCTGCAGACGGATCGCAAAACGCGCCGCATTCTCGCGGTGCTCTCCAAAGGCATTCACCGATGGCAATATCTCGGCGGTTTGTTGTGCGGCTGCACCGTTATTTCTGCTTTGTTCTGCTTACTGATCGGCGGAACGGCAGCCTGGCTGGGCCAGCAGGGCAGAATTCCCGTGGATGGATTGGCCGCGATCATGACGTTGCTTTTCTGTTGCTGCGTTTTTGCCGTTTCCGTCGGCCTTTTCTTTGCGACGTTCTTTCACCCTTTGCTGGCCACCGCAGCCACGTCAACTGTCCTGGCATTGCCCCTGATTTTTCTTGAACTCGGATTGCCGATCGCGTGGGTACTCTTTCCTGCCGGCGCGCTGTTTCGCACGCTGTGGACGAGCTTCCAGTTTCATTCTTTGGGAAATTCGCTGAATGCGCTAATCGTGAGTGCCATCATTCAGGCTCTGCTTTTCTGGATTGCCGCTGCGCTGGTCTTTGCGCACCGTGACGTAACTATTTCCCCGGAGTAGCTGCCACCGCAGCAGGGAATGCGGAACTTCCTGAAGTCGGATTTGCAGAAGCCGCGCTGCCGGCCGCCGTTGCTGCGGGAAGCAGGTCGCGCGCACCGGCGTCTGAATAGTTGAGAACGCGTCCCGGCATCACGCCCAGATAGATGGTGGCGATTGCCGCCAGAACCAACGCCAGCTTCATTGCGCCGGAAGCAGGCGCGGGAGCCTCAGCGATAACGGGCTCGCGCATATACATCACCACAATCAGCCGCAGGTAGTAGTAAGAAGCAACTGCGCTGTTGACCAGACCGATAATCGTGAGCCAGACCAGTGCCGTGGGATGAGGGTTTGCTGAAAGCGCAGCGTTGAAGACGTAATACTTGGCCAAGAATCCGGCGGTTGCGGGAATGCCGATCAGCGACAGCATGAAGATTGTAAGAGTGAATGCCAGTAGCGGAGATCTGCGGCCCAGGCCGGAGTAGTCGTCCACGGAGACGTAACGCTCACCGCCTGCGCCAAAATGGCTGACCACGGCAAAGGCGCCTACGTTCATGGCCGCATAAGAAGCGGTGTAAAAGATAGCTGCGGACCTGCCAATCTCATTGCTGGCCGCAAAAGCCACCAGCAAATATCCGGCGTGGGCGATCGATGAATACGCCAGCATGCGCTTCACGTTGTTTTGCATCAGCGCGCCAAAGTTGCCGAGAGTCATGGAGAGCGCGGCGCAAATCCAGATCAGCGGTAGCCAGTCAGATGAAGTAGTCGCAAACAGCACTCGCAACAACACCGCAAACGCAGCAGCCTTGGGACCGGTGGACATCAAAGCGACGATCGGTGCAGGCGCGCCTTCATAAACGTCGGGCGTCCAGATGTGGAAGGGAGCGGCGGCAACCTTAAAGCCAAGGCCCACGATCATGAGAGCCGTGGCTGCAATCGCCAGCAAGCCAGGATTGCTGCCCAGCGCCGGACCGATCTTCAATATGCTGGTCGACCCTGTTGCGCCGAACATGAGAGCAACGCCATACAAGAAAAATGCGGTGGCAAAGGATCCCAGCAGAAAATACTTGATAGCCGATTCAGCGCTGCCAGCGTTGCGGCGGCGGTATCCGGCAAGAATGTAGGTGGAGATCGAAGAAATTTCTAGCGCGATGAAGATCAGCACCAGCTCAACCGCTGATGACATCAAGACCATGCCCACGGTGCCGAACAGGATCAGGGCATAGTATTCGCCGCTGCGGATGTTTTGTGCGTCAAGATATTCGAGTGACGCCAGAATACAGACTCCGGAGATCGCCGGAATCAGCAGGTGAAAGAAGATGGCGAAGCTATCCACGCGCACCATGCCGAACCAGCCGGGCGTGGCGAAGCTGGCGTCACGGGCGATCCACGCGATCTGGCAGAAAGTGGCCGCAATGGCAGCGATGGTGCCCGCTAGGGCAACCAGTCCCAGACCTTTGCGGCTGGCTCCGGGCTTGAGCAGCGGATCAGCCATCATGACGATAATGCCAAAGACAGTGAGCACGAGCTCAGGCAGGATGCGAATGTAGTCGATTGTCTGGATCGGGTTCATCTATTTCTGCCCACCCGTGGCGGAAGCGTTTTGGACCGCTGCAGCGGTCGGTGCAACTGGAGCGCTAGTCTTCATGTCTGATTTGGGTTGACCCATGTCTGTTTGCGCCTGTGCTTTTACTCCGGCAGACTGGGGCATTGTGCTAATCACGGCAGGCTGAATCGACTTCATCCAGTAAGGCGAGACCACGCCCATAATCACTGCCATTACCACCAGCGGAATCAGGGAGATGCGCTCGCGCCCATCAATATCAGGTAATGTCTTGTTCTCGTTATGACGGATCTGGCCGAAGAAAACTTTCTGGTACATCCAGAGCAGGTAGCAAGCACCCCAGATCACGCCGCTCGATCCCAGAATGGCGAACAGCATGCCATGCGGTACCGCGCTTTGGAATGTCCCGCTCAGCACCAGGAATTCGCCGACGAAACCGTTTAGCAATGGCAGCCCGACAGAAGAGAGCACGGCAAGCAGAAAGAATGTCGCGTAGACCGGCATCGGGGTGGCGAGCCCGCCGTACTCTTTGAACTCATAAGTGTGCTTGCGTTCATAGATCATCCCGGCCAGCATAAACAGCGCACCGGTTGAGATGCCGTGGTTCAGCATCTGGTAAACTGCGCCGTCAGTGCCGATTGTGGTCAGGCTGAAAATGCCCAGCACCACAAAACCAAGATGGCTGACAGAAGAATAAGCAATCAGCTTTTTCAAGTTCGGCTGTACCAACGCCACCAGCGCGCCATAAATAATTCCGATGACTGCAAGCGTGTTGATCCAACTCGAATTGTAGGCCGCCTGGTCAGGGAACATGCCAACGTTGAATCGCAGCAAACCGTAGGTACCCATTTTGAGCAGCACGCCCGCCAATAATACAGAGCCAGCGGTTGGAGCTTCCACGTGCGCGTCCGGCAGCCACGTGTGCAAGGGGAACAGTGGGACCTTGACGGCGAAGGCGATAAAGAAGCCGAGGAACAGCCATTGCAGTGCGGTTGAAGAGAAGCCGCCATGGGCGATGACATCACGGAAAGCTGTGTACTCAAAGTTGTGCTGTGGATTGTGTGTGTACAGCCAGATGATTGCTGCCAGCATGAAGACCGATGCGACCATCGTGTACAAGAAAAATTTCACAGCGGCATAAACGCGGCGCTCATGCCCGTACATGCCGATCAGTAGGGCCATGGGGATCAACGTGGCTTCCCAGAACACGTAAAACAGGAACATGTCCAGCGACAGGAAGACGCCGATCATCGCCATTTCCAGCAGCAGCAGCAGGACGAAGAATTCCTTCACGCGGTCATGAATCGACTTCCATGAAACCAGGACGCTTACGGGAACCAGCAATGTGGTGAGCAGCACCAGCCACATTGAGATGCCATCCGCGCCCATGTGGTAATGGATGGCTTGGCCGATCCAGTTGTGATTTGTTTCAAACTGGAAGCCGGACCCGCTGTAGTCGTAATACATCGGTAAAAAAAGAGACAGCGCGAATGTCGCAATGGAGATGATGAGCGCAGCCCAGCGCAGCGCGCGGTCATTGCGCGGCATTAGCATGAGCACCAGCGCGCCAATAGCCGGAACGAACGTGACCAGCGTAAGGATAGAACCGTTCATCGGTTCACCCCCAGCCAGATCATGTAAGCCACAATGGCTGCTCCGCCTATCGCGACCCAAGCAGCGTAAGAGCGTATGTTGCCGGACTGCATCTGCCGCAGCTCATTGCCCACGCCCCGTGATGCTGTGCCTGCGCCGTTCACCAGGCCGTCAATTACGCCCTGATCTACGCCTCGCCAGAGCACGACAGTAGAGAGCGCCAGCAGGGGTTTGACGAAGATCGCGCCATAGCCTTCGTCAACGTAGTACTTGTGCAGCACCATCATGTAAATGCCGTGCATCTTTGCGGTAATGCGGTCGGGAAGCCCAGGGCTCTTGTAGTAAAGCAGGTACGCGAAAAACAGTCCGATCAAGGCAGCGGCGACAGATGTCCCGGCCAGCAGCCATTCTTCACTGGTATTTTCCGGCGCGGTTTCACCCGCATGAGATGTGGTAGCGTCCTTGTCAGACACCGCCTCACCTGCTACGGCTGGTCCGGACTGCATCACGGGTGACAGGAAACGTTCAATCTCATTATTTCCGCGCATAAACTGGGGCACGCCAACCCAGCCGCCGACGAATGAAAGAACTGCAAGAATCACTAGCGGAGCCAGCATCACCCACGGCGATTCATGCACGCCGCCTTGTCCGTGAGAATGGTCATCAGCATGGCCGTGAGCGTGGGAAGCCGTGCCGTGGGCCGCGTGCGCAGGTGCAGCAGCGGCATGGGCTTCTTCGCCCTCATCGACCGCTCCAAGCTTGATCTCGCCAAAAAAAGTCATGAACCATAAGCGGAACATATAAAAGGAAGTGAGCCCCGCAGTCAGGACGCCGATGGCCCAAATCACCGGCCCGCCGTAAGGACTGTGAAAGACCGCGCCCAGAATCTCATCTTTGCTAAAGAAGCCGGAGAAGGGCGGGATTCCGGCAATTGCAATGGTGGCGATCGTGACCACCCAGAACGTAACTGGGATCAGTTTGCGCAGGCCGCCCATACGGCGCATGTCCTGCTCACCGCCCACAGCATGGATCACTGAGCCAGCGCCCAGGAAGAGCAGCGCTTTGAAGAAGGCATGCGTCATCAGGTGGAAGATTCCAGCCGAATACGCTGCCACGCCGCAGGCCAGGAACATATATCCCAGCTGAGAGACAGTGGAGTACGCCAGAACCCGCTTGATGTCAGTCTGAACCATGCCCATGGTAGCGGCAAAGATTGCGGTGATACAGCCGATAATGGCGACGATCTGAAGCGCATGCGGAGCCAGATTAAAGATGGCATGCGAGCGGGCAATCATGTAAATGCCCGCCGTGACCATGGTTGCGGCGTGAATCAAGGCAGAGACGGGCGTTGGACCTTCCATAGCGTCCGGCAGCCAGACGTAAAGCGGCACCTGCGCTGACTTGCCGGTAGCGCCAAACATCAGGCAGAGCGCGATAGCGGTGAAGAGCCCCCACCCTGCTTCTGGTGAAAAGTGGCCTGCGGCAATCTTGCCGAACACCGCGTCATAGTTCAGCGAGCCAAAATGCTGGATGATCAGGAACATCCCAATCAGGAACGCAAAGTCGCCAATGCGGTTGACGATGAAAGCTTTCTTGCCCGCGTCGGCGGCGGAATCCTTGAGGAAGAAAAAACCGATCAGCAGATAAGACGCGAGACCAACGCCTTCCCAGCCCACGAACATCAGCAGGTAGTTGTTCGCCAGCACCAGCGTGAGCATGAAGAACATGAACAGATTCAGGTAGGCAAAGAAGCGGTAGAAACCGCCTTCATGCGCCATGTAGCCCACTGAATAAATATGAATCAGGAACCCAACGCCCGTGACGACCAGCACCATAATCATGGAAAGCTGATCAAGATAAAAACCAAACGGCGCTGAGAAAGCTCCGGCAGTAATCCACGTGCCCAGAGTCTCAATGTGGGGAAGGGCAATGCCGCTGCCCGGCCACACGCTCGAAACGGCCCACACTGCCCAGGCAAAAGAGGCCGCGGTAAAGAGCAGCGCAATGGCGCCGACCATCGCATTTTTGAAGCGACGGCCGAACAGGCCGTTGATCGCCGCGCCAATCAGCGGAAGCAGCGGAATTACCCATAGATGTAAGTTCTTGGTCATAATTTCAGCAGGTTCACGCGATCAACGTTCAAAGTTTCACGGGTACGGAAAACAGCGATGATGATTGCCAAGCCAACAGCGGCTTCCGCTGCTGCCACAACCATTACGAAAAAAACAAAAATCTGTCCGCTGAGCGGCACAATCAATCTGTCGACTGCCGGGTGAGTGTTCCAGTAGTTTGCAAACGCGACAAAACTCAGGTTCACGGCGTTGAGCATCAGCTCAATGGACATAAAAATGGTGATGATATTGCGCTTCAGCAAAAAGCCCAGCACGCCCAGCAAAAAGAGAATGCCACTGAGGATGAGATACCAAGAAAGTGGGACCATTAGTTCTCCCTCTTTCCCAGCACCACCGCTCCCATAATGGCGATAAGGATCAGCACTGAAGTGATTTCAAAGGGCAATAGAAAGTCGCGAAACAACAAATGTGCAATGTTGTGCGTTTCACCAAAATCGCTGGAGCTAATGCTAACGGTGCCCAGCCGTCCGCTGCCGCTTACCAGCATCCAGCCTACCGTTGCCGCCAGGATAATGACTCCTGGCACGCCGACAAAGAGCGCGATCCTGCTGCCGCGCGTTCGTTCTTCCGCCCCGGCGTTCAACAACATGATCACAAAGACGAACAAAACCATGATGGCGCCGGCATAAACAATTACCTGGATGGCAGCGACGAATTCCGCTCCCAGCAGGAGGTAAATCAGCGCCAGGGAAGCCATGACCACGACAAGGGAAAGCGCGCTGCTGATGGGATGACGCTGCACCAGCAAGTTGATGGCGCCCGCCACGCAGATCAGACCAAAAACGATGAATAGAACCTGATGGACCATTCCGGTTATGCCCCCCACGCCACAATCAGGCTGGTGACAATAATGTTGGCAATGGCCAGCGGCAGAAGGAATTTCCAGCCAAAGGACATGACCTGGTCATAGCGGAAGCGCGGCAGAGTCCCGCGAATCCAGATATACAGAAAAATAAAAAAGAAAACCTTGAGCGCGAACCACACTACCGGCAACAGCGACTGGGCCAGCGGCGGAAGGAATCCAAGATGCGGTCCGTGCCATCCTCCAAAAAAAAGCAGGCTGGCCAGGCATGCAACGGTAAACATGTTCACGTATTCCGCCATAAAAAACATGGCAAATTTCATGGAACTGTATTCGGTGTGATAGCCGGCGACCAGTTCAGTTTCAGCTTCCGGCATATCAAAAGGGATCCGATTGGTTTCAGCATATGCCGCCGAGAGATAAATGAAGAAGGCTACGATCTGCGGGAAAATGAACCAGTGTGGCACGTGAGTGTCGTGTCCTGCCAGAAGCCAGTGCCCGCTCTGGCTGGATACAATCTCACGCAGGCTAAGGCTGCCGGAGAGCAGCAGAACCCCGACAAGTGAAAGCCCGAGAGCAAGCTCATAGCTGATCATCTGGGCGCTGGCGCGCAGCGCTCCAAGCAGAGAGTACTTGCTATTGGATGACCATCCGGCGAGCGCTATGCCATAGACGCCGATCGAAGTGACGCCAAGAATAATGAGCAGACCAATATTGATATCGCTAATGCCGCCGCTGGAACTCACCATCCCGCTGATCTGCAAGGCCGTGGTGTGTCCGGCAATAGTGATGGCCTCGCCAAAGGGGATCACGGCAATGGAAATGAGCGACATCACCAGCGCCAGCATGGGCGCAAGAATGAACAGGACTTTGTGGACGTAGTCCGGCAGCAGGTCTTCTTTCAGGATGAACTTGATGCCGTCAGCCAGCGGTTGCAGCAGGCCGAACGGGCCGACGCGCGTTGGCCCCCAACGGTTCTGGATGCGTCCGATCACTTTACGCTCCAGCCACGTGGTATAAGCCACGCCCGTGAGCATGATGAAGACCACCAGCGCGATCTTAATTATTGCGGCGATAATAAAAGTTTTTGTATCCACGGTCCCTATACGTTCTCCAGGCACCAAGCCCCTGAAGCTACTTGTGCACGACTAACCTTGTAACAAGAATCTGCGAGAACCCAAACTGAACTGCCTTTAGTTATAGAACCAAAACCATGAGCCGACTACCAATAGCCGAGAGCCGCTTTAATCCGCCATCACTTCCTTGTTCACCGGCGCACGTTTGTTTTCGATGACACTATTGAGCGTGTTCGAGTAACGACCCAAGGTTCCCGACGTAAAGAGCGTGTCATTTGCCGGGACAATTTGCACCAATCCTTCACTTGCACCGGCATTGCTGTGCTCGGGGGCCAGCATGTGTTGATCGTTGCCTGCGAGCAGGCTCAACCGCGAGAAGTCATAGCCAGGCACCAGCCGCTGGATCTCGTCCAGCATGGCGTAAGGATCGAACGGGCTAAGCCGCGGCTCAAGATTATTTGCAGCAAGCCAAACGGAGTGGCGATCGGCCTCGCCGGACTGCGCTCCTCGTGTCTGCCCCATGTCCGCTCGAACGCCGCTGCCGAAAGGCACCAGCTTGCGAATTTCCGTGCCAATCCGCTCCGCCACGCGCACAATAATTTCAAAATCACTCTTCAGGATGGAGATATCGCCTGCTTTCTTGAGGAGCTGTAGGTCGCCGCAAGTATTGGTGAACGTGCCGGTTTTCTCATAGGCTGAAATGCCGGGAAGCACCACTTCCGCCAACATCGCGGTTTCTGTGAGGAATAGTTCCTGCACCACGACAAATGTATTTTGTAGCGCCGCCGGATCAAAGTTGTAATCAACGACTGGGTTTGAGCCGACGACATAGAGCGCTGCCAGCTTGCCGCCTTTGGCCGCCTGCATCATTTCCTGCAAGCCCATGCCTTTGGTCTTGGAGAGCGTACCCCATTCTTCGTTGTACTTGTGGGGCCCGTCGAGAGCGACATATCCGGGCAAGAGATCAGGGTAGAGGCCCATATCGGCTGCGCCGCGTGAGTTGGCGTAATCGCCCAGACAGATGAACTTTGCAGCCAGGCCGCTGCCGAATTTCACCAACGCAGCGATATCAGAGCCTTGCAGCTCAGAGCCAAAAATGATGACCAGATCTTTCTGGGCTTTCAGTTCGTCGCGCAGTTGCTTGAGCGCGTCATTGGAGCCGCTAGCGCCCGTGAGCGTTCCGGCCGCAGCATCGTCGCCGTTGAGGAATGCAACCAGCTTGCCTTCACGGCCCGCAGGCACCTGCACAAATCGCGTTGCTTGGCGGCGTAGTTTGATGGGCTGAGAGTTCACCACAAAAAGCTTTGCTTGATTCAGGCGGACATTCGTGCGGATATTCCAGGCCAGCAGGGGATGGCGCTCGGTGGGATCGTTGCCGATCAGCAGAATGGCGGGCGCGCTGGCCACGTCACGCATGGTAGCCGTAACATTTTCTTTTCCAGCAACGGCGCGGGCAAAGCCGGCGAAATCGGCTGTGCGGTGATGGTCAATATTATTGGTGCCAAGCACGGTGCGCGCGAACTTCTGCAGGAGATAGTTTTCTTCGTTCGTCGTGCGGTTGGAGCCGATTACGCCAATCGATTGTCCACCTTTGCTGTCGCGAATTTCGCGCAGGCGCTTGCCCACATGCTCAATCGCTTCTTCCCATGTGGTGGGCGTGAGCTTGCCGTCTTTGCGGACCAGTGGCTGCCGCAGGCGGTCTTTGTGATCGAAGTAATCAAAAGCGTAGCGGCCCTTGATGCAGAGGAAGTCACCGTTAATGCCGCTCTTGTCGCGATTGTCGCCACGCACAATATCCATACCGGTATCAGAGCGGCGCACGCCCAGCGTGGTCTTGCAGCCATCGCCGCAGTGCGTGCAGATGGTACCAACGTGCTTCATCTCCCACGGGCGGGTCTTGTAACGATAAGCGCCGGAGGTCAGCGCGCCGACCGGGCAAATGTCGATGCACATGCCGCACTCTTCACAGTCCAGATGGTCGCCTTCATTCGGTGCGATGACGGAACTGGAGCCGCGGAGCTGAACGCCGAGCGCGGCAACGTCCATACCTTCTCCGCAGACGCGCACGCAACGGTAGCAGAGAATGCAGCGCGGGCGATCAAAGAAGACTACGGGCGACCACTGCTGCTCTTCTTTGTGCAGCTTGCCTTCCATGTAGCGCGATTCCGCCGCGCCATACTTAAACGTCATGTCCTGCAGTTCGCATTCGCCGCCGGCGTCGCACACGGGACAATCCAGCGGATGGTTGCCGAGCAGAAGCTCAATCATCGATTTGCGCGCCTGACGAACTTCATCGGTGTCGGTGGCTACCACCATGCCATCGGTGATCGGAACGGTGCAGGCGGTTTGCAGCTTAGGCATTTTTTCAATGCGCACCAGGCACATGCGGCACGCGGCCTGGAGTGAGAGTCCCGGGTAATAGCAAAATGATGGGACTTCAATACCCACAGCTTTGCAGGCTTCAATCAGCAGCGTGCCCGCAGGCGCGGTGACCTGTTTGCCGTCAACGGTGATGGTTACGTTTTTTACTTCGGCCATGATTTTTAAAGTTCCAACCAGCTCTCAACAGCTAGCCGATTTGGTAATTGAGTAAATTGGTAATTTTGTAATTGAAAAACCAAAACGCGATGCTCTCCTTTGTTTCCTTTTGAATTACTCAATTACCAAATTACCCATTTACCAAATCCAGAAATAATGTCTAATCAAACTTCAGAGTCTTCCTGATCTCTTCAATCTGCGCTGCGTGCCGTTTAGCGTGCATGGCCATTGCAACCAGCATTTCACAAATGCTCACCATCCCAGCAGCGGGATGCGGATGTTTCACTTCAGTAGCGCGCAAGTCTTCGTTGTATTGGTCCAGAAACTGGATCACACCGGCGCGCGTGGTTTTGAATTGCTCTGCCGCCTCTACCAGAGTAGCAAAGCGGCCAATCGGTTTTGCCCCTTTCGGCGACTCCATCTTGTAAGTGCGGTTCGGAATCATCTGCAAGAACGCATGTTCGCGATTCGGAGCGTCGGCTGGGCGCGGCGTGCGCTGTGTATTGATCAGGTTGAGCTGTATGGTCTCAGCGGTTGTCAGGTGCTCAACCGTATCAAGCACGCTCCAGCAATCAGGAGCGGGTCTCAACGCGCTTTGTTCTTCAGTCACGCCGGCAAAGCTATTCAGGAATATCTCCCGGGTCTCCTGCAAACGGTCGAGCAAAAATTGTTTATCGATCACTACGGCAGTCGCCGGACTGGGCTGTGCGCTCATGATCAGTGTGCCCCCACTACTGGAAGCTCAGTGATCTTTGCCGCTGGATCAAAGGGACATGGACGCCCTTCCAGATGCATTTCAAATTCGCTGCGCCACTTGTCCACGATTGACATCGTCGGAATCGCTGCCGCATCGCCCAGTGGGCAAAAAGTCCGGCCCAGCATGTTTTGCGCCAGGTACTTGATGTTGTCAATGTCCTTCCGCAGGCCACCGCCGTTATGGAAGCGGATCAGCGTCTTCTTGAGCCAGTCGGTGCCTTCGCGGCAGGGGATACACCAGCCACAGCTTTCATGCTGGTAGAACTTCATCACGCGCAGCGCGAACTTAACCATGCAGGTCTGGTCGTCCAGGATCACGACGCCGCCGGAGCCGAGAAATTCGCCGCGCTTGCCGAATGAATCAAAATCCATGTTCATCTGCTCGGCTTCTTCCGCGGTCAGGACAAAGGTGGAAGATCCGCCGGGGACCACAGCCTTGAGCTTGCGTCCGTTCGGGATGCCGCCACCCACGTCATAAATCATCTTCTTGAGCGGATAGCCGAGTGGCAGTTCATAAACTCCGGGCTTGTTAACATGTCCGCTCAGGCAGAAAAGGCGCGTGCCGCCATTCTTGGGTGGGCCATAGTCGGCAAACTTCTGGCCGCCCATAAGAATAATGTGCGGGACTGAAGCCAGCGTTTCAACGTTGTTAATGACCGTCGGGCCGCCCCACAGTCCCACGACAGCAGGGAAGGGCGGACGAATTCGGGGGATTCCGCGCTTGCCTTCCAGCGATTCCATCAACGCGGATTCTTCTCCCACTTCATAAGCGCCTGCGCCGGTGTGCCAGCGGACGTCAAAGTCTTTTCCGCTGCCAAAGATGTTTTTGCCCAGAAAGCCTTTGGCATATGCGTCGGCAATGGCCTTGCGCATAATGTCAACCAGATAGCGGTACTCGCCGCGGATATAAACGAAGCCAACTTTCGCCCCAACAGCTAGACCCGCGATAATCACCCCTTCAATTACGGCGTGCGGATCCTGTTCCAGGATGGGACGGTCTTTGCATGTGCCGGGCTCGCTTTCGTCGCCGTTAACCAGGATGTATTTGGCTTTATTGGTGTCCTTGGGGACAAAACTCCACTTCATGCCGGTAGGGAATCCGGCGCCTCCGCGTCCGCGAAGGTTCGAGGTCTTGACTTCATTAATGATGTCGTCCGGCGACATGGTCAAGGCTTTTTGGACAGCCTTGTAGCCGTCGAGCTTCAAGTACTGCTCGATGTCCGTCGCACCCTTGCCAAAGCGGCTCGAGACGACTTTTATTTCGTCGGGATGGGAAGTTAAAACAGCCATTAGCCTTTAGCTCTTATTTTTTCTCGTCATCCCGAGCCTCGTTTATGAGGCCGCGCTTTCTTCAGCGGCCGAATAGAGGCGAAGGACCTTGTGTTTGTTATTGCCGCGACTTGTTCCTGTACTGTTCCAAAACTTTGTCTGTTTTTTCCGGCGTCAAATTTTCATGGAAGTCGTAGTTCACCTGCAATGCCGGTGCCCAACTGCACGCGCCGATGCATTCAACCTCTTCTAAAGAAAATGTTCCGTCTGCCGTGGTCTGCTTGTGGCCGATGCCCAGCTTGCTTTTGCAATGGTCCAGAATCTCTTCACCGCCGCGCAGCATGCAGCTAATGTTAGTGCAAACCTGCACGTGATACTTACCCATCGGCTTAGTGTGCAGCAGGGAGTAGTAGCTGATGACATTGCGGACTTCAAGCTCCGTCAATTCGGTCTTTTTTGCAAGATAAGCGATCACTTCATCCGATAGGTAGCCGACCTCATCTTGGCTATACAACAGCATCGGCACGAGGAAAGATCTTCTCGTCGGATACTCTTTCATCTTCTCCGTAAAAAATTGATCCAGCTTGTCGGAAACGGGAGTCATTACCGATCGATTTCTCCGAGAACAATGTCAATACTTCCAATCGCCGCCACCACGTCGGCTATGAGCCGCCCTTCGCACATCTGAGGTAAAGCTTGAAGGTTGGCAAATGATGGCGAACGCATGTGTACCCGTAGCGGTTTAGCGGTGCCGTCGCTCACCACGTAATAGCCCATTTCGCCGCGTGGGGATTCGATTGCGTGGTAAACCTCACCTGCCGGTACCGCAAAGCCTTCCGTGACAATCTTAAAGTGATAGATGAGGGCTTCCATTTGCGTCTTCATCTTCTCGCGGTTAGGCAGGATGATCTTGGGAGCGTCAGCTTTTGTTGGGCCGGAAGGCATTCCTTCCAATGCCTGCTTGGCGATCTCGCGTGACTGCCGCAACTCTTCAATGCGGCAGACGTAGCGGGCCCAGACATCACCATCTTTTCCTACGGGCACCTTGAACTTAAAGTTTTCATAGCCGCAGTAGGGCATATCGCGGCGGAGATCGAAATCCACGCCGCTGGCGCGCAGGGACGGGCCGGTCATGCCAAGAGCAAGCGCGTCTTCAGCATTGATTTTCGCGACATCCTTCAAGCGATCAATGAAGATACGGTTGCCTGTCAGCAGGTTTTCGTATTCGTCCACCTTCTCAGGAAAGCGGTCGAGGAATTTTTTTACCTTGTCAAAGAAGCCGAGCGGAGGATCAAGCGCCAACCCGCCGATGCGAAAGTAAGAGGTCATCATGCGCTGGCCGCTGACCATTTCGTAAATTCGCAACAGGTCTTCGCGCTCACGGAAGCAATAAAGGAAGACCGACATAGCGCCGATGTCCAGTGCGTGCGTGCCCAGCCAGACCAGGTGAGAGCTGATGCGCTGCAGTTCGGTCAGCATCACGCGCATCCATTGCGCTCGCGGCGGAATTTCCAGCCCAAGCAGCTTCTCCACTGCCATTACATAGCAGAGGTTGTTGATCATGGGGCAGAGATAATCAATGCGGTCCGTGAGCGGAACAATCTGCTGGTAGAACTTGGCTTCGCAGGTCTTTTCAATTCCGGTGTGGAGAAAGCCGATGTCCGGCATCATGCGGACAATGGTTTCACCGTCGATTTCCAGCAGAAGACGCAACACGCCGTGGGTGGATGGGTGCTGCGGACCCATATTCAGGATCATTGTCTTGTCTTCAGTTGCGTCCAGCACCGGATTGGCATTCAAGTGGCCCATTAACGATAGCCCTCCACTGGATAGTCCTTGCGTAGAGGATGGCCTTCCCAGTCTTCCGGCATCATAATGCGGCGCAGGTATGGATGGCCGAGGAAACGGATACCAAAGAGATCAAAGACCTCGCGCTCAAAGAAATTGACTGAAGGCCAGACCGAGATGATGGACTCCAGCACAGGGTCTTCGCCCGACAACCGTACTTTCAACCGCACACGATCTTTGTGCTTGATGGAAAGAAGGTGATATGCGAGTTCAAAGCGCGGCTCACGCGGATAAAAGTCGGCACAGGTCAGGTCTGACATGAAGTCAGTCAAGCCTTGGGCCTTTAGCCGGGCGCAAGCCTCCCGGATGGCTTCGCGGGCAATGTAGATCGTCAGCTCATTGCGATCAAAGCGCGCACTTTCCACAGCATCGGCGCGCCAAGCCAGCAGATCGGCCACAAAAGGGCGGTCTTTCAACTGCTCGATATCGGTAATGGCCGGCGCAAGAGGCATTATTTCGTCGTCCTCTCAGAGACGTTCCAGTCCAGAATGCCCTTCTTCCATATATAAAAGAAGCCGACGAGCACCAGCCCGATATAAATCATCATTTCCCAGAAACCGAACATCTTAAGTTCGCGGGCGATGATGGCCCAGGGGTAGAGAAAGACGGCTTCCACGTCAAACAGAATGAAGAGCATGCCGACCAGATAGAACTTTACGCTGAAGCGCTGCTGCGCGTCTCCCGTGGGCTCAATGCCGCATTCGTAAGCGGTGTTCTTGGCCCGCGACCATTTATGCTTGCCCAGCAGGTGAGAAAGCGTGACCATGACCGTGGCCAAGCCAATGGCAACGATTACCTGAAACAGCAACGGAATATAATGAGCGAAGTAGCTATTTTCCGGCATGAGGGGCCTGTACAGAAAGACGAAACGCAACTGCCAAACATTCGAATGTAATTTCCATTCGCAACAGTGTCAAGGCCTTGACTTTGAATGGAGTTAGTGATTTTTAAATGGCTGCTGGCGAGTGCTGAAAAGTTTCTCTCATGGCGGCCATGTTTCGCAGGAAACTCCCAATCTTCTATGACGATTTTCGGGTTTAATACTGACGTGAAGCACGAGGACGTGGTGTATCACGTCCAGAGCGAAGCTCGGCAAAATGATTTGCTGCTGCAGACAATGGTATTTGTGAAAGGCCAGTGCGTGGGCAAGCAGGCTTTTTCTTACGCGCATGAGATATCCCATCCGGGCTTCTCTACGGAAGCCATGCATGAATTGCTGAAGACGCAGCACAAGACAGTGATCGACGCGATTCAGCAAGGGCAGATGGATTCCGTGCTGGGCAATGGAGCCGATGTTCAGGACGTGGGTGGCTCAGGGCTTTCTTTGCAGTGGAAACTAGCCGTTCCGGCAGATGACGCTCCAGACCTGCCAGTAAATTTTCAGGTGCTCGATTCAGGCAAGCCCGCAACCGGAGCAGAGATCGTGGTGCGGGGATTAATTGCTTCTGACCGCGTGGAGTTGGCCCGAGGAGTAGCCGACGCTTCCGGTACGGCCGCGCTTTCGATCGCTTTGATTGAGGATGTATTGAATCGCGGCGCAGTGATGGTTCAGGCTACGCGCAATGGAAAATCGGTAACACGGAAGTTACGGGTGAAGCGCTAGCCGAGCGCAACTATCTTTACATCTTGACGGCTTCAATCATGCCGGTTCTGGGTGCGCATTCATTTATCCTTACCTGGTGCCTGATAGTTTAGCCAAGCTGGAATTCCCTGACTGCGACGCCATCATTGTAGGGTCCGGCCCGAACGGGCTTGCGGCGGCCATCCGTCTGGCGCAGGCAGGCCGACGAGTAGTGGTCTTGGAGGGAGCAAGCACTCCCGGCGGAGGCGTGCGATCCGCTGAACTAACGCTGCCTGGCTTTGTTCACGATATCTGCTCTTCTGTTTACGCCATGGTTGCGTGCTCGCCGTTCCTGAGCGAGTTGCCGCTTGATAAGCACGGACTGGAATGGGCATTTCCGCCCGCGCCTCTGGCCCATCCTCTAGACGATGGCTCCGCGGTCATGCTGCATCACTCAGTGGATGAAACTGCACAGTCGCTGGACGCGGATGGCGATGGCTATCGGCGATTGATGGGCGATCTGGTGTCGCGCTGGCAGGACCTGTTGCAAGACGTATTTATGCCACCGGGGATTCCCAAGCATCCAGTTTTCTTTGCGAAGTTTGGTATGAGAGCAATCCGTCCCGCGACTTCCCTGGCGCATGCTTATTTCAAAACTGATCGCGGACGCGCACTCTTTGCCGGACTGGCTGCACATTCCATGTTGCCGCTGGAAAAACTTACTACTTCGGCAGTGGCGCTGGTTTTGGCAGTCGCTGGCCATGCCATAGGCTGGCCTTTCGCGCGCGGCGGTTCGCAACACCTTACCAGCGCGATGGTCAAATACCTCGAATCCCTGGGCGGCCGCGTGATCACAAACTGTTACGTGGAATCGCTCGAGCAACTTCCCCCATCGCGAGCAATCCTGCTGGACGTAACGCCGCGGCAGTTGATCCGCATGGCAGATGCCAAACTTCCCGGCTCCTATCGACGAAACTTGGAGCGCTTCAAGTACGGTCCTGGCGTTTACAAGCTTGACTGGGCTTTGCACCAGCCCGTTCCCTGGCGCGCGAAAGAGTGCTCGCAAGCAGGGACTGTGCATCTGGGCGGAACGCTGGAAGAGATTTGCGAATCGGAACGGCAGCCATGGCAGGGAGAAGTTTCTGCCCGTCCTTATGTGTTGTTCACGCAGGCCAGTTTGTTTGATCCATCGCGCGCTCCAGCAGGGAAGCACACGGCATGGGGCTATTGCCACGTCCCAAATGGCTTCACCGGCAACGTGACTGAGGCGATCGAAAACCAGGTAGAACGCTTTGCACCCGGCTTCAAGGACTGCATTGCTGCGCGCTCTGTAATGGGACCGGCTGAGATGGAGCAGCATAATCCAAACTTGATCGGAGGAGACATCGGCGGGGGTGCGGCTTACCTGAGCCAGATGTTTTTACGCCCGACGGCCAGCCTCTATCGCACGGCCCTGCATGGCGTCTTTCTCTGTTCGTCTTCTACCCCGCCCGCCCCCGGCGTGCACGGCATGTGCGGATACTTTGCTGCCGAAGCAGCGCTCAAACGCTTTCAATAAAAGCTTCCAAAGTAACTGGTCTTATTGCATTACGAAAGTGGTTCCTCGAATCGCGAAATGATTGCGTTTTCAATTTGGATGAAGTACTTTTTCGACTGCACAACCCCAAAAATACCAATCAACTACTGGCGGAAGCCGAGTGAGGTGTGAATGTTTTGCTTCAAGTGTGGGGCTTCCATGCCCGAAGATGCCACAGTTTGTACAAAATGTGCAGCGCCCGTGCAGGCTGCGTCCACGCCTCCACCTCCACCCCAGCCCAGCACGCCCAATCCCGCTTCAACGTCCGCCTGGCTCAATGTACCTCCTGCTTCAACTCAACAGCTGTCACAGTATCCGCCACAGGCACAACCATTTCACGGTTACCGACAACCGCCTTCTGACCAGCAGACCGACGGTAAAGCCACGACAAGCCTCATCTTCGGTATCCTCTCCCTCTTGTGCTTTTCAATTCTTGCCGGAATACCAGCCATCATTCTGGGACATATGTCGAAGGCGAATATCCGCCGGAGTATGGGTCGCCTTAAGGGCGACGGAATGGCAACAGCCGGTCTGATTATGGGTTATATCAGCGTAGCAGCCGTCCCTCTTATCCTGATCATTGCGGCCATCGCGATTCCCAATTTGTTGCGTGCCAGAATCTCAGCCAATGAAGCGGCGGCCAGAAGCACCGTGCGTATGCTTAATACTTCGCAGGTCACCTATTCAACAACGTATCCAGAACAAGGGTACGCGCGCGACCTGGCTACGCTGGGCGGCAGTTGCAGCAGCGGAGGCACCGCTGAACACGCCTGTCTCATAGACAGCCAACTCGGTCAGTCCAACTGCACATCTGGCGTCTGGTGCCAAAAAGGCCAGTACAAATACACCATCAGTTCAAATTGCGCGCCGGCCCGTTTTGGGGCACAGCAACAGAGTACTGAAAATGCCTGCACGGAGTATATGATTGCCGCCACTCCAACAAACTTCAATACCGGGCGGCACAACTACTGTTCCGTATCGGACGGAGTTATTCGATCACGCTCGGATGGGCCAATGAGCATACCCCCAACAGCGGAAGAGTGCCAAACTTGGGAGCCACTCTGAGTTTTTGCCGAAATGTAGAGGCAACAGCCCGGCAATATGGATCACCAGGGGCTCCATTTTGGGAAAAAAGGCCTGGGAGGCGCAAAATTTTCCCCTAACCTTCATTTACTAAGGCTTCCAACTAGCAGAGCTGCATCTGCTTCTAAGTGAATGGATTTAATAATGGAAGCCCTTCATCTGGCGCAGAAGACTGCGCCCGAAAATCCGAAGCCAACGCTCTTTCATAAGGCCGCGCGTACCATGCCGGGCATCATCGCCGGCGCCGCAGACCTTGATCCCGCCGCGGTTCTAACGGCCACTGTGGCAGGCGCCAGTTTCGGAGTGTCACTGGGCTGGGTGGTCGTCCTCTGTGTTCCCGTTCTCTTCAGCGTGTTTGCCGTGTCCTCTCGGATCGGCCAGGAAACCAAAAAGGGCCTGGTTGAGCTGATTCGGGAACAATATGGCCGCAAAATGGCCCTTGCCATCGCTTTGCTGATCGTAGTGGTAAATCTGGCCATGATTGTGGGAGACATTGTGGCCGTGAGCGATAGCTGCTCTCTTCTAACCATGTCTCCGCGGTTATTTTTCCTGGCCATCGTGGGATTTACCGTTTGGTATGTGCTAATCATCGGCGATTACCAGAAGACGACCAAAGTACTGGGCGGGCTAACGCTGATTCTTGTTTCTTATGTGCTGGCTGCTTATCACGTTACTGATTCCTTCCCCACGCTGGCCAAAGAAGTCCTGCTGCCGCACATGCAGGTGAATTCCGGATACATGATGGGCGTGGTGGCGGTTTTTGGTTCACTGCTCACGCCGGACGTCATCGTGTGGCAAACCAGTTCCAAGCGCGGTCTGCCAGAAGGATTGGCCAAAGCACATGTAACAGAATCCCATGCAGGCACGTTTGTTGCTTGCTTGATTTCACTTTCAGCCATGGTCGCGGCGTCACACTTGCATGTGGCCGATCCTTCAAACATGACCACCCGTGCGGCCTCAGAAGCGCTTGGGTCATTTGGATTTCTCGGGACAGTGCTGTTCGCCCTGGGAATCATCGCTTCAGGGATGATCGCATTGCCGATTCTCGTAGCGTCATTGTGCTTCAGCGTTGCGGAAGCCGCAGGCTGGCGCTCCGGGCTTTCGATGGAGCCCTGGAACGCGCGCCTTTTCTTTGTAATGATCTCCGCTACCGTATTCCTGGCGGTGGTGATCGACTTCTTCGGAGTGAATACAGTCCACGTCCTGTACTGGTCACAGGCGCTTGCAGGCGTGGTCCTTGTTCCGATCTTTGCCTACATTCTGCTGCTCTCTAATAATTCCAGGATCATGCGCACCCCAAACACCCGCTTTGAAAACTTCTGGCTGGGCTGCGCCATAACGGGCATGTTGATTTCCAACCTGCTGTTTTTCTGGTTTTTGATGAAGTAGAGCAACTCGCACTTAGCAAATAGCAATTCCGGAGCTAGCGGCTAGCAGCCCAGAAGCTCAAAGCTGTTCTTATTTCACATCCATCAGCTCAACGTCGAAGACGAGCGTGGCATTGGGCGGGATAGAAGAGCCAAACCCCCGCGGTCCATAGCCCAATGCAGGCGGAATCCGTAGCTGCCGCTTGCCGCCGACTTTCATTCCCGCAATACCTTCGTCCCAACCCTTGATGACTTGGCCCGTGCCCAGGTCGAATTGAATTGGCTCGCCCACATCGCGTGAGCTGTCAAATTCCTTCCCGTCGGTAAGCCAGCCGGTGTAATGCACGCTCACTTTCTTGCCCTTTTCTGCTACTTTGCCGCTGCCCTTCTTTATGTCCCAATATTCCAGTCCGCTGGACGTCTTGGTGGGCTTGCCTGTGACGGGCGTGGGGCCATCTTTTTTGTCGGCGGTTTTAGTCGCCTTCTTGGTTTGAGCAAGCAGGGTGATCGACAGGATAAGCAAAAGCACAAAAGCAGTTTTCTGCGGCATGGTTTCTCCCAATGTAAAAAAGGATGATACAGGAATCGCCATAATTTTGGTTGGCTTTCCTTGCTTCTCAATGGAGTAGAGCCCCGTTTTACCAGAGAAGGGCATGCAGAAACAGGGAGGCTCACCTCATTCCCGCCACCTTATTGAAAAGCATTCGTAATGATTTTTGGTGTGCCCTGCTCACATGGCTACGCTATAATTCGCCCTTCCACAAGCAGCCCGGTCGCTTTGAAAATCGGGTTTAGAACTCATGTGCTGGAGCCGAGTTCTTTAGCGAGCAAATCTGCGGGTGAAAGTGTATGAAAGAGGCATTATGGGTAAGAAAGTTGTTGCTGCGGTCTTCATCGTTGTTCTAGTGGCAGGGGGATGCTTCCTCTATTACGAATGGGACCAGCTCAAAGTGGTTGTTCCGGAATACAAAGCGCCGCCGGAACAAAAAGTAAAGCTTGATCAACACTGGACTGACGAACAGCGCCACCGCTTTCATTACACCCCACAAGGAACGCGCCTTCTCCCTTACGAATGGTTCATGGCGCTTGAGCAGCCTTGCTTCTCCCTCGGCGGATGCGATCCGTTTCACGAAAAGACCTATCTTGCGCGCTTTGGATTCTTGGACGGTGACCAGGACCGTCAACTCAATCCCGATGACCTGCCTGTGGGCTTCGCCAAGCAAGATGATTTTTACGATCCTGAATCGAAGGGCACTTCCAAAGTGGTTGGGCTGACATGCGCGGCTTGTCATACGGGAGAGATCTATTTCGATAAGTACGCAGTGCGAGTTGAAGGCGCGCCGGCAATGATAGAAGTTGCTCAATTCCAAAAAGCGCTCGGGGTGGCCCTGATCCTGACTGACAAGATGCCTTTTCGCTACAAACGCTTTGAGCGGAGCATTCTGGGTCCCAGTCCAACTGACCAACAAAAGAAAGAATTGAAAAGCACCTTGGATTTGTTTATCTCGCGGGCCATGTTTGAAAAGAGCGCCACGGATAAAGAAAAGATTTACGTGAATGCGGCAGGTTTCGGCCGGACCGATGCTCTTACCCGCATCGGCAATCAGGTTTTTGCGGTGGATATGAGAAACGCCGCCAACTTTTCCCCAGCGAACGCTCCTGTGCGTTACCCACAAGTGTGGGACGCGTCCTGGTTTACCTGGGTCCAATACAACTCATCGATTGCCGACCCATTGGTTCGCAACATTGGTGAAGCGCTAGGTGTTCGGGCGTCAGCAAAACTGTATGGAACTGATGCCAAAGACCTGGGTAATAGCGTCCACATTGAAGGACTGAAAACAATTGAAGACCTGCTGGCGGGAACTGAGCCTTACAGTGGTCTCTCCTCGCCTAAATGGCCCAGCGTGTTTCCTCCGTTAGATCAGGACAAAGTCACTAGAGGCGCCGCACTTTATAAGCAACATTGTGAAATGTGCCACCAGCCCCCACCGGCGGAACTTCAGGAGGATCTGAAGTCGGCCCAGCCCAAGTATTGGTGGAAGAACGCGGAAGGGAAGCAGTTCCTGAAAGTCAAAGACGTGAAGCAAGACTATATGGGCACAGACCCGCATGAGGCCGTTGATTTTATGAACCGCACAGCCGATTCGGGTGATCTGGGAAAAGGGCGCATCTCCGCTGAGGATGGCCTCAGACTGGTGACGACTGGAATGGCCAATAAATTTTTTGATTTGAAGGGGCTCACGCCTCAGCAAAGAATTGAATGGAGCGGATTCCGTGATCCTGCCGATCCCGTCATCCGTGCCACGGCTATTTATAAGGCCCGACCGCTGAATGGCATTTGGGCCGTGGCTCCGTATCTGCATAACGGCTCAGTTCCAAATCTATATGCCTTGCTCTCACCCCAGAGCGAGCGGCCCGATAAATTCTGGACTGGCAGCAAGAAGTTCGATCCCGTCAAGGTCGGCTACGATACCTCTGAGCTAAAGGGTGGGTATCTTTACGATATTGCGAATCCCGGCAACAGCAATAAAGGCCACGAGTTCAAAGATGGCCCCAAAGGTAACGGAGTGATTGGGCCGGCGCTGTCGCCTGATGATCGCTGGGCCATCATTGAATACTTGAAATCGCTTTAGTGGCGTGCGCGGCTTCGCTTTGTCTGCAATGGCACTTTCTAGGATACGAGTCCTGCTCCGCGCTGTTACTATGCGACTGTATTGAGCGAGCAGCAGTGCGACAGTTTTGTTTCCAGAGGCACCCAGAAGCTCTGCCATTCGCGGCTGCGTTCCGTGGCCACCATGAGCATAAGAGTCCCTTCGTCCTCAGGAACGTCTTCAACGCGATAAATGATGGGAAACGCTAATTGATTGATCAAGCCTTCTGGCCCGTAATGAATCACCGTTACGGTGTCTCCACTGGCCACAAGGCGATAGGCGGTGTTGGGTTTTGCTTCTTGCTGCAAAATCTCATGCAACGTGCTCATGCTTACCATGTAACAGAGTTCCATATGGCGGAAATCCTCCTCCGGCTGGCCTTAAAGCTGCCCGCCCCCGAAAGCCATTTGTAAACCTTCTGCTGCTTTAGTGCTCTGTGTGCTTCATCCGTTTCAGAGCACCCGTCTGTTACTCATGGTTTTAAAAGCGCCAGATTACGCTTTCATTGGAGTGAAATTAAAAGGTTTAATTTTCAGCGAAAGTGGAAAGATGGCAGCACGAGACCCTGAATATGCACTGTTGGGAAAGGAGGATTGTGAAAGAAAATCGAGTATGGCGGCGAATCAGTTATGAATAAAAGAAATGATCGATGGGCTCGCAAGTGAAAGGAATCGCGACTTTACAGGCGCTTTAGTGCAAGCCGCGCCAATGCGGTGGATTTTTCAATCCGTGCGGCCTCTTCACGCACGCCGCCCACGCTAATGCGCAAAAAAATATTGCCTTTTAGAACGTAGAGCGCTCCCACCATGGGGCTACCGACCCAATATGCCTGTTCTCCCAATCCTTTAATGGTACGCGGCCGCGTGGATTCCTCATCTTCTTCGTGTTTCCGTTGTTTGTGCTCAGCCGCTGTTTTCTCATGCTTTTTTTCTTCAGATGGTGAGTCGGCGAACTGGAATTGTTTTTGCCAGAACGCGCGTGGAGACGTGGAGCCTGCAGAAGCTATAGAAAGACTCACCGAATTGCTGGGATTGGCTGTGCGAAACAGGCATTGCGACATTACCAGCCCGCCGGAAGGCTGTGTGCTTGGCTTGGTTTCCTGCACAGCATCTCCTTGCACGTCCCGAATATCCGCGCCGGTAAGCAGTTTGCAGGGATCAGCCGCCTTGGTTTGTTTGGCTGCATGATCAACAGCTTTTTTCGAGCCGGACATGGCTCCGGCTAATGAGAGGAAGCACAGCATGAGTCGCAATAAATTCTTCATGTTTATCCAGAACCAATTCAATCAAGATTTTAAATGCTGTGCAAAAAGAAAGCCCGCGCAAAAAATCTCTTCACGCGGGCTGGTTGCTTACCGACAATTAATGCCTGCGGTTATCGTCGCAGTCTGGCCCGCCGTGGACACCACTTGCGGGATCGCCAAAGCAGAGCTTTCCGCCGCCTTCATTGTCGCCGCTGCGGGTGCCGAACTGCGTGCCGTCGAAAGCGGCAAACAGTCCGCGGCCGCCGGTCTGGCGAGCGATGGTGGCCAGGGCGTCCTGTGCCGTGACAGGTCCGGTTGTGGCGTTTTGTGAAGGATCTGTTACGCAAGTTCCGGTACAGCCATCAGCATAGCCAACGAGCACACGCCCGAATTTATCCACAGTGATGTCGTTAAAGTCCAGCAGGTTGCGGCACGGATTGCTGCCGCCTCCGTTCCAGATGCAGCCGCGCTGCACCGGGTCGGAAGGCGTGGCGTCAGAAGTTGTCCAGGTGATCCCGCCGTTGTACGTGAAGGCGACGTATAGATGCCATACGCCAAGGAAATCGCCGGACTGCGTGTCGCCAAGGCTGGGCGTGCCGAGGAAAGCAAACGCAGCGCGATTATCGTCTCCCGCCGCGACTTCAGCGAACTCGGAGTTTTGAATGCTGAAAGGAGTTCCAGCATCCTGGGATTTCGACCAGTGCAACCCGCGATCATGCGAAACCGCGATTTTGGCATGGCCGTCTGAATTTACATATCCGAAATAAATTGTGTTGTTCTTGCCCGCAGAGACCGAGGGATCGCTGCCGGGGCTGATGCTGGCGCCATCTGGGACGGTGCGCACTACCCATGTCAATCCGTTGTCAGTGGAAACGGCAACGCCCGGCCGGCTGACGCCTGCTGCATCCTGACAATTCTCATTGGGAACGTAGGCTGTGCCGTCAGGTGAAACGCGAACGTGCCCATGCAGCCCGCCGCAAGTTCCAGATGCTACAGGCTTGTCCACACCGTTGACGGTGGTGAACGTGTACATGGGAATGCCAGGGCCAAACGTGACACCGCCATCGTCGCTGCGCGAGCAGAACGCCGTGACAATATCCTGCGAGCAGTAATAAATCGCATGTGGATACGTGTGTACCGCAGGCGCGGGAGAAGCGTATGGGCCTCCGCCAACGGTCTGGTGATCGACGCCAGCAGGCTGTCCCGAGCCTTGCGTGGGAAGCCAGTTGTCGCCATCATCGTCAGTAAATGAAAGCTCGCTGGTTACGCCGTTGAGCTGCGAAGAGAACGTGCGGTTTGTTCCGCCCATGCGGCCATCGTCAGTAAAAAGAATGGGATCAAGGCTGACACGCGCAAAAGGCGAGCGCTTGTCTTCCCAGGTTGAAGTTGCAGGAGTTACCGTGTCATTGAAAGTAACGCGCAGAGTGTGGTTGCCAGCGCCAATAAAAGTCTTGCCGGTATTCCAATCAACGCCGATGGAAGGTTCGCCGGCCGCATGCTGGCTGGCGTCAGTTGAGCCCACCGATGGCGGGATGTTATCCGGAGCGGCATAGTTGACGAAAGCGGGCGCACCGGGAGCAGGCGGAGCAGGTGGAGCAGTGGTGGGACGCGGCCCAACGGTCATGCTGACCACAGCGTGCGCAGAGACGGGAAGAGGCACCGTCGCTGCCACGGAACGGATATGCCAAAGGCCATCGATTGGATCAGTGAGCGTAAGGTCTTCTTCACCAGGACCAGTGCTGGTGGTATCAGGCGATCCAGGGCCGTGGTCGGCCGCATTTGGACTAATGGCGAATATATCCAGATCGCTGGGCGCGGTGCTGTTCCACGTATATTTGATCGTTACTTGAACCGTGTTGGTTTGATAAAAAGTGGCAGCGGGCGCGGGAAGCGTAATCGTGAGATCGTGATTGTCACACAGGCCGGGCGGGCACTGGTCTTGAATGCCGACGTTGGTAACGGTGCCTGCCACGACAGGGCCGAAGTCCCAAGAGACAGGTCCTGAAGTGCTGCTGATGGAACTGGCGGTCTGAGCGGAGGCAATTTGCGTAAGACCGAAAACTAAAATAACGGCAAGCAGAGCAACTCCTGATCTGGAGGATCTTGTCGTAAATTCTTCTTTATTTGGTTTAAAGGAGGGTGCAGAGGGAGAGGGAAGCGTTGACATGGTTTCTCCTGAAGCCTGATTTTCTGGAGCTCGCCCGAACCAACAGATGTGGCTTGCAGTAGTAGCACTACCGCTGAACTTAGGAAGGAATATTCTTGATCCGAGTTGCCAAATTATTTTCTTATTGTTTTCAGCGAATTAGGAGCATCTCGCCTTGTTTTGACCTCAGGATGGTGGTACTACTTCGTTGTGCGACTCTGCTTATTCCGAAAGAGGGACTATGGCATCCGTTCCTAACCCGCTGATACAAAAAGGCACCGCTGCCGAGCGCATCTTAAAAGCCGCCAAAGCGCTATTTGCCGGATCCGGTTTTGAAAACACCAGCACAATTTCAATCGCACGCATGGCGCAGACCAGCGAGTCCCAGCTGATCAAGCACTTTGGCAGCAAAGAGGGACTGCTGGAGGCGATATTTGAAGAAGGGTGGAACCATATCGCGCAGACTTTTGGTACGCTGGAGTACATCCCGGCTCCCAGTTCCAAATTGCAGGCGCTGGTGGGATTGATTCTTTCCAAGTTGGAAGAAGACGAACAGCTCAAACAACTATTTTTGCTTGAAGGCCGCAGGATCCGCAAAGAAGGCCACATGGTTTTAATGACCAAGGGCTTTCTTGGCCTGGTGAATACGGCGGACAGGTTGCTCAGGGAAATGCGCGATCTCGGGCAGCTTCGCTCCGATCTCAATATTGAAGGCATGCGCTCCGCGCTCATCGGAATGTTGGAAGGACTGCTGCGGGACAGAATGCTTGCCGGACGAATTCCATATTCGTCGTCCTACACAGCAGAGGACATCCGAAAATTATTTCTACACGTCCTGCATTCGTTTGCTGCCAGTCCCGACTATCTCTCAAACCGAGCAAAGCCGGCATAGCGAAAGTTCTCCGCGACAATTGCTGGCTGCAAAGGCGAGCGCGAACTGAAGGCGCTGCAATTCGCGGGGAAGAAAGTCTCTCTGCAACTGGGAACAGAATCGGCCAAAGCACAGAGCAAGACGGCTTCAACCAACTGAGAACAGCTGGAAATCAAATACTGCATTCACCGGGAGCAGGCAACTGCTCCCTTGCTTTCTAGTTCCAACGTAGTGACTGGATCATTCACCGGGCATATAGAGGTTTAGCAGGAATAACGCGCATTGTCGTTAATTTTTCTGCGGCGAGACCAAGAGCACTTGTACTCGGGTCAAAGTGCTCGCAGCAAGGTCATGTATACTTTCTATCTGGACGGAACATTAGCGGAGGAGCTTGACTTATGCAATTTGATCTGCGGCAAACGCTTCGTATGGCGGTTGCTACCCTATTGGTTGCACTCTTCATTGTTCCCACGGAAGCGCTTGCGCAAAGCCACGTGGTAAGCCCCGCGGACCTGCAAAAAGCAACAACAGCAGCGTCGCAGGTAAGACAGCACAACATGGATTCCATACAACGCCTGTTGTCAACGCCGACGGCTGAAAAAGCCCTGAAGTCGGCAAAGATGGACCCGCAGCAGGTGAAAACCGCGGTCTCAACTCTTAACGATCAGGAACTTGCCCAACTGGCGGCGCGGGCGGATAAAGCGCAGGCTGATTTTGCCGCAGGTAATCTCGACCAACGTGATTTGATCCTGATTATTCTGGGCGTCGCCGTGCTGATACTGATCATCGTGGCTGTCCGCTAGAAATATTTTGATGGCACGAAATATGCCGCAGAGACTCATTTGCATCTTGTGTCTCTGCGGTTTTGTTTTTGCCGCAACTCCTGGCGTCTGGCTCGACGTGCCTTTTATCAAGCAGGAAAAAGAAGGCTGCGGCGCAGCCAGCATTGCCATGGTGATGCAGTACTGGCGCAAGCAGCAATCCAAAGAGGTTGAAGCAGCCGCCGCCGAGCCAGAAATCCAGCGCGCCCTTTACTCCCGCAAAGATCATGGCATTCGCGCTTCCGATCTGGAAAATTATTTCCAGCAAAACGGTTTTCGGACCTTTGCTTTCGCCGGAAAGTGGGATGACCTGAAGCAACATCTGGAAAAAGGGCGTCCGCTGATCGCCGCGCTGAAACCTTCTGCTCTGGAAAGCTCGTTGCACTTTGTGGTGGTGGTGGGAATTGATCCTGCTGAGGGCGTGGTTTACCTGAATGATGCCGCGCAGCGCAAGCTTTTGAAACAGGATCGCACCAGCTTTGAAAAGCAGTGGAGCGCCGTGAACCATTGGACCTTGCTGGCGCTGCCCAAGTGATACGTTTTAAAAAAACTTTTCGCGTTTTAATGTTTTTGCTGGCATCAGCCTGCGGTTTGCCGGCGCTGGCGCAAACCGATCCTACACCTGCGGCTAAACAACTTTTTGAGCAGGAACGATGGAGCGATCTCGCGCAGCTTTTGCAGCAGTCGCCGCGCAACTCTGCCGATCTGGATTATTACTATGGCGTCGCTCTGGCGCACCTGGAGCGCTGGGCAGAAGCGCACAACGCGCTCACTGACGGACAAACGCTGGCTCCAAACGACAAGCGATTTCCCATTGAACTGGCTGGCGTGGCGTTTAAGCAGAAGAAGTATGGAGAGGCGAAAAGATACCTTCATCATGCGTTGCGGCTCGATGCGAAGGACGAATACGCCAATGAATTTCTGGCGACGGTTTATTTCCTTCAAGGCAATCTGGAAGCGGCGCTCAAGTATTGGAACCGAATTGGCAAACCACAGATCGCCGAGGTGAAAAGCGAACAGGCGTTAAAGGTGCGTCCTGCGCTGCTGGATCATGCATTTGCTTTTGCGCCCGCCAGCACGTTAACGCTCGATCAGTTGCTGGCCAGCAACGTTCGGCTGCGCGGCCTGGAAATCTTTCCGTCATATAAGCTGAATCTGGAGGCGCGGCCCGATGGGAAATTCGACGCCATTTTTCGCGCGCAGGAATTGAATGGCTTTGGCAACAGTAAACTTCAGGCTCTGGTCCGCATCTTTAGCGGAGCGCTCTTTGAAGAGATCACGCCGGAGTATTACAACCTGCATGGCTCCGGCACGAACATCACTTCTTTTTTCCGGTTCGATACCGACAAGCGCCGGGCAGCCGCCACGATCAACGGGCCGCTGGGCGGAAGCCCAAAGTGGCGTTACCGCGTTGGCACGGATTTCCGCAATGAGAACTGGACGGTGCAAACATCCTTCACTGGGCCCAGCACGTTTTTGGGCGCGACGAACCTTCGCCGTGAGAGCCTGGGCGCTGAGATCACGCGGTTCGTCGGCGCGCGCTGGTCGTGGTCAACCGGCGTGGAGCTTTCACACCGAGATTTTCGGAACGTGGTACCGGGCGTCGCCCTAACGCCAGACCTGCTGGCCAAGGGCTACCAGATCAAGCAGAAAGCGCAGTTCACTTACGAGCTGTGGCGATCGCCGGAGAAGCGGCTGACCATTTCCAGCAGTGGCACTTCCCACGCGGGACGGCTGTGGTCGGGGCCGGAAGAATCGTTTGAAAAACTTCAGGGCACAATTGCCATGCACTGGTTTCCTCGCGAACAGGGTGACGATTATGAGACGCAATGGCGAGTCCACGCAGGCAAGACATTTGGACAAATACCTTTTGACGAGCTGTTCATGCTTGGGGTGGACCGCGACAATGATTTGCCATTGCGGGCGCACAGTGGCACGCGCCACGGTGAAAAGGGAAGCGCGCCGCTGGGAAAAGATTATTTTCTTTCCAACTGGGAAAGCGATAAGCATGTGTACTCAACCGGAATTATCACGGTGAAGCTGGGGCCGTTTCTAGATACCGGCAAGATTTTAGATTCATCGACAACGCTCGGTTCCCACAAATGGCTGTTTGACACTGGCCCGCAAGCGAAGCTGAATGTGCTGGGAGTGGGCGTGGTGCTGCTTTTCGGAAAAGATCTTCGAACAGGGAACAACGAGTTTTATACAGACGTAACGTGGTGAAGCGCACCAGTTACAATACCTCAACATGCGTTCACTCATCATTGGCGGCACGCGAAATCTGGGCCCTTCCATCGTTCACGCCCTACTGCAGCGCGAGTATGAAGTTGCAGTATTCAATCGCGGCCAGACGCGAGACGACCTGCCGGAAGAAGTTGAACGCCAGCGCGGTGATCGCACTAAGCCAGAAGAGTTGAAAAGTGTCCTGACTGGCAGGGAATTCGATTTGGTGATCGACACCACGCTCTACACAGGGGCAGAAGCCGAGGCTGCGGTAGAGATCTTTCAAGGCCGTGTTGGGCGATACGTCTTTCTGAGTACAGGACAGGTTTACCTGGTGCGGGTGGGCGCTCAAAGGCCATATAAAGAAGATGATTATGCCGGCGCGGTGATGGCTGAGCCGCCACAATCGAATGTTTCAGAATATGAAAACTGGCGTTATGGTTTTGACAAGCGCGCTGCCGAAAATGTGTTCGCTCGTGCATGGACGGAAAATAAATTTCCTTTTACCAGCCTGCGCCTGCCCATGGTGAACAGCGAACGCGATCATTACGACCGGATCTATGGATATTTTCTGCGTATTCAGGATGAAGGGCCGATATTGATCCCGGACGAGGACGGAGCGCCGGTGCGGCATGTGTATGGTGAAGATGTTGTTCAGGCTATTAGCCGGCTGGCCGAAAACGAGAATGGCAAAGGCTGCGCTTATAACATTGGGCAGGATGAGACTCTATCTTTGACTCAATTTCTGGAATTGCTGGCGGAAACAATGCATTGCCCGCTGAAGATCGTTCGAGTGCCAAGAGAAGAGCTCGATGGCGAAAGATTGTTGCCGCACTGCTCCCCCTTCAGCGGCAAATGGATGTCATCTCTGGAGAATATCCGCAGCAAGAAAGAGCTGGGCATGGGATACACGCCGGTCACCACGTACGTGAAGAAGCTGGTCAGTTATTTTCAGGCGGTGCGTCCGCACAATGTGGAGGGCTACGCGCAGAGGCAGCGCGAAATAGAGTTTGCAAAATCGAAATAGTTTTTCGCGCCAATATTGATCATCTGGCTCAGCCTTGGATTAAGAACATTGTTGTAATTCTTCTAGCCGTGATTTTTTTGCCGCATTATTACCTTTTTAGGCTATTGTGTATCCGCGTGCAGTGTACCTCAGCGGCTAAAGCCGGGGGAGTCTGATTAGCTTTACCGCAGGTCTAAAGACCTGCTCCACCCTGTCGTCGAACACAGTAAAGCGAAAAAGGGAATAGCCAACCATTCCTTACTCATCGCTAACACAACTTAACTCAGTTGAAGAGAGATTGTATTGCCGCAAGTGTTTGCACTCCATAACAGAACTTTATTTGAACGTTGATGCCGGAATTTCTTCGAGGACGGCCTAAACGGGAGGGTGCATGAAACACATGAAGGCGATGCTGCTGGGCGCAGCGTTAATGGCGGGAACCACTACTTTGGCGATGGCACAAAGCGTGGTCCCGGTGCAATGGGGATGGGGACAACGCGACAATGACGACCGGCAGGCATATCAAGAAGGATTACGCCGCGGGCAGGATGACGCGCGGCACAATCGCAGGTTTAATCCAGAGGATAGCCGTTGGCGCGAGCGCGATGATCGCGCGGCATACCGGTCAGGATATGAACGCGGCTTCCGGCAAAACAGCGGCTACAACAATGGCGGCTGGGGCCGGGACCGCGACGGAGATGATCGTGGCCGTGGTGGTTGGGGCGTGGGCCGTGGCAACGGAGGCTACGGCGGGTATGGATCGAATGCCGCGCAGCAGTACGGCTATCAGGACGGAATCAACGATGGCGCGCGTGACCGGCGCAGCGGGCACAGCAATCGTCCGACGCAGGACAGCAACTATAAACACGCGGACCATGGCTACAGTTCAACTTACGGCAACAGAGATTACTACAAACAAGCCTACCGCCAGGCGTATGAGAACGGATATCAACAGGGCTACAACAGCGGGGGCGGCTGGCGCCGGTACTAACAATTCCACAAGTAAGGAAAGCCGTGCAGTCAACCGCACGGCTTTTTTACTTTATAAGAGACGTAGCATCTGCCGACTGCCGCAAGACATACGGACAAAGGAAGGCCAGAGACATGGAATTACTTTCTTTACCCAAGATCAACGCCATCGAGTGAAGCAGTGTTCCGCGATCCTTTGGTAACTGGCAGCATGACCGAGCTTAAAAATAAGTAATCGAGAACTCCAATCTATTCGTAACGCAATGCCACAATCGGGTCGACTTTTGTGGCTCGTCGCGGGGCAGATACGCCGCCAGTATTGCGACGCCAATCAACAGCAATGCCACAGCAGCGAATGTAAGCGGGTCAGCAGCGCCCACCTCGAATAGCATGGATTGCAGAAACCGCATCAGGATGAACGAACCCACTAGTCCCAGAAAAATGCCGATGCTGGTTGTCACCGCCGCCTGGCCAAGTATCAGGCGCATCACGTTTCCCCCCGTTGCGCCCAGAGCCATGCGCACACCCATCTCACGGGTTCGGCGCGCGACTGAATAGGCGAGAACGCCATAAATTCCTGCGATCGCCAGGAGCAAAGCCGTACCCGCAAAGATTCCGAACAGCAGAAGGTTGAAGCGACGTCCACTGGTTGAGGCAGCAAAGATCGTGGTGAAGCTACTGGTGCTCGGCGGAATGTCCGGATCAAGGTCATTGACAATTTTTCTTGCAGACGTAATCACTGAAGCCGGATCGCCCGCAGTTCGCACCACCGCGCTAAAGCGGTAAGTAGCCTGGGGACGCTGGCGATAGTTCACGTAAACGGTGGGGCGCGGAGGTTTTTCCAGACTGGCTTCGCGCACGTCGCCCACGACACCAATCACCGTAAGCAGGCGCAAGTCGCCGTCCATGTTACCGAACTCAATGGTGCGCCCAATAGGATTTTCATTGGGCCATTTCTCACGAGCCAGAGACTGGCTGATCAGCGCCACATGGGGAGCATCCATGGTATCGCGGTCATCAAACAGCCGGCCGCTCAACAGAGGAATTCCCAGGCTGCGAAAGTAACCTTCACTCACTGAGGCGTAATCGGCAGATCCGCCATTTTTGGGATCGCGGAAAAGCTGGGTGAAAAACTGATTCAGCTCTTTTGCCAGTGCACCGTTTTCCCAAACATTCCCCCGCGCAGAATCGTTGATTATGTCCAGCATCCTGGGCGAAAGCTGTTGCGGATTTAGCACTGCGAAACCGCCATAAGAAGAGATTCCAGTAGCCAGCGGCAAAGCATTGGTGCCACCAACATCCTCAACACCGGGCAAGCTGCGCAAACGGTTGAACAGGTCGGTCAGAAACTCGACGCGCCGAGTTTTCTGGTCCGGCGAAAAAGCGGATGGGAGCGCAAGATCAATCGTTACGACATGCTCGGTGCGAAATCCAGGATCTATTGAAAGCACCCGCATCAAACTTCTGCCCAGCAGCCCTGCGCCAATCAACAGCGTCATGGTAATAGCCAACTGCATCACCACGATACCGCGTCCGATGAACTGGGTCCTGAAGCTCCCGGCGCTGCCTCTGCCACCTTCGGCGAGCGTGCTACGAATGTCACCGGAGCCTGAGCGCCACGCCGTGAATGTCCCGAGTCCAACGGCAACCACCATGCAGAGCCCAAGGGCAAAAAAGAGGACCGGAATATTCATGGAGACGCCAGCCAAGCCTGGTGTTTCTGCTGGAGCTAATTTCAGAATCCAGTGAACTCCCCACAATGCTGCCAATACTCCGATGGTGCCGCCCGCCAGCGAAAGCAAAAGAGTTTCCGCCATAAACTGGCGGACCATTCGGCCGCGCGAAGCGCCTAAAGCAGCGCGGATGGCGAGTTCAGATTCACGGGCTGCCGCCTGGGCCAGCAGCAGATTCATGACGTTGGCGCACGCCACAAGCAGGAGAAAGCCCACTGCTCCCAACAGAATCAGCAGCGATGGCCGCACAGTGCTGGTTAACGCGTCTTGGAGCGGCAGTACTGAGGCGCCGACAAGATCAACGTCATTGCCATACTGCTTCCTGATCGACGCGCCGATCGCAGACAGATCGTCGCGTGCCTGCACAAGCGTAACGCCATCGCGCAGTCGCGCAATGGCCTCCCAGTTATGCGCGGTGCGGGACGGCAGAGGCGGATAAAATTCCTTCGCGACCCAGATATCGGAATCCTCGGGAAAACGGAAGCCCGGAGGCAGCACGCCAATCACCGAAGCCGAATGATCCTCAATCCGCAATCTCAGAGTGGAAAGATCGGTGGCTGAATTCAGGTATTGTTGCCAGTAGCTGTAGCTCACCAGCACCACTGGAGCGGCCCCGACGCGCTGATCTTCCGGAGCAAAGCCTCGTCCACGAATCGGAGAAATGCGCATCAGCGGAAAGAAATCGCTGGACACCGCTGTCACCATCAGCCGCTTCGGTTCCGAACCTCCGGAGACTGATTCCAGCCCAGAATGAAACTCCGCTAGCCCCTGCAACGAATGGTTCTGCTGGCGAAAATCCTGAAAGTTGAGATCGGCCAGATTCATGTCGTGGCCTTTGCTGCTTTTCTCCCAAACCTGGACCAGTTGTTCGGGTCGATCATATGGCAGCGGCCGCAGCAGCACGCCATAGACAACGCTGAAGATCGCGGTGGTGGCGCTGATACCCAGCGCCAGCGTGAAGACAGCTATCAAAGTAAAGCCCGGATTGCGCCGCAGCACGCGGACGCCATAACGCAAATCCTGCAATAAGGTGTGCATCCAGTTTGTACCCCACATGCGGTGAGTGACTTCCTTGATCAGGGTCACGTTTCCCATTTCGCGACGGGTGGCGTAGTGCGCTTCGTCGGGAGTTTCGCCGCGTTCAATGCGCTCACTCTCAGCCATGCGAAGATGGCTGCCGATTTCCTCATCCAGATCCTGTTCGCGTTTTTGCCTGTCACTGAAACTCATGCCTTGCCCTCACCTGCTGACGGATTCAGAATGCCGGCCATTGCTTCCATCACCTGCTTCCAGCGCGAGCGTTCTGAAGCCAGCTGCTTTTTCCCCTGAGCGGTCAAACGATACTCTTTTACGCGCTGCCGGTTCTCTGACACCTTCCACTCAGAGTCAATCCATCCCTGCCTTTGCAGCCGGTGCAGAGCCGGATAAAGTGAGCCAGTGTCCACCTGGAAGACATCGCCGGATTGGTTGCGGATGGCCTGGCTAATGCCGTAACCGTGCTGCGGCCCCCAGCGCAATGTCTGCAAGACCAACATGTCCAGCGTGCCCTGCAGAAGTTCAATGCGATTCTGGTAGCGCTGTTTCCTCGGCATGTAGATAGCCTATACCCACGGCAGTAGATTGTCTACATCCATAACCAGCGGAAATTGTCGTGAGCATGGGAGTTTCCATTCCCAATTCATGGTTCTCAGGAGCTATGCCGAAATGATCTGCATCTAAAAAAGTAAGGACATCTGATTCTCTGCCCATGGCGACATTCAGTAGTGAGGGCAAGCCAATCCGACTGGATCACTATCCGCCGAACCGAGCCGGAAGCGCTCCGGCAGTGATTCTGATCCATGGCTCAGGAGGCCCGCTTCACGGCCTGGATCCTTTCGCCAGCCAGGCCGCACAGTTCGGTGTACACGTTTTTGTGCTGCACTATTTTGAACGCACCGGCCACAACTGGGTCGCACCCAACCAGATTGAATCAAATTTTCTTGTGTGGCTTAAGACGCTAGAGGATGCCGTAAGCTTTGTAGCCGGCCAGCCGAGTGTTGATGCAAATAAAATCGGCCTGCTGGGCTTTTCACTGGGTGCATTTCTCTCGCTTGCCTTGGCCACCCAGGATTCCCGAATTGCCGCGGTCGCTGAGCTGTTCGGCGGGCTGCCGGAGCAGTTCACCAAAGACGCCAGGAATCTTCCGCCGGTGTTAATTCTTCATGGCGAGCAGGACACAACCGTACCGATTGAGCGAGCGCACGAACTCGAGCACATCCTGCAACAGCATAAAGTTCCTTACCAGATCAAGATTTACCCTGATCAGGGACATGTGTTCAGGGGGCTGGCACAACTGGACGCCATGCGTCGTGTTGCGCAATTTTTCAGGAACCATCTTATGCAGGCGGCGTAAAGGCATAGTCTTCATAAACTTCCGCCAGAACAGCCCGATCACCTCATCTTGCATCTAATTTAGGACTGTGCTCTAAAGTGGCAGCACTGTTCTGGATCAGCGTCCGTTATTTTTTATGCCGAAACTACAGTCGGGCAAAATATCGAGTTTTCCACCTTCCAACGCCCCAGATACAGCAGCCGCCTCTGCCAGTGAAGCGGAAAAAGCGCAACGCCGCCTGGCAGCAATCATTGAATCTTCCGAGGATGCTATCGCCAGCAAAGACCTGAACGGAATCATTACCAGCTGGAACAAAAGCGCCGAACGGCTGTTTGGCTGGACTGAAGAAGAAATAGTCGGCCAACCGGTGCTCCTGATTATCCCCAAGGAACTGCACCACGACGAGCCGAAGATCCTGGCGAAGATCAGGGCCGGCGAGCGGATTGAGCACTTTCAAACTGTGCGCGTCCATAAGAACGGGCGGCGCATTGATGTCTCACTAACGGTTTCGCCTATCAAGGATGGCAAAGGAAACATTATTGGTGCGGCCAAGATTGTGCGCGATATCTCACGGCAAAAAAAACTTGAGGAAGCCGCGCTCCGCCTGGCTGCTATCGTGGAATCGTCAGATGACGCCATTGCAAGCAAAGACCTGAACGGAATCATTACCAGCTGGAACCGCAGTGCGGAAAAATTGTTCGGCTACACGGCTGACGAAATCATCGGAAAATCAGTCACATTAATTATCCCGCCTGAATTACACCACGACGAAGATATGATCCTTAGCAAGATCCGGCGGGGTGAAAAGATTGATCACTTTGAAACTATTCGCGTGCACAAGAACGGTGAAAAAGTTGAAGTATCGCTGACAATCTCACCGATTAAGGATGAAAATGGCAAGGTAATTGGCGCGGCCAAGATCGTACGCAACATTACGGACACCAATAAAATTGAGAGGGCCCTGCGAACCACAGAAAAACTTGCCGCCGCCGGACGCATGGCCGCGACCGTTGCCCATGAAATCAATAACCCGCTAGAGGCAGTGACTAACCTGGTTTACTTGGCCAAGAGAGACTTGAGCAATAATGACAGGGTGGCGAGTTACCTGGAACTGGCCGGCCGGGAACTTGACCGCGTGGCCCACATCACGCGCCAGACACTTGGATTTTATCGCGATACTTCTTCACCGATACGGTTAAACATTACACAGACGCTTGAGGACCTCCTGTTGCTTTATGAAAAGCGCCTCGAATCGAGAAACATCAAACTAGTAAGACAATTTGAAAAAGGCGTTGAAATTACAGCCTTAGCCGGGGAGATTCGGCAGGCATTCTCAAACCTGATCACCAATGCGCTAGATGCCATGCCGCACGGCGGGACGCTGAGCCTGAGAGTTTCCAAATCGCATGAATGGAGCAACTCCGACCTTCGCGGGGTGCGCATTACCATTTCGGACAATGGCAGCGGCATCGACGAGAAGCACAGAAAAAAGCTGTTTCAGCCATTTTTCACTACGAAGAAAGACGTGGGTACAGGGCTGGGACTGTGGATCACACGCGGAATTATTGAGAAGCATCGCGGAAGCATCCGAATGAAAACCAGAACCGGCCAGGAGGGCCACGGGACAGCCTTCTCGATTTTTTTGCCGACGCAGTACACAGCGGGCAAACGACATGAATGCTCGGAAAGCGATTCCAAGAGCATTCTTTCCGTTAAGGGCCCAGCCTAGTGAAGATCATCGTGGTGGATGACGAACCAATTATCGCCGATACCCTGGTCAATATTTTAGCGGGCGAAGGACATGATGCGCTGGCAGTGTCGCATGGAGAATCAGCAGTCAAGTGGGCAAAGATGGTGCTGCCGGATGCAGTAATCAGCGACGTAATCATGCCGGGGATGAACGGCGTGGAGACAGCCAAAGCAATTATGAAATTCCTTCCCACGTGCAGGATCATTCTTTTCTCCGGCCAGGCAGCCAGCGTTGACCTGCTTTCTAACGCCCGTGCCGAGGGCTATATATTTGAGGTGCTGGCCAAGCCCATCAATCCTGATAAGCTGCTGGAAAAGCTCAAGGATTAAGACCCATACGCTCCATTTGTCCGACCCTCTTAATCCTAGTAAACTTCTACGCATGAAACGAACTCTGGCTTTCTCAGTCATGTTGTTGCTTTGCCTGTCCACGGGCTTTGCCCAGGATTGGGCCAAACAGAAATTGGACAAATCGCCCCGGCATCAGGAATGGGTGCAGATCAAGCACGATAATCGCACGGTGCAAGCCTTTGTGGTTTACCCGGAGACTAAAGCGAAAGCGCCGGTGGTGATTGTGATCCATGAAATTTTTGGGCTTACGGACTGGGCGCGCAGCGTGGCTGACCAGCTTGCGGCCAATGGGTACATTGCCATTGCTCCCGATCTTCTTTCGGGCATAGGACCAAAAGGCGGCGGCACCAGCGAATTTGCGGACACGCAGGATGCGGTGAAGGCTGTATCCGCGCTCAATCCTGACCAGGTGACGGCTGACCTGAACGCCACTGCCGATTATGCGAAGAAGATTCCGGCAGGCAATGGCAAGCTTGCCGTGAGCGGATTCTGCTGGGGCGGCGGCCAGTCTTTCCGTTTCGCTACCAATCGCAAAGACCTGAGCGCGGCATTTGTGTTCTATGGACCCGGGCCGGCCGACGTCTCCGCCATCACCGCGCCGGTTTATGGTTTTTATGCCGGTGAAGACGCTCGCATTGGCGCAACTATCCCTGGCACGCAGGCAGCCATGAAAGCCGCAGGCAAGAAGTATGAACCAGTCACCTACGCTGGCGCAGGCCATGGATTTATGCGCGCCGGTGAAGATCCCGCTGCCGATGCGGCCATCAAGGCCACTGGCGATGATGAAAAGACGAAGAAGGCCAGGGACATGGCTATCGCCAACAAAAAGGCCTATTCGGAAGGCTGGCAGCGCTGGCTGCAATTGCTGAAGTCGATATAAAGTTTCGCGAAGGACGCCGGATTCCCCTCCGGCGTCTTTGGTTTTCCGCAAGGGGCCTCACTCGATTACTTCCGGCTGGTTTTCTCGTCAAATGGGGCCACTATGGAATCATGACTCAGTGTCATCAGTGTCATCAGTGGAAATCAGTGGTAACTTAGTTTTTGGGAAAAGCCATCCTGATTACATATTTTTTGGCTGCGTCATGCTGAACCAGTTGCCAAAGGGATCGCGGAACACGGCTTCAACGCCATAGAATTGATCTTTGGGCGGAGAAAGAAATTCCACGCCTTTGGCCTTCATTTCTTCGTAGGTTTTGCTACAGTCAGCGGTTTGGAACACTCCTGCGCCGAACGCGCCCTTCTTCATCAACCCGCCGATCGTCTCTACATCCTGCGGTTGAATTTTTTGTACATTGGAGCCCTCAAAGGGCGACGGCGCGACCTTCATGAGAATGATCTGGAGATCGGGCTGCCCTTTAGGGCTCACCGTGAGCCAGCGGAAGCCGTTGGGCATGGATTGGTCCATGCCTACTTCAAACCCAAGTTTATTCACATAAAAATCTTTGGCTACGTCCTGATCAAGAACAAAGATTGCGGAATGCGACATGCGCTGAATCATGCTTCCTCCTGGTTGTTGGACATCTGGCTTCAACAATCGTAATCAAAGGGGAAGCGGTGCGGCTTCTTGATTCTTGCTGTTTATGCGCCGTAAGCAGAGAAATAGCAGGCTGGCACAAGGATGATCTTCCAGGGCTTCTGATAGGCGAAGATCCGCCTGATCTGGCGCTGATATTGTGTCGGCGAGACGCCGACGGTGCTTTGAAATTTTGAGCTGAACGATCCCAGGCTGGAATAACCGACTTCCAGACAGACTGCTGTGACCGTCATTTCTCCCGAGGCAAGCCAGTGGCGAGCATGGTCCATACGACGGCGAGTAAGGAAGTCATGCGGCGTCTCGCCGAAAGTGGAATGGAACAGGCGATGGAAATGAAAGGGCGAGAGGCAGGCTTCGCGTGCGGCAGCATCCAGAAGGATTTGCGATTGGTAGCCGGCAGCCAGAAAATCGCGGGCGCGGCAGAGCCGGCGAAATGTTTCGTCGTTGATTAGCCTGGATGATGGATGCCACTGCGGCATGGTTTGTATTGTACTGAGAAGATGGCGCAGGAAAGCAACAGGAAAAAGCGAAAAACTTTGTGATTTCCCGCCAGTCTTTCGCCACGATGCGCCGCATTTTCATTTAATATGCATCCGTGGCCATACGTGAAATTCATGTAACTGGATACCGCTCAGTACGCAGTCTGCGGCTGCACCTGAGCCAGATCAACGTGCTCACCGGCGCCAACGCTACTGGCAAGACCAACCTTTATAATTCCGTTTTCCTGCTGGCCAAGGCGGCCGCGGGAGGCTTTGCCCAGGTGATCGCGGAAGAAGGCGGAATGCCATCGGTTTTGTGGGCTGGCGCGCGCAAGAGCCGATCCATGGGGACAATTCGCATGGAAGGTGTGCGCATGTCACTGGGCATTAAGACAGACACTTTTTCTTATGAGCTGATTTGCGGCTTGCCCAAGCAAAGTTCAGGAGAGAAATCGGCGTTTTCGCTCGATCCGGAGGTTAAGGAAGAGCGCGTATGGATGGACGCGCCCCACGGATTAAAAGTCACGTTTTTTGAGCGCTCGCCCAAAGGCGCGTGGATATTGGATAACGATGAGCGCCTCTCCGACTACTCAGGTGAACTGCTGCCCACCGAATCCGTGCTTTCGCAGTTGCGCGAACCACATCTTTATCCTGAGCTTTCGTCGCTGCGCACGGAGATGAGCCGCTGGCGCTTTTATCATCACTTCCGCACGGACGCCGAATCACCGCTCCGGCATCCGCAGGTGGGCGTGCGCACGCCGGTGCTGGCGCATGATGGGCGCGACCTGGCGGCGGCGCTCCAGACCATCAATGAAGTCGGTCAGTCACAGGATTTGCATGAGGCGATCCGGCAGGCGTTTCCAGGCGCGTCACTTGAGATTGAGCACGATGAAGACAATGGAATGTTTGCCGTGCTATTGCGCATGCCAGGATTGCGGCGTCCTTTGCGCGCCCGCGAACTCTCTGACGGCACGCTGCGCTATCTCTGTCTGCTGGCGGCACTATTAAGTCCGCATCCACCGTCCTTGTTGGCGTTGAATGAACCGGAGACGAGTTTGCATCCTGATTTGCTGGAGCCGTTGGCAAAACAATTGGTGAACGCCGGGCGACATTCGCAGCTCTGGGTGGTCACACACTCTCAGCGGCTTGCGGAGCTGGTGGAAAAGTTTTCCGGGGAAGCGCCAATCAGTCTGGAGATTACAGGCGGAGAAACGCGCGTGATGGGACAGCGGACTCTCGATGAGAGCGAAGAGGAAGCAGGATAACCGATCGCTCCCTAAGCTTCGCTTGGGATCTTAGCGCCTACACGGCGTGAGGGCGTGCGTGGTACCTGCAATTCCGGCATCGGCTTTGAGGTAAAAAGTCTTCGACAGGGTTTAGCCAGCCATCGCGCCCAGGAGCTAGCCTTGTTGCGCCGCGCGCTATCCGTGGAGATGCCGGTTCCGGCGTACATCTGCCGGTAAAGTTTGGAAATAAAAACAAACGCCAGCCGTGATTTGAAATTGGGCGTGCAGTTGGACCGCTTCCAGATTGACTTGAAACTATAGAACCTGTCCCACACACCCTGCGTCCGCATGCGTATTTCATCGCAGCTCATTACAGGATGCTCCATGAACATTTTTGGCCGGATGCTGGCTGGAATCAGCCAGAAGCGGCTCAGCGGAATATCATTCACGCGAGCGCTGTCAGGCTGGGCTTTTTCCCACTTCTCAAAATCGACTGTCCCGGGGAACGGCGTGAGCATAACAAACTGTGCAAAGGTCACGCCTGCGCGTTGCGCCAGATTCAGAGTAGCTTCAAAGGTGGTCTGCCGGTCAGAGGGCAATCCAAAAATAAACGAGCCGAGAATATGGATGTTGTGGTTCTTGAACTCTTGCAGCCGCCGGACCAACTCTTCTCCGGAGAAATTAAAATCTTTGTAAACATCCTTGAGCCCCTCCGGCGTTACCGCTTCCACACCGACAAGTGCTCCCTTGATGTGGGCGGCATGCATTGCGTCAAGAAACTGCGGATCTTCGGCGGCTTCCATGGTGATTTGAGTAAAAAAGACCATGTCTTTGGGCAACTGCGCCAGGCGCGACATCAACTCAAACCGCTCAGAGCGGATCGCCTTGAGCTCCGCTACGCGAACATGATTGTTCTGCCGCTCGGCCAGCCTGATGTCCGTGAGCGAGACGGGATAAAAATTATCGTCGGCCAATGCAATATAGCGATATCCCAACCGCCGTAGGTCTACGATCTCCTGAATCACCGCGTCCGACGCGCGCTGGCGCGGCTTTTGGCCATCCGTGCGCCACACGGAGCAGAAGGAGCAATGCTTGGGGCAGCCGCGGACGGTCTGAACGGAAGCCCACATGTAACGTTCCGGCGGCAGCAGGTCCCAGCGGGCAGATTTGAACTGTTCGGCTCCGACTCTTCCGCCTTCATAAATCCTTTTAAGAGTGCCGTTGGCGGAGTCTCTCAGAGCGGCCGGCCAAGCATGGTCCCCATCGCCTTTTACCACCGCGTGAGCGCCGCCTCTTTCAAAGGGTTCTTCTGAGTAAAGCGTGGGGTGAATGCCCCCGAAGATAACAGTAGCGCCGCGCTCACGAGCTATGCGCCCAAGCTCATAGCCGCGCAATGCGTTGCCGGTGTGGACCCCTATGCCCACTACGTCGCCAGCATCAATGCTAAGCGGGTCCAGGTGCTCCAAAGTTTCGTCACATATAACCGGGTCGCCAAAGGAGGCGGGCGTAGCGGCGGCAAGAACATAGAGCCAGCGCGGGGTGATCACTGCGGTTCCGAACGAGGTATCGCTCGGATTGACTAAATGCACTCTCATAGGCCTCATCTCGAAAATCCTGTTGTCGATCCCTGGCTGATACGCAACCTTAAATTATAGCTGTTTGAGGGCACTTGTGTTCGAGATCAAGCAAGTGGCACGTTTGGAGGTTTTTTCGAGCCAACAGCCGAATAAAGGGGGCCATTCGGCGCAGGAAAGTCCTACTTTAAGTGCTTCAGCATCTCTTTGAATGCGGGAGTGCCGGACTTACTGAGCAGTTCATAGATCATCATCTCCGTTGAAGACAGTACCGCGCCGGAGGCTTGCATGCGGTCCAGGCCGAGCTTCCAGTTGAGTTCGGTGCGTGAGCTTACGGCATCGGCGGCAACATGAACGTTCAACCCCTGGTTTAAAGCGCCGAGGGCAGTCTGCATGACGCAAATGTGCGATTCCATTCCGCACAGGAGCAGTGTGGTTCGGTTCGCCACCTTCCTGATCTGCGAACAGTATTCACCATTGCCAAAGCAGCCAAACTCCAGCTTGTCCACGGTTTGAGTTTCAGGAAGAAGAGAAGTAATCTCGGAAATTGTCTTCCCTAGTCCTTTTTCATATTGCGTGCTGACGATTATGGGCAGAGACAGAATGTCGGCTAGGCGGACTAGCAGTTGTGCGTTGCGCACCAGGCGTTCTTTTTCAAAGATGGGCGGCAGCAGCTTTTCCTGGATGTCAATAACGGCGAGCGCGCAGTCTTCCGGACGCAGCAACCGCCTCGCAACTTCAGAGTATGGAGCGGTGCCAATAGGGGCAGTGATCATATAAGAATTGTAGCGGTTTCTAACGTCCCGGAGCGAAGCGAGGGAGCCCCTATGGCGACCATGGTGTTGCGCAGCCAAACCCGGACAAACGTCACTACTGATTTCAACTGTGTTCGTTCTTGTAATCAATGTGCGAAGTCGAACAGTCTAAAAAATCGGGTGATCGCGCGTGATCTGGTGATCGAGCGATCAGAAAAGCAAAAACTACCGCGGATGAGCGCCGATCGGAAGGTAAAACCTCACCACAGTAACGCTGATATACACGGATCAAAAAAGTCAAACAGGCGCCGCTATGAATTTACGAACTCGTGTCATCGGTGTGAGCTTTGCTCTTTTGCAAAACCAGTTTCGCGGCAAAAAGGCTTCCGGCATAATCACTATTTCCGGGTATATTGCAGCACCACATCCAGAACGCGCCATTCGCCATTCGATTTGGAAAGGTGCATGTAGTCAACCCAGCGGCCGGTCACAACCTTAACGCTGGCGGCATCGCGGTAAACATCGAGTACTTCGATCTTCTTGACCCGTTCGGCGATGGGGGTTTCTTTGCCGCTACCCATCTGAACGCCTTCCACCATCGATTGAACAGTATCTTCGCTGATTTCCGTATGGCCATTCACGACCCGCAGGGTGCGCTTGTGGAAATCTGGATGCAATGTTTTCTGCATTCGAGAGGCATCGGCAGTGTAGTAAGCGTCCATATAATCCTGGGCGACTGCGGTAATGGCGGTCTTTTCATGAGAGCTAGTGCTGCCCCAAGCCAGGGCGGCCACGCTTAAAACCAGCAGAATGAACAAAGCAATTGTTTTACGCATAATCCCTCTATTTCTAACAGCAGTGCTGAAAATCGCCTATCACGTCCGGCCAATGTAAGTGATCTGCAAGCCATAGCCCATATGACCCAAACCCCTAAGCTGCTGCTGAGATTGATGTTACCTGTAGGGAAAGAAGTGCTGGCCGACTTAAGAGTGTTGGTTAAAAGCTCAAGAATACAAAAGCGCGGCCAGGTAGCCACGCTTTTGTTACTGAAGAGGCAAATAAGGAGCCACAATCCCAGGGCTCGGCGGTGACACCCCCTTGGCAACCACCGCCAGTCCTAGTTTGTGCTTTTTCCGTTCATCCTGTTGAGTAGTGCGTCTTAGGAGGAAAACGTTTCATCAAAATGCGAATTTTTTTAGGCCGGGTGAATACGCGGCCAGTTTCTTGCCTCACAATGTACTAATTCCCGCTTTTATTTCGCCATGAATTCGACTAGCATACGCATGGTTCCTGTTAATCAAATTGTAATTTCTTGGATGAGAAAGTTCGGGGATTGCTCTCCCTAGGCGCATCCGTGTACTTGGGACAAACCACGCCAAACTGGGACCAGGTGGGATGTCCAGGGAGGGGGTAGGAGTTAACCAAAAGATAACTTCTGGATTGCCAAGGTTGCCGAGAATTACCAAAAAGTGACAAGCGAAAGGCCGCTCAGGCGGAAAGCAAGTATGTTCTTTGATAATTAAGAAGCTGCTAGCCAGTAGCTCCTAGCTGCTCGTTTCCGAGCCAAGCGGCTCCTAATCGACCAATGCCCGATCTCCCGCTGGCCAGATGGACCGATCTACTGTCCTCCTGTCTTGGCAGTGCTGTTCGGGCCGCTGGTTGGCGGCGCGTTCTTCACCCATTTATCGAACCACGTGACCATTTCCCACAGCGTGTGCTCGGTGGATTCCCGGGCGAGGTAGCCGTGAGCCTCGTATGGAAGCTGAACGTAACGCACGATCCCGCCATTGCCTTTGATGGCCTGGTACATGCGCTCGCTTTGGATAGGGAAGGTGCCGGAATTATCGTCCGCCATGCCGTGGATTAGCAGGATGGGATGTTTGATTTTGTCTGCCTGCATGAAAGGCGAGACTTTGATGTACATATCCGGAGCTTCCCATATCGTGCGCCGTTCGCTTTGGAATCCAAATGGCGTGAGCGTGCGGTTATAAGCTCCGCTGCGGGCGACTCCGGCGCGGAACAGATCAGAGTGGGCCAGCAGATTGGCGGTCATAAAAGCGCCGTAGCTGTGGCCGCCCACGCCGACGCGATCTCGATCGGTCACGCCCATTTCAACGGCTTTGTCTATAGCGGCCTTCGCGCTGGCGACCACCTGCTCCACGTAAGTATTGTTCATGGTTTCAGGATCGCCAACGACCGGCATGGTGGCGTTATCGAGAATGGCGTAACCCTGCGTTACCAAAAACAGTTGCGAGATGCCGGTGATGGTGGTGAAGTGGTATGGCGAGCCTGAGACCTGTCCGGCGGTATCCGCGTCATTGAACTCCAGCGGATAGGCCCACACGATGGTCGGCAGGCGCTCACCTTCTTTATGGTTGGCAGGTAGGTAGAGCGTGAAAGAAAGCTGGACGCCGTCCGCCCGTTTATAAGTGACTAGCTGCTTGGTAATGCCGTGGAGCTGCGGCGCCGGATCGGGAAAATCAGTGATCGCTTTTTTGTCCGCGCTGTTAGCCGTGCGGACAAAATAATTTGGCGACTCTGTGGGACTCTCATGGCGGGTCAGGAACTTGGTGCCATCGTCGGAGAGAAGCGCTACCACGGACTCATATTGTCCGTCACCGCATTGGAAGATACGTTCAAATTTCAGAGTATCGAGGTCAAAGCGATCCAGAAAAGGGAACTCGCCCTTTTGTGAAGCGCCGTTGCCTGCCAGGAAAATAGCGCTGCCTGATTGACGCATCACGCGCTTTCCGTTTGGCAGTGTCCGCATCAACGGTGAACCAGGATCGCGGTAGCGATCACGGATGGAGCGTTCTGCTATCAGTTTTGGCTGTTCACCGGGCTTGGCAATATCGATCAGGAAAGTACGTACCCAGCGGCGATCACGATTGTAGTCGCTGGCAAGGCCTAGGCCGTTTTCAGTCCACTCAATAACGGAGCCGCGGCCAAAACCGCCAAATCCGCCGCCTGCGGGGACAAAACGCTGCTCGAGCTTGGCGAGCTCCTGCGGCTGGCCAATAAACGGCGCACGCAGCAGCATGAGCTTGTCACGGAAAGGAGCTTTGGCTTTAGGATCACCGCCGTCCAGCGCATCCGCCCAGATTAGCGTCGCCGGCTGCGAAGGCACCCATTGGTAGTCGCGCGGACCAAGCGGCACGCCTTCAATGGGGACATGCTCTTCCAGCGGCAGGCTGGCAATTTTGTGCTCCAGCTTTCCGGTGAGGTCCCAGATTTCAACTTCACGCGGGAAATCGCTCTCCGGCATGATGTAGGAATATGGATGCTGGATGCGAACGACGAGTAAATGCTTGCCGTCGGGAGAAGGTTCTATGCGAGAAAAGATCCCAGGCTTGCCGATAGGAGTTGCTACATTGTTTTTCACCAGCGTCAGTTGCGACGTGGCGTAGTAATCGAAGAGGTCTTCATCGTGCGAATCCTGCAACAGGTCTTCATAGGTGCGGACCGGAGCACGCTTGCCGTCACTCTCCTGAATAATTGGGCCATCGGGCGAAGTTGGCGCTGCGGGAGGATTGCCTCGCGTAGCCGGAACGGTTTGAACCAGAAGCGTCTTGCCGTCGGGCATCCACTGCAGCGGTTCGCCCATTACGGCGCTTAGCTTGATTTTAGGAACAGCGCTCGCTGCGTAGCTTCCAATCTGGCCGATCCATAATTCAATGCCATTGGCTGTGGTGTTGGTGAAAGCAAAGTGCTGGCTATCCTGCGACCATTCCGGCGGGCTCAGATAGGCGTTGCGGGGGACCGTAACCTCTGCCTGCTTTTTGCCCTCAGTGGAGTAAAGATGCAGCGCGGTGAAGCGCGGAGGATGATGCCTGCCATTCGTGGCGGGATTGATACGCAATCCGGCAAGCCGAAGCATGGGTTGCGCCAGATCTGAAATTGGCGGGTAAGGCAGGCGATCAGCCGCGAGCAACCATTTTCCATCTGGACTTACCTGCACAAGGGGCGTTGGGCGGGCATTCAAAATGCCAGGAATTGGCTGAGGAGCTTTCTGATAGCCATGGAGTACTGGCTGTTCTTCCTGGGCTGCTTGCTGAGCATGTGCCGCCAAGCAGAAAGGAAGGACAACCACAAGGAGTAATAGACGAATAAAGATACGTGCCGGCCTGGTCATGCTGATTTCCACCGCCTTGTTCAGATTCTCGGAATGAATGAGTCTATCCAAAGTTGAAAGGGATTTGAAGAAATCATCTGAAAATCTGCGCCGCGCAACCAGTGCCACAGTCTCTCTCGACTGCTATTTGCGGAAGTACCGGATGCCTTTCCTGCTGCTCAACGGAAGCAAAGTAAGAATTCAGATCTAAACAAACAGCCATTCGCACGTGGGGCTTGCTCGCTCCTGGAAGAAAGGAATGGAATGGATAGGCGCCTGATGCTAGGAGCAATTAGCAATACCAATATTGGAAGAACTTGTTTTCTAGTGATCGTTAAACTGCCGTCGCAATATCTTTCAACTGCTCTGGATAATGGTCCACCAGCGTCTTTGGAGCCTTCACTTTCTTTCCACCCAGCATTTCTTTTAACTCCAGTGCGTTCACGGCGGCCTGTCCTTTATAGTGATTGTTGGTCACCACAAAAGTCTTCTGCGTCTGCCCGGCGATATTCGTCACTTTATCTTTCCAGCCCTCAAGTTCTTTCGGCTTGTAGAGGTAGTTGTACCGGTCGTTTCGGTTATCGGCCTGAAACCATTCTTTGTAATTTCGCCCGTGCAGCCGCACGTATCCCACGGGTGCAGTCACATGCTCTGTTCCGCGCAGCGACTTTCCAAGCCGCGGCTGATCGATATTGCAAAAGCCCACGCTGTCTTCCGCAAGCCTGCCCAGAATGTCGGGATCATTCCAGCTTTCATGCCGGATTTCCAGGACCAGTGGATATGCTTTCAACTTTTCAATGAGGCTGAAAAGATAATCGCGCGTATCGTCGGCATTCTTGAATGAAACGGGGAATTGCACCAGCACGGCGCCAAGCCTGCCTTCTTGCGCAATTGAATCCAGACCTTCACGCGCAAGCTTTTCCTCGTCGGCGCTTACGCTCAAAGTAAAAGGGACTTGCGCTTTGCTCCCTCGCGGAACGTGAGTGAAGCCCTGAAAAAGCTTGGCCGTAAACTGGAATTTCGGATTCACAGCCAATGCCTTCCTGCACCAATCTTTTCCAACATTCGGCCGGATATGCCCGTAAAATGAGGTATTGATTTCGCAGCAATCGATGAACTGCGCCAGGTACTCCAGCGGATGCACCTTGCGCTTCTTTAGGTCGGGAGGATAGACAATACCTTCCCAGTCCTTATAAGAAAATCCGGCTGTGCCGATAAAGATTTCGCTCACTTATCACTTCACAATCCCCGCTAACGACTTCGATCCAAGCTCGCGCCGCCAATTAACGCGCCGTCGATCTCACCTGGAGATGAGCCCCAGCCGAAATCCGGACCGCAGAGACGTAGCTGCTCTCTTGATATCCTGATAATTAGACTGATCCACCACATTCACTCTGGAGATTTTAGCTTCATGCAGATCAAAGATCACGTCTTCTTCGTAACTGGTGCATCCTCTGGAATCGGACTTTCAACGGCAGCCGCGCTTGCGGAGCGTGGCGGCAAAGTGGCGTTGCTGGCCCGCAGCAAAAAAGCTCTGGAAGAACTCTCTGCACGACTCCCCGGCAGCCTGCCGATAGTCGCCGATATGACCGACTTTCCAGGGGCGCGGCAAGCCGTGCAAAAAGCCCACCAGCATTACGGCCGCATCGATGGCCTCATCAACAACGCTGGACGCAGCTACGCGGCGGCGGTGGAAGAGATTGCCCCCGAGCTATTTGATGAAATCTTCCATCTCAACGTGCTTGGACCTATTGTGGCGATGCAGGCCGTCATTCCCATCATGCGCGCACAGGGCGCTGGAAGCATTGTGAATGTCAACTCCGGAACAGCTTTCATGACCATTCCTCAATACAGCGTCTATTCAGCCTCCAAACGGGCGCTTCTTGGCTTCAGCCTTAACGCGCGGGCGGAACTGGAGAAAGACAAGATTGTCGTGAGTGAAGTCTATCCGTTCATTACGGCAACCAATTTTGGTAAAAACCGGATGGGCAATCCAGCAGGCGGCGGTCCCGCTTCAAACTATGCTTCCGGCGATACGCCCGAGTTTGTCGCGGATATCATTCTGCAAGCCATTGAAGAAGGCCATGCTCAATATTTTGCCAATGATCGACTGAAACAGATGGCAGGGAGCGTAAGTGCTCAATACAGATGACACAAAGTCAAAACGATTCTTTTTTTGATCCGTGTAAATCAGTGTTATCAGTGGTAAGGTTTTTCTTTACTACTTCACGATTGCAGTATTGAAGTGTCCGCCTTAAATATAATCTAGCTGTATCCGGATGCGTGCAATGGCAGAAGGAAACTGCATTTTCAAACTAGAAAACGACTCACGGATAGATAACACGGATTCAGAAATTCGAAATAATCCTTTTTGATCCGTGTAAATCAGCGTTATCCGCGTTTATCAGCGGTAAGGTTTTTCTGCTGCAATCCGTTTAGGTTTTTCTTTACCACTTCACAATTGCCGCAAAACTCTTTGCATCCAGGCTCGCTCCGCCCACCAGCGCGCCGTCGATTTCCGGCTGTGACATCAGTGCCTTTGCGTTTTCGGGCTTGACGCTGCCGCCGTACAAGATACGCATCTTCGCAGCTACGTCGTCGCCCAACGATTCCGCTGCTTGTGCACGGATCACTCGATGCGCTTCCGCCGCCAGCTCCGGCGTTGCGGTCTTGCCTGTGCCAATCGCCCAGCAGGGCTCATAAGCCACCACAATCGTATGAGCTCCGCCGCCGGCAATCTCGCGGAAAGCAATACTGCACTGCCGTCGCAAAATGTCCTCGGTCACTCCGGCTTCTCGCTCTTGTAAAACTTCGCCCACGCAAACGATTGGTTTCAACCCAGCCACCAAAGCAGCACGAAGTTTGCGGTTCACCGTGTCATCAGTCTCCCCAAAATATTGGCGGCGCTCTGAATGGCCGATAATCACATACGAGCAGCCCACAGCATGCAGCATCTGCGCGGAGACCGCTCCCGTGTATGCGCCTTCACTCTCCCAGAACATGTCCTGGCCGCCAATGCCAATGTTCTTGCCGCGCAGCGCCCATCCCACCTGGGGAATCAGTACGAAAGGTGGAGAGAGGACGATTTCGTCCCGAGTGTGGTCCGCCACAAGTGGCAAAAATTCAGACACAAATGCCAGCGCCTGCTCCGGAGTCTTGTACATCTTCCAGTTCGCTGCGATCAGCTTTTTTCTCATGCTTCAGCCTTGATCTTGTAATGGGGAAAATCCCTGCTCAGTTCTTCCGCGGCGGCTGCGTAGGCTTTATAGGTGCGCTCGTCAAACAACACAAAGCGGACCAACTTCACTGATCTTGGCTCGTGCAGCAGATCAGCAATCGTCCGGAGCGCGATTTGCGCGGCTGTCGCCACAGGATAACCAAACGCTCCTGTAGAAATGGAAGGGAAGCTCACGCTGGCGCACAGCTTCAAATTGGCCTGTTCCATGGAGTTGCAGTAGCAGCTTTCCAGGATCTGTGGCTCGTTCACTTTGCCGCCCTGCCAAACCGGGCCCACTGTGTGGATCACGTATTTTGCCGTCAGGTTTGCGCCGGAGGTAGTTACAGCCTGTCCCGGGGGTAGAGGCCCGCGCTGCTCGCGGATTTTTCTGCATTCTGCCGATAGGGCCGGCCCGGCAGCATTATGAATTGCGCCGTCCACGCCGCCTCCGCCCAGCAGGCCAGAATTGGCGGCATTCACGATAGCGTCAGTGGTTTCATCGGTGATGTCTCCCATCGCCAATTCAAGAGTGGCCTTGGAACCAATCCGATATCGCACGCTGTGCGCCATTTTATTTGTTGGTGAGCGCTTCCACGCCCGGAAGTTTTTTGCCTTCCAGAAACTCCAGTGAAGCTCCACCGCCGGTTGAGATGTGCGTGATCTTGTCCGCCAAACCGGATTGATGGACCGCGGCGACTGAATCTCCGCCGCCGACGATGGAGGTCGCTGTCCGATTTCCGGCAACCGCTTCAGCAATCTTCATGGTGCCTCGGGCAAACGGAGCAACTTCAAATACGCCCATTGGGCCGTTCCATACGACCGTCTTGGCGCCGGCAATCTCTTTGCTGAAAGCGGCAACCGTTTCAGGGCCGATATCCAGCCCCATTTGATCTGCCGGAATACCTTGATCGGTCTTGAGGGTTTGTGCTTTGGCGGCAGCGTCAATTTTTTCAGCCACCACGTTATCCAGCGGCAGCAGCAGTCGGACATTCTTGCTTTTTGCGTCTTCTAAAAGCGACTTGGCCAGTTCGAGCTTGTCTTCTTCAACCAAAGATTTTCCCACCTGCTTGCCTTGCGCTTTCAGAAAGGTATAGGCCATTGCGCCGCCAATCAGCAAAGCGTCAACCTTGGTAAGCAGGTTGCGGATCACGTCAATCTTGTCTGACACCTTGGCTCCGCCGATGATGGCCACAAAAGGCTTTTCCGGATGCGTGGTGGCTTTGCCCAGATATTCCAGTTCTTTCTGCATCAGCAGACCGGCTGCGGATTTGTCCAGGAATTTTGTTATGCCTACTGTCGATGCGTGTGCGCGGTGGGCAGTGCCAAAAGCGTCATTCACATAAACATCGGCCAGCGCGGCCAGCATGCGCGAGAACGCTTCATCGTTAGCTTCTTCTTCGGCGTGAAAGCGCAGGTTTTCCAGTAGCAGCGTTTGGCCCTTTTCCAGCTTGTGGGCCATCTCCTCCGCAGCCAGGCCAATGCAATCCGGAGCAAAACCCACATTGCAGCTCCGACCCAGCTTCTCGTCCAGCAGCATCCGCAAACGCTCTGCCACCGGCTTCAAGCTCATCTTGAGGTTAAATTTTCCTTTAGGGCGCCCCAAATGTGATGCGAGTATCAACCTTGCGCCCTTGCGTAACGCGTACTCGATTGTTGGCAGCGTCTCGCGTATCCGTGTGTCGTCAGAAACGCGGCCATCTTCCGTGAGAGGCACGTTGAAGTCCACGCGCATGAAAACGCGATGGCCATCAAGATTCAGATCCTGGATGGAAAGCTTGGCCATATTCTTTTCCGTCGCCACTGCCATTACAGCCCCTTTTTCGCCATGAAGTGAATCAAGTCGCGAACGCGGCAGGAGTATCCCCACTCATTGTCGTACCAGGCGATCACCTTCACGCAATTGCCGGCGACCACACGGGTAAGCGGAGAGTCAACGATAGAAGAGCGCTCGTCACCGCGATAATCGATTGAAACCAGTTCAGCGGTTTCATAGCCCAAAATGCCCTTCATCGGGCCATCGGCAGCGGCTTTCAGAGCGTTGTTGACTTCATCCACGGTCGTGGCCTTTTCCACGAATGCCACCAGGTCCACCACGGAGACATTGGGCGTAGGCACCCGCATGGCAAAGCCATCCAGCTTGCCTTTGAGGTCAGGAATCACCAGGTTGAGCGCCTTTGCGGCCCCGGTGGAAGTAGGAATCATGGAAAGGGCAGCAGCGCGGGCGCGACGCAGGTCTTTGTGGGGAAAGTCGAGAATGACCTGATCGTTGGTATAGGAATGGATCGTAGTCATCGTCCCGCTCTGGATCTTAAAGGTGTCATGCACTACCTTGGCCACCGGAGCCAGGCAATTCGTGGTGCAGGAGGCATTCGACACAATATTGTGCTTGGCCGGGTCGTATTTCCCTTCATTCACGCCCAGCACAATGGTGATGTCCTCATTCTTGGCCGGCGCGGAGATGATCACTTTTTTCACCGGCCCACGCAGATGCTTCTTTGCCTGCTCCGCATCGGTGAATTTGCCGGTGGACTCAATCACCACCTGCGCTCCTACGGATTCCCAGTTGATGGCAGCTGGGTCTTTTTCTGAAAACACTTTGATCGTTTTGCCGCCAACAATGATGGAATCTCCCGAAGCTTTGATGTCCTGCTTAAGATTGCCGAGAATCGAATCATATTTTAGGAGATGCGCCAGCGTTGCCGGGCTGGTGAGGTCATTGACCGCCACAAATTCCAGATTTGAATCTTCGAGCGCCGTGCGCAACACATTGCGCCCAATGCGGCCAAAGCCATTAATACCAACTTTAATTGCCATTGAATTTTGAATCTCCTTCAGAAAAACCTGATGACCTAGCATCCGTTGGATGCAGAACCGCGCCAGAGGGGTTCCGATACGCAGTTGAAACTAATCAGGTTAGCAGAGACGGTAGAAGAGGTGCAATGCGGCGCGCGTTCTTGAGAATGCTCCAAGATAAACGACCCCTTAACTGTTAGCGAAAAATGTCATCCACTAAGAATGTTGACCTTTGAGCCAAAAGGAATTGCAAAAAATGCGACGACTGAAATGGCAGTGAACTCCAGGTGCAGCGCTTACCCAGCCCAACTCCGCCGACTTAATGATCCCACTGGTCGCGCAGGAAAACTGCAGATCCCTGGGCTACTCACCCGCTCTGCGGGATTCGGAATTTCCGAAACTACAGCTTTTGCAGGTAGTCCACGATCTCCGGACTGGTCCAGTTAACCGCCAAGACAAACTTGCGGCGAACGACGCCGTTGCGATCGATGATGGTCGTTTCCGGATAACCTGTGGCTCCATACAGGTTGTAGCTGTCTTTGGCTGAGTCTAGCACCGTCAGGAAGTCGATGCCGTGCTTTCGAAGAAAGGCGTGGTACTCGTCATTCGTGGTATCTACGGCCACGCCCACCACGGTGATCTTGTCGCCCATGCGTTTCTGTAATTGCGCCAGGGAAGGCATTTCCGCAATACAAGGCGCGCAGTGCGCTGACCAGAAATTCAATACCACGATTTTGCCCCGGTAGTCGTGGAGGGAGACTTTGCGGTCGGCATCCTGCACGGTGAAGTCCGGGGCCTGTGAGCCGATAAAGCGCAATTTGGGCTGATCATTGCAGCCCAGGCAGCCCGCCAAGACTGCCGCCAAAAGAACCGGAATTACGATTCGAAAGCGCTTCACCCCCTTATAATAACCCGATTCTGATGGAAACTGACCGCGTAAAACGGACGGTCGACGTCATCATTCCTGCCCGGAACGAGGAAGATTGCATTGGCCGATGCCTCCAGTCCCTAGTGGCTCAGCAAGGCATCTCGTTTCAAATCATAGTGGTAGACGATGGATCGGCAGACCGAACCCGGGCCATTGCCGAATCGTTTCCTCGGCTGCGGGTGCTGAGCGCCGGTGAACTCAAGCCGGGGATGATAGGGAAGTGTAACGCCCTGATTACCGGAGCAGCAGGCAGCACCTCCAAGTGGCTGCTGTTCACCGATGCGGATACATTCCACTATCCCGGTTCGCTGGCAGCATCAGTGCGCGAGGCTGAAGAGCGCAATATCGATCTGCTCTCCTACTCGCCGGAACAGGAATCTGTCACTTGGTGGGAGCTGGCCGTAATGCCTGTGGTTTTCGCTGAACTGGTGAGGATATACCCCCCTGAGCGCATCAATGACCCTTCTGATCCTAATGCCGCAGCCAACGGTCAATACATCCTCGTTCGACGAGAGGTCTACGAAACGCTCGGTGGCCATCAATCCGTTGCAGGTAAGCTATTGGAAGACGTAGAGTTAGCCAGAATATTCAAAGCTTCAGATCATAAAATTTGGTTTCGCTTCGGCAAGGGAATTGTCCGCACCAGGATGTACCGGAGTTTCCGCGCTATGTGGGAAGGATGGACAAAAAATCTGGCCCTGCTGTTTCGTAGCCCCCTACGTCTTGCAATCTTACGCGGATTTGAATTTCTAGCAATCGTCACAGCGCTTGCTGCAGGACTTATGTTATTGGCGCTGGGAGATAGCCGCAACGCATTCATTCCATTGGTGTTTGGGGCGTTGGCTTATGCGAATTTCATTTCCCGCCTTCAGCAGGCGCATTTCCCATGGAAGGCTAACCTTATGGCATTCATAGGTTTACCATTCTTTGTGTCACTTTTAGTCCGCTCCCACATCCATTCCAATGTGCGGGGCGAGTTAACATGGAAGGGGCGGACGTACTCACAATCCGCACCCGAAGCGGCTGCTGATTCATCTATTCGAAAGGGCGATCTGAGCTAACGATCTGATTCTGATGGTTTATTTGACAAGAAAAGCAGAGTTTTCCGCGTCGCATTATTACCACAATCCGGAATTTACCCCGGAAGAGAACCAGCGCATCTTTGGCAAGTGCAATAATCCGCATGGCCACGGGCACAATTACACGCTGGAAGTTACGGTGAAGGGAAATGTGGACCAGCGCTCAGGATTCGTGGTCGACCTGAAAGAGTTAAAAGAGATCATGAACCGCGAGGTCATTCAGGCAATGGACCATCGCTTTCTTAACAAGGAAGTTGCGGATTTCAAGGACCAGATTCCTACGACCGAGAATCTTGCCATCAGTATCTGGCGGCGTCTTCAACCCAAGCTCAACCTGGCGGAATTGCACAGGGTCCGCGTGTATGAGACACCAGATCTATTTGTGGATTTTTACGGAGAAGCATGAAGGCCTACCTGACAAGACGGTATCTTTTCTCGGCATCGCACCGGCTGAACTGCGACGAAATGTCTGCCGCAGAGAACCAGGCGGTTTACGGCAAGTGCAACAATCCGCACGGTCACGGTCATAATTATTCAGTGGAGGTCACGGTGGCGGGCCGGGTTGATCCCCGGACAGGCATGGTGTGCAATCTAGTAGACCTTGATTCCTTCGTCCATGAAAAAATCCTGGAACGTTTTGGCCACCAGAACCTCAATACGTTACCGGAATTTCAAGGAATTGTGCCAACCACAGAAAACCTGTGCGTTGAAGTGTTCGACATTCTGGAAAGAGATTTTCATCACGCTGAGGTGGACAAGGTGCGGATTGAAGAAACCATGCTCAATTCCTTTGAATATGCCGGGGGCAGGGAAATTCGCTATTAGGAGATTTTGGTGAAATCAGGAGCTGTTGTGAAGAAAATTGATGAAGTCTCGCCGGTATCCGCAGTGAGCACGCAGGAATTACTGCGTGAACTGCTGGTGCGCCTGGGCGAGGATCCCAACCGCGACGGCCTGCTGCGAACGCCGGAACGCATGCAGAAATCCCTGGAATACCTGACCAAGGGCCACCAGCAGGACGCTGATAAGGTCCTGCAGGGCGCGCTTTTTGACGTGCCTTATGACGAAATGGTTATCGTCAAAGACATTGAGATGTTCAGCCTTTGCGAGCATCATCTGTTGCCGTTCTTCGGCAAGGTGCATGTGGCCTATATCCCAAATGGTAAGGTTCTGGGACTGAGCAAAATCCCTCGCCTGGTGGATATCTTCGCCCGCCGCCTGCAAGTGCAAGAGCGTTTGACCGTCCAGATTGCTGAAACGATTCAGAATGCCATCAAGCCCCAGGGCGTTGGCGTGGTAATTGAAGCGCGCCATCTGTGCGTGATGATGCGAGGCGTCGAAAAACAGCATTCTTCGGCCGTGACATCGCACATGCTGGGCAGCTTCCGCACGCTGCCGAATACCCGCGAGGAGTTTCTTTCACTGATTCGGAACGGTAAAAACGGAAATTCGTTTTAATGTCGTCTAAGAAGGACGGCCCAAAAGTCGCCGTCATTACTGGCGGCGGTAGCGGCATTGGTTTGGCGATGGCCCGCACCTTCGCGGGAAGCGGCTATTCAGTCGTCATTACTGGGCGTGATGCCAAACGTCTTCAGAAAGCGGCAGCGGATATCTCAGCCGACAAAAAAGAGATTACCAGTGTTGCCTGTGACGTCCGGGATCCTGCGTCTGTGGAGAATCTTTTACGCGAAATCGGCAAAGATCACTACAGGATCGACGTGCTCATCAACAATGCCGGTGTAGCCCAGTTACTTGCACCCGTGGATCAGTTGCCAATTGAAACATGGAAAGAAGTCATTGACACCAACCTCACTGGGACGTTCCTCGTTACGCGCGCGGCTTTGCCGTTGATGCGAACCGGTGGAACAATAGTGAACAATTTATCCGTCGCAGCGTTGCAGCCATTTGCTGGCATGTCCGCTTACAACGCTTCGAAATTTGGCGCTTTGGGATTCACTCACGCGTTGCGCGAAGACTTGCGCAAGCGTGGAATCCGTGTATTGGCTCTGCTGCCTGGGGCGACCGACACAGATATTTGGCGCCAATTCTGGCCGGACGCGCCAAAAGAAAAAATGATCTCAGCGGAAACTGTAGCGCAAGCAGTCTTGCACGCCGTTTCAGTTCCAGCGAACACTGCCATTGAAGAGATTCGCATCGGGCCCGCCGCGGGCGTGCTCTAGGAGCAGAATGAGGGTCTTACTTACTCAATAATCTTCAAAGGCGTACACGTTTTTGCGCGTAGGCATAAGCTGGATCAGCAATGCTCCGGCCACAAATCCGCCGACATGCGCCCAAAACGCCACGCCACCGACAGGCCCTTTGGACTCCGACAACGCCAGAGGCCGCGCCACTCAAAAGGTTCACGATGATCCAGTAACCCAGTACCAGCCATGCAGGCAGCCAGAAGACGAAAAAAAGCCACCACGTCAAGACGCGCGCCCGCGGATAAAGGATCAGGTAAGCTCCCATAACGCCGGCAATCGCGCCACTGGCGCCAACCGTCGGGACGGAAGAATTGAAATTGAAAATCAGATGCGTAAGGCCGGCAGCCAGGCCGCACACAAGATAAAAGGCAAGATATCGGAAATGGCCGAGCCGATCTTCAACATTGTCGCCAAAAATCGCCAACCCCCACATATTCAGCAGCACATGAGGCAACGAAGCGTGCAGAAACATTGAGCTGAGAAAGGGAACAAATGCGACCGATGCAGGCAGGTACCCTTTCATCCATGCTGCCACGTGCTCCGGAACCAACGCAAACTGCATTTCAAATTCAGCTCTGGCGCGCGGCCCTCCAGAGAGCTGCAGAGACCACTCAAAAAAAAATATTCCAATGTTCAGTACGATAAGAAAGTAATTGATGAACGGTGTTGTTGATCGGGGAGCGTCGTCTCGGATAGGGAACATGCGGTGGCAACTTCTTCAGTATGATGCTTGATTCAACGGAGTTACTCAAGTGGACGCAGTATTGATCGTGGACAAGCCGGCTGGAATGACTTCGCATGACGTGGTGGCGCGCGTGCGCCGCATCGTCGGCGAGAAATCCGTGGGTCATCTTGGCACGCTCGATCCCATGGCGACTGGCGTCCTGCCGCTGGTCCTTGGCCGCTTCACCCGTCTGGCGCAGTTCTATAACGAAGCGGACAAGCGGTATGAAGGCACCATTCGCTTTGGCTGGGCAACCGATACTTACGATGCCGAAGGCCAACCGACCGGCCCTGAGCAATCTACCGACCTTTCATTGCAGCAGGTGCAGGATGCTGCCGCGGAGTTTATTGGAGAAATCTCGCAGTATCCTCCGCCTTTTTCCGCAAAAAAAATTGCCGGTATTCCCGCGCATCGGCTGGCACGGAAAGGACAGCCCGTAGAACTGAAACCTAAGCAGGTCGAAATCAAAGAGCTGGAATTCTTTGACTGCGACGGACAGACAGTTTGCTTCCGCGCCTGGGTCAGCTCAGGAACATACCTGCGATCACTGGCGCACGATCTCGGAAAAAAATTGGGCCCTGGCGGCCATCTGGCCGCACTCAAAAGAACGGCTGTCCGTGAATTCACAATTGATGAAGCTCAAAGCCTGGAGCTATTGGAACATGCCCGGGCCAACAATAAGCTCGACGATCTTTTTCTCCATCCCCGGCTGGTGCTGCCGGAATTTCCCGCAGTTGTCGCGTCACCTGAAAGTGCCGCCAGAATCCGGCATGGCGGCGCGGTCAACCTGCCAGAATTCAGCAAGGCGGCCATTGTCCGGGTGTTTGCAGGCCAAAGGGAACTGCTGGCTATCGCGCGGCGGGTGGCGGGCACTCTGTTTCAACCAAAAGTGGTTTTACAGGGATAGCCATTGGGGCAAGAAAATCGAGGAGCTAGCGATATTATCAACGTCTGATAACAGATATTATGTAAAATAAGTTAAATAGCTCGATTTTCTTGCTTCTCGGTGGGCCTCGATTACTGTTGAACTGCCTCTTCGCCCCGCAATATGGCTTTCAAATCTGATCGAAATCGATCCAGCGTGGCAATCCGTTCAGGCGTGGCATCGATTACTTCTTGCTTATGGATGAAAACCTTACGGCCTCCGCGCTCCACCAGCGGACCCAGACTTTCACCCATGCGCCAGCCGACGTTACCAAGAATCTGCAGACCATCGGGACCGGGCACAAGAAATGCCAGGCAGTTGTCCCGAAGGACACCAATCGCCTTGGGAAAGCGGTCGAATGTTTGCAGCTCAAAGCCGGCGACATAAAGCCGTTGGAGTTGTTCTTCAGGAAGCATTCAGTGCTTAGCATCCAGAGTCAGCTGAATGTGACTGTTGCATGCTACATCTTGTAATGGCCCAGATCCTCGTCATTCAGCCCCTCCAGCCATTTACGCAGATCGTCAGCAGAGACTTTGTCAGCAGCGGTACTGGCAACCTTGGAAGTCTTTAAAACTTCATCCTCAACGTAAATGGGGCAATCCAGGCGCAAAGCAAGTGCCAGTGCGTCTGAGGGGCGGGAATCAATACTGATAACTCTTCCCTCCCGTTCCATCCAAATTACGGCGAAAAACGTGTCGTCGCGCAGTTCATTGACCACAATTTTATGAACGTGTGTATCCAGGCCGATCAGCAGATTCTTGATCAAGTCATGCGTCATTGGGCGGGGCGTGGTTACTTTTTCAATCTCAAGGGCGATGGCATTTGCTTCATAAACGCCCACCCAGATGGGCAGGACCGTATCGCTGCCAACGTCTTTCAGGACGACGATAGGCATGTTGGTGACAGGATCCATCATCAGTCCGCGGATTTTCATTTCAACTTCCATGGCATTTTCTCCTGCCGCCCCAGGCTTTATTACACCATTTCGCCGAGCAAACTATTGGGGAAACTCCTGGTAACCAGCACGTTAACATAACTGCCCACGGTCGGCACGGCTTCCTGGGGCGCAGTAAAATTCAGGGTGATATTCTGCGATGTGCGCCCAATCATCTGTCCGCGCGCTTCGTTTCTGCCTTCGGCCATTACTTCAAATATCTGCCCTACTCGCTTCTTATAATTGATCCTTTGGATCTCTCGCTGACGTTCCTGCAGGATTTGCAGGCGCTTGGACTTCTCCGCATCATTGATGCTGTCAATCATGCCCAGGGCAGGCGTGTTGGGACGAGGCGAGTACTTAAAGGTAAACACGGCATCAAACTGGCACTCATGCAGCAGAGTAACCGTTTCCTCAAATTCGGCTCCCGTCTCGTTTGGGAACCCGGCAATGACGTCCGTGGTGATTGAAAGTGGACGTTTGGCGGCTTTCATCCATGAGATCTTTTCCAGATACATCTCACGAGTGTATTCGCGGTTCATTGCCTTCAGCACACGAGACGATCCGCTTTGTACAGGCAGATGAATGTGGTCGCACAGGCGCGGCGAGGCTTCAATTGCATCCACGATGTCCTTGCTGAAGTGCCGGGGATGCGAGGTGGTAAAGCGCACCCGGCGCACGCCAGCGATTTCGCCGATGGCATACAGCAGTTCGGCAAAAGTCTTCTTGCCCAGCGGATCGGCATAAGCGTTGACGTTTTGGCCGAGTAGTTGAATATCCGTGTAACCCAGATCGGCCATCTGCCGTGCTTCAGCCATTACAGAATCTGAAGTCCGGCTGCGTTCTTTGCCGCGGGTATACGGCACAACGCAGTAAGCGCAGAACTTGTCGCAACCTTCAATAATGGTGATGTAGCCGCGATGCGGATTGGTCCGCGCGGTAAAGTCGGTTTCAAAAGTCAGGTCGGTCTGGCGGTCGTCCAGGCCGGTAACACGATTGTTCCCTGCCTCAATCTGTACCAGCATTGCAGGCAGATTGCGGTAAGAGGCCGAGCCGGCAACCATTGAAACATAAGGCGCCTTCTCAAAAATCTTTTCGCCTTCCTGCTGCGCCACACAACCCAGCACGCCAAATTTTTTGCCTTGCGCCTGAAGCTTTTTGTAGTCGTTGAGTCGATGAAAGACCTTTTGTTCAGCCTTATCGCGGATGGAGCAGGTGTTGTACAGGACCAGTCCCGCTTCTTCTACGGTCTGCACCTGACGATAACCCTGATGAACCAGCGTGCCGATGACTTTTTCAGAGTCATGCACATTCATCTGGCAACCAAAGGTCTCCAGGTAAAACGTCTTTTCCTTCTCGGGGCTCACAGCTCCAGTATAACGCAGCAAAATAGCGACAATTGCGGTTATTCTTAGTGGCATAACATGGCCACTGACGAGAAAAACCTGTGGGACAAGAAGTACAGTGAGCGGTCACACAGTTCACTTGAGCCCGATCCTTTTCTCGTGAGCGCTCACGATGAGTTCCTTTTTGCCACAACTCCCGGACTTGCCCTGGATATCGCGGGAGGAGTGGGCCGTCATGCGATCTGGCTGGCACAGCGGGGATGGCGAACGAGGCTGATCGACATTTCCGATGTCGGAATTGGATTGGCGGAGAAGAACGCCTCTTGCGCACTGGGCCCGGTGGCAAAGGAATTTCTCATCACGGCCGAAGTTGCGGATTTGCATTCTATCCAAGACTTCGGACGCGAACAATATGACCTTGTACTGGTCTTCTACTTTCTCCAGCGCGAACTCTTCCCTGCTTTTGCCGCGGCCCTCAAACCCGGCGGATTTCTAATTTACAAGACCTACACGACGGAACAAAAAAACTTTGCAGGTGGGCCCAGCCATCCCATGTTCCTGCTTGAACCGAATGAGCTCTTGCGTGAATTTTCATCCATGCGCGTTTTGCACTATCACGAAACTATGCAAGAGAAAGGCGTGGCGGAGTTGGTGGCGCAGAAATAGTCACGGTTGTCAGTAGTCAGCATTCAGCCCTGGACAAAGCCTCATAGCCGCAACGTCCATGCGCTTGCCAGATTCCTCCAGCGCCGAATGTTAAAATCGTTTTTCACACCCAATGGCAAAACGGAAAATCTCACACGGCCACGCAGTTCAGGGCAAACCCAAACCGCGCAAAAACCATTGTTTTGGCTGCGGGCATGACAATCCCCACGGCATGCGGCTGAAGTTCACGCTTGACGAAGAATCCCGCCAGGCCATTTGCCAATTCAAGCTCTCGCGCAAATATACCGGCCCTCCCGGACACTCGCATGGCGGCATTATCGCCACCATCCTGGACGAAGCGATGGGCAAAGTGAATAAATTCCGCAACGTGCTGGCCCTCACCAGTTCCATGGAAATCAAATATCTCAGGCCGGTTCCGCTGGGACAGGCGCTTACCGTCACCGCGCAGGAGCAAAGCGTGGAAGGACGTCGCCACATCAATATGGCCGAAATCATTAATGCCAAGGGCGATGTTCTGGCCCGCAGCACCGGGACCTTTATTGCCATCGATCCGGAGAAGATGTTCGCACAACTGGGAGTTCCAGTGCGCGTCAATGCTCCTGCTAAAACAAAAGCTTGATTGCAGCAGAAATCCTTTTAACCGAGTAAAATAAGAGTTTCAGCCTTACAAGTTGCCGTGACGCACCGCGTGACACGGCGCAGGAGTTCGCAATGTCTAGATCACGGGGAAAGAAAGAAGCTTCGCTGGCAAAGGCGCATAAACCCACCTCCAACGGTCACAGCGTCACCGTCACGTCCAACGGCGGTGGAACCGTGCTGAACGGCAATGCTGGACTGCGCCTTAAAACTGGTCTGGCGGAGATGCTCAAGGGTGGCGTGATTATGGACGTAACCGACGCTCGCCAGGCGGAGATCGCTGAAAAGGCCGGCGCTGCAGCGGTGATGGCGCTGGAGCGCGTCCCGGCGCAGATTCGCGCACAGGGCGGCGTTGCCCGTATGGCCTCGCCCAAAAAGATTCGCGAGATCATGGAGACGGTCTCCATCCCGGTGATGGCCAAGTGCCGTATCGGCCACTTCGCGGAGGCGCAAATCCTCCAGGCTCTGGGCGTCGACTACATTGACGAATCCGAAGTCCTAACACCTGCCGACGAAGCGCATCACGTGGATAAACACACGTTCCAGACTCCATTTGTCTGCGGCGCACGCAATCTGGGTGAAGCCCTGCGGCGCATTGCTGAAGGCGCGGCTATGATTCGCACCAAAGGCGAAGCCGGAACGGGCGACGTGGTTCATGCCGTAAAACACATGCGGCAGATCATGCGTGAAATGAAGACGTTGAAGGCCCTTTCTGAAGAAGAACTTTATGCTCAAGCCAAAGATTTGCAGGCCCCTGTTGAGCTGGTACGTCTAGTCGCCAAGACTGGCAAGCTGCCAGTGCCGAACTTCTCCGCCGGCGGGATTGCTACGCCAGCCGACGCCGCATTAGTCCGCCAGCTGGGAGCGGAAGCCGTGTTCGTGGGGTCAGGAATTTTCATGGCCGACGGCATCAACTTTTGCGAGCCGAAAGAAGCTGAGAAGCGCGCGAAAGCCATCGTCCGCGCTTGCACCCATTTTGATGATCCTAAAGTTTTACTTGAGGTCAGTGAGGATCTGGTTGGCGCGATGAAGGGATTGGCGGTAGCGGCAATGGCTGAGGGAGACATGCTGCAAACAAGAGGTTGGTGAAACACCTACCACTGAGGCACAGAGACACTGAGAAAACCGGAAAAGCTAGCCGCGAATCACGCGAAGGAACGCGAATCTAATGTGGGCTTAGTGTTTATTCGCCGTCGTTCCTGCCTTGCTTTTCTCCGTGTCTCCGTGTCTCCTGATAGGTTTTAGGTTTGCGATGAAAATTGGCGTCTTAGCCATCCAAGGCGACTACGAAGCGCATAAGTCCCGGCTGGAGCAACTGGGGGCAGAGGTGGTTCTGGTGCGCAAGCCGGAGCAGCTCGATGCCATTGATGGCATCGTGATTCCGGGTGGAGAGTCCAGCACATTTCTGAACTTTCTGGCAGAGCGTGGGTTTCTGGAAAAGCTCCGCGACTTCGTTTCTACCAAACCAACTTTTGGAACATGCGCCGGCGCTATCCTACTAGCTAAACACGTTGAGAACCCTCCGCAAAAGTCGCTGGAAGCCATGGATATACGAATCCGGCGCAACGCCTTTGGCCGACAGATTGACAGCTCCATTCGCGAAGCCGAGACCAAGTTAGGCCAAAAACCGCTGGAGATGGTATTCATTCGCGCGCCTAAGATTGTTGGCACAGGAAAAGGCGTTGAGGTTTTGGCCACAGCAAATGGCGATCCGGTTCTGGTTCGCGAAGGCAAGATAATGGCGGCGACCTTTCATCCCGAATTGTCAGACGACACACGCGTCCACCAGGAGTTCGTCAAGATGGTTGAGAATGGCCATCGGCGGAAATAATGTCTAGAGCGCTTCCGCTCGCGCTGCTACTGATCATCGTTGGCTGCGCGTATCTTTTCTTCTCCCATCCCTACTGGTTCCCTCTTGGTGTTTCCTCAAGCTCCGCGCCTATCGATCACCAATTCAAAATCGCGTTCTGGGTGTTTGGGACACTGTTCATTGTCGGCCATCTTGTTCTCATCCTTGTTCTGTCAAAAAGGCCGCCCACAGATGACAAGGTTTCCAAGGGAAGCTGGCAGCTGGAGGTCACCTGGACTCTAGCAGTCACAATCATTTTTTTCTGGTTCAATATTTCCGGCGAGCGCTTGTGGTCACGCATGATGCCAGCAGAAAAGCAGGTAGGCGAGATCGAAGTTGAGGTAACTGGAGCGCAGTTCCAATGGTATTTTCGCTATCCCGGAACTGACGGAGTATTTGGTCGAACAGACGCGCAGAAGTTTGCCAAGCCGGATGAGGGAAATCCGTTGGGCATCGATCCGGGCGATCCGGCGGGACACGACGACATTCTCTCCACCTCTATGATAGTGCCAGTCGGCCACTCGGTGCACTTGCATCTTCGCGCGCAAGACGTGATCCACAGTCTTTTTATTCCAGCTATGCGCTTTAAGCAGGACACTGTTCCGGGGATGGAGATCCATTCGCATTTCACTCCCACTCAAATAGGAAACTATGAGATTGCCTGCGCTGAATTGTGTGGTCTTGGTCACTATCGCATGCGGGCCGTGGTGCGGGTGCTGAGCGAAGAAGCATTTCAAACGTGGATCAAGGCTCAGGAGAAGGCTGCCAGCCACTAAAGCATGAGCACTCCTCCAGGCCGCAGCGTCGAATTAACCAACAAATCATTTCTGCGCAGCCACATTTTCACCATCGATCACAAAGCTATCGGTCGCGAATATTTTTTTCTGTCACTGGCTGCGGTACTAGTCGGAGCGTGGCTTTCCCTGCTGATGCGCATCCATCTGGTTTGGCCCAAGGCAACGCTTCCCTGCCTGGGTGAGATCAAGCCGGAAGATTATCTTGCCTACCTGACCATGCACGGAACGTTGATGGTTTTCTTTGTGCTGTCCACGGTTCCGCAAGCCGGGTTTGGGACTTTTTTTCTTCCTCTGCAATTGGGCGCGTCGAAGATCGCATTTCCTCGGCTCACGGCTGCGGGATTCTGGACCGCTTTGGTTTCATTCTTTGTGTTGATGGCTTCTTTTGTAGTTCCGGGCGGCGCATCGGGCGCTGGATGGACGCAGTACCCGCCGTTAAGCGCTCTCGCCTTGGCGGGGCCAGGGCAGGGTTTAGGGACAGATTTATGGCTGGTGAGCATCGGCTTATTTTGCTTGTCCTCGCTGATGAGCTCCGTCGGATTTGTAGTGACAACGGTTCGATATCGGGCTCCCGGAATGACATGGCTGCGCATGCCGCTAACCTGCTGGAGCTGGTTCGTCACGGCGATTCTCATTCTTCTTGCTTTCGGTATCCTGCTGGCCGCCGTGGTCCTGCTAATGCTTGATCGGCACGCAGGAACCAGCTTTTTTATCCCTGGCGGTCTGCTGGTCAGCGGGAAACTGATCGATCATTCCGGAGGCTCGCCGCTCATGTGGCAGCACCTCTTCTGGTTCTTTGGGCACCCTGAGGTTTATATCGCCATCCTCCCCGCGATGGGCGTAACGTCCCATCTGCTCTCGGTCTTCGCGCGCAAGCCGGTTTTTGGCTACAAGGCGATGGTCGGGGCCACGCTAGCAATCGGCGCGCTGGGCTTCATGGTCTGGGGACACCACATGTTCGTCAGCGGTATGGACCCATATGCCGGATTCGCATTCTCCACCCTTACCACCGCGATCGCTGTTCCTTCAGCCATCAAGACTTTTAATTGGGTGGCGACGCTTTACGGAGGGAAAATTCGTTACTCGACGCCGCTGCTATTCTCCGTCGGCTTTGTATCTCTTTTCATCACCGGTGGACTCACTGGTCCAATCTTGGCCCAGCCGGCGCTTGATACCTATCTGCACGATACATATTTTGTGGTCGCGCACTTTCACTTAATCATGGCGATGGCGGGGGTGTTTGCCATTTTTTCCGCTACATATTTTTGGTTTCCCAAGATGTTTGGCCGCATGATGAATGAAACCTTAGGCAAGTGGCATTTCTGGATCACTCTACTTGGGGCCTACGCCACATTTATGCCAATGCACTTGCTGGGAATCGCCGGACATCCGCGCCGCTACTCGGAATTGAGCGGCGTACAATATGTAACGGCCATGGCGCCTTTGCAGAAATTCGTGACACTCGCAGCTATCGTAACGCTGGCAGGGCAAATTATTTTTGTGGTGAATTTCTTCTGGAGCATGCGCAAGGGCCCGGTGGCAGAAGCCAATCCCTGGGAATGCAGCACGTTGGAGTGGACGTTGAAATCTCCCGCGCCCGCAGAAGGATTTGGCGATCGGAGGCCGCAGGTAAATCACGGGCCTTATGAGTACAATATTTCAGGAGTTAAGAAAGATTTTGTGATGCAAGATGCGGCCAGCTAGATCAGGCAGCCACGCCATCTAAATATTTGAGTGTTATGCCGATCATTAGCGATCGAGTAGAAGTCGAACGCAAGCCCAGGCTAGGCGGTGGAGGGCCGGGTAAAATTCCGCATCGCCGAGGCTATGGTGGTGGCGACGACGGCGACCATGGCAATTCCGGCGATTTTCATTCCCGTGAGCAGCGCATGCGGCGCTACCGCATCGCCATGACACTCTGCATCATTTCCGTTACAGCAATCTTTGTTCTGCTCACCATGGTCTATGTTTTCCGCATGGGCAAAGGGCGTTTTGATGAAGACGCGCATCGCTGGGTCCGCGACTGGGTCCCCCTAACACTTCCCTATCTCCAATTATGGATCAATTCCATCGTCTTGTTGTTCAGCAGCTTGACGCTTGAACTGGCTCGCCGCTCAATGGCCAAGAAAGAAGAATTTGCCGCCATGGGCATCGTGCCCCCACGCTTCCGGCGGGATTTGCCGTGGCTTGGCATCACGGTTTTTCTGGGTTTTTGCTTTCTTGGGGGCCAAGTACTGGTTTGGAACATCCTTCGAACGCAGGGAGCCTTTCTGGCTTCTAATCCTAGCCGATCCCTGTTTTATATCCTGACCGGCACCCATGCTGTCCACCTGGTGGGAGGATTGGTGGTGCTTATGTATGCCGTAGCCGGACGGCTGCTGGCCATCAGATTTGAATCCCAGAGAATCGCGGTGGAGGTAACCGGCTGGTATTGGCACTATCTGGCATTTCTTTGGTTCGGAATCTTTGCGTTAGTGCATTTTGCGCGAGGCTGACGGAGATGGGTGCGCAAGAACCAATAGCACCAGCTAAGTCTGCTCGCCTGAGCGTTTTACGCGGACGACGGTAATTTTTCCGAAGCCTTCTTCAAAGCCCGGGGCCTTCAGTTTGGCCGCCATCCGCTGGATTACGTCTTCTTTCACCTGGCGTTCACGCTTGCGATTACGCTCAAGACAAACTTCAAGTGGGACATCGAAAAAGACGGCATGTACTTCATAACCAAAGCCTTTGGCCATCTTTATCCATTGGCGGCGCTCATGCGGAGCCAGATTGCTGGCATCAACATAATTCCATGGCATACGAGCGATGAGCCGGGCGCGAAGCAAGGATCGAAGCGTGGAAAAAACAAGCCCTTGATAGCGCTGCTCGGTGATGTCGTCAAAAAGGATTGAACGCAGCATGTCACTGGAAAGCGGGGAGACACCGCGACGCTTGAACCAGGTCGTCTTACCCGATCCTGGCAAGCCGATAGCAAGCACAACCACGCCTTTTGACGGCCGTCCTGAAGCCTTCCCCGCTTGCTGCGCCGGTCGATGCTCCGGAACTCCGGGAGGCGGCATGGAGGGTGATTCTGGCTGTACTTCAGTTTCCATGCGCGGCTCGCTGGTCACAGGAGATTCCTGGGCGACTTCGGGCGCGGGCGGGGCCTCTGGCTCTATATCGTCATACGCCGGCATCAAGGGTTGAGGATGAGCTTCATCGACCAAAGGCTTTTGCTGGCCGACCTTGCCAGTGGCCTCCGTCTCATTTTCCGGCTTTTTTTTACGGCGCTTCATGCGCTCGCGCATCCAGTTGCGCATGCTTCTGTGTGTAACACAAGCAGCTAAGAAGTTGCAAGCAAAGGAACTTTTTCATCGGCCAAATGGGTGAAAAACTGGTCCGAAGCTTGGCAGAGAACCGGTCAGCCATATTTTTGGTCCTGCTCCGTCCAAGGCCGAGGCTGGGTTCACAATCCAAGACAACTACGTGGCTTCCAAAGCCTGACTGGCGAACCTAAAAAGTTAATGCTTTAAGTCTTTATGGTAATTCTTTTCTTGCACCAGGAATGTAGCTTGTTATAATTGCCGCCCGCAACCGAACCAAGTCATTCAACTTACTCATCGCAGGCAGGGTTCCTGCAGGATGGCAAGGGTTGGTTTCGTGTTTTAGCAAGATGCGCAGACGCTTTGGCGCTGGCTTCATGAGTGGAGTTGACGGGCTCGAATGTTCCTGCCCCACCCCAGTTCAGGAGATCATCCAAAGAAGTGCTTTGCAAGGGATACCCCCGTTGAAGTAAAAACAAGCAATAGCAGGCCAGCCACAACTTGCAATAGGACAATATGCAAACCAAGTAAAAGAGAAGCGATCACGGGCCAGAATTGAGTACCGCAGTTGTTTTTCAAGTTACAAGCAAGCGATGTCCGATAGGCCATGAAACCTTCAGAATGCAACGCCCACGGCCCGGGATCGGCGTGCTTGGCTTTTTACAATGAGGTGTGGAAACTGAGCAGCCTCAGCGACATACCGTAGGTGTTCCATAGGCAGCCACGACAAGAAATGGCTGCTGGAACTAATGGAAAGATACGTGTGGCCCCAAAGCACCATTGTTAGTTTTTGAAAACCACCATGAAAATATTTGCATAAAGAAGCCGTGGGGCTTGCGACCCGCGGCTTTTGCCGCTTCGGATCTTCCACTTCTCTGGAGAAGCGGGCGCTTCGAAATTTCAGAAATACAGCTTCAAGAAGCTAGCTATTTAGCTGACACAGTCTTCTTAGAAGGTAAATAGCTTTTTTTCACTTTGGCGACGATCACATAGTTTGGATCGACCATTTCATTCAGGTGAATCTCGCCGACTTTCGATAGAAGCTCGTACGCATCCATCTCAGAGAGGCCATAGTCGTTGTGGATCCAGCCAACTAACTCAGTAAACGCGATGCGCAGAGCGTCATCAAGCGGACGATATGCGCCTACGGTCATGATGTATTCGTCATTTTCAAAACGCGGCCAGCTGATTTTCTGGCCTTTGATCACGTGCACCTGTACGCGTCCGCGAAGTGGAACTTCTAACGCTGTGCCGGCGATTTCTCCATCGCCCATGGCGGCATGACCGTCACCCATGAACAGCATTGCACCCGGAACATTCACCGGAAAATAAACCGTGTTGCCGACGCTGGCTTCAGGTGAATCCATGTTGCCACCGAACGCTTCCGGAACCACCGATGTGCGAGCTTCACCGCCGGCGGGCGCCACGCCAATGCAGCCAAAGAATGGATGCAGCGGAAACTTCACCGTGAATTTCGAATCAAGCGCCTGAAAAGTAGCGGTATTCGTAGCATGGTCAATGGGATAAAACCAGATTTTCTCCGGAATGGGCGCGTTGAGCATGGGAGTGTAATTTGTGGAGTTGATCGCGCCGAATCCCGGCGCAAGTGCGCCGATGCCCTGATTGCTATCCACGTTGATTTCCAGAAACTTGACTGCCAAAGTATCGCCGGGCTCTGCGCCGTCTATGAAGAATGGCCCTGTCAGGGGATTGTCGCCATGGGCCATGCTGAGCGTATCGCCGGGCTTCTTGATCGCATTGCCAAAGCAGTCGACCGTATTCGTCTCGAGGATGTTGCCGGACTTGAGATGCGCTACCGGACTATATGAGGCAGCATAAGTGTATTTAAGCTCGCTGGGTTTCAGCTCATAGCGAACAACTTTGCCTTCTTCAGAGCTTTGCGCGAACGCGGTAACGGACACAAAAAGCAGAGCCAGAACAGTTTTCATCGGTGGACCTCGCCGGGATTTTACCGCAAAGGACGCGAAGGCTGAAGGACAAGGATGGATCCTCTTTGATTTCCTCCTGAGTTCTGTGGTAAAAAATCATCTACGCCGATGAAAGTCTCCTACTAAATCGCTTCCGTTGCTCGCGCGAAGTTCCTCCGCGCAGATGATCCCCTGCAACTTGCCTTTCTGCCGCCTTTGCGCAGATTTATTGGAGATTTCTTTTGAGTACACCTGTCACCGCTGCCGTTCCTTCACGGGCTTCTCGATGGTTCGCGCTGATCAAAGAAGCCATTCTCGGCTCCAAACAGGACTTCACGGCGATCTCAATAGATCGCGCGATCGTGCTGCTGGCCGTTCCCATGGTGCTGGAGATGGCGATGGAATCGCTGTTCGGCATCGTCGATATTTTCTTTGTCGCGCATTTGGGAGCCGACTCAACTGCGACCGTTGGCATCACCGAAGGCCTCCTGGTACTTGTGATGGCCGTGGCTTTCGGTCTCAGCATGGGGACCACTGCTGTGGTGGCGCGGCGCGTGGGTGAACATGATCAGACTGGCGCTGCTGAGGCCGCTGTCCAATCGATTCTCATCGGTTTCGGGTTCGCGGTCTTGATCTTTGCCATTGCCTTTCCGTTTGCGCCCGGATTGCTCCGCTGGATGGGAGCCGGACCGGGGATTCTGCGCGTCGGCTCTCTTTACACGCGAATTATGTTGAGCAGTTCCGGCATCATCCTGCTGCTTTTTCTCATCAATGCGGTCTTCCGCGGTGCCGGAGATGCAGCCATTGCAATGCGTGTTCTCTGGCTGGCGAACTTCATCAATTTGTTCCTCGATCCCTGCCTGATCCGGGGCCTTGGACCATTTCCCAGGCTGGGCGTTACAGGGGCCGCGGTCTCGACCAGCATCGGACGAAGCATTGGCATTGTTTTTCAGATTTACATGCTCAGCAAGGGCAGCGCGCACCTGAATATTCTGCGCAAGCACATCCGCCTGCAGCTGAAGCTGATGTGGAACATCTTTGAGGTTTCGGGAATCGGCGTCTTGCAGCTTTTAATAGCTACTGCAAGTTGGCTGGCCATGGTGCGCATAGTCCAGTCTTTTGGCAGTCAAGCCACCGCGGGCTATACCGTGGCCATCCGTATTGTGATCTTCTCGACTCTTCCCTCGTGGGGACTTGGGTCGGCGGCAGCAACGCTGGTCGGGCAGAATCTGGGAGCGAAGCAGCCAGATCGGGCTGAGCAATCAGTCTGGCGTGCCAGTTTCTTTAACGCTGCTTTCCTAGCGGTAGTGTCACTGGGGTTCCTCATCTTTGCTCCGCAATTGGTCGCGGTGTTCAGCACCGACCCTCAGGTAATCCGCTATGGCGCAAGCTGTCTGCGAATCATCAGCTGCTGTTACGTGCTGTGGGCCTACGGCGAGGTGATTGTACAGGCCTTCAACGGAGCGGGCGATACCTGGACGCCAACGTGGATCAACTTTTTTGTGTATTGGATCGTGCAGCTGCCTCTGGCCTTTGTCTTGAGTATGAAATTCCATGTCGGGCCGAACGGCGCTTATTACGCGATCCTGGTAGCCGAGATCCTGCTCTCGCTCATCGGCATTTACATTTTCAAGAAGGGAAAGTGGAAACTGAAGATGGTATGAGCGGCTACAGCTTTGCGCGTCGCAGCCGCAAAGCATTGGCAATAACGGATACTGAACTAAAGCTCATTGCAGCAGCGGCGAAGACTGGCTGCAGCAGCAATCCGGTGAATGGATACAACACCCCTGCGGCGATGGGCACGCCAAGCAAGTTATAGATAAAGGCAAAGAACAAGTTCTGCCGGATGTTACTCATGGTGGCGCGGCTCAGATTTCGCGCGCGCATCAGCGCGTTCAGGTCGCCTTTGACCAGGGTGATGTCTCCGCTTTCCATCGCCACATCCGTACCTGTTCCCATAGCAATGCCGACGTCGGCCTGGGCCAGGGCAGGCGCATCATTCACGCCGTCACCTGCCATGGCAAGAATTCGGCCTTCAGCCTGAAGTTTTTTCACGATAGCCAATTTTTGTTGCGGCAGCACTTCAGCTTCAAATTCAGCAATACCGAGTTCCCTGGCGATGGCTTGGGCCGTGGCGCGATTGTCACCCGTAAGCATGACCAGTCGCAGGCCGCTTTGCTTTAATGCTGTCACAGCATCGCGGGCAGAAGGCTTGATCGGATCGGCAACAGCAATCAGGCCAGCGGCCTTGCCTTCGACTGCGGCAAGAACAACTGTTTGTCCTTGTTTTCTAAGCGTCTCGGCTTGTAATGATATGGGGCCTGTATCGACTCCCATACCTGCGAGGAAGTCAGGTGTTCCTACGGCAATCTTCCGGCCCAGAACTTCTCCCGCGACTCCCTGCCCGGTAAATGACTGAAAATTGGCAGCCTGTGGAAGCTTCAATTTACGTTGTTCCGCTTCTCGCACGATGGCAGCAGCAACGGGATGCTCGCTTAGTTTCTCAACGGCCGCGACCAGTAATAGAAGATCGACCTCCGAGACGCTACCAGTAACCAGTATTGACGTCATCCGAGGCTTCCCTTCTGTGAGGGTGCCGGTTTTGTCCAAGACGAGCGTGTCTACTTTTTCCATGAGTTCCAGCGCTTCAGCATCTTTTACCAGTACGCCCGCGTGTGCGCCGCGTCCTGTGCCGACCATTACGGCCATGGGAGTGGCCAGTCCCAGCGCGCAAGGGCAGGCGATGATCAGTACTGCAACGGCATTCACTAGAGCGTATGCAAATCGCGGCTCTGGCCCCCAGATGGCCCATGCGATGAAGCTAAGTACTGCTACCAGCAACACGGCCGGCACAAAGTAGCCTGAAACTTTATCGGCTAATGATTGGATTGGTGCGCGGCTGCGCTGCGCTTCAGCGACCATTCGCACGATCTGTGCCAGCAGCGTTTCTGAGCCCAGCTTTTCCGCACGCATAATGAACGAACCGGTTTGGTTCACCGTTCCGCCCACAACTTTTATGCCTGCGGATTTTTCCACCGGCATCGACTCGCCCGTAATCATCGACTCATCTACGGCGCTGTTACCTTCTTGCACAACGCCGTCCACTGGGACGCGGTCACCCGGGCGCACGCGCAAGCTGTCGCCGCGCTCGATGTGATCCAGGGGAATCTCTTCATCTGAGCCGTCCGGACGTAAACGCCGCGCTGTTTTGGGATTGAGGTTGAGCAAGGCTTTAATGGCGGAACTTGTCTGTCGTCGAGCGCGCAACTCCAGTACCTGGCCCAGCAGCACCAGCGTCACGATGATGGCTGCCGACTCAAAATAAACTTCTGGCCGTCCCCCATGGCCAAGAAACGATGCAGGAAAAATGCCAGGCGCAAGCGTTGCTATGAGGCTGAAGAAATAGTCTGTGCCGGTTCCCATGGCGATCAACGTGAACATATTCAGATGGCGATTAACCAAAGACGCCCATCCGCGCTGGAAAAACGGCCAACCACCCCACAGCAGCACCGGCGTTGCGAGCAAAAGTTGCAGCCATTCCATCCACCCCGCCGGCAGGTTATGCAAGGGACTGCCTGCGGCCATCCCGCCTATAGAAATTGCAAGCAAAGGAATGCTAAGCGCGACGCCAACCCACAGTCGCCGCTGCATACTGTGCAATTCAGAATCGTCTTCTTCGTGAATGCCAACGGCAACCCGCGGTTCAAGGGCCATGCCGCAGATCGGACAATTACCCGGACCGTTGCGCACTATTTCCGGATGCATGGGGCAGGTGTATTCCACAGTTTCCGGTTCCAGGGCCATACCGCACTTTGGGCAAGCTCCAGGCTTGCTCTCGCGCACTTCGGGGTCCATGGGGCAAACGTAGGTGACGGTTCCCTTGCCTGTTTCTTGCTGCGGCGCGGATTGACCCGCAGGCTTTAGCGGCGCGATACCGCCGATCTGTACCATCTGGGTTTCGGGAAGTTGAGCAGCGGGCGGCTTCGGCGTTAGATATTTTTCCGGATCGGCGTTAAAGCGCTTCACGCAACCTGGACTGCAAAAATAGTACGTTTGACCTTTATGTTCCGACGATCCGGCGGCCCTGGCGGGATCAACGTCCATATTGCAGACGGGATCTTTAACGAGTGTCCTTCCTATTTTTCCTGAATCTGCTGTTTCTGGATTCATGTCCCTGGAGCCTCAGCGCGCGTGGCGGTAGAAAAGTTCTGTCAGTTCGTTGTATGTGCGCTGCGCCTGTTTGTCGTCACCGGAGCGCAAGGCTTCAGTCGCGCAGTGCTGCAAGTGGTCTTTCATCAAGATTCGCTCCACGGCGCGTAGCGATTCATGAATGGCAGACATCTGCACCAATACATCCGGACAGTAGCGGTCTTCTTCCACCATCTTCTGTACGCCGCGAACCTGGCCTTCCACGCGTCGCAAGCGCAGCAACAAACCCTGGCGTTCTTCGGTTTCTCGCGGCATGGCGCGATGCGTTTCCATTTGTGTTTTTTGCTTCTTCATATTAGACCTGACCTGTCACAATATATACCCCCTAGGGGTATACAGTCAATGGACAATAAAGCCTTGAGATATATTGGAGGGTCGATAAAAACATTACGTTGGAGAAATTGATGACCTTGCTAGACGTAGTTTTTAAATATGGAACGCCGCCCGGCGAGAAAGAAATGGGCGCGCTCAACAACGCCTGGGAGGTTTACGGGGTGCGCAAGATCAAGCTGGACGAAAAAGAGTATACCATCCGGGTGGAATATGATGCGTCACGGCTCAACGATGGCGAGATTGCCGCAATCCTCCGGCGCGCGGGCATAGATCTAAGGGAAAAGGTTCAACTGGTGTAGCCAGCAGCGCGTACTTATCCGGAATTATTGAATTGGAACCAGCAAACTTCTCCCCAAAGCGCCCGTGAGCTGGTCCTGGGTAGCCAACGCAAAACTTTGGAACGGTTGCGGGATTGATTTCAGATGCCCGGCGAAGTCCCAGGCAAGATCGCGTGCCGCGCGAACGTTCCATATAGCTAGCAGCTTGCCAATCTTGCCGGTATCTTCTGCGATCTGTCCTAAAATTCCATTCGCCAGCAGCGTGAGAGCCTGGGGCAGAACTGCCTGTAGAAGATCGTTCACATGTTCGTAGTCCTGGTGTTCAGGCGTAGCGGTGGAGAAGCCTTGATGCATCTCGCTGTCGATTGCAAGCAGGGCCAGGGACAAATCATGATTGATATGCGCGTTCATTCCGGCAAGAGCAAACTGTATGCGATCGATTCCGGTACGTTGTCTTGCTTCAAACAATGCCTGCCATGAGCTAGGGATGGGATTTCCACTAAGTGAATTTGCAATGGCCTTGAAATAGAGAGTCGCAAAAATCACATCGAGCCGGGAGAGCCAAATCGGAGCTTTCCATCCGCTCACCGGAGGATTCTGCTGGACCTGTTGGGTGACTTCTAAATACAGCAGGTTGAACCATTTCAAACCATCATTTCCTGGTAACGCGGCATCAAGTTTCTTCATTATTTGGATGACATCATCGATGCTGGCTGGTGGAGCGGATGTGACTATCGTAAGAAGGCCGGAAGCAGCTGGGGTGGCACTCATTTTCAGGTACCTCGTTCATTACCGATCAGGGCGATTGTAACGCATGCAGTGAATCCGTGTGCCACTGTCCAAATCACTTGTTTGTGGATTTTGGCATAAGCCTGTACTGCGTAATGATTTGTTGCCCTGCCGCATACAATTCCGTGAGCGGATGCGTTCTTTGATTCAATTGCGTTTGTGGCGCACGGGCTGTATAAATTCCACCCTTGGTCACCACGTAGAAGACGACTTCTCCCGCTACAGGGAGTGGAAATTCTTTTGTTAATTGCATCGTGGGCCGGAATTTGTGTCCTGCCGCAATCATCTGCAGTCCGGCATCACGGATAAATTTATAGGACTGACTGCCTCCTAAATAACCTCCGCCGTTGCTTATATAAATGCTCGCTGTACCATCAGCATAAGCGCTATGGTGGCCGTGCGCTGAGAAAGAGCCACATCCATCAGGACAGCTATTGGTTCATCGGGTGCGGTCTTGGATGACTTTGCTTCTTCACTGGAAGCACTCGATAAAGCCAGGTTCCTGAGACCAAGGTAGGCAGACATTGCCTTGTCTGTCGTTGCGTTTCCGGAGACTTCCTAGCTTGAGCTTTACCTTGAAGAATTCCAATCGCAATAGCCAGCACGAGCACCAATGCAATGGCGCAAATCCTAGTGACCATTTACTTGTTCTCCATGTGTCAAAAGAGCGAGCCAATTTGTAGAAAATACAATCCGCGATGGGGGTGAATCTTTATCTTAAAACAGGAAGAACGGTGGCCCGCTGGATTCGGTCAAGAAGAGACCCTCAGCGCAAGAAGCGGCGCTCAGGATTTGGCTGTCGGCTCACAATTGCCGGTTGGCTTGCTTACGCCTTTAAATCGGCTCAATCAGCCCTTCGCTTCGCTCACACCCACGACCGTTGAATGGCAGAGATCTTTCGTGCAAAAGCAGGTGTTCAGGATTTTGCGTGCGGACTCCCCCTCGGCATCCGCGTCGCTCACGCCCGCAGTGCCGCTCAAAGGCAGAGATCCTTCGCGAAAAGCCACCGCTCAGGATTCGGCTGTCGGCTCCGCTCCGCGTTGCGTCGCTCACGCCGCCAAATCGCCTCAAAATGCAACGAGGCACTTTCGAGGGATCTCTGGCCGTTAGATCCATTCGAAAGCGCCCCGATGCGCGCCACTTCGTCTGGCATGGGTTATTGCATCCCCTGTGCCATTCAACGAATATTGCAAAGAAAAGACTTAGCAGAGCTGCCGAATGAGAAAGCAGGTAGTAATTCCCTGCCCCTGAAAAAATTGCTCTGTGAAGCTTGCTGGGCAGGGAGTTTTTTTCAATTGCTACTTAGCGGCGATCCCTTACTGCCCTTATTCTAGAACCATTACCAGCCAAAGATAACGAAGTTGCAAGTGATGCCCCCGGCAGGAAATCGCGTTCTGCGCCCAGGGACGACACTAACTGCATGAAAAGGAACGAGTTTCCCGAATGTCACATTTCGATCCCAGAATTATCAGCTTAAATCCCAAGGCAATTTCCGGCACTCCGGTCCTATGTACCGCCCGGGGAACGTGGGTGTGCTGGTGAAGGCATTGAGGCCACGGAAACGTTGGCTAAAAGCCCTAATGCCAAGATCAATGTGATTTCAATCCTAAGAACGGGTTGCCGCTGATCATGGGGCAGGGATAGTCCACACAGCGAAGGCTCGCGCGACGGCAGCAGACTACTTCAGCGCAAACAAGGCGTTCACATGCGCGTTGATGGTGACCGTTTGCGGCGTGAAGTCAGCCATGGGCGGAGGCGTTGCCGCGGCCGATACAGCTGATCTGGCTTGCGCAAACATAGCCGGAACAACGTTTTGCTGGTTCACATCCACTGAAGCATAGAGAAGGTCGCCCAGCGTGCGTCCGCCGGCGGTGGCGACGGCTGCTGCCTGGTTGCGAGCCTTTTTTAACGCGTCTTCTGACGCTTTGGCTTTTGCCTGTTCAATATCTTCCAGCGTGTAAGTCACTGACTGGTTCTGTGTCTCTTCAATGTCCGCCAATTGCTCTGTCATGTTGCCGACCTTTTTGAAGTCGCGTAGCTTGAGCGTGACGTCAGAGCTGACGCGATAGCCGATCACTTTGTGTTTGGGATTTTTCCAGTCGTACATCGGCTGCATCTGGTAAGTGCCGAACTGGGCCGCCTTTAGATCAATGTTATTGCTCGTCAAAACCTGGCGCACATGGTCCACCGCCAAAGCAGCATGGTCATAAGCTGCGCGTGACGTATCCTGCTGCGAGGCAATATCCATGCGGATAACGGCAGTGTCGGGCGCTGCTTCAAACTTGCCATCCGCGCCGGCATAGATGGTATTCATCTGGATCGCACTGGGAGTAGTAGAAACCTGTGCAGACGCAATAGAAGCAAGCGCCAGCATAATGGACAAACTTAATGTTTTCATTGGAATGTATCTCAGCAAAATACTAACACCTGTTTCGGCTGAAGTTGCTGGCCCCCAGCGGCTATAGGATTCGCCTATTGACGTACTGAGTATGTGAATTTAGGCTTACCATGCAGCATTCATGCGGAGGAAGAACTAATGCGTAGAAGAACCGCTGTTCAGATGTTGGGAACGCTGGCGTTGTTGGGGCCTGCGGCAGGAACCAATCTGCTGGCGCAAAGCGATAAGAAAGAAGAAAAAAAAGAAGCGCCCCCGGCGCCTGCATTGAAGGTCGGAGATGTGGCTCCTGACTTTACTTTGCCCGATCAGACCTACAAGAACAAGGTCTCACTCCATGATTTCAAGGGAAAGAAGAACGTCGCATTGGCGTTTTATATCTTTGCCTTCACCGGTGGTTGAACCAAGCAGATGCAGAACTTCCAGGCGAATCTGAAAAAACTGGAAGCTGCAGACACCCAGGTGCTGGGTGTTAGCATGGACAGCCCCTTCAGTAATGCCGCATGGGCGGAGAAAATCAATGTCACCTTCCCACTGCTGAGCGATTGGGGCGGCGACGTTACGCGTAAATACGGCCTTTATGACGAGAAGCACAAAATTGGCCGCCGCGTGAACTTCCTGATCGATAAAGAAGGAAAGATTGCCGAAATGCAGATCGACAGCGATGCAATCGATCCCACCAAAGTGGTTGAATCATGTGAACGCCGGAAGCTTAAGAGTTAAATGACGGTAACGGTCCAGACAGAAGCCCGCCAGGCAACTTCATCCCGGCGGGCTCTTTTTTTGCTTTCAGTCTCGATCCTATTGGCAATGTCACTGTGGTTTACCGGAACGGCTGTAATTCCGCAGATAACAACGCTTTGGCATTCAGGGCTTGCACTGGGATCATGGCTGACTATCGCCGTGCAAGTTGGATTTTCAGTAGGCGCTATCACGTTTGCGCTCTTCAATATTCCCGATGTCTTCAGCCCGATTAAGGTGCTGGTTGTCTCTGCCGTAGCGGCAGCGGCTGCCAACGCCGCATTTGCATTCTTGGCCGCACACCCACTGCCGGCTATCCTGCTGCGCGGCGCAACAGGTTTCTTCCTGGCTGGTGTTTATCCCGTAGGAATGAAAATTATTGCCGGTTGGTTTCAGCGTGGACGCGGACTGGCGCTGGGAATCATGATCGGCGCGCTGACGGTAGGATCGGCGTTGCCTCACGCGGTAAGCGCGGTGGGCCGAGTGCCGTGGCAAGGTGTAATTCTTCTTGGTAGCGCACAGGCATTGCTTGGAGCTTTGATTGTTGCCGTAGCAGTGAGGCAAGGACCATTTGCCATGCCACAATCACGCTTTGACCCTGCGCAAATTCTTGAGATCGTCCGCAACCGATCACTGCGGCTGGCCAATCTGGGCTATCTGGGACACATGTGGGAGCTTTACTCCATGTGGGGATGGATCGCCGTGATCTTCTCGGTCTCCGCAGCATGGTCCCACTCAATGCTTGAAGCAATGGCGGCACTGGCTATCGCTATTGGCGCAGTGGGCTGCATATGGGCCGGGGCAGCCAGTGATAAGCTGCAGGACCAAGCGTCTAGGGTCCGCGTGGCGCAGCGCGCCCGCGTAACGATAATTGCTATGGGCATCAGTTCCATGTGCTGTGTGCTGGCTGCGCTAACGCTGCACCATCCCATGATTCTCATACCGCTTTCGCTGGTATGGGGAATCGCGATCATTGCCGATTCGGCTCAATTCTCCACCATCATCAGCGAAGTATCGGACAAAAATTACGTCGGCACGGCGCTAACCTGCCAAGTCGCATTGGGATTTCTACTGACTGCGTTCGTCATTCGATTGATGGCAGCCATTGCGGCCCGTTATGGATGGAATTGGGCCCTGTCCAGTATGGCATTGGGGCCACTGCTTGGAATCTGGGCCATGACTGGACTGCTGCGCAAGAGCGCATAGGTCAGTGTTCTATTGGCTTGAACAGCCCATTTGACTCTGTGGCAAAGGCACTCTTGCCTGTGCTTTGAATGGAATCTGAAGGATACAGACACAGATAAGATTCGCACCTGTTCAGACCAATCCGAAAATACATTGTGCCTTTTCGTCCCAAATAAAAAATCCTGCTACATTCCTGCCTACCAGGGTTAAAATCGGCAGCAACTTACACCTTCCGGCAAAATCTGAAGGCCCGGAGTCTGGCACATGACACGCACATACTTGTCTTTGTCATTGGCGCTGTCTTTTCTCATGAGTACCTTTTCTGTTGCGCAGACCGGATCCATGGCGGATTTGCGCGCGGACGAGCAGATGCTGCGCCGCCAGGAGCTCCAGCTGGATCAGGACCGCGGCCGTTTGGCGTTGGATCGACGCAGCCATGCATCGCGTGTACAGATCAGGCTTGACCAGATACAGGTCAAACGCGATCGACTGGAAATCAAGCGGTTAAGATCAGACATCAGAAGAGACCGGCGGGCCAGAAGCAGATATCGCTTCATATATTAAGCGCATCCGCTGCAACCCGACAGTTACAAGAGTGGCTCGGCGCGATCCCCCAAGATCGCGTGATATTCTTTCCCGTTCTTCGCATTCTCCAATCCGCCGACGGAGCATTGCCATGCTTATGAAACAACGCATTCTTATTTCGTTTGTGCTTCAGTTTGCAATGCTTGCTTCCGTTGCGATGGCGCAGCAGCCCAAGGTGACGCCCATTCCTCCCACGCCCCAGGCGCCCACAGCGGGTGAATCAAAAGTAACTGAGCCTCCGCATGAGCTAACTGCGGATGACGTACACGCATTCCTTGACGGATTCGTCCCCATGCAGCTTGAGCGTGAAGACATTGCCGGCGCAGTGGTGCTGGTGGTGAAGGATGGAGCAATCCTGTTCGCTAAGGGCTACGGCTACAGCGATGTTGAAAAGAAAACTCCCGTGACCGTAGACGCGACGTTGTTCCGCCCCGGGTCAGTTTCCAAGCTGTTTACCTGGACTGCAGTTATGCAACTGGTGGAGCAAGGCAAGCTCGATCTGGACCGCGGCATCAATGAATATTTGGATTTCAAGATTCCAGCGAAATTCGGCAAGCCGATTACGCTGCGCAATATCATGACGCACACACCGGGCTTTGAAGAACAAGTTAAAGACCTGATCACAGAAGATGCCGCTCCATCTGCCACGTTGAAGCAGCATTTGGTCAGGCACATCCCGGAGCGTATCTTTCCTCCCGGTACCACGCCTGCTTATTCCAATTACGGAGCTTCACTGGCCGGATACATTGTGGAGCGCGTTTCCGGCCGTCCGTTCAATGACTATGTTGCGGAAAATATTTTCAAGCCATTAGGAATGGCACATTCCACATTCGCGCAACCACTGCCAGCCGAATTGAAGCCGCTGATGTCCAACGGCTACGGGCTGGGTTCAGGCAAATCGAAGCCGTTTGAAATTATTGAGGAAGCTCCGGCTGGTGCTTTGGCGGCCACAGCAGCCGATATTTCGCGGTTTATGATCGCGCATCTTCAGAATGGCAAGCTTGAAAATAAGAAGATTCTTCGTTCGGAGACAGCAAGCCAGATGCATTCACGGCAGTTCGGGCTCAGCCCGGCGCTCAACGGTATGTGCCTGGGCTTCTATGAGGAGACGCGCAACGGAAAGCGCATCATCGGCCATGGCGGCGATACGATTTACTTCCACAGCGACCTGCACCTGATGCTGGAAAATGGCATCGGCTTTTTCGTTTCTTATAATAGCGCCGGCAAAGGTGACATCAGTCCCCGGAGCGCTTTGTGGTATCACTTTCTCGATCGATACTTCCCTTACACTCCAGCGAAAGTTGAGAAGCTGGCCAGCGCTGATGCGGATGCGAAGACCATTGCGGGTCGATATCTCACCACGCGCCGTTCTGAAAGCAATTTTTTAAAAGTTGGGGCGGTGGAAGAAGATGTCCGCGTCACGCCGGATGAAAGTGGGACCATCAAAGTAGAGCCGTTCAAGGACTTCAATGGCCAGACCAAGAAGTGGCAGGAGATTGCGCCGCTGGTTTACCGATCGGTGAATGGCCAAGACCTGCTTGCTTTCGTGCGCGACTATCAGGGAAACATACTTTTGGCGCCAAACTTCCCTGCCGCCGCCGATCAACGCGTGTCGCTGGCGCAGAGCGCGGATTTCAACCAATCATTGATTTTAGGAGTTCTAGTTGTTCTGGGATTGACGCTGGTTTGCTGGCCGATTGCTGCCATCATTCGAGGGCACTACCACCAGCGACTTGACCTTGATCCTAGTTACTTGCAACTGCATCCGTGGGTGCGAGTGGTGTGCGGCGTGGATATAGCATTCCTGCTGATTTTTCTGATGGCGCTTACGAGCGGAGGAATTAACGCATTAAGTTCCAAAACTGATCTCAAGTTTCATGCCATTCAGTCTTTAGGGTTGCTAGGTGCGCTTGGGACTATTCTTGTATTGCTGGCTACACTTCGCTCGTGGAGAGATCCACATGCATGGTTCTGGGGCAAAATCTGGAATCTTCTACTTCTGCTGGCCTGCCTTGGCTTTGTGTGGTTCTCTTATCATTGGAACCTGCTGAACTTCAACCTGAATTATTGAGGCTCGCCCGGAACTCAGGAGCGTTAAATCGTTGAGCTGCCCGGCCGCACACGCTCAATGCCCTGTGCCCAAAATTTTTTTTAGCTCTGGACGCTAAACTTTCTGCACCGCCTGGACAAGGTTCGTCAGTGAGGCCTTGGCGTCGCCGTAGAGCATCCCAGTCACGGGCTTGAAGAAAAGCGGATTTTCCAAGCCGGAAAATCCTTTGCCTTTGCCGCGTTTCAACACCACCACGGATTTTGCCTTATCGACTTCAATGATTGGCATTCCAGCGATTAAGCTCTTTGGATTATCGCGCGCGTCGGGGTTCACAACATCATTTGCGCCGATCACTACTGCCACGTCCGTGGACTGCATTTCAGGATTGATCTGCTCCATTTCGTAGAGTGAAGAATACGGCACATTAGCTTCGGCAAGAAGAACATTCATGTGTCCCGGCATGCGGCCTGCTACGGGATGAATGGCATATTTCACGGAGATGCCGCGCTCTTCCAGCAGATTGCCCAATTCGCGGACGGCGTGTTGCGCCTGTGCTGTCGCCATGCCGTATCCAGGGACAAAGACCACCTGGTTGGCGTAAGCAAGCTGGACCGCAACGTCGTCAAGGCCGACTTCGCGCATGGATCCAGTGACTGCGGTTTCTTCCGTCACTGCAGAGCCAAAGCCGCCAAACAGCACATTGGTAATCGAACGATTCATGGCGCGGCACATCAAGATAGAAAGGATGAAACCGGAGAAGCCATCGAGCGTTCCGGCAATAATGAGCACATTATTGCTCAACACGAAGCCGGTTGCAGCTGAAGAAAGTCCAGCGTAAGAATTCAACAGCGACATCACCACAGGCATATCGGCAGCGCCGATGGGAATCACCAGCATGATGCCAAAAACAAAAGCGCAGCCGACCATAACGTAAAAAAATGTCGCGGAGGCAGGATCAGCGATCCACGTGATAAAACAGCCGACCATCACGATAAATAGCGCAAGATTGAAAATTTTCTGCCCTTTAAACATGATGGGAGAGCCGCGCATCACTTCCTGAAGCTTGGCTGCCGCAATGAGCGAACCAGTCACGGTAAGCGAACCGAGCATCACTTCCAAACCCAGAGCGCCGACTTTGACCGGGCCAAGATTGCTGCCATGAATCACGTATTCGGCAATGCCGACCATGGCTGCCGCCAATGCGCCAAAGGCGTGTGAAAGCGCGGTCCGTTGCGGCATCGCCGTCATCGGCACCATGGCCATGGGAATACCAATCGCGGAGCCCACAATCATGCCAATCGCAATGTAGATGTAGTTGTGGATGTCAGGATGGAAAAGCGTGCCAATCACAGCGGCGGCCATTCCTGCAGCAGCCATAATCATGCCGCGACGCGCCGTGTCAGGATGGCTCAACCCTTTTAAGCCCAGAACAAAGAGGCAGGAGGCAATGAGATAAGTGGCTTCCAAAAAATATTGAGCGTGGCTCACTTCTTCTCCTCCGGCTTGTTGGTCTTTGGCGCTTCCTTCTTGCGGAACATCTTCAACATGCGGTCAGTAATTAGAAAGCCGCCAGTCACGTTGATCATGGCAGAGGTCACTGCAGCGCAGCCCAGGATTTCCGCCAGTCCCTGGTGCTGGTCATAGTGCGATCCGGCAATCACCAGCGAACCAATCAGCGAGATGCCGGAAATGGCGTTAGTGGCCGACATCAGCGGCGTGTGCAACAGCGGAGGCACGCGGGAGATAACCTGATAGCCGAGAAATGCAGCCAGAGCAAAAACATAAAGAGAAGCGATGAGGACCGCTGGGTTAAAAGACAGTTCTTTTGTGCCTTCCAGCATCGCCAGCGCGATGATGACGCCTACAGGATGAAACAATAAGTGCTCCATTCAGGTCTCCTTGTTTTCATGTTCCACTTATTAAGGCTGCGATCAATATTGCAACTACGCTACCGGATGCCCCAATGCCGCGGCCACTTTGGGATGGACGCTGCCGCCCTCGTATGCGACGGCGGCGGCTTTCAAGATGTCGTCATTCATATCGATCTTCAAATTGCCTTTGTCATTAATGAGCGCGATGAATGTTGTAACGTTGCGCGAATATAGCTGGCTGGCGTGTCCCGGAACCGTAGCAGGCAGATTCAGCGGGCCAAGAATCGTTACGCCATTGTGGTCCACGTCTTCACCGGGCTTGGTGTAAGCCACGTTGCCGCCGGTGGAAGCTGCCAGATCAACAATCACCGCTCCAGGACGCATATTGTTGACGGCTTCTTCAGTCAGCATCAGCGGAGCTTTGCGTCCAGGCACCTGCGCTGTGGTAATCACCACATCAGACGTGGCGGCATGCTTGGCCACCATGTCGCGGCCACGCTGCATTGCTTCGGGAGAAAGTTCCTTCGCGTATCCACCTGCGTCCTGCGTTTCAATTCCGCCCAAATCCACTTCAAGAAATTTCGCGCCCCAGTGATTTAACGTCCTGGCCTGCAGCAGCACGCACGTCATAGGCTTCCACCACAGCGCCAAGGCGTCGCGCAGTGGCAATGGCTTGCAATCCGGCAACGCCCGCTCCCAGCACAAGAACTTTTGCTGGCGGAACTGTGCCGGCGGCCGTCATCAACATGGGAAACATGCGTGGCAAGCGCGCGGCGGCGATCAGCACGGCTTTATAGCCCGCAACGGTGGCCATGGAAGAGAGCGCATCCATGGATTGAGCCCGCGTGGAGCGCGGAACCAACTCCATGGCAAATGCCGTGAGCTTGCGTGCGACGATTGGCTCCAGCGCGGCTGGCTCATCCAGCGGCTTGAGAAAACCGATAATCACAGCACCCTGTTTCAGCTTGGTAAAGTCGCTGGGCTCAGGCCGGTTCACGCAAGCCAGAATGTCAGCCTCCGGCAGCAGGTCTGCGCGGGACATCAGGCTGGCGCCGGCTGTCTGGTAGTCCGCGTCAGGAAATCCAGCATGAACGCCCGCGCCGTTTTCAATGCCAACTTCCGCGCCCGCAGCCACCAGCTTTTTCACTGACTCAGGCGTCAACGCCACCCGGGCTTCACCCTGCTGCTGCTCCCGTGGGACCGCAATTCTCATAATGTGGGTTCCTCTCTGCTAAAACCTCGTATGGTACACCCTCTGTTGCTGCCACAACATTATTCATATCCACGCATATTTGCGAAAGTTGCACTTTAACGGCTAGCAGCGCCCCGCTGTGATCGGGATCAGCGGAGCAATTCATATTGAAAATATCAGTAGAAGTGGCCAGCGCTTCGCCGTAGAGTACCCTGACGGAAGATAGAGAGAGTAGCTGTTTGAAGGTTGTGCGGCAACCGGCACTGAACTGTGCACCGTACCCGCCGTGGATATCTGAGGATACGCAACAGCAGCGCCAAGAACGATGATCGACAGAAGCAAGAGATGCCGCATGTGATTATTCTGACTGACATCGCCGGGAATTGTTATCAGCGGCTTTTACCAAAGGACAAGGTCGGCCGAGTGAAACTGGCGTCTGTATCCAACGGTATAATCTGCTGTAACCAGTTACTAGCGGTCCATTTTTCGAAGGAGATTTTTGCATGCTAAAGCGGCATATCCATGCGGTTTTGCTTGGGCTGTTGACTTTCTTAGGAGCAGCCCAGGCCCAGCAAGCCGCGCCGGCACAGCCAAAACCACGCCGGTTCCCGATGTGGAAAGCCACCTCGCCCACGACCACTGTCTACCTGGTAGGCGCCATTCACGTGGGCGACAGCAGCATGTATCCGCTGCCCAAAGAAGTGGAATCGGCTTTTGCTGCCGCTAAAGTCTTGGCGGTGGAGGTCAATATCAAGAATGCTGATCAGGCCAAAATGATGGGCCTGATACAGAAATATGGCCTCTATACAGGCGACGATTCATTGACCAAACATCTTTCAAAAGAAACGCAGAGCACGCTTGACGATTACTGCGCCAAGCACAACGTTCCGCGGCAAGGAATGGAACAGCTAAAGCCGTGGGTTGTTGCCGTTACGATCGCCGCAATGGCTTGGCAGCAGGCTGGTGAAGATCCGGCGCTGGGAATTGATATGCACTTCCTCGACGAAAGCAAGCCGCCGCAGAGGATCGATGAGTTGGAAACCATGGAATCACAGCTCTCAATTTTTGCTGAAGCCACAGAAGAAGAGCAGCAAAGCATGCTGGCCGCGGTCCTGAAAGAAGGCGACAAAATAAAAGACCTGATCAAGCGGACCCAGGTCGCATACACCTCCGGAGACCCCGATGCTCTACAAAAAGTTATGGATGAGCAGGACGACCTGGGTTCAAAAAGCCTCCAGAAAAAGCTTTTGGACGATCGCAACGCCGTCATGACCGCAAAGATGGAAGAGTATCTGAAGAGCAAAGAACCGATTTTCGTGGTGGTGGGGGCGGCTCACATCATCGGTGAAAAAGGTATTGTCCGGCAGTTGCGAGACAGAGGTTACAAAGTGGATCAGGTAGTGCTGGAAGCGAAGTAGGATTCCGAAGCGCGTCATATCTGCGTGTGAGTCAAAACCATCCGGTGTGCATCTATTCGGCATGGCAACCTCATCCAAATTCAGTCTTACCGAATCGGTGGCACTTCTAACACGCACTCCAGCAACACTGAATGCACTACTGCGCGGCCTTCCCGAGATCTGGGCGCACAGCAACGAAGGCAAAGACACATGGAGCGCGTTTGATATTGTGGGCCATCTTGTTTCCGCAGATCGCGCTGATTGGATGCCGCGAGTGCTGAACATCCTGGAAAATGGTGAAACGCGTCCATTTGATCCTTTCGATCGCTTTGCCCAAATAAAGGAGAGTCAGGGTAAATCTCTGGAACAGCTACTGGATGATTTTGCCCGAGTACGAAGCGAAAGCTTAGCTGCTCTCCAGTCATTGAATTTACAGGCCGCAGACTTCTCGGGGCGTGGAATACATCCCTCGCTGGGGATGGTTACTCTATCGCAACTTCTGGCAACGTGGGCTGTTCACGACCTCACGCATCTGCATCAACTATCGCGTGTGATGGCTCATCAATATCGCGACGCCGTAGGACCCTGGAGCGCGTTTTTGGGCGTGCTGCAATGTACAGGCCATAGCGCATCATAGGGGTTGAGCAATTCTTCATCGCTGAGACGCCGGACACGCAGAGAGATTCGTAGAAAAGATCAACCCTGCCTAGATAAACACGGATACATCGATCCGTTACTACAAGGCCGATTACCACGCACGGACGCAGAAAGTTCATTTCAGGATCGCACATTTGCAGTGCGCCAAAGGACTACAATTTTAAGATAAACGTCGCGACGGATGGAGTTCTGCCATGCCCAAGACCCTGAACCATGAAGATGTAGTCGCTAAAGCCGGACCACTCACCCAGGAAGATCTGGACACAATCAATCGCTACTGGCGCGCCGCCAATTATCTTTCCGTTGGGCAGATTTATCTTCGTGACAATGCGCTGCTGCGCGAGCCCCTGAAATTGGAGCACACCAAGCCTCGCCTGCTCGGGCATTTTGGCACCACGCCAGGGCTCAATTTTGTCTATGTGCACATGAATCGTGTGATCCAGAAGAATAATCTCAACGCAATTTATGTGACAGGCCCGGGACATGGCGGGCCGGGAATCGTCGCGAATACTTACCTTGAAGGCTCTTACACGGAGTTTTATCCCAAGATCACGCAGGATGCGGCAGGCATGCAGCAGCTGTTCCAGCAATTCTCATGGCCCGGCGGAATTCCCAGCCATGCTTCGCCGGATACGCCCGGATCGATCAATGAAGGCGGAGAGCTCGGATATTCATTGCTGCATGCCCATGGAGCGGCGTTCGATAATCCTGACCTGCTGGTCTGCTGCGTGGTTGGCGACGGCGAAGCAGAGACCGGCGCACTGGCCACAAGCTGGCACTCAAACAAATTCCTGAATCCGGCACGCGATGGCGCAGTGCTGCCGGTGCTCCACCTGAATGGATACAAGATTGCCGGGCCTACAGTGCTGGCGCGCATACCGAGAGAAGAACTCATTGATCTCTTTGTTGGATATGGATACAAGCCCTACTTCGTTGAAGGCGACGATCCGCCGCTGATGCATCAGTTGATGGCGGCGACGCTGGACAAAGTGATCGCTGAGATCAAAGACATTCAAGCTGAAGCGCGAAGCAATCCTGACGCCCCGCGCCCGCAGTGGCCGGTGCTCATTCTGCGCAGTCCTAAGGGCTGGACCGGCCCAAAGATCGTCGACGGTCTGCAAATCGAAGGCACTTTCCGCTCGCACCAGGTTCCGGTAACAGACCTGAATAAGCCCGGACATCTCAAAATCCTTGAACAATGGATGCAGAGCTACAAGCCCGAGGAGCTGTTCGATAAAAACGGAAAATTCATGCCTGAGTTGGCCGCCTTAGCGCCAAGGGGCGATCGTCGCATGGGAGCGAATCCACACGCGAATGGCGGCCTGCTGCTGAAAGATCTGAAGATGCCTGATTTCCGGCAATATGCAGTGAAAGTGGCGCAGCCGGGGGCAAGCTTTAACGAGTCAACGCGCGTGCTGGGCAGGTTCTTACGGGATGTGATGAAACTAAATTTGGAGACGGCAAATTTCCGTGTGATGGGGCCGGATGAGACGGATTCGAACCGCCTGTCTGCAATTTTCGAAGTCACAGACCGAGTTTCAATGGCCGAGATTCTTCCCAATGACGTGCACGTGGGCCGCGACGGACGAGTCATGGAAGTCCTGAGCGAACACATGTGCCAGGGATGGCTGGAAGGTTATCTGCTCACGGGGCGGCATGGCTTCTTCTCATGCTATGAGGCGTTCATCCATATTGTTACGTCCATGTACAACCAGCACTCCAAATGGCTTGAGGCTGTGCGGCATATTCCCTGGCGCAAACCAATTGCTTCGCTGAATTACCTGCTTACTTCCCATGTGTGGCGGCAGGACCATAACGGCTTTAGCCATCAAGACCCGGGATTTCTTGATAATGCTGTCAATAAGAAGCCGGAGCTTGTACGCGCTTACTTCCCGCCCGATGCGAACACACTGCTTTCGGTGGCGGACCACTGCCTCCGCAGCAGGAATTACGTAAACATTATTGTTGCCGGGAAGCAGCCGGAGTTGCAGTGGCTGGATATGGACGCTGCAATCAAGCACTGTGCCACCGGAATTGGCGTGTGGAAATGGGCAAGCAACGATGATGGCGGTGAGCCTGACGCCGTTTTGGGCTGCGCCGGTGACGTGCCGACCTTGGAAATCCTGGCAGCCGTTTCACTGCTGCGGAAGTATGTTCCCAGTTTGAAGATACGAGTCGTGAATGTAGTGGACCTGATGACCTTGCAAGCGGCGGGGGAGCATCCGCATAGCTTGAGCGATGAAGCGTTTAACGCCCTGTTTACCACCAACAAGCCTGTTATCTTTGCCTATCACGGCTATCCCTGGCTCATTCATCGGCTCTGCTACCGCCGGCGCAACCATGACAACATGCACGTGCGCGGCTATAAAGAAGAGGGGACGACTACTACTCCCTTTGATATGGTCGTTCGCAACAATATGGACCGTTTCCAGCTTGCCATTGATACCATTCACCGCGTTCCGGGGCTTAAAGCCGAGGATGCAGTGGCACTGTTCAAAAGCAAGCTGGCGGAGCACAAACAATATATTGCGTCCCACGGTGAAGACATGCCTGAAGTTCAGAACTGGCGCTGGAGTTGAGCGTAAAACCTTACCACTGGTGAACACGGAATTAACTGCACAGATAAGCCGGGTTTTTTTAGGAAATCTTCTCGGTTTCAAACGTAAGATCTCACCGCTAATCGCCCGCTCGTTGATGGGGGCATGACAGTGCTGGAAACGTGCAGTCAACCTGAAACAGGGTTAGTTCGTAATCTGTTAAATCCGTGTTCATCCGTCGTGGGAGTTTTGCTGATGAGAGTTAATCGATGGAACGACCTATTTTGAGCCTGAACGGCGGCTCCTCGTCGCTGAAGTTTGCCGTGTATCGGCTCAGTGGATCTGCGGAAGAACGCGTTTTTTTCGGAGCCGTTGAAGGGATTGGCGAGTCAGTAGGCAAGGCTTGGCTGCGCAGCGGAGACAAAGCGCTGCAAGAAGAGAGCGGACAGTTTACCGACCATACAGCCGCCGTCAAAGTAATGTTTGGTGCGTTGCGCAAGCAAGGAGTTGAAGGCCTAGCTGCGGCTGGGCACCGCATTGTGCATGGCGGTCCAAAGTTCATAAATCCGCAGTTGATTGATCCAGAATTGAAGTCCGGACTGAAGGAACTTATTCCTTTTGCGCCTCTCCACCTGCCTAGCCAGATCGCGATGATCGAGGCGGTTGCGGCCCACTTCCCTGACCTGCCGCAGGTGGCCTGCTTTGATACCGCGTTTCATAGCGGAATGCCGGAAGAAGCCCAGAGGCTTCCGTTGCCGCAAGAGCTTTGGGAACAAGGAATCAGGCGTTATGGCTTCCACGGTCTGTCTTATGAATATGTTCTTGCCAATCTGGGGACAGAACTTGGCCGGCGCGCCGTCATTGCTCATCTTGGGAATGGAGCCAGCATGGTGGCCCTTAAAGATGGCCTACCCATGGATACCAGCATGGGCCTTACCCCGACCGGCGGATTCATGATGGGAACGCGTAGTGGCGACCTTGACCCCGGAGTGCTAATACACCTGCTGAAGGCAGGCTACTCCGCTGACCGGCTTGAGGAACTGCTGGATCACCAGTCTGGATTGCTTGGGGTGTCCGGCCAGACCAGCGATATGAAAGCCCTTTTGCAGAAAAGCCAGACGAACGACGCCGCTCGAATGGCTGTGCGAATGTTTACCTATCAAGTGCGTAAATTCATTGGCGCATATGCTGCCGTGCTGAACGGGGTGGATACGCTTGTGTTTACTGGCGGAATCGGCGAGCGGGCCGCAGAAGTGCGAGCCCAGATATGCGCCGGCCTGGAATATCTGGGCGTAACCCTCGATAGGGTGGCTAATACCCGAAACGCGGAGGTAATCAGCCTGCCGGGCAGCAAATGCACTCTACGAGTGGTCCAAACAGATGAGGATTTAATGATCGCCCGCCATACGCGCCAAGTAGTGTCTTCCAAAACAAGGTAAACCCGATACGAGGCGTTTCCACAAGACGATTCCGTCAGAATTGTTCCAATTTACATAACTGTGACATCTGAAGACCAAAGTGAAACAAACGCCTTAGAAATTAAGACGATTAGACCTTGCTACCAATAGCTCATCTTCAACTACCTCAAATGGACGAAGGAACTAGACATAAGGTTGAATGCAATTTTATTCCATTAAATATTTCTTAATGCTTTTAAGTGAACTATTGGCATTGTAATTATTAACGCGTGGTTTAGAATGGCCCTCAATTAATGTGAAGTAGCCCCCTTAGAATGTTGGAGAAGAGTTGCGGATGCGGATCCTGATCGCAGAAGACGATGCTCCCCTCGCGACAGTCATTGCCCAGGCATTTAAGTCAGAAGAGCATGTGACCAAAGTTGCCCCTGATGGGGGCGATGCGCTGCATTTGATGCAGAAAGAAATATTTAACTTGCTGATTCTTGACTTGAATCTTCCCGTTGTATCCGGCAGTGAAGTGCTTCAAAAAGTGCGGAGTGCAGATCGTGACGATCCAATACTAAGTGAAAATCGGGACATTCCAATCCTGATTTTGACCGCAACGGATGAAGTGGCGGAACGGGTAGCCTGCCTTGATGCCGGCGCAGACGACTATCTTACAAAGCCATTTTCATTTTCAGAGCTCTCCGCGCGAATACGCGCTGTGCGGCGGCGTAAAAACCACCCTGTACAGGCGTTCCTTAGGGTCGCTGATCTGGAGCTGGATTACATGCAGAGGACCGTGCATCGCGGCGGACGTATGATTGAATTGACACCTAAAGAATTTGGCCTGCTGGAATACTTCATGCGCAACCCTGGCCAACACATCACGCGGAACATGATTATTGAGCATGTTTGGAAACTTTCACCGGACACCATGACCAACGTGGTTGACGTTTATGTGAATTACCTGCGCAAAAAAATTGACGAAGGCGCAAAAATTAAATTGATCCGAACTGTGCGGGGCGTAGGGTACGAGTTTGGCATGCGTGAAGGCTCCGAGACAGACGAATGAGAGAAGCTATTTGGATATCGTTTGGTGAGCGCTTGATATTGGAGGGTAGTTGGCGCGTGTTCTTGAAGTTACGATACCTCAGAACAAAACGCCTCCCTGCCCGCTCTAACATTTGACCAACTATTTTTTTCCCGGAGCGATACGGCTCCGGAGTTCTTCAAGGGCCTGTTTTGCATCTTCAGAGTTTGGATTTACGCGAAGCGCCTGTTCAAACGCCCCAATCGCCTTATCGGGTTCATTGCTGTTTAAGTAGGCTTCGCCCAGGAATACTAACCCGTCATCATCTTGAGGCCTTGCTACGCTGTACTGTTCCAGCAAATGTACAGCTTTAGGAAAGTTCCTCTGGTGCCAGGCAATTGCGGCCGCGGTTTTCTTGGCTGCCGGTCCTTCCTGCTGGACCAGTTCAACTGCTCCGGCTGCCACGATCATGGATGTGACGACCAGCGTTCCCAGTTGCAGCAATTTGCTCTGCCGGGCAAACACACTTAAGGGCAGTCCGACCAGCAAACCCGTAACGAAACCTCCCAGATGGCACATGTTGTCAATGTTTCCATACATGCCGAACATGAAGTTGAAAACTGCAAAAAAAGCCATGCTGCTAAAAATTGCCTTCTTCTCACCCGCAGGAATAGCAAAATTGCCAAATTTCACGCCTGCCAGAACGGCGCCCACAAGACCGAAGATGGCGCCGGACGCCCCGAGCTCAGAGCGCTGGTGATTGGACGCAATGCTAAGGAGCGCACCACCAACGCCGGTGACCATGTAGATTGCAAATGTCTGCCACTTTCCAAAGAGACGTTCCGATAGCGGTCCCACATACCAGAGGCACCACATGTTCAGGCCGATGTGGAGAAGGTTTGCGTGCAGAAACCCCGCCGTGAACAACCGCCAATATTCTCCGCTGAGCGTCAGCGGGCCACTATTTATGCCTAAAGACCTTAGATCGAGACCTGGAACGAAATCGGCAAGGTAAACAATGATGCTGATAGCCATCAGCAGCGTCGTGGCGGGGTATCTCGCCAAACCTCCCATCGACATGGATCGGCGAGCGCGGCCCGTGGCAACGCCGGCGCAACGATCGCACAGAACGGGAGCGACTCCTTCTTCATTCACAGCAAGGGCTGTACCGCATTTCAGGCAGCTAGGCATTGAAGTACAGGATAACAGCACGCCGCGTTTGTTCGTACTAATTCCACAGGTGGGATGGGCATTGCGCGGCAGCAAGATTGCTTTTGGCAGCCAGGATATGTTCTGGGAGAGTGAAGGCGCGTATACCAGTGCCGTTTCCGCGCAGACTGCACGCCGCGGGCACGCACGTGATCATTGGCATTCTGAGCGGCGGCAATACTTTGGTGAGACAGATGACACAGAAAACCGCAAGCTGCGCGCTGCTTTGCCTCGCGCTCCTCCAATAGCTCACCCACGCATACGATCGGTTTCAATCCCGCATCGGCTGCCCTGCGGCCAGCACGCCCTTTGCAGTAGCCCAGGGATGGCCTTCAAGTTTGAAGAATCCGTTTTTCACCATGGGATCTTCCGCTTCCAGCTTCATCGCCTCATCCATGGGAACAGAATAAATGAATATTCCTTTGAGTTCCCCTTCGTCATGAAAAGGGCCAGCCAGGGCAAGCTTCCCTTGCTGCATCAAGCCCATGAGGTAAGGCAGATGCTGCTTCACCAAATCCGGAAGCACGGGAGATTTAGGGTCCCATTTGTCACCTTGATGGACCAACAGCAGCGAATACTTCTCCAGCGTGTTGGGCGTATCGGTTTCATGGATGCCTTGGGGCCTGATCATCCATGGTCCGTGGACTTCCGCCACTAGACGTCCGGCTTTGATGGCTGGATCAGAGTTCGCCCATTCTTTTGCCTGATCGAGCGAATCCGCTTTCATGACAAAGATGCCTCGGAGCGCTCCGTCATCCATGAATGGCCCGGCGATCACCAGTTTGTGCTCCTCATATAGCTTACGGATATTTGCCATATGCGCTTCTTGAAGCTTCTCGCCATCTTCTTTGCTCATTTGCGGCGCATTGACCGGGCGCTTTAGCAGTACAAAGAAAAAACTGGCTGACTGTCCAGGAGCCGATGAACTCTCTTTTGGGCTGGTGGAAGGTGCGGCTGCAGGAGCCGCCTGAACCGTCGCTATGCCTGCAAAGAGTCCCAGGCACCCTATAACAGCAAAAACTGACCACTTCATCCGAACCAGAACCGGCACACCCTTGTTCATGCTCCTACTCCCTCTAAAATTTCCTCAACATTGTATTACCCGCTTTTACGGGATTCTTTAGCAAACGGCCTTTCGGGGACCACTGCAAGCAAAGACATCATCCGGGAGCCAGAGGCATAAAGGCAAGATTTTGTTATAATCTAGTTTCCTTTTTCTCCCATCCGGCGTTTCTGCGCTTGTGGGTGCAAACAGGCCCAGAGCGGAAGTGGTGGAACTGGCAGACACACCATCTTGAGGGGGTGGCGCCGAAAGGCGTGGGGGTTCAAATCCCCCCTTCCGCACCAAGTTTTGAAAGGACTTTTAATAAACAGATGCTCAGTGTTTTGATAACCGTTATTCATGTGATTGTTTGTGCGGTTCTGATTGTGGTGGTGCTGCTGCAGCACGGCAAGAGCGCCGATATCGCTGCCACCTTTGGCGGTATGGGAAGCCAGACTGCCTTTGGTCCGCGCGGTACAGCTACCGTATTTTCCCGCCTGACCACCTGGTGTGCCATCATCTTTATGCTTACGTCGATGATATTGACCTATATGACCACCATGCACGGATCGTCCTCCGTGATGGATAGAGTTCAGACGCCAGTGGAAACGCCGAAGAAGTAGCGTTAGTAATCATCGAAACTGCTTTGGATAGAGACATGGGCCGCCCCGGCCCGTTTTGCATGACGACGCACTTCCCTATGGAAGTTTCCATCCACGCAACCGCTGAAGCATTAGGCACCTTACGCCCCGGATTTTAGTTGCGATCAGTCTCACCAGGGCTCATCAGTGATAGGCTTTTGTCATGATCCACAAAATCTTTCCTGTTGGCCCGCTGCAGTGTAACTGCTCTGTGATTGGGGACGAAAAAACCCACGAAGCCATGGTCATCGATCCCGGCGATCAGATTGAAGGAATTCTGGAGATACTGCGCCAGGAAAAGCTCACGCTCAAGCAGATTGTGATTACTCATGCGCATATCGATCACGTGGGCGGAGCAATGAAACTGAAGGCGGCAACCGGCGCGCCCATTCTGATGAATCAGAATGATCACGCTTTATTGAAGATGCTGGATATGCAGGCGGCATGGGTCGGCATGCAGCCGCCTGGGAATGTTCAAGTGGATGAAGCGATTGGTCAGGGACGGGTACTGAAGATCGGTGAGATATCTTCCAACGTGATACACACGCCGGGACATACGAAAGGCAGTATTTGTGTTTATTTTCCTGCGGAGCAAAAGCTGATTGCAGGGGACACGCTCTTTGCCGGCAGCATCGGGCGCACTGACCTGCCCGGTGGATCGATGGAGAAAATCATGCGCTCACTGCATACGGAAGTCCTTGCTCTGCCGGACGAGACAGAAGTCGTCCCTGGACACGGGCCGGTCACGACGATCGGTGAAGAGCGCGAAACGAACCCGTTCTTGCAAAAGTAAGTTTGCTAGTCTGCCAGATAGCTGATTTCAGTCTTGCGGATACGGAATGCGGCGAACACCAGAATTGCGGCACTGAGCAACAGCAATCCCGGGATCGCGAGCCACGGCGAAACTGGTTCGGCGATCACCGTGAACAAGGCCATGATTCCATCAGGCGGAATGGTAACCGGCGAAAGCTGGTTCAGATAAAACGTAACGCTGAACTTCTGCAGCAGAGAGGGCGCAACGGCATGGAACGATTCCCACAACAGTACCACTACGCCCGGAATGATCGGGTTTTTAAAGAGCAAGCTCAGCGCCAAAAAAATCGAGCCGAACCCAAGACATGCGAGCACGGTCACCAGCAGATAGGAACCAAGCTGGCCAAGACCGGGGCCGTTGAACACATACGCTCGACCGGGAGCGCCAAAATGTCCATAGACAAAGGTGAAACAAAGCAGCACGGACGCGCCAAAGATCAGTGATGTTGTGATCAAACCCGCCAAAAACTTCCCTGCTACCAGCAACTCACGCCGCATGGGCGAGAGGAAGTAATAGTGCAAGCTTTTTTCTACGATCTCCCCGCGGAATAGCCAAGTGAACAGGCCCATGCAGCCAAAGAAAATCCCGACGCGCAAATAAAATATCTGGAACGTGTAGGCCAGCACGCGCGTGTCTTCCTCAATACTGCAATTGCGTCCCAGTGGGCTGGTAAGCGCGTGGATGCCGAACATAAGTGTTGGAGCAAAGGCGAGCAGGTAAATCCATATGCTCCGGCGCATCCAGAGCGTCTTCTTGATCTCGATTCGCAGAAGGGCCGCCAACTGGGAGGCCCATAACTGCCAGGGCAGCTCCTTGATTGGCTTACGCGGGCGTGCGATGCTTGCTGTGCTCATACAGTGCCTCCTCCGCTGCCGATCAGGTACTGATAGACGGAATTCACATCGTCATCGTTGGGCGCGACTGTATCCACGGCAAAATCATCTTCCACCACAATTTTGTTCAGAACTTCATAGAACTTGTCGGCATCCCTGGTGCGGACCAGAACGCCCTTGCCGTCATTGTTCAGCTTGGCTTCAACCACATGGTCGTGTACAAACAGGCGTGCGGCGAGCAAGCCAGGCTGAGCACAGCGAACAAGAATCTGCATCGGATGTTCTTTTACTTCAGTACGGACACCATGAATCTGGCCTTCCGCCACCACGTAACCGTAGCTCATTAGGACAACCTGGTCAGAAATCTTATCGACTTCATGCAGCACGTGGCTGGAGATAATCACATACAAGCCTTGCTTTCCCAGCGCTTCAAACAGCGCAATGGATTCCGAGCGCGCCATGGGATCGAGTCCGTTCAATGGCTCATCGAGCACGAGCACGGTGGGATGATGCGCGATGGCCTGGGCCAACCGAATGCGCTGGCGCATGCCTTTGCTGTATCCTGCAACGCGGCGATGGGCAGCGTCTCCCATGGTGACGCGGTCAATCGCTTCCGTCGTTAACCGAGCAGCCTCAGGGCCACTGACACCGCGCAGCCGCAATGACTGCTGGATAAATTCAAAGCCTGTAACGCCCTTGGGAAATGAATCGAATTGCGTGCAATAACCAACGTGGCGGAAAAACTCCTCGGGCTGGTCGGGAGTGAGTCCAAGCACGCTTACGCGGCCTTGCGTTGGACGAACAAGGCCGGTAACAAGATTCATGAGCGTGGTCTTGCCGGAACCGTTCGGTCCGACAAGGCTTGTCACGCCGGGAGGAAGCGTGAGGTTCACGCGATTTACACCCAGCACTTCGCCATAAAACTTGGAGACGTTTTCAAAAACGATGCTGCTGTTCGGGGTGATCATGAGCGCTCTACCTCCCGCGCGCGCAGCTTACGGTCAAGCAGCCACAGGCACGCGGCGCAAAGCGACAAGAGCGAAGCCCATGCAGCCCATAGTGGCACCACGTCAAAGCCCGAAGAATGACGCTCAATCGCTTGTATCCGGAACAAGTGCGCCCAGATAATGGACATCATATGAGTAATGTTGAGCACGCTGCCCCACTGCGTGCGCAAAATAGCATCCAGGACCGCCGCAAACGCCGGCAACAGGAAAAAAACTCCGAGCATAAGAGCGGTGGCGGCAATCCGCCACTTTACCCAGACAGCAACCGCCATTGAAACCAGCGAGATCACCGCGATCCATATCAAACAGGCAACCAGAATGGCTCCGGCAATCCAGAGATTTTCCCAAAGCCAACCATGCCCTTGAAGTTCGGCTTTCACAAAGAACAACACCAGTGCCGGGACGCATGTAGTTGCGGAGAGCAATGCAGCCAGAACTGAGATCTTGCCGAATAGATATTCAGTTCGTGAGAGGGGACGGCTAAGGTACAGCTGGACAGAGTGGTTGGCAAAATCCTTGGTGATCATTCCAGGCCCGCCCCAAGCAGCAAGAACGAACCCCATGGCCGCTTCAACGATAAGGAATGTGAGAAACCAATATTGTTGACAGTCCCGGGAATTGTCTTGCCTATGCCCAGCACGGCTTGAGCAGCAGCGCTGTGAACGATATAGATATATGCCAGCCCGATTAGAAATGGCAGAAAACACAAAACTGTGTAGGCGGTGAATGGCCGTGAATTGAAAAGCGTGGACAGGCCATAACGCGACAGAACTGTAAAGCGCGACCAAGCCGGCGTGAGCGGCCCGCTGTAAACTTTGTATGTGCGCTTATAGACGGCCATTGGCGCTCCCCTGTTGTGCTGAAGCTACCTGCGGAGTTCCGGCCATCGCCTTGAGGAAGATGTCTTCCAACGTGTCTCTCCGGTAATTCATGCGGCGGATTTGCACTTCATGTTCTGCGGCGGTGCGGTAGATCTGGCGCAGGTCGATATTGTCCGGCAGAACAATACGGACTCGTCCGGCGCCAAAGCTGGCGCATTCGCAACCCAGCCCGCGCACCGACTCCAGAAATCCGTTGCCCTGCGTGACTTCCAACTCCAGGAACTTGAGATTCGCTTTGCGCTCTTCTTCCAGATTGCACAATGCGGCAATGTGACCATCTTTCAAGATCAGCACCTGATCACAGCATTCTTCGATATCTCGCAGCAGGTGCGATGAAATCAGCACGCTCACCTCGCCCGTGTCGCGAATCTCACGCACCAGTTGCAGCATGCGAATGCGCGCTTCAGGATCAAGGCCGTTGGTGGGTTCGTCCAGCAGAACCAGCTTTGGCCCGTGGGCAATGGCCTGCGCCAGCTTCGCCAATTGCTTCATTCCGAGCGAGTATGTCCCCAGCTTGCGATAGCGGGCTTCGCCCAAACCAACGTAAAAGAAAGCTTCATGAGCGCGCTCCATGGCTTCACCGCGAGGCAGACCGGAAAGCTCGGCCATGTAGCGGACAAAGCGAACGCCTGTCATATCGGCGATGAAGGCATCGCTTTCCGGCATGTAGCCGATCATCGCGCGCAGCTCGCGCAGATTACTTTTAACTTCCTTGCCCAAAATGCGAGCTGCCCCGGCAATAGGCTCGTAAAATCCCAGCAGAGTATTGATCAGGGTTGATTTGCCAGAGCCGTTCGGGCCCAGCAGTCCAATACAACGACCTGACAGCGCGCCGTTCAACTGGTTCAGGATAATCCTGTTGCCCAGCTGCACTGTCAGGTTTTGCATTTCGATAATTGCAGGCATCCGGCCTCTTACCTAGCGGGATAGCGCTCTATGCGCCCGTGAAGGCTGCACCACATTCATCAATGTGGTGAGAGCCACTGTATTCAAGTCAAAGCCGAAAAGCCGGCTGCTGCTGGCCACGCGTATGGCATTACTTTCACCATAAGCGCAGACTACGCTGGGCTTAGTCTCCGCTGCAATCTGCTTCAATGATTGCAATTGCGAAGCGCTTAGCTGTTGCGTGATCGGCTGAATCACCGGCGCAAGGTTTTGATAGAGCACGGCGGAAACGTCAGGCTGTTCGTCCTGCGGCAGAAGCGCGCGGAAATCCGCCGAGTGCGCCAGCGAGTTTCCGTTTTGGTGGATGGCAATCGCATTCATAACCAGCGCCCTGCTTGGACCAAGAATCATGTATCCGTCAGTAAATGTATACGTAACCTCGAAGGGTTTTGTTGCATCGGTCGAGCGGATTGTATAGAACGTCAACCCGTTGGCCGCATTCTGCTCCAGCGCCAGCCCCGGATGCTCGCCTTTCCGTCTTTTACGTGGTCATTTGCGTCCGTAACCAATTGCTGGATTGTCGATTGCAGGCGGCCCGGGTCTTTTACTTCAGTCACAATCTTCCATGATGGCGTGGGTAGAATTGGGCCATCCAGCGCAATGGTAACTTCGCCGCCCAGCGTGTCAGCCAGATCGCGATGGAACTGAATCTTCAACTCAGACTCGCCTCGAGAAATGTTGGCCGAACCGTTACTGCCAGAAGCATTGGCAATATTCAAGACATCATCCAGCATGTCCGCCGGATCCTTAGAGATGAAAGCCGCTACCGCGCCTGCATCCGTGGAAACGAAGTCCAGACCGCCGATTGGAGCGGGAGCTGCAAGCCAAGACGCTAATCCGCGCCTCTGATTCACAAAGGTGAGTTGCGCGCGGTTCTGAGTCGGCGCGCCACTTCCCTTTCGCTCAGCGATCAAATATTCCACATCACCAAGTCCGGTCAGGGCAAACTGCGAGCTTTGTTCCGCATTGCGTGGCTGGTGTGCGGAAGTCATCTGCGCCAGGTTCGCGCCGAACAGAATATCTGCCCCATTCTTATACTGCGCAGCCAAGCGCTGGCCAAACGGCGTTGCGGCAAAGCCTCCGCCACCGCTGTTCAGGCCGGCAACAAATTGTTTGAGAGTGCCGGCATCCCCGGCAGCCGCAACAAAATCCGGGCGGACCAGTATCAGAAACTGCTTCCCTTGCTGCGCGGGAATCTGATTCAACTCTTGTTCATCGACGATTCGTATGTGTTCTTTTGTGTCCGCATACTTCGCTGCTTCCTGCTGGATGAATTGCTTCAGGCCGTCATGCTGAACCTGCGCCACCACCAGAGGCTCGCCATCGTGCCCGTTGAGCGCGACAGAGAAAACAATCTCGTCACCCAAATACTGGCCAAGATCGTGGACGTAGTTGATGATCTCGTCAAACTCAGGACCGTTTTTCTTCCCTGCCTGCACCTGCTGCCACCACTCGCGCAGCACGGCAGACTCTTGCAATTCCTGTTGGAACAGCTTGTTGGCCTGTTGGACGGCATCGCCCAGGTTGGGAATGCCGGCAAAAACCACGGTGTTTGCAGGCAGCGTTGCCAGCAGATTGCTCTTATAACGCAAGCCCGGCATCTGTACGGCTTCAAGTTTGTTGCTCAAATGAGCAAACTCCGCCAGCAGCGCCAGATGCTTGTCCAGATTCTGGCTCCAGGCAATCTCCTGCTTTACTGGGACAGTTCCCAGGCTGGCATTGGTGGTGAGCTGATCGCCAGGATGAAGGACCTTCTCTGCCCCGGCTTCGGCCACGCGCACTTCGCCTTCAATCACCGAAACGCGCGAACCTTTCATGCCGGCGTTTACGGAAAAGACCGTGCCTGTGACAGAGACGCGGCAATCGCGCGCAGCTACATAAAGATGGCCGCTGGTGCGCTTTGCCGCTTGAATGATGATGTTGCCGCGCTCAAGCTGGATTGTGGTGTCCTTGCGGCCCATGGAAACGCCAAATTCGGCGCGCTCATTCATCTCGACGACGGAGCCATCGCGGAGGCGCAGCATGGCATGCGATCCGCCGCCGGTGCGTACTCTCTGGCCTTCTGTTACTTCATCGCCCACTTTAAGCGATTGGTCGCCGCTATAACCCACGCGGCTCAGTACACCGTTCAATGATTCCACGCGGGCGCGCATGCCCTGCGGGCCAGAAAAGAGCTTGTCCTGCACAAAGTAAGTTGCGACGGCAAAAATGACGATAGCTGCTGCAGTAGCAACCCAGCGGAAGCCTGTGTTTGCGACCTGCGGAAGCTCCTGCTTCCACGGCGACAGAATGCTGCGTTCCCGTTTGCCGGTCTCCGCCTCACGACGACAGGCAACGCATTCATGCAGATGATATTCCACCAGCAATGCGCGGGCTGAAGCGAGCTGTCCGGTGCGATACTGTGGCAGCAATGCGCGTACGTCTTCACATCCACGGATGGACAGGACCTGCGCGGTGGAAGGGAAAGCGGCTTCCTGACTTACGCGCTGCCATACGCGCTCTCCGGCGGCGTTCATGGTCTCTTGATCAGGCTGCTCGGCGCGCATGGCATTCAGCGCATGGTCGAGCTCTTCGCCTGGATTGATGGCGCGATTCTTTTCGTTGGGCTTCATCGGTTGTCCCTCGTCGATGCTTTGAAATCCTTCTTGAGTTGAGCACGCGTACGATGCAGCACCACAGCAACTACCGCAGCCGATGTATTCATAAGTCCGGCTATTTCACGATTGCTGTAATCCTCTATAAATCGAAGCACAAACATTTCCGCCCAGCGTGGATTCAGTTTCGCCAGAGCATGGCGCAACCAGTCCCGAAGTTCAGCCGAATGGGGTCCATGATCTGTTGACACCACTTGAGTCCGGTTCGGGTCTTCATCCAGGGAAAAGGTTTCTTTCTTCCCGCGCAGCAAGTCCAGGGACGCATTCACCGCGGATCGGTGCAGATAACCCGGTAGGTTGGAAATTTCCGGAAACTGCTCCAATCGCACCAGCCGCAGAAAGACGGTTTGCAAAACGTCTTCCGCGTCGCTCGAATTACCGGTAACGCGGTAGGCCGCCCGGTAAACGAGGTCTTTGTGCTTCAGAAATATCTGTTCCAGCCCAAGTGAGAAACTGTCTCCGGCCATGACTGCCATATTCGCCTGCGCTATTTGCATTGTGGCCTGCAATTTAGTACGGTGCTCCTCTCAAGATGTAAGACGAGAGAAGAACCCCCTTATTAACCGGAATTGCAAAATTATCACCCTTTGCAATTCACGGCTGGCAATAGTTACGGCTGGGAAGACGCATAAGTTCCGGATATATTATGGAAGTCCGTACCAGGAGCTTTCCTAGCAAGCCTCTGATTCGGCAATGTTTAGTTCTCTGGTACTGTACATTTCGCCCATGGGACAGATGAAATCGATCCAACTGCCAACGGTTTTTAACGTAGCCACCCATTTTGTGGATCGCCATATCGCTGAAGGTCGGGGCGACAGAATTGCCTACGAATGTGTCGAGGAGCGGGTGAGCTACCGGCAGCTTTTCGAACGGGTGAACCGCGCCGGCAATGCGCTTAAAAAGCTAGGCGTGCGGCAGGAAGAACGCGTCGGGCTGCTGCTGTTCGATACCCCGGAATTTCCTTATTGCTTCTTTGGCGCGATCAAAATCGGCGCTGTTCCCATCCCTATCAACACACTGCTGAAGCCGATTGAGTACGAATACATCCTGAATGATTCGCGCGTGCGCGTGCTGATTGTAAGCGAAGCGCTGCTTCCGCAGATTGAGGCCATCGCGGGGGAAAAGCTGCGCTACCTGAAAACAATTGTTGTGTTTGGCAATGCGCCAGAGAGCATGGAATCATTGGAACAGCTTCTGTCTCAAAGTTCCCCTGAGCTACAGCCCGAACCGACAACCAAAGATGACGCCGCCTTCTGGCTGTACTCTTCCGGCAGCACAGGTTTTCCCAAAGGCTGCGTGCATTTGCACCATGACATGGTGGTCTGCGCGGAACTGTATGCCAAGAACATCCTGAAGATCACCGAAAACGACCGCTTTTTCAGCGTGGCAAAATTGTTTTTTGCTTATGGTTTGGGGAATGGACTCTATTTCTCTCTCTCGGTGGGAGCAACCAGCATTCTTTGGCCCGGATCACCATCTCCACCGAACATTTTTTCCGTGATCGAAAGGCACAAGCCGACGCTGTTCTTTTCCGTGCCTTCAAACTATTCAACTCTACTTTCTTATCAGCGTGAAGGCGGGCCGGACTTTGATCTTTCCAGCGTGCGCTATGCGGTCTCCGCCGGTGAGGCACTGGCTGCAACGCTCTTCCATCGCTTCAAGGAACGCTTTAACGTTGAGATTCTGGATGCCATTGGGTCCACTGAAGCGCTGCACATGTTTATCGCCAACCGGCCGGGAGCAGTGCGTCCGGGATCGAGCGGACAGATTATGCCCGGATATGAAGCACGCATCGTAGACGAAAACGGCAATGACCTGCCCGACGGCGAGGTCGGCAGCCTTTTGATTAAGGGCGATTCCGTCTGTGCTTACTACTGGAACCAGCATGAGAAGACGAAAGAAACCATTCAAGGCCATTGGATCCGCACTGGCGACAAATACTATCGCGATCCGGACGGCTACTACTGGTACGTGGGCCGCAATGACGACATGATGAAAGTCAAGGGCATGTGGGTGAGCCCCATTGAAATTGAGAATGTTCTTATGGAGCATCCCATGGTGCAGGAAGCGGCCGCTATTGGCAATGCTGACGGCAACAATCTGGTGAAGCCTGCAGCTTATGTAGTGCTCAAGAAGGAGGCAAGCAATACGCCGCAAACAATTGAAGAAATTCGGCAGCATGTGCTGGGCAAGCTTGCGTCTTATAAGTGTCCGCAAGTATTTGAAATAGTGACCGAGCTGCCCAAGACAGCTACCGGAAAAATTCAGCGCTACAAGCTGAGGCAATCGGCATCAGCCACAATAAGCCCTCCGATAAAATAAGCCTGCAACTTTCAGGAACCTTTTCCGTTCTTCCGGCGTATATACAACGCAAGGAGACGTGTAATGAAAAGACTCCTGCCTCTCTTACTCGCGCTGTTCGCGTCCCTGACCTGGGGACAATCCAGCCATGAACGGCGCTATGAACTCCGGCCTGATCCTAACTGGCCGCTGGAAATCGAGCTTGGGTCCGGAGATTATCAGATTGTAGCCAGCGCTTCAGATAGCATCGCCGTAGTCTATGACGATGGGAATGCGGAAGCAGCACGCAACGTAGAAGTGCAGATTGGTTCCGGTCATGGGCAAAACCATCTGAAGATCGTTGGGCAAAAATTAAATTTTCATGCCGTGATTGAAGTCCCACGCAAGACCGACCTGCGCGTGCGCATGAGCGCCGGCGACCTCAGCATTGGCGATGTTGAGGGTAATAAAGATATTGAGGTCGTTGCCGGCAATCTGGAATTAAATTCTCTGCGTCCCCAGGACTATGCTCAGGCAGATTTTTCGGTTCGCATCGGCGATGTCTATGCTCCTTTGCTTAAGACCGACAGGAGCGGTCCATTACGTTCTTTCAAGAGTGCTGGCCCGGGCAAATATCACTTGCACGCGCACGTGGGAGTGGGCGACATGACATTGCGCACATCGAAGATTTGAAGGATCCGTTTTCTAGCATTCCGAGCGACAGCGCGGAAGCCTCTACGAAGAATCAGCCGCGAATGAACACGAATTCAATCAAGGCTGAATAAGTGGATCTTCGCGTTATCCGAGGCAAACCCATTCCTAATGGCAATAGGTCCCCTCGCTGCGCCGAGGATGATAGAAAAAAGGACCTACACGGCCGACAATATCCGTCCCATCCCTTCGTTGAAGTCCTGCTCCGGCGTGATCAGGCTTACCACAAGATATCCGTCGTTGGGAAAGTCATAATAGTGGCCCGGATGCAGGTAGACATCGTGCGTTTGCAGTAGTTCAAGCGCAAGCTCTTCATCAGGACGCGTTGCCGGAACACGAAGCACCGCGTACCATCCGCCTTCCACTCCCAGTCGGCTGACGTGCTGCTTTTGTGCCAGTTGCGCATCAAGCACAGCCAGGTTGGCGCGTACGCGGGCCATCAACTGCTGCTGAAAGTGTTTGCGTTGCTGCAACAAAACCGGCGCAGCCAGCTGGATGGGTGCATTTAAAGAAAGATAGGTATCGGCAATCATTTCCAGCCGAGCCAGCGCTTCCCTTTTGGTTTCTTCAGGGCCGCTCACTGCAAGCCAGGCAAATTTCATTTGTGGCAGTCCGGAAATTTTGGAGATGCCGCTCATAGTGAACGTAAGTGCGCCGGCATTTGCGACAAAGCTCTTTTGCGGCGCGCCGAGAGAAAAATCAAGAAAAACTTCATCGGCGACGATGGCCATCTGGTTTGCGGAACAAATCTGGTTGAGCTGCGCAATCTCTTCCGCCTTGGTGAAATGCCCGGTCGGGTTATTGGGATGGACGACGATGATCCCCCTCGTACGTGGCGTGATTGCCTGCTTCAAGGCGTGTATGTCGATGTGCCAGCCGTGATCGTAGAAAAGCGGATGACGAACCAGGTTCACATCATTCGCGTCTGCCAGAAAATCAAACAGCGGATATCCAGGTGTGGGAATAAGCAGTTCGTCGCCCGGATTACATAGCAGGCGAAAGATAAAAGAGTAAGCTTCACTGGTGCTGGCAGTCAGGATGAGATCGTCGACCGAAACACTTTCACCGCGTTCAGCATAGTAAGCAGAGACGGCCTGCCGTGCAGACTTCATTCCCTTTGGATCAGGATGATATTGCAGCGACGCCGGCGCGCAGAGCGAGCGCATGATGGCCGGTGCGTCATACTTGAAGCCGCATTCGGTGGGATTGGACGCGCTTAGGTCAAGCAGTCGCCTGCCTCTGGATTTGTGCCGCTCAAGCGCTTCGGCTAAACGGTTCGGTTTAAGGTTCCAGTTGGTGCGCGATGCGAACATCAAATGATTTATATCAGGTTCGCGGGAGAGCGCATCGTCCTACTCCGGTAAAATACAAGGTCCCATGCCAAATCACTTCCGCTATTATCTTCGCGTGCGTTACGGTGAGTGTAACGCACAGAAAGTTGTCTTCAACGCTCGCTACGCTGAGTATGTCGATCTGGCGACCACGGAGTTTCTCCGCGCGCTGGGTTACGGCGGACAGCTTTTCAGTGGTGAACTCGACTTTCAACTGGTGAAGCAGACCATCGAATGGAAAGCCCCGGCACGCTTTGACCAAGTGCTGGAGATTTCTGTCTTTGCAAAAAGTCTCGGCAACACTTCATTCACGCTTGCCGCGGAATTTCGCATTGCTGGCCACGCCCATTTGCTTGCGACTGCTGAAACCGTTATGTGCTCGTCAAACAGCACACGCTTACCAAAACTTCCCTGCCGCTCGATCTCCGCTCGGCCATGCAAAACGGCGCAAACGGGTTAACAACGGACCACGCGGGATATTTGCCTGGTTCCCGCGCGCACGAAACCTAAATTGTCAAAGAACTTTATTCTGGACTGGTATCAATCAGAAATTTCCAACAACAACTTCCCCAAATCGTCTTTAATCTCATGCTGCGCGCTTCAGGCCCGGTGGAGCATGTGCGCTCTCCCGGTCGAAACCATTTCTAAGAATGACATCCATTTCTATGCTTCTGCGGTTGTTCGTCAAATGAACGTTATCCTCTTCACTAGCTTCTGACTCATGAGCTCCTGAAAATTCATCGGCTTCTGCAAAAAGGTCGTCTTTTGAGAGCACGAATGTAGACTGCCTTTCACATTCCTTCGTATCCTTCGTGCTTGAGGCGCTTCTTCTGTCCAATCTGTGCTGATCTGGGGAAATCTGCAGCGACTCCTGCTGTTCTCCGTGTCTCCGCGCCTCCGTGGTAGATGTTCTCTTGCGGTGAACCATTCGCAACAACTTCATGGCTGTCTGTAATCCCACCGCAAGCTGTCCTGCCACTTTATGGCTGATCCTGCCATCAATCAACGCCTTAGCCATTATCGCCAGCGTGATCTGCATAGCATCGGAGTCCATGAAGATATCTTCCACCTCGAAGTCAGCTCGCCCTCGCGCCCGCATCTGCCTCGCCACTTCGGCCAGCAGAATCGCCAGTTCCAGCTTCCGCCGCAACGTCATCGCTTGCTGTTGCGCATGCGCATAACAGATACCAGAATGCTTCTCCGCTGGCGCCTTGCACTGCTCACCATTCTTCCTGAACATCTGGCACCGCCGATAATAGCTGTACCGCGCCTCAGGAATTCGGTCTGATACTCGACCTGACGCTGCTGATGGTGTGCTGAATTGCTGCATAAACTAAAGTTGACCTGGCCTTTCAATTACCAAATTACCAATTTACCCAATTACCAAATCTTGCACTGCACCCTCGTAGTCTCCTACCCCACCCCCTCGGCCTCAACCAGGATTCCAAAGGACTTATTTCATTCAACCCTAAACATTTCGTACTAAATCGCTTCCCAATCACGTCGAACTGACCTCAAATCGCCTGGAAATCGGCTTGAATGCATAGCAAACCGAACCCTTCTTGGCAGCCAGAGCTAGTGAACGGTAGGCTCGGCGGGTACAAGTCTCATCCCCACGGGCTTGCTCAGGCCGTATTGCCCAGCGGCCTTTTCCTGCGCCTGCCGCACCCCATCCGCGAACTCCTCGGCCGTGAGCGTGCCCAATTCCCCATGTTTCCGGCACCTGAATCGAACGGTCTTCCCGTTGGCGGCCATCTCCAGCTCTCCCCGGCATTCCGTGCACAACATCTCCATCCGGACCGTCTTCCCATCTTCTTTCAATTTCATCGAAAACATGATTTCCATGTGTGGTCGCCTTTCATACCTGCAGTAGCCAGTCTAGTTTACCTTATCTTCTCCTACAAAACAATAGCGAAAACAGAGTCGTCTTCAGTTTGAATTTGGCGGGCCGCGCTGACGGTAAGATTGTGGCATACTCAGCACTTGGCCAAACGCCCGGAGACATGTCAGCTTGCCAATAGGAGAGGTCGCTTATGACGGTTGAATCCTGCATACCGGTGATCCCGAGCGCCAATCTTGAGAAGAGTCTGCGCTTTTGGGTTGAGGGGCTTGGTCTCACTGTGGATCGAGAAATGAGACGCGAAGGCAAGCTGATCGGCTGCATGGTTCACAACAGCCAGCATTTGTATTTTTGGCTGAACAAGCGCGCAGGAACACCTCTCAAACCTGAAAACTACCACGGTATTCAACTGTACTGGGCTCCATCCAACATCCACGCGACAAGGGAACGATTGAAGCAACTCGGGTACGCCGTCTCAGACATTGTAGGTAGAGACTATGGACAGACCGAATTCTTCGTTACTGACGATGACGGCTTTTCACATTGCTTTGGAGTTGCCACTAAGACGTAACGGATATCAAAACGCGGTCTGTTAAGTCCATTTTTCGCTCCGTCAAGTCCAAACTGAGACACCGCCGGAAGTCGGGTAATGGTCGGCTTTGGCAATAGATTACCCAGTAAGGGGATGATGCTCGATAAATGACCTGTAATTGACTCGAGAAACTTACCGCCACCTCGTTAGCGTCCCTTATGCCCTTGCTGTAATCCCCTACCCCATCGCTTTCCCCAATCGCTCCAGCGCCGCCCCCAGTTCCTGCGGCTTGTTGAGCACGCCGGCAAACAGGTCTCCAACGCGCTCAAATCGCCGCAGTACATTCGCGATATGAAATTGCGCTGGCTTCAGCCCGGGTACAACTTCGTCCCATTTGAGCGGCGTAGCCACTGGTGCGCCGGGATGTGCGCGCAGCACGTATGGAGCGGAGATCGTTTTGCCGCTGGCGTTTTGCAGATAGTCGAAATAGACCTTGCCCTTTTCGCGAGCGGAAACCGTGCGCGGCATAGTGAAAAGATCCGGCCGCTCGTCGGCGACCCATCGCGCCAGTATCTCTGCGAATTGCCGCGTCTGCGCTGAAGTGTAAATCGGTTCCACCGGCACATACACATGCATGCCGTTTCCGCCGGTGGTTTTCGGATATCCCGTAAGCCCGATCAGCCTCAGCTTTTCCCGCACCAGCTGCGCCGCCTCAACAATGCGGTCATAGCCGCAGTGGTAAGGATCAAGATCGATCAGGATAAAGTCGGGATGCTCCAATGTACCCAGGCGGCTCATGTATGGGTTCTGGTCAATGCAGCCGAGATTCGCCAGATAGAGCAGTGACGCTTTGTCATCACAAATCACCCGCGTTTTCGACTCTTCATCATCCGCCAGCTCTTCCCGATGCAGCCAGTCAGGAAAGCCCGAAGCGTCTTTCTGAAAGAAAAACTCCTGATCGATTCCGTTGGGATATCTCTTGAGTGACAACGGACGGCCTTGCAAGTGCGGAACCAGCAGATCCGCCACCGTGGCATAAAAGTTGATCACGTCGCGCTTGGTGTAGCCGTCTGCGGGATAAAAAACTTTGTGGAGGTTGGTAAATTTCAGTCGCCGATCATCGACGTCAAGAGTTATCTCGGCTTTGTCAGCGGGCAGAAGCGCTTCCTGTTTTGCTTCCTGCTCCGCTTCTTCCGCAAGCAATCCAGTTTCGCGCACCACCTCTTCTGGTACGACCTCATTCCGCATGCCCAGAAACACCGGCGCACGCAGCCGGTCATCGTTGGTCCACGAGGTGAATTTCACCAGGCAGACCAGCTCAGGCTTCGCCCACGTGACTTCGCCAATCTCACGCGGCACATCACTCAGTACTCGCTTCTTCGTGATCAGGGGCTTGATCTTCTCAAAGACGCTCTTGAGCGATTGCTGTGTGAATCCCGAGCCCACATTGCCCCCGTAGACGAGTTTCTTGTCCTTGTAATAGCCCAGCACTAGAGATCCGAACGGTTCCCGTTGGCCCAAAATGTAGCCGCAGATTACAAAATCCTGCTGCGTGGTGACCTTGATCTTGATCCAGCAATTGCTGCGCTTCGATTCATACCTGCTTTGCGCCTGCTTGGCGATGATCCCCTCCAACCCCTTCGCCCGAACAGCATCAAGCAATTCTTGACCTTTTCCCGCAAAATGCTCGGAATATCGAATCATTTCGCTGGGCAGCAGCACGGAACTCAAGAGCCGGCGTCGGTCAATCAACGCGGCTTTGCGCAGGTCATATCCATTGAGATAAAGCAGGTCGAAAGCAAAGAAATTCAACGGTCGGTGGCGCCATGCCTTTGAGTGCAGGTTTGGTCCCGAATCCGGTGAGGTTCTGTAGATGCTGGAAGCTGGGCTTGCCATTTTCATCCAGCGCTACTACCTCGCCGTCGATGATTGCCGTGTCTGCCTTTACCGCAGCGGGTAGTGCTTCAGCGATTGCGGCAAACTGTTTTTCCAGCTTGGTGCCACGCCGGGAAAGCATGCGCAACTTGCCGTCAGTAATAAAGCACAGAGCGCGATATCCGTCCCACTTCACCTCATAAAGCCAATCTGTCCCTGAAGGAATTGCGTTGCCGAGCACCGCAAGCATCGGCTCTACGGCGGACGGCATCTCGGCCTTAACCGCGCCTTCAATCGACTCCAGATCGACCGGCCCAAGCACGCTGCGTGTGTCCGCCTCTGGGTCCCAGCCTTGCTGCACGGCAAAGTCTTTTTTCTTGATCAGTAGCCAGTCTTTACCTTTAGCACGGTTGGTGCGCACCAGCGCAAATTCTCCGGCCAGCTTTTGCCCGTGCAGACGAAACTTGAGGTCGCCTTTCTTCCATTGCTCCTCGGGCGATCTCTCGCCCAGCCATTCGTAAGTACCGCGGTCCCATAAGGTGACGCTGCCTGCTCCGTAGTTGCCGCTGGGAATAGTGCCTTCGAAGCTTCCATAATCAAGCGGATGGTCTTCCACATGGACCGCCAAACGCTTGATCGCCGGGTCAAGAGTTGGGCCGTGAGGCAGCGCCCAGGATTTAAGCACTCCATCCATTTCCAGCCTCAAGTCATAGTGGAGACGCCGTGCGCTATGTCTTTGGATAAAAAAGCGGTTCCCCGCCTCGTGGCTCGGCTTATCGGGAGGTTCTGGGGTCTTTGAAAAGACTCTTTTTCGCCGGTATTCTTCTAGTGACATAGCCTGTTCGGAAGATTGTATTGCACCGCTTTTTGTGCTTTGATTACTCCTACGCCCTTGTATCTGGAGAACATGAAATGGCCAGCACAGTTTGGAAGGGACATCTTACTTTTGGTCTGCTGTCACTTCCCGTCAAATTGTACAGCGCAGCCCGTAGCGAGTCCGTTGGCTTCAACCAGCTTCATAAAGCGGACAACTCCCGCGTTAAGCAAATGCTTTACTGCCAGCTTGAGGATAAGCCAATCTCGCGCAGTGAGATCGTTAAGGGCTATGAGTACGAAAAAGACAAATACGTCGTCATCGACGATGAGGACATCAAGAAGGTCGCGCCGAAAACTGCGAAGACCATGGAAGTCTTGGAATTCGTGAAGGCCGAGCAAGTCGATGCCATTTTCTTTGAAAGTTCCTATTACATGGCCCCCGATGAAGCCGGCGAAAAGCCCTATGCGTTGCTCTTTGAAGCGTTGCGCCAGAGTGGCTGTGTAGGCGTGGCCAAGATCGCCATGCACAACCGCGAGCACATCGTTGTGCTGCGGCCGGGACCAAAAGGGATTCTGCTGCATACCATGTATTATCCCGACGAGATTCGCCAGGTGGAAGAGTTCCGCACCGATACCAGCATCGTGAAAGAAAAAGAATTGGCAATGGCCAAGATGCTCATCGATTCCCTGCTCGCCGAATTCGAGCCGCAGAAATACCACGACGCATATCGCGAAAACTTGATGGCCATGATCCAAGCCAAAGTTGAAGGCAAGCAGATCGTGGAGACGGTTGAGACCAAGCACAAAGCGCCTGTAGTCGATATTCTTGAAGCGCTTAAGATGAGCCTGGCTGAAGTGAAGAAGCCGATTCGTTCATCAACTGGCACGCCCGCTGTTCCGGTGGAAGAAAACCGTCCAGCCAAGAAGAGCCGCAAAACCGGCGGCTAGGTTCAGTTTCCAGTATCTTTGCCTGGGCTAAGATACCAGAATTTATGCGTTGAAGTAAGCTATGGCGCTTTTCCGGGCGTGACGCTTGTCGCCTTGTTCTTTTCGAAAACCACGGTCACGGGTTTGCCGGCATTGGCAAATTCAATGGTGCGATTGCCGTAATCCCCTTCACCCGCGCTCATGTTAGTTCCCAGCGCAAAGCTGGCCTGCAACTCGCTCATTCCCTGCTTGGCCTGATGCTGATCAATGGCGCTCCACACATCGGCGGGCCAATGTTTATAGAGTTCATGCGGGTCTTCGAAAAAGAAATTGTCATTTGCGGTAAAGCTGTAATCGTCGCTGGTGTTTGAACCGATAGCAGCGGCAAATGTTCCGGCCTCTCCCGCCTTATCAAAAACCGCCATGATCTTCTTCTGGACAACCGTGACCTCGCCGACTTTCGGGGCCGCCGCGTCGCGGGCCAGGACCACGTCCTTGACCTGCAACTTGGCGAGCGGAGGCAGCAATCCTGCTTGCCGTTTAAAATTCACGGCATGCGTCGCCGCATCATAGGGATAATATGGCAGAACATTGCCCGTCTTCACCCACATCGGCTTGCCCACCAGCTCTTTCTTGGCGGACTCAACGTTGTAAGGAAAAATCTTATGTGGAGTTACATAATCATCCATGTTGGATGAGTATGTTGTCTCCGGCTTTTTAGGTCCTCCACCGGTATCTCGCCGGGCATAAAAGATGAATCCCACACGAATGCCGGCGATTACGATAAATACCAGCAGGCTTATCTGTAATTTCTTTTTGAGATCAGCATCCATCGTGGAATAAATGTAGCACGCGCAAGGGGCCTCGGTCGCTGCCAAGGCAGCCCATCCCCGTTCTACAGCTTCACCAGTTTGCTCGCTCCCAGCACCAGTCCAAGAGTTATTGCCGCGATCACAACCTCGCCCAGCGCTCCCACAACAAATGGCCGCAATCCCTGCTTCTTCATCTCTTTGAAGTTGATACGCAAGCCCACGCCCGCGAAAGTCAGCAGGAAAGCCCACCGGGACAAATTTGCCAGACTGTTGACCTGGTCTTTATTGAAAATGCTCAAGCTTGCCAGCAGCGAGATCAGCAGAAATCCCAGTACAAATTTGGGAAACTTCTGCCAGAGAAAGGCTGCTTTGTTGCCCACGGCCTGCCGGCCTTCAGCGCCGCCCAGTAAAGCGCATAGCCCAACACTACAAAGCCGATCATCGCATTGCGCGTGGTCTTGGCCAGCACGGCAATTTTGGCAGCGGCATCAGAGTAAAGCGCCCCCGCCGCTACAGCTTCAGCAGTATTGTCTACGCCAGTGCCGGCCCACAGGCCGTAAACTCGGTCACTCATCCCCAGCCAGTGCCCGATGGGCGGGAATGTAAACAACGCCAGCGCTCCCAAGGCAAGAATGGCGGCGATAGCAAATGAAGAGTCTTCATCATCTGCCTCAATGGCGCCTTTGGTTGCGATAATCGCAGAGACACCGCAGATGGAACTGCCGACGGCGAGCAAACTGGTCAACTTGGGACTGAGCTTGAATATTCGTCCCAGTAGCGTCATGAATCCGATGGAAAAAATAAGCTCAGTCAAAACCAGAGTAAGGCTGACCGTGCCTAGCTTTAGAACGTCCGCCAAAAGGAAGCGTGCTCCCAGCAATACAATGCCGGTCTTCAGCCAGAATTCATACGTCGCGATTCCTGGCTTGAATATTTCTGCCACGCCGATTGTGTTTGAGATGAAAAGCCCGATCAGGATCGCCCATAACACATATTCGATATTGGGAACCACCAGATGATGAGCTTTGGTATAAGTGGCTATGGATTTCTCCAGGACCTTGCCGCCCAATCCCACGATGGTCAGAAGGGCAATGCCCGGCAGCATGGCCAAAAACTTTCGCGGAAGCCCTATTGGTTCAACTCTGAGTACTGCTGTAGTACTTGCCATTTGCAAATCCTCCAATCAACTCCTGTTATGCGTTACCATCCCACATGCTTCAAAGCGCCCAACTTCACGAGCGCCGCTAACAGCAAGGCAATTCCCACAGCCCAACCGTCCAGCGAAAGGCTTCTCTTTAGTTTTTCTTGTGTCACTTGATTTGCCATCGTTTGGTCCTCCTCTGTACCGAATTTGTTTGAGCGTGTATTCCTTTAGTTTTGTCGCAAAACAAAAACCCACTCACGTCTGGTGAGTGGGGCTTTAAAAACTACTCAAATTATTGCCGCTCTAAAATCACCCGCCAGATGTGCTGAACAAGACAAACGAACAACATGCGCTGTTCGTACACATCGGCATCTGGCGAAGCGTTCTCATGCGAAAACGTATCTTAACGAGCAGGTTGGATGTTTGTCAAAATAGATTCGATTCTCGATTTTTTCTGTGATGGCCGGTTCCCAATTTGGGACAAGTTGCCGCTTGGACCGCAGCCACCCATAAGGTGCCGAAGTGATTTCCCGCGCGGCATGTGCTTTTAGTCGGCTGGATGCGAATGCGGTACTAAAAAGAGAGTATTTCACTCCCTTCTTTCCGATCTTGGCGATCGCGATCACCGTGTCAGGCATTTCTTGATGTTTCAATTCTGGCAATCTCCAGAGCTCCTTGTGTCTACCGGCTTGATAACCTGTTTACCCGGGCTTTCCGTTACTTTCGTCGAAGACCTTTGGACTCTAACCAACTGAGCTTGCTCGTGGTAAAAAATTAATAACCGATCTGCCATAGCCGCTTCGTATTTCATTCCGTCTCCCCGCACAAGTTTTGGAGTTGAACCGTTTTCCGGGAAATGAACCGGGATCTGTCGGGGTGATTTTGATGGGCTACGTTAGATTTTTGTTGTCGATTGCCGCTGTCTCTTTTCTTAGCGCATGCGCAAGTCCTAACCATCTTGGCTCCAATAATCTTGGTCCTAATAAGCTTCGGCCCGGCATCGATCCCAATAATGCCTCTCCTGTTGCTACCCGCAGTGCTGCAGGCAGCTTAGCGTCCCAAATGCTTCCAGCCGCCACCATCCGCCCAGTGGCTAAAACGACTTCCGTTTCCCCGACTGACAAGTTGATCGCGCTTACATTTGACGATGGCCCGCGGCCGTATGTCCTGTTCGGTCGAAAAACCGACCATCCTGCGCCTGGGCTGTTCGATATTCTCGACCAGAATGGCATCAAAGCGACGTTTTTTGTGGTCGGCTGGCGGCTTACTCCCAAGACGTGGGGAGAACCTAAGCATGAAGAAGATATTGGCGTTTCCTGCCTTGACGCAGCGGAGCGTCTGATCCGGCGCGGCCATGAGCTGGAAGACCATACCTACAGTCATTTGGAACTGCGCAGCGCAGAGAAGAAAAACGGGGAGCAATGGGTCATGCATGACGTGGACCGCGGAGCACAGGCCATCAAGGCCGTTACCGGCACGCAGCCCCGGTATGTTCGCCCACCGGACTGGATTCTCACCGATGGCGCGCGGCGGGACCTCCAAAAGCAGGGCTATCGCGTGCTGACCATTTCGTCAGAAAATCCCATGGCGCTGCGCGACGTAAACTCGCTCGACTATTTGTGCGCTGGCAAGGCTGTGGGATGTCCTAAGCCGTCTCTGCCAGATGCTGTCTTACAGCAAGTTGAGCAGCGCGAGAAAAAAGGCACCTACACGCACATTCTCGCCTTCCACGAGCTATCGACCACTGCGGCCATCATGCCGCAACTGATCACCGATCTGAAAGCGCGCGGCTACCGCTTTGTAACGCTGACTGAGTATATGAAGCTGGTTGAGTCGAAGCGCGATGAGACGCCGAAGCAACAAGCGGTGATGACGAAGGCGACGAGTATAGCAGCGTTGAGCCGGTAGGCAGCCTGCGCGCAAACGCGGCCAGCATGCTACCCCTTCGCCTCCTTTTGTCCAACCGGAGAACTGAACGATCAAGTCTAATCAGGGACGCCAATGAAACTCTCCAACATTCTCGTCTGTAAGCTGCCTGGCGTCCGTGCCATCTGTTTTCATTATCGAGAGCTTGCAGCCTGAGGAAAGTCTGGGCTTTGCACTGGTGGGGTTGTTACAGGAAGCAAATGCGATAAATGACCCATCGGGTGACCACGCCGGCCGATCATTGCTGGGCCCGATTTCCGTCTCTCTGGTCAGCGGCATGGGAGCAGATCCGTCAGCCTTCATGGCCCAAATATTGACGGTACCGGTAGCTGTGTCACTACCGTTAAGGGAGTCATTTGAGGAAAAGCTGAGCCGCGATCCGTCCGGAGACCAACTGAAATTGTTGCAGTTCACATTCCTGAATCGGGTCAACGGAAGACTACCTGAACCATCAGCATTCGCTACCCAGATATTGAATCCGGCGCCACCGGCATCGCTGCCGTCGAGGGCACGGCTGGATGTGTAAGTGACTCTCCGGCTGTCTGGCGACCATCCCATCTCCCAGATCCAAGGGGTTATTCCGGTGAACTTGGTCAGCGAGATGACGTGTGAACCATCAGCATCCATAACCCAGATGTTTTCATTTAGCCCCTTAAGCGTGTGGTGATCATCGCCGTACAGAGAGCGGTTCCACAAGAAGGCAATCTTCCGGCTGTCGGGCGACCAGGATACGCTCTGAACATGGATGTCAGGCTCAGCGAAGTGGATAAGAAGCTTTGCGCCTGACCCATCAGCATTCACCATAAAAATATCGCTGGTCAGATACTTGATCTGCTGATCCTCGTCGAAATCCGTAAGAGTAGATACTGCGGCGAGCTTGTGGCCATCAAGAGACCATGCAACCGGGCCAAACGTTCTCTTCAGCTCCGCAGTCAAAGGCATAACCCCCGAGCCGTCGGCGTTCATTACCCATATGTTGGGGTGCAGCAGCGGGCTGCCTTCTAGGCGCCGGTGGTTTACATAGGCAATCCTGTTCCCGTCAGGCGACGGGTAAGCGTGAGAGCGGGCTTCATCGGACTTGAAATGAGTTAGTTGTTTGAGTCCGGACCCGTCTGAATTGATTACCCAAAGATCCTTTCCCGAGTTGAACAGTATGGCTTTGGCCGCCGCAGGGTGTCCCGCATTGCTGGCATCCTCTGCTCTGGATTGCATGACGAACCAAATCAGCAACATGCCCGCGATCAATGCCATTGTGTTTGAAGCAGGTGTTCGGCGCGGATACACTTTCAGTGCTCCTTATTGGGCATATTATGGCCCTGCATAGCTTGAAATCATATACTTACAAAAACGGCGGATAGAGTGTCGAGTTCGAAAAAAAATTCCTCTTCAGGTATTTTTTCGCCATGAACACTGCTTAGGGTGATGTTCACGGCTAGACCTTTACAAAGATCTTCTTCCGATACAAGCCCCACGCCACCAGCGTCCACACGGCCGTGAAGCTGAGCGCGAAGGCCAGCGACGCATTCTTCTCCTGGGCAAAAGGAGCGAACCAATGCTCATAAACCCAGCCCTGCACCGTGATCGTTTGCGCTCCGTTAGCCACCTTGATCATCGTCCACAGTTTGCCGGCGAATGTTGAGAGCGCATAGACCACGATGGCGTTCATTCCCAGCCAGAGGAACGGCCGCGACCAAAGCCGCCATCCGCGCATCTCGATTAGCCACCAGCAAAGCGCAAGCAGCAGGCACCCGGCCCCGGCGGTAAAAAGTACGTAGGAACTGGTCCACAGCGGCTTGTAGATCGGGAACCAGGGATGCCATGCGTAACCTGCACCCACACCCGCAACTCCGGCAAGGGCAAGGCCGCGCAGCTTATGTGACATGCTTGTGGCACTGCGTAGAAATTCTCCGGTTAGAGTTCCCAGCAGCGTCGTGGCGATTGCCGGAAGGGTGCTCAGCAATCCTTCAGGATCGAAATCGCGGCGGTAAAGATGGCCGAGCATCAGCTTTCGGTCAATCCATCCAGCCAGGCTGCAATGCTGCGTCATCCACGCGGCGTGATCGCATCCCGGCACCGGCACGAAACGCATCACAGCGTAATAACCGGCGAGCAGTCCGGCGATCCAGATGATGCGCCCGCGTTGAGCCGTCCAAAGCGTAATTGCCGATGCGCACAGATACACCACGGCGATCCGCTGCAAGACTCCGGGATAACGCATGTGGGAGAAGTCAACATAGGGCAGGACGCGGATGGCGTAGCCGATCAGCAGAATCAGCGCGCTGCGCCGCACTGCGTGCTTCATGAGCGCCAGCCGACTGTCGCCACGCGCGCGCCGCGCCGCAAATGACAGCACCATGGACGTCCCAACGATGAATAGGAAAAAAGGAAAAATCAGGTCGGTCGGCGTCCAGCCATTCGCGTCGATCCACCACTTTCCTGCATACCAGCCGGACGGATGCGCGCTCATCAGCTCGTCGGCGTGATCCAGCGGCCAGTAAGAAGCTGCACCGGGATCATTGACCAGGATCATTCCCGCGATGGTCAGTCCGCGGAAAACATCCAGCGATTCCAGCCGTCGCATCGCGGTGGCCGCGGGTTTGTTGCCGGCAAGTTTTGTTTCCGGCTTGATCGCGATGTCAGTAGAAGTTGCCATTTTTTGACTGCGTGATGCTCCCTATACCAGGGATAGCAGTGATCGGCCTGCGCAGATCGTGAATATTCAGCATACTTGCGAATTCCCACTGTGTCTGCATGTTCTCTGAACTTATCTTGAGTCTGGCAAGACTGAAAGTAAACAATCAAGGGTGTATGTACTCGCAGCGGTTTCTGATTCAGTATGGCGGGTGCGCTTGCTCCCGAATCAATGGCGCTGCTCTTGTTTCCGAAAGATGAAAGTCGGGCACCGAAACACGGCTTTTGGCTGATGCGCGGTGCCCAGCCAGCTACCAGTGCCGATGCCCGACTTTTATGCCGGAAGCCCGATTCCGGCGTTCCTCACCACCCTGCAAAGGGGAGATGAAGAAATCAATCTTGAGCTTGCTGTGGTTCAATCTCTTGCGGGATGAGCATACAAACTCGCATTCTGGCGAGAAAGCTCATGCATCCCTTTTTGAATATTTTGGAATTATTTGCTGCGACGGATGCGCCTCCGCCAGATAGGTTTTAACCGGCTAAAGCAGATTCGCAGCACACATAGGGCGCAAGAATATTGGACAGATGGTTTAGCGCCTGAGCGGTATGACTAAATTCGAGGGATTCTGGCACAGAGGAGAAGCGGTACTGCCATTAAGAAAGAGTTGTGGCCCAAAATTCTGATGCCGACAGGCTCTTACACCAATGTATTGCGGTGGGTTCACCCCGATACTGGGAGCATTCACAGTAACAAGGCTCGGGAGAACGTAATTGAATTCAACCGTAACTACTGGCGGGACATCGTCATAAGGATTCGGGTCATAGGAATCAGACCAGCAGCAGGCTGTCCCGGCCAGAAAGAACATCAGGCCAAGAACAATGCCGCGCAACGATCTATAAGAACGCAAAAACATCCAGCCCCAGTCCTTCATGATCTTCGGGGAAAGTACATTTTGTGAGCCAGACTCACAATTAATATGCACATATTAGCAGAATCCTGGAAAGAGATTAACTTTTTTGACGATTAGATCATCTGTTGTCAGCGGGCAGCTTTTCCGCATACCGTCTTTCAGATGCGTTTACTGTAGGGTGAGAGATTCTGATCCTAGCCTTCTAACGCGTCGTCAAGCCTTTTTTGGTCCGTCTGTCGTACTTATAACGATAAAAAACCGGGTTTTCAAACCCGGCTCGATGCGAAATAGTTATTTTTCTAAAAGCTTTTGTGGGGAAGGCTAAAGCGGTTTTGATATTCTCCCGGCTCTTTCGGGATCGCCAGATTGTCCAGGCAATATTGCGCCAAAATCGGGTATGGAACCGGCCGGATTAACCCTTCTTCGTCCGGTTTTGGTCTTTTGCAACAAGTCAGCCAGGAAAAGAAGAATCGGGGGGTCGGTGGGTAAAGGCGCCCGCAAAATCATATCGGTTTCGCCAGAGACGTTACTGCCTGATATACATAGAGCCTGTCCGCCTGCCCGCAAAACCGAATCATGGCAGAAAAAGTCTCGCCTCTGGATTGGGAGTTCCATTCCCAGGGCAAAGAGAAATGATTTCCCTTGCGGCGCATCCTGCATCTGGTAGTCGCCATTTGGTGCGGCAATCGTGCAGGCTAAAGGCTTAGATTGCGGAATCGGCGTAGCAAACAGACCTACGCAAACAATTCCCGTGAACCCGATCGGCATCATCACATGCCCTGAAATGCTGGGACCGGACGGAAGTTCTGCCTGAGATTCAGAGAAAACGTGGTGGCTATGGATGGCGCGGCGGGCCTGCGATTGGGCAAGCGCGCGAAATTGGCGCGGTGACACGCCAAAGGAGCTGGTAAATCTCCGGGTGAAAGTTCCGACGCTGCTATAGCCAACGTCATAACAAACATCGATGACCTTGCGGCGGGTGTGCAGAAGCAGGGTGCGGGCAGCATCCAGACGCAGTGCAGAAAGAAAATGGAGCGGCGGCACGCCGGTGACGCTGCGGAAAGTCCGCGTGAAATGATATGGACTGGCAAAGCCGATTTTTGCCAGCGAACGCAGCGACAATGGCTGCCCAATCTGCCCGCGCATCGCGGCGATGGCACGCTTCACCGATTCGTAATGCAGCCTCGTTGTTGATTCACGTACAACTGGCTGGTCCATAATCGTTTAACCTTTCCGCTCTGAGACATGCATGGACGTCAGTGGGACGCAACTGGTTCAAGGAACCCAGCCAAGGCCTGACGCAGACAGTGCGGGACGGGTGTTGGCGTAAGACGTCCGTCGGCACGGCGCATGCACGCTATCTGCTGCTCGCCCTGCGCCACCAGCACGGGTTGGCCCGCATCTCGCCAGTATTCAAACCGCATCGTGATCCTGTTCTGCTGCATCTCTTCCAGAAACATTCGCACCGTCACCTCATCGAAGGCCCTTACTTCATCCAGAAAGCTGCACGAGCAATGGAGGGTAATAAGCGCAAGCCCTTCCTCCAGTTGCTGAAGGATTTCAGGAGCATATTCCCGAAGGAAATGTTCTCGTGCTCTTCCCTGCCACTGGAAGTAATTGGTGAAATACACGTTCCCCGTCAAATTCGTCTCTTCGAATCCAACGATCTGCTTATATTCATAAAACTTCATGACGCCTGCCGCGTTACAAAGGCAAATGCAATCTTTTCCCGGAAACCCTGAATGGATGTCAGAAAAGTCGCGCCCTGCAATTCGCCTGACGAAACAATGGTCCACCCATCTGAGGTCTGGCTCTGGATCTGAAGATGCTGATCGAATGCTGCCCCGCATTTTCTCAGGCTTTCCTTCAAAGCCCAGACCTGGGTGGCAGACTGATCCAGGCCAATATCGTTTTCGCTGCCGATCATCTCCGCCACTGAGAGCCACTGCTCACCCAGCAATCCTGTCCATGACGCCTTATCGCGGCTTGCGCACTGCTCCATATCGCAGCCAATGGTCTGTTGCGAGCGCGCCGTTAAAATCAAATTTCCGCAGTGCGAATGGGAAACTTGCATTTTGGGGTGCGCCTGTTCTTCCGGCTTGCCGTCGGGCCGATGGTAGGAACATTCGAAATTCTGATTTGCCGCAGCTTCATTCAAGGAAATACGTACATCAACGGATGGCAGGATCTTGGCAAGCCGGCGCTCCAAATAGGGCACAAGCAAGACTGCCGGCCAGGGCTGTTGTATCTCAATCGGTGCCACTGCGTGCAGCCGCAATCCACTCCACTGTTCACAAATACCGCCGTTTGAATCTTCTACCTTTAGGTCATAGATGAAATCATCGCCATCGTGCTCGCGTTCTTCGGCCGTGACGATTGCGGACTCATTTGTCCATGTTGCGCTGGTCACAATGGAATTTACTCCGGTCGGCAGGACGGTCTTATGAGGAATGCAGGCCTGCACACAGTGGATGACTGCATCCCGCGATGCGGCACTACCCAGCAGCATTTCATCAGGGAGATACCGCGCGAACCATTGCTCATTTCCAGAACCATGGATCTCCGCAACACAGCGCCCGGCTTCCAGTTCGTGGTATGCCGTGATGCGACGGAATCGGCCCTGATGAAAAAGAATACGCCCGTAAAGATCGCCATCAGGAACAAGCGGAAGTATTTTTTGTTGGCTTATTTTAGTCACAGCCGATTTTGTATTGTCATTTGAATCAGCGCCGAAAATGCACTCACCGATGAAATGATCGACATTAAACGACGTTGTTGAACTGCGCACCGCAACTGCAATCACTCCGGGACGGCGGCGCACAGCAGCTACCCGCATCACAATCGATTTGTGTTTGGGAACCACGATTGTGCGATTGAAGCGCAGATTGCGGAGTTGTGGGGCATGGTCAGTCTTTTCCAAAGCGCTTGCCACCTGTGCCATTGCTTCCATGCCCATAACGGCTGGGAAGATTTGATCTCCCTGAAAACAATGTTCTTTCAGATACGGATCAGTGTCGGTGGAAATTTCCGAATCGGCGATCAACTCAATCCCGGGATAGTGCAGACGCACATTTTCCAGGAAACGCAGGAAAGGCAAATAAGAATGGCCAAAGCTAAGCGTCGGCAAATTCCCTGTTCGGGCCGTAACGATGCATGAAACAGGCGCTGTTTTCCATGCAAGCAACTCCGGTAAGTAGCTAATCGCTTGATCGAGCGGCAGCGGCGTAATTCCCTGTTGCTGCAGAGAATCCAGAACGCCCAACCGCTGGCCCATTCCCACGCCCCCCCACACTGACCATTCCAGGTTCAAGCATCGGCAAGCAGGATGCTGATGCTGCCACTCTTCTACTTCCATCCTGAGCCATTCATTAGCCAGTCCGTAATGCCCTTCACCCTGGAGCCCGGTTCTGCCGATGATTGAGCCAAAGGTAAGCAGCAGACCAAGATTCGTCGCGTCCAAAGCTTTGAGGATATTGCGCAGCGCAGTCACTTTTACTTCCAGGGTGACTCGCAGATTGTGCTCAGTCAGTTCTTCCAGCTGTTTGGGATCATTGACACCTGCTCCATGAAATACAGCCGTCACCGCTCCCATTTCCGCTTGGATTCGTTGAATCGTCTCCAGTGCGGATTTCTCATTCGTGAGGTCAACTGGAAAATATCCGAACCCCACATTGGCATTGTGAAAACGCTGAAGATTATTCCGAAGTTCCTCATCGGTCTCAGGGTTCGAACGGCCCAACAAAGCCACACGGCATCCGGAAGAGCGCGCCAGAGTGAGAGCGCACTCAGCGGTAATTCCTTTGCCACCTCCTGAAACCAGCAGCAAGTCATTGGCGCTCAGAGAATTCGCTGAGTTGTTCGGCTCGGGCCAAAGGACTTTCAAGGTTGGCTCGCGCCGGATTCCATCCGCGCCATAAACAGCTTCAGTAAACCCGGATGAGGCCATCGCCTCGCTCACGATCAAAGGAGCCATTTGCTCTGAGAGCTCTGGAACATCCACTAGGGTAACGGTCATCTCGCGATGTTCAAGGAACAACGAACGAGCAAGGGCTCCGGCGCCGCCGCCATGCTGGACAAAAATGACTTGCCCGACCTTCTCTCTCACACATCGCTGAACTGCGCGCAGCAAGAATTCCGCAGACTCGGCTGTTCGCACGCTGGGCACGCAGCAAATAAGGCCTCTGGCAGAAACTGATTCAAGCCGCTGCGTCAGAGATTTTGTGAACTGGGTTTGTTCCATTGCAATTATTTGCCACTGCCCCAATCCACTTCGCTGACTAGAAGAAGGCCGCAGTGGCTTTTCCACCAGCTCAATTCCTAAAGTTCGAATCCACGACTCTGCTCCGGCTGGATACTTTTGCTCGCTACGGGAAGTCGCGCCATGTCGGTTACGCTCCAATATCTCCGCAGTCTCAGCCAACGTGGCATTGGTGAATTCCGCAGGAGAAACAGGCGCAACTGATCCTGATTGCGTCGCGGCTTCTAGCACTATCTGGCTAATGCTGATCGAGTTGAGATGAAGATCATCCAGGAAGCGGTTTTCAGGCAGAATCGTCTCGAATGGAAGTTGCGTGCGCTTCGCTATCAATCTGCGAAGTGTCTCCAATACAGATATTTTCGGCGTAGTCGTGGCAACAGCCAGCACCTTGGCCGCCTCCGGAAGAATGGGTGCAATCGCCTTGGGGGCACTCGTTTCCGGAATGGATTCACACGGATTCTGTAGGAACTTATGTCTATGCTGCAAGTCGAACGGCCGATGAAAGCGATCTGCAAAGAGAACTTGGGGGCGAACCGGTGCGCCAAGAGCAAACGCTGCTCCTGCGCCGGTCAGCAAACCTCGCAGTGAATCGCCGCCAACATTGAGCGCAACAGCGGGAATATCAAATTGTCGGGAAACCATGTCCGTCAATATCGATCCCGGTCCCACTTCAATCAGAAAATCTGTTTCCGCGGCTAACCGTCGGGCGGCTTTTGCAAACAGCACCGGCATTGTGAACTGGTCCGTGAGGAGTTGACGCAGGTCGGCATTCTCTTCAACAGCGGTTCCCGTCACTGTGCTGACGACGCGCTTTGTCTTATTGATATTACTAAGCTGTTCCGATTTTAGATAACCCGAGAAAGCAATCGCCGCATCCGCCATCAATGGAGAGTGGAATGCATGCGAAACGGGCAGCATGGTCGCGGTAATTCCGTGAGCGCTCAGGCTGCCGAGAAAGCGTTTTACAGCAAACGCTTTTCCGGAAACGACTGTCTGTGTGGGCGCGTTGTCTGCCGCCACAACTATAGGATCACCGTTCAGCCGATGCCGCACATCTTCACAAGCCGCTTGAATGGATGCCATGCTACCTGCCGGGTCTCCCAATTGGGACATCAAGCGTCCCCGCTCTGCAACCATTCGCAACAGAGTTTCTTCATCAAGGACGCCCGCCCAGCCGAGCGCGACGATTTCTCCCAGGCTATGGCCAACAGCCGTGTTCGCCTCGATTCCAAGAGAGCGCAGCAATTGCAATCCAGCCATTGAAGCTGTGGCAATGCAAGGCTGCGCGACCCGAGTATCAAGGCAGAGCACTTGCGGCAGGTGGGCGCGCTCGTAAAGATCGGCCACAGCACTGAATCTCCGCGACCAGATTCCGCCGTTGGTATACACGGGCGACGCTTGTCCGGGAAAGAGGAAACCGATGCGCGGCAGGGTGTGAGCCTTGCTGAGAAATATCCCCTGGCTACAATCCATTTTCGTCGTGCTGCCGGATGTACAACTATCACGCAACGCCTTCATGCCCTGCTCCAATTCCTGTGGAGTCGATGCGACACACGCGGCGCGCAATGGCCTTTGTTGACCATCTAATTTGCTGGCAAGATGGGCCGCCAGATCGGTCATCTCCGCGTAAGAAATCTCATTGGCGACCATGACAATTTCATCCAACTGTGCGGCCATGTCATTCAAGTCTGCGGCTTGCAGCAAGAAAAGCTCACAATCCTGCGCGGCTGAAAGCCTTTGCTGTTCAAATCCCGTAAAGCTCCTGCGCCGAGATTGGTCCGCAGCCTCAAGCGTCACATGCGTGTTAATTCCGCCGAATCCAAATGCGCTAACTCCGGCACGCGCCGGCGCTTCGTCCGGCCACAACTCACCTTTACGCATGATGCGCAATGCAGGGCGCTCCTCTTTGAGTTCGGAATGAGGATGGTCACAGCCTGTATTTGGCGGCACGATTTTTGCTTGCAGAGCCATTGCAGTTTTGATCAGGCCAGCCACTCCGGCTGCCGCTTTAGTGTGGCCAATGTTGGCTTTCACCGATCCAATCGCCGCCGCTGTGGCATGATCACTTGCCGCACGTCGTGCCTGCGAGAGCGCCTGTAACTCGACGGCGTCGCCAATGGAAGTCCCTGTTCCATGCCCTTCAAAATACGCAACAGAATCAATACCGTATTCTGCTCGCCTATAGGCGCGATCCAGAGCGAGAACTTGCCCAGACACCTCCGGTCGCGTGATGCCGCCGCTGCCATCAGAGGAAATGCCCCAGCCGCGAATCACAGCGCGAACAAGATGCTGCTGCGCAATGGCTTCTTCACGGCGCATCAGCACGACAAATCCGCAGCCCTCTCCCGGCCAGAACCCTGACGACTGCTCATCGAATACTCGCATCTTCTCGCCGGCCAGCGCGCCCAGCTTGGAAAATCCTGCAAGCTCAAATGGATCCAGGCTGAGGTCAACGCCGCCGGCCAGAGCCACATCAACATCGCCGGCTTGCAGCGCGGAACAGGCATTGGCAATTGCCAACAGGCTGGACGCACAAGCACCATCCACCACGTACCCGCCGCCTTTAAGATCAAAATAATTGCAGATTCTTCCGGCAATCGTGTTGGAAAGGCCACCCGCCAGTGAGTCCTCAGTAGTGGCAGGAAAAGGGCTCTTGTAAAGCGATTCGATCTCCGTGAGCAAGCGGGCGTTATCGTTAGAAAGTTTTCCGCCGCCATTCTGGAGCGCAGCGCTGATCACGCGCCGAACGTAAGGCCAGCGCAAGCGCATCAGATTGGCGCGCGAGAACTCTCCGGTCAGCGTGTTGCCCACAAAAACGCCGGTTCGCTCACGTTGGCCGGCATTGGCATTTGACATCCCAGCATCGGCAAAGGCCTGTTCTGCGACATCAAGCGCCAACCAATGAGAGAGATCAGTGGAAAGAAAAGTATCGCCAGAGACCCGAAAGCGCACGCGATCAAACTCATAGTCTTCAAGCACTGCTGCCATCGTGACCGAAATTGCGTCTTCGTGTTGTTGCGGTGCGGAATAGTCCGCCAGATTCAGACGCAATCGCGGAATGCGACGAAAGGAGCGCCGCTGCGCCAGCACATTCTCCCACAATTCGCGTGGGGAGTGTGCCTCAGCGTAGCGGCACGCCATACCGACGATGGCAATTTCACTCATGCCTGTTTTAACTGCGCCGCCTCAGCGGCTGCTGCCGGAATGCGCACCGGCTCGATTGCCTCAGCCCTGGCCGCACTCTTACGTTTTAGCAACGCGGATACATGCAGGCTCAAGCCTCTGGTTGCACTGGTGAGTGCCAGCGCAATGAAGAGCCCATATACCACATGGACCACGAGCAGAAGGGCATAGATGATTGCGACGGAGAGCCCGAATGCCACCTGTCGAGCGCGCTTGATAGGAGTCGTGGCTGGATCAGGAATCATGTAGAGCGCAAACAGAATGAAACCAGCGCTGGTCATGGGAAGGAATGGCACCGCCAGGGGCATGCCGTAAATCATTTTTCGAATCAGGGCTTGCGCCGCAAAGCCAAAAAACCAGGCAAGCACCAGGGGGAGTCTTCCCGTAAATTTCGCGTGAATGATCGTTCCAGTGATCAGGATCGCGGCTGGAAGCAGCCAGTGCCCCACGCCCGTAATGTTTTCCGTGAATTGGTACGGAGGGGCAAGACCTGCGGCAGGAAGCAGGAAGAGCGTTATGGTGATGCCAAAGTTGGAAGGATTGAAAATGTGCTGTGTCTGACCATTGCCAATAGGTGCACGGAAAAGCACCTTTGAAGCCAATGAAAGTGCGGCTGCAAACGCAATAGGCGCAAGCCGCTCGTTCGCATAAATTAGCATGGCGCAGGCCAGTCCGGGAATGATGCAAGGAGGAAGAAAATTCACCACATTCGCAGTGCTGCCGGCAAATCTTGGCGTCCGCTGATGCACCCGGGCATCCAGCCATTCCAGGAAAAAAGCCACTACACAGGCCGCAAGCACACCGATGATAGGCTGAGCATAGGATTGCTCAAAACCAAGTACGGTATCGCCAAGAATGGTCCAGACAATAAGCAAAGTTGTGAAGTACCAAAGCGCGAAGAAACGCATTCTGGGATCTTTGCGCGGATAGAAGTTGAGAGTTGCGTGAGTCATAATTTTTTCCATTTTTCTCCGCCTTTCTTACTGGCCCAGCACAATCGTGTGCCATCCAGGATGAATTGATACTGTCTTTCTTATTACGCGGCCCGTAGCATCACGCCAGGCCAAATCAACTTGCAGAGTTGCGTCAGGCTGAGTTCCACCCAGGCCGAAGTGCAGATCTGTGCTGCGTTTTCCAGAGTGCCCACTGCCGCCATCCACTTGTGCGGAGAGCGTGCGTCCGTCAGGCAGGTGAACAGCCGCGGTGGCGCCAATAGCGGGCCTGCCATACAGATCAGGGCCAGGGTGCCCAACGCGCTCCTGAAAAATATCTGGCCCACCATTTACAGGTGAGAGCAAATGCAGTGCCAGAAAACTACCTGCCGGACTTTCATTCTTGAACAAATATGACTCGCCCCATTGCCCCGCAATGATGAAGTCAAGGCGGCCATCTCCATCCACATCGGCGAGTGCGATTCCTCTGCCAAGCATTGGACTGGCGATGCCCGCTTCCGCAGCAATATTGTGGTAACGATGGTCTGGACCTTCGACGAAGAAGACCGTTTCGTTCTGTCCGCTCACATCGTCGCCCGGACGAAATGACGGCCAGAGACGCGGATCACTGATGAGACTGTCATTTGAAGTGCCCAAAGACTGGAGTTCTGCCCATCTATTGATTTTCCCTTTGATGAAACCAACAGCTTGCACAATCTGGAAAGCGCCGCTGTTGTTAAAGTCCGCCATGCGCGCATCCCATCCCCAGCCGCTGCGTGAAACGCCCAGGCGCTCACTGGCTTGCTCGTACGGAGCTTTCTCGTGCTTGATCGCGTCGCGATCACCCGTGCTGAGCCACAAAAAATGGCTTTCTTGAAGCGCATAGTCATCCGCAATGTTGCTGACAAAAATGTCGGGGATGCCGTCACCATTTACGTCGGCAAAATCCACGCCCATGCCTTTGAATGAATCGTGCCCTAATACGCTCGAAGCAGGGGTGGTAAAGCCGCGATGCCCTTCTAGCAGGGTGAAAGCGACGTGACCGGGCGTGGAGACGTTGTGTAACAAACGGTCCGGGCCAAAGTCATGAGCGAAATAAAGCTCCGGAAGCAGATCGCCGTCTAGATCAGCGGCTCCAGCCCCCAGCGTCCAGCCGTGCTCCACTTCTGGCGGGAAAATATTTTTTACTTCTTCAAAATGCGCAGTGGGATGATCGCCGCCGTGACCTTCCTTCCATCGCAAGATATGCTTGCTGCCACCATTGAATGATCGCGACTTAGTGTTATGCATGCTCTCAACGCCGGAGGCTGTAGCATCAAGAATGTGTCCACCATCCTGAAAATAATTGCCGATGATCAGGTCAGGATGACCATCACCATCAATGTCGGCAAAAAGACCAGCGTTTGAATACCAACGCTCTTCTCCGGGAACCAGTTCAATAGCCTGGAAGTCCTCCGCTGTAAGGCGTGTCTTGTGGCCGGGAGTTCCTGATGTGCGAAGAAACGCAACGGGAGTACGCCCCCAGTAATAAACCACAATGTCAAGTAGGCCATCTTCATTGACGTCGCCAATAAGGCAGCCCATCGGCGCCATCTTGGAAGCATCGTACCGGGCTGGTCTCAGATCAAAAGCCGGGTAGCGATCTCCGGTCGTCGGCGCGGGTTCAATGCGCACTTGATCAGTCCGCGGGTCAACCAGACAGATGTCATTGGCCAGACCGTCGCCATCGAGGTCGCCTGCCGCCACCCCTGCTCCCACAGATGAGATCCATGCAGAGATGCGTTTAAGGCTCGGATGTACCGCGCGAACAGTTTTCGACGGCGCGGCTGTGTTATCTGGCAGCGTGTAGCGGACAAAATGAAACCGTGAGGCAAGCGTGCTGCGCTCGCTTGCGGAAATTCCTGGTTCCCGTGCCTGAAAGAACAGGACAAGCACGATCAGGGCGGCCGCAATTTTAGTCAGGTTGAGCCGAAACCAATGGTTGGAAGATTTCATAGTCATGTGAATTCCTTCGCAGTAACTTTCGTGAAGATGAAAAATGGTTCTGCACCAGCTCTCGCCATTGCTGATATGGTGAAGTAGAGTTCCTGTTGACCTGCGCCAGCGCGCTGTCACATAACGCGGCAGCCTGCTCTGCGCTTATATTGGCTAAAACATCGCACGCTTGTTTTGTGTGCCAGGCTTGATTGCCGGCTAATTGCCTGGCTTTGGCGGCAAAAGCAGCACCCTGCGCAAGAGCGGAATCGAAGGGGCCCGCGAGTGAAATTGCTTCTTTCATTTCGCACGACGCTGCGCCGCCAGCATACGCACAGGCCAAACCGATACCACTCCATGCATCGCTTTGATAGACTGCCGGAAAATCCAAAATCATTTTCGATATCTGATGAAAGTCACAACCGTGGACAAACCACAAGCTGCGTCCTAAGCCTTGATAGAAAACATGACGCGCATCCATCGAGAGGCGATTGGCGCCGGAGTCTACAGGCGCTTTGAAATGGAAGTATCCCTGGTGAAATCCATAGCCATCCAGCACGAGCCAGCCGAGTACGGGATCTAATTTGCGAATGAATGTTTCAATGCGCCAGCACAACCACGGCAACCTGGCATATGCCCATCCTGCGCCTACGTGGAGCATATAAATATGGCGTTTTCCTTGACTTGCTATAAATTCCGTCAGACGGCTGGATCCTGGGACAATAGCATCCCGAAGAGCTAGCGCCATGGCAGCGCCTTCATAGGCGAATCCGCGATACTCTGAAGCGACTTGCTCGAGCCTGCCGGTCAGCGCTTCTGGTTCGTCCTCTTGCAGGCCCGCGTGATAGCCGGCCAGAAAAACGGTGCCAACATGTTCCAGCCGGTCGCGAATTTCCGGTCTAACGCTGGAGAATCCACGCCGCGCGAACGTAACTTCGCTCCCGTCGATGCTTAAGAGTTTGTTCAGGACTGGCAACATTGCTAACGCCGAGTACCAGATGAAATACGTTGAATTTCTATTGGCTGATCCTGCGAAGGTTGGGCAGGAAACTTTTGTGGCAACGGTTGATCGATAATTAAGGGTTTGCTGTCGAGCGCCCGCACTGATTGGAGATCGACTTCAACGGCAAACGCGCGTCCAATGGAATCGAGCGAAACTACAACGCGTGTGTTGTTCACCTTCCGCACCAAAAAACCTTTAAGTCCCGCCAGCGCGCCTGCGGTAACCACTACACGTTGTCCCTCACTGAGACATTCATGCGGCGTTGCGTTGCCGGATTGCAGCCCGCGTCCGATCCACGCAATTTCTTCTTCAGAGAGGACTGCGGGAGCGCTGCCGGAGCCAACGAAATACAGAACATTCGGCAACGTGAGCACGCGCATGCGCTCCGCGTGCGGCAGATGGACAAAAACGTAGCCAGGAAATAGTGGCACTTCCAGCGTTACACGGCGGTCTTTCCATTGCCGCAGGGAGCGGAAGCACGGAAGGAAGTGCTCGATTTGCAGGTGATCGAGCCGTGACGCAGTGATTTTTTCCTGATTTGTGCGGACGAACAGCACAAACCACTGCGGCAGAAATGAGTCAAATGTATGGAGGGTGCCCACGATGGCAATGTTGGTTGCTGCGAGTGATGCAGCTTCGCCCCGTCACTTACAGGGATGTGTGACCTTAACCCTTGATTTGTGAGGCGAGAAAGATCGCAGTCTTGAAAGTACAAGCAGGTGAACTTCCCATGCTGACCTGATGCTGGCTGCGACACACGAGCCGATCAAACTTTTCTCCTCTCGGCGCCGCCCTATCAGCTCCGAGATTAGAGAAATCCACATTACGACGTTGGCAATTACGTTAGCAATAGCCAATCGAAAACAGCCCTGATTTTTTTTTGCATTTCGTCCCAAAACGGGAACATCGCACTGCAGGCCAGAGCGGCCTTGCTTGTTCCGGAGAAGTGGCGGCGCGCTTACTTTGTGCAGCAAACGCGCCGCTTAGGAAGGCCTATTCAGTTATTGAACAGTAGAGACGCACTGTGCGACAGCAATCGCTGAGCCAGTAGGTTGTTTAGTAGCCGCGGATGTAGAAGGCGACTGTGGGCTTGCAGGTTGGGTCCCAGTGGCGCACTTGCTTGGAATAACCGGGTGCGGTGCATTATGTATCGGCCTCGGGTATATTCCGCCGGATGGGAAAGTTGCGGAGTTTGGATATCCAGATGGCGCCGATGTGGTGTAAGTGGAGTTCGTGGAACTCAGCGAGATTGTGGAGGCTGGCTGATGCCCAACGTAATTCGCTGAATTCGTAACGCTGGTACCGGCTTTCACAAAGATCACATCCGCATTCACGTTAAAGCTGGAATCAAATGTCCCATCCGTACGTACCGTCATAGTTCCAGTGGACCCGGAAAGAGAATCCGGCTGCGGCAATACGCTGGTGGAAACTTTTCCGCCAGAATTGTTGATGGTCACATAGACATCTACCGGTTGTCCATTGAAGGTGACGCTTGACGCGCTTTTCATGAACAGCGCGGTTACTTCCAACGGTACCGTTCCGCCGCCCTGGGGCACGTCCTGCGTACGATGCATGATCGTGTCTGTAGTGCCGGTGGCGCTTTGAATTGGTACGCCGTTCAGCGGCACATTGCCCAAGCCAACCGAAGTAAGATTGATGGAAGCGCCTGATGCGGTTTGCAACAGATCGTATCCAGCCGTTTGTGCTGAGGCGAATACAGAAGCAGTCAATAACGACAGCAACAACAAGCTCTTTAACACGAGAGATCTCGTCAGCATGCGGGACAACGGGTTTTTCATAGAGGTCAGTCTCCTTAAGGTGAGACTTAATTAGAAACTTCTCTCGACAAGCATTCTTCTCCTGGATTGCGAAAAGTGAAAACTGACAGAATGCAGTTTCAAAATGGAACTCAGGCCAGCGTGAACAGAACGGTCAACGCGATGGCAGCACAGCTTCATAGGGTATAGCTTTGAGCTGAAGTGTCGATTGTTCGCTCGCATTAACCACAAGGTCCTGGCCCAGGTCTTCCACACTGTTCAGAATTGCCGGATCCATCCAGGCAAAAGGAGCAATGCTTTCAAAGGCAAACAACCGATAGCTACCGGGACGAACTCCTTTGAAGGTGAAGGCGCCACGGCTATCGGTAGCAGAAAAACGATATGCATGTGGTGAAAGCCGCAGCTCGGACTCCATGGGCACAAGCACCACAGTCGCTTGTCGAGGCTGCCCCTCTTCGCCCACAACTCCTGAAACCTGGCCACCCTTTGCTGCCAAGACAACACGCAGCGGCCCTCGGGCACCGACTGGAACGTTCAATTGCGCCCCGGAAGCCCGTATGTCACCGAAACTTACACTCTTGATCCAGACGCTCTCGGGTAAATGGTCCACTGATAATACCCAGGTTCCGGGCAGTACTCCGGCAAGGCGAATGCTTCCGTCTGGATTCACAGGGGACGCAGGCGGAGGGCCAGGGAACAGCCCTTCTGCCGGTAACAATCGCACAACAAGATTGGCAGGAACCGCCGAGGCATCTTCCATCAGCACGGTCCCGTGAGTCTCTACCGCTGGCGACATGTGGAGCGTAACGTCTTGCGGCGGAACGTCTGCCGAGATCTCAACCGGAACTCTGGCGGAGAATACTTCTCCCTTCATCAATTGAGTAGCAATCAGAAAGTACGATCCTGGAGCAACACGTCTGATCTCAAATTTTCCTGTAGCCGGATCCACAGCAGCAGTCGATCGACCAATATAAGAAGCGAAGCCATGATCATTGTAGGCAAGAACCACCTGTATAGGATTTGCATCAGGTTTCACTGCGCCGGAAACGAGCCCTCGCAATGTGGAGGCACGGATGCTTTGCAATCGAAAATCTATCTGCTGAATATCTCCGCCTTCAGGCACAGGAATGGCGGACGCAGACTCTAGTTCGAGGACACCTGGATAATAGAGCGGCACATAAACATCCTGTACCTCAGGAACGATCGCGCCCGCATCCACCGAATGCGAAAGCGGCGAACCTTTCGGCGTGGCAAGTACGAAGTAGCGATCAGCAGGAAGATCATAGCAACGGTACTCTCCGCGATCGTTGGAACTCGAACCGGCCACAGGAATAAGTTGTCGCATGCCGCTGGAATAGCTCACGCGCAAGACCTGAATTCCAACGCCCTCTAAAGGATCTCCGTCTTGATCGAGTACGTGACCGGAAAGCGCACCCAACGGAGTGATTCGAAATGCAAGATCGCGAAGCTCCTGCCCTGCTGAAACCGTCAGTAAGCTCCCCGTGCCTTCCGGAACTGATGAGCCGTAACTCTGGCGAGCAAACCCTTCCCTCTCCACCCATAACCGATATTGTCCGGACGTTAGTTCAAGATGAAAGTGGCCTTGAATATCAGTGTCTCTGCTGATGGGCGAAGCAGCTGGATCAGCGCCAGTGGCGATCCTGGTGTAGATCACGTGGGCGCCTTTCACAGGTGTGCCAGTCAGCTTGTTGATAACTGTTCCTTCCACCAGCACCGCAGACTCAGATGAAAGTGCCTGAAGCGAAAAATTCATGAGCAGGACAAAAAGAAGAGAAAGATATCGCGTGAGTACAAGCATGTTGGTAATATTTCGCGTCATTCTAGGCAAACTTAGCAAAACCTGTCTCGTGCGAGCAGGCGACTGCACATCATGGTTAGCTGTTACAGCCTCTGATTCGGGCGCTCCTTTGGTTCAGATGTCGGGGTAGAGCGCTTTTAACTTTATTGCTGGCTTAGGATGATAATGGCATAGATCAATCATTCGGGCAGTTAAATCTAAAAAAAAGTGCAGAGTAGCTCCAAAATGAAACAGCTCGAGAATAATTCTATCCAGCCTGACAGAGAGAAATAAAAATTCGTGAGGTAACAGCCATAGTGGTTTTATGCAGATAGGAATTGGACGGGTAAGTTACTGATTTTTTCCCACGCGAGCCTGCTGTGGCGGTTGTGGCGCAACTTCCGCGCTGCATTACGGCTCGCCTTTTGAAATGAATTTCTGTTTCCTATGAATTGAATTGAATTGATTGAACCAAGTTAGATTGTGACGCGATCCCTCAACAGTACCGTAGCCTTTGATGTGGTGGTTTATGCCTAAGAATGCCACAAATAATGGGAGTCAGAGCAAAAGCCCCCGACGGCGTTCGATACCCATAGGGTAAGCGCGGTACGGGGGCGATACAACAAGATTAGAATTTTATGATGTGCCCGAAACTTCTTAGACGCCAAGATGCGTCAACGTAATTTGTTTTGACCTTACCGGCTACCATATAAACAGGCTTTCAATCACGCCCTCGCAACCTGCTCATTCGTAACGGTGACAAGGCTGTCGAACTGAAGCGTCAAGGATATATGGTCGGAGGTACTCAGCATGGAAAATCGGGAAAATAAAGTGAAAGTTCTGAATGGATGGAAGGAGATTGCCCAGCACCTGAGTCGCGGGGTGCGTACCGTGCAGCGCTGGGAATTGGAACTTGGCTTGCCGATTCGTCGTCCCCGTGGCAAAAGCAGAAGCGCTGTGGTGGCCGTCGCCGCTGAACTTGATGCTTGGCTGGCAACAGCGCCATTTGGCAAAGGCAGCATGGACACCCATTGCTTGAATGACTCGCAGCAGGTGCCCATAAAGGTGCTTGTGGTGGAAGATAGCCTTAGCGATTTGAACACCTGCATCGGTGTACTGCAGCGCCTGGGAGTGGCCCAAGTGGATGTGATGAGCAACATTCCAGCCGCACTACTGCGACTATCCGAGATATTAGATGGAAAGGCGGCCAAGCCGGATCTAATGCTCCTCGACCTTGGCTTCTCGGTCGACAGTGGTTTTGACGTGCTACGTTATTGGAAATCCAATCCCTGCCTGCGCAGCATACGCGTGATTGTTTGGACAGTGCTGGAACAACGAGAGCACGAATTCTGCAACGTTTTCGGGGTTGAAAAAGTCATTCCCAAATGGGCCGGAACGCGCGAATTGGAGCAAGCGCTCAGGACGGACCCAGACAGACTGCTCTATCAATAGAAAATTGGAACCGGTGAAAGCCCGGGCGGCGTTCGATTGCAATTACCGGCTCCACAAATCGCAAAGCGCGGCTCTGGGCTTCTAAACTTAGGATGCATTCTTCTTGTAACCGGTACTTCTCTGCTTGGAATAAAGGCTGCCGAGATGTGCCCTCTTTCAGAATCATATTGAATTCAACGCAGCAACCAGGAAGTGTGAATGAAGCGGAACGACGCGGCCATTGGAGTGATTTGCCGGATTGTAAGTCGAAGTGCTTTCCTGACAAGCAGATGCACGATTTTCACAGGTCAAGAGGAACGGGCGTCGATGATCGAATGTTGCGGCAATTACGGCTTATCCCATTGATTGTCCGCTATTTCCCACTTACAAGTCTCACGGTCTTTGCGTTGTCATCGAGGACACGACCAATCAGCAATGCGAACCATCTATGCCGGCCTTTTCCGGCAGCGATCTCGTTACAAACGTAAAAGTCGACTCAGCCTGCGTGATGTGCTCGCGTTCGGGATAGAGCGTGTCCCCATACTTGTCCTTGCGGGCTTGGCGAATGCGCCAATGTCGATATAGTCGTTAATCGCGACTTCATTTCCCTTGGCGTCAGCTTCGTACTTGCGCGCCTCCTGCCCGCGACGCATTTAGCTTGGCAATGTCAGAAACCAAGGACCCAGCCCTCGTGTGCGCGACGCGATGGGCCATGAAGACCTGATGCCCACAAGGGAATACATGCATTCTGACATCGGCGCATCAAAGCCTTCATCGATCACAGAAACAAACACAAATTCTTGATGTAACAGTCACAGTGGCTTTAGCAGGATGGGATGAGGAACGGTAAGTTACTGATTTTATGGCGCGCCCTGAGAGATTCGAACTCCCGGCCTTCTGATTCGTAGTCAGACGCTCTATCCAGCTGAGCTAAGGGCGCGCAGGGTTGCGGGGACAACTCAATCATTTTAGCAAAGCTGCCTAAATCTGTCCCCTGCCGCTCCAGCGAAGGGTTGTACACCGATGAAGAAAAGGTAAGTCGGCCCAATCGGTTATCATTTTGCCTAAAAACTTCAAATTTGCAATTTGACGCTGAAAATTTACAATCGGCGCAATGCTCACAAACTGGCATACGGTTTTGGATATCGTGCTGCGCACCACGGTGGTGTATGCGCTGGTCTTGGTAGGCATTCGGCTCACGGGAAAGCGCGAGGTTGGCCAGATGACGCCCTTTGACCTCACGCTGCTGCTGCTTCTCAGCAATTCAGTGCAAAATGCCATGACTGGCCCGGATACATCGCTCATGGGGGGCGCTACGGCAGCTCTGGTCCTGCTGACCCTGAATTTTTTGCTGGCAGAAATTTCCGGATTAAATCGTGGGTTCAGAAAAATGATCCAGGGGTCGCCAACGCTCTTGATCCACAATGGCGAATGTATTGCCGCGCATATGGCAAAAGAGCACATTTCCATGGACGAACTGAACCGCGCCCTGCGCGAGCACGGAATTGGTTGCATTGACGATGCAGCACTGGCGGTGCTGGAAGTGGATGGCTCGATTAGTGTCCTGAAATATGATGATGTACCGGCCCACGCCCGGCCACAGAAGCGGCTCAAGTTTCTTCATCGGAATTGATTGCTCAAGTTCAATTCAAATAAAGAAGATGATTACGCGAAATCCGGATAAATAATCTTTCGCCCCAAAATGCTTTCAGCGACAACCCTGCCGAGGAAGGATGCAATGAGCTTAGAAGAAGAGCTTAAAGAAGGCGCGGAGCACGCGCACGAGCGTGGTGAAAAAGGAATCGGACTCACGATGGCAATTGTGGCAGTTTTGCTGGCCATAGCCACATTGATGGGCCATCGTGCTCATACTGAAGAAGGCCTGATCCAGGGCAAGATTGTGGACGAGTGGAACTTCTACCAGGCAAAACACAGTCGCGCCCACGAATATGGCGCCATAGCCGAGCTTGCGGCGCTGTTGCCCAACGGCAAAGATCTGGCGCTTAAGGACTCCAAAAAATCGCAGGATGAGGAGTGCGGCACTCCGTCCGAGCACGGATGCAACGGTCCGGCCAAGGATTCCGCGCTGTTGCGTTCTTTGTTAACACCAACCGAATCCGCAGCCAGCGGCAAAGAGAAAAACGTCAACGAGACATTACCTACGCAGGAATCTCCCAAAAAGAACGAGAACGTTAAAGAGCAGGGTAAAGAAGCGAGCGCGGCTAATGAACAGCACGAGAGTAAGTCTTCCAGCCACAAGCCCGGCGCAGTAGATATCCAGGACAGCGCAAAGGAAATGGAGCGCGAAAGAGATTTGATTGAGCGGCGAGCCAATTACTATGACGGCGCAGAGCTCTTTCTGGAAATCTCGATTGTGCTTTGCTCAATAGCCCTGCTTGCCGAAATGAAGCTATTCTGGCAGCTATCTTTCATTACCACTATTCTGGGAATTGGCGTTGCTCTTTTTGGATTCCTGGCCGTGCACTGATACCGCAGAATCTTTGCGGTTGATTTTTAAATGTCCAAAATCTATCTAGCCACTACCAATCCGGGGAAAATACGTGCGTTCCGCGAAGCAGCGCAAGCTTTGGCCCTTGCTCTGGATCCTTTGCCTCGTATGGCGGAAGTGCCAACTGCTATTGAAGATGGAACCACTTTTGAGCAAAACGCCCGAATCAAGGCTGAGTATTACAGCCATCTTGCGCCGGGAGAATTGGTCCTGGCCGAAGATTCAGGGTTGACGGTTGATGCGCTGAATGGCGCACCGGGAGTCCATTCCGCTCGTTACGCCGCACTGCTTCATTCCGGCGCGGCTCCAGACCAAAACTCAAACGATCAAGCAAACAATGCTGCCCTGATCTCTGAATTGAACCGTCTCAATCAAGATCGATATGCGGGAAGATATGTGAGCGTGATCGCGCTGGCTCGTGACGGCCAGACCCTTGCCACCTTCACTGCTGAAGCTCCTGGCGAGCTGCTTACTATGCCTCGCGGAACACAAGGATTCGGATATGATCCGTTGTTCTACTTCCCTGCTCTCGGCAAAACATTTGCAGAACTCCCACTGGAGCAAAAGCGCGAACATAGCCATCGCGGCAAGGCGTTCCGCAAGTTTTTGGAGTGGTACAGTAAGCAGCCGCACTAAATTCGCGGGCGCGCTTTATTTCAGCATGGCAATAGCTTCCCTTTTCAGCTTCTTGGGGTCCGCCTGCCATTTTGTGCCATCCTGAAATTGCAGCTCCGCAATATAAATAACAATACCCGTAGGATGCTTGGACAAATCTTCTTTTGAAGGGACGGAGGTAGCAGGGATATCGAACTGGCTCGTGGTATCAACTTTTTCAGGGACGGTCACCAACTCGCCCCGGCCCATACGTACGTCATCTTTTTTTACCGATACCCAGCCAAGCCGGTAACCCTGAATCTTGTTATGGCTTTTGTTTTCCAGGCGCGCGTCCAATAGGAGGTTGTCGGCTCCAAAAGATGCCTGAACGATATGGACAGGGTCATCAGACTGGGGAGCAAACAGCATCAAAATGTCTTCGCCGCTGTTTTGGGAACTTGCATGGGGGCCGATGGCCTGGCTTTGCGGCGCCGTAATGGCAATAAGGACGATAATAAAAGCCAGCAATTTCTTCACTATTACACCCCGTATCCCGTGAAGGCTCGGCATGCCACAGGTGCGGCAGCAGCTCCGCCTTGCGCCTTCGCATCCTACACCTTAGGCGGAAATTCTCAAGTTAAATTTGAGCTCTGCTGCGGATTGACGAGAGCAAATTTAGAAGTTGCGCTGACCTGCAAATCAAAGTAAATTCAAGGTTCTCTCATGGCTAAACGGCCTTCACAAACAGCTACCCGATCAGCCAACGGCACCTCAGATAAGTACCAGCGCATACTGGACGCCGCGATTGAGGTCATCGCTGAGCACGGGTTCTTTCACTCCCGGGTAGCGGAAATTGCCGATCGCGCCGGTGTAGCCGACGGCACCATTTATCTATATTTCAAGAACAAAGATGAATTGCTTATGGCGTCAATTGACTCCGCCTTCCACCGGTTCATCCAGCGCGCACGCAGTTCACTGGACCAGGTAGCTGATCCGCGAGAAAAATTGCGCCGCTTGGCCTTTTTGCACCTGGAATCCTTGGGATCAAACCGTAGTCTGGCCATCGTCTTCCAGACTGAACTCCGCCATAGCGCCAAGTTTCTTGGCCAGTTTTCCCATAGCCTTCTAGTGGAATACTTTGACGTAATCAAAGGTGTTTTGCGGGAAGGCCAGGAGGCCGGAGTCTTTCGGCCCGATATTTCTGTCACCATCGCGGCCCATTGCTTCTTCGGCGCCGTGGATGAGATAGTAACCACGTGGATCCTTTCCGATCGCGACCGGGACCGCGATTATCACCTCTCCAGCCTGACCGATTCAGTCGTGGGAATTGTCCTTAAAGGCGTAGAAACGGGACCCTAAGCATGGAAATCAACACTCTCGCCGATATTTTCTTTGCTTCAATTGGCCATGACGTGGAACGCCACGTAATGTTCAAACGCGGCAGCTCGTGGCAGGTTATCTCGTCCCGCCAGCTTTACGGCTATGTGGCCACGCTTGCCAGAGTCTTGAAGCAATGGGGTATCCACAAAGGCGACCGCGTTGCAATTCTCGGTGAAAATCGCCCGGAATGGATGATTGCTGATTTCGCTTGCGTGACCACCGGAATTGTTGATGTACCGATTTATGCCACGCTCACAGCAGATCAAACTCTTTATCTGTTGCAGAATTCCGGCGCACGGGTGATTTTTGTTTCCACTCTGGAGCAATTGCGCAAAGTACAGTCCATTAAGGCGCAGACCGTGGTGGAAAAAATTGTTGTGATGGATGACATTAGCGAAGTCAACGTAATTCCCATGTGGTCTTTGATCAACTCGGCTTCACAGGAAGAAGATCCCCAATTTGACGAAGAAGCGCACGGAATCACGCCCGATGATCTGGCAACTCTGATTTATACCTCGGGAACAACCGGAACATCCAAGGGTGTAATGCTCAGCCACGGCAACCTCACTGCTTGCGCCATAATGGCCAGCAAGCAGGCAGAGTGGACACCTGCGGACGTTTACCTTTCATTCCTGCCGCTATCTCACGTTACAGCACGCCACGTGGATTATGTCTGCTATCTGGATGGCGTTAGCCTCGCATATTGCGCCGTGTTCGACCAGCTTCCGCAGATGCTGCAGGAAGCCAAGCCCACAATTATTGTTGCGGTGCCGCGCGTGTATGAAAAAGTCCGTGCTGAGGCAGAGCGCCAAGCCGGCCATGGATTAAAACGCAAGATTTTTGATTGGGCAGTCCGTATCGGGGAAAAGCATAAAGATGAAATCGCCCGGGGAGAAACACCGGGGGATCCGCTCTGGAAGCTCGCTAACCAGCTTGTATTTTCCAAAATACGACAGGGATTCGGAGGTCGTAGCAGAGCTTATTTTTCTGGGGGAGCGCCACTGGGCAAAGACATGGCAGAGTGGTTTTGCGCCGTCGGCGTACCCATTATGGAAGGTTACGGGCTTACGGAAACTTCGCCAACGCTTTCTGTTAACCGGCGCGGCGCCTTCAAGATTGGATCAGTGGGCAAAGTGAATGAAGGCGTGCAGCTCAAAATCGCTGAAGACGGCGAGATTCTGGTCAAAGGGCAAACTGTTTTCAAGGGCTATTGGAACATGCCCGAAGAAACTCGTAACGCATTTATCGATGGCTGGTTTAAGACCGGCGACATCGGCGAGCTGGATAGCGACGGCTTTCTCAGTATCACCGACCGCAAGAAGGATCTCATTAAGACCTCAGGCGGAAAGTTCATTGCGCCGCAGCCAATAGAAAACGCACTTAAATCGAATGTGCTGATTGCACAAGCCGCCATCATTGGGGATAAGCGCAAATATGCCTCCGTTATCATCTCTCCGCATTTTCCCTTGCTGGAAGACTGGGCCCGCGCCAACGGAGTCGCCTTCGCTTCCCGTCAGGAGCTTGTAGCGTCAGACAAGGTGCGCAACCTTTATAGAGGGATTGTGGAGGATCTGAATAAGCGGTTGGCGCATTTTGAAACCATCAAGAAGATCGTGGTGGTGCCAGATGAGTTTACTGTCGCTACGGGCGAAATTACGCCGACTCTTAAGCTCAAACGCCGCGTGATTGAAGCAAAATACAAGCAGCAGATTGATGAGATCTACCAGCAGCCACATCCGATTGAGACTGCGCCGGTGGGGTGATGCGCCACGTTCCTAGCAGCTCCCAATCGCCGCCTCAAAAGACACTCTGGCCCGCTGGATTTATTACAATAAGAGCATGGATCCTCTCATCATTGCAGGCCGGCAATTTCGATCACGGCTGATTGTCGGCACCGGTAAATACAAGTCAGGACACGAAACTGCTCGTGCCGTTGAAGCCAGTGGCGCGGAGATGGTCACAGTGGCAGTGCGTCGAGTCAACCTGGACCGGAGCAAAGAATCACTGCTGGACTTTATTGATCCGAAAAAATATTTTCTTCTTCCCAATACGGCGGGCTGTTACACCGCAGACGAAGCCATCCGCGCAGCGCGTCTAGGGCGCGAAGTTGGACTTTCTGACTGGGTAAAAATTGAGGTCATCGGTGACCAAAAGACGCTTTATCCCGATGTTCAGGCCACGATTGAAGCCACTCGGGTTTTGGTGAAAGAGGGATTCACCGTGCTTCCCTATACGTCAGATGACATTGTGGTCGCCAAACGGCTGCTGGATGCCGGGGCAAGCGCCATCATGCCATTGGGAGCCCCAATCGGTAGCGGAATGGGGATTCAGAACACCGCGAACATTCAGATCCTGCGCGAAATGATCATGGAAGTTCCGTTGATTGTGGATGCAGGCGTAGGGACCGCCTCAGATGCAGCCATCGCGATGGAGTTGGGCGCTGATGCCGTGCTGATGAATTCAGGAATTGCCCATGCTGAAAATCCTGTCCTGATGGCGGAAGCCATGAAGCATGCGGTCATCGCAGGACGCGCAGCTTACCTGGCCGGCAGAATGCCGCGCAAGCTCTATGCCACGGCAAGTTCTCCGATGCACGGAGTGGTTCGATAACTTCGGTAAGGTTCTAAAAGTTACCGCGTAGTGTCCAATGCCAAACCTAGTTGACCGCTCGCGCTGATCCCGGTATTTGCGCCGAAGATGGTACGCGTGGGCGCAATATTGCCATTGGCCGTATTCAAATTGCCCCACACGGCAACTCTGGCAGCCCCTGGATCTGCGTTGTACAAGGTTCCACTGCCTGTTATATCCACGAGTATTTGAGTCGGCACGGAGAGGCCGGTACTGGCGCCTTTGATCTCAGCAACGGGAGCAATGTCATTATCCGCCGTTGCAGCGTTCGCATAAATGGTAATGCTTGGAGGCGATGCATTACTCACCACCAAACGGCCTGCTCCATCCACCTGCACGTCTCCCGGATTTGAGAGATGAGTATTGGTTGGGCCCTGCACGGCACGATTGGCCGTAATGGGGCCGTTCAATGTGCTGGCGTGATCGTACACGGCCACTGCATTACCGGCCGAATCGGCGACATAAAGGCGGTCATTAGCTCCGTCAATATAGATACCGGACAATTGAAAGTTTACACTCAGATCCCGGACTGGCGTCGGGGTACCGTTCGCCGTTGAAGCCGAGGCATACACAAGTATTTCGGTGTCATCGGCTACATAAAGCAGGTTTCTGACTTTATCCAGTGATACGTCGGTAGGATTCACCAGAGATCCCGTAATCGTTCTGCTGGGCGCAATATTACCGCTGCTTTTGGTGCTGATGCCGTCGTAAATAACAACCGAAAGATCGCCTGTATCAGCAATGTAAAGGGAGTCATTTGTAGTATCCAGCGTCATGAAACCGGGGAAGTTAAACGTGGTATTGTTGCCCTTAATGGTAGCAGCCGGAGTTGCATTGCTGTTGACTGTAAACGCATTGTCAAAACGTAGCAGGGCGTTTGAGTTGCTATCTATCACATAAAGCTTGCCGGTGGCCACAGGCGTTGGAGTTGGCGAACCTGTGGGAGTTGCCGTAGGGGTGGGCGTTGGCGTACCGCCGCCTCCACCACCCAGGGTTCGCCGGGGCGATATGACACAACCAACCGTAAGCAAAAGGCAGAACACTGCCACGCATATGCCTGCCGGCAAAAAGCCGCGTTTTGATCTGAATATTGGGTTCATTTCTCTGCCATGATAACCCAGTTTTTGAGGTTTCTAATACGCTATTCGTGTATGTGCTTTCCAAACCGAAGTAACAAAGCGAAAAGTTAAGAACTGTAAAAAAGGCGGCTTTTCAGCCGCCTTTGACCTAATCCGAGCTTAAATGTTTTGACTTACTTTTTCTCGCCGCCCTGCTTCAGCATGGCCACGTTGTCAACATGGAGCGTGCCATTATCCAGCTTGCCGGTAACTTTTACGTGATGGCCTTCATGACCCTTCAATGCGTCCTGATTGTCCACATTGATGATGCTCTTGTCTTTTTCAGAAACGAATACCAGCTTTGATCCACCTTCAGCGCACTTCTTGACACAGTCAGCATTGTCAATGTCCTTGGCACCGCATTTCTCATCGCTGACCCAGCCGTTCATCTTGGTTTCTTTAGGAGCTTTATCTTTGGCCAGGGACAGTGTTGAGCCAAAAAACGTGAGTGCAAACACAACTAACAAAAGTTTCTTCATGGGTAACAGTATCTCCTCAGAGGATGTTGTCATCTAGCAAAGCCCAACGCAGCTACTTTGCTGGTTGAAGTTATTGAGCTACTACGGACAAAAAGTGACGAGAAAATTTGTTCAAGCAGTCCGGAAGGTGAAAAATCACCTCACGGATGCTCCGGTCAAACCTACTTCTTTTCTGGTGGTTGTGCAACTGCTGGAGGCGAGATGGTGTAAACCACCTCTCCCGGCCGGGCGTAACGAAGTCTTTCACGGGCTTCTTTTTCAATGGTTTGTGGATCGTTCTTTAAAGCTTTGATTTCTTGTTCCATCCCGCTGTTTTGTTGTTGCAAAGTCTTAATCTGGCGGTCAAGCTCACGTGACTCCCGGCGCTTTTGTTGATAGTCCATCAGGCCGTTAGCACCGAAGACGGCATAGTATCCAACTACGCACAGCAGAACGGCGATGCCTGCCGCCGCCAGCTTGTGGCGTAAACGATAGAGCTGTTCCCTTCCTCTTTTGATTTTCTCCGCCATTATTGTTTGATCCAATCGCGTGCCGCAGCGGACAATTTATCTAAATCTTTTTCTGAACCGGCTTCAGAGTAAATCCGAACCACCGGCTCCGTGCCAGACACGCGATAACAAACCCACGATCCATCATCCATGATCAACTTCAGCCCGTCGGCACGCCCCACCTGTTTTACTTTGTGACCGGAGAGTTCGCTTGGATCACTCTTCATCTTACTAGTGAACTTCGCTTTGAGTTCCGCCGTCAAGCTGAAGTTTTCTCTGCGGGCATAAAAGGAACCAACTTTGCCAAATAAATCTTTGATCTGCTCGCCGATTGACTTCTTGCGGCTGGCCACGGCTTCACAGCAAAGCAAACCGGCAAGGACGCCATCTTTTTCTGCAACGTGATTTCGGATGGAGAGCCCGGCGCTTTCTTCGCCCCCAATAGCAATCTTATCCTGCTTGATCAGCTCGCCAATATATTTAAAGCCAACTGGCGTTTCATATAGCGGCACTTTGTGGAACTCTGCAAGAGCGTTAATCATGTTGGTAGTTGAAACGGATTTGGCGACCCCATTCTTCCAGCCGCGGCTCTCAACCAAATAATCGAACAATACCGCTATGACGTAATTGGGTTGGATAAATGTGCCGTCCTGGTCCACGATTCCAAAACGATCCGCGTCACCGTCGGTCGCGATCCCGATGCTGGCTCCGGTAGCCTTCATCTGTTGACGCATTTCATTCAGGAGATGGTCTTCCGGTTCGGGCGCATGTCCCCCAAAAAGCACGTCGCGGACATCGTGAACGGTCGATACGGGAACACCCGCGTCCCTGAGCAGTTCATCGGAATAGCCACGGGCTGCGCCCCAGAGCGGATCAAAGGCCACTTTAAGACCCGAGTTCCGGATGATTTGAAGATTAACGATCTCTTTGAGCCGCGCCAGGTAAGCGGGCTTGGGTTCGATGTTCCCTACCTGCATCTTTGGCGACGAGCCGGAAACTTCGCCGTTGGCTGCGATTAGTGATTCAATGGCGCTGGTGGCTTCGGGAAGCGCGGGAGCTCCATCCGGTGTGGAAAATTTAATGCCGCTGTATTCTGGAGGATTGTGTGACGCGGTGAAATTAATGGCGCCGTCTGTTTTGGATCGGATGACCTCGTAAGAAATAGCGGGAGTTGGCGCTGGTTCGGCAATAACCAGCGGCTGCACGCCATGCGAACTGAGTATTTCTGCGGCTATGCTGACAAAGCGCTCTCCCATGTAACGCGGATCGCGCCCCACAATCACACGCGCGCCGGTTGGCTTTTTACCAGCCACGTACTTTGCAATTCCGGTAACAGCCCGGCGCACATTGGCGACGGTAAACTCTTCAGCGATGATGGCACGCCAGCCGGAAGTTCCAAACTTAATTGTTGTGCTCATAGGAGAACTTCGATTAGTTGCAATCCTGTGGCAAATGGTTTCAAGCTGACATTAACGATATTAAACCTGCCCGAACCAGAATGCGCGTGACCATCACCGATTGATACACTTTCGAGCAGAGGCATCCCATGACGAACGCGCGAATTATCCTAACCACCGCCGGATCGGAGGAAGAAGCCGGCAAAATCGCTCACGCCCTGGTGGAGCGGAGACTGGCGGCGTGCATCAACATTGTGCCGCGGATCGAATCAGTTTACCGCTGGCAAGGCAAAGTGGAGACCTCAGAGGAGTGGCTGCTCCTGATCAAAACCCAGGCTGAACTTTTTGAGCGCGTTCGGGACGCCGTAAAAGAGTTGCACTCTTATGATCTTCCGGAGTGCGTGATGCTGGAAGTATCTGCCGGTAGCCAGGAATATCTGGATTGGGTCGCCAAGAACACGGGTTAACCACAGCATGCTCTGTCAGGGATCTGCCAGGCCTGACCTGTGCAAACCATTGAATCTCAATCTGCGCTCATCAGCGACTATCTGCAGCAAAATATCTTTGCTTTTCTGTGGTAAAGACTTAGATCGCGGCCAACGCCTGATCCAGATCAGCCAAGAGATCCTCCACATCCTCAATGCCGACCGAAATGCGGACCATACCATCCGTGAGCCCGATTTCTTTTCTTCCCTTCTCTCCCAGAGCAGCGTGTGTCATGGTGGCTGGGTGCGAGATCAATGTTTCCACGCCCCCCAGCGATTCAGCAAACGAGCAAACCCGTACCTTAGCCAGCATCTTCTTGGCATTTTTGAAAGAACCAGTTTCAAACGTGATCATGGAGCCGAAGCCGGTCATTTGGCGCTTCGCTAACGCGTGTTGCGGATGATCGGGGAAGCCTGGATACAACACCTGTTTCACCTTAGGATGATTGCGCAGAAACTCGGCAACTGCTCGGCCGTTCTCGTCATGCTTTTCCATGCGCACGGCTAGCGACTTTACTCCGCGCAGCACCAGCCAGCACTCAAAAGGCGAGAGTATGGCGCCGGAGGTCTTCTGCATGAAAGCCAATTTTTCTGCGTGAATCTGTTTGGTTGCGGCAATCATGCCACCCAGGCCGTCGCTGTGGCCGTTCAAGAATTTTGTGGTGGAGTGCATTACCATGTCCGCGCCAAATTCAATTGGGCGTTGGAAATAAGGCGACATAAAAGTGTTGTCCACCACCACTTCAGCACCGGCGGCGTGCGCGATCCGGGAGACCTCCCTGATATCGGTCAATACCATGAGCGGATTGGTTGGCGTTTCAATCCACACGATGCGTGTATTCCGGCGCATGGCTTTCTTTACTGCGTCCAGGTCAGAAGTATCCACATAGCTGAATTCAACGCCATAATTGGCCAATACTTGATTAAAAAACCGAGGCACTCCGCCGTACACATTGTGGCCGCAAATCAGGTGATCGCCCTGCTTCAAAAAACACTGCGTAACCGCCGTTACGGCGGCCATGCCGCTGGCAAAAACATGCGCCGAATTTGCGCTTTCCAGCGCGGCAAGGTTGGTTTCCAGTTGGGTCCGAGTTGGATTGGAAACGCGAGCGTACTCGTAACCTTTATTCTTTCCGACTTCCTGCTGGACGTACGTTGAGGTAGCAAAAATCGGAACGACAATGGCTCCGGTTGAGGGATCAGGCTCCTGGCCGGTATGGATGCAAGCTGTGGAGAATCCGAATTTGCCGGTTTGGCGTTTCTTGCCGCCAGCAGATTTCTTTGCCATCTAGTGTTTGCTCCCGAATCTTTCTGTCGTTGCGGTACTGCTTCGTTCCGGCTGGCGAACTGCTATTCGCCGCCCTCAAAAATATTTTTCGATAGGTAACGCTCGGCAGAATCGGGAATCACCGTCACAACCCGCTTGCCTTTACCGAGCCTGCTTGCGACCTGAAGGGCCGCAAATACGTTCGCTCCCGCGCTGGAAGCACCCAAAACACCTTCCAGGCGGGCAAGTTGCGCCACCGTATCGAACGCGTCCTTGTCGGTGACCTTAATGACTTCATCACACACGGCTGCGTCAAAAGTCTTGGGAATAAAACTCGAGCCAATACCTTCTACTTTGTGCGGCCCTTTAGGACCGCCACCCAGGACAGATCCTTCAGTTTCAACTGCAGCGCAATACACACCGGGCAGTTTCTCTTTCATGAAGCGCGCTACGCCGGTGAATGTCCCGCCGGTGCCCACGCCGATCACTACCGCGTCAATCGCGCCCTGCATTTGCGCAAAAATTTCTTCCGCAGTGGTCTTCTGATGAAAGTCAGGATTCGCAGGGTTCTCAAACTGGAGAGCAGTAAATGATCCGGGAATTTTTGCGGCAAGTTCTTTGGCTTTGGCGATTGCGCCTTGCATGCCCGCTTCATCCGGTGTTCGGACGACTTCTGCGCCGAGCGCCCGCATAATCTTAACTTTTTCTTCGGCAAACTTTTCCGGCACGCATACCACTACCCGGTAACCTTTGTTCACGCCGATCAACGCTAGACCCACGCCTGTATTCCCCGCCGTGGCTTCAACAATGGTCGATCCGGGCTTCAGCAGCCCTTGTTCCTCCGCTTTCTTGATCATGCCTATAGCGGCGCGGTCTTTTACGCTCCCGCCGGGGTTCAGGTATTCAAGTTTGGCAAACACGTCCGCCGCTCCCGCCGGCACAATCCGGCGAAAATGCAGCATTGGAGTTCTGCCAACCAGTTCGGTGATGTTCTCAGCTACAGGAAGTCGGGACATAAGCAGACTTTTTTAGACTACGGGACGGAGAGCGATATGGTCAAACCAATCTAGGTTTTCGCGCCGATATGTTTCAGAACAGGATCTCCGCATACGCACGCAGAATGGCAGGAGTCTGAAATAAAAGGGCGCCTCATTGACGAGACGCCTGAACTTCCTGAACTTCAATTTGACCTTATTGCTTCGCTGCTGCGCGTTTTTCGTCGGCAAAATAACCATCACGCGTCCTAACCTGAAGGTCCTTGTAGCCCGGTGCACGCGCTTCCACTTTCACCTTGCGGTATCCGCCATTGCTGCGGGGATTCGTCGGCTTATAGGTAAGACTGTATTGGTTGCGGATGTCGCGCGCCACTTCCTGACTAATTTCATCCACTTCCATCAGGTCTTTGGGAAAGAAAGCCACGCCGCCGGTCTGGTCAGAAAGACTTTGCAAGGCGCGCTTTGCTCTCTTGATTCCGGGTTCATCGCCTAGAATGCCGATGGTATAAATTGTTGGCCCATTATCGTCCTGGACCTTCCTGATAGCCGACTCGAGCGATTCCCTGCTCTCATTATCGACGCCATCTGTGATCACGAGCAGGACTTTCTTTTCTTTCTTGGCGCCTTTGGCCAAGTGATCTGCAGAAGCGATCACCGCGTCATAGAGTGCAGTGCCGCCGCGCGAATCAACTCGGTCCAGCGCTTCACGCAGTGGGGGGATCTTGTTAGTGAAATCCTGATCAAGATAAGGATCATCATTGAAATTAACGACAAACACTTCATCCTGCGGATTGCTGGCCTGGATTAGGTTTAAAACGGCCTTGGTGACCGCAGCCCGTTTGGTGCGCATGGAGCCGGAATTGTCCACGACGATTCCGATAGAAACTGGAATGTCTTCGCGCTTGAAAGACGTTATCTGCTGCGGTTGATTGTCTTCATAAACCGCAAAATTGGTGGGAGCGAGATTGGTGACCAGATGCCGCCGTGAATCGAGGACCGTGGCGGAAAGCGTGACTTCATTCACTTGCGAGCGAAAGGTATATCGATCCCCAGTCTTCGTTACAGCCCCGACTTCGCTACCAGGAATCTGGCCCGTTTGCTGTCCAGGCTTCACATTCGGTGAAGGTGTAGCAGTCGGTTTGGCAGCAGTAGCCGCTGGCTTGGGAACCCAGGCTGGAAGCGCCGGGTCAGAAGGATCAATGTCCGGCGGCAAGGGCGTAGCCTGAACACGCTGCTGGTTTTGCTGCGGCGCGGTGGTGGAGCCCTGACTGCCCCAAAAAGACGTGACGCCTAGCAGCATAAAAACTGTTGTTCCGACTACTAATTTATTGCGAAGGCGCATAGTATCCCGTTCTGGCATATACATTTAGATGCGGCAACCCCTTGGGTGGATTAAGCTTCACTTTGATCTTGCGCCAGTGACCGTCCTTAACCTTGTTGTTTGGACGATATCCGAGTACATATTGGTTGCGCAGCTCTATTCCAATTTTTGTAGCCACATCCGCCAACTCGTTGGGATTATTAATAGTGAACAAGCGACCGCCGGTTACACTGGAAATTTCGCTCAGCAACGCTGGCCCGGCAACCTCTTCCGGCTGCGATGGCGACAGGCTGAAGATGCCAATGGAGTAAATCTGCACATCGGCCTCTTTCACCATGGCTTTGATCTCGTTCTCGGTGTAGCGGCTGTGGTTATCGCCCCCATCGGAGATGATCAGCAGCGCCTTCTTGCTATTTCGCGCGTCTTTCATCTTGCTCACGCCCATGTAAATGGCGTCCAGGAGGGCCGTGCTGCCCTGGGGAACGGTATAAACCAGTTTGCCCTGGATGTCTTCAACTGATTTGGTGAAGTCCGCGCGCAGCTCCGGCCGATCATTGAAGGTAATCATGAAGAATTCGTCCTGCGGATTCGCGGTCTTAAAGAATTCGATGACCGCCTCCCGGGCTTTCATGATCTTGTCATTCATGCTGCCGCTCATATCAAAGATCACGCCCAGGGAAATGGGAGCATCCTCGCTGGAGAAATGCCGTACTACCTGGACTTCACTGCCTTCCAGGACAGAGAAATTCTCTTTATCCAGCCCAGTTACAATGCGATTCCAGTCGTCGGTTACGGTTACATTGACGAGTACAAGATTTACGTCAACGGCCATCCCCGGCTTAGCATGGTTCTTAAGCGCCGGATCGGCATTTCCGACATCTTCTTTGGTATCAGTAGTTTTTGGAGGGGCAGTAGGCTTGGGTTCAATGTGGACGTTTACGTCCTGAGCGCCGGCGACAATGGTAAGAACAAGAAAACAAAGCAGTGTTAACGCGCAACGAACCAGGGGCGTTGCAGACGCCTTAATTGAGTGACCGGGGGAACGGTTTGCACCATACCCGCGGCGTTCGAAGCGGGTCATTTGGGAACCTCGTTTTGATGCGATTTTAGCACAGCGACGCGAGACGTAACATAGGAACTTGGACATTGAACCGTTGCCTTGGTCTTTAGCGGCTGCTCAGAATTTAGATGATCGAGAGTTGGAAACAGGTTATCCATGCCGCTTGATAGAATGCAATAGATCAACTAAAAATGGCTGAAATCATTCCCTTCAAAGCGCTTCGCTACGATCCTGATCAGGTAAAGCTGGAGGACGTGCTGACCCAACCCTATGACAAGATTACACCGGAAATGCAGTCAAAGTATTACGAGAAGAGTACGCACAATCTGATACGGATCATTTTAGGCAAGGCGGGCGAAACCGATACCGATACCTTCAATGTATACACGCGGGCGGCCGAATATCTACATGACTGGCGCTCCGGGGGCATCCTCAAGCAGGATACTGAACCGTCAATTTACGCCTATTCACAAACATTTACTGTGCCGGGCACGCGCGATCTGCAGGAACGCCGAGGCCTGATTACCCTCGGGCGTATCCATGATTATACGGATGGCGTAGTTTACCGGCACGAGCAAACCCTTTCAAAGCCGAGAGCAGACCGTCTAAACCTATTACGAGCCACTCGGGCCCATTTTGGCCAAATCTTTATGCTCTATAGCGACCCAAGCAATGAAATTGAATCGCTGCTGCGGGCCAAGACCGAAGAAGATCCTGACATCTCTATGCTCGACGAATATGAGACGCTGCACCGGGTCTGGCGCGTTCACGATCCGGCGCTTATCCAAACAGTGCAGCAAAAAATGCAGGACAAAAAGTTGCTGATTGCCGACGGTCACCACCGATATGAAACAGCGCTGGCCTATCGAAATGAACGCCGATCCGAGACGGGCAGTTCCGATCCCAAAGCGCCGTATGAGTTTGTAATGATGACGCTCATCCCCATGGAGAGCCGCGGTCTTGTCATTCTTCCCACGCACCGCATTGTCCACGGCCTGCTCGACTTCGATCGTGAACGCATGCTGGAAGTGGCAGGGCAATTTTTTGATATCGACCGAATCGATCTCCGGACCGAAAGCCGCAGCGCCACGACCCTGCTTGGAGAGGCTGGGGAAAACGGTACAGCCTTCGTTGCAGTAACACGCCAAGGACCATATCTAATGCGCGCAAAGCAGGACGCCATTCAAAATGCTCTGCGTGACCTTCCCGCACTGCAGCGCGAACTTGATGTAGTGCAGTTGCACCGCGTAATGCTGGAACGCGTCCTGGGCATTTCGGAAGAGGCCATTCGCAACCAGGAAAATGTGCGCTATGAGCGCGATGCTTTTGAAGCGATCTCCTGGGTCCGGCAAGGCGCAAACGTCGCATTTTTAATGAACCCGGCCAAGATCGAACAGGTTCGCGACATTGCTTTCAATGGCGAGGTATTACCGCAAAAATCCACGGACTTTTATCCCAAGCTGCTGAGCGGTGTGGCAATTTATGCGCTGGAGTAAATCAGGAGCAGGGCTGGCAGTTGTGGCTTTGTGCTGCGCTCTGGTGGTCTCTGCTGCAGGCCCCGAGCAACAACTTACTGTTTACACAGCCCAAACCACTTATTCACTTCCCGTGGTTGATCGTGGCGGCAAATCATATATTTCCATCACAGACCTTCTTTCACCTTTGGGCGCTTCCCAGCCAATCGCAAGGGGAAAAGACTGGCGGACCACCCTCAATAAGATGGATCTCCGGCTAACGGACGGAAAAGATAAAGGAACGATCAACAAGCAGATAATTAATCTGGGTGGCAAAGCGCTCCTGGAGAATGGCCGTTTCATGGTGCCAATTGACGCCGTGCTTTCCCTATTAGGCCGACTGTTGAGTACCACAATCGACTTCCATCAACCAGCCCGCCGTCTTTTTATTGGCAATGCATTTACACGCTTCACCGCTGAATTCAAGAATGGCGACCGACCGTCTTTGGTGTTGAACTTCAGCCAGCCAGTTACGCGATTGGATATCAACCATGGCGAAGATCGCGGCGCCCTTTTCACTCACACCGATAAGACAACCCTGATGTTCCGCAAAGATCCGCTGGTTTCTGATCTCAAGACGCAGCAATTTGGCGGAGGCGCGATTCAATCGCTCGATTTTTCTGAGGAAAACGGAACGGCCCTTCTCACGGTTACGGGGAACAAGCATTTGCAGGTCATCCGCAGTGAAGATGGCAAGACGATTACGCTGCAACCTCAAGCGCCAGTAGCGTTGGCTACACCACTTCCGACGCAGCCAAGCACACCTGCCGCGGAAGACCAGAAGCGTACACCAGAGTTCTTTGTAATGATCGACCCCAGTCATGGCGGCAATGACAAAGGTGCAAACTTTAGCGGAAAGCTGATGGAAAAAGATATTACGCTCCACCTGGCGCGCGAGCTCCGCAAAGAGCTGGAAGAACGCGGGATTGCGGCGCGTTTGCTGCGCGAATCTGATATTGACCTGAGCCTGGACCGTCGCGCTGAAATCACTAATGAACAGCGTGCAGGCATCTACGTGGCGCTTCATGCGGGACGTCCCGGAAAAGGTATAAGAGTGTACACCGCGGTCTTAACCGACGCGCAGCAGGCTCCAACAGGACGATTTTTGCCCTGGGAGAGCGCGCAATCGGGTGCTCTGGCCCGGAGCCAGAATGTGGCTCACGCGGTTTCTGAAGAGCTCAAAAAAAAAGGTATGGCTGTGGCGAGCATGGGTGTAGCCTTACGCCCTTTGAATAACATCGCAACGCCTGCGATCGCCGTGGAACTGATCGCCGACGCAGACGATCAGCAATCTCTTGAAAGCCAAAAGCGGCAAAACAACGTCGCCACGGCCATTGCGCTAGGAATTGTGCAGGTTCGAAGCCAGATGGGAGCGCGCCAGTGATTCCGCGGCATTTTCAAATCACGATTGCGCTGGTTTTGCTCGCCATATTGGTGAGCGGGGTAATCATCATCCGCATGACGCATAAGGAGGAAGCGTTAACGCAGGCAGCGGAAGCTGCTCCGGCCGCCCCATTGGCCGGGGGCAAGCAGGAGCATATTCAATTGCTGCTGGCCTACGATGACGATCAGGCGCTGCGCTGGCGTCCAGCGGATGTTTTTCTGCCGGCAGACCGCAATTTGCGTGCCCGTGAAATGCTGCGTTCTGTGCTGGCGCAGTATCTGCAAACGCCCTCTCCGCACCCGCTGGCAAAAGGCGCTGACATAAAAGATGTATATTTCATCAGCGACGATACGATGATTGTGGACACTACAGCACAGTTCGCCGATGGACATCCTTCAGGAATTCTGCTGGAAGAATTCACGCTGGCTTCGCTCATTGAAACGCTCACTACCAACGTCCCGGGCATTGCCAAGGTTAAATTTCTGGTTGACGGCAAAGAACGCGAAACCCTGGCTGGCCACGCTGATCTGATGTCCTTCTACCAGACCTCTGCCGTGCATGAATTAGCCAAGGAGTTTGAATAAGCATGCCGACGGTGATTGGAGTTTTTGACTCCGGGTTCGGAGGCCTGACTGTCTTACAGGAGTTGCGCAAAGCGCTGCCTGCGGCGGACTATCTATATTTCGGGGATACCGCGCATCTTCCTTATGGCGCTAAATCCGTCCGGACGGTGGCCAAGTATGCAATTTCCGCCGCGCATTTTCTTGAAGAACACGGAATTGAAATGCTGGTAGTCGCGTGCAATACGGCCACCGCGCTGGCATTTGACGAGATTCGAGCCGCGGTGAAAGTACCTGTGGTTGGTGTGATAGAACCCGGCGCTGAGCGGGCGGCGACAATTTCAAGAACAAAAAAGGTAGTGGTGGCCGCGACAGAAGCCACCGTTGCCAGTCACGCATATCAGCGCGCTCTTGAGCAACGAGGGATGCAAGCCACCGAGAAAGCGTGCCCTCTTTTTGTGCCCCTGGTGGAAGAAGGATGGGTGGACCATCGCGTCACGGAACAGGTGGCTCACATATATATGGACGAAGTGCTTCGCGATGGCGCGCGACAGGCGGACGTTTTGGTGCTTGGATGCACGCATTACCCGCTAATTCGACCGCTCTTGCGCCGGGTGGTTCCAGAGATAGTAGAGATCGTGGATTCAGCGGAGTCCACCGCTGCGAAAGTTGTAGAGATGTTGGGCGCAAATCGAGGGCAAGGTATGCCGGGCGATTTACGTTGTTACGCGACTGATTCTGTAGAAAAATTCAGGCGGCTCGGGAGCAAGTTCCTGGGCTGTCCAATTGAAAAGATTGAGCTGGTAGACATTGAAAAATAACAGAGAAATGTTTTTTCGCTCAGATAACCGCGCGCCGGAGCAGATGCGTCCGGTCAACATCATTCCTGAATTTATCTCCACGGCAGAAGGCTCTGCGCTGATCGAGGTCGGCAACACGCGCGTGATCTGCACGGCATCGATTGAAGAAAGCGTGCCTGGCTTCATGAAAGGTTCAGGCAAGGGATGGATTACAGCCGAATACAGCATGCTGCCGCGTTCAACGCTGACCCGCACCGCACGGGAAGCCAGCCGCGGTCGCCAAAGCGGCCGAACGCATGAGATCCAACGCTTGATAGGACGCGCCATGCGGGCCGTGGTCGATCTGAAACAACTGGGCGAACGCACTATTACCCTCGACTGTGACGTGATTCAAGCCGATGGCGGCACGCGCACCGCATCCATCACCGGCGCATTTGTGGCTCTGGGACTGGCGATGGAAAAGCTGGTGGAGGCCGGAACGCTTTCCGCAGCACCTATCCGTGATTTTGTGGCGGCAACCAGCGTTGGGATAGTGGAAGGCACAATTCTGCTGGACTTATGCTATGAAGAGGATTCCCAGGCGGAGGTCGATCTCAACTTTGTAATGACCGGAGCACGCAAGATCGTGGAAGTTCAGGCCACAGCCGAGCAACACCCGTTTGATGAAGCCCAGCTCAAGAAGATGATGGACTACGCTGCCGGAGGGATCGAGGCGCTGATTGCGAAACAGAGAACGATTCTTTCTCCGTTACCATTAAGGCAATAAATTATTCTTTGGCGAAATCTTCATCGTCGAAGATATAAGGCGCTGAGCGAATCAGCTTGAAGCGGACCTTCAGTTCGCACTGGTCGCATGAGGGAAACAAGTCGTCTCGATACATGACCGCTTCATGGGCCTGGCGATGGCCTTTATCGTGGACAACTTCATAGATTCCACTCTCCAGCACCGGCTGCCCGGGCAGGAACATTCTGGTGTGTTGGGTGGGCTTGCGGCGATGGCTCCGCTCTTTGTCTCGGCCGGACATCAGGGCCCAGGTGAGTTTCTTGCGCACGGGGGTTCTGGATAATTGGGTGGCGTTCATTTTCGGTGTAATAGTAACAGGCGCTTGCAATTTTAGCTCGGAAAAATGAATGTTCTCACACTGAGTCGATTCAATCCACTCCGAATGGCAGGCTGATTAATCGGCGATCCTAATCTGGCCTGTGTGATCAAAAAACTTACAGGGCTTTTAGTACAATAGCTAACTTGAAGCGGGTGTCGCGCATCTCTGAATTGTTGCGACTGGCCCCGAAGATCAATTCCGATTCGGCTTAAGCCCGAGACAAATTATTCAACACAAGATTACTGAGGAGGACGACCGTGAAGCTCACACCTGGAAAACTCGCCGGAATGAAAGCGGTCTCAGACAAACGCGGCGTGATTGCTGCCGCCGCCATGGACCAGCGTGGATCATTGCAGAAGGCGCTGGCGAAGGAAAAGGGCGCGGATGTCAGCACATCGATGCTGGAAGAATTCAAATCGATTGTCACGGAAGTTCTCACGCCCCATGCCAGCGCCATCCTGCTCGATCCGGAATTTGGATTGCCAGCTTCCAAGTGTCGCTCCAAAAATGCCGGCTTGCTGCTGGCGTATGAAAAAACCGGCTATGACAAGACTGGACCTGGTCGCCTGCCTGACCTGCTGGATAACTGGTCTGTCCGCCGCTTGAAAGAAGCCGGAGCGGATTGCGTGAAGGTGCTTCTCTATTACACGCCGACTGATGGCGCCGCCATCAATGATAAGAAACACGCCTGGGTCGAGCGCATCGGCGACGAATGCCGAGGCAACGATATTCCCTACTTCCTTGAGTTTGTGGGATATGACGAAGGCATAGACGAGAAAGGGCTGGAGTTCGCGAAGAAGAAGCCCGAGATCGTGATCGGGTCGATGGCCGAATTTACCAAAGACAAATATGGCATTGACGTAATGAAAGTGGAAGTTCCTATCAACATGAAATTTGTGGAAGGCTCCAAGTCTTACGGAGGCCAGAAAGCATATTCCAAACAGGAAGCCATGGAGCATTTCCGCAAAGCACAGAGTGTCGCCACGCGGCCATTCATTTATCTTTCCGCCGGCGTAAGCAATGCCGAATTCAATGAGGCCCTGGCTTTGGCAGCCGAATCAGGGGTGAAGTTCAATGGCGTACTCTGCGGACGCGCTACGTGGAAAGAAGGTATTCCAGTTTATGCCAAGCAAGGCGCAAAAGCGTTTGAGCAATGGCTGCAGTCTGAAGGTGTGAAGAATATTGAAAATGTGAATGCCAGCCTGAAGGCTGCCACCTCATGGTTCTCACTGTATGACGTCCGCGAACCGGCGATGGCAGGAGATTAGCACTCAGCAATTAGTAATTGGCAATCGGCGCTCAGCATTCAGTCCGGCGCTTCTTCGCTCAGATCACCGAATAGATGGAGCGTCTTTCTTTTTTTGGTCTTGCAGCGCGGTTGTCAATTCATTGGGTTGCGACTTTTGCTGCACCGCTGTTGCTTGCCTGTTTCTCCTGCGCCGCGGTCTGCTCCTCAATGTAGCGGATGATCAAGCTGGCATCCAAGTCACCCACGTAGGTGTTGGGCATCCGCACGTTGTATTTCTTCAGGAGCGCCGTTGCAATCGGGTCTTTTTCTGCGAGTAACTGGTCGGGGTGCTGAATGATTTGCGTCAGCCATTGCTGGCTGCGGACATGGTTCACGCCCAGCAGATCTGGCCCGATCTTGTCTCCGTGTCCGATGGTGTGGCACGCGACACAATCTCTTCCGAACAAATATTTGCCTTTATCAAAGTTTTGCAATGGGCTTCCATCGGTGGAACCCGCCTGCTGCGCCGGGTTATCGTGCTTGAAATTGTCGAGAAAATCGCCAATCATCCTGGCTTGAAAACTGGGATTGTCCAGGGCGGAACTGCGTACCCATTCGCCGATTGCATCATTGCCGATCAGAAGATGGGCGATATGGCCATCTGCGTTAACAGTAGGGGTGGTATATAGGCCGAGCCTCTTGCCCAGAAAAATAATGTCCTCTTTCTTCCCCGTCAGAAAGGTCCAGCCTGGCCCCACATGAAATTGTTTCATGTAAGCTCGCAATACTTCTGGGGTGTCGTTGTCCGGATCAATACTGATGGAATAAAAAAAGATGTCTTTGCCTACGCGGTCGCCCAGCTTCTTCTGTACTTGGGCCAGACGCGCCGTTTCCAGAGGACATGAGTACTTGCAGGTAGTGTAGATGAGGTCAATGGCGACGATTTTGCCTTTGATCAGATCGTCATAAAAATGGACCTTGTTTCCGTCCTGAGTAATGAGCTCGACATTGGGGAAATGGCTTGAAGCGTCCCCATCGGCGGTCGCAGGTTTGGCCGCGACTGAAAATGCAAAGATTGCAAATGGTATAAGCGAAATTAAAACTGCATTCTTCCAACTTTTTGACGACATGATTTTGCTCCCTTTGACCCGTATTCTGAATCGACATTCCAGTCCCAAACGCGCGCCATTTCTGGCGCGCGCCCGGGGAGTCGTTGTCATGCGTTAGGAAGAATTTCGTCTGGTGTCTCAAAAGTGACGCCAGTCGGTTTTGAAATCGGTGTAGGCAGCGGGCTCAGGAACGGAGTTCCGCTGTCCAGGTCCCACCGCAACAGCATGGCATTGTCTTCATGCATGGTGTTGTGGCAGTGCTCCATGAACATGCCGCCCCAATCCCGGAATTGCATCTTGAGGGTTACTGAGCCATTGTCCCGCAGGCGGTAAACGTCCTTGCGGCCGCTCTCCGCCGGTGATGGCGCTACGCCGTTGCGGTTGAGAATTTGACCTTCTTCAAAGTGGATGTGAATGGGATGGTCCCACCCAGAGCCTCCTTGCAGGGTCCAGACTTCAGCCGTGCCAAATCCCGGTTGGGAGCTGATTCGGCCGTAGTCTGCTTCGAGTGTCCCTCCTGTATCGCTGGCGATGATGGTGCTGTTGCCGCCGTTATTATCGGTCTCGATGCCCCAGCGAAAAGAGCCCTGACCGTTCCCCAGATAGGTGGTGACGGGATCATTCTGGTTCTGGCTCCCGTTGTCATCAAATCGGAACGTGCGTTGCCGTGTTGTCGTCGGCAAGATGGGATTTGGAATCAGCGGGGTTCTTGGATTGGCAGTTAAATTGACGCTCTGGTCCGGATGGGGCGGTGGACCCAGTACCTTGAAGCGCAGGATTGCGCCCACGGCCGGGTCGCTTGTACCAGCCAGAGCCTGGGCCACGGTTACGATTTGCGCGGGTTCACGGCCGTCCTGATGCACCTGCAGGTTGACCATGTCCACGGTTTGCCCGGCGGTGTAGCGGGAGAAATCAATGACGATGTCATACCGCTCTGCAATGCCAAGCTGGTCCGTCTGGGTCAGAGGAACGGTGACGGGCAGCAGGTTGCCGTCATTCGCTATCTGAATGAATTGAGAGCTATCGCTCAATGCCAAAACAAAGAAGCGTGACACGCTTGCGTTCAGAATGCGGAAACGATACCTGCGCGCATACACGTTGAAGAATGGTTTCCAGGCGAAGTTGACAGTCATCTGGTCGGCCAGAAAACCATCAAACGCGATAGTGTCCATGTTGAGCTGTCCATTGGCGTCCCAGGCTTTGTCGGCGAGCATCAGGTTTACGTCATAATCCAGGTTGCCCCAGCCCTTTCCATTGGAGGAGCCGCTGGGCAGGCGCAGGTTCACACCATCGTTCACAGTTTCATCACCGCGATCGAGCGAGCTGTAGATGTTGTTCATCCCGGCGTTGCACTTGTACACGTTCTGGTCCGTGAAGGTAAACATGTGATCGTGGAACCAGTGCGTGCTCATGGTCTCGCGCCAGTCGCCTGGGACCTTGTTGATGCCGCCACTGTCACTGGGAGCGCCAGCTCGTGGATCGGTGGCGCCGGTATTAATGCTGGTAAACCCTGCCAGCACCCAGGGCCAGTGGTAGTCATAAAACTGATTAGGCCAGAAATAGGCGCCGGTGAAACCATCGTTCTCCGCGCCGTGGTGACCATTGTGTTCATGTGTGGTGAGCGTGTATCGTCCAAAGCCGCCGTTATTCTTGATGTTAGTCGTCAAACGATTGTGGTGGCGGAACAGGACCGGTTCGCCATAGCGGACCTGGGTCAGCTTGGGAGGAAAGGTACCCTGAAATGTCCATACCCGGTTTGCGTTCTGAGTTGGGAAACTGGGATGAAATTTTGCCGGGATCGGCGTGGCTGGATTGATTCCCGAATTCAAGTCTGAGGTCACCTGCGGATTGTAGGTAGTATTCGAGGTCACCGGCTTGGTGCTGACCTCAATCGCTACCTGAGGAGGGAACTGTGCAAACCGCTGGTGCGCCCAGTTCTTTCCCGGGGGACGGCCCTCAATCGGACCGGTGGTTCCAGCGGGAAACCCGAAACCGGGATCAAGCACTTGCTGCGTCTGATTTGATTGCGCCTGCGGCGCCGGACTTAAGGTTGATACTGCGTTGCGCTGCAGGACGTCGAAACGCGGCATCGGCTGGGTAAACGGCTTTACGCCAAAAGTTGGACTGGCGGGTAGTCCCGTAGGGATTCCCTGATTGTCGGAGTTGCCCGCAAGGACCGCACTCGGTGATGTCGACTGGCCCACCGCATATCTGACAAATGGATTTAGACCGCGAATCGGGAACATAATGCCGGCGCTTGTGAACAAGCCCCATTTGACCAGATCACGCCGTCTAATCTGGCCGTGGGAGAGTGCCTTAGTGATTTCCGCGCGGTTGTTTCTTGCATTTTCCGCGTCCCTGATTCTTTTTTTGTCTGAATATTCTGACAACCAAATACTGTCATCTCGGTCTTTTCGGGACATGCTTGCGCTCCTATATAGGGAATCTGTTTCCGTCTGTGATCGAGACGCAGTCTGGCAAGGGAGACTGAAAAATCTTTTCGGGCAGGTCACAGTTGAACATTCGATTCCTGGGTTGCGAATGCTGTGATGGATTTGGGCTGTGGGGTAGCCCTCGCGATGAGGATGAAGCGCGTGAGGGGAGTTCCACGGGCTGAATACTCGACTCTGTTTGCCCTCCAGGAGGCCGGCGGGGGAGCGCTGGAGGAACGAAGCTTACATGTCGCGAGACGATATCACAGCAGATTCAGCAATTCTCAATTTTTTTTAATTTTCTTTTGTAAAGAGTTCCAAAATGGAACGAACATTTAGTTTTGCACATTTTCAGTTGCAAACTATTGCGCAGACGTTTCGATGTCCGGAAGTGGCTCTCCCGGACATCACGTATGATTGCCTGCCGGAGGAGATTTATGGTGCTTCCCGCATACGTCGGCGCGCTGGATCGAAAGCGGCCAAGAGAAACTGCGCTGGTCACAGGGGCGTCAAGCGGTATTGGATTGGATCTGGCACAGCTGATGGCGCCGGACTTTGACCTCATCATCAGCGCCCGCAATCAGGTTGAATTGGAAAAGATTGCCAAAGAACTGCAAACAGCGCATGGAAACCACGTACATGTAATTCCCGCTGATCTCGCACAGCCGGAAGCGCCGCAGCAGATCTTCGCGGAGATTGAAAGACGCGGACTGCCGGTGGATATCTTGATCAACAATGCAGGGTTTGGATCCTACGGAGCATTCGCGGAGAGCGATCCCAACATTTCACTCGATATGATTGAAGTAAACATTGCCGCGTTGACTGCTCTCACACGGCTTGCGCTGCCGGGCATGGTCCAACGCAAGCGTGGGAAAATCATGAACGTGGCTTCGACCGCTGGATTTCAGCCAGGACCATTGATGGCTGTTTATTACGCGACGAAGGCTTACGTAATTATGTTTTCTGAGGCGATTGCCAATGAGTTGAAGGGCAGCGGGATCAGCGTGACCTGTCTCTGTCCCGGAGCTACCGCGACCAATTTTGCCGGACGGGCCAACATGGAAGAGTCACGGCTGTTCAAGCTGGGAGCAATGAAATCTCGTGATGTAGCGATTACAGGATACAAAAGGATGATGGCAGGAAAAGGCCTGGTAATTCCTGGTCTCCTCAACAAGACGGTTGCAATGTCTGTACGGTTTAGTCCCAGAAAACTGGTGACGGCAATTTCCAGAAGCTTGCAGGAAGAAGCAAAATAGCGACCTGAAGACATGACTGGGCATCCAATCGCACATGCTGCAAAAGCATTTCAGGAGGACAATGATGGCAGTTTCATGGAATAAAGATATAGACGCTGCGCTTAGCCAGGCCAAAACACAACACAAACCCGTGCTGGTTGATTTTAGCGCCGCTCCAGCGTGAGGGGCATGCGCTCGGCTGGAAGCCGAATCATACGCTGATCCACAACTCGCATCCTTCATTGATCAGAAATTTGTGCCAGTGGGAGTGCATATCAAAGAAAATCCAGCAGGGTTCCACCGATTTGATTCAGTGTGGACACCAACAGCTCTCGTGCTGGATGAGAACGGCAAAGAGCGGCACAGGATTGAAGGCTATCTGCCAAAAGATGAATTTGCCGCGCAACTGCTGCTGGGGCTTGCGCGTGTCGCCTTTATGCAGAAGAAATGGGCCGACGCCGAAAAGCTTTATGATGAGATCCTTCAGAAATATCCGAAAAGTGAGGCTGCGCCGGAATCGGTCTATTGGAAAGCGGTGAGCCATTACAAAGGCACCAACGATCACACGGTACTGGGCGAAGTACCAAAAACACTTCAGCAGAAATATCCGAATAGCGTTTGGGCAAAGAAGGCAATTCCCTGGGCAGCTTAAATGCCAGCAAGTCTATAAAAGCCAAAGCCCGGAAGTTTGTTCCAGGCTTTGGCTGATAAGTTTAGTCGTTGCCGTTGCGGCAAGGATTCTCATTCAGAATCCTGCGGTAATTACCGAAGATAAATACCGAGCTGCCGTTGGGCTGTGCCGGAGTAGCTGGTTCCGCAAAAGCTATACCGGAAATGGGACCAAATTCAGTGGTAGAAGTACCGCCGAAATTATTGGTGGTACCGGGGATGGCTGGGCCACCCAGCTGCCAGGTGCACTCTCCTTCATGCTTGGCGGCGCTGAAGAGCGGATAGAAGGCCGCGCCAGTTGGAGGGTTGGTGCAACCCTGGCCGCCATTAAAGACGTCACAAGCCGGATTGCTTTCAAACTCGATTCCAGCAAGATCGGCCTCAAATGCAACGCGGTTATATTCCCTCAAGTTATCATCCCCTCCACCAGACCTTTTGAACTGGGGACTGGTGAAGCGGATTGGAGCGGGCTTAAGTTGCGCATCCGTTTTCGGGTCTCCTGTTCCGGCCCAGCGTGCCTGATAGGAAGCTCCGTCAAAATCGAAGTCGCCATTAATACATGATCCAATTGGTTGCAGCCCGAATAGAGCCAGAAATGGTCCAGTGAAGCATCCGGTATCGTCGTCATCCAACCCTTGTGGATCATCTACGCCGGCTTGAATGCAGTTTCCACCTTCTTGATCGACCGCATTGCACAACTCAAAATGCCCAACCTCATCAGAAAATGAGATGTTGTATGTGTGGGCAGTCCAGGCGGAGCGAGTGTGTTCGCTGGAGGTGGAATACATAGGATGGAAAGCAAATGGACTCGACGTGCACGTGTTACGTGGTTGTGGCGGTGCCGGATCGGGATTGAAATTTACATGTGCAAATCCGTTGGCAGTGCTGGCGGTCATTGAGCCTGTAATGCCGGTGGTTGTATCGTAAATAACAACCTGTAAGCCGTCCGGCGTGTCATGCATGTCGAGGACGAGATTGTCGCCGGGACTCATCTGAAAGGTTGTTCCGGGAAAAACACCGAATTTATTGTTCACATCGGGATTCAACGGATCGGCGGGCGATTGTGCAATGCCAGTTGTCCAAGAAAGCAAAGTTGGATGGTTCCAACCCTACTTTCTGCCGGCAATCCAGATTGTTGATCCGATTGGTAAGGTCCTGAATGTTGAAGCTGAAAATCGCCATGGCAACGCACCACTGCGTAGGATCTGAGCAGGTGTTTACCCCGCCAGGCGGATAGAACTGAAGTTCCAGAAAAGCGGAGCCAGGGTGGTGGCCAATGAAGTCCGGCGAATTCGGATCAGCATTATCGAAAATGTTTGCGTCCGTGCCGGGCACGCATGTCGATGTGAAATTAGGAGAAGATTGAGGATCGCACAGTACCATGCCAAACCAGAAGGCGGAGTGTAGCTGGAAATTGAATGTGCCTCCGGTACCATCCTGGCGAGGAGCCACTGGCGGATCAACCGGCAGCGTCAGATGATAAAGAGCGTTTGTACCAGAACCGGGCTTATCAGAATAGAACAACAGGGCAGGCTCATCGTGGCCGGAATAATGGCCGTTGAACTGTTGATCATGCCTTAACTCTGTACAGAATCCAGAATTGTTTTGATCGCACCTGAAGAGCGATGCCTTACGTTGATTGTCGATTTGCGACTGAGCGCCGGCACTAGCTGCCAGCAAAAAAGCAGCCGCGAGAAATGAGGATATTTTGCAGAATCTGACCATCTTTGCAGTGCTCCTGACTTGAACAGAATTTGGCCTTCAAACTTTTCAGGGGGTAGAGGGTTGAACGGAGATTTACAGGAGTTTTGACTCCTTGGGCTAGTGTCTGGAGCAAGATTGTACTCTCGATTTCTAGCAAAAAAACATAAAAATAAATATAAGGAATCGTAGGACGCTTGTCCCTGAGGAACTAGATAGCTATGAACGAGGTAGATCTTTTGTAAGTGCTGTTTATCAGCAGGTTAGAAATTTATTATCGACTATTTGGAATGCTAGACCAGTGCGGAACGAACCGAGCTAGCTTGTATCGACTGATTGACGTTTTCAGCTTGCCACAACTGGCGGCCTTGGTGCGCGATTATCTATAAAACGCGGCGTCGGGGCGATCCAGACCATTAGCCCTTTAGGTCTGATGGGAAACGGTCCCGATCTCCGAATTCCTCCCGTTGTCTTTCTCTTCCCTGGCTGTATTCATCTTCGGCTGATTGCTGAGCGCTGGAACGCTGTCCCGAAGTGGAACTGGAACTCTCGAAATTTCTACGCTGTCCCGTTCCGGTACTGCATTTCTTGTTAACATCCATGCTCGAAGAAGAAACTCATCGCCAAACGGGAGAATGATTCATGAGCAGGCAGACGATCAAAAACTTTTTGCTGGCGGCGATGATGACCGTCGTTCTCGGTGTGGGGACGCTTTCCGCGCGGCAATTGCGGAGCGAGTCGAGTGGCTTTACCTGCGGCGGAAGCTGCGGCGTCGGTCATCCACCGTGCAAGACCGGCTGCATCTGCGCTTTCCCGCTGGAGTCGACTACTGGCTTCTGCTCTACGCATCCCACGGGAGTTCAGGCGCCAGCCAAGTAGCTGGGGCTCTCCATTTCTGTGAGGAAACTTTGTTGGAACAAGGAGGGTGAACCATGGGTAGGACAATCAAGAACATCATTTTTTCAACGATGGCCGCCACTGTGCTTTGTGCGGGAACGGTTTCTGCCCGCCAGTTGTCGCTGGTTGTTCAGGACACAACCTGCCAGCACCATTTCTGCACCAGGACGACACCCTGCCCCAACGTTCTGGGCTGCGGATGCGTCTTCAACAACCCCAGCGCCACTACGGGCGTATGCGGGTTCATTGCAGCCAAGCGGTGACAGCAGGTGGCGCAAAACTACTTCGAATGCCTTCATAAGAAAGGAAGGTGAATCATGGGCAAGAAAATAAAAACTGCGTTCATGGCTGTAATGGTTGCAGCTGTTCTGGGCGTTGGCAGCGCTTCCGCCATCCAGTTGCATAAAGCCAGCATACTGCCGGCCTGTCGGGGCACATGCAGCGCAACCAAACCCTGCTTTGGCGGTTGCCTCTGCGAGATTCTCACCGGAACCACAGGTGGGTGCGTCAGAGACCCGGGGCCGGTCAGGCCACCACAACCTCAGAAGAATTAATCGCCAGGCGGCTTAGATGGCCTGTGAAGCGGCCTTGGGAGCGGCAGAGACAACCTGCCGCTTCACATTTTCTGCCTGTGATAAGTGTCGCCGCTGGTGCGCCATCATCCAGGGTACGGCCGCGGCAAGCCGCGCACGGAAAGGCGAAAAGCGTTTCCCAACCTTGATCTTATACAAATCCAGACCTGCTGACTCCCGTATCAAGCGTTCCCATTCATCTTGCGCTTTCAGAAATTCTGGCAAGAGTTTGCCCGGATCATCGATCTGCGCGCGAGGACGAAGGTGCGGTGGAGCAGGTATTCTAAATTTTGGCGGCGGCTCAGCGATCCAGACAAGAACACGCCCTTTCAAGCCTATCTTGAATGGCCCGGTTCCAATCTTGTTATTAACTTTAGCCTGCGCGATGGCCTCTTCCATCAAAGCTTGCATAACTGCGGCAGTTGTATTGAGATGAAGAATGCATTCAGCTACAGACCATTTACCCACTTCAGGCTGCTTTGTGAGCTGTTCCGGCGTCAATCCGAGAACAAGGGCTTCCGCGCGCTGGCAAGCTTCGTTGATTTCCCGGGCGCATCGACCTGAGTCAAAGATCATTAGCTGAACTCCTGCGCCGGAAGTGTAACACCAAAATGAACCAATCGAGAGCTGTCTAAGTGCCGGTTTTTGCTACTCCCACTCAATCGTTCCCGGCGGCTTGGACGTAATGTCATACACGACGCGGTTAATGCCGCGGACTTCATTCACGATCCGCGTGGAAATTGCTTTGAGCACATCATACGGCAGAGGAACCCAGTCGGCGGTCATGCCATCTTCTGAGTGCACGGCGCGAATAGCACAAGTGTAAGCATAGGTGCGCTGGTCTCCCATTACGCCTACGGTCATTACCGGCAGCAGCACGGCAAACGACTGCCAAATCTGCGTGTAAAGCCCAGCGCGACGGATTTCATTTACTACAATGTCATCCGCTTCCTGAAGCAGCGCGACGCGTTCCGGCGTGACCTCACCCAGGATTCGAACGGCAAGTCCCGGCCCGGGGAAGGGCTGGCGCTGCAAGACCTCCTCTGGCATTCCCATTTCTCGTCCGATGCGGCGGACTTCATCCTTAAACAAATCCTTTAAGGGCTCAATCAGCTTGAGCTTCATTTTGTCCGGCAGTCCACCAACGTTGTGGTGAGACTTGATGGTCTGCGAAGGGCCGCGCACGCTGCGCGATTCGATCACATCGGGGTAAAGCGTTCCTTGCACCAGCCAGTCGACACTGCCGATCTGCTGTTCCAGGCGGTGCGCTTCCTGATCGAATACCTCAATAAATTCATTGCCGATAATTTTGCGCTTCTTCTCCGGGTCGATCACGCCCGCGAGCTTGTTGAGAAAACGATTTGTGGCGTCAACCGCGACCACGTTCAGCCCAAGGCGGTCGCGCAGGTTCTGTTGAACTTTTTCAAACTCATTCTTGCGCAGCACGCCGTTATTGACGAAGACGGAAATCAGGCGGCGGCCAATGGCTTTATCAACCAAAGTGGCGGCCACGGCGGAATCCACGCCGCCGGAAAGCGCGCAGATAACTCTTCCCTGCTCGCCTACGGTCTGTCTAACCTGGCGGATGGTTTCGTCGATGAAGTGCTGTGGCGTCCAGTCACCGCGCGCGCCGCAAATATTGACCACGAAGTTGCGCAGCAGATCGACGCCACGCTTGGTGTGGTGAACCTCAGGATGGAACTGCACTGCCCATATCTTTTGCGACTCATTTTCCATGGCAGCCAGCGCATTGCTACTTCGCGCCATCACGCTAAACCCCGCGGGAAGTTCAAGCGCCTCGTCGCCATGGGACATCCAGACATTGAGCGAAGGCGGCAGGCCTTCAAACAGCCGAGATTGGCCTTTTACGTTAATTTCCGCGTGGCCATACTCGCGTTTAGGTCCGGGACGGACTTTGCCTCCTAGCTTGTGGGTGATGAAGTGCAAGCCGTAACAAATCCCGAGCACAGGCAAGCCAAGGGCGAGCACGCGATCATCGGCCGGCGGCGCGTCATGATCGTAAACGGAAGACGGCCCTCCGCTCAGGATAATGCCGGCAGGCCGATAGCTATTGATCTCATCCAGTGGAGCGGTACAGGGCAGGACAACGGAAAATACTTTGAGTTCGCGGATGCGGCGCGCAATAAGTTGCGTGTACTGCGAACCGAAATCGAGGATTACGATGGATTGTTCTTCCACGAACAATTATTCCCGATTCGCAGCAGAGTGTAAAGGTAAATCACAGTGGCGAAGTGTTCTCAACAGGCAAGGCAGAGGAAGTGGCGACAAGCGTGGGGCCAGCAGCCGGATCGACGTGAGCGGCTGCCAAAGCGAGATAGGCCGCCATCCTAGCCATATAGAGAAAGTCAGCGATTGCGCAGTATGCCAGGGAAACGACCACAAGCAAAACAAAATAACTTTGTGGAGCCGTCCCTTCCATGCCGGAAGCGAGGCCGCAGATCGCCACCGCGACAAGCAGAATGATCGTCCGAAACAGCAGGAAAACCAAACCCGTCCCGGCGAAGTCAGAGCGCTGCTGGCGAATGGTTTGTCGGGCCTGGCGCAAAGCGCCGCGAAAGCCTTGCCCTTCACGGCCAAAGAAGGCGGCCAGCGAAAGATACCAATTCACTGTGAGCCAAAAGGCGCTGATCACAACCACCGAGGGCATCACCATCAAGTAGTAAAGAAGAAGGTCAGGCTTCGGGCCGCGGGAGGCGATAAGGGCCTCGCCAAAAGTTGCGCCAAAAAACAGAACAAAGCAGAACCAACTGGCAAATCCACGCAAGAACTGCAGCGCCAGGATGCTTGAAAAACGCAACGAAGTTAAGCCAACTCGCAACCGCCGGATGGTAACGAACCGCCCAAGCGCCGAGAAGATGCTCCACAAAAACGCGATCGCAACGGGAATCGCCAGAGCAGCGACGACAGCCTTCATCCCCAGGATCAATAGCACAGTAACCAATAATTGAGTCATTCTCTGCGGATCGCGGGTGCGCACCGCCATGTCCCATCGATGACCAACGTGCAACGGACCAAGCAGCATCAACCCAACGCCGATGACGAGGAGGCAGGCAAGAAGCGCAAATGACCATCGCCAGAGAATTTCAACCAGAAAAATGGCAGGATCGCGCGCGACAGTGCGAAGGCCCTGTGTAATAGGATTCGGCGGCTTAAGCATGTTTTGTTTTCATTGCGATCATCGCACCACCACGTTGACGAGCTTGCCCGCAACAACAATTACCTTGGCAACCTGTTTGCCTTCCGTAGCGACACGGACTTTTTCATCGGCAAGCACGCGCTCGCGCACTGTGTCTTCCGGCGTTTCCGCAGGGACCACTATGTGGCTACGGAGCTTACCGTTGACCTGGACAGCGTAGGTGATTTCGTCTTCTTTGGCCAAAGTGGGATCGTAGGCTGGCCAGGCATAACGAAGAAGTTTTTCCTTTTCGCCCAGAACCTCCCACAGTTCGGCCGCGAGATATGGCGCGAACGGAGCCATCAAAAGCACAAGCTTCCGCTGGACATCGGCCAGCAATACGATAGGAAATTTTCCAGAGCTGATTTCATCTTCTGCGGCATAAAGCTGGTTGACGAATTCCATGATCGCCGCCACGGAGGTATTGAAATGCCAGCGTCCCTGAAAATCCTCAGAGATGCGCTTGATGGTCTGGTGAAGCTTGCGCTCAATCTGGCGAGCTTTGGGTGAAAGCTCACCGGACGCAATAGAGCCAGCGCCGTTGCCGGATGAGCTTTTGTCGGCAGCACCCGCGTTGCGCATCACAAAACGATACGCGCGGCTGAGAAACCGATGCACTCCTTCAACGCCCGCTTCCTGCCAGTCAAGCTCGCGATCTGGAGAGGTGGCGAAGAGCGCATACATGCGCGTGGAATCCGCACCGAATCGTTCTACCATCTCGTCGGGAGAAACCACGTTTCCTTTGCTCTTGGACATCTTTGCGCCATCTTTGATGACCATGCCTTGAGTGAAGAGTCGCGTGGCCGGCTCATCATTGCGCACAATGCCAAGATCGCGCATGAACTTGGTCCAGAAGCGCGAATAGATCAAGTGCAAGATGGCGTGTTCAACGCCGCCAATGTACTGGTCAATAGGAAACCAATAATCGACCGTCGCCGTATCCAGCGGACCGTCAGCGAGCTGTGCGTTGGTATAGCGGTAAAAATACCATGACGAATCGACGAATGTATCCATGGTGTCCGTCTCACGGCGGGCAATACCGCTGCATTTAGGGCATTTGGCATTCACAAATTCGGGCACGCGCCCAAGCGGTGATCCGCCCTGCAAGGTGATGTCCACATTTTCCGGCAACAAGACTGGAAGATCGCTTTCCGGCACCGGTAAAACTCCACACTGCTCACAGTAAAGCATTGGGATAGGCGTGCCCCAGTAGCGCTGCCGAGAAATGCCCCAATCCTTTAAGCGATACGTGACAGTTCGTTTGCCAAAGCCGCCCTCTTCCGCATAGGCCGTCATTTTCTCAATAGCTTCCTGGTTGGAAAGTTCGCTGAACTGTCCAGAATTGATCAGCAGGCTATCTTTTTCGGTATAAGGAAGCACCGGCGGCTCGGGTTCACCTGGCGGAGGCGGTTGGCCGGTCCTACGTGGCAAAATCACGATGCGGGCTTCCAAACCATACTTCTGGGCAAACTCATAATCACGTTCGTCGTGCGCAGGAACGGACATGATGGCGCCCGTGCCGTAGTCCATCAAAATGTAATTGGCTACCCAGATAGGCACCTGTTCCTGATTGAACGGATTGCAGGCGTAACGACCTGTGAATACTCCGTGCTTTTCTATGCCGCCGACATCACCGGCTTCCCTTGCCCGAACCTGATCCCGGATGAGATCTTCAACTTTTGCATACAAATGAGGATCGTTGCCGATTAACTCAGCCACCATCGGATGCTCGGGTGCAAGCAGGATGGAAGTTGAGCCATAGATCGTATCAATACGCGTGGTAAAGACAGTGATCTTGTCGGTTGTGGACACGGCGCGATCAATTTTGAAATCCACCAACGCACCTTCACTGCGGCCGATCCAGTTGCGCTGCATGGTGCGGACTTTTTCCGGCCAGCCCTCAAGCTTGTCAAGTCCGTCAAGAAGTTCATCAGAATAATTGGTGGTGCGGACGAACCACTGCTCTAAATCACGCGTTTCAACCTGCGTTTCTTCATGCCGCCAGCAGCAACCGTCGACAACTTGTTCATTGGCAAGCACCGTGGCGCATTCCGGGCACCAGTTCACCCGGCTCTTCTTGCGATAGGCCAAACCCTTCTCGTAAAGCTTTAAGAAAAACCATTGGTTCCACTTGTAGTACTCAGGAAGGCAGGTGGTGACTTCGCGCGACCAGTCATAAGCAAAACCGAGGCGCCTCATCTGCGACTTCATATGCGCGATGTTGCGGAGCGTCCACTCACGCGGCGGAACATTGTTCTTGATAGCGGCATTTTCCGCCGGGAGCCCGAATGCATCCCAGCCCATGGGATGGAGGACGTTGTAGCCGCTCATCCACATAAAGCGGGCAAGCGCGTCGCCAATGGCGTAATTGCGCACATGGCCCATGTGCAACGCCCCGGAGGGGTAGGGCAGCATTTCCAGCACATAATATTTCTTGCGCTTACTGGTATGCGGCTCAGCGGCATAAAGCGCAGGATCGTCCTCCCAGCGGGAGTGCCACTTTTCTTCAATGCGCTGCGGTTCGTAGCGAAGCTCGCGCTGCTCTGGTTGATTGCCGGTGATCTCGGTTTTCGTGTCGGACATCTCTGCTATGCTCTTTTCCGCTTTGCTGGGGCGGTGGCTATCTGTACCAATGATTTTAACGTCTCTAGGTTACGCAAATCGTCGCCGGGCTCCTCGATTGGCGTTTCTGCAATGAAGGCCGCGTGCTCCGTTCGCGGATCGTTCAACAATCGCCGAAATGGCTCCAATCCAATTGTTCCCTTCCCAATATGCTCATGCCGATCTCGCTTGGAACCCCGCGCATCTTTCGCGTCGTTACAATGCCAGACCATCACGTTCTTCAATCCAATCGTTTCATCCAGCCTCTGCATGGTTTCATGCCAGCCGGATTCGGAAACAATGTCATAGCCGGAAACATGTGTGTGGCATGTGTCGATACACGCTCCTACCGGACAAACCGGCCGAAGGTACTGCAACAGATGCGCTACCTGATCAAATGATCCACCCAGCGAGAACTCTGATCCGGCCGTGTTCTCAATGAGGACGCGAAGGTTCGACTTCTCGAGTTCCAGACCTTCAGCAGCTTCGGCAATCGAGCGGGCGACTAATTCCAGACCTTCTTCGCGGCTGCGTCCACGAAAAGAGCCGGGATGCAAAACCAGAAACTCCGCGCAGAGCGCCAGTGCACGTTCCAATTCTCCGTTAAAAGCCGCCACGGACTTACGGTGAAACTCCGCTGTGGCGCTGGCCAGGTTCACCAGATAACTGCTATGAATAGCCATGGGGCTGATGCCGTACTTCTCCCGAAGGCCCCGCATGGCGTCACACTGAGAAGGCGCCAAAGAGTATGGCTGCCATTGCCTGGGGCTGGAAGAAAAAATCTGAAACGTATTAGCTCCCAGCCGATAGGCGCGCTCAGCCGCCATCTCTACGCCGCCCGCCGTCGAGGTATGTATTCCAATCCGACGAGGGCCAGGCTTGGGCGGCTCGCCTTCCGCCCACAAAAGCACGTCCTTCATGCTCAGCCGCTTGCGTTCTTGATTGCCCAACTCTGGCTTGGATATGGCAAGACGTTTACGCTCTGGATCCTCTGAAGGCATGTGCTAAATGATTGATTTTAACATGCTAAATGCGGGTTCCGGACTTCAGCAGATAGCAGCTTTTCATTGCTACCAATGGCAAAATCACAGTAAACTGATGATTCAGCGAGGGCCAAAGTCATGTTAGTCGTAATGAAGGCGCATGCCAGTGAGGAACAGGTACGCACGGTTTGTGAACGCATCGAATCACTCGGTTACCGCGCGCATCCAATACCGGGCGCGCAACGCACCGCCATTGGCATTACCGGCAATAAGGACGCCATGGAACAAGGCATTCTGGACGAAATGTCCGGCGTGCAGGAAGTCATCAAGGTCAGCAAGCCATACAAGTTGGTGAGCCGCGACGTTAAAGAAGAAGACACTGTCATCAATTTTGCCGGGAGCGATGGTAGTTTTGGCGGTCGCGACCTGGGTGTGATCGCCGGTCCATGCTCGATTGAATCCCGTGAACAGGCTTTTACCATCGCGGAACGCATAGCAAAAGGGGGCGCGAGGTTTTTCCGCGGCGGAGCTTACAAGCCCCGTACATCGCCCTACGCATTCCAGGGCATGGGTGAAGACGGCTTGAAGATCATGGCGGAAATCCGCGATCGATTTGGCCTGCGAATCGTTACTGAAGCTCTGGATGAAGAATCGCTGAACCTGGTGGCGGAATATGCGGACGTGATCCAGATTGGCGCGCGCAACATGCAGAATTTTTCATTGCTAAAGAAAGTAGGACGGCTGCGCAAGCCGATCATGCTGAAACGAGGCATGTCCGCAACGCTGGAAGAATTTCTAATGGCGGCGGAATACATCCTCAGCGAAGGAAACTATGAAGTGATCCTATGCGAACGCGGCGTACGCACCTTTGCCGATCACACACGCAATACACTTGATTTGAGCATTGTGCCAGCGGTGCAGCGTTTGAGCCATCTGCCAATCATCGTCGATCCCAGCCATGGGACCGGAAAACGTAACAAAGTATTGCCGCTTTCGCGGGCCGCCGTGGCAGTGGGCGCCGACGGAATCATGGTGGAAGTGCATCACGATCCGGAACATGCTTTGTCTGACGGAGCTCAATCAATTTTTCCCGATCAATTTGACGAGATGATGCATGAGATACGGCAGATTGCGGCCGTGCTACGCCGCAACGTCCAGGATCCACGCCCCCAGCCCGCGGTTGCCACGGCCGGCAGATAAGTTGCGAGCATTTACATTAGTGGCTTGCCTCGCTCTTGCCCTGCTTGCAGGCTGTAAAGACACGCCGGAACCCAGCCCGAATTATCACGAGTACGCATACGTTTCCAATGGCGGCAGCAATAGCGTAACGGTAATAGATCTGCGCGCTTTGTCGATTCTGACTACGGTTTCCGTAGGACGCAGCCCGACAGGACTGGCGGTAAATCCGCGCAAGAATGAAATCTACGTGGCCAATACGGAATCCAACAACATCAGCGTGATTGACGCGGAAACGAATAAGGTAGTTTCGACGATCGGAGTGCATCGCGCGCCATTTTTTGTCGACGTTTCTTCTGACGGCAAGCGGGCTTATGTGGCGAACTCCGGCTCGGCCAACCTATCAGTAATCGACCTGGACCAGCGCAGAGTGATCAAGTACATCCCCACCGGCAATGGAAGCAATTTGGCTCGATTGACGCCCGACGGCAAGCTGGCGATTGTTGCGCTGAGAGATGAGGACTCCATCGCTATTGTGGACACGCAAAAACTCGCACTACCCAACAAAGTAGCTGTGTGTGCTAAGCCAGTGGAACTGGCGGTTGTGCCCGATTCCAGCAAAGTCTTTGTCGCCTGCAGCGAGTCACGCCAGGTTGGCGTAGTCGACCTGAAAACTGACAAGCTGCTGGCGCTTTTGGACGTAGGTAAAACGCCGGTGGATTTAGTGGTGAAGCCGGATGGCGGCGAAGTTTTTGTCAGTAACTACGACGCCAGTTCAATTTCTGAAATTGTGACCTCAACAAATGAAGTCAACAACACATTCCAGATTGGCGACCATCCAATACGCAGTTTGGTCTCGCCGGATAATGCGCTGCTTTATGTAGCGAATTTTGGTTCGGATTCAGTTGCCGTGTACAGCATCGACAATGGCAAGCGGACGGCTTCAGTGCCGGTTGGGAGCCATCCGGAAAGCATGGCACTCTCACCAAACCAGCTGCTCTTGCTGGTGGTAAATACCGGCAGCGGCGATATGACAGTGCTCTCGTTGATCGACAGCAAGGGCAAATCCCAGCCCGAGCTTCCGGTGCTTGAAACGATGATCCCGCTGGGTAAAGATCCGCGAGCGATTGTTGTGAAAGCGTTTGTAAGCCAGAGGTGATTACGGTTTACTTTGGGCTTTGCTCAGTTTTGGAAAGGCAATGAGACGCCCTTTCGGCTGCGCTTTCTGGCTACCCAGCTTTCCCGCGATATATCCGAACAACTCCGGCAACGTGACGTCCAGAGACATAGCCAGGAGCAGCAGCGTTCCCAGTTTAATGTCCACCTCGCCGCGTTCGATGGCTGTAAGGCGGCTGCTGGAGAGCCCAGATCTTTCCGCGAGCTGCTCTACTGTGAGTCCCGTGCGTTCCCGCAGCTCATAGATGCAGCTTCCAACTGCTTTTTGAAAAGACATAAAGAAAAAGTGAGCGATCATCTTCAATGAAGATATTAGAGTTGAAAATCCAAAGTCTTTCGCTACTTTCCTGATAAACAGCCGGCCGGCTATCAGGCGCTTGCCTGCTCCGCGCTTTCTTCCAGCGCCGTCACAAGCTGCTGCAGGGTTTCCAGGCTGTTCACCTGGGCTATAGACCGCACATGCAATGAGCTCATGAGGGCCTTTGTGGCTTCAGATCCGATCCGCTCCTGCGCGGCTTCCAACCGGCGTAGTCCCCGGGCGGCAGACTGCATCGCAACCAAAACTTTCTCCTGCACCGCACGATCGCGTATCTCTGAGGGCTGCCAGACGCGCGCTATTGCCTTCAGCAGTCCCCGGTACATGGCTTTCCCTAGCGGCTGCGCCATAGCTTCGATCTGCTGAATCATCAGCCTGTCTTCTGGTGAAACACCTGGCTCCTCCGGTCTGGAATTCTTCTTCTTTTTGGCTGGAGACTCCGGCTTCACCCCTACAGACTCGCCATGGGACAAGGGCCGCAGGCCTTTTCGCCATGCCTCGGGCGTAGCCCAGCCGCCAAGCTGCGGCGTTTCTGCCGGATGTCCATGTTGGTCCAGCTCCACCCATGCGGCATTGAAGTTATATAGATATCGTCCCAGTCCGAAACAGGAGCATGCGCGCTTAAAGGCCTGCGCTTCCGCGCTGGTCCCCGCATTATCATTGTCGGTCCATTCTTCTCCGGTGGCGGAATGGGAACCAATTCCATGAATCGTCAATTCGCACGTGACAAACACTTTGGCCGCAACTTTGTTGTCTCGGCTGCGCTCGAAGGTGGCGCTGGTATGGACAGTATATTTTCGCGTCCACCCGGCTGGCGTAAACAGCTCATTCAGGCGGTCGGTGTAGGCCCGCTGATCAGCATAGGGAATAACTTGACCCCGGTTCCGGTCCTCGCTCACTCTTACCACCCGCCATTCGATCAGCGAGGGGCTGAACGGGACCTCCAGCTCCGCAACAAATGCTCTCACCTTATCAATATTGAATCTGGATCCCGAGAAACCCGATGCGATTTCATTGGGTCGAACGCTGGCAGGATTTTTCTTCAGAGCCGTCATGTGTCCCTCAATCAGTGTTAGATGTGCTTTCATACGAGCTTAGCGATCTCTGCCAATCAATAGTCCTTGCTTTCAAGCCGACGCATCCTCCCTTTTCTGGCGGCGGGGGTGGTTGAAACCTGAGGATGGCTAACTCATTGGCCCGGTCTTTCTGCATTCCCCCACTTCTTCCCGAAGGATGTTTCCGGATGCTCTTTACACACACATCATATAGCGAATAAAAAGAGAATTCAAGAGGTTTTAGCGGACTTTTGCCGATTTTTACGTTTGGGCTGAGGCGTCTCAATTGTTCGATACGTAATCAAACGTAATCAATAGTAAACCTATGTTTGCTTGTCGGTACGATCCGACAGCCGGGTTCGCCGGCCTGATCCCGATCAGTGAAGGCTGAGGCCACCATCCACGGTGAGAATCTGGCCGGTGATGAAGTGTGGCGAAGTGGCGAAATACATAACCGCGCTTACAACATCCTGAGGCGATCCATTTTTCTTCATTGGGGTATGCGCGGCCAGACGCTGAAGCAGCACCGGATCCTTTTCTCCTGAGCCAACGTCAATCATCCCGGGTGCAACGCAGTTCACGGCAATCTCCGGCGCCAGCGCTTTGGCCATGACCTGCGTAAGCATGTGCAACGCTGCCTTGGAAGAACAGTAATGCGCATGCGTTGACCACGGCTTCTCGCCGCCCAGCGAGCCCATATTGATGATGCGGCCATGCGTGGTACGCAGCCACGGAATGCAGCTTTGAGAAACCAGGAATGGAGCACGTACGTTGACGGCAAAGACTTCGTCCCACTGTTCAGCGGTGATGCCTTCTATATTCGCGGTTTCAAAAACACCGGCATTGTTGATAAGCACGTCAATCTGGCGAAAATGCTTTAGAACGTTCTGGACCGCGTCTTTGGCACTTTGAGGCTCGCGAAGGTCGCATTTGAAGGCCAGAGCCTGGACACCTTTGGCTTTGATCTCATTCAATGTTTGCTCCGCTTCGGTTGAGGAAGAGCGAAAAGTGAATGCAATATTTGCGCCGGACTGGGCCATCGCAAGCGCGATAGCTTTGCCTAAGCGACGCGCGGCGCCAGTGATGAAAACAGTTTTGCCTTTCAAATCAGCCACACAGGCATTGTAAACGGGGCGGCGCTCCGTCTCTCTATATTGAGATCTTGCCGGAGAGAAAGCACGGGGCGCAATTTGGGAATAGGTCTCTACATTAGGATTTTGAATGAGTAGCAAACCCATATTGAGCGGGCAGAAGTGGCCCTGAATCTTTTGTGCGGGTCGCTCTATCCAATTGGCCTATGAGCAGTAATTCCTCTTCGATCTTATTTCCTGGCCCGGACGAGCAGGCCGCCGCATCCCAGAGATCAGAATCCGATGCCATGGATGCTTATTCGCGCGTTGTAACTACAGTGGCAGAGTCCGTAAGCCCGTCAGTAGTTCGCATTCAGGTGGAAAACAAGAAAGGTCGGGGCGGAAGCGGCTCTGGGTTCATTTTTACGCCAGACGGTTTCATTTTGACGAATAGCCACGTAGTCCATGGCGGCGAGAAAATCACCGTATCCACGCCGGATTCAGGAGACTTCAGCGCACAGCTGATTGGCGAAGACCCAGATACCGACCTGGCGCTGTTACGAATCGATGCGCCGCTGCTGCGGACCGCCAAGCTGGGCGATTCGCGCCGGATACGAGTTGGACAACTGGTGGTGGCAATCGGCAACCCGTATGGATTTCAGTACACGGTTACGGCCGGAGTGGTGAGCGCGCTGGGACGCAGCTTGCGGTCGCAATCAGGACGGCTGATAGAAGACGTGATCCAGACTGATGCGGCGTTGAATCCTGGCAACTCTGGCGGGCCGCTGGTGAACTCACGCGGCGAAGTGGTAGGCGTGAACACCGCAACGATCCTGCCGGCGCAGGGGCTGTGCTTTGCGATTTCAATCAATACGGCACAGTTTATTGCCAGCAAATTGATTCGGTTTGGCCGGGTGCGTCGCAGCTACATTGGCGTGCAGGCACAGACAGCGTCGTTGAACAAGATTATTGCGCGGCACTATGAACTTGACACTACTACGGGTGCGCTGGTGCTTTCAGCGGAGCCCGGAAGTCCGGCGCAGAAAGCGGGATTGCAGGAAGGCGATGTGATTACGTCTCTGGCGGGCGAGCCGGTGGAAGGCGTCGACGTGCTGCATCGTCTGCTGGATGAGGACAGGATCGGAGTGGCGACGCGGCTGCTTGTGCTGCGCGGGTCACGACGGTTGGAGATGACGGTAGTGCCGGAGACGCGAGGCTAGAGGCCGAAGAGTTCGCGGAGGCGCTTGGTCTGGGCGCGGCTTACGGGGATTTCCGTTTGCTTGCGATCGTCCATGCGGAGTTGGTATGAGCTCTTGAACCAGGGCACAACTTCTTTGATCCGATTGATGTTTACCACGAACGAACGGTGCGCGCGCCAGAAGGTTTCGGGATCCAGCCCTTCAAGTAATTCTTCAAGTGTGCGGCAGTTGGATTGACCTTCAAGATGAGTGGCTACGACGCTGATGATGCCGTCTTCAATGGAAGCGAAGCAGAGGTCTTTTTGGTCGACGAGCAAAAGACGTCCCGCGCTGCGAAGAAGCACTTTGGAATTCTGGGGCCGGTGAGACTCAAGAATCTTTACCAGCGTGTCGAGACGTTGCTGATCGGTAGGAGCGCCTTGAACTTTCTTTCGGGCTTTCTCTACGGCAGCATTGACGCGCCTTTTATCAAATGGTTTAAGGATGTAGTCTATAGCATTAACTTCAAACGCTTTAACGGCGTATTGATCAAAAGCCGTGGCAAAGACGATTTGAGGAAGCGCGACCTTCTTGTCAATTAACTTCTTCAAAACTCCGAATCCATCAAGCCCGGGCATCTGCACATCAAGGAACAGTAAATCTGGAGAAAACTCCTTGACCAGATTCACGGCCTCGATTCCGTTATGGCCTTGAGCCACCACTGTGACGTCGTCGATGGGCTTAAGCAAATAGCTCAATTCTTCACGCGCGAGCTGCTCGTCGTCCACGATTACAACAGAAAGGGCCAAGTTTCATTCTCCACTATTACTATAAGAGCTGCGCCATGCGTGCTCAACAGATGGCGTGTGGACAGATTACTGCGCGCCTCAGCTAGCTGTTTCTCTCCACCACAAAATCCGGGATCGACAGCAGCGCCCGCTTGATCTCCGACAGCGGGAAAGTGCAAATTGCTTTCCGCGCCAGCTCAGCATGCCTGGCCGCTGCATCATACGCATACGGGATAGAGCCATAGCGGTTCAGCATCTCCAGTATCTGTTCATGCTTCACACTGACAAAAGCCCGCTCTTCCAGCACCGTCTCCACCAGTTTTCTTTCTTGTGGGGTGCAATGTTGCAGCGCATGGATCACCGCCATCGTGACCTTGCCTTCGCGCAGATCGCTAGCCACAGGCTTGCCCAGCACTTCTTCTGACGCGGTCAAATCCAGCACATCATCCACGATCTGAAACGCCAGCCCGAGATTGCGTCCATATTCGCCCAGGCCGGTCTCCTGCTCTTGCGTCGCTTTGCCGATCAGCGCTCCCAGCCGGGTCGACACAGAAAACAAACAGGCTGTCTTTCGGAAGATCAAATCAAAATGCTCTTCGAGTGAGATGATCTTGCCCAGCTTTTCCATTTGTAGCAATTCACCTTCAACCATCTGCTGCGTCAAATCGATGAGCACATCCAGCACGCGGAAATTGCGTTCCTGCACGGCAATCTTAAACGCTTCCATGTAAAGCCAATCGCCGGCCAGGACGCACTTTGAATTTCCCCACTTCGTGTTTGCCGCCGGACGGCCGCGCCGCGTCTTGGCTTCATCAATAATGTCGTCATGCACCAGCGTTGCGGTGTGCAGCATCTCCACCACGGCTCCCAGTTTGATCGCGCTGGTCTCTTCGTGCGGAAAAAGCTTGGCGGAAAGCAACAGCAATACCGGACGTATCCGCTTTCCTCCACCCGCGCGCAGGTGCTCGCCGATATCGGTAATCGCGCGCACGCTTGACACCGTATCGCGGCCAAACTCGCGCTCGATGGCGGCAAGATCATCACGCAACAGTTCGAAAACTTCTTTGGCGGTGGTTGTCGCCGGTGAACTCAAAGTGTCCTTTATATGTACCGTTTCAATCCTTAAATGCTTGCGCTCATGAATTTTCTTCCGCGCTTACCGCTCTTCAATCGCTTTAACATTGCGTCTGGCCGATCATTAACGCTCGCTTGTCATAACTGACCGTAGCTTTCCTTTGCGTTCCTTCGCGACCTTTGCGGTTAAGCGCTCTTAGTTCCTGTAATTCGTAAACTGCATATCAATGCCAAAGTCATGGCCGCGCAGCAGTGCAATAGTTTCCTGTAACGCGTCACGGTCTTTGCCGCTCACGCGGACGGTATCGCCCTGGATTGAAGCTTGCACCTTCTTCTTCGAATCCTTTACAACCTTCACAATCTCGCGCGCTTTCTCAATCGGGATTCCCTGCTGCATGGTGATCTTCTGCCGCACGCTTGATCCCGCCGCCGGTTCCACCACCCCATAGCTGAGCGCTTTGATCGGCACGCCGCGCTTCACCAGCTTGCTCTGCAAAATGTCTGTCACGGCTTTCAGCTTGTACTCATCGGCAGAAGACAGCACCAAAGCTTCTTTGCCCTCAAGCTGAATATCAGACTTCGAATCCTTCAGGTCAAACCGCGTGTGGATCTCCTTCAGCGCGTTCTGAATCGCGTTGGAGACCTCCTGCAAGTCCACTTTGCTAACGATGTCGAATGAGTTTTCCGCTGCCATGTCCTTAATAGCTTACTAAGACTTGCGTTTCCATGCACGTTTTTCGCGGCCACACAGACCAGCTCCTCCCAGGAGACAATGCGTTCACCGCAATTCATCGACCTGAAGAACAATGCGAGCCGTAGAGACGTAGCACCGCTACGTCTCCTCCCTCGTCCTTTCAGATCAGTGTCATCAGTGTTTATCAGTGGTGAGTTGTTCCTCTTCCTGATCCGCGTTAATCAGCATTCATCCGCGGTAAGATTGTGCCTTTTTTCCCCTAAGGCAATTTCCTTTGAAACACTTCCCTCTCCTGAATCACTTCGTATATAGACGGAGAAACTTCCGGTTCTTCGGACAACGCGCCCTTCCGTCAATTGATTCGCTGATCTTCGTCTAGGCCGGGTTCACGGCGGCGTTCGTCCACAGTCTAGAAAAGACACAAGACTTACGATCAGAAAAAAAAGGAGTAGATATGTCAGCTGTACAACCGAATGAATACACTTTGCAAGGTGGTAACCTCACCTTCACTTACCTGAAAAGCAATTTCCTGGGTCAGCCATTCGTTTCCTATACTGAGAGCGGCCAGACCAAAACTTTTTCCGGCAGCTCCGTTCGCGTCCTGGAGACCGGCATCGGCACATTGGTCACCGTTACAACGCACACCAGCATCGATACCGGGGGAGCTGATTTCAGCGTCCTCCTGCCTGTCATTGAGCTTCCCGCCATCGGAACGTCCCAGGCTTTCTCCACTGACGGCATTAACACGCGTTTCAAGGGACCGGACTCGTTTCCTGCCACTGGAGTCCGTGAAACCTACAATTTCATCCCAATGAACGGGGTGGCGCGCTTTATCGTAACGTTATTTCACCCGCTCGCGGTTACCGCTAAAGCCAGCTAGGTCCCCGGTGGGCCACTTCTTCTTGGCTCCTCATCCTTTCGCAAATTGAGTGGGAAGGATGAGCGAGCCCTCGGTTTTCGCAGCATGCCCTAATTGCCAGAGTTCCACTACTCTGACCACGAAAGATCAATGGTTGGCTTGCTTTTCTCCGTGCCTCTGTGTCTCCGTGGTAGATGTTGGTTTTCACTTGGTGCTCCGGCGATTTTGGCAATCCTCCTCATCCGTGTTAATCAGTGGTAAGGTTCTTTTTCTCGTCCTGCCCTGCTGCTCTGATTACGCTAGAATGGTTCGCAATGGATGGGCTTCTCCATCGGCTCTCAGGTCTCGATTTATATCGCGAGAATCCTGCGCTGCGGTATGGCATGGCGCTGTTTTTTTTCTTGACGGCGCTTGCGGCAAATTTTTTGCCCATTGCCGGACAACGGCTTCCTTTCTTTTTCTTTTTTGCCGCTGTTGCGTTAACAGCGCGGCTCTGTGGCTTCGGGCCGGCTGTCTTGGTTACTGTGCTCTCCGGCATCTTTACCAATTTCTTCTTTCTGTCTCCTTTTTTTTCTTTCCGCTTCGGCCCGGGCAGTCTCATTCAAGTATTTCTCTTCTTTCTGGTTTCGCTGTTGATTACCAGCGTCGCCTTGGAAAAATCCACGGCCCAAATGGCGGCAATCAGGAGCCAAACCCAGTTGTCGGAAACGCTCAGGACCATTACGGAAGGTTTTACTTTCTATAGGCCAGACTGGACCATCTCCTATGTAAACCCCGCCGGGGCGCAACTGTATGGTTCTACAGTAGCGGAGATGACCGGGCGGAATGTGTGGCAGATGTTCCCTGATCTTGTAGACACTGATCTCGATGTGAACTTCAAAAAGGCGATGCGCACGCATGAGCCCGTCCATTTTGAGATGTATTATCCCCGGCTCAAATGCTGGTACACGGTTTCCGCTTATCCCGGAGCGCTTGGCCTTACGGTGATTTTCCAGGACATCTCAGAGGCGCGTCGGACCCGTGAAGCCCTGCGGAACACGGAGCGTCGCCTGCAATTTGCGCAGGTTTCCGCGCGCCTTGGCTCATGGGAATGGAACGTTAAGACCAACGAGCTATGGTGGGCTGACGGCATGTGGTTGGTGCACGGCCAGCCCATCGGCTCCCTGGATCCCACTTTTGAAAACGGAATGGCTTTCATTCATCCTGACGATCGTGATCGAGTACAGCTCGCGCTTCAGCAAGCGTTGGCGGGTAAAGGAGAGCTTGAAACCGAATATCGCACCACTTTCCCCGATGGCAGTGTGCATTGGATTGGCGCTCGCGGGCGCGCCATTTTTGATGAAGCCGGCCGGCCTGAACGCATCCTTGGCGTAGGCATGGACATTACCAATAACAAGCTTGCGGAAGATGCGCTCCGCAAGTCAGAAAAGCTGGCTGCAGCAGGACGCCTGGCTGCCACCATCGCGCACGAGATCAATAACCCGCTGGAAGCCGTGACCAACCTTCTGTACATCCTGCGCCTGAACGACAAATGGGACGAGAATGCCCGCAGCTACGTTGCGCAGGCTGAGCACGAGCTGGCGAGAATCGCGCACGTAACCCGGCAAACGCTTGGCTTCTATCGTGACACCACTTCGCCTCACCTCATGGACGTGACGAAAATCGTAGAAGAGGCATTGTCTTTGTATTTGCCGCGCATTGAGGCCAAGAATATCCATCTCTCCCGCGAGTACGATAAAACCGTGCAGATCATGGGACTGCCCGGAGAAATCCGCCAGGTGGTATCTAACCTGGTCGCCAATGCCATTGACGCGTTGCCGGCCGAAGGCGCGCTGCGCATCCGTGTCCACCATGCCAGAGAGTTGACCAATTCACATCGTCCGGGCGGAAAAATCGTCATCGCCGATACAGGCAGCGGTATCTCGCCCACGCATCGCAAAAAGCTTTTCGAGCCTTTTTACACTACCAAGGAGGACGTCGGCACCGGGCTAGGCCTTTGGGTGTCACGAGAGATCGTGCAGAAACACGGTGGCAACATTTTTTTGCGCAGCTGCGTTGCACCAGGACATACTGGGACAGTCTTTTCTATTTTCTTGCCTGAATAAGCAGCTTGCAATATTTTCCCTATCTGGCGTTCTTTGATTTTGAAATCGCGCATGGTTAAGTTAAGGTTTTTTCCTGAGCATTCATCCTGCATCGCAGCATTTTGTGCGGCAGAAAAGCAGCTGCGATAAAGGCCCCGGTCTAAGCCTTCCCGCTTGTTACCTCGGTACTCTTGTTGCTTTTTCCCATCCCTGCGATGATCACTGTGCATCAAGAATCTGGCTGGTGGTTTCGGGGGAAAGCACCCGGTCAGATTAGGGCTCTTAAACAGGCCTCGGGTAAAACCGAGGCCTGTAGTTTTTGGGCGGCTATTTCTTCTCAGCGGCTTGCGGGACATCGAATAATGCCCGTTGGTTACATATTCCCTTCGTCAGCCGATGGCCCGTAAATCGACGGGACTGGAATGTCATTCAACCGCAGGTAAACTCCGAGTTGCGCGCGATGATGGATGTTGTGGTTCAGCAAGAAGCTGCGGACCACCGCAACCCGAGGCAGCGTGAAAACAGTGTTGGGCCCTGCTTTCAGCGTCCAGGGTTTCATGAAATGAGCGTCCGTGGAATCTGCGATAGCCTTGCGCGCGACGGCCGTGGTCTTGTCGAAGGACGCCAGCACTTCATCCCGCGTCTTGAATTCTGGGTTGGGCGGCGCCGTGCTCACGTCGAAACTGTCGAGAGCAAAAATCGCTTCCGCCCAGTGGTTCATCGTCGCCAGATGCGTTGCCAGTGCGCCTAGCGCCATGGACTTGGCATGTGGCTTGTAGCTAAACTTGTCTTCCGGAACGCGCTCCAGCGATTTGCGCGTGTTGGCCATCTCATGGTCGAACTCCGGCAGAATTGCCTGGCTTATGTTTCTGCTCTCTTCCTGGAATGTCTGTGGCTGTGCAGCCATACTACCTCCTTATAACAATCGAATCAGATGATTGTACTCATCCCGGGATACAAAAATTGTTATTCTTCATTTCCACTGATTGAATTTTGCGCACGATGACCGAGTATCAGCACCAGAAGTGCATTTCGTCCCATTTTCCGATTTCTGCGAAGCGGAAGAGGGAACACTTCGATCAAATACGAAACACAGTGCGAGAAAGGTTTGGTTTGTGTGGGCGGGAGCCATGACCTGCGCGGCCCAAAGATGACGATTCTTGACAATTACCAACTACTAACTACCGCTTCCCTAGCTCACGCTCAGAATCCGCATGCTGGGCTGCTGAACCGCAGATGCTGACTTGCTTAACTTTGCTGTGATGGTGCAGTTGCGGCCTTTGGCTTTGGCTTTGTAGAGTGCCTGATCGGCCATGCGAAGGACTTCTGCTGGTGCAAGCTTTTCGCCGTTTGTCGCTGCCAGCCCAATGCTGACCGTCACGTTGGTTTGCTTCTTAGCGCCTCGTCCGATGCCGCTCTTCCCTTTTCTGCGGCGGTCAGCGCCGCGTACGGTGAATGCAGATTGCTCGATTACCCGCCGCATACGGTCGAGGTAAACGAATACTTCTTCTGAAGATCTGTTCGGGAACACAATGGCAAACTCTTCTCCGCCATAGCGGTAAGCTTTTCCGCCGCCGGTAATATGCGCCAGCCGCGACGCCACCAGTCGCAGCGCCTGATCGCCCGACTCATGCCCGTAGCTGTCGTTAAATTTCTTGAAGTGGTCAACATCCAGCATGGCGATCGAGTATGTGTCGCCCAGTTTGAGCAGCGCTTCATTCAATGACCTGCGGCTGGGAAGCTGTGTCAGTTCATCGAGGTACGCCATGGCGTATGACGTTTCAATCAACGCCACGATCAACGTCAGGCCGCCGGCAGCGAAATAAACTGCATCAAGGTGGCTGGTGTTCACTGTACGCAGCGCGATAAACGCCGCTACCACACTCCACAATAAGCTGCTCTCCACGGCTTTGTAACGACGGAGCAGCAGGATGGTCATCACGCCGATCGCCAGAATAAAAGCGAGCAGCGCGGGCTGTGACAGCCTGCTCCACTGCGAAAACACCAACGGGATAAATACGCGCTTGAGCTGCGCGGCAATGGGGGCCACGGCAGGCATGCATAAGATAGCGACACTCATTACCTGCAAAACGATCATCGCCAAGCGGCGGCGTCCGGCGGGTGAAATAATTCCGCGTTCGCGCAGAAACGCCAGGACCAGCAGGTTCAGCGGCAGCAGAATGGCAGTTGCGTTAACGACGATTCTGGCGGAATCCACTGACAGCCGCGGCATCACCCAGTCAAAAGCACCTTGGGCCAAAGCAAGCGCCAGAAGAGCAAAGAAAAGCCGGCTACGCCGGAAAAACGCGCTCAACCCCAGCCCTATAGCGAAAACCACTACGGGCAGAAACTTAACCAGCGGCGATTGTGGATCTGCCAGCACGCCAACGCGGATCAGCAGCGCGGAAAAGACTAATAGCAGACTTCCCGGCAAAGTCAGCCGGTAGAGAATGGTAAAGATTTTTCGATTGGCCTTGATCACTGCGCAGCGCTCCCGCTTGACAGATTGAAAGGGGTACCTTTTGAGCTGGACTTCTGCTAAGCCATTCCATTCCAGTGGCTTACGGTCAATGCATCTATGCTTCGTAGAGAAACTATATAGAGAGCGCCGTACTTCCTGACAGATGCCGACAGTGCCATGGCCTTTTTCTACCCTGCATTCCACCCTTGGGTACTTGTGCCGGTTCCAAAGTGGATTCACGCCGCAAAGTGCACCAACGCATACACGTGCCAAAACAAGTTCTGCCATGTAGAATTCCCGCTGACATTTCAAACAGATATTTTGCAGAAATGAATCCGCGGTAAAGCTATTGCGCCCGCGTTTGGAACCTTGCGCGGCTGAGGCAATAGCTGAATTCCTTGAGGTGAAAGTCGCATGAGATATGCAGCGGAGTTGTTTGGCACATTTGTTCTAGTGTTCGCCGGGTTAACCACAGCGGTAATCGCAGGCGGAAAAGTTGGCAATGTGGGCGTTGCCATGTCATTTGGACTCTCTCTGCTGGCCATGGCATTTGCCGTGGGTCCAATTTCCGGCTGCCACATCAATCCCGCCGTCACTTTGGGGATGTTGGTGAGCCGCCGCATGGGGATCAAAGACGCGGTTGGTTACTGGGTAGCCCAATGCATTGGCGCGATTATCGCCTCGGCCGTGGTGCTATTCATTGCAAACGGCGCTCCCGGAGGTTCCGTCGCTTCACTTGCTGGCGCTGCCAACGGTTTTGGCGATCACTCGCCCGCAAACTATTCCATGACCGCTTCTTTCGTAGCGGAAATGTTCCTTACCATGCTGCTGGTTTTTACCGTTCTGGGCGCGACTGACGATCGCGCTCCCGCAGGCTTTGCCGCGATCCCCATCGGCCTGATCCTCACAGTTATTATCCTGGCGGGCATTCCCATTACGAATGGCTCATTCAATCCTGCGCGCAGCATCGGCCCTGCCGTGTTGGTGGGCGGCTGGGCCATCCAGCAGCTTTGGCTGTTTATTGTGGCTCCAATGTGCGGCGGCGTGATCGCAGCATTGCTTTACATGGGTATTCGCGTGCCCGGCCCGCTCATCTCAGCCAAGCAGGCAGAGCAGGCATTGCCCAGCCACCGCGAAGAACGGCGGCAAAACAAGCCCTGATCACATTGCTAGAGCAATCGTTCCCGGCATCGTAAACCTTAACCGTAGAGACGCGGCACTGTCGCGTCTCAGCCTTTACATCTTTACCAAGTCCACTCTTCTGTTCTTTGCCCGACCTTCTTCAGTGCCGTTGTCAGCACCCGGTGGTAGCCGCGAGTCACTCCGATCCAACCGTATCGATTGCGTCGCTAACTTTTTCATTAGCTGACTGTACTTTATGTTGTACCCCTATTTGCTCTATGGCTTTTTCAATAATGCCTTGTTAAAATCAGTTTATGAAGGCTCAGGAACAACGCGACCTTTTTCCCGGCGCGCTGGAGATGATGATTCTCCAGACTCTTAAGCGCAAGCCGCTGCACGGCTACGCTCTGGCCCAGCACATAAAGCAGACTTCTGACGAGCTGCTGGAAATTGAGGAAGGCTCGCTTTATCCAGCGCTGCAGCGGATGCTCAAAGCGGGATGGGTGAAGGCAGAGTGGGGTATCTCCGCGACGAACCGGCGTGTCCGCACATACAAACTCACCGCCGCCGGACGCAAGCACGTGGAAACCGAAGTCTCGCGCTTTGAGCGGATGCTGAAAGGAATTACCCGGGTCCTGGCTCCAGCAAAATAAGGAGGTTGCCAATGAACTGGCTGCAACAACTCGTCTCCCGCCCCCGTGAATACCGCGATCTCTCTGAAGAAATGGCGGAGCACCTTCAGGAAAAGGTTGACGAGTTAATCTCTGGCGGCATGTCCCGCCCGGACGCTGAGGCCGTTGCGCGCCGCCAGTTCGGCAATGCTCTCTTGCTCGAAGAACACAGCCGCGAAGTCTGGCAGTGGGCCGTCTTTGATTCTGTTCTTCGCGATTTGAAATATACCTTCCGCCAGCTTCGCCGCAATCCTGGCTTTACCTTTACGGTTTTGCTGACATTGAGCGTTGCGATTGGCGCGAACACTGCCGTCTTCAGCATGTTGAATGCATTATTGCTGCGGCCTCTGCCGTATCCGCAACCAGAACGCCTTGGTTCCCTGGTAAGCCACTATGAGGGTATTGGCAGCACTGGCAAAGCTACATCTGAGGACGACAACAGTTCAGATGGCGAAACCTGGGAATTGGTGCGTGACAATGTTCCTGCGCTGATTGCCGGCGCAACCGCCGGAACTCGTGGCGTGAATTTGCAGATCGGAAGCAGTATCCGTTATGTACGCGCGCAGCGTGTCTCCGCCGGCTACCTGGAGGCGCTTGGCATCAGGCCTATACTCGGACGCAGCTTTACCAAAGAGGAAGACAGGCCCGACGGCGCGAAGGTCGTCGTTGTCAGCTATGAGATCTGGCAGTCACTCCTCGGCGCCGATCGGGAAGCTATCGGCAAGGCCATTCATCTGAAGGGCGAACCCTATACTGTAGTTGGCGTTCTGCCCCCTCACACAGAAACGCCCGACAAGGCAGACTTATTGACACCGCTCCGGCCCACCCGCACAGGCGAAGGCGGAGGCAACAACTATGGCGTTATTCTGCGTCTGCGCGACGGCGCGAGCTGGGCCCAGGCCGATGGGCAGCTTGCTCCGCTTCACCCGGAAATTCTTCAAAGGCGACAAACCCGTACCCATGCATGGCTTTATGCCGTTCCCTTACAGAAGGATTTTGCCCGCGCCCAGGGCACGCCCGTGTATCTATTGATGTCCGCGGTTGCATTGGTTCTACTGATTGCCGGCGCCAATCTGGCAGGTCTGATGCTGGTGCGCGTCCTGCGCCGGCGCGGGGAACTTACCACCCGCCTGGCCCTCGGCGCAACCCCCGCTTCAGTGTTGCGCCAATTGATGATGGAGCCCTTGGTGCTCGCGCTGGCAGGTGGATCGATCGGCGTTGCCATGGCAGCCAGTGTATTGGGGCTGTTGGCCAGACTCGCGCCACCTGACAGCATTCCCGTGGGCGGATTGGGCCTCGATCATCGGGTGCTTTGGTTTGCCATCGCCATTTCACTGTGCTCCAGTCTATTCATCGGCATATTGCCGGCCCTGGAGCTTCGCCGGATGGACCTGCGTTCGTCAATCACAGCAAACGCCTCACGCTCCAGTTCCGCAGCCGCGCGGAGCCGCATGCGCCAGGCATTAATTGCCGGTGAAGTGATGTTGACCGTGGTGTTGCTGGCCGGCGCTGGTCTTCTCATCCGTACGCTCGTTTATCTGGAGACGCTTCCGCCCGGCTTTGATGCCACCAATGTGCTGACTGCCAAAGCCTCGCTTGATGACGCCCGATATCACGATCCCGTTGCCTTTCACAAACTTTTACAGCAGAGCGTGGATGCAATGAAGCGCATTCCCGGGGTGGAATCGGCCGCTGTAGGTTTGAGCCTGCCGTATGAGCGCGGTCTCAACAACGGCGTGATGATCCTCGATGGCCCGTCAGCGAGCAAGGAGTACACCAGCAGCGATGCCTACGTCACACCAGAATATTTTCAGTCCATGCGCATCCCGATTCTCTCTGGCCGTGGATTTGCTGAGAGTGATAGCGCTAGCAGCGAGATGGTAGCTTTGGTCAATTTCACTTTTGCCCGCAAACTCCTTGACTCGAATGATCCTGTGGGACGGCACATCCGGAGCAACGGGGCGACATACACGATCGTCGGAATGGTTGCCGATGTAACCAAACGGCCAGGCATCATTCAAACGGCCCCATTGGCCACGGAAGCTGTGTTCTACGTTCCCGCTACCCAGATGAGTCAAAGCATGGTGAACATAGCGCATATTTGGCTTCAGCCAAGCTGGATTGTGCGAACCAATGGCCCTGTGGCGGGATTGCCAGAAGCGATGCAGAAAGCGTTGTCTGACTGTGATCCGTCGCTGCCGTTCGTCGGCTTCCATAGCCTCAGCGACATCCAGTCTGTCGCGCTGCAACAGCAGCGATTTGAAGTACTTCTTCTCGGCATATTGGCCGGCCTGGCCCTGTTACTGTCGCTGGTAGGCGTCTATGGGCTTGTCTCGAATATGGTTGTTCAGCGTACGCGCGAAATTGGCGTCCGTATGGCGCTGGGATCAAGCGTGCGTCAGGCGATGGTGGAAGTTGGAACATCCGGCATTGCGGCGGTTGGAGTGGGTATGATCGCAGGGCTCGCTTTGCCAGTCGTTTCTGTGCGCGTCATCAAAAGCGAGCTTTATGGTGTGACAAATTTATGATCCTCTAACCTTCATCGCCGTGCTGCTGCTGGTGGTACTTGCGGCGGCGGCTGCAACATTCCTGCCTACGCGCCGCATCGCCCACATTGATCCCGCATCAACCCTGCGTGCGGAGTGAACTATCGCTCCTCCTGTGCTGCAGCCGTGTCTGAGAAGAAATAGGCATGGCCGGCAATCTTTTCAATCGCCAGCCATGCCTTGATAAAGCATTAGAGGCAGCCGTTGCAAACAACAAATTGTGTAGTCACAGCGCCTGAAGAAGAGATGGTGTGAACGGTATATCCCACTTGCGCGCCTGATCCGATTGCATATGCCACTGCTGGCGCCATGCGCAAATCGAGAGTGAAGGAGCCGGACGTGGCGGTAAAGTTCCGCTGATTGTGCCAATGTCCCGCCAGCATGGTGTGAATGTTCAACGCAGTCAAGGCATTAATCTCCTCGGTGCGGTATTGATGATGGATGTTGGTGTCATTTTGCACGTCATAAATGGCCCAGTAAGGATTGGTGGAAGGATAAGTGCTTCCTCCGGAGAGCGACTGCGGAAACACAGGAACGTGCTGCACCCCGATCTCATTGGAAACTGCCGTTTGCCGTCCCATCCAGGCCAGCATCGAGTCGGATTCAGTCTGCACCGCGCTAGGCAAAGGTTTCACGCTGGCCGGAGTTGCGCTGCTGTTAAAGGTGTCATAGTCGCCCAAAAGCTGCGAGTCGATCAACATGAAGGTGATGTTGTTGATCTTAAAGCTGTAATAATCGTTGCCGAAGTACTGGCGGTATGTGGAGATAGTTGTGGTGCGAATATCGTGATTTCCAGGACAGAAATAAACCACGGCGTTCAACCCGGCTAGCGTGTTCTTCGCAGTGGTCCAGGCGCTTGTAGTTTCCCCAATGTCGCCCGTAAGAATCACGGCGTCCGGCTGCGGTGACATGGCGTTAATCTGGGCCACTACTTTCTGCAGATGTTGCAGCGCATTGGGCGCGGTGCTCAGGCCGATGTGCGTATCGCTGATCTGAACGATGGTTGCCTGCGCGAAAACAGCCGGCGAGCACATCAGGATCGCCAGCAAGAGCCTTACTGAACGTTTACGTAAACAATGCTGTTCCATGTTTTTGCTCCTGTGGTTGAATTCGAGATCAGAACAAAGGTAAAACGGTGCTTGCCGCTCGTGAGCGTGACCGGCAGCGGCCCAGTCAGCGTGTTTGTGGTGCTGTTCATATATTTCGTGCCATCTACCCAAAGCTGCAGGCTTGTGAGGGTGTCTTGCGGCGGCGTTGCGCTTGCTGACACCTGAACAGGATTGGTGACGGACGTCTCATGAAACGGCGAGCAGACATTAATCATGGCGAGCACCGGCACCGGACACGATTGTGCGGAGGCGGCCACGAATGTAGCCATAGCGATTGCGATGATAACCATTTTCAAGAACAGTCTCATGTGCAACCTCCTTGTTTGTTGTTGGAATCAGCTCTGGGCAGAGTGGCTGCCTGCCAAGAAGCGCCGCGATAGGATCGATGTACCTGAAGTGAAGAGAGGGAGGAAGTTTTGCAGGCAAAAACAAAAAGGCGGCCGAAGCCGCCTTTGTTGCTTAGAAAACTTTTAGACTAGAGAGCGCGAACGTTCTCTGCCTGCCAGCCCTTCTTTCCTTTGGTCACAGTGAATTCAACCGCCTGGCCATCTTGTAGGCTGCGGTATCCGTCAGACTGGATAGCGGAGAAATGCACGAAAACATCTTCTCCGTTTTGGCGTGAGATAAAACCAAATCCTTTTGCGGCGTTGAACCACTTAACTGTTCCTTGTTCCATTTTGCTTTTTTCCTAATTATTGATTTTTTTTGACGCTGGAAAGATTTATCGAGTTTCAGCAGGCAGCAGAGGCTCTTGCAGAAGATTCAACAATTCTATTTCTAACGCGACTCTAAGGTATCATACCGGGCAGCAATTTGCACCACCTTAGTTTATCCTTCAGAATTCATTTTTTCTTGCTGATTATAAAGGATTAAAGGCCTCTTGCTGTGCCCAATGAATCTTCAGCAATGCTTCGATTTTGCTGGTACCCAGGCACGCAATCGTACAACCAGGCAAGACACGCGCCGTGAGTTAACCGCGTTCCTTGCAGATTCGCGAAGCCCATCCTGTCCTTGTAAATTGATTATGCTGGCAGATTACCCTCTGAATCGGCTGAAGGTTCAACGTCATCTAATGATTTGACATAGTCCAGCCATCTGCTATGGTAGAGACTGGTCTTCAGCGACAATGATCTTTGACAACAGGACTGGCCACAGTCCTTTCCGTAAGAAAATGGGGGCGTCACGGCTTCGACGGAAATGCTTGCGGCCAAGAGGCATACCGGGGCGCATTCCCCCGTAAGTGGTGCAAAAACAATAATTGCCAACTCTAACCAGTTTGCATACGCTGCTTAATTAAATAAGTAGCCGCTCTACACGGCTTTGTCTACGGGCTGTGCAAGGGCGTCACACAGTGGGCTGGTCTTCTTTGCTAAGCCAGGGCGGGAGGACGAGACATACGGGCTAGCGTTTTGCGTTTCTTGTCCGTTCTAAGCGCAAACGCGAATCTGGCGGGGTAATTCCCGTCGGGTGAACTGGACTAAGTATGTAGGCTCTTGACCAGTGACGTTTTCGGACGTGGGTTCAACTCCCACCGCCTC
>CAWHQH010000038.1:0-98084 GCA_963831465.1 Terriglobia bacterium | reverse complement strand
CCGTGAAAGGGCGATGTCCTAGGCCGGGCTAGACGACGGGGACGCGTGCAGGCGGGAATGAATCATCCGCAATAGAATTCAGCGTGATTAAGTTCAGATCAAGCTTTGCTTGGAATGCAGTTAACTTGACCTGACGCTAACCTGGCTGAACTGCCATTTGATAGTAGCAGCGGCAGAAAGCATGTGTCAAAAAGACGAACGGCACAAAGCGTGCGGCTGTTCGTCTTAATGCGGGTACCGTTGATGGATGCCCGATCACGGGAGTCGACGACCATAAAGAATTGAAACTTGATAAAGTAATGTCATGAGTTTCAGCTGGGTAGATCGTAATGGACGGGCCGCGTGACGTCGCGAACAGCAGTTGTTCTAGGCGCCTCAGGCTTGGTTGGCGGCTTTTGCCTGCGCGCTCTGGTGGACGATCCAGATTATACCCGTGTCCTCACATTCGGGCGCAGGGAACTGCCATCACTTACGCGAGCCAAAGTTGCGCAAAGGGTGGCTGACCTGGCAACTCTTTCAGCAGAAGATTTTCAAGGCGCACAGGATGTGTTCTGCGCGTTGGGAACCACAATTCGGAAAGCTGGATCACAGGAAGCATTCCGCCATGTTGATATGGAGTTGCCGTTGCGTGCTGCCGAACAAGCACTTCTGGCGGGTGCGGAACAATTTATTGTAGTGTCGTCCGTGGGCGCTGATCCTGCCAGTAAAAATTTCTATCTTCGTATCAAGGGCGAAATGGAACGCGAACTGGCCAAGCTGCCCTTTAAGGCGCTGCATATTCTCCGTCCGAGTCTGCTGATCGGCAAACGCGCAGAGTTCAGGCTAGGCGAGGCGATTGGGATGAAGATTGCTCCCGTGCTGGATCTACTCACCTTTGGGCCATTGAGGAAATATCATTCCATGCAGGCTGAAATGGCCGGTAAAGCAATGGCGGCAGCAGCAAAATCCGGTAAGACTGGCACGCTGATTTATGATTTCGATCCCATTGTAACTCTGGCCGCTTGAGCCTTGCGGTGTAATGGAATCCACAACCTGGTTCCTGATGGCCAATGACCGAGGCCGTGGTTATGCCGAGAAGGACAATCAGGATTTTTTTCTATTCCACGGGTCCTGTTCGTGCAGCAGTTTTTTGCCGGACGAAAATTGTAGCGACTAGAGCGCAATAAACATTGCCAGTAATTCCAAGGCGTCAAAAATGGAATTGAATGGTTGCCGTGTAAGCAAATTCTCAATGAGCTGATTGATAAATTGATTTCCAACCGGCAATTGCGATGTGTTCTGTTTCGCCGTTCCTGGAGCCGATCGCAGAAGGCAGAGTAGATCAAAAAAGGCCGCCAGTTTTTTGGCGGCCCTTCTTTCGCGTACAAAAGTATTAGTGAATCGGAATAGCCTGGAATTGGGTTCCGCACTTTTTAGGCTTGTAAGTGCTGACGTCGCCTGTGACCAGCGAGCCGTTATTGCAGTTCAAGGCAAGATTGGCGCCGGTGGCCGTAATGGTATCAGGGGCGACAAAGTCGAGCGTAGACAGCGCGTTCACGATAAGGGCATCGCCGGTATTGTTCGAGATCGTGTTGCCGCCGTTGCTGGTGTACGCTGAGTGCTGGTCCACCAGAATACCCGCGCCGCCATTGCCGGAGATCTGAACCGCGCCATCCAACTCAAGTTCCGAGTGGGCAGTAGTTCTAATTCCGCCGCCGGTGTTGCTGTTGATCTGGGTTTGAGAGAATTCGCAGTGGCTGGTGGAAGAGCAGGTGGCTCCTATTCCAGTGTTGCCATTGATCGAGCCGCCCTGCATCACCGCGGCGCTGTTAGTGGATACAAAAAGCCCAAAGTTGCCGCCGGCATTGTTGTTAATTTGCAGGTCGGTAAAGTCGCCTTGCGAAGAGTTGAAGAGTTGGACTCCAGCAATTCCGTTATTGTTGACAATGGTAGGGAGGTCATTTCCACTCGCAATGAATAAATGCGTGGTAGCAGCGCTGATGCCGAGCCGGCCATTGTTGCTGACAGTAACACCATCCAACTCCATGCTGCCTCCGAATGTGACTATGCCGGTGCGCGTATTGGCGCTGATTGAGCCGTTAAAAACCTGCACCTGAGAATTATTGGAGCTGATGCCGAAGCTGCCGCTGTTTTGAATCGTGACCTGAAAAAAAGATATGCCAGATGATTCGGAAATGGTAACGCCCTGGCCGCCGGTTATCGTGATGGGACCGGAAAACCTGATATTTTGCGAGTTCACGATGCGCAGTACCTGCTGGTCCGGCGAAGTTACCTGAATCGTGGCTGGAGAATTTGCAAAAAAGCCCAGGTCGGTGCGGCGCTGAATATCAACAACAGTTTCGGTGCAACTGCCGGAGAGAGTGAACACCGTGTGGTCCGGCGAGCTGAGAATTGCCTGCTGAATTGAAGTGAATGCCCCGGGTGTGGCGCCCGAACAATCAATAGCGGCCGAGTTTTCGGTTTGAGCAAATGACAGCGTGGAAGTCAAGAGAAGCAATAGAAAAGCGCATAACAGTTGAGGGCCGAAAAAACGGAGTCTCATGGTTTTTATCCTCGGTACTTCTTGGGTTGAATTTTGAAAAGACCAGGGCAGAGCTATCTCGGCAGTTTCTATTCGCCACAGATTAGTGCATGCAACTGGGAAAACGTTTCAGAAAAGATAAGAGAAAATTTGAGAGCTGTCCACCTAAAAAGCGCGTACTATATCGGGGTTTTTGCCAAATCCGCATTGGAACCGCACATCACCACGCCAACCCTCTCTCCCGGATAAGGTTTGTAAACGCCGGAAAGCAGCGCGGCGAAAGCCGTTGCGCCTCCGGGTTCCGCGACGAGGCGCAGTTGCTGCCACAGGACGCGCTGCGCTTCAAGAATTTGTTCATCGCTCACCAGTAATGACTGGTGTACAAATTTCCGCGCAATGGGAAACATCAATTCGCCTACACGACGAGCACCCAGCGAGTCGGCAGCAACGCCTCCTACTTCAACATCGACAACCTGATTGGCTGCCAACGCTTTGTGTAGGGTCGGCGCGCGCTCCGGTTCCACGCAGATGACGCGAACACGATCTTGATACCACGCGGCCACACCGCCAATCAGTCCGCCGCCACCCACGGCGACCAGCACCGAATCAAGGCCGCGCACCTGCTCTTCAAACTCCATGCCAAGCGTGCCCTGGCCTGCGAGCACTCGCGCGTCGTCATAGGCATGGATCGCTACCGCGCTTGTCTCCAATGCGCGTTGCTGGCTTTTAGCCAGCGCTTCAGAGTAGCTGCTGCCCGCAATGGTGATGGCAGCGCCGTATTGCCGCAGTCGCTCAACTTTATTCTTGGGCGTAATTACCGGAACAAATATTTCCGCTCGATGTCCAAGCTTGTGGGCTGCGTAGGCCACTGCCGCGCCGTGGTTTCCGCCGGAAGCTGCAATTACGCCGGCGTCGCCGATATCTGAACTGAGAATGCAGTTGAACGCGCCGCGCGGTTTGAATGAACCGGTATGCTGAAGGTATTCGAGCTTCAAGAAAACTCGCGCGTCAATGCCGAAGGCTTTTTCCTCCAGCGCAATCACCGGGGTTCGGCGGACATGCGGAGCAATTCGCCGGCCTGCATCCTGAATTTCAGTGCGAGACATCATTCGGCTTTGCGTGATTTGGTTTGACTGCTTAATGTGGCCACGGGCGGCTTTGGCTGATCATCAACCAGCAGGCGGAAGATGTCAGGTCGCGAGTAATGGCCAACCGCGTCAAAATCAAATTTGGCCTTGGGCAGCAGACCGCGATCCAGTTCGGCAAGCAGGATCGTTTCTTCGTCAAAGTTCGGTCCCGCCAAAAACTTGCCAAATGGATCCACAATGCAGCTTCCGCCTCGGGAAAGAACGGCATCGGGCTTTTCTCCGAATGCCGTAGTGTAGTTTTGGGGGAAGTCACTGCGGCGGTTGAACTGGTTGCATCCCAGCACAAAGCAGCGGCCCTCCGCAGCAATGTGCTGCATGGTGGCAGACCATGTTGGGCGATGGTCAGCGGTGGGCGCGCAATAAATTTCAATCCCCTGGGAATACATAAACGTGCGCAGCAGCGGCATGTAATTCTCCCAGCAGATTACCGCACCCAACTTGCCCAGCGGAGTGTCAAAGACTGGCATGGTCGATCCGTCGCCATACCCCCAAATCAGCCTCTCAGAAGCTGTCGGCATAACTTTGCGGTGCTTGCCCAGAAAAGTTCCATCAGGCGCGAAGAAAAGCACGCAACAATAGAGCGTTCCGCGCTCGCGCTCAATCACTCCCACTACCAAATAGACAGAGTTGCTGCGCGCCGCTTTGCTCAACGCATCAACCGTTGGGCCGGGAACCTCCACGGCACTTTCAAAGTATCGCTTAAAGTCTTCACGGCCCGCGTCGGTGCGCGAACCCACCACTGCGCCAAAGTCGAGGCCACGAGGATAGCCTGAGATAAAAGCTTCCGGAAAGAGCACAAGTTTCGCGCCACGCTTCGCAGCGTCGTGCGTGAGATCCAGCGCTTTGGCCAGCGTTCTCTTGCAGTCGAACGCAACCGATGCTGCCTGAACCACGGCAATGGCCACGCCACCACTACCTGACTCTTGTTTCCCAGAGCGCTTCATGAGAGCGGAAAAACTATAACAGCAAACTTCATTTTGCCGTAACCAACTCGCGCCCACTCCTGAGCTCCTGCTTGCATCCTTAATATAGGCATGTTGGAAAGTCTAATGGAAGCACCGTGGTTTAGGTCTAAAAACCTATTTTTATGAGGTACTTACGACAATTTTGTTCGACAAATCGGTACGATCGTAAGAAAATAACAGACTGTGCTTCCGGAGCTCGGGTAAGTGTCTTTTAAGCCAGGTCGGTTGAGGCCGGGCGTCGCAGGTGTTTGCGGCGCGATCGTACTTGTCTGTTTGCTCTGCGGCATTACCTTTGCCCAAAGCGTGCCGCCTGAAACTTCCCAGCCCATTGATGCCACCGGAGGTTTCCTTCAGCGAGAAGGAGCACAGCCAAAATTTGAAGGCGCCAGCAAACTCTCCCCTGGTGCGCGCGCGGCAATGAGAGAAGGACGCATTTTCAGCGTTCCCCATTTCTCAGGATCATTTGAGTCGCAGGGCCAGCAATATCCCTTTACCATAGTCGGCACAAAGCCGCAATCAAACGCGACAACCAAGGTTCCGGTACAGATCATCCCTATTTCACTTTTCTTTGAAGAATTTGTAGATGAGGATGGCAAGCCAATCGTCCTTGATCCAGCGGCGATTGTTCCGCGCGTACAAGCGTCTCCCAATTTCCACGATGCTCAATACACCACGGGAACTACGCAATTTGCCGATGCGGTGCAGCGGGCGCAATTCAATGCTGTGGCCGGTAAGGATTGGCATACGCTGCTCGGCGCTCCGCAAATGTTGAAGTCATTGAGGATCGCTGTTCCGCGAGGAGATGCCAAGGTCTACCGCAATCCCAGCACCGGTGTGGTGTATGCAATTGTGGACACTGATTTTTTCCTTTCACAACTGAATACCATCATTCAGATGGCCAATCTGTCGTCGGATTCTCTCGCTATCGCTCTAACATCGAATGTCTTTCTCGCGCCACAGAAAGACATTAAGAAATGCTGCGTGCTCGGCTTCCATACGTCTTTCGATGTGGGCGAGATGGCGCAGGTAAAATTTGTCCAGACTTTTATCTGGGCAAGCTGGGTAGAGCAGGGCATTTTAGGCCCTGGATTGGCTGACGTTACCCCAATGAGCCATGAAATTTCTGAATGGATGAATAATCCGTTCGGCAGTAATGCGGTACCCGCGTGGCAGGTTCCCAACTCGACTGCCTGCCAGAGCAATCTTGAGACCGGTGATCCATTGGCCCTGATGCCGAACGCGGGTTACCCAGTGCTGATCGATGGATTTACCTACCATCCGCAGAACCAGGTAATGATGCAATGGTTTCAGCGTAGTGCGACATCTGACGCGTTTGAAGGCGCTTTCAGCTTTCCCGACCAGAGCATCATGACCGCTCCTTCCCAGGCGTGTCCGGCCCGCTAGTCACTGAATCCATGGTCCGACAGCGCATTCGGTCCCACAAAATTTTTGGCATAAATTTCATCTACTTGATCAGCACTGCTCATGTGACGGTCGAGAGGTGGAGTTGAATGCCTAACGGTAGGTAGGGCGGTCCCGGGATGATAACTTACTGCGCGTGCGCAGCACGCTACCATCCCGCGGGGAAGGACCGTCGCACTTCGAGCAATGGGCTCTCCCTTGGAGGACGGGAGCACTTCTCTGGGTAGAACGCCGGCAGGTGGAAAGTTTGCAAGTAATTTATTGTGTTGCTCTGCTTTTGAGATTTGTGTTGCCATGACATACGACCACCACGGCAGGAGCTGTGCTTTACAATCGCCGTGCAATTTTCAGGAGCCAGATTGAACGCTCTTACCGTCTTTGGGCTATTCGCTGTGACGGCGATGCTCATCTTTTATGCGCTGGAGAAGCGTAGTCCCTGGTTCATCTTTGCCTTTGCTCTCGCCTGTGTGCTGGCTTCCATCTATGGCTTTCTGCAAGGCGCGTGGCCCTTTGGCGCCGTGGAAGCCGTGTGGTTCTTGGTGGCGCTACGCCGTTGGTGGCTGGCTCGGCCAACGAAATGACATCGGTCGACATTTCGAATGGCAAGACAGTTTTGTGTGTTCCTATTAGAATGATCAACGACAAAATGAGGTGAAAGAATGCGGAAACAGCTAGCGATCTTGTTTGTGGCAGCGTGTTTATGCGCAGGCTCAATGAAAGCTTTTGCGTCGGCACAATATCAAGTGAAGCAGAAATTCGTTCTAGGCGGCGATGGCGGCTGGGATTATTTGACTTTTGATGCGACAGGGAAGCGGCTCTTCATTTCTCGCGGCACGCACGTCATGGTGGTGGATCCTTACAAGGGTTCCGTGATCGGCGACATTCCTGACACACCCGGAGTCCACGGAATTGCCCTGGCGCAGGATCTAGGCAAGGGATTCACCAGCAATGGCCGTGAAAACAGCGTAACAGTTTTTGATTTAAAGACATTGAAGCAAACGGACAAGATCAAGATTGACGGCGAAAATCCTGATGCCATTCTCTATGATCCATCCTCCAAGCGCGTTTTTACGTTTAATGGCCGGAGCAAAAATGCCACTGTTATTGATGCCACCAATGACAAGGTTGTGGCAACTATTCCGCTTGATGGGAAGCCGGAATTTGGCGTGGCAGACGGCAAGGGCGGAGTATTCGTCAACATTGAAGACAAGAGCGAATTGACCAGCATCGACGCTAAAAAAGCGACAGTGATCAAGACCTGGCCGCTGGCTCCCTGCGAGGAGCCGAGCGGGCTGGCCATGGACCAGAAACATCGCAGATTGTTTTCCGGTTGCAGCAATAAGATGATGGCTGTAGTGGATGCCGATAGCGGCAAGGTGATTGCGACACCAGCTATTGGAGAAGGCGTGGATGCAAATGCTTTCGACGCCGATAAGCAACTCGCTTTCAGTTCCAATGGGCGCGATGGCAACCTGACGGTTGTCCATGAAGATTCACCAACCAAATTCAGCGTGGTTGAGAATGCTCCCACGGAGAAATTTGCGCGCACCATGGCGCTGGACACCACCAATCACGACGTTTACTTGGTCACGGCGGAAATCGAGGAAGCGCCTCCGGCAAAGGAAGGCGAGCGTCCGCGACGCAATATGAAGCCGGGAACGTTCACCCTGCTCGTGGTGGGGAAGAAATAGTCTTCCAACAAAATCCCGGCTACTTCAAATACTTTTCCGGCAACGCGTGGGATGGATCTTCACCTTCCCAATAAATGGTGAGGATCCACCACCGGGCGCCGTCATTTAAAAGCTGAAAGCTGTTAATACCGCGCTGGAACGGCTTTTCACCCTTGGCATGGCGCGATTCGTATGTGCTCCACACATGGGCAATGTGGTCCCACTGCTCCACGCGATTAGATATCGAGTTTTCAAAAAATCCTTCCTTAGAAAAGAAATCCTGAGCTCGGGTGGCGAATTCGTCGGGCGTGGAAACCTGCGCCGATATGACTCCTTTATCATCGCGCCGGCTGGGGATCAATCGCGCTCCGGCGTAAAAAAAAGTGCGGAAGCGGTCCCAATCTCGCGGACCTGCTGGGCCGGAGATCACGTCATACACCGCGGCAATAATGTGGTCAATGGAATCTGCTTCACCCGGGCGTGCGGCTGTGGCGGAGGGAGAAGGCGCGCTCTCTTGCGGTTTGGTTGCTGGCGCAGGTGAAGTTTGCGGAGCGGGGCTTTGCGCGACGGCAACGCAACCCACACCGAGACAAAGCATGAAAACGGCGGCAATGAGTTTTCTCATGGCCAATAATCTAAGCTGTTTGAGCGCAGCCTGCAAACCGGCAAGAATCGCGCAGCAATTAGAAATTGATTGCCTACCGAATACCGCGCATGTAATCTGCTGCCAAGAGGAGAAACTTGTTATATCCGGGAGAAACTGTACGGCTCCTGCGCGAACTGCCGGAAAGCGCGTTGCCGCAGTACACGGAAGGCAGAGTGACTGCCGTTGCACCACCCACTGAAGGCGAGCCGCGCATAGCCGAAGCAGCTTTTATCGCGATGGAGAGGCAGTTACCGTCAGCCTGCCGTTTGACGCTGTCGAACTGGTCATTGAGCAATCTTTACTTTTTCGCACCGCCGTTTTCTGGGATTTGCAGGAACCCCGCAACAAGCTTGTAGAACCTGCCATGAATTCCTTGCTCGATAGCGGCTTCCTGATGCGTGATGGCTTGAATGTTGCCCAGCTCCATTATGATTGCGCCGACCGCTGGTGGAAGTGGGGCGAGAAAATGGTTGATCCCACTGGAGCTTTGACCGTGACCTCCGCCCCGGCATGGGATGGATGCGTGGTGGCGTTTTCTGGGCGGCAGCGCTTCCATCTTGAGTTCCGGTTGCGCGAGCGCGGCAATTCAGCAATTTTTCTGCACGAACGGGACGCGGTCTATACCGAACAGATCGTGGCCACTGAATCGGCAATGTCGATTGCGCGAGTCCTGATGAACTTTGCTAGCGCTGTGGGCGCGCGTTACTGCGCGTTTCCTGTGGCTGATCCGTGGCTGCAAGATGAAGACTGGCAGTCTCTTATGCGTCCGCCGGTATATCCAGATTTTTTCATGCTTCCTGAAACAGAATTGCCGGAAGGGCTTCCAGGCTTTCGCGAAATCCGGCTTATGGAAAGTCGCGCGGTGTGGACCTCGCTTCCGATGAAAGGCTCGCCGCTTGAAGTGCCAGTCCAGCGCACGGATGAAGAATTAGCGCGCAATCGCCTGCGGCAATTAAACGCTCTGGGAGAAAAATATTATGATCAGATCTATGAGAGCGGCCAAGGCGCTCGTCATTGTTACAGCAATGCTAAAGACGCTTTTTACGATGCAATCAGCTTGGCCAATGAATTGGGAATGAAAGAAGAGGCGGAACAGTTATCGAAACGGCTGGACCATATTAAAGCCGTGTTTCGAAGCCAGTTCACGTAGCTCACTTGCATCGCGCCTGCCAGCGAACAAAGCGCCTGTGAATCTGAGAAATGAATAGATCACTAAGCCATGTGCAGGTCACGCGTGGTGCGGCGGATCATTTCTTTTTGCTGCTCCGTAATGTGAAAATACTTGAACCCGTATTGGAAGCCGTGACGGTAGCGGACCTCAGCCTTAATCTTTAAGGGTTCCGGGTTTCCTGGAAGCTGCAATTCCAGTTCGACAATTTCTCCAATGTTGATTTCGTTGGGAATGGTGGCGCCCAATCCGCCTTCGGCAATGTCTTTGGTCCGGCCAATGAGGGTTTCTTTTGTCCTGACGACAATTCGCAAATCCAAAAGATAGCGCGAATGCGCGCGAGGGAGTGTCCATGGGTGCTGTTTGTCTTGGGGCATAGCTCTTGAAAACCTTAACACAATGTCTCTTTTCAGGACTTGCCTAGCGCGATTTGCCTGTAAGTTTTCTAAGCGCCCACTCGGCGTGCTCTGCCACGATCCCGTCCGGTTCAGAAGCCATCTTTTGTAGATCCGGCGCGAAATCTTTGTTGCCGCTGTTACCCATGGCAATGGCCACATTCCGTTTCAGCCCGTTATATTTTGCCCGTTTCACCGGAGACCCGCGAAATATGCGCCGGTAATTCTCCTCATCCATGTGTGCAAGCCAGCGCAGTTCAGGATGGAACAGCTGCTCCTGTGGTTGAAATTCCGGCAGGGAAGTCGGCGGCGCATTGCCGGACTTGTTGTTCCATGGGCAGACGTCCTGGCAAATGTCACAACCAAAGATCTGATGTCCCATGTCAGACCTTAATTCTTCCGGCACGCTGCCACGCTTCTCGATGGTGAGATACGCAATGCAGAGCCGCGCGTCCAGCTTGCCTGGCGACACAATGGCGTGCGTAGGACATGCGTCAATGCAGCGAGTGCAGCTTCCGCAGCGGTCTGTGGCTGGAGCATCCGCCGGAACCTCCAGCGAGGTAAGAATCACGCCCAGAAAAAGCCAAGATCCCAATTTCTGGTTGATGATGCAGGTGTTTTTGCCAATCCACCCAATGCCGGCATACTTGGCGTAAACACGCTCAAGAATCGGACCTGTGTCGACGTAGCTGCGGGTTTCGATTTCAGCGTTTTGCGCTGCGGCAACCTGCTTCATCGCCGCTTCAACCTGACGCAGCCGTGGCAGAAGCGCGTCATGGTAATCCTTGGTGCCCCAGGCATAGCGGGAGATCCAGCCTCGCTCCGGATCGTTGGCCTCAATGGAATAAGGCTTGTCAGCGCTGTAATTCAGGGCGCAAACAACCATGGAACGCACCCACGGAGCGGCATTCGTCGCTGAGGCACGGCGAAGTTCGCCAGATTCCGTGCGCGTTTCCAAATACTTCATCTCCCCGGCGCGGCCTGCATCCACCCACTCGATAAAAGCGCCGAGCTCCGGCATATCTTCTGTGCGGACAGGCGCGATCCCAGCCAGATCAAAGCCAGCCTGAGTGGCAGCTTGCCTGGCAGCCTGCGCAATTTCCTGTGCAAAACTCATCTCAGTCGATTATCGCTCAATGGCCGCCAGAACCTGGGCCTGATCAGCCTTGGATGCTTTTGCGATAGTACTAAGGCCCGCTTCGCCCAAAAGGGAAAAGAAAAAAATGAGCTTTGCAGCTTATCAGCAGCAGCTGTCATCCTATTTAATAACTGAGCTGCTGTTTCAGGAAGACGTGTGTTCAAACGGCACTCAAAGGAGTAAAAGCGCTCTCATGCTTTGTACCTTTTGCGGGACTGAGAATCGTCCGGAATATAAGTTTTGCGGCAGTTGCGGTGTACGCTTGGAAAGACGGCAAACAGAGCGAAGGACGCACAAATCCGGAAGCACCGCCTGCGCCGGCTGCGGCCACGTAAATGAGCCAGGAATGAAATTCTGCGGCATGTGCGGTACTCGCATTGAACGCCGCATGGAGGAACGCCGCGGCGTAGGTGACGCGTCACGCGCGGCTGCCATTGCCAATGCACAATTGCCATCTCCCGATGTAAAACGCAGGACAGCAACACAGGTGGTTGCACTACCCGAGCAAGATGAAGCTACCGTTGTGACTCCTCGCCGGAGCGAGCCGGCAATCTTTCGCAATGAACCCCGGCTCGATAAAGCCACGCATGCCGAGTCAGTATCTGGCGAAAATATTAGAACAGAGTCTGGGAATAGTGGGCGCATTAGCGGCCCCTCTTTTCTGGGTTTAAATTCTCAGCCGGACAATACTGAAGGTGTGGAATATCTGCTGGAAGATGAGCCGACCGGCAGCGGTTTGCGCAAGCTGCTTCTGCTGGTAATACTTGCTGCTATTCTGGGCCTGCTTTTTGTGCAATGGCGATCAAGCCTGAAAGCCAATCCAAAACCGCCGGTTCCGGCAAAATCAGATCCATCAACCCCGGCTAATGCACCACAGGGAAGTAACAATCCTGCAAATTCCGTGGCTGCTGGTGCGGAGTCGCCTAAAGTTGCAGCTAGCGGAGCCAATGCAGTTGTTGGAGGCGCTGTTTCTGAGACAAAAGCTCCCAGGACTGAGCCAACCGCGTTGGAAACTACATCTGCCAGTGCATTGACCACTAGCTCAGACGGAGGCATTGCTGCGCCAAAGTCTCCAGCCGCTACCGACAAGGCCCTGCCCAACTCAGACAATAAAGCTACGGAAGAAGCCCGTATTCCTGACTACAAACCCAGTGCTGCTCTGGTGCGCGCCCAGCAATATATTCGCGGTACAGGGGGCGTCTCGCAAAATTGCGAACAAGGTTTGCTATATCTGCATGCAGCAACCGACAAGAGCGATCCTGGCGCGGCCATTCAGATGGCAGCCCTCTATTCCAGCGGACTTTGCGTGAAGCAGGACCGGGTGATGGCTTATCGCTGGTTTAATTCAGCGCATGAGCTTCAGCCGGCAAATGTCTGGATACAAAGAAATATGGACGAGCTGTGGGCACAAATGTCGTCACAGGAACGTCGCTTGGCCGGTTACTGAAACTCGACCTCTAAATTCCCAGCTTTTTCACTTCTTCGTTGTAATACTTGCGGTAGAGGATGTCCCATTCCTGCGTGCCTTCCGCGATGGTCCGCTTCTGGCTTTCAATTTTTGCGCGCGCAGCTACATCAATCTTGGCTTCTGCCGTGAGCAACTCTTCCAGAATGCGGCGCGCTTCCATGCGGATGGTATTTGGGTCCTCGATGAACTCAACGTCATCGAGCGTAGCCAGCGCGTCAGCCACGCTGTGGGCAAGCCTATTTACTTTGTCGCGGGAAAGTCTCACAGCACCGCCTTATACTTGCGCACCAGTTCGCCTTTAACTTTCTTGAACATCTCCTGGTAGCTGGCGCCGGCTCGCTGCATTTCATCCTGATATTGTTCCAGGATCAGGCGCACCTCATCGTTGATGCGATCTTCCAGTTGCAGCTCTTCCAACAGCGCATTGTTAAGCGCAGCTGAAACCGCCGGAACATTCTTGGTTTCGATGAATTCGCCGGCAATCAGTTTTTGGCTTACCTGGCGGGCTAAATACCCGACATATTCTTTGGAAAGGAGCATGCTTTTTAAGACGGTATGTGCTTGAAAAGAATAGTGTAGCATACTGGCTTGCCTGAAATCGGCGGATGGCTGGCCTTTGAGGCGCTTCCAGTCACATTCCAAGATAAGCTTCCGTTGTTCATTCCTCGCCCTAACATTGGCAATCATGGTTGAAGTTGTTCTAACCTACTCGTTGGAATTGCTGATGTTGCGAAAACTCATCGCCTTGCTCATGCTTCTGGCGCTTCTCACGTCTCCCGCCTCTGGCTTCGATACTTTCTGGCATTCAGAAGCCACGCGCAAGGTGGCTGAAGCGAACGGATTCAGTGAAGACGCGCGCAAGATCATGCAACTTGGAAATTTTTCTCCCGATTTTTTTGGCCCAGTTTCTGACTTTGCGGCGAACAATCTTCACGGCAAGAGTTTGGAAGCGCTCAATCAGTACGTGGCAAAGAATGTGCAAGACCGCGATGCCGCTGTCTTTTTCCACTTTGACAATCTGAGCGGTGAACTGGTGCGCAACTCGCAGTTCGATTACCTGTTCAATCGTCTGCTGACAAATACCCAGTGGGTGCTTGGCGGTTATATCAAGCAAACCAACGCGGACGAACGTACGCGAAAAGTCATGACGCTGATCGTTCTGGGAGCTTCGCTCCACGTGATCCAGGATTTCTACAGCCACTCTGACTGGATTCACAATGATTTCAATCATACAGCGGTCAAACTTGTAAGCCTTCCCGGTGGAGGATATCGCGCGCCCACGTGGTTTGAATTTCGCAACCAGGCAGGCGATCCAGACAAGTGGCCTTTCCAGGTGAAGACCGGCATTTATCCTCCCGTTGCGGGCGCATTGAATACTCATACTCACATGAATCACGATAATTCGCGCCTGATGTATAGAGAGTATGAAACGCAGGGCCAGCCGCTCGTCTCCCAGGCCAAGTATCACAACGTGGGTCCAGTTCCGGCCAATGAACAAGATCCGGCGTCGATCCTTGCCCATCAACAGATGGCGTACAACACGGCAGTCGCTGCCAGTATTGAGTGGGTGAAGAAAGTCGAAGAATACGCAGACGCCAAAATTGCCATTGAGTCCGCCAAAAACTGGCAGTTGAAAATAAAAGACCCTAAACTTGCCAGAGAACTGGAAGCGGGACAAATCACGGAAATGGCTCTCTCCTGCGCCGCCGGTAAATGGGATGGCGAAGATCCCCCCGGCGATCGTGGCGTGCTGTGCCGCACTGTTCTCGACCGGACCATCAGCGCAAGTTCCGCCACCAGCGCTTCTAGCATTGCGTCCATCCTTGAAGGACTCGCGGCAGATGCCATCTTCCCTTACGCGCTGAAATATACCGGCAAATTCTGGGACGTTCACAAGCAATATCATCTCTTAGACCATCTGGCTGACGGCATTGGAGCTGCCGGTCATTACACCCACAAAAAGTGATTGAGTTGACCTCGATTCGGAACGAAAATCTCCTTCACGCTTTCTGCCCACCTGAACCTAAAGCATTTCTTCTTACATCAATATTGATGACGTTAAATATAAGGAAACATATTGGTCCCTTTCTCAATTCTTGATCTCGCATTCGTCGCCCAAGGCTCCACCCCGGCCGACGCCCTGCACCATTCCCTCGATTTAGCTCAAAACGCTGAGCGCTGGGGCTATCGCCGCTTCTGGCTCGCAGAGCACCACAATATGGTCGGCATCGCCAGCGCAGCTACTTCGGTCGCCATTGGATATGTCGCCGGAGCCACCAGCACCATCCGCGTTGGCGCGGGCGGAATCATGCTGCCCAATCATTCGCCTATCGTGATTGCGGAACAGTTTGGCACGCTGGAATCGCTTTATCCCGGGCGTATCGATCTTGGTCTTGGCCGCGCACCCGGCACTGACCAGCGGACCCTGCGTGCTCTACGCCGCGATCCTACCAGCGCCGATAAGTTCCCTAACGACGTGCGTGAGCTTCAAGCTTTTCTCGGTCCGCTGCAACCCGGACAAACGGTCCAAGCTGTTCCCGGCACCGGTACAAATGTTCCCATCTGGATCCTCGGCTCCAGTCTTTTTGGCGCGCAACTGGCAGCCGAGTTCGGCTTGCCCTATGCTTTTGCCTCTCACTTTGCGCCCGACGCTCTCATGCTGGCGCTCCAGGTCTATCGCAGGGAATTTCGGCCATCGACTCAGCTTGTGAAACCATATGCCATGGTAGGCGTAAATGTAATTGCCGCCGATACCGACGCTGAAGCGCGGCGGCTTTTTACTTCCGCCCAGCAGGCGTTCACCAATGCCGTGCGCGGCACGCGTCGCCAGCTTGCGCCGCCTATCGACGATATTGAGTCTTACTGGTCACCGGCGGAAAAAGCGCATGTTTCCAACATGCTCGCCTGCTCTTTCGTCGGGTCACCACAAACCATCCCCGCCGGACTAGAGAGATTCATCCAACAAACCGGCGCTGACGAATTGATGGTCGCGTCCGCAATCTACGACCATTCCGCCCGGCTGCGCTCGTATGAGATTCTTGCCGGGATTCAGGTGGAGCGTGATCATCAGGAGTAACGGTTTCCGGGGCAATCGCCAGTTTTGGCAATTCGGCGATTGGCAATCCTTCCAGCAGCCCTCTGCCTGTGTCCCGCAGCCACAGACCCACCCCCCACAGACATTTTGTTGAAAATAAAAGCCCAACCTCAATTCGAAAGGACTGTCGAAAGGCTGTCGAAGTCACTTTTTCACGTTTTTTGGGGTGTCCAATCGCTGTCAATTTCAGCCTTGTTTTCTCGTTGTTACTGTTCGGTCGGCAGAGGGTCGCAAGCCCGTGGGTTTGGCTGAGTGCTAATTGCTGAATGCCGCCTGCTAGTTTCAAAGATCACCGCGTTCACACCCTGAGGCGCACCTCACAATAGCCAAATTCTTAGAGCGAAGCAAGTGCGAATCAGTAGCATGGTGTCGTAGGCTTTTGGTCTGTGAGGCATGCTGCCTTGAGAGTTTTCATCAAGCCAACCGGCGACTGATGGTTCCTTATACTTTCACAGTGATTCCTCGGCTACGTTCGTAATCAATTTCTTGCCGGGATCAGGCCTATCTGGTCCCGGCTGTTCTCCGCGCTCCGCGGTGAGGTCTTGCTTTTGCCGTTAATCAATCCACTCTTGTCGCTGTTACTTCCACCTGCATGCGCTTGGTGCTGTTGATGTCGTCGACCGTGGTGAGAACAGCAGGTTTGCCCAGTGTCAGCAGCGCCCAGGAATCGGCTCGCGTGGTCCGCAGGAAAGGCGCTGCCAGGCCGGTATTCCCAGTGGCGTTGGCAATCTGCTCCGGGCGGATAAAGCTGCTGATTTCAATATCGCAGTGAAGTTGCAACCTGCGGTCCACTTGCTCCTTCATGGAACAGTTAATCCTCAATCCGACATCAATATACGTATACGCCTTGTCTTTCCCCTTTTCCTCCGTAGTTACAGGGACCTTCGTAGAAACCCGTATGTTCGAAGGCTGATTGTCGGTTCTGCCAATCATCATGTAATCGCGCTGGTTGGTGCGCTTGCCATCTTCCAGCTCATACATCACGAAGGCGAGCTTGAAAAAATTTTCTGTATTGCCGTCCCGCCCTGCAAGGATTTCTTTCTTTGATGGTTGGTCCTTGGCTGGCTGGTCCGATGTATCTTTTGCCGGCTGCTGTGCTGCCAGCGTTGATGCAAGTGCTAGAGCAAGTATCACCTTGGCAAAAATCTTCATGGTTCTCTCCTTATCGACTATTGCTGAGTTTCTGAGGAATATGCATCAGGTCAGGTAAGGCTTCAGTCTGGTTTTGGTCGCCAACTACTGGCGGATCATCAGGATGGCTTTGCGCGATTACTTCTTCACGCGGCGTGCCTGCCACATAACTGAGCAATAACTTCTCTTGCTCCGATAATGGCGTTGGCGTTGGGAAGATTGCGGGCCGTTTATTCAGTGCCAGCGTCGCATTCCGGTGGGCTATCGGAACCGTCGATGATTTGCGCCGATGGACTCTGGCAGTTTCTTGCAGAGCACTCGGTGCGTGCGGCTGAATTTCTGGCTGCGGAGCAGGGCTTGTTTTAACAATCACCTTTGTCGGTGGCGCAGTTCGATGTCGTCCACTGATCAATACCGCAGCTACAATGATCACGGCCGTAACCATTCCCGCCCAGAGCCATTTGAAATTCCACCATCCTTGTGACGCTTGCCTTTCTGTTTCGCGCAGGTTGGCCAGTATCCTGGTTTCCAGTCCTGGACGTGGCTCCGCCGAGGAATAGTTGGCTAGCAGCGAATCCAGCATTTCGTCTATGTGTTTATCTTTTTCCGGGTCAGCCATGTTTCCTCCCCTCCAGCAGGACCGTCAATTTCTCTTTGAGTTGCTTGCGTGCGCGGAACAATCGCGTCCGCACCGAGCCTTCCGGTATCTTCATTACCTCGGCAATTTCCGTTGAGTTCAACTCCTGGACTGTGAACAGTTCCAATGTGCTGCGCAGATCTTCCGGCAAGCCCGCGATCAGCCGTTGCAATAGCTGCTGTTTCTGTCGCTCCGCAAGCTGTTCATCGGCTGCGGGAGTTCCGTCGGAAAGTGACTCCAGCACATCCAATCCCCGCTCATCATCGTTCAGCGAAAGAATCTTGCGGCCGGCACGCCGTTTGTCCAGCGCGGTGGTCCAGGCAATGCGTGCCAGCCACGTTTTGGCGTTGCTTACTTCGTGCAAATGGACCTTGTGTTTCCATACCCGCAGAAAGCATTCCTGCGTTGCATCTTCCGCGTCATGGTGGTTGCGCAGGATGGAATAGGCAATGCAAAAGACCATTCGGGAATGCTCGGCCACCAGCGTTTCAACTGTCGGCGCCGCAGCTTCCATGGCAATCGTTGATTTCAAAACCATCTCTCTCAAAATTGCCTGTCCCGCCATTTTCTCTTCCTGAGAAAAATGACTGCTGGAGAACGGAAAGTGTTCTGATATTTTGCGGTTATTTTCGGGGAATGAGGCGATCACATCACAGGCAAGGGGCTCCCGAAGGAATTCAATCTAATGGCTCTACCTATTGCTCGTTCATAGCCGTGATACACTCCTTCCGCTTCTTTAGCGCGCCAAAAGACCCGGCCGCCCAAATCCTCATCCCCGGAGGTTTCCCGTGAACAGCAAACGCTTTTTCCTTTTTGCAGCTTTCTTTATTTTTACTTGTATCTTTACTTGCAGCCTTCAGGCTCAAACTGCCACAGCTTGCCTGGCGATCATCCACAATATATTTCCGGCGTGCTTGAGACGAACTACACTCAAAACTGCACTGGCCACGACGAACCGGAACTCTTCCCGGTTTCCAGCGCTCCAGGTTCCGCGCGTGATCTCACATGGACCGTCGTGCTTCCCACTAATGGCCGCACCAGCGTTTCAGATGTCGGTCCTACATTTTGGTTTGGCGGCACGGTTACCGATTCCAAGAGCCTCTTCAACCAGGCTTTTGTCGAGCTCCAGTTCTATCCGGATTCACTGGTAAGCAAGTGCTTTAACGATGGCAGCTTCAGCGTGAACTTTGCTCCTAACACGTTTACCGCGTGCTCCCCGGTTTTCAAGCTGGTGCCGAATAACCTTTCCGCGCACAACTTTAATGAGCCGACGGCATTCAATGCGATGCTTGAGGATTCAACCACTCCCGGCAGGCCTCTCGTGATGCACGCCGGTGACAGCATCACTGTGCATTATTTTGTTACGGCGGCTGCAGATGGTTTTCACATCACCGTCACTGATCTGGCTACGGGACATTCCGGCACTATCATTCTCAACTCGCCTTCAGACGGCCCGCTCATGCCTGCCTATGATGCGCAGCAAATTGGAAACTCACTTGGATGGGGGAACGTTAACGATGCTCCCAACTCTTTTGTCTGGGAGATCGGACACGCCTCTCTCTTTACCGGCGGAGATGCTTTTTGCGTTCCGGGCCAGACTTTCTGCGATTCCTACAATGCTGATTCATGGGCAGGATTTTCTCCCGTCCAGATCAAGGGAGTGACGTTTGGCGACGGCTCTTCTCCCAAGAACTTTGCCGTAGTTAGCGATCAGGGCGGCAAAGCCGAAGTCAGCCATACGTGCGCCACCTATGGCGGAGCTTTTTGTATTTATCCCTGGTACACATCAAGCAAGAACGGCTTTCACTATGGCGTGGACTATCCTGACACGTTAAAGGACTTTGGTCAGGCCAACCAGTTCACGCAAACGCTACAATGTGGCGGCCCATTGGGGGCGAACACGACGTTTTGCTCGACGATCCTGAAGTAGATGCAAGATCGCAAAATGAAGGGAGAGGCGTATTGCTTCTCCCTTTGGTTTGTCAGCCTCGGCTAATGCCCGGGGCGATCCCATGATCGATTCATGTAGGCATGGTTTTGCATACTCCGCAATTTTCTATAATAAAAGGCCGATCTCTCTTGACACGTGAGTCTCACCCCTACATACTCTTACGCAACCACGATCTAAGGTTAAAACCGGAGACGCGCCCGCACCCCCACTCCGACGGGTACCCCAGGCTGGAAAGCCCTTTTACGGGCTAAGTTTACGCATTTCAAAATAAGAAGGTTGCTGTATGAATCCCTGCAAGACTCTGCGGCCATTTATTGCCGTCATGTTCTACTTTTCTGTCCTTTTGGCTTCTGCTCAAAGCCCTTCCGCCGGCGCTAACGTGAACATGGTTTCCGGTACGGACTGGACTACCGGCGATCCATTTCTTCAGCGTCAAAATGAGCCTTCGTCCGCAGTGTCTACGCGGAACCCGCTGCACTTGCTCGCGGGGGCAAATGACTATCGCACGGTCGACCTTCCGGGACTTCTTGGAATCGATGAACGCGGCGACGCGTGGCTGGGCATTTTTAAGTCATTTGATGGCGGACAGACCTGGCAAAGCACCCTGCTTCCCGGATATCCATTGGACTCTTCTTCGGATGGTCTGGCCTCTCCCTTACGCGGCTTTCAGGCTGGGGCCGACCCCGCAGTACGGGCAGGAACGAACGGTCTTTTTTATTACAGCGGTATCGCCTTTAATCGCGGCACGAATGCGCTGGGAGCGGTATTTGTTGCCCGCTTTGTTGATAATGACAATCGCGAAAATGGCGACGCTACCCGAACTCAGGGTGCCATTACAAACGTAACTCCCGCGGATTCGATCCGCTATCTGGGAGAGACGATTGTTTCTCGCGGCAGCGCAACCCAGTTTCTGGATAAGCCTTGGCTTGCCGTGGATGTGCCACGCGGCGCAGCAACCTGCACCATCAATTTCACCAATCCTGACGGCTCTACCGGCAGTGAAGTTGTTCCGGCTGGAGCGCTCTTCGTAAGCTATACCGCATTTGGCGGTACAACTCGGGAGAGCGAAAGCGGCGAAGACAGCCGAGGCGGCAGTGGCCGCGACGGCAGTGACGACGATGAGGGCAATCCTAACGATACGCAAATTCTTTTTGCCCGCTCTACCGATTGCGGAAAAAACTTCAGTCTGCCCATAACAATCGCTGGCGGCTCTATCAATCAGGGCTCTGTTGCCGTAGTCGATCCCAGTAGCGCGGGTAATCCCACTGCGACCATTTATGTGGCATGGAGACGCTTTGCCGACTCTTCCCATCGCGGTGGGATCTCCATTGCTAAATCCACCAATGGGGGCGCGAGTTTTGGCAGTCCCTTTGATGTGGTGACTTTCCCCTCTTCTTGTTTCGCAACGCCCACGGGCGCCGGCTGTCCCATTGATCAGGGTCTCAGCATCGATGGCGGTTCATTCCGCACGAATACATATCCCACCATGGCCGTGGACGATAGCGGCCGCGTTTATGTTTCGTGGTCGCAGCGCCAGAGCAATGGTGACGCGCGCATCATGATGTCGGTTTCCGCCAATGGCACCAGCTGGACAGGCTCAGGCACACCCGTTGATCTTGGCCTGGTAGCGGACGATAGCGGAAACCCCTTTACGAATTTGGCAAACCCTTCACGCGGCCACCAGATCATGCCCACGCTTACCTTCAATGCGGGCAAGCTCATGCTGGTGTATTACGACCTTCGCCAGGACCATACGCTGGGCATCTTTACCCTTACTCCCGATCTCAGCGGCTATACGGAAACCCGCAAGCTGCTGGGCGAACTTGATCCCAGCGATCCCAACTACAACCCCGCCGCGGTCTTCAATTCTTTTATGACAGACGGCGCAAGCGGTGTCGGCTCGACGCTCACCATCCGCCGCCATACCATTGATCTTCAGGGCGCGCAGACAAGCCCTGCCGCTTCCGGAAGCCTGGTGGTTCCCAGCTTTAATTCATTTCGTATTTCCCGTTATCAATTTGGTGTGAATCCGTTCGACTCAACCAGCGTAGCCGAGCAGCTCCAGGTCAACACTCCCAACCTGCCGCTATTTGTTTCCGGCACGCAGCCTTTCATTGGCGACTACATTGATGTCGCCGGTGCGCCCAGCTTCGTTTTTAACAGTGGGAAATGGAGTTTCAATACTTCGCCCAGCAGTAATCCTGTCTTCCATGCGGTATGGACGGACAATCGGGACGTGCGTCCACCGCTCGATGGGAACTGGACGAATTACACCCCGCCGTTCTCCGCTTCCAATCCGGCCACGCCCCACCCCAGCGTATTCGATCCCACACAGACAGTCCCCGCTTGCGCTGACGATAGCCGCAGCGGAATGCGCAACCAGAATATTTACACGTCGCGCATTGCTCCGGGAATTGTTGTGGCTGCTCCCGGAAATTCAAAGCCGCTCGGCTTCATCGCCAACACCACAACGCTGCTGCTGCGCATGTTTGCCGTTGGGGTGCAGAACACCACGAATTTCGAAAAAAGCTTCCGCATCACCATAGCGAACCAGCCGCTGCTGGCCAATGGCACGCCGGATCCCATCGGATCGGCCTCACTGCAGCAGTTCGGGCCTGTTGTGACCTTTGAAGATGTCACGGTTTCCGCAGGTGCGGGCATTTCGCGCCCAATCTTCCTGCAGGCCACGAATCCAACGGCCAGCGTTACGGTGACGGTGCAGGAAATCACCGCACCGGGAGGAACGTTGGTAAGCAATGGCTTGCAGGCAAGCACCACGCTGAATCCCGATCCCACTGCGCCCGCAATTATCGATCCTGACAATCCCGCGATTGCGAACCCAGCTATTGCCAATGCAGAGGTCTACAACCCGGCTATCGCAAATCCCGCCATTGCGAATCCGGCCATTGCGAATCCCGCAATTGCGAACCCGGCCATCGCTAACCCTGCAATAGCAAATCCCGCGATCGCTAATCCGGCAATTGTTGCGGCGTTGAATCCGGCAATTGCCAATCCGGCCATCGCGAATCCAGCTATTGCCAACCCCGCAATAGCGAATCCTGCCATTGCCAACCAGACCGTGACTGACGCCAGCTATACAGTCGTGAACAATGGCAATACCGTGGGATCGTACGCGATAAAACTTTTTGGCACGCAGCCAGCCGGCACCAGCCTGCAATTGATCTTGAGCAAGCTGTATGCGACGCCGAGTTCGCAAAATTGCCAGCTCACACCGCAAGTGCAGAACATTGTTCTGGTAAGCGTTCCGGATCCAGTGATTGAAAGTGCAGCCCAGCTTGGCGATCCGGAACTCCCCAATTCCAGCACCAAGAACGCTACCCTCAGTTTGCGGCCCGGGGAAACGGGCATTGTGACGTTGCGTGCTAATGTGGGCAGCGCTGCCGGGCTTCAGGATATTCTGGACAACATCACGCCCGTAGTGGTTTCTCACGCGATCAATACAGGAGGTGGTGCGCCGCCGGCAACGCTTGCCATTACTACTTCCAATGGCCCGCTGCCTGCGGGAATTTCCGGCGTGACTTATACGGCCACGCTGAGTTCATTTGGCGGCAACGCGCCCGCTACCTGGGCAGTAGTTACTGGAGCGCTGCCTCCGGGACTCACACTTGATAGTCTTACCGGAATTATTTCCGGCACGCCAACCGCTTTGGGGAGTTTCAGCTTCTCCGTTTCTCTTACGGATACCTCTGCGCCTACGCCGAGCGTTGCTTTCCGCAATTTGAGCATCACGATTGTGCAACCGCTCGCTATCACTACTACATCCCTGGCGGATGGAGTGGTCAGTTTTCCATACACACAGGCTTTGGCGGCTACAGGTGGTGACGCAAATTACACTTGGAGCCTGAGCAGCGGATCACTACCCGCAGGTCTTTCATTGAGCACGTCGGGCGTAATCAGCGGAACGCCCACCACCGTCACCCCCGGAACAAGCTTCACCGTTCAGGTGCAGGATACGGGAACTCCGCAGCAAACCGCTACGCAGCTTCTCAGCATTCGCATTGCGGCGCCGCTCGTTGTGGCGACTGCACCCACTTTACCGGACGCTATCGTTGGCGTGCCTTATTCCGCTACGCTGCAAACCAACGGCGGCACTGCGCCTGTTTCCTGGCTGATCACGTCTGGGGCGCCGCCTGCAGGCTTGCAACTCAGTCCGTCAGGCGTGCTCAGTGGAACGCCCACAGCGCCATCGCCAGTGACTACGTTCACTGCACAAGCGCAGGATTCCGCTTCTCCCAGCCAGACAACGAGCATTGTCCTGTCTCTGCATGTGGCCGCCCCGCTTTCTGTTGGTACGCTCACGCTTCCCGATGGAATTACCGGCGTTCCGTACCTGCAGACACTCACGGCTTCAGGCGGAACCGGGAACGTCTCATGGTCCGTTGTTTCCGGCGCTTTGCCGCCGGGACTTACGCTTTCAACTGCCGGCGTAATCAGCGGAACACCTACCACGGTAAATATCCTGGGTTCAACATTCACGGTGCAGGCCACGGATTCAGGATCACCGGCGCAGTCCGCTCCGCGAACTCTCACTTTGCGCATCGGTGCGCCGCTGGTGATTACCACGGCCAGCTTGCCCGGAGCAAAATTCAGTGTCGCTTACACGCAAACACTTGCGGCTACCGGTGGAGTTTCTCCGTACGTTTGGTCGCTCGCTTCAGGCTCGGCTCCGTTGCCGACAGGGATGAGTTTGAGCCCGGCGGGCGTGCTGAGCGGAACTCCCACAGCCATCGGCACATTCTCATTTACGGTCCAAGTGGCCGATAACAGCTCGCCCCAGCAAGTTGCCAAGAAATCCCTCAGCATCACCGTCGCAAACACATACACGGTTAGCTTCTACGTGCAGCCTTCCAATGCTTACGTCAACAGGGAAATTGAGCCTGACGTGAAGGTGAAAGTGGTGGATTCAACCGGCAAAGGCGTAGCTGGGGTAAAAGTCACGCTCAGTCTGGCGGCGAATCCGGGTGGCGCAACACTGCTCTATCCCACGGCAACCACCGGTTATGACGGCATCGCCAGCTTTGATGTGGTAGTGACTAAAACAGGCAGTGGATATAAGCTGCAGGCGAGCACGAATCTTGCCGGCGCTGGAACTGCAATCTCCAATGCATTCAACGTGACGAAGTAATTTTTGATTGCGCTTAGTGCGCTTGCAGTCTTCGGCGGGCATCAGTGATCAATTCGCTGGTGCCTTCCGGCTGCATCTTTAGGAACGTTCGATATGATTCCGCTGCCGCCGGACTCTTCAATCCTTCCTGTGCGCGCGCCAAAAAATAGTAAACAGGAGGGATCAGCCGGAGGGTAGGCGAGTCATCCAGAAATACTGCGCTGGCTTCACCGCGGCGCTTAAGGCACAGCTCAAATTCAGAATCAGCTTCAGTAAACGATCCGTTCTGCAGGTAGGCTTTGCCAAGATACAAGTGTCCCAGCCAGCTATTGGAAATCTTTTGCGCCTTCTCAAATGATTGGATTGCTTCCATGCGCTGGCCCCGACTCAAAGAAATGGATCCCTGAAGCAACGCCGCGTAAAGCTGCGGCTCAGGTTCGATCCGTGCCGAAAGTTGCGTCACAAGCTTTGCCGCGCGCGGTGTATCACCGGCATTCACATCAAGGTCACCCGCTGCCATAAGCACGCTGGGCTCTGAATCCAGCTTGATGGCGTTATCGGCAGCGCTGAGCGCTTTCTTTTTGTCTCCCTGCGAAAGATAAGCCTGGCCTAAAGCGATCGTCTTTGCGGCTGCACCGCCGGACTCTTTCGTTGCAACGTCGGCGGCAATGCCTTTTTCCAGCAATGTTACTGCCTCGGCGTTGTGCCCCTGCAACTCGGCCAAATCGGCCAGACCGATGTTAGCCATGGACGAGCCACGCGAACCTAGCGTCTCAAGCTTGTTATAAGTTGCCGTTGCACTGCTGAAATCGCCCAGCCCGGTTTGCGCAATAGCCAACGCGCCCATCGCATCGGCGGAATTTGGATTCGAACTCAACACTTCTTGTGCGGCTTTCGCCCCTGATGCGTAATCGCCCGCATAGATGGAATAGAGAGCCAGATTCGTGCGCTGCAGAACGGCCTTGGGAGAAAGGTCCACAGAGCGCCGGCCTTGTTCCATGGCCTTTTGCATGTCCCGCGTATAAAAGTAAGAGAGCGCAAGATTTGTGGGGCCTGCGGCATCCGCCGGATATTGGTCGACCAGAGCGTTGAATTCCTCAATTGCCTTGTCCGGCTGCCGCGTCATCAGGTAATAGCCGCCGCGCGTGCGATATTTTTCGCGGTCGCTCATGCGATCAATATGCGCCATGGCGGTTTGATAGTATTTTTCCGCGTCAGCCTTGCGTCCCATGTTCGCGCTCATTGCGGCCATGCCTGCATAGGCGCGGCCCATGTTGGGATCGAGCTCAATGGCTTTGGAATAATGTGGCAGCGCTTCTTCCCACTTGCCGGAAAATTGAAGGTCCTGCGCGACGGCATATTCATGAACGGCCTCAAGCGAGCTTGAGGTTACCGTTTCCTGCTGCTGAAGCCGTGAAGATTCGGGAGTCGTGTCACCCAGGAGGCGGCGCATCTTGTCAGCCAGTTGCGCTACTGCCTGCAGCACGCCCGCTTTTGCGTTGGTCTCCGTTTCCGCTGAGCCCAAGGTTTTTGAGCTTACGGGATCCACGGCTTTGCACGAAATCTTATATCCATTGCCCAGCTTCTCTACCGCGCCGCTGATCACAACGTTTACGCCTTCCCGCACCGCTACCAGGCTTGCGCCAGCTTCATTCAGCAGGTTCGCCGCCGGATTAATCGTAGTGAGCGTTTTACGGGCCTGCGTACGGTTATATGCGCTGATAAATGGCGCTCCCTCCATAGCCAGCGCAAAGCTGGATTCCAGCGTGCCATCGAATACCGCATCAGACGTGTTGTTCTGGAAATCAGCAAGCAATATTTTTACTGTCGGATGGGCGACGTTTGCGGCGCCTCCACTGCCGCCGGTGGAACTTGACCACTTAACGATTGCCGCAACCGTGATCAGCCCAGCGAGCACAAAGCCGGCCACGAGCCAGATCATTTTCGGTGAGATTCTTGGCGTTGCCGATGAAACAGTGCTGCCGCCCTGAAAAGCTTTCAGATCATTAAGCAGATCATCGACGGTCTGGTAACGCTTTGCGACATCACGCTCCAGGCATTTGGCCACAATGGCGCTTAAGGGCCGGGAAACAGCAGAATCAATCTGCGATGCTGGTATAGCTGCTTCCTGCGTGCGCTTTAGCAGGCTGGCCAGCGCGCTATCCGCTGAATATGGCGTTTTGCCGGTGAGCAGCTCGTAAAGAATGATGCCGACGGTAAAAATGTCAGAGCGCGCGTCCGCCTTTGCGCCTTTGGCCTGCTCCGGGGACATATATTGATACGTACCCATCACAGCGCCGGTCTGCGTCATCTGCCCGATGTGGTCAGCGCGCGCAAGGCCGAAGTCCATCACTACGACGCGGCCATTCGGTTCCACCATGATGTTGCTCGGCTTCAGGTCACGATGTACAACCCCTTCAGCATGTGCGCAGGCCAGACCGCTGCAAATCTGCATGACTATGGCAACAGATTCGGCGATTGGGAGCTTGCCTTTGGCCTCAACCAGGCTGCCGAGGTCGCGCCCCTCTACGTACTCCATGGTGATGAACTTCAAGCCGCCGGAATCGCGGACGTCAAAAATGCGGATTACATTTCTATGGGTGATCTGGCGGGCGAGCAGCAGTTCCTGGGTGAAACGCTGCGTAATTTCCGGGTCCTTTGCCAGTTCAGGACGGATGCACTTGAGCGCAATGACTCGATCAATGTCGCGATCATAGGCCTTGTAAACCGCGCCCATGCCGCCAATCCCGAGCATTTCCTGGACTTCAAACCGGCCGCCCAGCACCTGTCCTACCTCAAGGATATTGGCGGTGGCGCTTAAGGCAGGCTTTGCGCCTGCCGCCACAGGCGACCTGCTTACACCAATCGTCGGTGCGTCAGATATCCTTTTAGGATCCTCTGGTTTCATGGGCCTACTTCATCCATCAGGGCACAGTCGAATATTTGGCAGAAGTATACACCGTTACTTGCAGGTAAACACCGGGATTTCACTTCGATTCTGCGCAAAATTGCCATCGCTGGTCCCGAGGCCCCCGCTATTATGCGGCGACAATCCGCTGCTTACCGGGATAGTGATGAAAAGCGTCTTGCCGTTTCAGTCCTTTCTCACGCCAATGCAGGCCATTTACATCGCCTTTGTGCATTTAAACATCACATGAATCGAGCTGGATTGGCCGGCCCAGCCGGGCCGGTGGCATCTATGACGCCTGGCCAGCTCTCACGGGGGATAACCGCATGAGCTTCATTCGCCGTTTGCAGAGTCTTACCTCGGTACAGCGAAATACTTTTGTTGCCTGTTTTCTTGGCTGGTCTCTTGATGCCTTTGACTTCTTCATCCTGGTCTTCTGCGTAAGCGCTATTGGCGCTGACTTCCACACCAAGGTTTCTGCCATTGCGGAAGCAATCTTCATTACGCTGGCCATGCGTCCGGTGGGCGCGTTTCTTTTCGGCATGATGGCCGACAAGTTTGGCCGCCGTCCCACGCTGATGATCGACATCATCGCTTATTCGATTTTTGAGCTGGGGTCTGCATTTGCTCCCTCACTGCACACATTCCTGATCATGCGCGCTTGTTTTGGCATAGCAATGGGCGGAGAATGGGGAGTGGGCGCCGCTCTGGCATTTGAAACTTTGCCTAAGGAAGGTCGCGGCTTCTTCTCCGGACTCTTGCAGGAAGGCTACGTCGTCGGTTATCTGCTGGCAGCTTTGGTTTATGGGACGTTGTTTTCTTACGTCGGCTGGCGCGGGATGTTCGTAATCGGCGCGCTGCCTGCTTTCCTGGTCATTTATATACGCACCAAGGTCGATGAATCACCCGCCTTCATGGAAGGGAAGACTCGAGTCAAAGAAAAACGTAACCTTAGCCAGGATGTACTCATGTTTGGCGGCAGTTTTCTTTTTCTCATTGTGCTCATGTTTGCTTTTAACTCCTTCAGCCATGGCACACAGGACCTGTATCCCACGTTCCTGCAGAAAAATCATGGTTTCGGTCCCAAGACCGTAGGGCTCATTGCCATCATTTACAACATTGGCGCGCTGCTGGGCGGAGTGATCTTTGGCTCGTGGTCAGAGAAAATTGGTCGCCGCAAAGCCATTGTGATTGCCGCGCTGCTTTCAATTCCTTGTATTCCTCTGTGGGCGTACGCAAATAGCGTTGCGCTGCTCGCGCTCGGCGGATTCCTGATGCAATTTATGGTGCAGGGCGCGTGGGGAGTTGTTCCGGCGCACCTGAATGAACTTTCTCCACCGGCTGTGCGCGGAACATTTCCGGGACTTGCTTACCAGTTAGGGAATTTGCTTTCATCGCGCAACTCAGTCATTCAAGCCAAGATGGCAGAAGAACGCTACAGCGGCAGTTTTGCCCCGGTTCTTACATGGACGGTAATCATCATCGCCACCCTGGTAGCGGTTATTACATGGCTGGGCGGGGAACGCAAAGGCGCGGACTTGTCAAAGACAACCAGCGAGTCGTCGAGCGGCAAAAATCCAGAACCCAGGGCAGCGTAATGTAGATTCAAAAAGTTCGGCGCTCACTTCCTAGGCTGAAGCGCCCAAATCCTTGGATCGCTACTTGGTTCCCGTCTTCTTTTTGCCCGCCTTCGGCTCTGCCATTTTCCTGTGCTGCTCTGCTTTAACTGACTCAGGCACAAACTTGCCTAACTCGCCCTGGACTTTTGTCTTGAGCGATGAAGAGAAGACATGGTCTTCACCCTCCATCAAGGCTTTATATCCCTGTTGTGCAACTTCCCGTGGATCATTGGTGTATTTGCCCTCTGATCCCACCTTAGTGTTGTCCATGCCTGCGCGATGGAAAAAGTTTGTGTTCGTCGGCCCGGGCTGTAATGCAGTCACCGTGACTCCGGTATCTTTTAGCTCATTGCGCAGAGATTGCGCAAAAGAAAGTCCAAAGGCCTTGGACGCACCATAGACAGCCTCCAGCGGCGCAGGCATTGTTCCGGCGATGGAAGATGTGATCAGAACCTTTCCTGAGTGCCGGGCGACCATGTCTTTCAGCACGCGCTTGGCCAGGTGAACCGTAGACGTCACATTCAACTGGATCAAATTCAATTCGTCGTCAAGATTGGTTTCGCGGGCAAAGTCTCCACCCACGCCAACGCCCGCATTGATAGCGATTGCATCAACTGGGCGTCCCGCCGCCTGAATTGCCGCCCAGAGCTTTTCCACGCCTTCATATGTTGCCAGATCGGCTTCCACCTCTGTTACTTCAACTCCAGAATCGCGAAGCCCTTCTGCAGCACGCTCAATCTTGTTGCTGCCGGATGTCACCAGCAGGTCAAAGCCGTTTTCAGCAAACACACGCGCAAGCTCCAGGCCAATGCCGCTGGAAGCTCCGGTGACTACCGCAAATTGTCTGTTCTGTTTGTTCTCTTTGGCCACAATAATTGCTCCATGTAGTGAAAAAAGTATGTGTGGTTCTAACTTTGATGTGATTCGATGCTGAGAGTTTGGCGCTTAAACGCGCCAAGCTGGAGAGCACGAGCCCAAGAAAAAGTTGGATCAGCTTCTAGGCCGCTGCTTTTTCCAGACATGTGGTTGCCGCTGAAGGGCCTTTGCGCCCCAATACCTTGAATTCAGCTCCGTCGTTGGCGTGATAATTCACCAGAAAGTGTTCCAGTTCCTTCAGCAACTCTTTATTCAGATCGTTAATGGAATTAACGTCAGAGTGAGTGTGGCTGGATTCGGCCACTGCCAGCAGGCGATCGTTGCGCTGTGATTTGCCTTTTTCGGTCTGCTTGCCCTCAATCACGCCGATCAGCCGTGCCTTCACCAGACATCCGGTAAACACCGGCTGGTCCATAAGCACCAGCACATCAATGGGATCTCCATCGTCACCTTCGGTTGAAGGAATAAAGCCGAAGTCGTGCGGGAATGCCATTCCCTCCGGAAGGACTTTCTTTAGCGCAAATATCTGTTGCTCCGGGTCCCAGGCATACTTGTTGCGGCTGCCTTTAGGCGTTTCAATGATTATCTGCACCTTCTTTTCTTTATCAAGAGAAGCGAGCCGGGTGGGGTTTACCATTCCTTGTTTTTTCTTCTTTGCCAAACTCCATCCTCCAATTTTCCAGACACATTTCTTCAGATGTTAACAACCCTATTGGAGGTGGCACCGCTTGTAGCCGCTCTGCAACTCTCTCCGGCGCTGCCGATTGAGCAGCAAGACTGGAAGAATCGGATGGCGCGGCAACCCGACCGTTTGTTCGGCACTCTCACTTTGGTAAGCGCATTAATCTCTTGCCTCCACTTCCGGGTACCAGAAGGCGCAGGAGGTTTTTACATCCACAATCACAATTGATGCGTAGCACGCGTTTGACAGACGCGAACGCGGCTGGATCAAAGTAAAACCAGACCCGACTGAACAACAGAAACGGTGCTGCCAGACCGGGACCTTGGATAATAAGCCGGATGAATGGAATCCAAGAAACTGAAGTTTTGAATCCAGGAACTGAATTTTACAAAGGAGCGAACATGAAACTATTCTCTGCCGACCTTGATTCCCTGAGAGATCTTTATCACAACCAGCTGCGGATGCTGCTTTCCACAGAGGAACAGATTGTTGAAGCACTCCCCACCATGATTGAGAAAGCCACTGACGTTCAACTAAAGCAGGCTTTTCAATCTCATCTGCAGGAAACTCGCGTCCATGTAACCAGGCTGCAGGATATTCTCAGGGACGAACATGGCGAAACCGACGCGATTAAATGCAAAGTACTCTCGGCTCTGGTAGCAGAAGCTGAGGACATGGTAAAGGACGCAACAGACTTAACCGTTCGCGACGTTGCTCTGATTGCCGCCGCGCAGCGAGTGGAGCATTATGAAATTGCGTCATACGGTGCAGTCCGTCGCTGGGCCCAGATTCTTGGCGAAGCCGAGCAGGCAGCCTTGCTGGACAAGACCATTCAGGAAGAAGGCCATGCCGATCAATTGCTGACTTCAATTTCTGATCGGGTCAACGTTGAGGCCGATAAGGCGGCGTAGTTGTCGAGGACAGTTCAATAGAAGGGGCCACGCACGGATGGTCCCTTTTCTTTTTTAACTGAGAAATGGTCTAGATCATGAAGGAAAAAACTTAGGGTGGGTAATGGGGTCGAACTTGCCATGAAACATAAATTCAATGAACACCGACCATGGCATAACGTTCTTCGTCCTTTGGGCAGTAATCGGCTAAAACGATCGCAGAATTGCAGGAAAACGAAAACGACGTGGAAATCCTCTCACAGTGTCCCTTATTTTTTCTAAGTCCGGAGCAATACTTTGGCGGCTGAAGATGTGCTACTCTCACCCTATTCGACTTATCGGCGAAAAGAGGAATCATCGTGCATCGTGTCTTCTCAGCCGTTCTCGGCCTGGTGCTTGTAGTGGCCGGATTGGGAGCGTCTGGCTACATACCAACCAACTTTAAGGGAGACACACTACTCTCCGGTGCTGTGGCGGTACTGGTTCCTGGAGTGCTCATGCTAAGCGCTTTCTATATGGCATTTAACTTTCTAAAGTTCGCGGTGACCGGAAAGAAGTGAAAGAGCGTTTCGGTAACGACCATTTTTTCCTAGCGCGGAACCTTAAAAGCCTCTAAAAGTAAGTGGCGCGGCTCGTGCTCAACGGCACGCAAGTCAGTCTAAGTACTTGAAAATTGGGGTGGGTAGTGGGGGTCGAACCCACGACATCCAGAGCCACAGTCTGGCGTTCTGCCACTGAACTATACCCACCGTAAAGACTAGAAATCCATTTTACACGATTTCAGCTGCATCCCCTTACAATGCGCTTGCCCGCCCTGCGGCTGCACGGAACAAACCGCTAATTCATGCTGCAAGCGCCAGGACCGCGAGGATCACCGCAGCTTCCGCATGGGCCGCTGGCAGGAGCCGCCGCCCGAGACTTTTCGCTTCCCACGGCAAAGCTCGATAATTGCTGGCTCAGCCGTTTGCTCTCACATTTGGGGCAAGCGGCTTTTTGTTTACTCATTACTATGGCTTCAAACCGGTGGTTACACTGCTGACAGACGTATTCAAAAATCGGCATTTTCCAAGCTCATTTAAAATAGTTACAGCATCATTAATTATAGGCCAACTCAAAAGAGTCAACTTTCTAGCAGCATGGCTGAAAATCCAAGAGATCCGATTTTCGATCCGTTCATCCCGCGCCGTTATCTGCGCAATCGGCACGCCATGACGTTGGCCGGCAACTTCCTTCGGCGCAAAAACAACCTACCCGCTGCGGAAGAATGTCTGTATCGGGTCGATGCCGATACCCAGGTTTTGTGCCACTGCCATTGGCACGCCGACGCCGAGCGCCGCGCGACGGTGATTATCGTGCATGGGCTTGAGGGCTCAAGCTTGTCACAATATGTGATTGGCAATTCCGCCAAAGCCTGGGACGCCGGTATGAACGTTGTGCGGATGAATATGCGCACGTGCGGAGGCACGGGAAAGCTGACGCCCACGCTTTACCATTCTGGCTTGTCAACCGATGTGGGCGCAGTGCTGCGTACCGTAATTGAGCAAAGAAAAGTTTCACGCGTGGGACTGGTTGGTTACTCCATGGGCGGCAACCTGGTGCTGAAGCTTGCCGGTGAACTTGGCCCCAATGCGCCTGCGGAACTGAAAGCCGTAGCAGCGGTTTCTCCCGCGGCGGACCTCGCCGCATCCGCCGACGCAATGCATATAGGCGGCAATCGCATCTACGAATGGAAATTTCTCGTCAGCCTGATGCGCACCTACGAACGCAAACGCAAGTTATTTCCTGACACATATAAAAAGATTGATCGCTTTCCCACCACCATTCGCGAATTTGATGATGTGGTTACTGCGCGCTATTGCGGCTTTGAAAACGCGCAGGATTATTACATGCGCTCCGGCGCATACCGTGTGATTGACAAGATCGCCCTCCCGACTTTGGTGATCCATGCCGCCGACGATCCTTTTATCCGCTTACTGCCGGAAACTCGGGCCAAGATCGTGGCTAATCCGCACATTACGCTGCTGGAAACCGCTCATGGCGGCCACTGTGCCTTTTTGGCTCCGCCCAACGGATACGATGGACGGTGGGCAGAACGCCAGATTATGCGCTTCTTTCAGCATCATGGAATGATCTGATGCAAGCTGACTATTCCGTTGAGTTGGGCGGCGACGCTCCCGCATTGGAAATCCCATGGCGCTCCGATGATCCCAAGGTCCGTTTTCTTGATCTGAAAAGCCATCCTGAATTGATGCAGCAAATTTCTGAAGCTGTTGCATATCCGGAGCTTGGCTCATTTCTTGCGCGCATTAACGCTGCTGAATTTCCATTGGCAACTGCGAAGTGTGACGCTTGGGCAAGCAGTGAAATTGCTCCGGAAGAAAAGATCTTTGGCGACCGGAAGTTTGTTTCTTACATCGATCTCATCTTTGTGGACGAGAAGGGCCGTCGCTCATTCCAAAAGAATGAAGAATTTGCTAAACAACTTTGCCGGTTACTTGGCTACGCTCCTGAAATTGCAGCCACTGTGGAACTGGTTATTCGCCACTGCTACTACCATGAGGATAGCTTTGCCTTTGACAATAGCTCTGCGTCTGAAATTAGCTCTACGTCTGAAATTAGCTCTACGCGTAAAGAAAGTTTTGCCATCAAAGAAAATTTTGCTTCGAAAAATAGCGCGCGCTTTGAAGATAGCTCTGAGCAGAGCGGCGCCGGACAATCGCCGACTGAGAGAGAGCACGGGATGATGCCGCGAGTAAAGGAGGACACCAAGAATCACCGTGCTGAAGCTGACTTGGCGCCTCACGATTCGCACGCGGATATTGCTGAACATGCAGATGTCGCGTTTCACGGCCCGCCTATGGACGTTCCATCTAGCAATCAGTACGCGGATGCCGCGCCCGACGACCTTCACGATCAGTACGCGGAAGCCGCGCCATGCGAGCTCCACGATCAGCAGGCGGATGCTGCGCCATTCGAACGTTCAGATCTCACGAACCACGAATCCACGAGAGGGTTCTGCATGACCGCGTATGTTACAGGTTTTGGCGACAAAGACCACGATCCATTGTGTCAATGGATAATCGGACTCAATCTCCTGCTCCATGCCATTGTTCAACTGAACAATTCAAAACTGCAACTTTAGTTAAGATCCAAATCCAGTACCCACAAGCTAAATACACTCAAGCCGAAAACCTCAGCGGTCGACAGATTAAAGCGTGCAAGCTTTAAGCAACGGGAGATTCAACAGCTACGAAAAATTAAGAACAACGAAGATTCAAAGCGACTGTAAACCCAAAGCAGCTGTAAATCCAAAACGGCTGTAAGACCCAAAACAGCTATAACTCTAAAGCACCGCAAGCTGCAGGCAACGCAAGCTGCAAGGCAACGCAGGATCCGAGAATAATGCTTGGATCAAAGCGTCGTATACTCCAAAGCAACGCAAGTTCCAATAAACAATGTGGTACTAAAGGTAAATGGCGAGAGAATAGGCCACGGAAGGTGTCAGGCTCCCAGAAGCATTGAATCCACTTCGAGACGGCATGACCAAAGCTGGGAGGATGTTTAACATGATGTTTAACATGCTCGAACATAGTGCCGACATACTGCGCCCCTCTGCCTTCTAAGCAGAAGGCTGCAAAAGCTTGGCTCATCAACCTCTATAGCTGACCTTCGGCTATCGAAAGTGATGAATCTGTTGCCTTTTGACTCGATCTTTTGGCAATCATGGTGTTCAACCTCTCAGCCAGGACAGCGGAAAAATCTTTGCAAATCGGCGTCCCCGCTATGGCTGCTCACCAAATACTCAAGTTATCTATTTCGCGCGTGGCCGCGTTACCGTAAAGACCCGTTTCCATGTCGCGTCGCATCCTCATTTTCGTCTGATCACTCGTCTCAGTCACATGCTGCTCCAGACGCTACTTGTTTCGTCTGCGGATCTCATTCCTTGACCGCGTGTCCGGTTTGCGATCAGGATTTTTGCAGCATTCATCTTTACACATGCCTGGACTGTGACAATCAGTATTGCGGCAGGTGTCTTGACGAACACCGTGCCGAGGGTCACTGGACCGATTCCGATACTGTTGTCGAACTGAACCGCGGTCGGAGAGCCTTATCTCTTTGGCCCACTGAGAAGGATGGATTAGTCCACCCTGCCTCAAAAGGCCTGGGCAGTGAGCAATTTGCCAATGAATCTCGCACTAGCGCGATCTTGGCAGCAGCCCGCAATCAGTCACTGCCTCGATTTTTACAATTCAGCACTCTAACTCTGCTCCCGTCACCATTTGCCCGCGCATTGCACGTAATTCGCGGATGTCTCGAATGGTTGGGAGCCCGGACACTCCGGAACATGTTCTCTCAATCCGTGGATTATCCGGAGGTTCGCCTTTGACTAAGCTGCGCAATCCACATCTGGTTACAACCGTGAAGTGTGCCGCGCCGGGATGCACCAATGTCCGCCGAGAGGCCAATCACTGGTTCCTTACGTCTGCCGACCAGCGCTTTACCTGCCGAGCGTACTCAGCCACGGCCAACTTGCGCGCCACTGATGAACCAGCTTGCGGCCAAGCATGCGCTCAAAAACTTTTTGAAAAATATCTTGCGAAGCAGGGCTTATGACAACAGCGCTCAATCAAATGCAAACCGTTTCCGCCGCACAAGAGAAGAACAAAATGCTTTTCGATCATGAACCCTTATCGGCTTCCGCGCAGCGCTCCTCACTACGCCACCCAATGTCAGATGATCGCAATCAATCTTCTTCTCAGCCACTGGCGTGCCGGCCAGCTCTAAGCGCATGTATCTATATTGCTCTTCCGTGCTCACACTGTGGCTCTGTCCGCCAGGCAATCCCAGAGCTTCCGGCGCAAGCTGTCGTCGCGTGCCCGGAGTGTAGCAAAGAATGTACCTTCGTCTTCCTCGGCTCCGGGCTCACATCAAGACCCCTTCCTTTTCACCAGGTTCACATCATTGACCCTACACGGTGGGATTCGCACTTTGATGGTGAGGCCAACAGTTCCTGAACGAACTAACCGCAACTCATGCCTGCGCGACGTGGTAAGAGATCTGCGCCTGTCAAAAAGTCTTACCAGCGCGCCGCACAGACCAACATAAACAACCGGTTTACAGTATGAGGAAATTCCAGTGTCAAACGAGCTTGTACCTGTATATAGGATGCACCAGCCCGCGTTTGTCTCTCCCTGCATTTTGGGAAATCCATGCCGCACATGTGCCATTCACGCATATTGCCTCTCAAATCCCTGTAGAGATTGCCTTCAGGGTAAGACGGTGGCGTGCGAGCGTGCGTATCCCGCGCCCCCGGCGTTTGCCGTGCGGGTCCCATCTGCAATCAGGCTCGTTAGAGACGGCATGGCTGAGTTCATTCACCAGAACAATGCCTTACGGTTGACGTTTGCCAAGATCACTTACTTGCGTGATACCAGCTGCAACATCAATGGCACCGCTATCTGGGAATACGCGGCGGGGTCAGACCGCGTCAAGGCTGCGCTTTACGTCGGATGGCGGAAAAATCTGGCCACCATTACGTCTATCGACAATGAAACCTTAGCTGATTTGGAAATTGAAGATGAAGCTGACATGCCGGGCGAAGGATTCAAACATCGGCAAATGTACTGCGCACGAATTGAGGCATAAAAACCCATGGCTGAAACCAGCAAACGTGAGATGATGAAACGCCGCAAAAAAAAAGGCGGTTCCAACCGCACGCCTCAATTGCAGCAAGAGGCCGCCTCCGGGCCCACATTGACCACGGCGAGCGGTTTTGAGACCGCTAGTGCTTCCCCATCTGCAGAGAAAGGCAAGGTTCTTGAGCTTGAGCTCAAAGAGTTTGTTGAAAGGGCTTGGCACCTTCTTGAGCCGGTCAGTACTCTCGCCTGGAACTGGCACCTTGATCTCATCTGTGAATACCTCACGCTGATTAAGGACGGGCAATTCAAGAATGTTTGTGGCGATCTTGAAGGCGTTATCTTCAATGTTCCTCCGCGAACCATGAAGAGCTTATTGATATCGGTCTTCTTTCCCATTTGGCTCTGGATCGCTGACCCATCGCGTCGCTTCATGTTCGTTTCGTATTCTGAAAAGCTCAGCACGCAGCACAGCGTTTTTCGCCGCAGTGTTATTGAGTCGGACTGGTATCAGGAACGGTGGGGCAGCGTTTTCTCGCTCTCGCGTGACCAGAACGTAAAAAGCCATTATGAGAATTCCGAACGCGGCACCATGTTTTCCACCGGAATGCAGGCCACCGCTACTGGCATGGGTGGCGATATCTTGATCTTTGACGATCCGCTCAACCCGGAGCAGGCCATCAGCCAGGTTGAAAGGGAAGCGGTCAACCTGCGGTTTGATACCACGTTTCGCAGTCGCATCAATGATCCCGCTACCGGCGTCAAGATCATTATTATGCAGCGCCTGCATGAACTTGATCTCACCGGGCACGTGCTCGCCCGCGAAAGCAGCCGCTGGGAGCATGTCAGCCTGCCGGCAGTTGCCCCGAAAGATGAAATCTGGAAATTTCCATCATCGAAGCAAGTCAAACAGCAGAAGGCGGGTGATCTGCTCTGGTCAGCTCGTCTGCCCCAATCTTTTCTCCATAGCCAGCGCGTCGGCATGGGCAGCTGGGCTTTCAACGGACAGTACCAGCAAACTCCTGCGCCGCTCGATGGCGGCATCATCAAGCGCCAGTGGGTGCGCTTCTATCGCCAGATGCCGGAAAAATTTGAATTCATGGTCCAGTCCTGGGACTGCACTTTCAGCGGCGGCAGTGATAATGACTTCGTCGCCGGTCAGGTTTGGGGCCGGTACGGTGGAAAATATTTCATGCTCCCGTACCGCACTTATGATCGGCTTGATTTCGGCCCCACCATGGCTGCCATTAAGGCATGTCATGCTAAGTATCCCCAAGCCCATGCCGTGCTGATTGAAGATAAGGCCAACGGCCCGGCTATCATCAGTGAATTGCAGAAAGAAATTGCCGGTGTTGTCCCTGGAAATCCTGAAGGCGGCAAGCTCGCTCGCGCCCAAGCGGTTGCGCCTCTCTGGGAGTCCGGAAGCATTGAGCTGCCTGATCCGCAGCTGTTTGGCTGCACTTGGATAGAAGACTATCTCCACAATATCTGCACGTTCCCCAAGGCGGCGCATGATGATGACGTTGACGCAACTTCGCAGGCGCTCATCTATATGCGCAATCGCCTCGGCGGCGGTATCGTTGAGTTCTATCGGCGGCAAGCCACCGGCGAAGTAACACCAGTACCAAGCATCACGCAATCGCAAAGCGGTTCAAGCAAAGATTGTGGACCGCAGGCGCCGGGGTCCCCGGAACGCGGCGGTTTTGCGCGTGCCGGGGTGGAGGTACCCTCGCCTGCGAATAAGTACTTGTCATCGGAAGATTCGCTACTGGCCCGAAACGTGATTGCTGCCATAGCGCTGGGCAATCAGATTCACTGCAATTTCAAACAGTATCCAACGGTCCGCGCTGCACTGCTCGACGTCGCAGAGAGAAAACCGGATTCACCAGACGACCCTCTTCCCATGCTCGCCTTGTGCGAAATCAGGCGATTGGACCGCTTATTTGTAAACAGCAGGATCGAACCATGATAGCCACGCGAACCCATTTACGCGAATCGCAATTGTGGATCTCTGGAGCTGCTGGGTACATTACTACGGTGGCTCATTAGAAAAATTAATACTCTTCTCATTGGAGCTTCGGCAATTCACGCCCATAATGAAGGTGAGCGAATCGGGGCTAGTCCGGAAGGACATGTCCCTAGCGTGATACGGTCGTTGCCTTTATCGTTATTAGTACGTGCAAAATTTTAGTACTCAAATTACAATTCGATGCAACGTTGCCAATGTTTCTCCTTTGTAATTTGTTGAAAACAGGTCGAGGAGCTAGGAATCGAAATTGCACGTTACTTCGATGGGAACCTGTGACTTCAGAGGGAGAATTACGATGACATCGCTAGCAGCCCAGCGATTCGCGCCGGAGGAGCTGGCTGAGCAATTTCCAAATGCTCCTCTAAGGGAAGCATCCTTTGAGGTTCGCTTCGCCCCGAGGCTGAGGATTACTTCTGAAATCTGGCGTATGCAAGATGCCCTTGCTCCTGAATATCCGACCTTCGGAACGGAGCCCACCCTTACCCCCACTGGACTAGTCCAAGGACATTACTTCCAAACTCAGGATGGTGAAAACAAAGTTGTAGCGTCTCAGTCCAATTTTGGGCTGATCAAAAAGCGCTATCCGGGTTTTTCAAAATTTCTGGAAGAGGCCCTTTCTTACACGAATCGTTTCTGTGCTATTTACGAGATTCCTGCATTTACTCGCGTCGGTATGCGCTATAACAATCAGTTCCTGCTTCCTGGAGCTGATCGCATGCGCATTGCGCAATGGGTTAACCCTTTTCTCGACCTCACCAGAGTGGATCTGGCGAAGACAACCCAGTTCGCCGTCGAATTGCGTAGCGCATTCGACGATCATGGTGTAACGGCACGAACTGCCCTCTTAAATGATCCCGCATCAGCGTATGTGCTGGATGTAGATTGTTACGTGGAAAGGCAATGTGCTCTTTCAGAATTGGCGAGCCTGCTGCCGAAGTTTCACGACACTGCCAAGAAGATATTTTTAGAACATATGAAACCAGCTCTGAAAGATGAGTTTAGGCGGAGACCATAAATGCTAACTGCAGCAGCAGCGAACTATGCTGTTCAACCCGATACCATTTCTAGCGCTAACAAGACGGTTGGACGACTCTACTCAGCTTTGATTGGCGGATCTTCTCCTGTCCCACCCCAAAACCTTGTCCTTATACCTGTATCACTGCTGAGGCAGTATCAGGAAATGATTCAAGATTTGGAAGAACGGAGTAAGAGCGATCGCAAGATATTAGAGGATCTGCTTCGAGGACGCGAAGATATGGGCGAAGCAGAATCCAAGCCAGAACAACTCAGTGCCTCAGCTACGGCTGTTGTAAACTCGTTACTCGCCTCTGTGCCCGACGCTTCCTTCTTTCGCGATGAGGTGGAGGAGTTGTAGAACTCCGCCGCATGTACGAAAATAAGCCCAAATGGAAAGAATTCGAACTCCGGCAAGGCGACGTCCTTGCCGGGGTTCCCTTTCCATACAGCTCGATTCTTCAGCAACAAATAATTGCTCAGTTCGGCCCAAACGGGCAGGCGGACTTCCCGCAGCTGGCCGCCAAGATGCATGCGCTGTCTCCAGGGTCCGCGGATGAGTCATATTTTACCGGGCAACTTCCCATGAAACTCAGTTTCTGCGCAGTAATTACACAGTGCTGCGAATTGGTATGTAATTCCAAAGGCAAACTCACATTTTGTCCAGGCAGTGAGCATTTGCCGTTTGATACCGCTTACCGCGAGCATGAGAAGTACACAGGAGAAGCTTCGCGCGATACAGACAAATCCCGATATACGGAGAGGTGCGGGATATAAGAACTACTTTTATTATGGCGCGCGTCCGGAGCTTGGAGGGGATGTAGAACTTATGGCGGACTTTAGCCAGACATCTTGTATTCCTAGCAGAGAGTTCCCGGATGCGCTGAAAGCTAAAGTGCTTCAGCTTGACGACAGGACACGAATGAAGTTCAAACTCAAGCTGGGCTTCTTCTACGCGTCCCCGACCGACGAAGAAACCGCACTTGGAATTGATCAGGATCCTTGGGCAGAGCCGGTCGCCCAAGGTCTGGCCGAAGAACCTGCCGTCGAAGCCCGCACTATTCCTGAACCTCCACTAACCGATCAATAAACCTCGGCGCTGTGCGGCACAAATCACGCCCCGCGGCTAAACATCTTGACCTGTTTCGCGGGAAATGCGCACAGATCCTTCACCGGGCACTGATAACATTGCGGTGATTTGTCCCGGCAGATTTCCTTTCCATGTTGCCGCAATAACATATGCGCCTGGGCAATCGCCTCCGCTTTGCGCTGAAGCTGCGGCTTGATAGCTTCCTGTACCGACTTATATGTAGCGCCATAGTTTTTCTGCCACCGTCCGTACCCAACGCGTGTCAACACGCGCAGGCCGTTCCATTCCAGCGGCATGCCCGGGGACGCGCCGCAAAACATAAGGATTTTCTCCGCTCCCGGGTCGCCGATGTTTGGGAACTGCTTCAACGCTTTCTTGGCCTGTACATATGGCAGCTTGAGTATCTGGTCCAGGTCGCCATCAAATTGGTTCAAGGTGATTCGTGCAATCTCTTGCCAGCGAAATACCCGCACTTTGGGACGCATGCCGCCCATCGTGGCCAACGCCAGCAGCACATCGGCATCGGCCTTTAGGATTGCTTTTGCATTCAACCCGATTTGTTTCCGCAGGCCCTCAAACACCGCGGCACGGCGATCATCGGGCAACAGGTAACAGGCGTTCTCCCACATCACCAGTTCAAACGGTCCCTGCGCTGGCGGCAGCTTGGGAGGGCCGTAGGTCCGCTTCAACCCGGCAATGATCTGCTTCAGCTCAGCCATTTGTGCTGGAAAGCATAACTCAGAAAACCGATGTCGAAGTCCTAATTGTTCTAACTGAAGTTAGGAAAGGAGCTGTATGACTGACGACGAATTCCTTGCACGGCTAGCCGCTTACCTTGGCCGGTCCGCGGACGGCATCGAGCCCGAAACTCCCATTTTCATGAATGACGATGGCTCCATCAATCGTGAAAAAACTCTCGCCCTGCCGTGCTACTGGAATTTCAAACTCTAAAACAAACTAGGCCTCGCCGAACTCCCCAGCAATGAGGTATTTACGTTCACAATCGTGTGTATGCCTTCGTGTCCGCCAAAGGCAAACAGCAGATATACCATTGGAAAGCCCCCGGCACGCAGGTTTATGCCGGCAGCATAGCTGTGTCGCCACGGATTGCTGCCCAGCTCCCCGCGCAGCAGAGCTACCTTGCCCTGATCGGCACGCAGCGTGATGCCAAGTGGCCAGTTGCCAATCGAATGATCAATCCATTCTTGCAGCAGCAGCACATTCGGCGCACGGAAACGATAGTCCTGGTAACTGGGTACCGCGGGGTTACCGTTGATGTCGGATCCGCCCAGCGTTGGCTGAAAATAAAATGGAACGACGTTCGTGCCTGGAGCAAAGGACAGGGAAGTTGCCGCCCTCAGCCCCAGCGTGCCCTGCATGCTTCGGCTGGTGGCATGTGGGCAGGCTGAGTGAGCGTCTGTCGGATCAATACGGCAATCGTTCGGATCATTCGTATCTCGCGCCACATAGACATTGCGGTGATAAAACGAGATTTCCTGGCGAAGGTCAAATGTCAGCCGCTGAAATGAAAAACCTGAACCATCCGTATCGATGAACGGCTGGTACATTGCGCTGTAATCAAAGTGCAGGAGATTATTCGCAACGGAAGGGCGCATTCTCAGGCCCATGCCCGGTTGAAAAAAGAACGGCTGGTGCGCAAGTCCCGGCGCGGTCGCCGGCGTGTAAACAGCCTCTATGGAAGGCGACGGCTGGCCTGTGCTTGGCCGAATGTCGGGCAGTCGCCCGTTGAGTTCCGCGAAAAAACTTATGTTGAGCTTTTCATAAACGGGCCGGATCATGTTGCCGCCGATGATGTGCTCGGTCATTCCAAAGAAGGTCCGTCCGGCGGTTGTGGTTGCTGGGCCTTCGCCAAAGAATGTTAGCTTGTTGAGTGAAATGGATTGCGCATATAAGTTGTAGACCGGTCGACCCACATAAGGCTGAATATCGTCCGGGTTCACGCCGGCTGTTCCCATCTGCACATCTGACGGTTGAATGCGGGTGTCCACAAATTTCAGGTAAAAGCCCGCGCGCCATGACGCGTTGCTTGAGCCGATCGCGTCCGCGCTCCAAGAGGTGCTCCAGTTGTCTGTGTCTTTGTGTCCCACATACGCCAGCCCGGCGCCAAACCCGTTTTGCGGCGCAATGCTTCCCACGGCAATGTGCAGTGGCTGCCCGGTAAAGAGCACCTCTGCGCAGCCAACAATGTGCTTGGGACAGTTCAGCTTGAACTTGCCCAACTCCGTTGCCGGCTCCTGCTTCTTTTCATTCTCTACGCCGGGATTTGGGGTCGGACTGGGAGTGGGAGAGGGCTGTTGTGCCCAAACGCTCCCAGCGAGCAATATGGACGCAAAAACAAATCGTCGCACTTATTTTCTCCTTGCTTTGCGTGACGTACGCTTCTTTTGAGCTGATTTCTTTTTTGATTTGCTGACAGTCTTTTTGCCGGCAGCTTTCTTTGTGGACTGCTTCTTTAGCCGGGATTTCTTTGCTGTTTTCTTGCCGTGTGTATGCAGCAGCGCGGTCACTCTTTGTATGTACTCGCTCGCTTGGCGCTCTGTGTGTAGCGTATTGATGTTGACGTTCGTCCGCTGGTTTTGCGGAACCACCAAATTCTCCGCATGGTGCAGGTGTAAGAGCTGCGTGCGGATCAGACTCGAGATCGGCCGGTCCGGGTTATAGGCGTCTTTTAGATCGAACTCAATAATGTCGACTACGGGAGCATCTTTGATCGCCATATTTCAGCCTTTCATTGCCTTCGGGAAGAATACGCATTCGTTGTCCGGACGCAGTCTGTCGCCGAGCAAGTCCAGGAACGTCTCTGCCTGCTGCTCTCGCGGGGTCCCCATATCCTTGTCGTCAAGGAAATGTCTGCTCACCGTCGCCGGGATTGACGCATGCTCAAAAATTCTCTGATTCGCGGGATCTTCTGGCCCGGGAATCACCGTTCCACGCGGAATGTAGGGTGAAACCAGCACGGCCGGCACGCGAATTCCCAGCCGGTCGAAGTCGAAAGTGAGGCCCGGTACTCCGGTGGCTGCTTCAGGGGCATGGAAGCCGTCAGGTGTGCAACTCGGCGGGACCACGTGGTCATACAGTCCGCCGTGCTCGTCATACACAATGAGTAAGGCCGTGCTCTTCCACAGGTCGGGATTGATTCGGATGCAGTCGTAAACCTTCCCTATGAAATTGTCGCCCGCCAGCACATGATGATCCGGATGCTGGTCCGTCGCCGGCAACTGTGTGCCGTCCGGAGCCGGGTGGTCAGAGTAGTTTGGCTCTACGAAACTATATTGCGGCAGGTTGCCGGATTTGCAATCGGCAACAAAGTCGCTGAACACGCCATAGAAACTCTGGTCTTTGATCAGGTTAACGATCTCCATCGTCGAGCTTGGCTGATCATAGTAATAAAGCTTTGCGCTGTGCCCTCCTGCCGCCAGCCGTTCGTAGATGGTCGGGATCTTCGCCCGGTCAGCATCGCTGACCAGGAACATATTCATGTCCACGTTCCCAAATGATGTCCCATAGTGAGCAAACGCCCGGTTGCAGATTGTCGGGCCCGGAATCGACGCGAACCAGCCGTTGAATACTGCATACTCGGTCGCGAGTGTCGTAAGCACAGGAATTTTTTCCGGCGAAAAGTATTTCATGATCGCGTGGGAATCCTGCACGTTCGGGCTTTGTGTTCCATAGCTCTGCACAAATCCCTGCATGTTGGCCGCGCGGCCTGGAGAGAACGGCGCGCCTCCGTAAATCTGCACGTCGACGCCAGGGAAATGATGGTCCGGATCGTGGCTCAGCTGCCCGCGCCAGTCCGCGGTCGCCGACACCTGCACCGTATTCCCGGCGCTATCCGGATTCGTCTCATTCCCGGTCAGCCCGTTGATCTTGGGAAAGTTTTTGCTCAGACCGCCCAGCATGTGATCAAAGGAGCGATTTTCCATCATCAGCACAACAATATGTTCCAGATTGTCCAGTCCTTGTGACATGCGGGCATCTCGCTTTCATCGAAACGTTTCACGCCTACCGGTAATATAAACGGCAGCTTGTTTGTTTAGTGGCACAAAAAGCCGAATCGTTTCACGCCATCTATTTATCCCAGGGCGTGAAAGGGACGAATCGTTCAATTTGGTAACTGAAACGTTCCATCCTCGGTCTTTTCGATTTCGCCGGCCTCGGCCATACGGCGCAAGACGGTATGAATAGACGACAAAAGATTTACCTGGCCCTCGCCAATTCCCATCTTCAGCAGGTCATCCCGGACATCGATCGGGCTTAGCGGTGTTTGGTGGATTCTGAATAGCCGCCGGATTGCGTCGGTAAATCCCGGCTTCGTATCAATGGCGAAGCCCCCCACCAGGAGCAGCTTGTCAATCTCTTCGGAGGGAGCGCCGCATTGTTCGCCCAGGGCTTTGACCGTTTGTTTCAGCTTGCGGATCTTCTGCTCCAGATCGTCTCGTTTTTGCAGTTGTTGCAGCAGGTCCTGCTTTGCTGCCGCGTATGCCTGCTTATAAGTTTCGCGCGCCATAAGTGGCTAAAGTCTAATTAACGTCTAAATAATTGTCAATAGTTGACAATGTCCGATAACATTGCTAATTTCGAGAAAATTCGACAAAAGCATTTTTGCTATTGACTTCTGGAACAGAGTTGTCGTATAAGATGTCTATGCAGAGCGCATAGTTGGTTCTGCATAGCCGGGAGCGGCGCCGGCTTAATCAAACGGCCTGCAACCTTTCCAAAGCCGGCGTACCGTTTGCGTCTGCTGCGGGAACCTCATTCTGGACTTTTGCATGTGGCATTATCCCCTGTCTCGTCAGGAATGCGTGCTCACATCGGAAGTAGGGCTTCAGGACCCCTTGTTTGGGGGTTCTTGCTCCATCGCAGAATGATAGGTTCCCAAAAACCGTCAAAAGAGCCCTAAAAAACAGTTAGTCGATTCACAAGTTGCTGCTAGTTTCTTTCGGCATCACTCACTGAGCGCCGAATGGCTGCTGTTAATGACCTCCGAGACCAAGTACTAAATACCAATTACCAATTACTGCTTTCCAGCAGAGGTGTTTCTATGGCACACGATCACAACGGACGTGTTGGTCCGCCGCGCTGTGAGGAATGTAACGCGCCAATGAACGCAGACGAACGGCGTTCCGTATCGGAGCTCTCGCGATCACTCTGTGTCGATTGTTATTGCGCACTCTATCCGTTTCCCGTCGTAAAGAAGAAACGTCCGGCGCATCGCCTTGCGTAGCAGTTCATCGGCATTCTCAGCCTTTGAGACTGCCATACCCATTCCGATCGAGCCTTTGCGCAGACGGTGAAATGTCCTTTGATCGCGCCGAATAACCCTGAGTCAGTAAGCCGTCTGCTCCAACGACAAGCCATTCCCTAACCCCGAGGTCGAGCGTTGCATGAGACAGAGCGGTGTGAAACCGGCTCCGCCGCTGAATTGCGTAAGCCAACTCAAAATGAATTCGATATCCGAATTGCTTGGTCATCCTGAGCGATGCCCTAGGGAGAGCATGGCGACCCGACCGCAAGTCGAAGCACCCATGTATCTGGCCTTTCAAAGCCAGACGAAATGCAAACTCTGACCAGTACCGATCGATCAATCGAAATCAAGAAAACATGGAGACAATCTCATGAACAAAAAAGCCGCATCCCTCACTATCCTCGCGCTTCTGTGTCTCACCACCCTATTTGTCTTTTCACAAACTTCTAGCCAGTTCCCTGAGATGGACAAAAACGGCAAGCCTGTGCTCCCGCGTCCCATGCCTCACCTGGTTTACTCTCCCACGGACCTGGCGCATAGCGGGGTCGCTCTGCCTGCTACCGTCGGCGGCGCAACGCCCAATACCAGCATCATTCGCGTTGGCGATGCCACCAAAATGACTGTTTTCGTTTCCTGTACTCAGAACGTGGATCTGGTCGTAAATGTCTATACCGCCGATGATCAGGCGCAATCCAGTCCGAATTTCACTCTCTATAACAGCTACGTTATTGCGACTACCATGGCTTCCGGCGCCCAACAGGCATTCATCGCCAGTGAGCTTGCCCCCAATGTCACCAGCGGGACACTGCAGAGTCCGGTGCGTCTGCCTCAGTTCGCAGTCTCTTTCTTTGAAAAGAATGACACGGCCGTCGCCGGCGCGTGCACTGATCGTGTCATCGTTGGCTACTGATTCGAATCGATTTCTTAATCGGCTGCTGACGCGGTTGGGAGGAAAGCGATTGGTAATTGGATCTGCGAGAGGCGCGAGGCTGATTCCGCGTCGAGCTTCCGCAAGCTGTCCACTCTCGATCTGCTATCCCGAACTCCGAGGTCGAACATTAAAGTGAGACCGAGTGGGTGAGGGAACGGCTCCGCCGCAGCATCGCGTGAGCCAGGATCGACTCTTTCTTTTGCTTTTTTCAACACTGCATCGGCGGTTTGGAGGGGAGCGACATTATGAAACGAGGCAGCAAGGCCGACCACGCGCCGAGCTGCCTGTCGCAGGCGCAGAAGACACCTGATTTATCAACGCTGCGGAAGCGGTTTGGAGCGAAGCGACATTATGAATGGGAGCGACATATGAAATGGACAGGCGAATACATTATCGATGACGCAGGCCATTGCCGCTGGTATGAGGGCCTGCGCATTCACGACGAGCTAATGAAATCAGCTTATCGCAAAAACTCTCTGATCGAATTCATCATTGAAACTTCCGCCGTGATGGGCGTGAAAGTGGGGATTGCCTGACTATGCCTGAAACTCTCAATGGCGGAAAACTTACTGCGCTGGAGCCAGGTGTGCTTGAAAGAAGCTTCATTGAGCGCGTCGGCCGCAAGCTGCGCAACACGCTTGACGTATGGTTTGGCCCTGACCTGCCCATGGCGCCCAGCGCTCCCGCGGGCACTCCACCCCGGACACTCGATTATCCGGTGGGCTATAACATCAACATTCAGCCGCGCAACATGGAGCCCATCTCATTTGAGCAGATGCGCTCACTGGCTGATTCGTTCGACCTCGTTCGGCTCTGCATTGAAACGCGCAAAGACCAGGTCAGCCGCATGCCCTGGGCGTTCCGCTTGAAGACGCAGCCCGGCGCCCCCAAGCGTTCCGCCAACACCAGCAACAGCGCCATCAGTGGTAATGACAATGAAGAGCAAGACCCGCGTCTCACACAACTCACAAATTTCTTTTCCTATCCCGATCGCGAGCACAGCTGGCAACAATGGGTCCGCCTGCTGCTGGAAGATCTTCTCGTACTCGACTCTCCTGTGCTCGTCCCTATCGTTTCCCAGGATGGCGAGTTGTGGTCTCCCGGCAAAGCGCTTTATGCCTTGGAAGTCATTGACGGTTCCACCATCGCGCGCAAGATTGACGCCATGGGACGCACGCCGGCCTCACCGGCCATTGCATACCAACAGATCCTCAAGGGGCTGCCGGCCGTTGACTTCACCGCCGACCAGCTCATCTATCGTCCGCGCAACGTGCGAGCGCACAAGTTTTTCGGCTTCTCGCCGGTCGAGCAGATCATTCTCACTATCAACATTGGCCTTCGCCGCCAGATTCATCTTCTGAATTACTACACTGAAGGCAATGTGCCGGAAGCCCTGGCGCAGGTTCCCAAGGAATGGTCGGCTGACCAGATCAGTGAATTCCAGGAATGGTTTGATAGCGCGCTGGCCGGAAACTCTGCCCGTCGCCGCCGTATCACCTTTGTTCCTGAATGCGGCAATCTCCAGTTCACGCGCGATCCCATGCTGAAAGACGCGCTCGACGAATGGATTACGCGCATTGTCTGTTATGCGTTTGGTCTCTCACCGCAGCAGTTTGTCAGCGTCATGAATCGCGCCACCGCAGAAACCAGCGTGGAGCAGGCTGCGGCGGAAGGTCTTGTGCCAATCCTTGGCTACTTGGCTGACACCATCAACTTCATCGTTACTCGCCACTTTGGCTTCAGCGATATTGAATTTGTCTGGGAGCAGGACCGCACACTGAACGCACTGGAACAAGCCAAGATCGATGATATTTACGTTCGTGCCGGCGTGCTCTCCATCGACGAAGTTCGCGAAAGCCTGGGCAAGCACCCCATTGGCATGAGCAACGCCGTTATCACAACCACAGGCGTCTTTCCGCTGGAGACCAAAGGCCTACAGCAAACCTCCGAGTTGCCAACTTCTTAGCAATATCCGGAACACCACCAAGGCAGCCAACAGGCTGCCTTTTCCATTTGGAGCCAATATGAAATCCATGAACCTCTTCGCCCAGATCGCCAAGATTGACGAATCAAAGCACGAAGTCTGGGGCGTCGCCACCGCCGAGATCGTTGATAAAGAAGGCGAAATATTCGACTATGACTCTTCCAAGCCTTACTTCAAGAACTGGAGCGACGAGATAGCTAAAGCCACTGATGGCAAGAGCCTGGGCAATGTTCGTGAAATGCACGTGCCCAGCGCCGTCGGCAAGCTCGTCGCAATCGCGTTTGATGATGATCTAAAACAAATCCGAGTCGGCGCTCGCATCGTTGACAATGTAGCCTGGCAGAAGTGCATGCTTGGCGTTTACACCGGCTTCAGCATCGGCGGCGCTTACGTCGATGCATGGAAAGACGGCGAGTTTGTTCGCTTCACTGCCAATCCCGTCGAGATAAGCGTCGTCGATAACCCCTGCGTTCCCGGCGCACACTTCACCGCCGTAAAAGCCGACGGCACTTGCGAAGTTCGTAAGTTTACTCGCATTAACGGCGGGACGAATCAAGCTCTCAAGATCGGTGCACGCCATTCCAAAGCCACTCTGGCCCATCTTGATGCGATCAAGACCTGTATGGACAAGATGGCGGAGAATCACGAAGAAGCCGCCACCCACATGGACGCGCTTCTTGATACCGGCGATGCCGCTGCCGCACGAGCGGCTTCTGCCGACATGAAAAAGATCCCGGGCGATTCACGCTCTGGAGCAAAGACAGGAGATCAAAGCACAATGCTGGAAGCAAATGACAAAGCGCAATTGGAAAAGGCACGGGCCAGCTCCGCATCTGCGCTCGCCAAGCTGGCTGAAATGGAGCAGGAAGTGGCCGGCTTGCGCAGCGAAATAGAGAGCAATAATCAGGAGATCCAGCGTTCGCTGACCAATCTCCTCTCACTCGTGGAAAAACTCGTTTCACCGCAGGAATCTACAGGCCGCGTGGCGCGCACTGGTGTGCCCACACAGACCGTAACCAAAGAAGATGACGCCCGTCCCGCTCTGGCCAAGTCGGCGGGCAGCCCGAGCGTTCATGAGTTGCTCAAGCGCACGCTGCAAAAACCGCAGCCCGCCTCCGCATACCTGCGCTAAGAGCTGCTTCCCAACCACTCCTGTTCGCATTTGTATCCAGCACGGGGTGGGAGCGGCAGAATGTCCGCAATTATTCCCAATAATCAGCTGGCTTTGCCGCTGAGGCATCGGATTCACCTCCACAACCGCATTCTTTTGCGGAGAAAAGGACTAGAAAAATGTTTGGCGATCTCAGTCAGCAGACGTTCGATCTGCTCAACAAGGCGGACCTGTCCTCCTTGAACAAAACCACCATCAGCCAGTCGACGATCAGCGGCGTGGCTGGCAACTTAAACGCGTTTGATCTGCGCGGGCCGGCGCTTCAGCTTTATCCGGTCATCACACCGCTGCGTAACCGCCTGCCTCGGCAGGTGAGCGACCGTGGCGATCTTGCTACGCGCTGGAAAGCCATCACCGGCGTCAACACGCAGGGATTCGAACTCGGCGTTCAAGTCGGCCGCCGTTCCGCGGAAATGTCGGTCACTGAGCTGGACTACACGGCAGCCTACGCCGGGATTGGTCTTGAAGGTTCCATCGACTGGGAAGCTGTCTGTCCGGCGGCAAGGAGTTTGACAACAAAGCCACACTGGTTCAGTCGCTTCTTCGCGCAGTCATGATCGGCGAAGAGAACATCATTCTTAACGGAAATGCATCCATGCCTTTGGGAACGCCAACGGCGCCGACCGTTGCCTTGGCCAATGGCGGAACACTGGGCTCAGGATTGAGCCTACTTGTTTTCGTGACGGCGCTCACTGCGCGCGCGTTGGCCAATGCCACTGTCTCCATCAGCGGCGTGCCGTATGGTCAAGTGACGCGCGTCAACATTGATGGTACTTCCACACAGTACGGCGCGGGCGCCAGCGCTATCAGCTTGGCATCGTCCGCTGCCGTGACCACTGCAGGCCAGCAGACTGTAGTCGCAACTGTGCCTGCTGTGAAAGGCGCAGCCGGATATGCGTGGTATATCGGCACCAGCGCGGCAACTGCCACGCTGAACACCATCACCACCGTGAATAAGGTCACCATCAGCGCTCCGGTCGCGGGCACTCAGTTGGCCAACGCCGCAAACTCCAATACGGATGGATCCGCGAACACTCTGGTCTTTGACGGCTTTCTCACGCAAGCCTTAAAGTCCAACGCCGGGTACTTCGCCTCGCTCGACGGCAACACTCTTACTGCCGATCAGGCCAATGGCATCCTGGAAATTGATACGGCGCTCCAGTGGTTCTGGGACAACAAGCGTCTCAGCCCAACGGAAATCTGGGTGAACTCCCAGGAAGCTCGCAACATCAACAAGAAGATCGTTGCTTCCGGCGGCGTGCCACTGTTCCGTTTCACTTTGCCGGGAGGCACTGGATCGGAAGATGACAAGCCTGCTCTGCTGGGCGGAGCCAGTATTGCCAAGTACTGGAACAAGTTCACGCAGCAGTTCCTGGATATCCGCATCCATCCCAACCTTGCTCCGGGCACCATCTTCTTCAACAGCTCGGAGATCCCGTACCCGCTTTCCGGTGTGGACAATGTATCGTTCGTCCGCTGCCGCCGCGACTATTACCAGATCGAGTGGCCCGTCGTCTCTCGCCAGTATGTCTATGGCGTTTATGCCGATGAAGTCCTCGTCTGCCGTGCACCGTTTTCGCTTGGCGTGATTGCCAACGTGGCGAACGGATAAACGATTCATCGGCGGCTTGATTGCCGCGAATCGCCGCCGATGCTCCTCACCTGCCAACCAGCAGGTTTTGAAGGAGAAGGAAGGCAGTCTGAGGTCCCTCTGGCCAGGCTGCCTTTCTCTTTTTCCAAATTTCACGCAACAGCGTTGCACTGCAATTGCTTCTTTTTGGAGGTAACCGATGGCTGCCGCACCTGACGATCTTTGCACCGTTGCAGAACTGAAATCATGGCTGCCCAACCAAGGCAACAATGACGACGGGACTCTGCAAAGTCTCATCACCAATGCCAGCCTGCAAGTTTTGCAGTACATTGACCGTCCACACATTCTTTCGTCGGTGCTCGGACCGCTGACGGAAAACTATGACGGAAATGATTCAGACCGGCTGCTGCCGCGTAATTTCCCCATTATTTCTGTCACGAGCCTCAGCATAGATGGAGTCAGCGTCCAGGCGGCCACAACTCCGACAACCGCAGGCTATCTGTGGGACGGACGTCGCATTCTCCTGCGCGGCTTCCGCTTCTGCCGGGGCTTACAGAATGTCCAGCTTGGGTATTCGGCGGGTTATCCGAGTGTTCCTCTTGACTTAAAGCAGGCGGCGATTGAGGCATTTGCCTTGACCTATCGTCAGCGCGTGCGCATCGGCGAGAAGTCCAACAGCATGAGCGGCCAGGTAAATGTTTCGTTCGATATGGGCGACGTTCCGCCGCGTTCCATGGCCATCTTCAGCCAGTACCGGAGGTTGGCGCTGTGATTAGCGTAACGATTGACGACTCTGCCGTGCAGCAGCTTCAGCAGCGCCTTGCCGGCCTCGCGCCTCGCGTAGTGACTCAGGTGTATGAAGCCTTGCAACCGCTCATTTACCAATCACTGCGCACGGCAGTCCCAAAATATTTTGCAGGCGCAGGGAGCAAAGGTCAGTCCAGCGATGTGCTTACCTCGCGCAGCGGCAACCTGATGAATTCGGTCCTGCAATCCATAGAGACCAAGATTGACGGCCAAAGTTTGAGCGTCAGCATCGGTTCGGATTTGAAATACGCTCGCATACAAGAATATGGGGGCTTTGCCGGTCGGCCGGGCCCATTCAAGAAAAAAGAAGGACGGCGGCCTTACCTGAAGCCTCGGCCTTATCTGCGTCCCGCGATCAACGATCTTCAACAGGCATTGCCTGATCTACTTGAACAGGCAATCCAGCAAGTTCAGGTGTCGCAGTGATTTTTCCCCGCGAACAGATTTATTCCGCTTTGTTCTCCACGTTGCAGGGCGCGCTCCTCACGCCGGCTGGTCCGTTCAAAACGGTCAGCCGGCGCTGGCAGGATCCATCGCAGCTCTCTCCTGCGGATCGTCCCTCGCTGTATCAGGTACAGAAAGATGAACTGACAGGCACCAGCGTGAACGGCTTGCCCATCCACGCCAGGCTTACGGTTGATCTTGTTCTTTATACGGCGGGAGATAGTGAACCGACTTCTGTTCCTTCCACCGAACTGAATTCGCTCTTAGACGCGGTAGAAGCGGCCATTCGCAACGCGACGCCGGGAATCGCGCAGTCGCTGGGCGGCAAGGTGTCGCACTGCCGCATTGAAGGAAGGATAGAGATCATCGAGAACGTGATTGGCTCTATGGCGCTCGCCGTGGTGCCCATAGAAATTCTCACCACCGCGTAAACACTGCATTCACTTCACAAACCGCAGCCATTTCGCGGCTTCAATTTCTGGGAGTGCAGGGCCGGCTCCCCAAAAGGAGAAAGAAAAATGTTTGAATTTGGCGCAGGTACCTTGTGGGGCTTTCCCGTCGGCGGCAACACCGCCGCCAACCCCACTCCCATGAAATTCGGAACGCTGCAGGATGTCTCGCTCGATATATCGGGCGACGTCAAGCAGCTTTACGGACAAAAGCAGTTTCCTGAGGCTGTGGCCCGCGGAAAATGCAAGATCACCGGCAAATCGAAGTTTGCCGCCATCAACGGCAAGATGCTGAATGACCTGTTCTTCGGACAGACGATGCCCGCCGGCATGAAACAGGTCTCATTGGATGAATCTCACGCCATCCCCGCCACGCCTTTCCAGGTGACGATTACACCGCCAAACTCCGGCGTGTTTGTGCAGGATTGGGGCGTCCGTTACGCATCCACGGGGCTTCCATTCACACGCGTTGCCTCCGCCCCTGTGTTGGGACAGTATTCCGTCACCGCAGGTGGGGTTTACACGTTTGCCTCGGCGGATAACGTGGCTGGCGCCGTAGCTCTTATCAGCTATACGTACTCGCTTGCGGCTGTCGGATCACAGCTCAATATCACCAACCAGCTCATGGGTTTTGCGCCGACCATCCAGGTGCTGCTGGAAAACGTTTACAACGGCAATCAATTCAACGTGCTGCTGTATTCGGTAGTGGCGTCAAAGCTCACGTTTGCCACCAAGCAGGAAGATTTCATTATCCCTGAGTTTGACTTTGAGGCGTTTGCCAACGCCGCCGGCCAGGTCATCGACATGTATTCCAACGAATAGCTTTCTCCAATGCGGGCCGGGTGTCTTGCCGCGCCCGCTTTTTTCATCCATCGGCTTTGCCAATTGTTATCAGGAGGAAATCATGCTTAAGCAGCAAACCGTCTCCACATCGCTGGGACAACTTACGGTCTCATCGCTCACGCTCGGTGAATTGCGGCAACTGGACTCACTGTTCCGGGAAAAGCCATCGGCGGAAAACTCCGGGTTGGCATCATTGCTCCGGTATTTGCCCGTGATCCAGAATGCCTTAAGAAAAGTGCACCCGGATATGACCGCAGAGCAGCTTGAGAACGGACTGACCTTTGACGATTTCAATGTTCTTTTCAACGCCATGCTTGAAGTGTCCGGCCTCAAGAAGGCGGCCGCGGGGGAACCGACGCCGGTACCGGTATAGCGGACTGGCCGTTTGTCTTTGGCCACGTCGCTACTGCTACCGGATGGACAATGCGCGAGATCGAGCAGCTTACTTTGTGGGAACTCAACGATCTTATGTCGTACTGGAAAGATTATCCGCCGACTCATGTGCTCGTGGCCGCTTATCTGCTGGACGGAAAGCGGAAAACAACCGGCAAAGCCCGAAACTTTACTGACGGATCCTTCAACGAGCTGACGCAAGCCGTCTCTTTAGCTGGCGGAAGTGTCACCCAAAAGCTTCCGCAGTTCTACAAGGCTTAACTTTTTAAAGCATAAGGCGCAGCCTGCAAGGTCGAACTCTTTAGAATGTTCGTTTCTTTTCTGGAGTTGATTTTGATCTTTACAACGAGAGAAATATTCCAATAGTATCTGCAATTCCAAGGAGAGTAGCTCATGCGGAAAGCAGGCGTTCTGGTGCTGTTGGTCTTGTTCGGTTGTTCTGGCAATAAAATGGACCAGAGTACTGCTGAAAAGCTGGTCAGGTACTATTTTACGGATGGGACCAGCAGAATCTTTGTGAATGTGGGCCGGATTGGAACGGCCTGCCCGTACTTGAACAATAAGGGAGAGCCAGCGGACATACCGCTAGACCTGACTCCGGAAGCAGACTTCTCTATGGTGTTCGCTCAGATGGCAGACTACGTCACGGTAACTCCCGATGGACATGGATACTGGAAGTCGGCTTTTACAGATAAAGGGCAGAAGGCTGTTGCCGCCACCGACCGTAAGCCTCTTAGCAATCCCACTCTGAATGGATGCGATTATCAGACATTTTCTCTCGTGCTAGCGAGCGCGGACCTTGTAAAGGTGACCGCCATTAACTCTGGCAAAGAGACCACTCAAATTGACTACAACTGGAAGTGGAAAACTACAGAACTGGGACGTGAACTGCGCGAAGACGGAAAGCTTTATGCGATGTTGACACCACCCCAGCGCGAAACCCTCAAGAAGCATATCAGGGGGGGATTTCAAAAGGTGGCGATTCCTGTGCCTGCAGAAGACTTTACGCAAAACGGAAGCATTTGGGCCAAAAAAGATCCAGACGGCTGGCACATCCAACTAGATCGAAATTAGAGGCAGAAGTATATTCGTTAGAAAACGAAGCTGATCAAGGCAGCCCTGCTGGGCTGCCTGTTTTAATTTCGATCAAAGAGTCCACATCCACAGTCCCCGCTCCCACGCGGAGAAGATTCGAGCAAATCATGGCTGACACCTTTAGTCTCAACATCCAGGCAAATAGTTCCAACGCCGAAGAAGCGCTCAAACAACTGAAGCAGGGATTTGATGCCGGCAAGCAGTCGGCTGAAGCCCTCAATCATGTTATTGATGGAGATCTATCGGAGGCGTTCAAATCCCTGGGGGAATTGACTAAGAGCCTGGGAATCGAGCTCGGCTTGGCATTCAGCCCGGCTGAGATCATTGCCTTTGTTCAGGTCATTGCCGATGTGACCGACAAGCTGAGCAAGCTGATCGCGGACACCTTCATCTATACCGACGAGCAAAAGGCGCTGGATGCGCAGATCAAATCGTCAAATCAAGTTATCGCGGGTTATGCAACGGATATCAAAAAACTCGATGATGAATTCGAGAAGATGGGCAAGACCGCGTCCCAGAAAACCGCGATCGATATCGCAAAACTGAAGCCGCAATTAGATGCCGCCAGCGAGGCCGTGCGGACTCTCAAAGGGGACCTCAAGGAAGCGAAAGAGAATGCCGCGAATCCCAACCTCATTAATGCGTTGGGGAATGCCATGGCTATACCCGGCTTGAACGCTGAGCTTGGAGTTGCACAACAGCATCTAAAACTTCTTAATGCCCAGATGCGCAATCTCAAAGAGGCTTTCCGGGAACAGCACGCCGCCGAATCAGAGCTAAATGCTGAAGCGCAAAAGAGTAAGGCCGCATTCGCAAAAGCGCAGACGGACAAAGTTGCTACCGTAAATACAACTACTTCGACCATTATTTCAATTGGCGAAAAGGGTAACCAGCAAGCAATGGCGGCAGATTTTGCTGCAATCAAAGCGGAGAACGATGCTGTCATCAAAGCCGCCAACGAGCAGATGCAGACCTGGGATGAAGGCTATAAGGGCCAAATCGAAGTCGCCAAGATCGCCAGCGAAACCACAATCCAACTCATCACGCAACAATTTGAAAAAGGCAAGATCACGCAGCAGCAGGAAATCGCACTGATCGCCAAAGCAAAGCAGGATGAGCTTGCCCTGGAAATCTATTATCAGCAGCAACGCCAGGCGCTCTGGGACAAAGATCCGAAGAAAGTCCAGGAAATCCAGAACCAGATCAACAAAATCAAGGCGCAGAGCGAGTTGATTGGAGTAAAGGCAACAACCGACGAACTTAAAGCCAGCGAGCAGAAGTGGAAAAGCTTTACCAGCAGCATAAGCCAGTCACTGAATTCGGCTCTTTCCGGGTGGATACAGGGAACCCAGACTTTCGGGCAGGCGTGGGCCAAGATGGCCGATGACATGGCCATGAAATTCATTTCGTCGCTGGAACAGCAGCTTGTGCAGTTTCTGGTGCATCTTGCCGTTAAGGATGCGGCGGACAAAGCAGCCTCTGCAAAGAACAACCTGCGTGCGGCCTACGATTCAGCGCACAACACCTATAAGTGGGCGACTGGGATCGTTGGCCCTGTCGTCGCAGGTGTGCTGGCTGCCGGGGCCTTTGTTGCCGCTGAATCACTTGGCTCAGCCGAAGGGGCCAATATTACGTTCCCAACAATCAGCTCACAATGCTCCACCCCCAGGAAATGGTCCTACCTGCAGGAATCGCCAACCAGATGCGTAGCGTTATTGGTGGCGGTGGAAGCGGCGGCCCCGGAGTGACCGTGGTCGTAAACCATTCTGTCAGCGTTGTGGACGCCGCCTCATTCCAGGGGCACATTCGCCGCCACAGCAACATGATTGCCAATGAAGTAACGCGGGCACTCAAGCGGAAAGGAGCAAGATGAGCAACCTTCTCTTTCCCAAAGTTCGTGGTTTGGGTTGGACCATCACTAAAAACCCTACGTTCTCGACCGAGATCCAATCGTCGCTTGCCGGCCGTGAAGTGAGAGTGCAAAACTTCCAGAACCCGATCTGGGAGTTCACCCTGGCCTATGAGTATTTGTTGAATGATCCACGATCCAGAGATGAAAACGAGCAGACTCCATTGGAGACGCTAGTCGGTTTCTTTCTGGCCCGCGGCGGACAGTTTGATGACTTCCTGCTGAATGAAAGCGACCTGACCCAGAGGCTGGAAGATTCAGTGTATTCCGGGCAGCCCATCGGGACCGGAGACGGATCAACTAAAAACTTCCAACTCGTCCGCAACTTCGGCGGCTTTCTGGAGGCGTGCCAGAACCCGGCCAACCAGAGCGCCACAATCTATGACAACGGGGCTGTGGTGGCCACCAATGCTTACACCATCACCAACGGCCTGGTGCAGTTTACAAATGCGCCAGCCGCAGGCCATTCCATCACCGCGGACTTTACATTCCTGCACCGCGTGAGGTTTGACGCCGGAACATCGCGAGGCAGCTCTGCCAGCGGAACGCGTGAAGGTATTGAATTCAGCAATTTCTATTTCAATCTCTATGAATGCAAGGAAGTGCAGTTGATTTCAGTGCGCAAGTGACGCACCCGGCCATTGGCGATTAGCCATTGGCCTTTGGCTCAAGAAACTCCTGACCGCAAAAGCCGCTACTCTGGTATTATCTCTGCCTTTGGAGGTGGTATGGAGGAGTTAGTTTACGTTCTGGCGTTGTTAATCAGCATTGTTGCTCTATTTGCGCTGCTGCGGCTGTTCAGCATTTCCAACGATTTGAAGGCGATCAGGGAACATTTATGCAACGCTAAACAGAGTGGCGGTGATGCATCCGCTGCCAAAAGCGGAAGCGGGACGCTGGGACTATGAAACGCTGGGAACTCATAGCCGGGATCGTAATCTTACTCGTGGCAGGTTTGATTGTGCCGCGGCAAGTGTGGCTGCACGACAAACGTGAACGATTCAAGGAGCTAACATCGCAAGTACCAAACTGCAGAACTCTTCCGTGTTTGAGTAAGCTGACGGACGATCTGCACGCTCTGAATGACGAGATTGATCATCGTCCCTGGTATGTGTGGGGAGATGTCGATTTGAAATAGCAAGATCAAAGCATTATCCAGACAAGCAGCCTTACGGGGCTGCTTTTTTATTGCTCTTTCATCGCGTTTGGATAGTGGCTAGGCAGTGCCCCATTTCTGTTGTTCCATCGCGACATAAGGAAACTCAGCTTCAGGAAAAAACAATGAAGACACCCACAAATATCGGCGGCAACAATCTGGTCACGTGGCTCCAGAGCGCAACAGAAATCCGCATGGCCGATCTTTATACCATTACTCTCAAGACCGGCACGGCATTGCGGTACACAAGCTGGGACACAAACCTGACGGTGCTGGGAAGCACATTCTTGACCGGTCCGCCGAATATTGCGCGATCGGCCATTGAAGAGAAGCTCGGTATGGACGTGGCGACGCTGGAGGTCACAATCGAAGCCAGCCTGACCGACCTCATTAATGGTGTTCCCATCCTGCAAGCAATCGGGCAGGGACTTTTCGATGGCGCGACGTTTCGCATTGACCGCCTGTTCATGGATTCCGCTTCAAACCAGGTCGGTAGCGTTGTGAGGTTTTCCGGCTTCATCGGCGCACTGGAAGAACTTACACGTTCATCCGCCAAGCTGTTAGTCAATGCCGGTACGGCTTACCTGAGCATGCAACTTCCAGCGGTGATCCTTCAACCCGGTTGCACAAATACACTCTTTGACGCGCGCTGCGGACTGGTGAAAGCCAGCTTTGCAGAAGCGAACGTGGTGCAGGCTGGATCGACCGTAAACAAGCTGATTTCGCTTTCCGCCAAAACCGACACTTATTACGACAACGGCCAGATTGCTTTTACATCGGGAGCGAACGCCGGACTAGTGAAAGCGGTGAAGGCTTACGCAGGCCAGCAGTTTACGTTTAATTCTCCGCTGCCGTTTGTGCCGAAGGCCGGGGATGTATTCACAGCCTATCCAGGATGCGACAAAACACAGGCGCCAGACACATGGCATTCCAGTATTCACGTTCTTCGATTATCTCGGCTTCGGCCAGCGCGTCTTCCGCCGGTCCGGTAAAAAACACCTCGGGCAGATCAGGATGAAACTTTTCCGCGATGCCAAAGCGCGTTCGACCTCCGGCATCCACAGTCACCTTGCCGGAGCGGGTTGAGTCTTCATGTTGCAGCGTGAACAGAAATGCTGTTTTGAAATCGGCCATATTATCTCCAGGATCATTGGTCGTTCAGACATCAAGAAGGACGGATCAAAGTTCGTCTTCAGGGATCGCTATAGGACTAACGGATTCATGCTTTGGCTGATCGACAGGGTCGCTTTGAATTGCCGCCGAAGCCAGCTTCACGTGGCGCCAACTCGTGCCTCTGGCAATACAGCCGATGGTTGCGTGCGTCACGCCATATTCCCGTGCTATGTCACTCACACGCATGAGGCCTTCGGCCAGCGTAGTCTTGATCCTTCTTACCTGCTCGGTGGTCAGTTTGGCGCTGGTATGTTTTTCACCGTGCCGGCTCCTACCTTTCTCCACCATGTCTCTTACGTTGTCCATCATGGTTCCCAGGAACAAATGCTCAGGATTCACGCAGGCCCGAACGTCGCACTTGTGGCAGACCACCAGCCTGGAAGCAATCTCACCACGAAAGAACTTCCACGCCAGCCGATGCGCTAGATGGACCTTTCGCTCAAAGCGGACCAGCCCGTAGCCATCGGCACGCAGTTGCCCGCGCCACAGCCAGCACCCACCTTTCGGCTCGGGACACACCTTGGCGAGAAATCTTTCTCGTGGAGTGAGTTTCATTGGAATGCACCTGAAGGCAGCGAATCGCGCCAATTAATACCAGAACTTAGCCATCGTTTATTCGCGCGTTTTTGAGTTCATTCGCGGCTAGTTCTTTCCTGGATCGGCTGAACTGGTCGCTAGACAGTTGCCGCATGCTTTCCGTTTGCGCTGATCCCTTTGCGATCGGCAAAATCTGTCCACATGAGCTTGTGCTGGTACACAATGGTCGATAACTTACGATAAATCTCCAGCAGCACCAGCAGGTTGGCTGCGGTAACAAAATCGATAAAGTGAATTTGCATGGATTCCCTCTCTGGAAGAATTTTATTAAGAAATGTTTACTGAGAAACGGTTCACTCAGAACAATCGAACTGGTAGCGGGTACAGTCTGAACAGAAGGAGAGAATCAATGACCAATCTTTATAAACAGACCGTCATCCCGAGTTCCCGTCAATGAGGGCGCGCCGTCTTCAGCGCCCGAATAGAGGCGAGGAACCTTGTGTCTTAGCAAGGTAAACAGAAGGTCTCTCAGGGCTACTCGCCCGCTGATGAGAACGCGGGGCTCGCTTACGCCCTTCGAGATGACGTTTCTTAAAATGGATTTGAATAAACGAAAAATTCAAACTGTACCACCACCGTCTCTCCGGCAGGCGTGAAACTGGAAGCGCGCTCCATTAGAATCCCAACGTGAATCAGGGCGCCTCTCAAAAATATCGTCTGCTCTTGAAGTTGCTGTTCAGCCGTCCATCTGAGTTTCTTGACCGCGTTAAGACCGCGGCGGAAGGAATGGCATCACCACCGCAATCTGCTGCCGGGACCAAAGGGCTTGATCTTGCGGCGATGCTCGACCTGAGTTCGAAATATCTGAGTATAGATCTGAACAGCTTTTTGCATGAACCGGGCGCGAAGGCCATACGCGAGCACATTGCCTCCGAACGGGCGCTTTTGAACCGCCCGGAATCCGCCGCAATGCATGATGCCGATGCAGGACTGCCGGATTTTTGCTACGACATTTGCCGCGCACTAAAGCCGCGCGTTGTGGTGGAAACCGGAGTGGGCAGCGGCGTGACCACTTCTTTTATCTTGCAAGCCCTGGCCGCCAACGATGAAGGCCATCTCTGGAGTATTGACCTGCCACCAATCGGCGCAGAACGGTTTGCCGGCAGCTTTGTCCCCCAGCCTCTACGCAACCGCTGGACCCTGCTGCGTGGCCGCTCCCGCGATCTGCTGCCACGACTCCTGAGTGATCTGCCGGCTCCTGACGTGTTTCTGCATGACAGCCTGCACACCACCAGAAATATGACGTTCGAATTCCAGGCGGCATGGCAAAAGATGAACGCCGGCGCAGTTCTTCTCTCCGATGACATCCACATGAGCAAAGCTTTTTCACGTTTCATTACCGGCCAACAGATCGGTCTGTCGCTGGAGGGAAAACGGTTTGGGGTGGCGTTTAAGCAGTAACGGGTGGACCGGCCAGAATATTCGACCCTATGTTGCCCTGCGCTGCCTTGGTAACGAATTCCTGATCAGATTTGTTAGAGGGACTGGAAGCCGCGGCTCCGGAATTCGGTTGAGCGGCGGTATCGGACGTAGCAGCTTTGTTTGTGCTGGTGCAGCCAACACTGATCAAGCCCAGCATCAGCAGGGCGAATAGACCGTGTTTCATGGATGGAAAGACTCCTTCGGCAATATCACGACATTTGATGTGTGGAAGTCAGCGCGTGTCGCCTCGCTGCAACTCGCAATGTTTTACAGCAGCCCATCTGCCCAGGCTACGATCGTGCTGCGCTTGTCGCGTTGTGCGATGCCCAAAAAGTTTGCCTGAATGCTCAATCCATCGCGGATGAAGGAGCGGTGGCTACGAATTGAAAGCTGAGTGTGCCCCTTTGGACGGGGGTTGATCGACCATAAGAAAACTCAGTGCTCGGTGGCTTGTTTGGGATGTGCCTTTAGGTCACGTGAAACAATTTTGTGTCACGTTTCCGATAAAGGCTATTTCCCGTTCTCAAAACTTCTGACAAACTCAATTAAGCTCCTCACGCCGATTCCGGACGGGCCTTTGGCAATCCAGCTTTTGTTTTCTTCCATCCATGCGGTGCCGGCGATGTCGAGATGCAGCCAGGGCGTGTCATCGACGAACTCTTTCAAAAAGACGGCGGCGGTGCTGGCTCCGCCCCAGCGTCCGCCGGTGTTCATAATGTCGGCGATGTTGGAGCGGATCTGGTCAAGATATTCCTGGTCAAGCGGAAGACGCCAGAACTTTTCTCCTGAGCGTTGCAGCGCACTGGTGAAGTGCTGATAAGCATCTTCATTGTTGGCAAAAACGCCGGCATTCGCATAACCCAAAGCCACAACGCATGCGCCGGTAAGAGTGGCAGCGTCAATAAGGTGGGTGCATCCGAGAGTCCTGGCGTAATAAAGGCCGTCAGCCAGCACAAGACGGCCTTCGGCGTCTGTATTAATGATTTCAATGGATTTGCCCGACATAGCAATCTGCACATCGCCGGGTTTTTGCGCCTTGCCGCTGGGCATGTTTTCCGAGGCGCAAACAATGCCGATAACTTTTACTTTGGGTTTGAGCAGCGCAATCGCCCGCATGGCGCCGATCATGGCTGCGCCGCCGGCCATATCATATTTCATCTTTTCCATGCCATCGGCCGGCTTGATGGAGATGCCGCCGGTATCAAACGTAATGCCCTTGCCCACCAGACCGAGCACCGGTTTTTCGGGCGCGCCCGGCGGATCATAACGCATCACGATGAGCCGAGGTTCTTCGTCGGAACCCTGAGAGACACTCCAGAATGCGCCCATCTTCATCTCTTTGATTTTGTCGGGGCCCATAAGTTCGCATTTGAGGCCCACGGTGTCACACATTTTTTTTGCGCGATCGCCCAGCATGGTAGGCGTGAGGCGGTTGCTGGGTTCGTTCACCAGTTCGCGAGTAAAGTTCTGCGATTCTCCAATCACGCGGCCCTGCGTTAGAGCGTTCTGCAGCTTGGCTTGTTCTGCACCTGACGGAGCTACCACCGTAATTTCTTTCACGCTCAGATCTTTGCGATCACTGCGGTAGGTATCGGGGTCGAAGTCGGCGACCAGAGCGCCTTCAACTATTGTGCGCACTGCGTCATCGGCGCCAGTTGCGAGATCGGGTACCAAAAATGCGCAGCTCTTGATCCCCCTGGGCTTCAACGCGCGGATGGCGCTGCCGGCAGCCTTGCGTACTTCAGCATGAGTAAAGGAATTGGCCTTGCCTGCGCCGACTACCAGCAGCCTTTTGGCTTTTAATCCCTGGGGACGGTGAAGCAGGGCGGTTTCAAAAGCTTTGCCCGTAACCTCCCCGCTGGCGACCAGTTCGGCAATGGCTTTTTCCAAGCCGCCATCTTTCATGGCCAGCCGAGGTTCAGGCTTGGGAGCTTCTTTGCCGGCGGTTTGATTGCTTTTTAACAGGTCTTTATTAGCATTGTCCCTGGTGGCGTGGTCCAAGGCGAATACGACCAGGCATTCGGTCTCAACTTCTGCGGGATTAGCTGCGATCAGGCGTATATCCATAATTGCGCTTTTAACTCCTATCTATAAAAAGTGAAGCTACTGCTTTCGTGATCGGGCAATGGCCTCGCGAGCTTCCTTATCGGCCGTGCGACGGCGTTCAGTTTCACGTTTGTCCCAGCTTTGTTTGCCCTTGGCCAAAGCGATCTCACATTTGATCTTACCGTTTTTAAAGTACATACGCGTTGGCACCAGGGTGTAGCCTTTTTGCTGGGTCTTGGCCTGGAGCTTGCGTAGTTCGTCCCCGTGGACAAGGAGTTTGCGGGTCCGGAGCGGCGTATGTCCAGCGTAACCGGCATTTTCATAAGCCCCGATATGGGCATTCAGCAGCCATAATTCGCCGTCTTTGAGCAGGGCGTAACCATCTTTCAGGTTTGCGCGGCCGGCCCGCACGGACTTGACTTCAGACCCGGTCAGCACGATTCCGGTTTCCATCTTGTCTTCAAGGAAGTAATTGTGGCCGGCGGCCCGATTAAACGTGGCATCGCGCTCGCCGGAAGCAATGGGATCACGCTTGACGTTTTTGGGCTTGTTAGGCTCGGTTTGGTGTGTGGTCTGGCGGGCCATGGCATGCTTTGGTGGCTTATGGCAAACTTTTTATGCTACCACAGCGCAAAATTTGTTACTAAAGTCGTTCTAGGTAGGGCACCAAAACAGGTGTATAATCTGGCTTCCGAAAAGTCTAATTCTGGATAACACGATGGGGACTACCCCCATTATTCCCCTGAAAAATGAAGGACTTAGGAAAAAGCATAGATGAGTAGGAGCGTATGAGGAAGGTTACAGCAACCCTCACAATTTTGTTTCTTTTTGCGGCATTTTTGTCCGCCGCGGAATCAGCCAAAAGTCTCTATCAAAAAGGGACGAAGGCAGAGGCGCGGCAGGACTACGAAGCCGCGTTTGAATTCTATAAAGCCGCCTATCAGCAAAAACCTGATGACATGAAATATCGCGTCCCCTTTGAACGGACCCGTATGCTCTCGGCCGCCAGCAAGGTCAAGCGGGGACAAAAGCTCAGGAGCCAGGGCAACTTGCAGGACGCGCTAACCGTTTTCCAGCAAGCCCTGGAGATTGATCCGAGCAATGATCTGGCGGCCCAGGAAATCCGGCGTACAGAGCAGATGATTCAAAAAGGAGGACCAGGCGGTGGGCAGGCCGCCTCCACGCCGGCGAGCCAGGAGGAAGAAGAAGATCCTTTGCGGAAGCGCCTGGAGCGCGCCAGTTCTCCGGTGGCGCTGGCCCAATTTCCTGATTCACCAATCACCGCGCTGGAAATGACGGAAGATTCCAAAGTAGCGTATGAGACCATTGGCAAGCTGGCCGGCATTAACGTTCTTTTCGATCCTGATTACACGTCCCGCCGCCTGACCATCAAGCTGAAAGGCGTAAGCTTGCAGGAAGGCCTGGACATTGTTGCGCTGGAATCGCGCACGTTCTGGCGTCCGGTAACGCCGAACACAATTTTTGTTGCTCAGGACACGCAGGCGAAGCGCCGCGAACTGGAGCAAAACGTAGTAAAGACTTTTTATCTCGGCAACGTTTCCGGCCCTACCGATCTTCAGGACATTGTGAACGCCATCCGCACCGTGCTTGAGGTGCAGCGCATCCAGCAGATTCCTTCGCAAAGCGCCATCGTAATCAAAGGCACACCAGACCAACTGGCGCTGGCTTCCAAGATGATTGACGATATCGACAAATCAAAGCCTGAAGTGATTGTGGATGTGTGGGTAGCGCAGGTACGGCGTGACAAACTGCGCAATCTGGGCATTACGCCGCCGTCAACTCTGACTGTGGCACTGCAAGGGACCAACACCACAAGTACCGGCACTGGCACCGGCACGACCACAACAAACCCAGGTGGAGGATTGAATTTTAACGACTTGCAACACCTGAACTCGACGAACTATTCAGTGGCAATTGATCCCTTAAAAGCCATCGCTATTCTTTCTGATACCGATAGCAAAATCCTGCAGAACCCGAAAATCCGCGCTACCGACAATGAAAAGGCGACGCTCACCATTGCCGACAAGATTCCGATAGCGACCGGTTCGTTCGGTACGCCGCTTGGAATCGGCACTGGCGTGGGTTCGGTGGGCGTAAATACGCAGTTCACGTACACAGACGTAGGCGTAAAAATGGAAATTACGCCGCGCGTGCATCCAGATGGGCAGGTCACGCTCAAGGCCTCACTGGAAATCTCAAACCTGAACGGATCCCAGACCATCGGCGGCATTACCCAGCCCATTATCAGTACCCGCAAGATCGAGCACACAATCCGTTTGATGGATGGAGAGACCAACCTGCTGGGTGGAATATTGGAGACCTCGGACAGCATTACGACAAGTGGGACGCCGATCCTGGGAGAGATACCCCTGCTAAAATATCTGTTTTCATCGACCCAAAAAGAACATATTACCAACGAATTGGTGTTTATCCTGGTGCCGCACATTGTGCGTAGCCAGGAACTCAATGATTTGAACCGGCGCGCGTTTGACGTGGGCACGGGCAGCGGAATTGATTTGCGCATGGCCGGCCGCCAAGTGCCAGCCAGCAACGTTACTCCTGCAGCCGCCGCACCAACACCGCAGCAACCAGCGGGCGGAGCGCCGGCCACGGCAGCACGGCAGCCTGCGGCCACAGTTCCGCAGCAGCAGGTCCCGGGTCAACAGCCGCAGCAGCAGAATGCAGCTTCACAAAGCACACCTGCGCCGCAGCAAACGCTGAAACCAGGGCAGGCGGGATTGCGTCTTGAACCGGGAAGTCAGCAGCAGCAAGTTGGAAGCAGCTTTCCCATGACCATTGTATTGTCACAGGGCGAGGACATTGCATCCGTTCCCATGCAGATCACTTACGATCCCAAGCTGTTCCAGTTCTCAAAAGTCACGAATGGCGATTTCCTGGCGAAAGATGGCCAGAACGTGGCATTGGTGTATCGTGACGATCCGGCAACCGGCAGACTTCAGGTTACGGCACAACGCACACCAGGATCGCAAGGCATTACAGGCGACGGTACTGTCTTTAACCTGACGTTCACGGCAAAAGCCAAGGGAACCGGGGTAATTGCCATCACCGTGCCTGGAGCGCGCAACAGCAAGAATCAGCCGGTAACCGCGTTAGGATCGCAAAGCACAGTCACGGTAAACTAATAGAAGGCCCGTGATGAGGCAGAGACAAACAGATCGTTTGGACCGCGTTTTCAGCAGGCCGCGCATTTTGCCGGTGCGCCAGCGCGGCGTGACCCTGCTGGAAATGATCGTGGTGATCACGATTTTGCTGATCCTGATGGGAGCGGCAATGCCGGTGCTGAAAGTGAGCATACGGCGGCAGCGAGAAGTGGAATTGAGGCGCGATCTGTGGGAAATGCGCTCCGCCATCGATCGCTATAAGGACGCGGCGGACAAGAACGCGTTCCAGCAAAAGCTGGGTTCTGAAGGCTATCCTCCGGACATGGATACGCTGGTGAATGGCGTGGAAGTTGCCGGCGGTAAAAAGCTCCGCTTTCTGCGCCGTATCCCAGTGGATCCTATGACAGGGAACACGGATTGGGGCCTGCGCTCCATGCAGGACGATCCCGAGTCAGATTCCTGGGGCGGGCAAAACGTTTTTGACGTTTACACAAAGTCGACAGGAGTCGGCTTAAACGGCACCAAATATAAGGATTGGTAAACTCTATGGTCCGACCCAAAAAATACGGGCAGAGCGGATTCACGCTGATTGAGTTGATCATTGTGTGCGCCATGATCTCAATTTTGCTGGGAATCATGGTGCCGGTTTATAGAATCCACGTGTTGCATGCCAATGAGGCGGTGCTGAAAGAGGACCTCTATCACATGCGCACGGCCATTGATCAATACACGCAGGACAAAGGCAAAGCCCCGCAAGCTTTGGATGACATTGTGACCGCAGGATACCTGCATGCCATCCCTAAAGATCCATTTACTCATGCCGCGGATACATGGCAGACGGTGCAAGAAGACGTGCTCACCAGCATTGATCAGACAGAGCCCGGCATCAGCGACGTGAAGAGTGGATCAAGCCTGGTCAGCTCTGATGGCACGGCTTATAACACCTGGTAAACGTTTTCTATCGCTTCGCTCCCAACCTCTAGCGTCGTGTCGTTTATAAATTCTCAAGCGCCTACAGAAAGTCCCTGCAGAGTCGTCTAACGCTTCCGTCATTCAGGACGAAGTTTAAGCGGCCTTCTCGCCTTCTTCAGGCTCACTTTCAGCGATTGGATCAAGCTCGGCTTCCTTCTCCGATTCCCGCACAGCTTCCGGATCTACTTGCCGCTCGTGTGCATCCTGCTCTTTCCTGCTGATGCCGGCCCGCTCCGGCAAGTCTTCGCCCTGGGCAACGTTGAAAGGCGTGGTGCCAGTCTGGTCTGAGGCGTCCGCCGCCATCTGGCCTGAATTGTGTTCGCCCACGCGGCCAACATGTGGCTCCTGATCGGAACTTTCATAGCCAAGCTGCTTGCTTAGATTTCTCATTTCCCATTCACCTTTCTCAATGCCGCGATCCACAATGTCTTCGCGAATTCTGCTGTCCAAGTTCGCACCTCCAAGTGTCTGAAAGTTGGATGCCGGAAGCAGAGCTGAAGGCGTGCCACAGGAGGCGGTGGGGATCAACGCTTTAACAGGCACATATTTGCTACCATCTTCATTATGCCGATTGATCTTGAAATTCAGGCTACTCATCTTCCTCCACTAAAGGCCCCGCGCGGAATGGAACTTACGTGCAAGGGCTGGCCGCAGGAAGCCGCCATGCGCATGCTAATGAACAACCTTGACGATGAGGTGGGCGAGCGTCCGCGCGATCTGGTGGTTTATGGCGGCACGGGCAAAGCAGCGCGCAACCAGCAATGCCTTGAGGCGATCCTTGCATCTTTGAACTCTTTGGAAAGCGACGAGACGCTGCTGGTGCAGTCTGGCAAGCCGGTAGGAATTTTCAAGACGCACGACTACGCGCCGCGCGTGCTGATTGCCAATTCCAATCTTGTGGGCCACTGGTCCAATTGGGAGAAGTTCAACGAACTGGAACGCGCCGGACTGATGATGTATGGGCAAATGACGGCCGGATCGTGGATTTATATCGGCTCACAGGGAATTATCCAAGGCACATTTGAGACGTTTGCCGCTGCGGCGGAAAAACATTTTGGCGGTGAACTGGCGGGAAAACTGATTGTGAGCGGCGGCATGGGAGGCATGGGTGGCGCGCAACCTCTGGCAGCTACCATGACAGGCGCGTGCTTTCTGGGAATCGACGTAGATGCAGAGCGCATTAAGAAGCGCCTGAAAACCGGCTATTGCGACTTCATGGTCAACAATCTGGATGAAGCGTTGCGCATTCTCAAGAATGCTGTACGCAAGAAAGAAGCCATTTCCGTTGGGTTGGTAGGGAATTGCGCGGATGTTATTCCTGAGTTGGCGGAGCGCGGCGTGCTCCCGGATATTCTTACCGACCAGACTTCGGCGCACGATCCGCTCAATGGCTATGTACCGAATGGCATGACGCTGGAGCAAGCGCTGGAGCTACGCAAGAGCGATCCCAAGACGTATCTGGAAAAGTCAATGAACGCAATTGCGCGCCACGTTGAAGGCATGCTGCGGCTGCAGAAGATGGGCAGCATGACCTTTGATTACGGCAACAACATCCGGACGTTTGCTTTCGAGCAGGGTGTAAAGAATGCTTATGATTTTCCCGGCTTCGTGCCGGCATATATTCGTCCATTGTTTTGTGAAGGCCGCGGGCCGTTCCGATGGGTGGCGCTCTCCGGCGATCCTGCAGATATCTCCGTGACCGACGATCTTGTCTTGGAACTGTTTCCTAAGAATCGCATTCTTGATCGCTGGATCAATCTGGCGCGTAAGCGCATCAAGTTCCAGGGACTGCCGGCGCGTATCTGCTGGCTGGGTTATGGCGAACGCGCGGAGTTTGGGCTGGCGATGAATGACCTCGTCAAGAAAGGCAAGATCAAAGCACCGATCGTGATTGGGCGTGACCATCTGGATTGCGGCTCGGTGGCGTCACCGTATCGCGAAACCGAAAGCATGAAGGATGGCAGTGATGCCGTGGCAGACTGGCCGCTGCTCAACGCCATGCTCAATACCGCCAGCGGCGCAAGCTGGGTGTCGATCCATAACGGCGGCGGCGTGGGCATTGGCTATTCATTGCACGCTGGGCAAGTGACGGTTGCCGATGGCACGGAGATGATGGCGAAACGGATTGAGCGCGTGCTGACGAACGATCCGGGAATCGGTGTGGCGCGGCACGTGGATGCCGGGTATGAAGAGGCGGCGAGGTTTGCGGAGAAAACGGGAGTGAAGGTGCCGATGCGGTCTTCACATCCTGAGCGATAGGTAGGGGATTCTTTAACCACAAAGGACACGAAGGAACACAAAAGCGGATCTCGCCAGTGTTATTCATTCTTATCCAACCGGTGTAACCTAGACTTTGCTCAAAAGAGACAATTTACCTTATCTACTTCTGGCCAACATCGGGCAACTGCTTACGTTGCGCGGTGAAGCTGCGCCGCGGCGCGGGCGTGATCTGCAAGAAATCGGCTTAATAAAGGATGCGGCGGTGCTTTGCGGTGGCGGGAAGGTTCTGGCTGCCGGGCCGCAGAGAGAATTGCTGCGCGATCCGTGGCTAAGAACGAACCGCAAAAAAATCAAAGAGGTCGACTGCCAGAGGCGGGTTGTGATTCCGGGATTGATCGATTGCCATACGCATCCGGTGTTTGCTGAGCCGCGACTGGTCGACTTTGAAAAGAGGATTGGCGGCGCGGGCTACGAAGAGATTGCGGCAGTCGGCGGTGGGATTCGGTCGAGCGTCGCGGCGGTGCGACGGTCGAGCCGCGGCGAGCTGAGCAAGAAAGTTTTGACCGCGCTGAATGCCATGCTGGAGCAGGGAACCAGTGTGGTGGAGGCCAAGTCCGGCTATGGGTTGACACTGAAAGATGAGATCAAGTCTCTGGAGGCGATACGCGATGCGGCGCGGCAATGGCCGGGAGAGGTGATACCAACTTTGCTGGCGGCGCATGTAGTGCCGCAGGAATATGCAGGCATGGCGGATGATTATGTAAAGAAAGTCTGCGATATGATGATTCCGCTAGTTGCCAAGAAGAAGCTGGCGACATACGTTGATGTGTTTTGCGATCGTGGGGCGTTCACGCAGGAGCAGTCGGAGAAGGTCCTGGCAGCGGCGCGTAAACATGGCTTGGGGACGCGCGCGCATGTATGCCAGTTTACGTCGGCAAATTTAAAGCCCTTACTTGGGTATGAGCCTGCGTCCTTTGATCACATGGATTGCGTGCAGCCCGACGATATTTCACTGCTGGCGCAAGGAGAGACGGTGGCGGTCTTGCTGCCGGGCGCAAATTATTTTCTTGGACACAAAGATTTTCCCGATGCGCGAAGGTTGATCGATGCGGGCGTGCCGGTGGCCCTGGCGACTGACTACAACCCCGGCACCTCGCCCACGCCCAGCATGCCATTTGTAATATCGTTAGCATGCACCCATATGAAGCTGCTCCCGGCCGAGGCAATTGCCGCGTCGACAATCAACGCTGCATGCGCGCTGCGGCTGCAAAATCGTAAGGGAAGCCTGGAGCCCGGAAAAGATGCGGATATGGCGGTTTTTGATGTGAAAGATTACAGGGAAATAGCTTATTGGTTTGCCTGGGACCGCTGTGTTGAAATGGTGGTGGCGGGGAGAGTTGTTGACAAAAAGAGCAATGAGCGGGGCAAGTGATATTTGGTCGGACACCATATTGAAACTTAATCCAATAGCTTCTGAACTGTTTGGGGTCTTCGTTAGAACTCCCTGTAGCGGCATGGTGAGAAAAACCACCTCGGGGTCCTTCGACTCTACGCCGCTCCTCCGTCGCAGCGTGTCGCTCAGGATGACAGGGTTAGGTAGTGTCGCAAGGGCCATTTGCTGCTTCGCGATGCTTGCTGTTTCGGGACTGCTCCATGCGGCAACGCTGACCGAGCAACAGTTTTCATCTGTACAAACAACCTCGACGGCTCCGCAAAGGACCCAGGAGTCCAAGCCAGGAACGAGCGCCGCCTCGCCCGCGTCTCAGGTGGCGGCCACGCCCACACCAACACCACAGTCATCGTCTTTGCCATTGCGATCCGCCACGGAGAACGCTGTATATCCACCCAGCCCATCGGATGAGATCGTAGTAACGGCCGTGGGGGACGTGATGCTCGGCACGACCTTTCCAGATGAGTCCACGCTGCCGCCGAATGATGGAGCAGATTTGCTTACCGAGGTCACGCCGTTTCTTAAGCGCGGCGATGTGGTGTATGGGAATCTGGAAGGGCCGATTATTGACGGCGGCGATTCAGCCAAGTGTCACGGAAAGAAGATAGGCACGTGCTTTGCCTTTCGTGTGCCGACGCGTTATGGCAAGTATCTGAAAGATGCAGGATTCACTGCCATGGGGCTGGCGAATAATCATGCGATGGATTTTGGGCTAGAAGGACGCGCCAGCTCGCGGCAGGTATTGGATGCGATGCAGATTGCACACACCGGCGAGGTGGGAGACATCGCGCGCCTGTTGGTGAAAGGTAGGAAAATCGATGTTATTGCATTTGCGACGTACCAAGGGGCCTTCAACTTTCTTGATCTGGATGCATCGCTCCAGACAATCCACGCGGCGAAGGCTGAATCCGATCTGGTGATTGTGGGTTTCCACGGCGGTGCAGAAGGCGCGACGCACCAACACGTGCTGGAAGGTGATGAGACTTTTCTTGGAGAAGATCGCGGTGATCTGCGGCAGTTTGCGCACGCTGCTATTGATGCCGGGGCAGATCTGGTGCTCGGATCCGGGCCGCACGTGGTTCGTGCGATGGAAATCTACAAGGGCAAGCTCATTGCTTATTCACTGGGAAACTTTGCCACATACGGTCCGTTCAACTTGAATGCGGAAAATGGATTGACTCTGGTGCTGGAGGCGCATTTGGCTCCTGGTGGAACATTTCTTCGCGGACAGGCTTACGCGATGAAGCAGGAAAAACCGGGTGGGCCGAAATTGGATCCTGACATGAAGATTTTGCCGGTGTTGCGTGGGCTCTCCAATGCAGATTTTCCCCAGACGGCAGTGGTGGTTGGCCCGCAAGGTGAGCTATGGCCGCCTGGGACAGAAGTCCCGCCATGTAGTGATGCCCCGGACCTGCTTGAACAACGGTTCGGCACGAGCGTGTGTGGTATCTTGCCTTAATAGCCCCTATATATAAGGACGCATCTCAGGACCCCATGAAATCAATCATCTTATTAGTTGTTGCGTTTCTCGGTGGAACAGTAGCTATTTGTATTGCGCAGCAAGACAGTGTGTCCCCTGACTTGAAGGCGGTTGCGCTTAAGGACGCTGCATGCAGTGCCGCCAACGATGCGAGCCCCGGCGATCCTACCCTGGAAGCGTTGCCCATTCATTCCGGCGGTCGTGACGTGGGGACAATCGTCGAAGTTGAGGGGGCGTGCCATTGCCAGAACACGAATTGCGACGCGCTGGTTTATCTCCGAAGTGGAGAAGGGTACAAGCTGGCCCTGCATGAAAAATATGCCTCACTTCATCCTATGAAGATCGTCAAACAAGGGATGCCTTCACTTACAGGCCAGTTTGAAATCAGCTCATTAAAGATGGAAACCACTATTTATGACTGGGACGGCCAAGCCTATAAGCCCAGTCTTTGCGCGACAGTGATTAAAGGAAAGAAAGTGCCGACAATTACGCGCCATCCGTGCAAGATGTCTTCGCAATAGAGAAGCAAGCTTGCAGGTGTATGCCAAAGTTCTTGAGGAAAAAATGATCTTATTCAAAAAGTCTGCCTGGATGATTCTTATTTTTCTTCCGTTGCTGGCTGGGGCACAACGCCTGCCTTACGGATTGAGCGCAAAGCATTATGGGCTAACTTTTACGCCGGATTTGCAAAAAGCAGTCTTTAGCGGCGACGAAACCCTTGATGTGGAAGTGAACAAAGCTGGGAATGAGTTTACGTTGAACTCTGCTGAACTGGAATTTCAGGAAGCGACGATCACCCAGGACAACAAGACACAGGTGGCTAAATGGAGCTTCGCTCCGGAAAAAGAACAGGTCACGCTGACAGTTGCCGATCCGCTGGAGCCGGGGCCGGCAACGATCAATATCAAGTACACCGGGATTTTGAATGACAAGCTGCGCGGATTTTACCTGGCCCGCACGAAAGAACGGAATTACGCGACCACGCAATTCGAATCGACGGACGCGCGCCGCGCTTTTCCTTCTCTGGATGAACCAGCCTACAAAGCAACTTTCGACATTAAGCTGATTGTGAACAAAGGCGACACGGCAATTTCAAACAGCACTATAGCTTCCGACACGCCGGGGCCGGAAGAAGGAAAGCACACGATCAAGTTTGCCACTACGCCGAAAATGTCCACATATCTAGTGGCAATGGCGGTGGGCGATTTTGAGTGTATTGAAGGGTCGGCCGACAATACGCCTATTCGAGTGTGTGGAACGCCAGACAAAAAGCCCTTGAGCACGGCAGCGCTGCGCTATGCCAGCGAGATCCTGAAATTTTACAACCAGTATTACGGCATTCCGTACCCGTTTGGAAAGCTGGATATTGTAGGCCTGCCCGATTTTGAAGCCGGCGCCATGGAAAATACGGCGGCGATTTTCTACCGTGAATCGCTGTTATTTATCGACGACAAGAATTCCTCCGTGGATTCCCACCAGGCCGTATTTGAAGTTTTGGCGCATGAGATGGCGCACCAGTGGTTCGGCGATCTGGTGACGATGAAGTGGTGGGACAACATTTGGCTGAATGAAGGATTTGCCACATGGATGGCGCTGAAGCCATCACAAGCGTTGCATCCTGAGTGGAACGCGAACCTTGATGCGGTGCAAGCCACGGACACGGCGCTAACGCTTGACGCGCTGGTAAACACGCATCCGATCCGCGCCAAAGCGGAAACGCCGGACGAGATTAACGAGCTGTTCGATCCGATTTCCTACGAAAAGGCGGGCGCGGTACTGCGCATGGTTGAGGCTTATGTGAGCCCTGATGTTTTCCGTCGCGGAGTGAATGTTTATCTGCGCAGGTTTCTTTACGGAAATGCTACCGCAGAAGATTTCTGGACTGCGCTGAGCGCGGCGTCAGGACGCCCTGTAGATAAAATCATGCCAACATTTGTTGACCAGGCCGGCGAGCCGCTGCTGACGGTGAAGTCCGCTTGCCTGAATCCCCCTGCGCAGAAAGCGCCGGTAGTGCGCAAGGGAAAGCGACGGCGACGCGGCCCGATCAAACCGAATCCGACGACGCAGGTCAGTGTGTCACAGCAGCGATTCTGGGCCTATCCTGAAAGCGCTCCCAAGAAAGAGCAGATATGGATGGCGCCGCTATGCGTTAAATCGGGCGCAGCCAAACCGTTTTGCCAGATTTTAAGCCAGAAAGAGCAGACGCTGCCACTTGCCGGATGTTCACCGTGGGTGTTTGTAAATAGCAGCGCCGCCGGCTATTACCGCACAGAATATGACAAGGCTGACTTGCAGAAGCTGATTGGCGTGGCTGGAACGGAATTGACGACGGCGGAGCGCATTTCACTTCTGCGCGACCAAGCCGCCCTGGTGGGATCAGGACAGCAAAGCATGGCAACGTATCTGGACCTGATTTCAGCCATGAGTCAGGATGCGCAAAGAGAGATTGTGGAAAGCTATTTGCCGACGCTGGATTACGCGAACGGCTACCTGCTTGCCGACACCGATGCTGCTTCATTTCGGGCCTGGGTGCGATCCAGCTTTGGGCCAATGATGACAAAGATTGGCTGGACGCCTGGAGCAAACGAAAGCGCCGATGTCCACACGCTACGCGGCAACCTGATTCATATTCTCGGCATGGTAGGGGAAGATCCGGAGACGATCCGGCAGGCGACGAGTCTGGCCCAGCAATACCTGAAAGACCCGAACTCCGTGGATGCCAGCATTGCCAAAGACGTGCTGGGCGTGGCAGCGCGGTTTGGAAATGAAGAGCTATTCCAACAATATGTGAGCGCAATGGGCCGGATGCACTCGCCAGAACAGTTTTACAACGTGGGCGGAGCCCTCTCTGAATTTCGCGATCCTAAGATTGTGGAGAAAGTGCTGGAGTTGGCAGTGTCCGATGAAGTGCGTAACCAGGATGCTGCTGGCCTGATAGCCCGAGTGTTGATCAACCCTGATGACCAGAAGACAGCCTGGGAGTGGGTGAAGGCGCACTGGCCCGCTGTGGAAAATAAAATCACCATGTCAAGCGGAACGGAGATTGTGGGCTCAACAAGAAAATTCTGCAGTGCCGAGATGAATGACGATGTTCAGCAATTTTTCACTGAACACAAAGTGGCTTCCGCAGATCGGGCGCTGAAGCAATCACATGAAGATATTGAGGGCTGCGTAAAGCGGCGTCCGCGATTGCAAACAGAGTTGGCGCAGTGGTTGCAGCAGCATGCAGGCGGAAGCAGCGGTAATTAGTATTTAGTACTTGGTATCTAGTGATCTTGCTGCTGACTGTTTTGGTTGGCGAACGGAAGGTCATATTTGATTATGGCCCCATTCCAGCGATCATTTCTTTTTCGAATTAACAATGTATTGCACTTCGGGCATTGAATCAGCAGAGTGTTGCCACCAACCCACTTTAAAGTGATGCCTGCGCTCGGAGCGTCCAATTCCACCTGAAAGACTTCCCCTTCCGTCGCACTGCCGGAGAAAAATCCTCTCTTTAAATCTTTCCCTGCAGGACGGAGATTCACGTGGGTAAAGAACGGCGTGTCTTCACCGCAGCGGCGCTCCATTACTGCGGCGGTCCATTGTTTATTCTGGTCGGCTGATTCAGCCACCAGGCGATCAGAGCAGCGTGGGCGCGTGTGCAGGTAGACAACCCGTAAGCACGGCAAACATCACCAGCATGATGCCGCCATAAACAAATGAGCCCTGCCACATCTTGCGCGCGAATGGATCCATGGGCTTGCGGGTCATTGCTGCATGCCTGTTCGGGAGCGGATTTCACGCCAGAGTTCGGCGCGCCCGTCACCGGTTTTGGCTGAGTAGGGAAGCAGGGTGTCAATGCCGTGATCGTGCGCCAACGCAGCCAACGCGCCGCGCAATTTATTGCTGGAAAGTTTGTCCGCTTTGGTGGCGACGACTAGAAAATCGCGGCCCACGCTGCGCAGGAAATCAATCAGATGCCGGTCCGGCGGCTGCGCGGGAATGTTGGAATCAATCAGGACAATAGACAGTGCCAGGGTCTCACGCTCCTGTAGATAAGGCTCAATAAACTTGGGCCATTCGGCAGAGATTTCCTTTGAAATTTTGGCATAGCCGTAGCCCGGCAGATCAACCAGCAAGCTTTCCGGATGCGGCTGATTGGCCTTGGCGTAAAGTCCGAAGAAGTTGATGGTGCGAGTTCGGCCAGGAGTGGAACTGACGTGCGCCATCTTCTGGCCCAGCAGGGAATTGATAAGGCTGGATTTGCCGACGTTGGATCGGCCAAGAAAAGCGAACTCCGGCGGACCTTCAGGGGGGAAGAATTTTGGGTCGGCGGCGGAGGTAAGGAATTTGGCGATGACAGATTTCATGCGGTAACAACAAGTGTAAATGGAAATCGATTATTCACCACGGAGACACGGAGACACAGAGAAAGAAAAGACAGACCACAAAGGACAGGAAGGGGCCAAAGTTCGGGCACTCGGATTCTGCGTGCTTTCCAACGCAGCGTAATGGAGACCAATGTTACGAAAAGAAAAATCCTGCCGGTGTTTAACCGGATTGCTTATGGTCAGTTTTCTTGATCCGAAGAGTATCGCAGCTCATAGCGATCTCTCGCTGCCGCGAGATTTCAAAAAAGAAATCGGGCCCGCGTTGCCACGGGCCCAGTGGGGGTATTGCTTTGTTTTAGTGTTTCAGTCCATAGACATCCAACTCGCCCTGGGGCGAAGCAGCAGTCAAGGAATCGTGCGCTGTCGCGATGAACACTTTTCCGTTGGCCACGATGGGTTCCGTGAACTTGATGCCGAAGCCTGGCGTATCCCCTGGGTTCTGCGCGCTGGAGTAGAGCAGGTGCGTAATGTTGGTTGCGTCATACGCGCGCAAAACCGCGGGTGCAGGTGCAGACGCAATGGGATCCTGAATGGGCTGGCCGTGGTCGAGTACCCACACAATTCCTGCAGACGTGCCATTTGACGAAACAAAGGGAGTGGTTCCATAGCTGAAGGGCGAAATGCTTTCAGCGGTTGAGGCGGCGGCAGTGAGGTGTCCGGAATTCAAGGTGAACTGCTTGACTGGACCGGGATCGCTGCCAACAAACAATGATCCGTTGAACCAGGCAGCAGTGCCATAGAAGCTAGTCTTGCCCATATCTCCGGTCACGGTTTCGCCGTGGTTGGTTACACAAGTTTGGGAAGTGGCGCCGGGACTGAAGAAGAGCGTTTGAGCGGCACCGGCATCATTGGCTTGTACTTGTCCCATGTTCGCCAAGTTGATCACGTACATCTTTCCCGCCTTGCCGCCGGCCACCAGTTGCGATTGTCCGGGCACCAGCATGATGCCTCCGGCCGATACATCGAGATCACGGCACTGCAGGAAGGACCAATCGAAAGGCGTGAAGTGGTCATTGATGTGGAGCTGCGAGTCTACTTTCAGTATGGAATCGCCCCACTCTGGGCCGTCGTCAAAGAAGCCGTTACCGGTAGAGAGATACACGTTGCCCTGGTCATCGGCAGCAGGGCCTCCGCCGCCCATCCACACGCCGCCAGCGCCGCCGAATTGTCCGTAGCCATCAACGTTGGGGCTCATGTTGAGGACCGCGATTTGATTGAGCGATGCAGCGTCATAGGAAAGCAGCCAGCCCGTTGGACACGCCGAGAAACCGATATAAAGCGTACCGTGTGAGAGCAACAGCGCCGCCCGTTGGAGACAACCGTTATTCAGCGTGATGGTCCCATTCACGGACTCTGAATTTGTGCCGGGAACGGAAGCGTGAATTGTAACCGGACTGCCTGCGCGTTCCAGCCCGGTAGTGATGTCGAGGGCGTGCAGACGAAAAGAGAAAGCGCCGGTTGAAGATTTTTGCGCCGCCACCAGATACATGACATTGGAGCCGGTATCGATCACGGGAGTTGAAGTAAGGCCCTGCGCGGGCTGGGGATTTCCGCCAGGCTGCGGGACGTCGCCAGGCTGCAGCAGGGAAGTCTTCCACAGCGGACTGCCGTTGCCAAAGTTGTCAGCGTCAAAGGCGTACACGCTGGCCATTTCCGTGGCTACAAAAACCACATTATGGCTAGCGCCATTGATGCGCAAGTTTGAGATATACAGCGGCTGCGCGTAGGCGTATCCATCCACTTGGTAAGAGAAGAGCTTGCCGAAACTGGATGCGTTCACGTTGGCAGGCGTGAGCTGCGTTTCGCTACTATTCAGCCCAGACCGGCCGTTATCCATGTGCCAGGTTGGGACGTTGACGGAACTGGGTGCGACGGGAGTTGGCGTGGGAGTTGGCGTTGGTCCAGACGAAGGATTGTTTGGAGTGGGTGTTGGTGATGGCGATAGGCCAGGCGTATTCGCGCTCACACCTCCGCAACCGGCAAGGGCAATCACGGCCGCCGCAGCGGCAATGGTGATCGCAGAGCTTCGGCGATGAAGCAATGCGGTGGAGAAAAATCGGAAAGTGGATCGAAGAGTGATGGCAACGGGCAATTTCATTGAAGTGGCTTCCTCAGCAAACGACGGTCCGTGGGGAACGGGCGAATCCTTCGCTTCGAATTGCGCTCACTCCAGGGGAGGAATATCAGAGGCGCTGTTGTTTGAGAAGATGCAGCAGCTCTGGAGAGAGATGCTGCTGCTCAGGATATTAAGAAAAATATTACCGATTGAACTAACGTGGCATTCACAAGGGCAGAGTGATTTGCGGAGACGCTCAACGTACCGTGGGTTGCCAATGGCGGAAAAAACAAAAAGCCCGCTCTCTGTCGAGCGGGCCTCAGTCTTCTAAAAATATTACAGATATCTCTCGCGCGAAATCTCCGGCTGAACGGCTGGCGCAGGAATCGTCTGTGCGCCTTCTTCTGGGAAATCCGGCAGCGGCGTTTCCAGCGCGATCTTCAAAACCTGGTCCATATTTTCCACGAAGTGGACCTTCATCTGCCCTCGAATATTTTCCGGAACATCAGCCAGGTCTTTTTCGTTTTCTTTCGGGATGATCGCTTCCTTGATTCCGGCCCGCAGAGCCGCCAGCAATTTCTCTTTTAGCCCGCCGATGGGCAAAACCTTGCCGCGCAACGTGATCTCGCCTGTCATAGCAATATCGCGGCGCACAGGAATCTTGCTCAACGCACTTGAAATCGCGGTCGCCATGGTTATGCCGGCAGAAGGGCCGTCTTTGGGGATAGCGCCTTCAGGCACGTGAATGTGAATATCAAAGTTGCGGTAAAAGTCCTTGGGGATACCCAGCCGCAGAGCGCGTGAGCGCACGTATGACATCGCTGCATGCGCCGACTCCTGCATCACGTCGCCTAGCTGGCCCGTAATAGTGAGCTTGCCTTTGCCGTCAACGATTGCGACTTCAATGCTCAGAATCGACCCGCCGACCTCTGTCCACGCCAATCCTGTCACCAGCCCGACTTCGCTCTTTTCATTGGCAAGCGTGTCGCGGAATTTGGTAACGCCCAGGAACTCGTTCACTTTTTCAGCGGTCAGCGCAACCGTGTATGTGGGATCTTTCACAACTTTGCGCGCCACCTTACGAGAGATGTTTCCAATCTCGCGTTCAAGATTGCGAACGCCCGCTTCACGCGTGTAGGAGCGAATAATCTCGCGCAGAGCGTCGTCGCCAAACGTAAGCTGCGTTTCTGTCAGTCCGGTGGCTTCGCGCTGTTTGCGTACCAGAAACTGCTTTGCGATCTCAACTTTTTCCAGCTCGGTGTACCCATGCAGCCGCAGAACTTCCATGCGGTCTTGCAACGCGGCGGGAATCGTATGCAGCACATTGGCCGTCGCGACGAAAAACACCTGTGACAGATCGTATTCCACATCAAGATAGTGGTCCTGGAACATCCAGTTCTGCTCGGGATCAAGCACTTCCAGCAGTGCTGAAGAAGGATCGCCACGGAAGTCTGAAGCCATCTTGTCCACTTCATCCAGCATAAAGACCGGGTTCTTCGTTCCGGCTTTCTTCATCATCTGGATAATCTGCCCCGGCAGCGCGCCAATATATGTCCGGCGATGCCCACGGATTTCAGCTTCATCGCGCACGCCACCCAGGGACATGCGGACAAATTTGCGGCCCGTCGCTTTCGCAATTGACATGCCTAGCGACGTTTTGCCAACGCCCGGAGGGCCAACAAAGCAGAGAATCGAGCCCTTAGGATTCTTCACCAACTGGCGCACGGCCAAAAATTCCAGGATGCGGTCTTTGATCTTCTCCAGACCGTAGTGGTCCTGGTTCAAGATTTTTTCCGCGTGCTCAATGTTGCGAATTTCTTTTGATTTCTTCTTCCACGGCACAGCCAGCAGCCAGTCAAGGTAGTTGCGGGAAACGGTTGACTCAGCAGACATCGGCGGCATGGCTTCCAGCTTCTTCAATTCCTGGATTGCCTTCTCATGCACATCCTTGGGCATGCCGGCGGTATCAATCTTCTTTTTCAGCTCGTCAAATTCGCTCTTTTCGCCGCGGCCCAGCTCTTTCTGTATGGCCTTGATCTTCTCGTTCAGGTAATACTCTTTTTGCGCGCGCTCCATCTGGCGCTTTACCCGCGTCTGGATAGTGCGGTCCATGTTCAGCTTTTCAATTTCAATATCCAGCACATCGGCAATGCGGTTAAGCCGCTCCGCCGGATCAAAAATATCCAGCAGCTCCTGCTTTTCTTCAATGGAGAGTTGCAGGTTCTGGGCAATCGTATCGCTCAGCTTCGCCGGATCGCTCATCCCGGTAATAATCACGGGCTCAAGATTCAAGCTCTGGCAGAGTTTTACGTACTGGTCAAAAAGGTTGTGTACGCGCTGCATGGCCGCGTCCAGCGCCTTCGTCGGGTCCGGTGGATACTTCACCGTACGTACTTCAGCTTCAAAATAGCCGTCAGTATTGGTCAGCTTCAGGATCCTGCCGCGCTCCACGCCTTCCACCAGCACCTTTATATTGCCGTCCGGCAGCTTCAGGTTCTGCACGATGTTGGCAATCGTGCCCACCTGGTAAATCTCATTCGGCTTGGGCTCGTCAATGCTCGCGTCATGCTGGGTGGCCAGAAAGATCTTGCGGTCAGAGGCCAGGGCTTCTTCCAGGGCACGCACGCTGGACTCGCGCCCCACGATAAACGGGGTCATCATGTACGGGAAGATGACCACATCGCGTATGGGCATCATCGGGAGCTTGCGAGTTTCGAATTTTTCCTTAATCTGGGTCACTTAATCGCCTTTTCTCTCTGTTTTACTGGGGATGGTTTCAACCATTCTTCTATTTTACTGTGGTGGTTTCCACCATCTTGCTACTTTTAAGAATATCACGCAAGGCAAGCGCCCGTGCTGTGAGTCTTTCTGCCCGATTTGGGAACTTCTGCCCAGTGGAATCAATGGTTTAACCATGAGCCCCGGACGCTCATCAGATTTCCAATGCCTCGACTTCCACAGCGTTCCGATATCATCATTTCCTCTGCGTCCTTTGCGGTAAATGGGTTTGCCTGCGGTGCTTTTTCCGATCAGTGTTATCAGCGTGAATCAGCGGTAAGCCTTTGCCTTCCCGATTACGGCTATCCCGCCCCCTCCCCCCTATACCCCATCTAGGATTCCAAAAGACTTACGCAATTCAACCCCGGAATACCCCCGTTTTAACCCCGGAGATAAACTCCTCAGATCAATGTCATCACCGTTAATCAGCGGTAAGGTTTTGTCTTTGGCAGCCATCCCTGCCCCGCTCCCTTGGTACTCCACCGCATCCCAATTTGGCGTGACTTTAACGCTACGCGGCGCAAATCGCCGCGTCTCAAACTGTCATCGTGAGCGAGCGGCGAGGTTTGCCGGGAGCCGAACGATCTAAATCGCGTAGCCTTCCGCACCCAACAGACCAGTCCTGGCACTCCTTTGCGCCCTCTGCGGTGAAGATGGGTTTGCCTCTGCTGTTGGTTTGGCTGAATCCTGAGGGCCGATTGCTTCTTCATTTCTTGCTTTTGGATGAAACTCGACCATTCTGTATCTTACGGCAAATTGACCCAGCAAATAAAGCGCGAAACCGGCCATGTTCAATTTCGTATGCTGAGAGAAATTGCCATCGGCCAAAATTCTTTGCAACTTTCTGGCAGTACACCTGCCCCATCGGTAGCACGTAGGGCATCGCCCGCTACTTCACATGCGCCGTGGAAGAGGCCTTAGAAGGGTGTGTTGAGGGGATCATAATCTGTCGGCTTTGGCTTCTTACTTCTAAGCGTGGCGAATTAGCAGGAAGACACTAACGAGAACGAGAGCCCATAAAACCGCGAATTTGGCGAGCCAAACAAAGCCCAACCGATCAGTTCTCATCTGCTCACATGTCTCCACGGGATGGAAAAGTTCTTGTATTGGAGCGACGCCAACAATTAAGTAAATGGAAACAGCAGTACGATGACAGTAGATGAATGGCAGAACTTTGTCTGGAGCAACAGCGGCAGCGATTCCTCCCGCGGCGGCAAGTAAGCTAAGCTTATTGTTCAGCCTCTCAAGCGCCTTGCTAACCGTCATCGTGGGACCAAGATCATCGCGCATATTCTCCAGCCTTCATTGCCAAAGCGACTATGACGCATTAAAATTTCTCGCCCTGGCTACCACACTATAACCGTACTTCGTGATCAGGTTATTAACGAAATCTGGATCGAACCCGCTGGCGTATGCGATCATGCCCGCCAGAGAAGCTTTTGTTGCGGCATCGAGCGTATCTAACCGGTGAATCATGGCTCGAACTTTCCTTTTCAGATGGCGCCCAATATGTGCTTTCCCGTCACTCCCGAGCGTTATACCGGTGACTCTGCGTCTACCTCGTTTAGAGGAGCGACGAGTCTTGGCGACATTAAGGCTTAAACCCTTTGGGAATGCCAGATTTGCCAACACGGTAGCCACGTCCGGCTCAATCGTTGCAAGCACATTCGGAAGTTTAGCCGAGAAAAAGAGGTCATCCGCATATCGGCTGTATGTAACATCCCGTTTCTTGCAGATGGCAGCTAGCTCCGAATCCATATCGTAACAAACGGCATTCGATAAAGCAGGCGAGGTGGGTGATCCGATTGTGAGTCGGCCATCCTTACACACCAGCTTGCAAAACAGATCGACCTCAAATGGTTTCCATTTTCCAAATGTGGCTGGACGATTCGCGATCAGTAGTCTTAGATCATCATCCGTAATTGATGGAAAGAAGTCCTTGCAGTCCATACGAAGGAGATATCTCGATGAAGCGTGCAGGCTCGCGTTGTCGTAAATGGATTGATTCTTCCGGTATGCCGTTGCGGCAGGATGAACGGGTAAACTACTTATGATGTCGGTGAGCAACCAACGTTGCAGCGCTTTTAACTGCTTCGAGGGGTGATCGATTGCCCGGTTCGATCCGTCTCTCTTCTTGATGTAGTATCGCTTGTATGCATGCGATGCGCCATTCGCGAATTTAGAGATGAAGCTACCTGTCACGCCCAGGGCGCAAGCGCCATATCCTCAATCATGCTGCTCTCGTAAATGCCTCAGCTACGGCCCGTGCTTCGGGTATCGACAAGATCACCGAGGCATGCTCTGCGCGCCGCGCCTCAAGATATAAAAAGCGGCTATGGTGAAATGGCTGGCCAATCCGATCAATGTCGGTAGGTGCGTAGAATACCTCGTCATGGGACCCTACAGAAACGGTCAACCGACGCAATAAGCCCATCGCCACCGCGAGACCGATTAAGGTCGGAATATTAATCGCACTCGCAGCGAGAGTAGGGACAATGGCTGATGCATAAAATTCGATCATCCGCAACGACGCGGGATGAATAACAGAAATCAGATCATAGAGAAAAAACAGGAGATGCTTTGGACTCCCGGACAAGTCTGCAATCTTCATAGAGTGGGATTCAGGAATCCGTCTGATCCTCTCTTCAATCTGGTCCGCAGCAGAGAGCACTATAGAGAGATTGGTGTATATGGTGGGCGTGAATGCAGATTCTTTATCTATCCAGTGTAGGGGGCCGGTATTTATGAAAGATTCATCGGCCTTGTGCTTTTCATCTACAATTGCCAAGAGCTTTTGGCGAAGGCTTGGGCTGAGTGAAAATGCACCAAGCTCAGTAAGAGTACCGGCACTTTCAACAATAACAATGATCATGTCTGCGAGCTTTGCCAGATCCTCTTCCATCTGCAATGCATCACGCTCTCCCAGACTTACAATTTCGCGCCATACTTTCTCAGCATAAAATACGTCTAGGTCGGGAACGTGTTTCGCAAGATATTGGCGAATAGCGTCGCGACTCTTACTCTCGTTTGCCCCGCACAAGAAGATGACTGGATCAAGTTTTCGGAAGCGATACCGAGTCCTCCGAAGGTGGTTGATCAGCCCTTCGCGAACGAGAACATAACGCGGATGCGCGAGCCACGACGCCATTTCCCCTACTTCAAGCGTACCCCCCGGAGCGCTCTGTGCGAACGGGGGGAGAATTCCTCCCAATACTTTCGGGCTGGCTGAACACCAGCCGCAGCAAGCAACAAATATCTGCTGCGATAAGCTAGGGGATTCTAGTATCTTAAGGGCGTACCATTAGTCCGTCAATTGAGTTTTTGTAGCATAAGTGCTGGCCGGTCACCCGCCGGGTGCACCATCCTTTGCATAGAGCGCGTCTTTTGTTTTTGCGCTCAGAGAAAAGGGTGGGTGCTCTTTCCCTCGCAGCGCAATTTTCGCCTCACCAAACAAGTACCGGGGCCCCCACCACGCGCGCTTTTCGCGTGATGGGGTGGAAGTGTCAGGGCATCGCTTCAGCCGTTCCGTAAAGCGCCCGAAAAAGCTTCTTTCCTTTCTGCCGAAGGCTGGCGCGCAGCGTAGGCGAAGCGCAAACTACCGATGTAAACTCCTCGTTGTGAACTCCAACTGTCAGATCAACTATGAAATCTCCGAGCAGGATTATCTCGACGCACAGAAGCTTGCGATTAGAAATCACCCCAGAACATTCACACGGGTGGTCTACCGAATCCTGCCTTACTGGGGAGTGCTAGTTGGTTTAGGTGTTCTCTGGGTTATGTTTGCGTGGGGCTTCCATTGGGATAATCTTATGATCCTGCCACTGGGCTTCACCGTTTTTGCTCTGTCGCGCCCGCTGCTGTTCAAACGCGCTATAAAGGCGGCGTACCGGAAGACTCGATCACTGCACGGTCCGCGCTCGACGGCAGTTGACGAACAGGGAATCAGCTTTGAAGGCCCTGACTTCTCATCTCAACTTAAATGGCAATTCTTTCTGAAGTTCGCGTGACGAACGGGAATTACTGGCCCAGACTGATTGCGCGCAATCGAATGACATAGAGGATCTGGAGCCGCTTGTCCCCGCTGTTCTCAATGCGCTTAGATCTATCAATCCTGGTCAAGTGCCTGAGATAGAAAAATCTTCCGTCTAAAGACGTAGCATGTTACGTTTCTACCTTGACTGCATGGTTCCCACGTAGTTTTCAGTCATACGCGCCGCCGCTCCATTCCTGATCATCTCTGCCGCTTTCTCGGCAATCATGATGGTCGGCGCGTTGGTATTGCCGCCGACTACGGTTGGCATGATTGAAGCATCTACGACCCGCAATCCTTCAACGCCGTGAACGCGAAGCTCTGAATCGACCACAGAGGAATCGTCATTGCCCATCTTGCACGTTCCAACTGGATGGTAGAGCGTCTCAGTAAACTTGGCGATATGTGCTCGCAAAGCGGCATCATCTTTTGCCGCCGGCCCAGGATGGAGTTCCGTGCCGCGATAGGCGTCAAAAGCCTTCGTCGCCGCTAACCTGCGGGAGAGCTTAATGCCTTCCAGCATTACGTCCATGTCGCGAGAGTCAGAAAGGTAATTCGCGCGGATAGCGGGAGAGTCCAGCGGATTAGAAGAGCGCAGACGGATATCGCCACGGCTGAATGGATGCAGAAGCGTTGGCCCCATGGTGAAGGCGTGCCCCTTGATCTGCTGGAATCCGTGCTCAACAAAATAGCCAACGCCAAAATGAAATTGCAGATCGGGAATCTGGGCGCGGGAAGAGGTTTTGACAAAAGCGCCGGCCTCAGCCACGTTTGAGGTCAGTGGTCCGCGTTTTGAAATCATGTAGCGCATAAGGTTAGGCAAGCTTTCTGCACTGGCCAGGCTGACCGGCTTGGTGCATTCATACACCGTGGCGCAAGCCGCATGGTCTTGCAGGTTCTTGCCAACTCCCGGTAGATCGCACGTAACAGGAACATTGAAGTGGCGCAGATGTTCGGCCGGACCCACACCGGAGAGCATGAGCAGTTGCGGCGAGCCAATAGCGCCGGCACACAGAATGATTTCGCGTTCGGCCCGCTCCTGCACGCTGTTGTTACCCTGCTGAAAGCTAACAATCGCTGCGCGCTTGCCTTCAAAATAGATCCCAAAAACATGCGTTTCGGTTTTTACCGTCAGGTTCTTGCGGGACATCACCGGACGGAGAAAAGCCGCGGCCGCGCTATGGCGCTTGCCTTTGTTTTGCGTGACCTGATAAAAGCCAACTCCATCCTGTTCCGCGCCATTAAAATCTGCGTTGCGCTGCAAGCCCATTTCTTCTCCTGCGGCAACAAACGCTTCCGCTAGCGGATTGACTGTCCGCAAATCGCTTACGCAGAGCGGCCCTGAAGTGCCGTGATATTCCGATGCGCCACGTTCCTGCTTTTCCGACTTTTTAAAGTAGGGCAGCACGTCCGCATAGCCCCAGCCGGGATTGCCCAGATCGCGCCATTGATCGTAATCGGCACGATTGCCGCGAATATAAATCATGGCATTCATTGAACTGCTGCCGCCAAGCATTTTGCCGCGCGGCCAGTACAGGCTGCGATTGCCTAGCTGCGCTTCCGGTTCCGTGAAATATGTCCAGTCACACGAGCCCTTAAAGAGCTTGGAGAACGCCAGCGGAATGTGAATCTCTTTTCGGGTGTCGCGGCAGCCTGCTTCCAGCAGCAGCACTTTTACTTTGGGATCTTCGGTTAAGCGGTTCGCTAGAACGCATCCGGCAGACCCGGCGCCAATGATGATGTAGTCATACATTCGCGGACTCCTGGGAAGGGAAGAACAGGACGAAAAGAATTGTAGCGCGAAAGCCAGAACTCACAGGTGACATTAACAGGGGCGGGACGAGATGCACTGAGCATCGATCCGTTTAGTTTCAAGACTAGCTCCTGATTGCCTTGAACGTCATTTCCTTCGCTTTGCTCTTTGTCTTACGCTTCCAGGCGGCAAACAGTTCCGCGTAAGACTCTTTGAGGTAACTCTTCACAGAAATGTTCAGGCGCTTGGCAGTGGCGTCAATCCACCTGGCCTCGCCTTCAATTTCGCCAAAGTTGCCGATAGGCGTTTCGTCGATTACGACGTGACCGTTGGAGTCGGCCCATTCGCTGCGAAACTTTTCATAGCGGAAGCTCGGGCTGAAGCCTACGGCCTCAATGATCCGGGCCATAGCTTCGCCGTTTTCGACTTTCGTCTCAATCTCCCGCCTCGACTTGTGTAGGCCAGATTGCCTCCCGCTACAGTCTTTATAGGTCAGCGTCCATCGTGGGCCGTACTCGCGGAGCCTGAGAAGGGCTCCTCTTCTGCGCAATTTACCTCCGGACTGATCGTAAAGGGTGTTCATCTCGTGGGTGCGAGGGGTAATCAGGCGGAAACCAGCCGCCTGGAGATTGGCGGTTAAGGCTTCAATGTCGTCAATCCTGAACTTGATCTCGACTTCGCGATCAGTAGCCATGCCGACAAGTATAAAGAAAGGAGAGAGATCAAGCAGGCCGTCGTCATCTGCGGAAAAGCCATCTTGGGAGTTCAAACGGCACTTCTTTGGTCACTTTCGAGAAAAAGTGACTTATTTATTTATAACCATTAAAATCAGCAACTTACAAAGAAAATCGACGGTCGTGTCTGAACAACAGCTATCTAGCCCCTAGCATCTTACTTTGGGTGCTGAATTAAGGTAACTGGCCTGACCTTAGGAGCTTAGCGGGATCCCTTGCTGTTGCAAAAAAGACACGCCTGTAGTTTCAGGAGAACATAAGGCGGTTGCCACTTGGACTTCTGATTTCATAGAATTAGCGGCGATGTCACGAGGGGAACCCAGATTCTGTATGTTAAGGAGTTTGCATGAACAGAGTACTGTCCATTCTGGCGGTGGCCTGCTTTACGGCTGCCAACGTGGGGGCGGCACCGGTTCCAAACCACCAACAACCCCAGGTAAAAAATAGCGCCATCCCCATGGCACCCAGCTCAGCCCAAAACCAAACACATAAGAGTTCAAAGGCTGAACCAAAACCCTACCAGGTCGGAACGGCATCCTGGTATGGCAAGCAATTTCACGGCAAGACCACGGCCAGCGGCGAAGACTTTGACATGTTCGAGTTCACCGCTGCCCACCGGAAGCTCCCGCTTGGGAGTTTTGTAAAGGTAACGAACCTGAAGAATGGCAAGTGGATCATCGTTCGGGTCAATGATCGGGGACCGTACGTTGGAAACCGCATTATGGACCTGAGCTATAGCGCCGCCCGGATGCTCAATTTCCGTGATGGCGTTGAGCGTATCCGCATTGATCTGGTTCAGCCGGAAAATGTGGCGATGAATCGCGGCTACTAGTGCTCAATAAAACCGAAAAATACATATACTAGGGAGCATGGCCATTCATTCTCCTGTGGTAGCGGGTCTGCCCGCATCCTCCGGGATGCGGGAGCGCCTCATCGTCGCCCTGGATGTTTCCAGCGCCGCTGAAGCGCAAAAGCTTGTGTCACGCATAGGCGACGCCGCGGGAATCTATAAAGTCGGACTCCAGCTTTTTATCGCCGAAGGCCCAAGCATTGTCCGCGATCTGGTTAGCTCTGGTCGGCGGGTATTTCTCGATCTAAAACTTCATGACATTCCTACGACCGCCGCTCTGGCAGTGAAAGCAGCGACCGAACTTGGGGCTCACATGCTCACTATCCATGCAAGCGGCGGCTCGGCTATGCTGCGCGCGGCCACTGAAGCCTCGGCAGGACGTATAAACCTTCTGGCCGTGACGGTCCTGACCAGCCTAAGCGATGAAGATATGCAGGAGATCGGGGTTTTAGGACGCGCTTCAGATCAAGTACTGCGCATGGCTTCTCTCGCGCAGAGCTCAGGTTGTCAGGGAATTGTTGCCTCTCCGTGGGAATCATCGATGGTGAGAAAAGCTCTGGGAGAAGGCTTTGCCATTGTCACGCCGGGCATTCGTCCGTCAGGCGCAGAAACAAATGACCAGCAGCGGATCGCCACACCAGCGCAGGCAATTAGCAACGGAGCCAGCCATATCGTCGTCGGTCGGCCGATTACCCACGCACCCGATCCTGCCAGAGCGACCCAGGCCATTATTTCTGAAATGGAGCAGGCAAAAAACAGCAGGTGACTACGTTCCAGGCTAGTTCTACAATACCTTCCTAAGTGAGGTACTCACATGCGCGGTGTCGTCTTTTTCCTTATGCTGGGATCGGCAGTTTGCGCTTCAGCGCAAACTGAAACGGTTACTGTTAGCAATAATATTGTCGACACCAAAACGACACAGATTACCGTCCCCGCCGGCACTCAGGTATTGCTTCACTTAAGGAGTCCCATCGATACAAAGACCGCCAAAGTTGGCGATGGAGTTTACTGCCAGACCAGCTTTCCCATCACTCAGGACAATGTGGCTGTAATTCCGGCCGGCACTTACGTAAAAGGTAAGATCGCCCAGGTGAAGCGCGCGGGAAGAATCAAGGGTCGGGCGGAGATCTTGTTCAACTTCACCACAATGATTTTTCCCAACGGCTACACCATCGATCTGCCTGGAGCTCTGGAAAACGCGCCTGGCTCCCGCAACAGCACCGTTACCGATAAAGAAGGCACGGTAAAAGCCGACGGTCAAAAAGGTAAAGACGCAGGAACCGTCGCTAAGACGGGCGCAACTGGCGCAGTAGTTGGAGCTGTAGCCACAGGCGGCGCAAAGGGCGCGGGCATTGGAGGCCTTGCAGGCGCTGCTGTTGGATTGGGTCAGGTGCTATTCACGCGCGGACAGGACGTCCGCATCGACCAGAACACTGCGCTTGAGATGGTATTGGAGCGTCCGCTTACAGTTGACGTGATGAATGCCACCCCAGCACAGGCGGAAAACGTAATCAGACCTCGCGCGACAAGCGGAACCCGGCTTCCAATGCCAAGCACTCCAGCGCCGAAATAAAAGCTAAATAGGCCACAAGCAGATCCTTTGTAAGTAAATGGTCACCATTGACTCTCGCATATCGGCCAGCTATTTGACTCCTAGCCGCTTCCAATTTTAATAGTCCCGCCTTTCCATCTCTACTGATATTGGGAGCTACCTGTCCCCCCAAGATTCTAGAATTCAATTAAATCAGCCACTTACGCTCTACAGGAAATGGAACTCTGCTTGCACCAAACAATTAAAGGCTCGGCGTCAATTATTTCTTGAGACAATTAAACAAAACTACAACTCTGTTTTAGTTTTTATGCCTTAATTCTAAATTTCTGCCGAAAAACTTGCCGTTTCCTTTAGGAGGGAGATGAGATGTTAAAGAAGGTAGCCCTTTCCCCGTTGATGCTATCAGTGATTCTTCTGGTATTTGCAGCGAGCGCATTTTCCCAAACTACAGCCAAAATTTTAGGTAGCGTAAGTGACGCCAGCGGCGCCGCGATCGTCGGCGCAAAGGTAATTGTAAAAAATTCGGCCCTTGGAATCGAGCGAACCACTCAAACCAATTCCATTGGTGCTTATGAAGTAGCCGCCCTGCCTCCTGGGACATATAGCGTCCAAGTCGAGATGAATGGATTTGAGACACAATTGGCAAAGAACATTGTTGCTGATATTAGCAATAACGTAGTCCAAAATTTCGGGCTGAAAGTGGCCAGTACGTCTGAAGTTGTTACGGTAGAAGCGACAGCTCCGTTGATTGAATCAACCACGATGACCGTTGGCTCGACCATCAATCAGAGGACCGTACAGGAACTGCCTTTGAACGGCCGCCATTTTGTAGATCTGGCCCTGTTGATTCCCGGCACCGTTACCGCCCCTCAGAACGGTTTCCTGACCGCCCCGCTCCGCGGCCAGGGAGCATTTGCCGTGAATACCGCCGGGATGCGTGAAGATGCCGTGAACTGGATGGTCAATGGCATTAATCTGAACGACATGGCGCAGAACCAGGTCACGTTTCAACCGACCATCAATACCGTTTCAGAATTCAAGGTGGATAATTCTACCTACAGTGCTGAATACGGTCGCAACGCCGGCGCGATTGTTACCATTGCGTCCCGTTCTGGCTCAAATCAATTCCATGGCGAACTCTATGACTATGTGAGGAACAACGTATTTGATGCACGTAACGCATTCAATCCGGTGACCCAACCGCAAAGCCCGTTCAAGAGGAATCAGTTTGGCGGCGATTTTGGCGGTCCAATCTTCAAAGATAAGACGTTCTTCTTTGCTACGTATGAAGGTGAGCGCCATCGGCAGGGCTTGAACACCAGTGCGCTTGTGTTCAGCCAAACACAGGTTGCACAAATAGCAGCGAGCACAAATCCGGTCGTCAAATCCCTTGCCGCATTAGTTCCGGCCGCCAATGGTACTCTTAATGGTTCGCCGGCATTTTTTGGTTCAGCGACTGCACCAGTGAATATCGACCAGGGAACGATCGATATTCAGCATAACTTCAGCGATCGCGACCGCCTCCATGGTTACTACGTAAATCAGCACGATTTGCGCCAGGAGCCAACCCAGGGCGCCAATATACCTGGATTCGGCGATACGCGCGCCGGCATTCGTCAGGTGTTTACGCTTGGTGAATCCCATGTATTGAACTCTTCCATGGTGAATGAACTGAATCTGGGTGTAAACCGCATTCTGATTACCTTCACTCCAAATAACCTGACTGACCCCAACAGCCTGGGACTGGGCACAACTCTGGGACCGAATGAAGCGTTCATGCCTACGATTGCTATCACAGGCGGCCCAACATTCGGAGATGAGAGGACATTTCCGCAGGGGCGTGGCGATACGACTGCTGTTATCGCTGACAATTTTAGCTATGTCAGAGGACGACACTCCTTCAAGTTTGGCACGGAATTCCGTGATTTCAAAAACTCAAACTTCAACGGTGATCCCGGGCAGTTGGTGTTCAATAGCGTTGCCAACTTTATTAACGGAACTGCAGATTCTTCCGCCAGAACAATTGGAAATGTAGCCAACCGCATCAATGTGGGAGCCTTGGATTTCTATGGCATGGACAGCTTCAAGGTCAAGCCATATTTAACTGTTGAGCTCGGCTTGCGCTACGGATGGAACATGACACCGTCAGAAGGTGCCAACCGGTTTGTCAACTTTGTACCGGGCGGCGCCTTTGGCAGCACCCTTGAACCCACAACGGAACCTTATTCTCAGCAAAATAAAAACTTTCAGCCGCGTGTTGGTTTTGCCTGGGATGTCTTCCATGACGGCAAGACTATACTGCGTTCTGGCTATGCATATCAGATTGATCAGCCGATTACAGGTGTCGTAACTGGCCTTACCTCCAACCCTCCATTTGCATTGCCCATCAGCATCGCGACCCAGCAAACGTTTGCCGCCTTGCCGGCGCTGTTTAACGGCACGCCCAGCAGCGTTGCCCCGATTTTTGTCAATCCCAATTTCAAGAATGCTGATGTTCAGTCGTGGAACCTGAATATCCAGCAGCAGCTGACCCGCAATTCATCCGCGATGATCGGCTATTTTGGAAATAAGGGAACACATCTTGAAAATGATATCAACGCAAACCAGACGGCCGTCTTAGGTCAGGTTGGAACCGGCGCGACGAATGTGAACTTGCCATTCCAGAGACTTTCACCGAACAGCCCATTCTTGCCTGGCGTGCCGTTGGCGGCTTCCATCACTGAGCGCGAGAGCGGCAGCAACTCAATTTACAATGCGCTGTGGGCAACATACACACAAAAGGTGACGAACGGATTGCAACTTAACGCTTCGTATACCTATTCGCATTCAATCGATGATGTTTCGCGCAACGACGCGGGCATTCAGGTTCAAAACAGTAATGACATCTTCCTTAGCCGTGGCAGCTCCGACTTTGACGCTCGTCATCGTATCGTTGCGAACGCCATCTACGATCTGCCCTTCAAGGGGAATCGTGTGGTCAGCGGATGGGAAATCGCCCCAGTTGTGCAATGGCAGACTGGCAATCCATTTAACCTGGTTGCATTCAACTCGTCCAGCTTCAATGGTGTTGGCAGCACGATAACTCTCAATGCCAGTGGTCCCATCGAGACGAGCGGCAACCCGTTAGGACAGTGGATATCGAACCCCGGTGTGTTGTCAGTTCCTTGTACGCTGACTACGACAAACCTGACAAGCAAGACGGTAACACCAACCTGTGTTCCGGGCACTCTGACATTTGGCAATGTGGGTCGCAACAGCGTATATGGACCTGGATTCACAAATATGGACTTGGCCTTGGTTAAGAACACAAAGATCAGCGAAAGGTTGAATCTGCAGCTCCGTGCTGACGCGTTCGACGTGCTCAACCACCCGAACTACGGCCAACCTGGAGCTTCCGGAGGTTTTCTGGCGGCATCTCTGCAGCCAGCCTTCGCGGCCAACCCGGGCAACCAGCTCGGTAGCTTTTCCACTATCGGCAGCACGCGTTTCCCAACTGGCGATTCTGGATCCTCCCGGCAGTTGCAATTCGCGGTGAAACTACAGTTCTAGGTTTAAACTCATAACAAACACTCCACGCACCGGCTTTGGCCGGTGCGTTTTTTTCATGCGTAACAATCCCACGCTGAGCTCTTCTAAATCCAGCCACACGCTGCGTCGATTGCGTCAAGCGAGTTGGTCCCTTCAGGGCTGCGAGACTGCGTAGCGGCTTGGAGCGAAGCTCAAGGGGTAGGAGTGGACTGATGCGGCGAGGCCGACTTGCGTGCCGAGATACATGCATCAAGCGCAATAGGCGGTTCAGAATCGGCGAGAACGCGGAGCGGTTCGGAGCGCAGCGACACAAAAAAGCCCCCGCATCGCTGCGAGGGCTGAATGTTTAAGAAGCTAACAGCTTGCGAAATTACATTCCCGGATAGCCGCCTCCGTGGTCGCCGCCGCCGGCCGGAGCTTTCTTGTCTTCCGGAACATCGGAGACCAGAGCTTCGGTAGTCAGCATCAGAGCAGCAATGGAAGCCGCGTTCTGCAGGGCGGTGCGGGTCACCTTGGTAGGATCGATTACGCCGGCCTTCACCAGGTCTTCAAACTTATCGTTCTGGGCGTTGTATCCGTAGTTGTTCTCTTTCGAGTCGCGGATCTTGCCCACAACGATTGCACCCTCTTCGCCGGAGTTCGCCACGATCTGGCGCAAAGGCTCTTCCAGCGCACGCTTTACGATTTCCGCTCCAGTTTCCTCGTCGTCATTCTTGAACTTGAGGTCATCCAGGGCAGACTGGCAACGCACCAGGGCTACGCCACCACCGGGGACAATGCCTTCTTCCACGGCAGCGCGGGTTGCGTGCATTGCATCTTCCACGCGGGCTTTCTTTTCTTTCATTTCAGTTTCGGTCGCGGCGCCCACTTTGATTACGGCAACGCCACCCACCAGCTTCGCCAACCGCTCCTGCAGCTTCTCGCGGTCATAGTCGCTGGTCGCTTTTTCCGACTGAGCGCGGATTTCGCGCACGCGGCCTTCAATCTCACCGCCCTTGCCTTTGCCTTCCACAATCGTGCAGTTGTCCTTGTCCACCGTGATTTTCTTGGCGCGGCCCAGATCAGCCAGCTCGATGCTTTCCATTTTGATGCCAAGATCTTCTGTAATGGCTTTGCCGCCGGTCAGGATCGCGATGTCCTGCAGCATGGCTTTGCGCCGATCGCCGAAGCCAGGCGCTTTTACCGCGCAAACCTGCAGCGTGCCACGCAGCTTGTTCACCACCAGTGTGGCCAGCGCTTCGCCATCAACATCTTCAGCGATGATGAGCAGCGGACGGCCGGCTTTGGCCACCTGTTCCAGGATCGGAAGCAGGTCCTTCATGGTGCTGATTTTCTTTTCATTGATGAGGATGAGCGCGTCGTCCAGAATGGCTTCCATCCGCTCAGGGTCGGTAACAAAGTAGGGTGAGAGATAGCCGCGGTCAAACTGCATGCCCTCAACAACTTCCAGGCTCGTTTCCATTGTGCGGGACTCTTCCACGGTGATTACGCCGTCTTTGCCGACTTTCTTCATGGCTTCGGCAATAATGCGTCCAATGGTTTCATCGTTGTTGGCGGAAATGGTGCCCACCTGGGCAATCATGTCGCCGCTGACAGGCTTGGAAAGGGAATCCAGGAAGCCCTTGCTGCGCTCGCCATCCTTGTTCATGACGCCGCAAATGGTATTCACTGCGCGCTCAATGCCGCGCTTCAGCGCCATGGGGTTTGCGCCCGCAGCAACGGTCTTTACGCCGTCACGATAGATGGCCTGGGCCAGAACGGTTGCGGTAGTGGTGCCGTCACCAGCAACATCGCTGGTCTTGCTGGCCACTTCACGCACCATCTGTGCGCCCATATTTTCCAGATTATCGCCCAGTTCAATTTCCTTGGCCACGGTCACGCCGTCTTTAGTGATGACGGGGGAACCGAACTTCTTGTTGATGACCACGTTGCGGCCGCGGGGACCAAGCGTCACTTTTACTGCATCCGCCAGTACATTCACTCCGCGCAGGATCGCCTGGCGGGATTCTTCACCGTGCACAATAATTTTTGGCATTGTTCTCTCCTATCAAGATTCATTGCGGAATTTCCGCAGAAAATGTTTCGATCTAAAATCTTTATGGTTGGCTAACGCGCCAGCTTTGAATCAACCGGCTAAGGGCCAAAGGCTAATGGCTGCTTTGTTACCGTCTCGCCGCGCCGGCTTTTTCGGGCTTTTCTGCCTTAGTAACTCCGCCCGTGATGATTCCAAGGATCTCGTCTTCCTTCATGATCAGCAGCTCTTCGCCGTCAATCTTGATTTCCGATCCGGAATACTTGCCGAACAGAACGCGGTCGCCTTCTTTTACTGCCAGGGGAACGGTCTGCCCTTTTTCAAACTTGCCGGTTCCAGCAGCGATAACTATGCCTTCCTGGGGTTTCTCTTTCGCGGTGTCGGGGATGATAATGCCACCACGGATCGTCTCTGTTTCCTGAATCCGGCGGATGACAACGCGGTCATGTAGCGGGGTCAACTTCTGTGCCATGCGAACTGCTCCTTTCAAATTGTGTGCTCAAAATATTTGGGATTTTTAGTAAGGCTGTCCGGGAAGCAAGTGGAGCTGCTAGCACTCATTCCCATCGAGTGCTAATTATGAGGCAAAAGCGGTAGGTTTGTCAATGCTAAAAGTTGAGTGACTTACGCTCA
>CAWHQH010000037.1:0-25354 GCA_963831465.1 Terriglobia bacterium | reverse complement strand
TGAGGAGATGATTACGCAGATCACGCGGCTGCAGACACCGGAGTTGGCGGTGATTGCGCGCACCACGGCGGAGCACTATGACACCAGCAGCAAATCTCTGGAGCAGATGAAGAAGGACCTTGGCGTGGGATATGTTCTGGAAGGGAAGGTGCGGCGCGGAGGAAATCGGGTTCGCATTACGGCGCAGCTTATCCAATTAAAAGACCAGACGCAGCTCTGGGCGGAAACCTATGAACGCGATTTGAGTGACGTGCTCAACGTGCAGGCTGATATTGCACAGGCGATTGCGCGCGAGATCAACCTGGCGCTGAATCTTTCGCAGAGCACGCGTCTCTCTGATCTGCAAAAAGGGCGTGGACAGGTACAGCCCGCGGCATACGATGCTTACCTGAAGGCGCGATTCAACCTGCATCAGATGACTCCTGCCGCCATCAGCAAAAGCATTGAGGACTTTGAGCGAGCCATCCAGCTCGACGAAAAATATGCTCCAGCGCATGCCGGGCTGGCCAGCGCGTATGCGTTGCTGGCGATAGCGCCGTTTGATTTCCTGCCGCCGCGCGAAGCCATGCCAAAGGCCGAGAAGCCCGCCCGCAAGGCCGTGGAACTGGACAACTCATTCGCTGAGGCGCACACGGCGCTGGCGCTGGTGAACCACCATTACCACTGGAAATGGGAAGAAGCTGCGGCAGGCTACGAACTGGCGATCGAGCTGAACCCAGATCATGCCGATACACACCTGTGGTACTCATGGATGCTGCTGGCGCTGGGAAGACGCGACGCGGCATTTGACGAGATTGAGCAAACGATGAGCATTGTGCAGGAGACAGATCCGCATCGGCTGGTCGCTGTCCACACAACGCGCGCTGCTGCTTACTACTTTGGCCGCGAATACCAGCGCGCAGTGGACGAATGTGAAAAAGCAAAGCAGTTGGATCCAGAATACTTTATGCTGCACTTTATTGCCGGCCGCGCTTACATGCGATTGAATGAGCACGCCAAAGCCATTGCACACCTGAAGCAGGCGCGAACGGAAACCGGCGAGATGCCGCTGATGGATGCGGCACTAGGGCTGGCCTATGCCGTGAGCGGGAAAAAAGCTGAGACCATGAAACTGGCTGAGGCGTTTAAGTCAGCAGCAAAGAAGCGTTACATACCGCCAACTTATTTTGGAATGCTCTTTGCGGGTCTGGGCGATAAAGACAAAGCGATGATGTGGCTGGAAAAAGCTTATGACGACCGCGCCGATGGCCTGACGTGGCTCAATGTTGAACCGATGCTCGATGAAGTCCGGTCCGATCCAAGGTTTCAAAATCTGATACGCAGGATTGGGTTGGTCAGCTAACAGATTGGGCCGCAGCCGGAGCCGCGGCCCAAACGATATTAATGTGCCGGTTGCGGCGTGGCTTGCGCGGGCGGTGTAGGTTTTACGCCGGAAAAATCTACTTTTGGCGCAGTCCTTGAGCCTTCACTCGCGGCAAAATAAGCGTCATTGCGCTTGAATCCGGCCATCCCGGCCCAAATGCTGTTTGGGAAAAGGCCGATGAAAGTGTTGTAGTCCTGCAAGGCGTCGTTGTACCGCTTGCGTTCCACGGCTATACGGTTTTCGGTCCCGGCCAGTTCATCCTGCAGTCGCAAAAAGTTTTCATTCGACTTCAATTGCGGGTAGTTTTCCACGACCACCAGAAGACGTCCCAGGGCACTATCAAGTTGTTGGTTGGCGGCGATTTTGTCCGCAGGGGTATTGGCGGAGAGCAAACGCGAACGTGCTTTGGCAATGTCGCCAAAAACGGTTTGTTCCTGCAAAGCAAAACCCTTCACCGTCTCAACCAAGTTGGGAATCAGGTCAGCACGGCGTTGCAGCACGATATCGACCTGCGACCACGCGGCCTTTACAGTCTCATTCTTCGTGACCATCTGATTCTTGGCGCCTACATAACTGCTGCATCCAACAATCAGCAGCAATACGATGATTCCTATTGCTATCCAAGCCTTCATCTTCTCCTCCATTTACCTTCGAGCCTTACTGTATTGCGATCAAAGCGCATCGACTGCCTGAACCACTGCGTTTATGCCATCCAGGTATTGTGCAAACGCGGAAGCAGCTTTGATCTCATGTTCCTTTGCCGTCCGTTGGCGCACCTGCAACAACATGAGAAAAATTGCTGGGTCAAAACCGGTCCGTTCGGCCAATCGCCTAATGTTGTCCGCCGTGTGAGGAGCAGGTTGTTCACCCATGGCAATCAGCGTATGCCGGAACAGCGTGCTGAAAGCGGAAATGGAATCAAGCATCAACCGCCGAACGCGTTTGTCATCGCCCGCCGCGAAGATAGCTTTGCCGCAACGTGAGCAGTTTGGTGCGCAGCTCATGCTCCAGTTGAACGCGATGACGGTCCATGGGGACGTTTATCCCTGTAAAAATATCTTCGCCGTAGAGGATATGGTGGCGCTGGCGGATATCGAGCATTTCAATGGCAAACACATCCGTGGATTGCTCTAATTCAGCGCGCGAGAAAATTAGCGGAGCAGGGAACTTTTTTCGAGTCCACGCAACGATTGTTGGCGCCAGCCCGGCAAGGACCGGAGTGGAAAGCTCTCGCACCACGCAAAGCATGTTGATGTCAGAATAGTCGGCATGGAATTCACCGGATGCCGCTGATCCGAAAAGCGCCACGCATTCCAGATTTCCGCCAGCGGCCTGTTTGAAGCTATTTACAAAGTCCGTAATCTGTTTTTCTGCTTGCATAAGTTATAGGCGTCTTTGCGGCTACCAGCTGCCGCTTGCGCCGCCTCCTCCAGAACTGCCGCCGCCAAAACCACCAAAACCACCGCCACCGCCAAATCCGCCGCCGCCGCCCCAACTACTGCCGCCACCTCTGCCACCGCTGTTCATGAACATGCCGAGCAAGAACCAAAGCAAGCCTCCGCCGCCTGCCCTGGACAATAAGGAGAAGACAATCAGGACAATAACTATTCCAAAAAGAATGGCTCCGGCGGACGGGCCACTCGCGGGACGCTCATCTGGCGGTGGACGCGGCGGTTCAGGGCCTTGAAGTGTTATGCCAGTATCGGCGGCGATCACGCCAGCGACGCGCTGCGTCATGAGCAGAACAGCAGGGCCGTATTGATTCTGCCTGAGCAACGGAACGGCCTCACGGCCAAAGCCACCTACTTTCCCATCAGGCAGGATGGGCTCAAGCCCATAGCTCACCTCAATTCGGCGCTGGCGATCGTTGATCGCCAAGAGGATCAAAACGCCGCGATTGCTGGATTTTGGCCCGATTCCCCATGCTTTGTAGAGATCAGAAGCGTAACTTTCAATATCCGCGCCGTCTAACGAATGGATGGTGACGACAGCGATTTGGGCATGAGCTTTTTGATCAATCTGCTCGCAGATGTTGCGAATCGACTTCGAGGACGAGGCATCAAGCACGCCGGCAAAATCATTCACGTATCCCGTGGGCTTGAGTTGTTTGATTGGCTCGGCCCATAGCGCGGTGGCGAGGCAGACCAGCGCCCAAACGCATCTTGTTGCCAGCCAAATTCTGTTAGGAGCCATTCGTCATTCAATTATATGCAGAAGCATGACATTGCAGATTTGTAATAACGGCGATCTAGTCAGTGCGCTGCTCCGACATTACAAATTGGAGCGATGCTATTTTCGGCGGCTGATGTGATAAACTCCGCCCGCTATGACGCGAAAGATCTTGTTGATACTTTGCCTGTTGAGCGTGCCGCTTGTGGCTGCCGATGAGTTTACGTTGTACGAACTCCAGCAACCGGAAACACATCAATTTGCCATTACCTATGACGTAACGACGACGCGCGAAGGCGCGCAATTCTTCTTCAATCCCATCCGGCCTGGGTCCGTAGCGACGAAGGAAAGGGTGATTGAGCGCAGCAGCGGAAAAGAATTGAAGTTTGAAACGGTGAACGGCAAAGATGCAAAGGCGACTGGCCTTGTTTCGCCGGATACATCCGACAAAGCAGAGTTCATCAAAGTCCATTTGCCGGGACCGGTGCCGAAAGGCGGAGAGACGCGTATCCGCATCTTCAAGACTTATACGGATGTGTCTTCCTATACAGTGGCTGACGGAAGGCTGGTGTTTGTGCGGCCGCTTGGCATCAAGCGCAATGTGGTACTGCTGCCTAAAGGCTGGGAGCTGGTGGAGTGCGAGTCGCCGGGGATTGTTTCTACGGATGTGGATGGACGAATACGCGTTAGCTTTCTGAATGATCGCGACGACCAGCTTCCGGTAAAGATTGTGGCAAGGAGGCTGCCGTGAGGAAAATCGCTTTAGTTTGTTTCTTGTTGCTGACGGCTGCTCTGCTGGCGCAGGATGAATCTTTTCATCGCGCGGAGCAGGACCGCGAGATCAGTTATTGGCTGCTTGAACCTTCGACGCATCAGTTCCGCATCTCTCATGATTTCACGGTGACGCGAGTGGGACAGAAGTCGGTTCACAGCTTTGTGCGCAAGGGAAGCGTTGTGGCACCAGACGCGAAGATGACCGATCTTGATACGGGCAAGCCGCTGAAGACTTCAACCGTCGCGGGCAAAGACGTAAACGCGCTCGGCTATTATCCCGAGCCAGTGGAACCGGATTCAGTGGCAGTGCAGGGCGACCTTGAACATCCGGTGGGCGAAGGCCAGTCAACGCGCGTGCGCGTACAGGAAACATATACCGACCCGGTTGGTTATGTAGTGAAAGATGGAGAGCTGACCTGGACACGAACTCTGGGACGTCCGCTGAATTACGTGACGCTTCCAGCGGGATGGATGCTGACTGAGGTGAATACGCCTGCGGTGATCACGCTGGACGAAGAAGGGCGAATCAAGCTGCGCTTTACAAATACTCGCAACGGCAATTTGGCAATAGAGGTCAAGGCGAAGAAGCGGCCAGAGAAGAAATAGCATGATCATTGATAGTGCGACGCCCGCTTTGCACAAAAAGCCAAACCTTACCACGGATACGGTAGATAATACTGATTTACACGGATCAAAAGTTCAATCGAGGCCAAGTCTTGAATTAGTAAATCCGTATTATCCGTGCTTATCTGTGGTGAGATTTGCTTTTGTGCAAAGTAAGTCCGCGCAATTTATTTTCGCCTCTGCCGTGCCACTTCATACATCACGATTGCCGCAGCCACAGACACATTCAGTGACGGCACTTTACCGGCCATCGGGATCTTCACCAGGAAGTCGCACTTCTTGCGGATTTGTTCATGCAGGCCGTGGCCTTCAGCTCCCAGCACAAGAGCGCAATCCATTTTGTAGTCGATCTCGTCGTACAGTTTGTCGCCACGCTCATCCAGGCCAACAGTCCATATATTGCGCGACTTCAATTCTTCCAACGCGCGGCCAGCGTTCGTAACGCGCGCAATCGGCAGATACTCTGACGCTCCGGCAGACGCCTTGACCACCGTTCCGGTTACCCCAACAGCACGTCGCTCAGGGATTATGATGCCATCAGCGCCTGCACCTTCCGCTGTACGGATAATCGCGCCAAGGTTGTGCGGATCCTCGATGCCATCCAGCAGCAGAACAAAACTGTGCGTGCCACGCTTGGCAGCCAGGATATCGTCAACGTCGTTGTATTGCTTTTCCGCTGTGACCGCGACAACGCCTTGATGGTTGGCGGCGCGAGCCAGTCGTGTAAGCTGATCGCGAGGCATGGTGCGCAGGGGAACTGCAGCGCTACGGCAAAGCTGAGCGATTTTCTGGATGCGCGCATCGCCGCGTCCCGGAGCGACCGCCACATAGTCGAACCCGCGCTGCCGCGCCGACAAAGCTTCTTCTACAGCATGGATGCCAAAGATAATCATCAAAGAGTGAAACTCTAGTGTTGCAGCAATCGAAAACGTGCACAAGTGTTGCGCATGACTCCATCGCGAATCTAATCGTAGAGATCTCTTGTATTCTGTGCAGCAAAAAATTCCAGCGCAATGTTGAGTTTGCCGTCGTGGCCTTTAGAATAACTGCGGAGACGGATAGCGGTTCTTTATTCATGCTTCACAAAAGGGCGCAACTTCCTGTAGTGCTTTCCATTGCCGGCTACGATCCTTCATCGGGCGCAGGAATTACGGCTGACATAAAGACCATTGCGGCGCACGGCTGTTACGGCGTCACCTGTATCACGGCACTTACGGTGCAATCCACGCGCGGAGTCAAACGCGTTGATCCCATTGAAGGCAGAATTATTACTGAAACGCTTGAGCAATTGATGGATGACCTGGACATTGCCGCGGTCAAGATTGGCATGCTGGGCTCTGCCGAAGCGGCAAAGTCAGTTGCGGCCTTCCTCAAGCGCTATTCCCTCCGGCACGTTGTGCTTGATCCCATCATTCGCTCCAGCTCTGGCGCAGAGCTCATCTCGCGCAATGGTTTGCAGATAATGAAAGATCGCATCTTCAGCCGCGCAAGCGTGATTACGCCGAACATTGATGAAGCGGCTGCGCTTACCGGCCTTGCCGTGACCACGATGGATGAAATCCAGCTTGCCGCTGTACGATTGCATCAAATGGGCGCGCGCAACGTGATTATCACTGGCGGACATCTTGATCCACCGCACGATCTTGTAAGCCAGGAAGGCCGGCCACCCACCTTTGTTGAAGGCGCTAAAGTTCCTGGGCAATCCACGCACGGAACGGGCTGCGCTTTTTCCACGTCGCTGGCGTGTTGCCTGGCGAAGGGCAATGATCTGCTCACCGCCGCAAAAGCTTCCAAGCATTATGTGGAGAGTGCGCTGCGTAAAGCTCCACCAATAGGCAAGGGTGTTGGGCCGGTGCTGTAGACCTTTACGGTCAAGTCGCTGCTTATGTATTCAGATGTCAAAGATCATTCAATCAGAGATCGTGGAATCAAAAGATGTTAAATCGATAACTTTTACTACGGGCCCACTAGCCGAAAACTAACAAAGGCTTAATTCTGCGGCGGCTTATTGTTCTGCTGTGGCGGAATCTGTTGTTGTGAACCTGCAGGCTGTTGGGAATCCGAAGGTGGCTGCTGTGCAGGCCGCGTCTTCAACTGCGGCTCATTATTATTTGTCGAAGGCTGATTCTGTTGCGGCTGATCAGATTGCGGCGCCGCAACTGCCGGTCCTTCTTCGCCCGGCGCAGGATTGCGGAATTCCGGAGGCGTAGTGTTGGTGCTGGGCGGCTTGGGCGTGGTTTTTGGCTCGATGATGATGCGATTATCGCGCGTCCTCAATGCCGGAGGAGCGCCGCTGCGGCGTCTGGCTTCCGCTTTTGCCTCAAAGCTTGATTCCACCAGGGTGGTGCTTTCTTCCGCCACGTGGCCCACGGTTTGGCCTTCCACTTCAGGACGGGTTGAGACCATTACCTTCTGCCGTGCGCGTTCCGCGCGTTGCGCCTGTTCATAATAGGATTGCGCGGTTTCGGTGTCGCCTTCAAGCTCAGCCAAGTAGCCCATGTTGTTGAGGGCGAAAGAATTTTTTGGGTCTACCTTGTAAGCTTGCTCAAAACTTTCTCGCGCGGCCTTGCGGTCATTCCTGTTCATGGCAGACACGCCGCGCAGGTTGAGCCGCGCCACGCGGGCCTCGGTGTCCTGCGCCTTGCTTAGCTCTTTGCGGCTCTTCTCCGCGTTTTGCTCAGCTACTTCGCTGATCGGCTTACCACGCCAGCTTTTATTAAAAGCAATCACAATGGGCTCGCGTGATCCCGTAGCGGCGGAGCTATCGTAATAGCGGATTGCCGATTCCAGTTCACCTTCTTTTTCTTTCGCAAAGCCCATGTTGTTCAGGGTGAAAGGATTTTTAGGATCAATCTTGAGCGCCGCTTGGAGCACCACGTCGGCTTCCGGCGCGCGATCGCGATTCAGTAATCCCAGCGCTTCGCTGTTCAGCTCATTGACTTTCATCGGACCTTCAGCGGTGTGTCCGGCAACGCTGGCCACGGTCTTGCCTTGTGCTTCCTGACTTGTGGAGCGGTCAATCACTGCTTCTGAAGTGTTGGCTTTGGCCTGATCATAATAGCGCTCCGCGCGATCCCGGCTGCCTTCAAGTTCAGAGACATATCCCAGGTTATTCAGCGTGAATGGATCGTTTGGGTCAATCAGGTAAGCCTTATAAAAGAGGCGCTTGGCTTTACCGATGTCGTGCTTCTTGAGCGCTGCCACGCCATCGCGGTTGAGCTGCTGTACCGGCGTGAACTTGCTTTTCTTGGGCAGCGGGATACGAACCTGCTGGGCCTGGGCGGCAACTCCGCCGGACATCATAGATAAACCAAGAGACAAAGCTAAAACGGAAACACTGAATGGGGAACGCATGAATTTTAAATCCTCGTAAGCCCTGGCCTATTCACACCTGGTTCTCACACTAAGGGTCGCAGGGCAGTAGCTCTGCTTTCCAGTTGGATGGCAAAACCCTCTCTTAAGGTTGGGCAGAGCAGAATTAAGCAGACGTTCATCGCGTCAGCGATGAATAATGCGCACTCTGCCCGACCCAAAAATAGGGAAAAATCAATTGCCCCACTTCCTATTTACGCTTTCGCCTGCCATCTGAGTTGCTGCTCCTTGCATCCAAGTGATTGTTCAGAACCTTAACTGGTTTTACGCCAGGCGTTCGGAGTCCCTTGAACACTATGCAACGTTCCCCTAAAGCGTCGCTCTTCTTTCTTGTCTTGACGTTTGGCCTTTGCGGCTGGGCGCAGAATAACCCGGCCACGCCGAACCCCGGTTCCGGCGTTCCGCAAACGCCAGTGCCGAATACCGCACCCGCACAGCCGTCTGCTACCACGGCAACCCAGCCGGCATCGTCGAATCAGACAAACTCGGCAGACCAGACAAAATCAGCAGACCAGGCCAGCGGACAGCAAACTACCGCGCAGCCGGCGGCGACCGGAACCAGCACCAGCACCGGCCAAAATTCAGCCGACCAAAAGGCTTCCGATCAAAAAGCTTCCGACCAAAAGGCTTCTGATCAAAAAACAGCGGAGCAAAAAGCCGCCGACCAGAAGAAGTCCGATACGAGCACAAGCACGACTGCTCCCACAGCTACGCCGACTCCTATCCCCCAGGCGCAGCCCAAGACTGACATTCTTGATAGCTCTGCCACGTCCGGCGCGCTGGTTACAGACGGGCATGATCCCATTCTTGATCCTGCGCCTGTGCCGCGCACCACCACAACTATGGTGGGAGGCACCATCAGCGGCGTTGATCGGCTGCGCAACAAGATGACCGTGCACGTTTTTGGCGGCGGCCACTGGACTGTCAACTTTGACGAGCGCACGCACATCTTCCATAACGGCGCGGAAACTACGCAACTGGCGCTCAAAAAGGGCGAGCGCGTTTACGTTGACACCCAGCTTGACAACAACCGCCACGATATTTTTGCCCGCAACATCCGCGTTGGCGTGGCTGAGCTGCCTGCCGATGCTGACGGCCAGATCATTGCCGTTGATACCAAGCACAACGAACTCACGCTGCGTGACACGCTCAATTCCGTGCCGGTGCATTTCGCCGTCGATCCGGAAACCCGCATCAGCAATGGCCAGACCCCTGCGGCCTTTAAAGACGTAAAGCCGGGAACGCTGGTACACGTGCGCTTTGCGGCGTCCAGCCCCAACCGCGGACTGGCGCGCGAAATCAGTATCGTTGCCGTGCCCGGATCGACTTTTACCTTTGCCGGCAAGGTCACTTTCCTTGATCTCCATCGCGGCCTCATTGCGGTGCAGAACTCCACTGACGATAAGAATTATGAAATCCACTTCGCTCCGTCGGCGGTTACCAATAGAAACGAGCTCGGCGTTGGCCGCGATGTCCTGGTTCGCGGACGTTTGAAGGTACCAAGTACATGGCGCAGTCGGTGAATCCGACGAAAGCGCCGGAATCAGAAGAGAAATAGCTTAGGGTACGGCTAATGCAGAATGATGTTCAAAAGTGAACTATGAACACTCAAAACTCCGTTGTATTGGATAAATCCCAACTTGCGGAAGCGATTCATAAAATAACTGACGCGGGAACGCGTTGTGCCTATCATGGCTGCCAGGCTTTCCTGGCTTATCTTAGCAATGACTTTTTCCGGCGGGCCGTCTTTGCCGAACTGCGCAAGCAGCAGGAGCGCGCGAGCCAGACGCTTTTCGGTGGAGTTGAATAACTGGTCTACAAGGTCTGCCTGTATTCGGGCATTGCGTGCGAGCAAATAAGAGACAAACACCCCTGAAAAAAATGTCTCTTCATGCAGCACCCGTATCATCTCTTTCCGTTCAATCCTGAGAATTACAGCGCGCGTGAGAGTGGTGGCTGTCGCTAAACGTTGCATCTGAGCGGTGAGAGACTCCTCGCCCAGGAAAGACCCTGCTCCAAAAAGCGCAATAGTAGCTTCCTTACCACCCTTGGAGGTCACGACCAACTTGACTTTACCCTTCTGTATATAAAACACTGCGTCCGCGCTATCGCCCTGGCAAAAGATTGCCTGACCTTGCTTCAGAACAGCAACTGTGCGATGCACACCAGTCTTTTTTAAAAGGATCTCAGGCTCAAGCGCCGGTTCTCTCTTATTTTTCCTGCCGCGGTTTGTCGTCATCGTTTAGAGGCGCAACACACAAGCAAAGATCTTTCGAATCTGGCTATTATATATGTCACTAGATATAAGTTACTCTCAGTTATGTTTTTCTACCTCGTTGAATCATTCTTTTCTTCATTAAAGCTTTCTTAGAATCTGTTTTGGGAATCAAAGAAGATGCTCTAAGAGGAGGCATCTGCGCTGCCGTGAATTGCGCATAGAGTATTCACCATAGATGTTATTTACTATTTGATAAACAAAAGCTTCATATGTGAGCGATATTGGACAGACCCGCTGCAATTCCAAACCCTATGATGATCAAAGTCCTCGCATGACAGGGCCTTCGGATCTGGCCTGAAAAGCATAGTTAAATGAGTGTTTATGGCAGTGGGAAAGACTTCGCCTAGACCCGACATTCCACACTACTGCCTGATCATACGAGTACGAAATGCACTGCGAAGGACCGCAGACAGCGGATGGCCAAGGCGTAGTGCAGGGGACCCAATTGAAAAACTCGCTCGATAATATGCAGCAATTTAAGGGCTTAGTGACAAAGCTTGCCGCTACCGCATTGGTTACGGCTCTCTTTACCATCGCGCCACTTCAAACAGCATTTGCACAAGCACCTAACCTGGGAACTGCGCAAACGTTTGCAGTGCTAGGCGGCTCCACCGTAACTAATACCGGACCAACTATCGTCGTTGGAAACCTGGGCGTCAGTCCGGGCACGGCTGTCACTGGTTTTCCCCCTGGCACGGTGACGGGTGGAACCATCCACGCGGCTGACGCTGTGGCGCTTCAGGCCCAGGCTGATACGACTGCCGCCTACATTGATCTTGCCGGTCGGGCATGCGATACAACTTTCGGTGTGCCAACGGATTTGGCTGGCATGACGTTGGTGCCGGGTGTCTATTGTTTCTCCTCATCGGCTTCGCTGACCGGAGCGCTCACGCTGGATGGAGGAGGCAAGGTTGATGCTGTCTGGATATTTAAGGTAGGCAGCACTCTGATTACAGGCAGCAATTCGTCAGTACTTCTCATCAATGGCGGGCAGCAATGCAATGACTTTTGGCAGGTTGGCAGCTCGGCCACATTAGGTACGGGCACGACGTTCGTAGGAAATATTCTGGCGCTCACGAGCATCAGTCTCTTGACCAACACAACCATTTCGGGCCGAGCGCTGGCACAAAATGGTGCAGTAACAATGGATACCAATCATGTATCCTTTGCTGCCTGCGCCGCGCCGCCAGTCACTCCTATTCCACCCACGATCGGCAAAGCATTCAGTCCAGCTACGATCACTGCGGGTGGTATTTCAACTCTTACGCTTACGTTGAATAATGCCAATGACACAATCGCGAGCCTAAATTCGCCTCTTGTCGACAATCTTCCCACGGGAGTAGTAGTTGCTCCCACGCCGAACGCCAGCAATACCTGTGGTGGAACGGTTATGGCAGATGCAGGCAGCTCGTCGGTAACGCTGACCGGAGGAGCGATCCCTGCCAACGGTTCTTGTACGGTGAGCGTGCAGGTAGTAGCGCCTAATGCAGGTAATTTCATCAATTCCCTGGGCGCAGGAGACTTGAAGACTGATAAAGGCAACAACACTGCTCCAGCCGTTGCAACTTTAACTGTTACCACGCCTGCGCCGTCGCCAACTCCGACACCAACGCCGAGTCCAACTCCAACACCGAGCCCGACTCCTATACCGAGCCCAACTCCAACACCGAGTCCGACTCCAACACCTACGCCGAGCCCGACGCCCATTCCAAGTCCTACACCAACTCCAACTCCCAAGCCGTCGCCGTCTCCAACTCCGACACCAATTCCTGTTGTTGCGCCTACTCTCACCAAGGCTTTTAGTCCGACCACTATCAATATGGGGGCTACATCACTTCTTACTCTCACGCTCCGTAATTCCGGCAGTACGGTCGACAAACTTACCGCGCCGTTGGTGGATCAGTTCCCGCTCGACATAATTGTAAGCGGCAGCGCGAGTAACACGTGTGGCGGAGTGGTCACTGCTGTCAAGGGTTCTTCAAAGATAACTTTGACCGGTGGCTCGATCCCAGCTCACGGTTCCTGCACAATGAGTGTGGTTGTGACCACGACGGATTGTGACGGCCCACACGTTAACACTGTGCCAGTGGGAGCGCTTCAAACGAACAACGGTCACAATCCGGTGGCTGCTGTCGCGACGTTGACGATCGTTAATCCGCCTGGGACGATAACACCCCGCGTATTTAAAACCTTTGTGCCGACTGCGATCAAACCAAATGGAGTTTCAACCCTGATCATCTACCTGATCAATCATGCAACCGTGGCTACTCCATTGACCGCGCCATTAGTGGACAATTTGCCGGCGGGGGTGGTGGTCTTCGGCGATGCCAGCACGACCTGTGGAGGAACTCTCACAGCCGTTAAAGGCAGCTCTAAGATCACCTTAACAGGAGGTTCAATCCCAGCCAACAGCCAATGCCAGATTAGTGTGGGCGTAACAGCAAGCGCGCTTGGTCAGTTCCTCAATACGCTTGGTGTGGGAACGTTGCATACCACAACAGGGTCCAACTCCGCGGGGACAGTCTCAACCTTAACGGTCAGTAATTCAGCGGGCACACCGCCTAAGGTCGTCAAGGCTTTCAATCCTGTCACCATTAATTCAGGCGGGACCTCGAATCTCACCATCACTCTCAGCAACCCTAACAGCACGGTCGCTACACTGACCGCGCCATTCACTGATAACTTCCCCAGCGGCATCGTTGTTGCGGGCGGCGCAAGCACCACGTGTGGCGGAACGCTCACTGCAGTTGCGGGTAGCTCGCACGTTACTCTGACCGGCGGCGCTATTCCGGCCAACGGGTCCTGCAAAATCACACTTACCATCGCGGCAACCCCCACGTGTAAAGGGATTCGCACAAACACCCTAGTTTATGGAGTTTTACAGACTAATAAGGGCGCCAACACCGTTCAAGCGTCATCCAACATCACCGTTAACTGATTCTCTCCGAAGTGCTTCAGCAGACCGGGCCCAAACAGCCCGGTCTTTTTCTTGGCGCTACCATGCTGCCTGTGGACGATTGATCGCTACTTGGGTTGATAACTGAATCCTAGAATTCGCTTTACATTTGCTCCGAATCGGGCTAGGATTTCACCCTGATTCGCCAAAGGTTTGCCGCTCAACCCGCGGTAGATCCTGAATCAGCCTCCATTGCTTAGTAAAGGCGAGAACAGGAGACAACGTGATTCGAAGCCAAAAAAAAATGAAAAGAGGGGTCGACAGGCTTTCGACAGTCCTTTTGAATTGGGGTGGGGCGTTTGTTTTCAACAAAACGTCTATGCCGGGTGGGGGGCTGGCTGAGGGTACATCGGCAGAGGGCTGCAAATAATGGGTTTCGCCGATTTGGATCGTTTGGCTCCCGGGCGCGGCGGGTCTCCTTCGACTGCGCTCAGGGCTTGGCCTACGGCCTGCGGCAGCAACCGATGACAGTTTGAGGCGCGGCGAATCTGCGCCGCGCGATTTAGTCGGACATCGGAAGGCGGGAATGGTACTGAATTGGGATGGGATTGAAAGTGGTTTACATCCATTTGACAGCAGAAGCGAGCAGAAGAAGGAGGGAACATGGAAGGATATCGGTCACCGTACGGCCCGAGAGATGATTTCGGGTACAAGCGGGAAGAAAATGCACTGGGTTTTGACGAACAAGAGCAAGCCTTATGGAACAACGCGGGCAGCGAAGATGACCGTTTTGCCATCATGGAACAGCGGGACGCGCGCCGGTTGAGGGAACATCAAGAGCAGGAGAAGCAGGAGTGGCCGACAACCCGGGCGGGGCAGCTTTTGAAAAAGCTGGGAGAGTGCTTTGCCGAATATAAAGAGTGCCTGGAGCATGATCCGCGATTGCAGGAGAAAGCGCTGGCATTTGACGAGATGAACCAGAAAATCTTCAACAAGATGCGGACGACGATGGAGCGGGCGCATAACGCTCCGAGATGCCGACATGAGAAAGCAGGTGGCGGGACATGCCGAGCGCCGCGTGTGCGCGGCAAGAAATATTGCCATATGCACGAGATGCTGGAAGCGGCGAGGCCGGAGAAGATCGATCTGCCGAACCTGGGAGATGCGTCCGCCATCCATGGAGCGATTGCCAAAGGAGCGCAGGCGGTGGTGGACGGAAAGCTGGACTATAAGCAGGCGTCAATACTGGGGTATTACCTGCAACTGGCATTGAGCAGTGTTAAACACGTGAATTTTGAAGATGAACCGGAAGTTTAGCCGCAGATTAACGCAGATTGAACGCAGATCGGACAGAAAGGGCCGCCCAGGCGGCGGGAAAGTGTGCTCTTTGATAATTGGCGCGGGCATCAGGCACAAAAAAGCATGGAAGCAGCTTTAGCTGCTTCCATGCTTCTGTAGGTTGCCGCAAATTATTACGGCGTCGTTACTGTGTAGTTATCGTACTTAACATTGGCGTCATAGTTCACCATTCCGGCAACGCCACTTGTGATCTGGCTGGCGGAGTTGTCATTGAACGAGATTTTTTGCACGCCGTTGAGCCAGACTTCCAGATGAACGGGACTGCTGCCGCTCACCAGAAGCTTGACGTTATAGCTGGTACCGGCAACGATGCCACCGGCAGAGCTGGCCAGTTGAGTCCAGTTCCACTCATTGCGACGGTAGAGATAAACGTTGCCGTCCGTGGCGATCTGGGCCGAGTACAGCGTTCGATCGACGTTGGTGCTGTCATTGCTGCGGGCCACCAGTCCGGAATCAAGCGAACCGGCAGGCACAATCATGTCCGCAGAGACGGAGTAGTTGCTTGTTCCCAGAGTGGCGTTCAGCTTTGCCCAATTGCCATTTGCCGGCGGAGTGCCGGAAACAGCCTGCGTTCCGTTGGTTGAGTAACTTCCGTAGAGCACTGACCAGTTGGTGCCGAGTCCGGTAGTGCGGTTAAAGTTGTCAGAGAAGAGCGGAGGCGAACTCTGGACGGTAAAGTTAGAGGGATTTGCCAACTGGATCCAGTTGGCGCCGTCATAGTAAGACGGCCACGCTGTGAACGTGCCGGAAGTAGCAAATGTGCGCGAGCCGGAATAACTGTACGACTGTCCCGGCTGGAGCGTTACTGCTGCGGAAGCAGGGAAGTCAACATTACCGTTCGAAGGATCACGCGCGCCGACGAGGAAATATTGCACGCTGAACGGCGAGCCGCCGGTGTTCTGGACAGTGAACGTCGCCGTGGTTGATTGGTTGATCCCCGGAGAGGCAGGTGAGAGCGCCAGAGCCGTGGTAACTGTGAGTTGTCCGGGTGAAGTGGTCTGAACGGTGAAGTTGGATGGAGTGGCGAGCTGAATCCAGTTGGTTCCATCGAAATAGGATGGCCATGCGCTGTATGCTCCGGTCGTAGAGAAGGAACGCGAAGCGGAGTAGGTGTATGACTGTCCGGCCTGGAGCGTTACCGCGGCAGAGGCAGGGAAATCAACGTTGCCGTTGGAAGGATCGCGCGCGCCTACCAAAAAATACTGCACGCTGAAGGAACCAGTGCCCGTGTTCTTTACTGTAAACGTTGCCGTGGTGGATTGATTCACTGCCGGAGAAGCCGGCGTGAGCGCCAGGGCAGAAGTAACCGTAAGTTGGCCTGAGCCGCCTCCGCCGTTGCTCACCGTGACAGAAACCGCCCCGCTTGTGGTGGTTGCGTTTGCCGTATTGCGAGCGCGCGCTGCAAATGTGTGCGTTCCATTGGCCAGCGTGGTGGTGTTGAATGATGCGTTGTAGGGCGCGGTTGTAATTTCGCTTCCGGTGGCTACGCCATCGACGAGAAAGGTAACGCCGGCAATGCCGCCTGGATCAGAAGCAGTTGCAGAGAGCGTGATCGTGCCTGAAACAGTTGAGCCATTTGCGGGCGCCGTCATGTTGACCGTGGTCGAGGTGCCACCTCCGTTGAGTTGGAGAATGCGTTGCGCCAATTGCTCACGTGCGTTGTAAATTGAGGATGATGGCTGGTTTGATGAATAAACGTTGGGATACAGCGCCTGTCCCGTGGATTGGGCAAAGCCGGGATCGCCAAGATCCGAGACCAGCTTCATGTATTCATAATCTTCAAGGCCTTCGCGCAGCATCTTGAGGCGAATGCTGGCCACGGGGATATCATCAGTTCCGCCAATGATCGATGGCTTGCCGGGATAGAGCAGCGTGCCGTCGCCATTGCCGCCGAAACTGCTGTCATAAACGGTGCTCCATGCTGTGTCTAAATGCAAAAGTGTTTCGTAGTAGAGCATGCCGCTCACGCCATACATCCAGCTGAGCATCCCTTGGGCGCGCGTTTGGGAAGAGCTGTCATCCACCATGACGCTGGGCCAGCCGGAGAAGTAATCTCCGCCGACGCCGCCGCAACTGTGGCTCATGCAGCTCTGGTACCAGAAGAGCTTATTGTTTGAATTGGAGCTGAGATACGAGTTGTAATTCGACCGCTGGTTGCCGGTAAACTGCGAGTTGCCGGCTTTGTCGTCCATGAAGTTGACCACAGGCGACAGGATGTTGATGGAACTGGTTACGCCATTGGTGTTTGCCTCATTGATTGTAGTAGTCACCAGCGTGCGGAACTGTGGGTCGGCGCCATGCACAATGGCTGCGCGATTGGGGATATCAGTCCAGGCGCAGGTTGCAGGAGGTTCGTCGCAAGTGTAGTCATAAGTGCGATCGAACCATCCTTTGGCGCGAAAATGCTGCGCCCAGGCAGTGTAGTGGTCTGACGTGCCGGTCCAAATAAAGCGGATTGTAGTCTGCTTGGCGCCGGGCAGACGCAAGCTACTGTCTGTGCCGTCAAATAGCGCACCGTAAGTGGAGTCGAAATGTGTCCAATCGCAGCTTGATCCAGTGCAACTGGTTGGGCCTGTGTAAACCACGTCAGCAGTAAGGCGATGGTTGAGCATGAAGCGGGCATAGAGCAAATGCATGCGCTCTACTCCTGCATCGCCGCCGCATGCATCGTAACTGCCGAAATGCGCAACGCATGCCCCATCCCAGCTCATGCCAAACGTTGAAGCCAGGTTGCTGGTGGAAGGCAGAGAGAAGTTCCACACCAGCAGCGTCACAGGTACACTGGCGGAAATTCCGGTGCCGCTCACGTTGATGGATCCGGTATAAGTTCCGGGCGTCTGGCCTTGCGGCACATGCACTTCAACCCAGATCACGCGATTCTGGCCCGATGGCACGTCAAACGGAAAAGCATTGCGCTTTTCGTTGAACATGTCATCGACATCCGGAACCAGCGCGTCAGGCCACATTCCCGTGCCGCCTTCGGTGTTCGATGCGGTGGTGATGTTCAGATAAGCTTCGCGAAATAAACGGATTTCGCTGGAAGGAATAGTTGCACCGCCAGGCCCGGTAAGTGTGCCCATGGTAGCGGAAACGCCTGAAGCAGGCCCGCGAACGATTAACTGGAAGGATTCAAATTCATTCTGCGCGGCATGGATTTCCGCTGTGGTGGTAGTGGTGGCTCCATCACTGGGATGGATCTTTGACATCGCATCGGCAACGGTTACGCTCTGTGCGAATGCAGCGGTTGAAAATAAGACGAGTAGCAGGACAAGAGACGTGTGGCGCATGAAAGCGGTCCTTTGTGGGGGAACAAAGTAACGTGGCGATGAAAAAACTAGCGGGACTTTAAAACAACACTCATGCCTCTACTTAGCATGCTGAGTTCCAGCGCGTGTGTTCACCTCGTCTCTCAGAAACGGTCTGCAGTGCTGGATTGTTCCTACCGATGGTGGGAAAAAAAATTCCTATTTAATCTGTTTTTCCCAATTAAGGAAGCTGCTGGAATGGATGCATCCGACTGAGAACAGTTTTGCCGAGGAGACGGGCCGAAGCCAGAATTGACCGCTGCTTTACCTCAATTGCCCATGAAAGGTTGCCGGATCGCCATCTCCCACGCGCTCTCCCACCAGCGGAAAGCCGGGTGAATCCAGCTTCATCGCCGTGGCGTGGCCGTTCTGCACCACAAATGAAATATGCGTTGCAGGTGATGACCGCATAGCAAAGCTGCCGTCATCCTGTTTGAGCAGGCGCTCAGGGCCTTCCCCCAGCGGCTGGATCATGAGGCGGCCATTTTCATCAAACACACGATACGTCCGGCGATATTGCGCGAAAGAGTCATGCAGATTAGCGCCGGCTCCCACCTGGCCGAGCTTGAGCACAAATGTTCCGGCAAGCTGCTTGCGCGCATCGGCGGAGATTGGTTTATCCGCCAGGGTGGGCTCGGCTTCATGCTTGGGTGCGGGCAGCGCAGGCAAGCCAAGGATCGCGCGGCCCAGAGCACGCGTGATGGCGTAAGCGTTCTGGTCTTCAGTGTTGGTCAGCACAATGATCGTCAGATTGTCTTCGGGGAAGTCATACAGGCTGCCGCTGTAGCCCATGAGCGATCCGTGCTGGCCGATGCGGCGGTGATCATCTTCATGGTTCAGGATCATGGCAAATCCGTATTGCGCTTTAGGGTCCTGCGTGGACATGTGCTGCGCCGCGCCCTCAGCGGTGGTCATCTGCTGGAAGGTTGCGGGCCGAACAAGATTCTTGTCTTTGATGGCGCGCCACAACTGCAGAAGATTGCCCACGGTGGAGCAGAAGCGGAGGTCAGAGTTATACGCCATGCCGTTTTCGCGGGCCTCAACATAGCGCTCGCCGATTTTGCGATATGCATGAGCAAGGCCGTGTGTGAGCGTGAAATCGTCACAGTAAGAAGTTGATTTCACTCCGGCGGGCTTGAAGATGTTTTGCTGCACATAGTCTGGGAAGCTCTGGCCGGTGACCCGCTCAACAATAGTGACCAGAAGGTTGAAGCCGGAGATGGACCAGTCCCACTTTGCGCCTGGATCGTTGACCCAGCTCTTACCAGCATATAGGGCCATTACTTCATCCAGAGCTTTAGGCTGACGGCTGGTGGCTTCAATAGGATCGCCCAGGTAATGGTAGTCCACGATTCCGGAAGTATGGTTGAGCAGTTGCCGCACGGTAACGTGATGTCCTTGGAGCGGAAATTCGGGAATGAACTTGGAAATGTCATCGTCCAGCGATAGCTTGCCGCGCTCCACCTGTTGCATCACTGCAATGCCCGTGAACGGCAGCATGGGCCCGACGATGCGATAGACCGTTTCGTCTTTCGCCGGCGCTTCCAATGCAAGATCGGCAAAGCCATAGCCTTTGTGCAGCAAAATCTTATCGTCGCGCGCAACGAGCACCGAGGCCCCAACGACACGTTCCTGCGCGATGACGCGCTGGACTATTGAATCAAGATCGGGGGCATCAAGATCGGCTGTCTTGAGGTCGGCTGCCGAGTTAGTAGGTTGCAAGGCATTGGCGGCGGAACAGAGAAGTGACAGAGCTAGTGTGAGTGTGATTGATCTTAGAATTGCGTGAGCGTGCATGGCTGGAGATTATAGACATGAAAGATGTCAATTACTTTCCATAAAAGCAAACCCCGCCACGGATGACACGGATTTACAAAGTCAAAATGCTTCCATTGAATTCTTTAATCAGCGTAAATCAGTGTTATCAGTGTCATCAGCGGTGAGGTTTAATGTTTTGTGCGAGCCGATGCTAATCATTGTTAAACAGTTTGGAGACTGTGATGATTTAAAATCGATGCTTCCCATGAACTCATTTGACGCATTGCTGGTTGTCTCTTTTGGCGGCCCGGAAAAACATGAAGATGTGCTTCCTTTTCTGGAAAATGTCTTGCGCGGCAAGAACGTCCCGCATGAGCGCATGCTGGAAGTGGCCGAGCACTACTATCACTTTGGCGGACGCAGCCCCATCAATGACCAGAACAAGCAACTTATAGCCGCGCTGGAAGGTGAGTGTAGAACTCAGGGCATTGCCATGCCGGTCTATTGGGGAAATCGCAACTGGCATCCTTTGCTGGCAGACACGCTAAAGCAGATGCAGTCTGAAGGCGTTCGTCGAGCCGCGGCTCTCACCACGTCAGCTTTTGGATCGTACTCAGGTTGTCGCCAGTATCGAGAAGACATTGCACGGGCGCAACAGACCGCAGGCGTGCAGGACATGGTGATTGAAAAGCTGCCGAACTTTTGTGATCGCCCTGAATTCATTGAAGCCATGACGGACCGCGTTTTCACGGCGATGAAAGCATTGCCAGAAGCCGAGCAGCTCATCTTTACCGCGCACAGCATTCCCGTAAGCATGGCTGAAGCGTCGCCTTACGTGCGGCAACTCAAGGAAGCCAGCGGGCGTGTGGCAGCCGCTTGTGGCATGAACAATTGGACGCTGGTTTATCAGAGCCGCAGCGGTCCTCCCACGCAGCCTTGGCTTGCGCCGGATATCTGCGATTATCTGCGCCAGCAACATGCCGCAGGCGTGCACAGCGTGATTATCTGTCCCATTGGATTTATTTCCGATCACATGGAAGTGCTTTACGACCTGGATACGGAAGCGCGCGCGCTATGTGACCAACTTGGTATGAAGATGGTCCGCGCAGGAGCCGCTGGCGCGCATCCAAAACTGGTCAGCATGATTTACGACATGGTCTTGCATTCGTCGGCGACAGAGATTCTGGCGCACTGCGAGCCCGGATGTTGTCCGACGCCACTGAGGCCGCAAATTACGTCGGAACAGAGGCACGGATCAAGCTAGAAAATGATTTCGTAGAGACGTAGCATGCTACGTCTCTCTGCCACAAAGATTACCTTCGTCGCAGATCAGGTGTCTTCTGTGTTGATCAGTGGTGAAATTTTCAGCTCTTTGCAGCGGAAGTTGCCACCGGCATGGTGGTAAAACTTTTCGTCAGCGCTTCTTCGCACGTGTGCTCAATTACCGCGCGATAATGCTCACCCAAAAAGACGCGCAGTCGCGCCGTGTCCATGGTGCTGGACCCCAGCAGGTAGGGAAGCGCTTCCGGCGGAATATCAGAAACGCCAAGGTCCCAAAGCACGCGCAGCGCTTGCCGGCAAATCGACCTGCCGGGAACACGCTGGACTTCTATCTTGGCGATGTCAATGCACCGGCGCAATTCCAGCGGAGCCCCGCGGCCGGCAACGTTCAGGATCGTCAGCTTCGGGTCGGACGACGTGCGCTGCAGTATGTGAGCAATCAGCCGAGCAACGTCATCAATATGGACAAACTGGAATTTGTGTTCCAGATAGTCGCCGCGTGAAGGCAGCCACAACGGCAGGCGCTTGCCCTGCCGCCGCAGACGCTCTGCCAGCCGTCCTTTGCCGCCAGGGATGCCGCGCAACACGCCCATCTGATAATTTTGCACCGTGCGACCGGCAAAAACGTGCGGCCGCAGAATGTACACCTTGGTCTTCATGCCCTTGGCGCGCGACTGCACTGTGCGGTCGGCTTCCTGCTGATGCAGCGCATAAGGCAAGCTCTGGGCGTTCAGATGGGCGTCTTCCGTCACGGGCTTGGTCAAGTCTGGACCGTAGACCAGAGCGCTGCTGGGAAAGATAAATTTATCTATCACTCCCAACATGCGGTTGTATTCTGCAATGGCTTCAGTAACGCGGCTGGTGCCCGCCACATTCACCCGCCACATGTGCTTCTTCTCCATCACGCCGGAGCGCAATGGATCCAGGATGAACGCCAGATGAACCACTGATTCCGGGCGGTGCGCGCGCATCAGGTCCAGCAGTTGATCGCAGGAACGCTCTTCCGCCAGATCGATTTTTTCAAAGCGTGCAAGGGCAGACGTATCTTCCGGTTCGCGAATATCCGTGCCGATCACGTTGAAGTCCGCCAATTGCCTGACTAGGCGAATGCCCAGATTGCCGGAAACTCCGGTAATCAGGACGCTCGGTTTTTGCTGGCTTACTGCCATGAGTTATTGTTCAAAAGACTGGTCTGAAGATCGCCACGGCCTTACAGCTCTTCCGGTGTCGACCCCGCACACGCGCGGCGCTATCTTCTGAATATTATCTTTTTATCTGCCCTGAGGATTCGGCGGTTGAGGCGGCTTGAGCTGCATTGGCGCAGCAGGCGGCCCGAAATAGTTCTCGTTGTAGTCGGTGTGTACTGCTGAGTTCAGCTCCTTGGTTTTCGCCTCCATCTTTTGGCGAAACAGTTGCTGCATTATCTCTGCTTTTACGCTATCCAACGGACTGGTTTGCTTGCTCTCAACCTTATAAATCATGTGGCCAGTACCTTCGTCAGATCGGAATACCTCGCCCGCTTTGTGAGAAAAAATTTCCTGATCAATCTTCGGCGGAAACGCGCCGTGGCGTGCCAGGCTCAGGTCTGTGGTGGGAGGCGTAGCCGCAATTGCCAGTGTGGTGTAAGCCTCCTTCTGCAGTTTGCTCATGTCCTCGCCCTTGGCCGCGCGCGCCTGAATATCATCTGCTACCTGCTGGGCTTTCTTCTGGTAGTCCGCTTTCTTTTCTGCGGTAGCCTGCGGATCAGGATCGCTTGCTGGGATAAAAACCCGGCTCAGCTTTGCGCCTTCAAATTTCTCCTGATTGGCTTTGTAATAATCCTCAATTTCCTGCTGCGACGGGTTGCGGTATTGTTCCGCCAACTGATTGCGGTAAAGGTCGCCCAGCGTTTTCATCCGCAGAACACGCATTACTTCAGCATATGTAGGAGTATTTTCCACGCCCGCGGCCTTGGCGGCTTCCGAAAATATCAAAAGCTCCACATAGGATTGCCCCAGATTGCGCCGCTGCGCCGGAGTTACATTCTGGTTGTTGGTGTTGAAAGCTTTCACCAGATTGTCAAACTGCTGCTTGGTTACAGTCATTGAGCAGTCACTGGTTGACGGCACCTTGTTGGTCACAGCCGGTTTTTCTTCGGCGGGGCAAAGGCCTTTGATGCTGATCACCGGAGCATCCGGCGGCAGTTCAGCGGGTTTTTCGTCGCGCTTCAATAAGGATGGAGGCGTTGCCTGTGGGGTTGGCGTTGGGCTTGCTGACGGCGCCTTTGTTGCTGTCGAGCCCTGCTTTTTGGTCGCGCCTGGCGTCTGTGCCAGTGCCGTGGATGCTATAAAAACGCAAATAATCAGCCTGCAAATCATCGTTGGGTTCCTTTCGTCATTTAGGGGAAGTCAGGCGGCAATATCCTAGCATAATGGTTTTCAGGCAAATGCGAGCCAGTAAGAATGGTTATGTGCTCAGAAGCGAAAACTTGAGACAATGGCAATGTGTCCTCGGCTGAACTCAACCCGGTGCTGGATAGCATGCAGAAAGAAAAGCGCAACGTCGCGCTTAACTCACTGCTTGCCGCGCTGGCCATCACCTTTCTCAAGTTGATCGTCGGCCTTTCCACGCTGAGCCTGGGAATTCTTTCAGAGGCGGCCCACTCCGGTCTGGACCTAGTGGCCGCGCTGGTCACGCTGCTTTCTGTCCGCGTTTCAGATAAGCCTGCCGATGCCGAGCACCAATACGGCCATGGCAAGGTAGAAAATTTTTCTGCTTTTATTGAAACTGGCCTGCTTCTGCTCACCTGCGTCTGGATCGTATGGGAGGCCGTGCGCCGTCTCAGCGGGCATCACAGCGTGCACATTGAGCCTTCGCTTGCTGCTTTCGGCGTGATGTTTCTTTCCATGGCTGGTGGACTGGTGGCGCTCCCGCAAGCTTCAGGTCATTGCCGATAAATATGACAGCCAGGCCCTTGAAGCGGACGCTCTCCATTTCAGTACCGACATTTTTTCCAGCGGCGTTGTCGCGCTTGGACTTGGATTTGTCTGGGCAGGTGAACACTGGCATGTCGGATGGCTGGCCAAAGCCGATGCCGTGGCCGCTCTGATGGTTTCTGCCGTGATCGTTTATGTTAGTTCACGGCTGGCCCGCCGCACCATTGACGCGCTGCTGGATGCCGCTCCCGCCGGCTATCGCGGACGCATCATGGATGCGGCGCTAAAAGTGAATGGCGTGATAGAGGTGGAGCGCGCGCGCATCCGCCGCGCCGGCAACCGCTACTTTGCCGATCTTACTGTTGGACTGGCACGCAATGTTACGTTCCAGCGCTCCGGCCAGGTGGTGGGCGAAATCACGCGCGCAGTGCATCAGATTCTGCCCGATGCCGATGTAGTGATTCACTCCATCCCCCGCGAAACCGGCCATGAAAATATTTTTGACCGCATCCGCGCCGTGGCTTCACGCAACAACTTCAGCGTGCATGATGTCAGCGTTCAGGACCTTGAAGGCCGGCTACATGTGGAACTGCATTTGGAACTCGACGAAAATCTCAGCCTGAAAGACGCGCATGATGTGGTGACCGTTCTGGAAGCTGAAATCCGCAGTGACGTTCCGGAAATTTCCAGCATCCTCACGCATATCGAAAGTGAGCCTTCCACCATTGAGCCCGGCAATACCGTGGTGCGCGACGCGGTGCTGGAACAAAAGCTCAAGCCCGTTCTCCATGAATTTCCTGAAGTCGTAGACATGCATGATGTGGAAATCAAGCGTGTCCGAGGCAAAATTTACATGTCATGCCACTGCACCATGTCAGACGACCTGCCGCTCTCCCGCGTGCATGATGTTTCCACGGAACTGGAAATCCGCTTCAAACAGGCCGCGCCGGAATTGTTCAAGGTGCTGATCCATCCGGAGCCACAGACGGATAATCGCAGATAGCCCGGTTTCTCGTTTTGAGCCTCTTACCTACGTCATTTCTATATGCTTTTGCACAAAGCAAATCTCACCACGGATGAACACGGATTACACGGATTTACAGCCAAGGTTCAATTGAAATTTTTCGATCCGTGGAAATCAGTGTTATCAGTGTTATCTGTGGTAAGGTTTGGTGTTTTTCGTGAAGCCTTGTACGTGAATCAAAAAAAGCCGGGTTTCCGCCCGGCCTTCACCAGCCAAAAGAGGAGAGAAGAGGCTAC
>CAWHQH010000036.1:0-15808 GCA_963831465.1 Terriglobia bacterium | reverse complement strand
TCTTCAGCATGATGCGCCCGTCCTGCGGCAGGCGCTTTTCGGATATATCCATCTTCGCTGATAATTTTTATACCGGCTGGTACGGCACTCCTTGAGCTTCATGGGCGGCGACATACGGTGCCGTAGCACGCCGTCAATGCGGAACCGCACGCGATATTCTTTTTCGTAAAGCTCATGCGGATGTCGCTTGCCCGCGCTTCACCGCATCCGTCATCGTCACAATATTTACCAGCTTGGACGATCGTGCTTCATCGGCCGACTTCTCCAACTCAGCCAGGTCCAGCTCTCCTGCTCCGCTTGCAGCTCAACGTCAGCCTCATGATCCATGGAGGCAAACAGCTCATCCACATTCTGCTGCGTACCGCCTAAGCCTTGTCAATCGCTTCCATCTATGGCGGATTCAGAGGTGCAGTGTTGAGTGGGTCATGATATCGTTATGAAGCCACCACAGCCGATGCGCCAACGTCGAGTGGAAGCAATCTTAGCGCTTGGCCGTCCTTCCGGCATTATTCAGTTACGGCGTTCCCGCCATTAACCTGCAATATTTTGAAATCGATTCTTCCGTGGTGAAGTTGATTCCGGAAGAGACGGCCAAGCGCTACCAGATTCTTCCACTCAGCCGCGTTGGCGCATCGCTGACAATTGCCATGGTGGATCCGACGAACGTTTTTGCCATGGACGATATCAAGTTCATGACCGGCTTCAACATTGAGCCGGTGGTGGCGTCTGAATCCGCCATCATGGAAGCGATTGACAAGGCTTACGGCGGTACGCAGCAGGAATCGAATGTGGATGAGCTGCTGGCCTCCATGGGTGACGAGGCTGACGTTGAGCTGCAAGCGGAGCAGGATGAGCTGGACCTGGCTGAGCTGGAGAAGTCGGCCGATGAAGCGCCGATCGTCAAGCTGGTAAATATTGTGATGACGGATGCGGTGAAGCGCGGGGCCAGCGACATCCACATTGAGCCTTACGAAAAAGAATATCGCGTGCGGTTCCGCATTGACGGCGTGCTACAGCACATTATGTCGCCGCCCATGAAGCTCAAGGATGCCATTACCAGCCGTATAAAAATTATGGCGAAGATGGATATATCCGAAAAGCGCCTGCCGCAGGACGGGCGCATCATGCTGAAGATACAGATGGGCGGCAAAAAGAAGCAGCTGGATTTCCGCGTGAACTGCCTGCCCACTTTGTGGGGCGAAAAAGTTGTCATGCGGCTGCTGGACAAAGAAAACCTGCGGCTCGACATGACCAAGCTGGGTTTTGAGCCGGAGTCGCTGGAGAAATTCCAGCGCGCGGTGTTAAAGCCATACGGCATGGTGCTTGTGACCGGCCCCACGGGTTCAGGCAAAACGAACACTCTTTATTCTTCCGTGTCACTCCTGAACAAGCCTGACACCAACATTATGACGGCGGAAGACCCGGTTGAGTTCCAGTTACATGGCGTGAACCAGGTGCAGATGAAAGAATCCATCGGCCTGAATTTTGCCGCGTCGCTTCGAGCCTTTTTGCGGCAGGACCCCAACGTGATCCTAGTAGGCGAGATCCGCGACTTTGAAACGGCTGAAATCGCAATCAAGGCCGCTCTTACAGGCCACCTGGTGCTTTCCACGCTGCACACCAATGGCGCGCCGGAAACCATTAGCCGTTTGATGAACATGGGCATTGAGCCTTTCCTGGTGGCGACGGCCGTTCACTTGATCTGCGCACAGCGTTTGATCCGGCGCATCTGCGTTGAGTGCCGTGAAGAAGTTCCTATGCCGCCGCAGGCCAAGGTTGACGCGGGCTTTACGCCGGAAGAAGCCAAGACGGTAAAAATTTTCAAGGGCAAAGGTTGCGCTATTTGCAACGGAACAGGGTACAAGGGCCGCGCCGGCCTGTATGAAGTAATGGAAGTGGACGATGACATCCGGGAATTGATTTTGATTGGCGCGTCCGCCGTGGAGCTGAAAAAGAAAGCCATTGAGCGCGGCATGATTACGCTTCGGCGCAGCGGCCTGGTGAAAGTGAAAGAAGGCGTTAGCACCCTGGAAGAAGTAGCGAGAGAGACATTGCACTAAAAGCGGCTTTCAGCTATTGGCTCTTAGCTCTTGGTTCTGTGTGAAAGATCTGGCAGCTTCGGCTAGAGGGCAAGAGCAATTAGCAAATGGCAATTGGCAGTTAGCAATTAGCTCAGCTAAAGCAGATGCAGGCAAGACAGGCTAAAGGTTAAGAGCTAAACGCCGAGAGCTAAAAGCCAAGAGCCAATAGCGAAGAGCGAAAAGCCAAGAGTTGGAAAGCTAAGAAGCCAGAAATCAGTGAGCTAGAAATAAAGGAAGCTAGAAACGGGAAACCATGAATGTCACACTAAGTGATCTGTTGAAGAAGATGCTGGACATGTCAGGCAGTGACCTGCACATCACCACGAACTCACCGCCGCAGGTGCGCGTTCACGGGCATTTGCAGCCGCTGGATATGCCGCCGCTGACGCCGTCAGAAACCAAGCAGCTTTCTTATAGCGTTCTTACCGATGCGCAGAAGCATCGCTTTGAAGAAACGCTGGAGCTGGATTTCTCATTCGGATTGAAAGGGCTGGCCCGCTTCCGTGGCAACTGTTTTAACCAGCGCGGCGCGGTGGGAGCGGTTTACCGCGTCATTCCTTTTGAGATCAAGACATTCCAGCAGTTGAATCTGCCGAACGTGATTTCCAAGCTGTGCGATAAGCCTCGCGGCCTGATTCTGGTTACAGGGCCCACGGGCTCCGGCAAGTCAACGACGCTGGCGGCCATGCTGGACAAGATCAACACCGAGCGCCACGACCACATTATTACCATTGAAGATCCAATCGAGTTCGTACACCAGAACAAGAGCTGCCTGGTGAACCAGCGCGAGGTCCACTCGGATACACAGTCATTCTCCAACGCATTGCGCGCCGCGCTGCGTGAAGATCCGGACGTGGTGCTGATCGGCGAAATGCGCGACCTGGAAACGATTGAGTCGGCCCTGCGCATTGCGGAAACCGGCCACTTGACTTTTGGCACCTTGCACACCAACTCGGCTGCTTCCACAATCAACCGTATTATTGACGTTTTTCCGTCGCACCAGCAGTCGCAAATTCGTGCACAGCTTTCCCTGGTGTTGGAAGGGATTCTTTGCCAAACGCTGCTGCCGCGTGTGGGCGGACAAGGACGCGCCATGGCCATGGAGATCCTTATCCCCAACGCCGCGGTGCGCAACCTGATTCGTGAAGACAAGATCCACCAGGTTTATTCGTCGATGCAGTCAGGCCAGGACAAGTTTGGCATGCAGACGTTCAACCAGTCATTGGCGAGCCTTTATTTCCAAAAAGCCATCACGCTGGAAACCGCGTTGGCGCGCTCTTCCATGCCGGATGAGTTGCAGGACATGATTAATCGCGGCGTGCAAGCGCCGAAAGTTGCTGCGGCCACGCCGCAGCGTAGATAAATTCTCAGCCCTTCCCCCGGGGCTGGCAAGGGAAGTCGGTAGGCAAAAAGGACGAGAGGAGTCACGGTTATGCCGGTATTTACATTCACAGGGACCGACCCCCAGGGCAAGAAAATTGCCGGGGAACGGTTAGCTGACAGCAAGGCGGCGGTGACCATGCAGTTGCGCCGCGAACGCATTATCCCGGGGGCCATTAAAGAGAAGGGCAAAGAATTCGCTCTGCCTAAACTTGGCACCGGCAAAGTACCTGTCAAGGACACAGCCGTTTTCTTCCGGCAGTTTTCCGTCATGATCGATGCCGGACTTCCTCTGGTGCAGTGTCTGGAAATTCTTGCGGCAAACCAGGAAAACCAGGTCTTCCAGAAGTGCCTGACCGGTGTGCGCCAAAGCGTTGAAGGCGGTTCCACGCTTTCTAACGCCATGCGCCAGTATCCCAAGATATTTGACGATCTCACCACCAACATGATTGAAGCGGGCGAAGCCGGCGGTATTCTGGATACTATCCTTCAACGCCTTGCCACCTACGTGGAAAAGGCCGTCAAGTTGAAGTCGGCGGTGAAGTCGGCGTTGATCTATCCCGTTTCCGTTATCTCCATTGCCGCGCTGGTCGTGGGATGTCTGCTCAAATTCGTGGTGCCCATCTTCGCCAATATGTTTATCAGCATGGGCGTGGATTTGCCTTTGCCGACAAAGATCGTGATCGGGCTCAGTAACTTTATCGGCCGCTTCTGGTGGCTGATCTTTCTTAGCATGGGGCTCATCTTTATGGCGATTACGTACATCCGCAAAGATCCCAAGGGCCGCTACATGTTTGACAAGATGCTGCTGAACCTGCCGGTTATCGGAAATGTGTTGCGCAAAATTGCGGTAGCCCGGTTCACTCGTACTCTGGGCACGCTGATCACCTCGGGCGTTCCCATTCTTGAAGGGTTGACTATTACTGCAAGAACATCGGGAAATGCCGTACTTGAAGATGCGCTTATGAAAGTACGCAAGGCCGTAGAAGAGGGCCGGACCATCGTTGATCCTCTGAAGGAAAGCGGTGTGTTCCCTAACATGGTTACCCAGATGATTGGAGTCGGTGAAGCCACGGGCGCCATGGACGCCATGCTGCAGAAGATCGCCGACTTTTACGAAGATGAAGTAGACGCTGCAACCAAGGACATGCTCACGCTGCTTGAGCCGATCATGATCGGCGTCCTTGGCGTCGTTGTCGGTGGCATCGTAATTTCTTTGTATATGCCGCTCTTCTCCATGATTTCAAAACTCTCCGGCTAAGGATTTGCCGGAAGGCAATCACGTAAATTATCTGGCCCGCCTGTTCTGCAGGCGGGTCTTCAATCGAAAAGCACCACAAGAAACAGGCGAAAATGGGAGACATCAGGTTCAACGAGCGAGCGTGGCTGGCATGGCTGGTAAAAGTCCGTGTCATCGTCATCTCAGCTCTGCTGGCCGTCGAACTCCTGATTGCCCGATTCACGCCAAACAATGTCAACGTCCGGTTGTTTGAAACCGTAATTGTTGTCTGGTTTACGGTTTCGTTCTTTTTCATGTTCCTGGCCTCGCTCTGGCAGGAAACCAAGCGCCAGGCGATCGTCCAGATCTTTACCGATCTTGCGTTTATCACAGGGCTGGTTTACGTCACGGGCGGCATTGACACTTTTTTCAACTTTCTTTATCCGCTGGCCATCATTGTTGCCAGTATCCTGCTGCCGCGATACTGGGCTTACCTGACCGCTGCTGTCTCTTTTATCTGTTTCGGCGCTCTACTTGAACTCATCTATTTTGAGCGGATACCTTCTTACCAGTTCTCGGCGCGTGGCGATCTCAGGTCCTTGCAGATTGTCATCATTATCAACTTCTGCGCTTATGTTGCCGTTGCGCATCTCTCCAGCTCGCTGGCCTCCAAGCTGCGCCAGGCCCACGTAGAGCTTCGCGACAAAAGCGGCGAACTGCTAAGTTTGCAGGCGCTGCATGAAAATGTGATTCATTCCATTCGCAGCGCGCTGATCACCACTGATCTTGAAGGCCGCATTACGTTGATGAACGCTCCCGGACAAAAAGTGCTGGAGCGAACCGCATCGTCCGTTTATGGGCGGCATATTTCTGAGCTGTTTCTGGACCGGCTTCCTAATATCGATTCGCTTTCCGTTCAGTGTGAGGTCCGTGGCCTCACGCCGTCAGGCACAGAAAAGACTTTCGATGTAAACGTTACGGCGCTCGTAGTCCCGGAGCAGGGAACTATCGGCTACGTTTATACCTTTGAAGACCGCACAGAGCTTCGCCGGCTGGAAGGCGAAGTGCGCAGGCGCGATCGCCTTGCTGCCGTGGGACGGCTGGCTGCGGGCATCGCCCATGAAATTCGCAATCCACTCGCATCAATTGCTGGTTCCATCAATGTGCTTGCTGAAGTAACTCCGTTCAATGAGGAACAGAAAACGCTGGTCAACATCATTACGCGCGAGTCCACGCGGCTGAACGCCATCATTTCTGATTTTCTGGTTTATTCGCGCGAAAAAAGTTTCAAGTTTTCGCGCATCGACTTGATTCCGCTGATTGAAGATGCGCTGGTGCTGCTGGCCAATCGGTCCCAGACTAAGGATCTCACAATCGTGCGCGACTACGCCTTGCCCAATGCGTATGCTGCCGTTGATGCTGACAGGATCAAGCAGGTGTTCTGGAACCTCCTGGAAAACGCTGTGCGCGCCACGCAAGGCAAGGGGACCATCACTGTGTGCGTGCGGGCTGCAGGCGATTTTCTGCGCATCGGCATTCGCGATACCGGCCCGGGAATTGCCCCCAACCTGACGGAAAAAATTTTTGAGCCTTTCCAATCTCAGTTTGAAGGCGGTACCGGCCTGGGATTGGCCATCGTTTATCAGATCGTGCAGGCCCATGGGGCCAGAATTTTTGCCCAATCAACTTTGGGCAGTGGAGCGGAGTTTATTTTGGAAATCCTTCATGCCAGGGCCGCCTCGGTTGAGCCTGAAGATGTGCCGCTGAATCAGGAGGTCTCGCATGGCTAGCATACTTGTCTGTGATGACCAGCGCTCGATTTGCGAAATGCTGGACATTTCGCTGCGCAAAGACGGCCATCGCGTTGAAACCGTGAACGGAGGCGAAGCGGCAAAAAAGAAGCTTAGCTCCGCCAATTATGAGCTCTTGATTACCGATATCAAGATGCCGCAGACGGACGGCATTGAAGTGCTGCGTTTTGCTCGCCAGTCGTCGCCAGACACTTCTGTGATTCTCATTACGGCCGTTGAAGACTATGAAGCCGCCGTGCAAGCGGTCAAAGGCGGGGCTTTTGACTACATCCATAAAGGCCCCGGCCTGCTGGAAGAGCTAAAGATTGCCGTAGGACGCGCGTTGGAAACGCTGGTGCTTCAGCGGGAAAACTTTGCTTTCAAACGCGATGCCGCCAGCCGCAACTCGCTTGAAAACTTTATCGGTAGCAGCTCGATCATCGAAAAGCTGAAAGCTACCATCCGCACCATTGCGCCTACGGCAAGCACTGTGCTGATTTACGGTGAAAGTGGCACCGGCAAAGAATTGGTAGCGCGTGCCGTGCATGCCTGCTCCACGCGCGCTACGGAACCGTTTGTCTCTATCAATTGCGGGGCGTTTCCGGAAACGTTGCTGGAGAGCGAGCTCTTCGGATATGTAAAAGGCGCTTTTACCGGCGCCAGCCAAAACAAGCGTGGACTTTTTGAAGTAGCCAGCGGGGGGACCATCTTTCTCGATGAAATTGGCGAGATGAGTCTGTCCATGCAGGTCAAGCTGCTGCGCGTCCTGCAGGAACGCACCATTCGTCCTGTTGGCGGCACGCAGGAAACTCCGGTGGATGTGCGCGTGATCGCGGCTACCAATCGTGACCTGCAAGAGATGATCGCCAAAGGCGCGTTCCGTGAAGATCTTTATTATCGCGTGAGCGTAATTCCCATTCAGGTGCCGGCCCTGCGGGAGCGCCGTGACGATGTTGAGCTGCTCGCCAATCATTTCCTGAAAAAGTATTCCACTGCGGCGCAAAAGAGCATCTTGCGTATATCGCAGGCATCGCTTGACGCGCTCAAAACCTTTGAGTGGCCCGGCAATGTTCGCCAATTAGAAAATACGATTGAGCGCGCGGTTGCCATGGAAGCTGGCAATGAACTAAGGGTTGACCTTGAGGCTGACCGTCCACGTGCCCGCGCCGTTGCCGCTTCCAGCAACGGTCACAGTAGCCCCGACGTTCCCAGTGATGGAATGGATTTTGAAAAGTATGTTGCCGGCGTTGAGCGCTCATTGATCGAATCAGCCCTGCAACAATCCGGCGGTGTCCAAATCCGCGCTGCCGAGCTGTTGAAGGTTTCCTATCGATCATTCAGGCATTTGCTGAAAAAGTACGATATCTAGCTCTTTGCTCTTGTCCCGAACGGAGTGAGGGAACCCTTTTGTCCGAAGAATTGGTTGAAGGCGAATCCTTAGCATTTGCTGTTCGCCGCCCAGCGACAAGCGTGTCTTTTTTCCTTTGCGTCCTTCGCGACCTTTGCGGTGAAAAAGGTTTGGCTAGGGCTAGCTGCTAATTGCCCTAACGATTTCTCTGCGGTCTCCCCGTACTCTGCGGTCCACCTTCCTTTCTTTCGTTCCACTCTTCTCTCCTTTGCGTCCTTCGCGACCTTTGCGGTGAAAAGCTGCCCGGCTACGCCGCTTCATCATCCCGTCTAGCCGGAGGGACATCGTCAGGCCGGCCATACTCTAAATGTGTATGCACCGGCCGCTCAGGATGGTTGGCGGCATCTTCAACGCCGTCCACTACAGCAGCCTCCATAGACTGATTGCTGGCTGCAAGCTCCTCAACCGATTCTTCACTGGCTTCCTCCACTGGCGAGAGCTGCTCTAGCTCGGCGCCATGACCGGCTTCATCTATCTCCCTCAGATCAGCCTCAAGTTCATCGGGCCTGGCTTCCAGGTCTCCCTTCAGCTCTGGTGATCTTTCGTCTATGTCTCTCTCTGTGTTCTTCTTATTAATCATGTTATTAGTCATGAGATCTCCTGCTCCTTGGCCTTTGGATGTTCTCTAATTTTTAGATGCTGGATAAAGTCTCAGATGCTGGATAAACCGCTTCATGCCAAGCCCTCAGCGAAATGCGGCTTCCCCTGCGATCTTAAGCTGATCTTTAGCCGACAGAGCAGCTGATCTTTGGCCGAGAGAGGCATCCCGCAGCTAACAATTCTTAGCATTGGCCCTCTCGGAAGTATCGTATTGCGATTGAAACTTTTGTCCCTGTAGCCAATCTAATTAACCGAGGAGTCAATTCAATGAAACTGTCGAGGATAAAGTTATTTGCAAGCTCAATCCTGGCAGTGGTACTGTCTGCGTCAGCATTCGCTGCATCGGACGCACACTCTGCGCTGCCGGGGACACTCAACTACGTGGAAGGTCAGGCCAACATCGGTTCGGACACTCTGAATGCCGGTTCCGTAGGATCGGCCATGTTGGAACCGGACCAGACCCTGAATACCGGGAACGGCAAAGCGGAAATTCTGCTCACGCCCGGAGTGTTTTTACGCGTTGGCGACAATAGCGCAGTCAAAATGGTTTCGCCCAGCATTACCAATACCAGAGTCCAATTGGAGCAGGGACGCGCCATGCTGGAAGTGGCGGAAATTCATGATCAAAATCATTTGTTCGTTCGTGAGGATGGATTTGATACTCAGTTGGTGAAGAAAGGGCTCTATGAGTTTGACGCTGACAAACAGCAAGTCCTGGTATTTGACGGCAAAGCTCATGTGCAGGATGGAGACCGCGTTGTTTCGGTAAAGTCTGGAAAGAAAGTTGATCTGAACGACTCGGGCACGCTCAAAGCACATAGCTTTGACAAGGATGATTACAAGCAGAGCGACCTCTATCAGTGGAGTAGCCTGCGTTCTTCTTACCTGGCTGAAGCTAACGTAGACGCCGCGCGCGTTTATGTCGCCGACGGCTATTACAGCCCTGGCTGGATTGGCACGGGCTGGTACTGGGCCCCGGGTTTCGGCGGTTATACGTTCATACCGGCAGATGGGATTCTCTACACCCCCTTCGGCTGGGGATTCTATTCGCCGCTGGTGGTTTATCGTGCGCCGCTGCGCTACGGATTCTCGCGCTGGGGTTACAATCGCGGGCCATTAGTCGCACCAAGAGGCGCATCCGTCGCGATGCCACATACGTCAGTTGCAGGCGGCAGGCCCGCGTTCCACAGCGCACCTGCTTACCACGGCGGAAGTTCGGCTCATGTGGGTGGTTTTTCTCATTCAGGTGTTAGCGGCCACAGCATGGTCAATCATCGCTAAAGACATAAGCAGTGCTCGGTAAAAATGTCTGTTCGAAACGGGGACGCGTTCTGCGTCCCGTTTTTTTTCAGCTGAAATTTGAACAACCCGTTGGCACTTAGCGAGCAGCACTCAGAATTCAGCCAAGCAAATAGCAGAACCGCATTCAGTGAACCAAAATTACCAAATTACGAAATTACCCAATTACCAAATTCCATTCGATTCGTGTTCATTTGCGTTGATCGCGGCTAGTTCTTAATCGCGACTATCAGCGGAAATCTGCGGCGAAATTCTTTGTCTGGGTTTTGGCTAATTGCCATTTGCTAATTGCCAATTGCCTCTTACGGATTCTTCGGCTTCGGCCTTGCATAATTGTCCATTTCCGCGGTCCATTTCAAAAAGCGGCGAAGCTGTTTTCTTTCCCGCACCATGAATCCACAGAACTCCACAAAGCCGATCTTGTCCATTTTCAAGCCGGAATAGGTTTCCATGCGCCAGCGCAGGTAGGGACTGCGCCACGGGGCAAGGCGATGCCCGCGGGTTGCGTTCCAGAAAAATCGTAACAATTCGCGCATGTGGTATTGAGTATAAACAAGCGGATATTCTGCCAGCTATAGAGCGGCCTCAAGATAGAGAATTAGATTCCATAGGAGACGTCAGCGCGCAGTTTTCTGTTTCCGTCGCTGCTCACTCTTCTTAATTACTTCATTCATGTCCGCTACGGGACGAATCTCGAAAATGCTGCCGTATTTCACGGACGGATGCTGCGTCATGAGCTGTACAGCGTGATTCATGTCCCGCGCCTCAAGTAGGAGTATCCCGCCTAGCTGTTCCTTGGTTTCGGCATACGGGCCATCGGTGGTCGCGACTTTGCCATTTTTCCAGCAAACGGTCAATGCGTTTTCCGGCCCCTGAAGCCCTTCTCCGCCAGCCCAGTGTCCGCTGGCGCGCAGGTGGGCGTCATATTCAAAGCATTCGTCGAACATGGCGTTTCGCTCGCGCTCGGTCATGGCTTCGTGTTTTTTTGGCTCGAAGTATCCCAAACAGACGTACTTCATTGCTCTTCTCCTCATTTTTGTTCCCGGGTTGGAGCGGGGCCCAGTAGTCGCAAATTCTTCTGTCATTGTTTCAAGTAACGAAGCGCAATGCATCCTGACTTAAAAATTTTTGACTCAACAAGTTTTAGTTGCAACTTCTCCGGCAGGTTAACACCGTCAAAGAGCCTTCTTCCTTCCCCAGCAATGACTGGGCCAATGACAAAACGAAATTCATCCACCAGGCCGAGTTCTATGAGTTGCGAAGGAATATCTACACCGCCGACTAGAATATTTTTGCCTTGTTCCTGTTTTAATTTAAGGATCTCGCCGCGAAGGTCTGTACGAACAATCCTCGTATTTTTGTCTTCGACACTGTCCAATGATCGTGAAAAAACAATTTTGCTGATCGAGTCAAATGCCCGGGCAAATTCAATATCTGCTTTTGTCTCAGACTGGCTTTTGAGGACTTCAGGCCAATAGGGAACCATCAATTCATAAGTTTTGCGTCCAAAGATCTGCAGGTCAGCCTCTTGCGTGAGATGAGTAAAATATTCAAGTTGTTCTTCATCCACAAATTGCTTGGTGTGATCGCAGCAGCCATCCAGGGTAAGGTTGATCGCGAAGATTACATTTCTCATTTGAGTCTGTCCTTTCACGCCGGCCCACGCCTATTCGCCCATGGTGCCGGTCCGCAACGGGCCGGTGGGCTTGTAAGTGCTGATGATGACGCCCGAAGGCACAGCCTTGGTGCTGACGAGCTTGAGTTCGCGGGGCGGGGTCCCATCCGAAAACAAGCGTTTGCCTGTGCCTAACAGGACCGGAAAGACGAGCAGCAAGACCTCGTCAGCAAGCCCGTGTTCCAGCAGCACCGGTGTCAATGTCGAGCTGCCCCAGACGATCAGATGCGGCCCGCTCTTCGCTTTGGCGCGGCGAACGCCCTCGACGATGTCCGGCCCAAGGTCTTCGACCGGCCCCCATGCGAGACTCTCCGGCCTGTGCGTCGCGATGTATTTCGTCGCTCCGTTTATCGCGTCAGCCATAGGACTTTTCGGGGCGTTCGGCCAAAAGCCGCTCCAGATATCATAGGTTCGGCGGCCCAGCAGCAGATCGAAATCGTCGCCATGGGCCGCAACGATGGCTTTCCCTCCTTGTGGGTCGTCATGCGGCGCCGACCATCCGCCATACGCGAAGCCGTTGCTGGTATCTTCTTCCGGCCCGCCGGGCGCCTGGATCACGCCGTCCAGTGAGATATGTTCGATGATCTTGATGTTTCTCATGCGCTCTCCTTATTGACGATCATTTTTCGCTTCAGTGTTCATCTCGCACTGCGACGAGTGTTCCAAGGCCGCAGTTGGCCATGCCGTTCACTTGCTTTCGTCGGATCCTTATTCCGGGGCCAGGTAGAAAAGAAGCTCGCGCACCTCGCCGGGCACATCACAGGCGATAACAGCCTCATGCATGGCCTCTTCGGCCAGATCCAGATCTCCAAGCAGACGTACGAGTGTCGCCAGAACCCGGCCCGATTCCGATCGGTACAGAGTCTCGATGGTTTTGCTGAGTTGTTTAGGTACAGGCGACGACATCTACACCAAGCTAGCAAACGGTATGGCGCGGCACAACCGGGCGCAGACTCGTCTACTGGCAATTCAGAAAGGAAAGTGCGGTGCATTGGGCAGCCTGAGTCACTTCTTTGATGACGGACTCACACGTGGGTGTCCGCTAGGCGATGGTTATCAGAACCTCGCTGCCTTTATCAGCCACTGCCACGCGTGATGCTGCTCCTTTGTTCACTGAAATTTCCAGAAAGCCGGCGCTGCCTAGCAGCGCGAACAACTCTCCCGTCGCGCCTTCACCATAGCTGGATACAAATTTTGTAACTTCAGCCTTGCCCACGGTGATTTTGAACGACTTAGATGAACCATCAAAGATTTGTGGAATATCTTTCGGAGAGATATTGGTTATCAGGTTGCCGAACTTGTCTGTTTTAAGAACCAGCCCTTTCCAGGCGTTTTCAGCAGTGGCTTTAGGCTTGGGAGCAAGAAAGCGCACATAATCGGTAATCTCTTCTCCAAATTTTGCGGTATCCACCCCTTTGCTCAGGTACGCGGCAACCGGCGCAAAAATATCGCGGCCATGAAAAGTCTTGCTGATCGGATTATGGAAATAATGTTCTGAAGTTATGTGACGGACGCTTACGCGCTCCTCGCGCTCATAGACCAAAGACAGCACGCCGTTATCGGGCGCTACAAAAACATATTGTCCAATCGTTGCGACAATCGGTCTGCGTGGCCCACCCACACCGGGATCAACTACGACCACATGTACAGTGTCCTTGGGAAAATAGTGGTATGCCTGTGAGACAGCAAGCGCGCCGTCCAGAATGTCAAAGGACTGCACGGCATTGGTGATATCCGCCACCTGTGCTGTTGGATTGATGCTGTAAATAACCCCTTTCATTGCACCCACATAATGCTCGGTTAGACCGAAGTCGGTGGTGAGCGTGATCATCCGTTGAAAAGGCACTAAGTTCTCCCTGTTGTGGCTGGAAAGGCTTCCCGCGAAGGTATCGCGTGGCTTCTGTTCAAGTCAAGCCAGCGTAGTCCTTTAAGTAACAGCGCGCGAACACGCAAAAGTACTATGCCTATCGTCACAGTGGTTCTTGTAATCACTGTTCTGAAATTGGAAATTTTTAACTTAAAACGTAAAAAAGTATGAGCTGTCCTTTATCTTGCGGACTGTAGTTAACTTTTTAAAGCGGACACCGTTAGCGGCGGGTACCACGCACCTCTTTATTTAAAGTTCCAAGCAAGACAGAAAAATAATAGAGTCGGCCCGGGCGCACATGCGCGGGCCTTAAGTGTTTTTCGCCGCGACGATTCCGGAAGTCACCCCTTCTTGCCAAGGACAGAAATATATGGCTTCCAGAGTAGCGGAAAGGGAACCTATGTCGACCGCAGTTCGTGCCATCCCACGTGAAGAAATTCCCCCGGCTGAATCCCTGTTCTTATTGATCGTCGATGCAGATCGCTGGGCCAGAGACCTTTCCAGAGAAGTCGCCAGCAACATGGGTTTCAAGGTTTACACCGCTGAGAGTACCCGCGCCGCCTTGCGCCAAATGGAAGTGCAGCCTGTCGACGTGGTCCTGCTCGATGTCCGCCAATCCAGCCAGGACGGGATCGATTTGCTGGCAAAGTTCAAAGAAATGCACCCGCAGACCGAAATCATCATGGTCAGCGGACACGCCACGGTTGATTCCGTCGTTACAGCCATGAAGAGCGGCGCTTGCGACTTTATCCGTAAGCCCTTTAAGGGTGAAGAACTTAAAACCCTGCTAACACGCGCTGCGGCCCGCCTGCGTAATTCATTGGAAGACCGCATTTCTCGCGAGCACCTACAGGCGAATCCTGCGGGGTATCACGGCATGCTGGGTCATTCCCCGGAAATGCAGAAGCTGTATCGCATTGTCAATAAGGTAGCAACCAGCAAACACCCCGTTTTGGTTCAGGGTGAAAGCGGCACGGGTAAAGAAACGGTCGCGCGCGCCATTCACGTCAGCGGACCTTTCCATGGCCGGCCTTTCCTGCTGCTAGATTGTGCGGCCACAGGCAACGGCATTTTAGAAAATGAACTGTTTGGACCCATGAAATCCGCCAACGGCTTGGGAAAATCAAGGGAAGGGCTGTTTGCCCTGGCCAGCGGTGGCACCATCTTCTTTGATGAAATTGGTGAGATGCCTCTCGATATTCAAGGCAAATTGGTTCGTGCTTTACAGGAAAGAGAGTTTCACGTTCAGGGCAACGGCAAATCCATGGCGGTTGACGTGCGCGTGGTGGCTTCTACCAGTCGTGATCTTGAGGCAGCGGTCCAGCAGGGAACTTTCCGCCGCGATCTCTTCTTCCGGCTCAATGTAGTGGGACTGCGCTTGCCTCCGTTGCGTGAGCGCAAAGAAGACATTCGTCCTTTGGCGGAAAATTTCCTTGAGCGTGTTGGCCATTCCCGGCAGGTTCAGTACTCCATTCATCCTGACGCCCTGAAGCTGCTCCAAATGTATGAATGGCCTGGCAATGTCCGTGAACTTGAAAATTGTCTGGAGCGTGCCGTGGCCATGAGCGCCGGATCTGTGTTGCAGACCACTGACTTTCCACCTCATATACGTTCAGCGACTCTTCGCCTTGCTGATCCTGGCAAGCAGTCCCGGATTCTGCCTCTGGCTGAATTGGAAAAGCAGGCTATTATCGATGCTTTGCGGCAGCTCAACGGCGACAAACTCATGACTGCCCGGGCCTTTGGTATCGGCAAAACCACGTTGTATCGCAAACTGAAGGAATACGGAATAAGCCACTGGTCTTCTTCGCCTGTGGCGGCGCCTATCGCTTAAGGCAACTTCGGAGCCTAGGGCGCAAAAGTCGTTCACGGTGAGGTTCGCGTAACGGAAGCTGCGCATCAAAGATACAGCGGGGTAAGCTCCGCCCCGCTGTGGCCGTAAGTTCTCCCTTCCAGAAAACATATTTCAGAGACAACTCCGCCTCCCCGCACCGCTTCTCACCTTTGGTGGCTGTCTAACTCCTCTTCTTTGAAGGTGTATTTATGCTTTGGACGATTTTTGCAATCCTCATTATCCTTTGGCTTCTGGGCTGGGGATTCCACGTGGCCGGCGGCCTGATTCACATCTTGTTGGTGATCGCCCTGGTCGTCGCCGTCATTAACCTGGTTACGGGCCGCAGGGCTGTTTAGCATTCACAGCTCGCGTCTGGATTGACCCAAAAGGTTGTGAGAAAAAACAGGGGGTGGGCTGGAACCAGAGAGAACAGTTCTGCTCCCTACGCCTTTGCGTTCAAAACAACTCCGGCCCATTCATCTCGGATTAAAAGAAGAGGCGCTTCTTTGCGCCATGTATCCGCATTTAAAGGACATCCTAAGTTCCTTGCACCGAGTCTAATCCCATTTATAGCCGCCAAAGGCAGCGGAGATTGGTAAGTAAACAGATGCTTGGGCGCGCGCGAGCGCGGTTGGAGTCGATGCGGCTCCCAATG
>CAWHQH010000035.1:0-93512 GCA_963831465.1 Terriglobia bacterium | reverse complement strand
CGCGACCCAGGTGTAAGTAAGCGTTCCTCCCGCAGGATCAATACCTGTCGCGGTAAGAGTGACTGCCGACCCGCTGGAGACAGGGCTTGCCGGACTGGCGCTCACGCTCACAGATGGCCGCGCTGGAGCCGCAGGCGGCGCAATCGGCACCGTAACAGTTGCCGTCGCTGGCGTAGTGGAATTGCTTCCGCCAACGCTTACCTGGAAAGTCAGGTTCGTGTTGCTGGCCACCGTTGGTGCGGTAAAGCTGGTGGTCATCAATGAAGGTGTTCCCAGTGAGACCGCTGGATCTCCGGGATTCATGATCTGCGTCCACGTAAACGGCCCGCCTGAAGGCGTACTTCCTGCGGCGCTCAACGTCACCGCTGTGCCGGCTACGATCGGCGTGGCTGCAGCCGTATAATTTGCGGCCGCAGTAGCTCCCGGTGGCGGAGGCGTTCCTCCACCGCTGCTGCTGCACGTGACGTTGGGCGCGCTTCCGCCCGGCCACGGATTCAATTGTCCGATCGGCTGATTGCTGTAGCCGCTCCACGGTCCCGAGCCATTCACGAGAAAAATGAGGTCAGAGAAATTCAGCGGCACTGCCGGATCGCCCACAGCCAAATTTTCCGGAAAGATGAAAGTAAAGTTCGGCGCCTGATAACGCCCGGCAACGATCCCGAGCGTCTGGTTAAACACCGCAGGGTCGGGATAGTCGATCTTCACGCCAACATTGCGAGAGGGCGGAAGAAAGCTGCCGCCTGCGGGAAGAAAACGGAACCTTCCCTTTTTGCCAATCGTGGGCGGACCCGGTTCAACAGTGAATTCAAATGCCCAATTGGGCGACCGTTCTTTCACTACACCGTTGCAGTCCTGATCAATGGCAAAAATATCCACCGGTCGTGAAGGATCGGTAGAGAAGCCCTCAACCCTCACTTTTGCCGTAGCCTCCTGCGGAAACGCCGGATTGGGAATTCCCGGCGCGCCTTGCAGCACTACGTCAATGGCGACGTATGCGGGCACGTCTCCCGGTGTGGTGTAGATGCCTACATTCGCAATGACCGTGTGTGCGGAAATGTATCTTCCGCCGTTGCCATCCATCAGCGTCCCGGCATAAGTTACGTAGTCACCAACTTCAAACGGAGCAAACACCGTTGGGTCGGTTGGCGTGGGGCTGGCCGGTGAAGGCATTGCGCCACGCGGATCCATGGTGAACTTCATCAGATAAGCGCTGCCGTTTTTCGGCCGGTTCTTCTGCGGGCAAAGCGGATCATCGGCTACGGAAGGGTCCTGCCGTGGAATGCACATGGGAAACGCAGTCTCAGCGCGAACTGTGGGATTGTCTTCATCGATAGAAAAGCGCACGTCCGGCGACTTGCCAACGCTGAACCGCCCCAGCGGATCATTGATCTGCACCTTGGTTCCATTCACCACCATGATGCCGTTGGCGTAATCCAGTGACTCGATGAATCCCTGGCTGGAGTTCAGCGATTGCTGCGAGATGAAGATGAGGCCGGCAATGTAAGTTCCGTTGACTATGTTGCCTTGTACGTGCGCTTCAAATGTCCCCGGCAGACGCGATCCGTCTGAAAGCGCCAGTCCGCTCTCCGTGCCTGAGCCGAGCGAGTTGTATTCAAAAACCTCTTCCCACGTCAGCGTGTTTGCGGGCATCTGCAGAATTGTGTTCTGCGGGACTCGAATGACGTGCCCATTGATCTGAATCCAGCCTGCAGCCGACTTGCACCCCGCGGGCATCGGTGGATTCGTCTGCGAAACGTTATCGTTTCGCGTGCAAACAGAGTCCACAGAAGCGAACTGAATGAAGCCAGTCATATCGAAAGGCGCAACGCCGCCTTGCGAAGCAGGCATTGTGGCGGGCGTGGGCGGTGTGTCCGGCTTTTGCGCCCAAACGCTGGCTGCCACAAAAAGCAGGGCAGCGGCCAATATTTTCCCGGAAGTGTGTAACCTGGACAACATCTGATAACTCCTTAGCTCTTCCATCCGTCCATCTCGTGCTTCGGTCGTTCATCCATCGTGCGGCGTGCTGACTCGTCTCCGTCAAGGCGAATCAGTGCGCCAGCAGGTTTTGTAAAAATGTTGGCAACGGTGCTCCGCCGCTCTTGCCGGTTGCCGGCACCTCCAGCATTCTGTCCGTCGCTTGCCCAGGATGCTTGGGATCGTTTTGCACCGGATAGCCATTTGCATTTGGCGGGTGGCCATTGACCACAAAGAGCTGCGGGTGATCGAACGGCGCGGACTGGTTTACTGTTCGCGGATCGGTCAGCCCGTTGCGCAGAAAATCCACAAGGTCGGTTTTCTCCTGCATCGTTAACCCAAGTGGAACAATGTTGGGGTCAATCAGCGGAATCTGATCAAACCCATCCGGGAAATCGCCGCCGCGATTGTAGAACTCCACCACCTGTTCCAGCGTGAGCTGGCCGCCGTTATGGAAATAGGGCGCGGTCAGCGCGATGTTGCGCAGCATTGGCGTTTTGAAGAAGCCCTTGCGCGCGATGTCGTCATAACAGCTCAAAGGGGCTGCCGTGACGCCATCTCCAGGGCGTCCCGCTACCATGAAAGAAAATCCGGGATCATTGCAGACACGCTGCCGCAATATCTCGCTCTGTGACAGCGGCAATCCCGCCGCGCCATCCACGTCGGCCAGGCTGATATCTTCTGCGCCGGGACGCACCCCAATGTTGTAGAAGCCATTGTCATAGACCCGCACATTGAAGTCGCCCATCACCATGCGTTCAAGCGGCTGCAGGGAGACGTTGCCGACTGACGCATTCGATAACTCCGGTCCGCCGTGGCAGGTAATGCAACGCCCTTTGGTCTGGAACGTCAGCAGACCGCGAAGCTGCCCTTGCGTTAGCGGAGTAGGACCGTTCGAATAACTGATGTTGATGGGATACGCGGCGGGTGGAGGTACATCAAACTGAATTGAAACCGTTCCGCTCGCATAATCAATGTTGCCGCTGGTAACGCCTACGCCGCTGATCTGTCCTGCGCCGTCGTCAAATGCGAATACTTCCTGGTCGCTCGCGTCCAGCGTGGGATTGAGCTCCACCACGGAGAGAGTCATGGGATCAACCCCGGCTGGCAGTTGGATGGTGTAGAAATTTTTGAGACTGTCCCCGTTCAGAACGTAGGTTTGCTGCTGGCTCAGGTACTGATCAAGCGGCGTCTGGTTAGCCACCAGCGTGCTCTCATACAACTGGATCGCAATTCCCCAGAACAGGGAAAAGTTGTACTCCATCTGGAAGAATGGCTTTGCTCCTGCCCCGCATGCCTGCCGTTTTGTGGGATCGATAATGGCTTCGCTGCCGTCTGCTGCAATGCAAACTACCTGCCGCGATTGCCACCATTTAGGCTGGAAAGCAGCTTTTATCATGGCAGCGTAGCCTGTTTGCAATCCGGATCCTGTGCTGCGACGGCGCTTCCCAAGAACACTGTCACCGCTGTTGACTTTCTGCTTTCCCAGCGGAGTCGTGCTGGTGTTGTTCGCGAGTGGCGTCAGCAGCAAAAGCTTTCTGCCAATATCGCGAAATGTGCGGTTTGCGGCCGACATCTCAAACGGACTGCCCGGCGGTCCCAGAGCTTGTGAACACAGCGACGAATTCTGTAGCCGTACCAGTGTTGCCGTGAGTGGCGCAGAAATGGAGCTGGCCGCGAAGAGATGTGAAGTAGCATCGCGATCACCAAATGGGTTCGCCCCATTGCACGTGTTTTGCGCCCGCCCGTCCCAGAAGCTACGGTTGTTATAGATCGCATTCACCACGCTCGGTGTATTGCGAGGCTCGACTCGCCTGGTGTCAATGGTCTTTGTTGGATCGCTGGGATCAGGGAACGAGAAGATCTCGTCGGAGGTAATCGTCACCTTCTCAGCGCCGCGAAACATCTGCACCCTATCGAAGGAGCTGGAGAAGACCCCTTGTGACCCGACAACGTCATTCACATCCGACTGCGGATTGTTGCGCGTATTGACGTCACCTTGCTTGTGTAACGGGAAGTCGCCGTCGTGGTAGCCGCCGAACCCCGCCGCGGCTGTACCCGGATTCAATGTGTAGTTGGGATAGATTTGTCCGTTGAGATGAACACCGATCTGGAACGTTGAATCTCCCGCCTTAATCCCAGGGCTTACGGAGTTGTTCACGCGGCTGTCCGCACCGGCATTGAAATGGCAGGACGCGCACGCCACCACTCCGTCACTGCCCGCCTGCATGTCCCAGAATAGGGTCTTGCCCAGGGCAATCGCTGCGGCTTTATCGGCTACGTAATCACTGAGGCCTGGAACATCAGGAATAGCTACTGAACTCAGGGCGGCGAGCGGACGAATGGGAACCACCTTGGGCGCGGGAGTGCTGCTCTGTGCTCGAACATGTCCAAAGTATCCAAGCCCAACGATGATAATAACGATCATAGTAACCGGCAGAGCTATAACGCCCAGCGCCCGGAAGTGTTTCTTTAGCGCTTTCATCCGTGTTCTCCTTCAACTTATCGGCAGGAATATTCACCATGGTGTCGGTGATGATCGAAGCATCTGCGTTGCTGTACGCGCGATTCGATTCCGGAAGTCCTGCCAGGCACATCATTGCCATAGATGAAAGCACTTAGCGTGCCAAACGATTTCCACGCAAACAAACCTGACATGCTCTCAGGTTTTTACTTGAGCGTGGATTGCGCGCATTACCGGTTGAACTTTTTTGCAACCACTTTGGCATGGCGCTGCTGTCAGCCATTCTCGCGATTTCATTTGCACGGAATGATTGACACGAACTAAGGGCGCTTAGGTCCAGCGCGGCTGTCTCCGCTTCGGCAATGCGGGGCTTTGAACGTGGAGGAGGAGTAAGGAAGGTGCGAGCCTAAAGGGAGTAGTGAGTTAAAAAGCGCCTGCCTCATTGGCATGAGAAATGAGGCAGGCAGGATAAATGAAACTACTTGTTTGTTTTTCCTGGCGCAGCCTCGATGTTTGCAGGCGTGTGGTTTGCGGCTGTCCGGGCGTGCGATGCGGTCTGCTCTTCAAGGAACTTGATAAGCGTTTCCACGTCGCCATTCGCCAGACGCAAGTTTGGCATTCGTACTTCTTTATATTTCTTAAACAGCGTAACTGCCGTGGGATCATGTTCCGCGATCAGTTTGTCGGGTTCCTGAATGAAGCGTTTAAGCCATGTGCGATTACGCGAGCTGGTGACTCCCAGGAGATCAGGACCAATTTTTTCACCGTGACCAATGGTGTGGCACGCGGCGCAGTGTCCAGCAAAAATGTATTGCCCTGGATCCAGTTTCACCGGTTTGGCGTCAGCGTAGCTCTTATTCGGCTTGGTTTCCGAGTACTTCCAATTATTGAGCCAATCGCCGATCAGCCTCGCCAGAAACTTGGGATTGTCCGTTGCGCCGTTGCGCATCCACTGGCCGGTGGGTTCATTGCCAATCAGAACGCTGGGAGAGTGTCCGTCACGATCATTGGGATCAGGCTCGGTGTACAAGCCGATCTTTTTACTTAGTTGATCGATCTCTTCTTTCTTACCGGTCAGAAAAAGCCATCCCGGTCCGGCGTGATATTTCTTCGCGTATTCTTTCAAGACTGCCGGCGTGTCCTGGTTGGGATCGATGCTGATGGAATAGAAGAAGATTTCTTTGCCCACAGCATCGCCCAGAATCTTCTGCACCTGGGCCAATCGAGCCGTCTCCAGCGGGCATGAATCCACGCAATGCGTATAAATAAGGTCGATAACTACGATCTTGCCCCGCACGAGGTCGTCATAGAATTTCACCTTTTTCCCGTCCTGGGTTGTCAGCTCAGTGTTGGGAAAAAAGTTTGCGCCCCAATGCTGATTGTCAAAGGCTGCAGCAGCGGGGGCCTTGTAAAGAAGAATGGAAGCAGTAGTAAGTAAGAAAGCGATGAGTGCGAATCCCGCAAGAAATTTCCGTCGAAACATGATTGCCCCTAATCTGTGAAATTGCGGGCCGCCCTGCCCTGGTTTGAGTCAAGGCGGCCCAGCGTTGGATGTGTAGTCCTAAAGACTGCGTTAGTACGCAGTGGGCAGGACCTCATCCGGGTTTTCAAATGTCACACCGGTCGGTTGCGGGTTCGGTGTTGGCAGGGGACGGAGGAAAGGCGAGCCGCCATCATCCAGCTCCCAGCGCAGGAGCATGGCATTGTCCTCGTGCACGGTGTTATGGCAGTGCTCCATGAACATGCCGCCCCAGTCTCGGAACTGCATAGTGAGCGTAACGCTGCCGTTTGGCCGCAGACGGTAAACATCCTTACGACCCAGCTCCCAATCGGGGACCGTAACCGCTGCGCCTAACACGGTCCGCGAAAGGATTTGACCCTCTTCAAAGTGGATGTGGATCGGGTGGTCCCATCCGCCGCCGCCGTTGACCAGATGCCATACCTCACGCGTGCCAAACTTTGGCGCTGCTGATAAGCGTCCAAAATCTGCGTTCAGCATCTTGCCGCCATCCGTCTTGATGCCCCACGGACCGGCTTGTCCTCCCGCTCCAGTGATGTAAGACGTGATCGCGTCGCTCTGGTTCTGAGAGGCTCCGCTGCCGAACACAAACGTGCGCTCGCGCGCCACAGGAATGTTTGACAAGTCAGGGTTGGGAATCATTGCGGAAGGCACCTGGCTCTGGTCTGAGGTCGCGGGATTCCGCACGATGCGGAATTCCATGAACTTTCCGACACAGGGATCCGATGACTTCCCTCCCAATGCATCTGAGAGCGTGCGGTCTTTGGCTGGCTTGGTTCCATCCTGATGCTCGCACAGGTTTACCATCCAGACTTTGCTGCCGACGTTGTATTTCGAAAAATCGATAACAATGTCATACCGCTCGGCAATTCCTTGCTCGTCGAGCGCGGTAAGCTTCACCGGGTGCGGTAGCAGGTTGCCGTCATTGGCGATCTGAGTAAATTCCGAGCCATCGCTCAGGCATAGCTTGAAGAAGCGCGAGACGCTGGCGTTGAGAATGCGGAAACGATACTTGCGCCGCTCCACTTCGAAATATGGCTTGTAAGTAAGGTTCACCGTCATCATGTCACCGATAAACCCTGAGAACTGGAAGATGTCCATAAAAAGCTGGCCGTTCTGGTCCCAGGCTTTGTCTGCGAGCATCAGGTTGACGTCATAATCCAGGTTGCCCCAGCCCTTGCCATTGGACGAACCGCTGGGCAGGCGCAGATTCACGTTGTCATTCACGGTCTCGTCTCCACGATCAAGGCCGCTATAGATGTTGAACATTGCTGCGTTGCCCTTGTAGACGTTCTGTGAAGTGAAGCTGAACATGTGATCGTGGAACCAATGTGTGGACATGGTTTCATGCCAGTCACCCGGGACTTTGTTCAGGCCGCCGTTATCCGCCGGGCTGCTGGCCAGAGGATCGGTAGCATCGGTATTGAAGCTGAAGTGGCCGCCCAGAACGATTGGCCAGTGGTAGTCGTAGAACTGGCCGGGGAAGAAGTAGGCGCCGGTAAAGCCATCATTCTCCGCTCCGTGGTGGCCATTGTGTTCGTGGGTCGAGATCGTATTCCGGCCAAAGCCGTTGTTCTGCGTCACGTCCGCGGGGAGACCGTTGTGATGGCGGAACAGGATAGGTTCGCCATAGCGTCCGATCACCAGCTTGGGTGGAATGGTCCCATTAAAGGTCCAGACCGAGTTTGCATCTTGTGTCGGCAATCCCGGATGAAATTTCAGCGGCAGGCCAGCCGTGGGATCAATCCCGGAGTTAAGGCTTGAAGCGACCGCGGGGTTGTAACTGGTATTTGCTGTCGCGCCGGCTTGTGTCATTTCAACAGCGACCTGTGGAGGGAACTGATCAAAGCGCTGGTGGGCCCAGATTGGTCCAGGGGGACGCCCTTCGATCGGTCCGGTCAATCCACTCCTTCCGTTGACCAGCGCGGGGTTAAGTGGCTGCTGGGTCTGATTGGCCTGCGCAGTTGGCGTGGGACTGAGTGAAGAGACTTGGTTGCGCGAGACCACATCAAAGCGCGGCATGGCGGTAGTGAAGGCTTGTACGCCAAAAAGCGGACTTGGTGGCATTCCTGTAGGAATGTTGCTGGAAGTTCCAGACCCGCTGCCGCTTGAGCCGCTGCCCCCGGATCCGCTCCCGCCGCTGGCATAAGCTACAAATGGGCTCAAACCGCCGATAGGAGCGATAATCCCGCCCGTAGTAATCAGCCCCCATTTGATAAGTTCTCGCCGTGAAACTTGTCCTTGCGAATATGCTTTGAGGATCTCGGCCCGGTTCTTGCGCGCGTTCTCCGCTTCCCGAAGACGGGCTTTCGATGCATTCTTAGGTAGATAGAAGATGCTCATTAACTGCGCTCCTGTAGACTGCGGCCGGCATCAATTCGGAAGATTTGGTCCGGCGATCTTGTGAAAGTCGGCCGCTTCGGGATCCGCCGTCCCAAGGCCCCAACTTTTATTTCAGTAGTGTGGTGACAATTTCTCATCAGCACGAATGCCGGAGAAGGCGAATTCTCAGCGCGCGCGTGCTTGCGACTATTTCACATTGCACTTTGCATGCCATGCACGCGACGCTCATTTTTGCCTCACCATAGTTTTATCTTTTGGGAACGTCAGGGTTCGCGCACGTGTTTCCACGTATTGCGATTGAAAACTTTTTCAACCGAGTTGGCACCCATCTGCTGTGAACGGGCAATCGCGTCTTAAATAGTTCTGAGCAACTTGATGCTGGTCTTGACGCAAAAGAACTGTGGGATGTAGCAAATCGCAAAAGTAAGAATGCAAGAAGGGCTGCGGTTAATGCAGCACGATCATGCGGCAGAGAGATTCTGCTCCTCATTGATTGTGGAGATCTTTTCCTGCACGGCGCTTTCATCCGGGCAGCAGATGCCAGCTTCTTCCAGCTTGTAGAGAAACGCGCGATAGCTGATCCTGAGAATTTTGGCGGCTGCTTTGCGGTTCCAACCGGTTACGTGCAGCGCTTTTTCTATCATCTGGCGCTCCACCTGTCGCACAGCACGCCGGGTTATCTCTTTAAGGGCAACTTTGCCATGGAGTGGAATCGAAAACTGAAACACGTCACGCACGTCATCATTCAGGTCGGCAAGCACGGCATTCTCGGAGCCCAGCAGGACATATCGCCGAACAATGTTTTCAAGCTGGCGAATGTTTCCTGGCCACCAGTAACTCTGTAGCCGCTCCATGCCGCTGGAGGAAAATGCGGGGGGAGAACAGTGGTAGCGCTCACCGTATTTGCGGAGGAAGTAATTCGTCAGAGCCGAGATGTCTTCTGCGCGTTCGCGAAGTGGGGGAATATGCAGGGTGACGCCATCCATGCGATAAAACAGATCTTCCCGGAAATTGCCGGTCGCAATCTCGCGCTGCAGGTTGCGGTTGGTTGCGAAAATGAACCGCATTGGCGATTGCCGTTCCTCGGATCCGCCAAGGCGAGTGAAATGTCCATCCTGCAACAACTGCAGCAGTTTGGCCTGGATCGGCGCGTCAAGTTCTGCGATTTCGTCGAGAAAGAGCGTACCCGATTCAGCCTCTTCCACTCGTCCGCGCTTGGAGATTGAGGCGCCAGTGAATGAGCCTTTTTCATAGCCGAACAGCTCGCTTTCTATAAGGCTGGCCGGCAGAGCTGCGCAATTGATCTGGACAAACGACCCACGCGGGACACGAGAGTAGGAATGGATCAAACCAGCTATCATTCCTTTGCCGGTGCCGCTCTCGCCGGTGAGCAGCACAGGAATATTGACCGCGGCAAGTTTGCGTATCTTGTGATGGAGCGCAAGCATGACCGGCATGGAGCCAAAGATCACGTCAGACGGCGGTAAAAAATCAGCCATACTCGGCTGGGTGCGCAGGGTTGGATCTCCGCTTCCCTGAAACGAATGTTGCGTAGTCATTGCACTTTGCAAGTGCATATCTAATGCCAACCCAGAGTTTCATCAGGCCTATCAGGGGCGGGCGGATAAACAAGTCTTTTCTCACCAAGAGCTAATTGTGCAGCTCTCCACAAAGCCCGAAAAGAGAAAAGACATGCCACAGTGGTAGGAATGTGCCACCGTGCCGGCAATCAGCGGCTCCATTGAGCTACTAAACTCGCTTAGTCCCATGCTAAGGAGATTTTTTCTGGCTATTGCACGCAACGAAGAGGACTTTGAGTGCACTACATAGAAGAGAGACTTTTCAGCAATGCGTCATGATGCGCCAAGAAACCAGCCTTCGATACAGCTTTACAGGGGAAAAGTTTGTCCTGAAGCAATGGAAGGCATAACTAGTAATTTATTTTGCAAACAGTGCATGTTTACTTACAGGTTAATATGCTATTGTTGATCTACATTCGTTTGTCGGGCTCCAGGGTATAGCAGAAAATCCATCCAAAAAGGCCCCAGCCGGGGCTGCTCGTAAGCGATAACTTAGGGCCCAGTGCTGGCGAGTGTAAGAAACCGTTTCCATGTGGGGGAGTCGGTGTCCAGCGAGCACAATGCGATGCAACTTAATCCAGAACCTGATTTTGCAGATCAGGTATCGCCTCCGGGCGGTGATTGGGTAAAGCGCGAAGTTTTTCAAAGAACACTCGTGCTCGCCGCCGCGGCGCACCAATTAAAAACGCCTCTGGCCGTAATTACCGGATATACGGATTTTCTGTTAGGTAATAATGCCGGCCCGCTCACTGAAATGCAAAAGAATGTCTTGGTTGAAATGCAGCAAAATGGTGTGCGTCTGCAGCGCTTCATCGAGAACTTTCTGAATTTTAGCGCGCTGGAATCGGGAAGGTTCGAAGTCAAAAAGGAACTTGGGGACGTCAATCAGTGCGTGGAAGAATCTTTCGGGCGGTGGAAGGGCCTTTATGCGGAGCGCGGTACTGGGCTTGAACTTTCGCTCCATCCGGGGTTGCCGCACATCGCTTTTGATTGCCTTCGCGTGCAGCACATTCTTTGCAACCTACTGGAGAACGCTTTAAAGTTCACGCCCGCTGGGGGACACGTGAAAGTGCGGACCCAACCGCATAAATGGGACCGCCGGAAAGTGCGGGGCACTTTGTCATTCCCTAACAATCGCCGCAGCTGCGATGCCGGCACGTTCGAATGCGTACGGATTGATGTAATTGACGATGGTCCGGGAATTCCTCCCGAATATCACGAGGAAATCTTTCAGGAATTCTTGCGGATTCAGCATGACCCGCCTTTGCCGGGAATAGGCCTGGGGCTCGCCATTGCCCGCAAGCTCACGGAGGCGCACGGCGGGAAGATTTGGGTTGAAAGCAAGGTCAATGAGGGGAGTACATTCAGCGTGTTGCTGCCCATGGTGTCAGTGGAGTCGAGATGAACGCGCAATTGAATAATCAAAACAGGCCCAGCATTCTGGTAGTGGACGATGAGCCCAGCATGTTGCTCTACACCAGGACCCTTCTGGAAGCGGAAAATTATTTCGTGGAAACCGCATCCAGCGGCGAAGAAGCCATAAAACAAATTCAGGTGAAACGCCCTGACCTGATGTTGCTAGATATGTCGATGCCGCGTATGAATGGCCTTCGAACCATCCAAGAATGCAAACAACTCGTTCCGGACCAGCGCATCGTGATGGTTTCATGCGTTACAGACACCAACACCGTAGTTCAGGCCATGAGGCTTGGCGCGCTCGATTATCTCACCAAGCCAGTATATAAAGCGGAGCTGGATGCCGTGATCAAGCGTTGTCTTTATGGCGGCCAAGAGCAAGAAGACATTCCCGTTCTTCATTTCACCGGCACAACAAATCAGGAACAGATTGACTGCCTTGACGATGATCTTTTTTTCCTCGCGGCCAGTTCGGCAATGAAGCAAATTCGGGCGCAAATCGCCATTCTGGCGAAAGTGGATGTACCCATCCTGCTGCTGGGCGAAAGCGGTGTTGGTAAGGAGATTCTGGCCCGTCTCATCCACAAGCTGTCCCTGCGATCGCAGAGGGCTTTTGTAAAGGTAAACTGTGCCGCGCTGCCGGTCGACCTGCTGGAAAGCGAGCTCTTCGGTTACGAAGCAGGCGCTTTCACTGGAGCTAGCCGCCAGAAACCTGGCAAATTTGAGATGGCGAACCATGGAACTATTCTCATGGACGAAATCGGCGAAATGAACCCGCTGCTTCAGGCCAAGCTGCTTCACGTCCTGCAGGATGGACAGTTTTCGCGCCTGGGTGGGCGGGCCAACGTAATCACAGACGTGCGTGTTCTTGCCGCTACTAACATCAACATACAGAAAGCAATTGAACAAAAGACATTCCGCGAAGACCTTTTTTACCGGCTTAATGCTTTTACAATCAACATTCCTCCGTTGCGCGAGCGTCGCGACGAAATCCCGGCACTTCTCAAGCAATATTTGAAGCGCTATTCGGAGAAATATGCACTGCCCGCGCCTGAGCAGTCAGCCGCGCTACTGCAAGCCTGTCTGCAGTACCATTGGCCCGGGAATTTACGTGAGTTAGGGAACTTTGTTAAGCGTTTCATCGTGCTGCAAGACGAGAGCATGGCAGTGGGTGAGTTAGAAGAGAAGAGCCGCCTGCTGCGCACACCAGAGCCGCAGGCGAAATTTCCCTCAAGCAGCTTGGAAAATGGGCTCAAGTCCCTGGTCCGCAGCTCCCGCGATCAGACAGAATTTAAAGCCATTGAAGAGGCCTTGGCGGCTACACGCTGGAATCGCAAGCTGGCGGCTCTGCGATTAAACATCAGCTACAAAGCCCTCTTGAATAAGGTTAAGTTGTATCGTTTAAGACCTCCTTCATTCGACTAGCAGCATTTGGAAATGACTCCCGGAATCGGAGACTGGCGATTTCCGCACCGGTTCGGTCATTTACGTGCTGAGTACAAATGCATTAAATTGCGACACGCCATGATCAATGGCTTGAGAGTACCTCTTGCCGCACAGCTGTCGCGCGATGGAGTTCGGTTGTGTTTAAGTTCAGTTCTTGTGTTTCTATCCTGGTACTGGTTTCTGTTGCCTCATTTGCCGGCACAAGGTTTCACCCAACCACTACCCTAACCGTTGAAACGTCCAACAACACCAGTGGAGCCGACCAGTTTGCCGGCCAAACGAACGGCAACATCGCGCCAGGCAACGTGAGCAAGGTCCCGTTACAGACATTGTTGTACCCGGGCAGCACGGCGAAGGTTTATGCCCACTTGGTGCCGTGGTTTGGATTTGGGGACCATGTTGAGGTCGGCTACACCTCGTCTGACGTGCAGCAAATACAAAAGCAAGTGGCAGACATGATCAGCCGCGGAATTGATGGCGTGATTATCGATTGGTATGGCCGTGGAGAATTCCATCGCAACTTCGTCGAGTATGACCAGGGAGTGCAGTCCCTGATGCTGGAAGCGGAGAAGCATACGGGCTTTACATTTGCGCTGATGGAAGATGTTGGAGCTTTGAAAGCTTGTGCCGCGGGAAAATGCAATCCTACGGATGCGCTCATTGAAGACCTTAATTATGCGCAGCGTACATATCAGGGCTCACCCGCCTACATGCAGTACAACGGCCGGCCCGTTGTGTTTTTCTTCGGCATGGAAGCGTCCAACATCGATTGGCATCGCGTGAGATCCAGAGTGGCAGGCAATCCTGTGTTCATTTTCCGCAATGCGGGTGCATTCAATCATGTGGATTCAGATGGCGGCTACGCCTGGGTTGAGCCGCGGGCCAGAGAAGATAAAGGAAATGGTGAGCAGCATAAGAACAAAGCGGACGATTCCTCGCTAAACTTGCCGGATATGGGCTATCTGGATGGATACTACTTTTCAGCAACGCATCACCCTGATGACCTGGCGCTCGGCGCAGGCTACAAGGGCTTTGACGATTCAATTGCGCTATGGAGCAGGAACCGATTTATTGACCAGCAGTGCGGCCGCGCATGGCTGGCAAGCATCGCTGAAGCCGGAAAATATTATTCGGAAACGACGCAGATGTCCGGTATCCAACTGGTGACCTGGAACGATTACGAAGAGGGCTCTGAGTTTGAAACGGGTGTGGACAATTGCGTAACCATCACGGCGGGCGCTCATGGTTCCAAAATCCGGTGGAAGGTTGAAGGCGATGAAACCACTCTTGATCACTACACGATCTTTGTCTCGCAGGACGGCGAGAATCTCATGCCACTGGCGGATGTGGACACTGGGCAGCATTCGCTCGACCTCGGGCGATTTGGACTTGATCCCGCCGACTACACGGTATTTGTAAAAGCCATAGGCAAACCGTCACTCACCAACAAAATGTCTCGCGGTACCAGGATGACGATTGCTCCGGGACAATCAAATACTAACGGCGCTGAGTTCGCCTTGAGCGTTACTCCTGACACGGCGGTCGCCAGCTCTCAAATCACCGCTTCCATCTCCGGACTTGATAGTAGTTCGATTGCCGCCAGCGTGATCGATTTCGGCGATGGGACCATCGCCAGCGGTCAGCTTGCGTCTACCCACGTCTACCGTCTTGCCGGATCCTACACAATCATTGCGACTGTCACCGCCAATAATGGCGCTAGCACCACGCGTACCACTTCCATCACCATTAACGAACACCCATAGACTGGCCTCAAGCTGTCCCTGAAAGTCCCGAAAACCGGACTTTTCCGGAGTTGATAAAAGAAACAGAGTTGCGCAAACCCGGCACGTAATTCAGCATCTTACCTTTGCTGGAGAGTCTTCTGTTGGCTCCCGCCGGTGCCGATGCAATGGTCGCGGCGCAAGATCGGAGGGATTATGGAAGTGGGTTCTGCTTGGGTCCTTTGCGTAGCAGACAGCAGCACACGGCTGAACTACATCGCAAGGGCAATTAAGAAGGCCGGCTACAACGTAAGCACCGCGAGTTCAGGGCATAAAGCTGTCGCTATGGCAGCCATCCGCAACAACATTGAAGCCACTGTGCTTGATGAAGACATGATTATTACCGAGGATTCAATTGCTGAATCCATCAAGGCGGTAAAGCCTGTTCCCATTCTTCTGGTATGCGATGCCGGCCCGACGGGAGCTCTACCCGCGGGAGTCGACTTGGTGACCGCGAATGGTTCCCGGCAACAAATACTTGCAGGGCTTATGAAGCTTCTAAAGGGTGCCAAAAGCGAGTCAGCTTCCGCGGCCCTAAAATAACAAACTGATATGAGCTTAATAGCGGTCGTTGTGAAAGACGGGAAGATTTTAGTTACGAGATACCGGGGCGAAAATGGGGGAAGGAAGGAAGGCACGCAGAATATTGCGCCCTGTTTAGAGTCTGCCCGGGTATGTCAGAAATGCTCTATGGTGAGCTGTAAGTTTTGGCCAAGGATCATTGGCTGCTCATCGTTCAAGACAATTTTCTTTCGACTTCATGCCTTGGCCGCACTTGCTCCGGCAAATTTTCCAATTCGAATAATTCAAGATGGCGAGAAGAGCAACCCAGGTTCTGGGCCACCCATGAATCGGAAAAGATTGTGTCCAGATATCGGTCACCACGATCCGGGAAAAGCATCACACAAACCGAACCGGGTGGGATCTCATCTGCAATCTTGCTGACCGCCATGAAAGTTGCGCCTGATGAGCCCCCAACCAGCAGAGCTTCTGTGGACAAAAGCCTCCGGCAACCAATTACAGATTCGAGGTCAGTAACCTGGACACAACGGTCGGCCAAGCCGTTTTGGTAAAGCGAAGGTCTCACTCCAGCCCCGTGTCCAGGAATGAGCCTTTTGCCGCGGGTTCCTTTGAATATTACGCTGCCGGGAGAATCAGCTACAACAATCTTGGGCTGATGCAAGCCGCGCTCACGAAGATAATCTGAGCATCCTCTGAGAGTGCCACAGCTACTTGCAGGACAAAACAGGAAATCAACCCTATTAAGAGCAAGCATGATTTCTTCCATTGTTCGTCGATGTGCGAGCGCGTTGTGAATATTACTGTATTGATTAACCCAAAATGAGTTTTGCAAGGAATTCAATATTGCTTGTGCGCGATTTATTCTTGCTTGTAAAAGGTCGCCGGTGGAAGGATCTGGCTCTGTGACCATTTCCACTTCGGCTCCGTAGACTCTAAGCAACTGTTGATTAGAGACAGTGGTTTTTGAGTCAATCACACATATGCATCGCAACCCCAAGTAACGACAGATTTGGGCCAACCCGATGCCCATATTCCCCGAAGTGGCTTCAACAATTACTGTGTTCTCATTGATCTCGCCGGTCTCAATCCCATGCCGGAGAATCTCGAAAGCAGGCCTGTCTTTCAGACTGCCCCCTGGATTCATGCCCTCCATCTTCGCATATAGATGAAACTCTCTTTCGATCGCGCTATTGAGATTTATCAGCGGTGTGTGGCCTATGCAAGAAATAATTCCGCCATCAAGTTTCCTCATAAAACCTCCGCTTTATGGCAGCCATTTATGGGGTTCATAGCAGTAAAGATGGAACGTGTGACTAAGCTACAGAAGTTACTTACGGTGTTGAATGACCACATGCCAGATATTTTTCGCCGGCTTACTCATGTACCAACGGCGCTGGATTAAGTGCTTTGAGAAGCTTGTCTGGCTGGCCAGATTGCAGAGATGAGTTCGGAGCGAGTGGGTTCAGAACGAGGAAGTCTTTAGCCTGGAACAGGCTGCCGCCCTCTAATCACACCCGTTCACTGAGACGGAAGAAATTTAGTCGTCAAAATGCAGTTACATGAATACTAGCAGCGCGAATCTTTGTCAATACCTCATGACACTTATCGTTAAAGCTGTACCGTTCCTGGCTGGATGCCGTTGGGATCAGTCCGTTTAGAAAAAGTCAATGTGGTTCCGGATGAGGTAGTTTGACGAACAGCAAAGTGGCGGGATTCCTTTGATCTCGGTCAATTAACGGGTTGCAGATGGTCGTTTGCGCTTTGAAGGAGGGCTACGAAGGGACATTCGGCAATGGGCAACTCGCCGCACGTTCGATGCGAATGGCAAGGAAGAGCAAGGCGCTTCATAGTTATTTAGCAGCGGCGCTAGGCGGCTCCAACTGCGGCGGACCATCACCTTGCTGGGCAAGGGTGAGATAACGGTCCAAAAGCTACGAGTGTTCGCCGGTAGCCTCATAAGCAGGCTCTAACTTTTGAAAGGCAGCGCTGACGTTACTGGCATGAATAACTTCATTTCGCAGGAACTGCGCAACTTCAAAATCTTTTTCCGGCAAGTTGACCTGGCATTCCCTGGGACTTACCTTGCCTTGGTATAAATCTGAAACATAGCGAAGACTGGAGACCGTCAGGGCAAAATCAAACCGGGCCAGTTCGTCACTATTTGTGCTGGAAGTTGCGAACGCGTCCAGGCGTGCGGACCAAAGCGATGCATCGTAATCTTCAGGTTCAAGCCCCTTTTTCTCCGCGGTTTGAAACAGCTCGATCATGGCATTCGCCTGCTGCGTCGGATGCCGTTGCTGAACCCATGCCAACTCAAATCTCAGGGAGCGATAAAATTGCTCCACCTGAATACGATAGGAAGAACAATCCGGCCAGCGCAGCTCGTCCAGTTTGCCAGCCTCAATCAAAGAGCAAATCTGTGCCGCAGTAGCAGAATCGGTGCTTTGCCCCCTCGCTCCTTCCCCGTCCGGAGCAATCCATGATGGCGTCGGCTACTAGGGCCACGGGCTTGACCGTCGAGTGGAGCGCCAGTAAATTGCCTTCTTCAGTCGAGCGGGAGAAGGAATTCACGCCGGGATAGTGCCAGACGTTGCTGCGATATCGTCCATACTGGCGGATGTGGACCGTCACAGCCGAAAGTCGACGCCTCTTGCGGTGGTGCGGATTTGCCGCTTCGAAGGAGGAGCATCTTTAAAACTGTGTAACGAGAACGACAAATCGCGGCAACGTTTGGCTTCTGGCGATGATAGCCAAGAAGTATCGTCGTGCTAGGCACTCGGTGAGTAGATTCCGCAAGAAAGCAGCGCCTAAGCGCTGCTTTCTGCTCCCGGAAACAGCAGGCTCCAGCCACGGCCAAGTGTGCCTCCCCCAGCACATAGGCCCATTGGCTGCCGGAAATTCAGTTGCTGTTCGTTACATCACGCACGGTGAGCACCGGACAAGGCGCTCCGGCAATGATGTTATAAGTAACCCCAGTGCGGAAGTGACCATTGAATTTCTTGCCTGCAGGCAAGCCCAGCACGATCAGATCAGGCCGTTCCGCATTGGCATAGCCGAGCAGTTCTTCTACCGGATCTCCCACTTTCGCCACAAAGTCAGGTCGGAACGACTCGCTGGCTTCCACGGGCGCGATCTTGCGCAACTCCCGGGTTGCTCTCTCCAACTGGAAGGTCTTCTCTATTGGGGCGACGTGGATGAAGGTAAGCTTTGCATCGTTCTCTTCGGCTACTGACAAAGCGTACTGCGCGGCAAACTCTGCGTGAGCGCCCAAGTCTGTGGGAAACAAAACACTTTCCACCTTGAACCCGTGATACGGCCGTGTTGTCACATGCGGTCCCACCGTCAGCACAGGGCAGGTTGCATTACGGAAAATCGCTTCTGCGATCGAGCCCATCAGAAAGTGCTGTAGCCCTCGCCGTCCGTGCGTCCCCATGATGACCAGGTCAATACCATGTTCAGTGATCCAATGCGGAACCGCGGCCTCGACCCCACCGCGAGCAAATAGTGGCGTGCACGCCACGCCCGATTTTCTTGCCAGCGTAGTCAACTGCTCACGGCTGTTTTCTTCTATCTCCTGAACAATGTCAATTCCGGCAGTCTCCGTGAGTATGACTGGATCACACGCGTGAGCGGGATAGAGCTGCGCGTTGTAATGTCGCGTCAAGCCGACCGCATACGCCAGCGCGCGCTTGAAGCTTCGGAAAAGTCCGTAAGGAAAAGAATGTTTTTGAATGAAATCTTATTTACAGCTTGTAGGGCTTGCATAAAACCTCCTTATTTAAGGTCTGTTGAGTTTCTTAATGATGTCGTGAAGCCAATATTCATAAAGCCGATCAAGAGAATCCTGGGATCCTTCGGCATACAATCTTGCGATAGTTAGTCCGCTTTCATTCAGCGGAATAAAATGGCATGGGACGAGCTCATCTCTCTTGTCAGGCGGAATCAGGGCAAACAACGGGCACGCCCTGCATGGATTCTGCCGGCCAGTGTCGCCATAATTGATGCATGCCGGGGAGTCGCGCAGCAGCAGCGTGGGTCGCCATTGACTTCGAAAACTCCGGCCGTATCCTCCCGCGTTAAAGAACTCAAGCTCCTTATTTACTAATTGGAGCAGCCTGTTGTTTTCGATTTTGTCGAGTGCATTCATGCTGTTCTCAAATCACAATGAGTATTCATCAGCAACTCTAACTTGGCTGTGACCTGCGTCACTCATTCATGCAGCAGAACGTCAACATAGTGGAAATCAAGAAGCAGCGCGCGAACGCGCTGCCTCTTGCCCGCAGTGTCAGCAGGCTCATGCCGGCACCCCGCCGCATTCGGGATTCCGGCTGCGGGAACTTCGATCAATCCTTAGCCTCATCACGTAGCGTGAGCACCGGACAAGGGGCCGCAGCAATCACTGCGTAAGTCACGCTGGATCGCATCTGGGACGCAGATTCGCTGGCCCTGGTCTTTCGCATTACGATCAGGTCAGGCTGCTCACCCATCACGAAGTGCAGGATCCGTTCGCGTACCTCGCCGGAATCGACCGCAAACTCCGGCTTGCAAAAGGTTTTTACCTTTTCCGGAATCAGCTTTTGCAGTTCGTCCATTACGAAATGGAGAATGCGGCTTCTGTCGCGGTACTGCCAGGAGTCTTCCGGTAGCACATGTAATAGCGTGATCCGCGAGCTTGGTTCTGTAGCCAGGTGTAAGGCGCGCTTCAGCGCTGCTCCGCAGCAAGGATCAAGGTCTGTAGGGAAAAGAATCTTTTCGAAGGAGAGCTTAAGCTGCCTGAGCACTTTGACATTTGGCCCAATCGTCAGCACCGGACAGGATGGGTTATCCAGCGCGAATTCTGCGGTCGAGCCCAGTCGCGACCGTCGCTGGCTCGTGTATCCATGCGCTCCAACTACGATCAAATCAATGCGATACTCGGTGATCCAGTGGGAGAGGGCGCTCTCGAAGTCACAACGGCTTAGCAGGTGCTCAGCCCCGACAGCATTGTATTCAGCAAGTCGCAGCACTCGTCGCTCCTTCCGCTCTTCCAAAACCCCAATGCTCGTATCGTGGCTGCTCTTTGCCGTAGCGGGAAGAAATTCATCTAGCACGTAAGCAGGATAGAGCCGCGCATGGAAGTGCCGCGCCACTGCCAGTGAGTACCCCAGGGCAGGGCTTGCATGAGGACTGAAATCAGTAAGGAAAAGAATATTTTGGAATAAAGCAAGAGTAGCGGATTGATTGTTTTGCATGAAATATGCCTTCTTTGAAAGCGACTCGTTGAACCATGAATCGCGCCGGTGGTTTCCTCAACCATGGATTGTGCATGGCAGCAGGCAGGAGCGATGTGAGCGCAGTCACAAGGCGACTAAAGCGGCAGCACACTTCATGTGTGATAGAAGTCACATCACAACGGTGATTAACCATTTAGCCTCATTTCTTGGAACGACCTTTGTTGCAAGGAGCTCATCATGCCGATGGCTTACAACTTCCGGATCATTGAGGATTGTCTGAAATGCACATTCCGCGAGCAGCGGCTGTTTTGCGATCTCTCCCACGAGGCCCTGCTCAGGTTGCAGAACATTAAAGCGACGTCTGTTTACCCAAAGGGAGCTTTGCTCTGTCTTGAAGGCCAGCCGCCTCGGGGCGTCTTCGTGCTATGCACAGGTAAGGCCAAGCTATCCACAACATCCAGTGAAGGAAAGAGCATGATTTTGCGGATCGCCGAGCCTGGCGAAGTCCTCGGTTTAACTGCGGTAATGTCTGGCACACCGTATGAGGCCACTGTAGAGACGCTGGAGCCCAGCCAGGCCAACTTCGTCTCACAAACCGAGTTCCTGCGCTTTTTGCAAGAGTACCCCGATGTGGGATTACGGGTGGCCAAGCAGCTCACGCATAATTGCAAATGCGCTTATGGCGAAATACGTTCCCTGGGTCTTTCCAACTCGGTTCCGGAAAAGCTGGCCAAGCTGATCCTGCAATGGGCAGAACATCCTCTCGAATTTCCGTCCAAAAAGACTCATGAAATTGCGATACGTGTAACCCTGACGCAGGAAGAAATCGCACAATTGACCGGCACGTCTCGTGAGACGGTGTCGCGAGTACTTGGTGGCTTTCGAAAGAAAGGCTGGCTCAGAGTTAAGGGCGCCACCTGGACGGTAGTCAACAGACAAGCGCTTGAAAATCTGGTTACGACCTAAGAATCACAATGCCGGGTGATTGGCATCACAGCGGCAGTCCACAACGCGGTCTATAAAGTGAACTATGAACACCACGCCACTGACAAGCGGAGCGGCAAACGAGTTGTACGCATCGCTCCCAGCGAAATTGCGCACGGAACTCGCCACGTATGAATGCTCCGCGACTGTGCCTGCGGGCACGAACCTGATCAAGCGCGGAGTTCCACCAGACCAGCTTGTCATCGTCAATTCAGGAAAAGTGGAAATCACACTTGACTGCGTGCGTGAGTCGCTTTCGTTGGATTGTGCAGTAGCAGGCAAGGTGTTCGGCATGCGTGCTGTGGTTTCCGGGGAACTGCCCGAAGTGGATGTAACATGCCAGGAGAATTGCAATGTTACCCTGATACCGCGAGATACCTTTCTAGAAACCGTGCGCCAGCACCCGGAGATGTACTTCGCGATTGCCAAAGTGCTCAGCCATGATCTAGTCATGGCCCACCGTTTTCTGAAAACCTCATCACGCCGCGCCTTGAGGAAATCCATTAGGACATCCCTGAGGTGGCCAAACTGAGTTGAAGACGAGTATGACTGCGCCCACGGACCCGAGAAGGGCTCTTATCAATGGGAGAAGAGCACTCCTTAGAGTCATTTACTCGCTGAGGGCTCGAATTTATTAGGGCCCTCATTTTTGCTTTCGGAAAATTGACAATCAGCGACCGCTTTCAGCCGTTCCACCCATAAAGGCATTCATTGCTCAGTGTGATCTAAATCACAGAACATCTCTGGCTGCTTTTTGTAAAGTCGTGTGTGACTTCACAGGTCACCAAGAAATATGAGGCTCGCTCATGTCAGGAAAAGCGATCAAAAGCTTGTTTGCTCTGTTGTTCCTTGTAGTGGGACTGGCAACGGTCTGCACCGCTGGACCCAAAAAGCAAAGTAATGAGAAAGATCCCGCTGCCGCTGCGCAAACCAGCAAGGCTGATGGCGACAAGCAGAAAGGGAAGAAACTAACCCTCGCTGAGATTCAGCAATCAACCGACCCATCACAGTACGTCGGCGCAGAGACCTGTAAGACATGCCATGAGGAACAAGCGAAAAGCTATGACAAGGGACCTCACTGGAAAACTACTCTTGCCAAGCACCAGGGACCTCAGTGGCAGGGCTGTGAAGCTTGCCACGGACCCGGCAAGGAACACGCTGAATCCGCAGATCCCAGCAAGATCATTCGTTTCCCCAGCTTGTCCGCAGAGGAATCCTCCAAACGCTGTCTTAGTTGCCATGAATTTGGCCAGGAGCATGCTAACTTTTTGCGCTCGGAGCACGTTAAGAACAATGTCGGCTGTACCGATTGCCACTCTATCCATACTCCGAAGGTCCAGGCAAAGCTGTTGAAGGTTGCGCAGCCTCAGCTTTGCTTCTCCTGCCATCTCGACGTGAAGCCGGATTTTTCCAAGCCGTTCCATCACAAAGTTAATGAAGGTCTGGTCAGCTGCAGTAATTGCCACAATCCGCATGGTGGCTTTTTGACGCACCAATTGCGGGCCACAGCAGCCCAGGACCAGCTCTGCTTCAACTGCCATACAGACAAAGCCGGACCTTTTGCTTTCGAACATGCTCCGGTCAAGACAGAAGGGTGCGTGGCTTGCCATTCGCCGCACGGCTCCTCCAACCCGCGACTTGCTGCGCCGGAGCAACGTTAACCTGCTCTGTCTGGAATGCCATACGTTTACTGTGGACTCGGCAGCCCCGGCGATCCCCTCATTCCATAACCAGGCACAGAAATATCAAGCCTGCACGATGTGTCACGCAGCAATTCATGGATCGAACTCAGATCATTTCTTCTTTAAACCGTAGGGGAGGGGCAAAATCATGAGCGACAGAAGAACTCGTACCGAGCTGAAAATCTGGGCCCTGGTCCTTATAGCGGTGATGAGGCTCTGCTCGATGGCGCTGTCCGCGCAGACTGTGGACGATAGCAAAGCAAAGACAAATAACAAAGAGACGCAAGCGAGCCCAGCGTCAGTAAGCCTGCAGGTGGATTCAGCACGCAAAACCAGCGATCTGCCACCGGCCGTTGATACGGAAATGAATCAGGGAGAAAACTGGGACGGCTACGAAGTGAAACAAAGTGCCGAATTCGGGGGCCGCATCTCCAGCTTTACCGGCAGCCATGCCATGTGGGACACGCTTGTAAATCTTGGGTCGGGCCCCAGGCTATTGGAATATACCCTGGATATGCGCTCCCCAACCCATACAGGAAAGCTATTTGATGATTTCAGCCTAAGCAATTTCGGTTACGGCGGCGAACCGAATGACCTGAGCCGGCTACGCTTCTCCAAAGGAGCGGCTTACACATTCAACGGCAGCTTCCGTCGCGACCAAAATATTTTTGATTATGATCTTTTCGCCAACCCTCTTAACCCCGCAAACTCGGTCCCGAACATTCCGGTACTGAATTCGCCTCATGAATTTCTGCTTACCCGCCGGATGAGTGATGCAAACCTGGGTATCTTCCCAATTGGAAAAATTCGTTTCCAGCTAGGTTGGTCACGAGTGGTCAATGAAGGAACAAGTTTTTCCACGATCCATTTGGGGACGGAGTCGCAGCTTCTTCAGCCAACGCTCAATACAACTGACAGCTTCAAGTTTGGAGTATCTCTCCGATTTATTCCCCGGACCGCCATCAATTTTGACCAGTTCTTTTCTCACTTCAAGGGCGACACAAGCGCCGGTCTGGCTGCCACCCCGTTTACGCTCGCAGGCGGCATTCCTGTAGATCTCGGCTTGCCGTTCAATACGGTTGCAGGACAGCCTTGCGCCGCGCCTCTGCTGGCCAGCGGACTAGCCAATCCAGCATGCAACGGCACACTCGGTTATTCCCGCCTGGAAAAACTTCGCAATAACTATCCAACCGAACAGCTAAGCTTTCAAAGCAATTATTTTAAGCGTATCGATATGTCCGGGCGGTTCAGTTATTCCAGCGCAGACGCAAATAATCCGTCATTTGCAGAAGTTTTCAATGGCCTTATCACTCGAAGCCGCCAGAGATTCACCGATATGACAGGATCTTCAACAGCGCAGCGCATTTCCACCAGCGCTGATTTCGGGGTTACGTTGCGGGTGACGGACAGACTGCATGTGATCGATGCATTCCGGTTTGATAACTTCCGCATTCCCACGGGCTGGAATTACATAACCAACAGTCTGTTTGGGGCAACACTCCTTTCCAATGGGAACGTTTTCAGCCCGGCCACCTGCCCAGCACCGTTTACGGCAGCCACCTGTCCGCAGCACAACGCAAGTTCCGGCGCAGATGTAGTAGCCGATGTCCTGAACCAGTTCCTGAAACAGGCCAGCACGATTAATACATTTGAAGTTGAATACCAGTTCACGCCGCGCATCAGCGCTTATATAGGATATCGATTTGAACGCCGTGATATTACGGACAACGATTCAGATCTGCAAATCCAGACATTTTTCCCCGGACCTACTGCTGCTCTGGCGAACCGGGGTGCGTGCGTTGGTTTGCCACGCGCAGGGGATGGCACATGCACCGTTGCGGTTCCGGACAGCGGAGATGTTTCTGTCCGAATCAACGCCCAGTCCGCGTTATTCGGCTTCTCAGCACGGCCCAACAGCCGGATCCGCTTCAGCTTTGATACCGAGCAGTACTATGCGGACAATAGTTTCACGCGCATCAGTCCGCGTCACTTGCAACGCTATAAAGGCAGAGTGAACGCTAAGATCACGGAGTGGTGGAACTTTGGCACTGCGATCAACATTCGTGAAAACCGCAACGATACTGCCGATATCGGTAACAAGCAACACAATCGCAGCTATGCCTTCAACAGCGTGTTCGCACCGGCGGAAGGCAAATGGGGCCTGGATCTGTCCTATGACTACAACGACATTTTCTCCCAGACCAATATTTGTTTCGTGGCCACGCCCACGCCACTGGGTTCGCTGAGCTGCGGCACGCCGTTTCTTTCCGGTATATCTGTCTATAGTGAAGCTTCCCACGTCGGCGCTGGATCCATTTATCTGAAACCGGCAAAGCGCTTGACTGCAGCATTGGGATACACCGTAACCAGCAGCAATGGAACCACGCTGATCTTGAACCCCAACGCTCCCACCGGGCCGCTGGCCTTCAACTATCACCTGCCCACAGCTTCAGTGGCTTACCAAATCGAAAAGAACCTCGCCTTTAAAGGCGGCTGGAATTACTACGACTACAATGAAAAATCCGATCCCGGACCAACGCTTCCACGTGATTTCCGGGGAAACACATTTACTCTGGCGCTTCGCTACTCTATGTAGCGAAAGTGTCCATACCACAGGAGGAAACGGAATGAAGATGCTGCTGAGTATGTTGGTTTTATTGGGTGTAGTGATGATCTCGCGTCCTGCCATGGCCGACGATGTGGAAGCTCTGTACAAATCGAAGTGCCAGGTCTGTCACGGAGCCGATGGCAAAGGCTCTGCCGTCGGGCAGAAACTTGGAGTACGAGACTTCCATTCGCCCGATGTAGCCAAGGAAAGCGATGCAGACCTGCTCAAGATCACCAAAGAAGGCAAAGGCAAAATGCCGAAATTTGAAGGCAAATTGACTGATGACCAGATCAAGGCATTGATCAAGTACATTCGCAGCCTGAAATAGAGAAGTGGAGACTGTTTTCAAGCAGGGAGCATTATGCCCACGACTCTGATACTTGCTGTTCTCGTCATAACGATTGTTCTAGCTGGATTGGTCGCACTGCGTCCTAACCTGACTGTAGCGCGTGGGGGGAAGATACTGGCGTTTCTGTCATTCTTTATCTTCCCTGTTTTTGCCGGCCTGCTCGGGTTTGAAAACCACATGGAACGCGCAAAACAAACATCCTTTTGTTTGAGCTGCCATATCATGGGTCAGTACGGGCAAAGCTTGTATGTGGATGATGCCTCCTATATACCAGCAGCACATTTTCAGAATGGTCGCGTGCCGCGCGATCAGGCCTGCTACACCTGCCACACTGATTATTCGCTCTTTGGCGGCTTTAAATCCAAGTTCCGTGGGCTACACCACATTTATGCTCAGTATGTCACCGGGCCGCAACAGCCCCTGAAGCTCTATCATCCTTATAACAACCGTGAATGCCTCCACTGCCATGAGGGATCGCGCAGCTTTGAGCAGGGCGCGGTACATACGGCAGACCCGCAGACCATGGCTGATATCAAAGCAATAAGATCTCCTGTATGACCTCCGGGTGCCACGATACCATCCATAACGTGAAGCAACTGAACCAGATGAAATTTTGGAAGCCGGTGCAATAATGCAAAGCGCAAGCCAACTCCATCAATTCCAAGCTACGTCTTTCGGGCGGCTCTCATCGCCTCTGGGACTGCTTGTGCAGGCACTCAGCCTTCTCTGGAACCATCCCCTTTCCTTCATTGCCTTCGTAACCATTGGAGGCCTTTCTTGTGGCGGGTGGCATTGTGCTGTACCTCTTCACCCTAGTAAACATCCCGTCTGGCGAGCTGGAGGATGACACTGACAGTCCTAAAGCCCAGACACAGAACACCTTACACTCGGTATAACAAGCGAGGAACCTCCCGCACACTGCGAGTGTGACCGCCGTCACAGCCAGGGGAATGACCCATCGCGTATCTTGGGTACATGAAAAACAACTTCGATCTGAACCAAACCCCGTTGGTCGTGATCTGGGAAGTTACCCAGCGCCTGCGATCTGGCTTGTTTTCACTGTCGCGCATCGGCCCAGCCGGGAAGGAATCCTCTAGAGCTCAGCACTGCTGAAGGCAAAAAGCTAATCGACGATATTGCGCAGCTCGATCCTCCCATTTTCATCTTTACCGGCGGAGATCCCCTTAAACGTCCTGACATTTATGAACTGGTGGAATATGCAGCAAGCAAATATCTGCATCCGGCCATGACGCCGAGCGCCACACCATTGCTGAATCCTGAGTCCCTCACGTCTTTGAAGAGGGCTGGGATTGAGGCGGCTGGCTCTCAGCCTGGATGGGCCCGCTCCGGAGCTTCACGATTCTTTTCGGGGCGTGCCTGGCTCATTTGAGCGGACGCTCGACGCGATGTACTGGGCCAATGCAATCGGCCTGCCCGTGCAGATCAATACCACGGTCTCGCGTCGGAACATTGGCGAACTGGAAAACATTCTTTCCGTGATCAGAAGTTTTCGCATCGTGATGTGGAGCTTGTTCTTCATGGTTCCTACCGGGCGTGCAGGGACAGAAGATCTGCCTTCAGCGGAAGAATTTGAGTATGCTTTTGCACAAATCCATCATCTTGCCGAACAATTGCCATTCAAAGTCAAGACAACGGAGGCTCAGCATTACCGTCGTTACATGCTGCAACATCGGCCAGGGACAAACCAGAAAGAACCTTCTGCCGATGGAGTGCCGGGTATCCTACCGATCAATGAAGGTAAGGGATTCATGTTCATCTCACACACGGGGCAGGTCCAACCCAGCGGGTTCCTTCCCATCTCTGCCGGCAATGTTCGTCAAGACAGCGTGCAGGATATTTATCGGAACTCCGAGCTATTCCTGCGACTGCGTGACACGCATAATCTGCAGGGCAAATGCGGAGAGTGTGAATTCCGCGAAATCTGTGGAGGTTCCAGAGCGCGCGCCTATGCCGTAACCGGAAACGCCTTCGCAGAAGACCCAAGCTGCGCCTATGTTCCCAAGGCAGCGACCAAACGACGCCAGTTGAAATGCAGCAATGAGCGACAGTGCCGGTATCAAATGAAAGATGGGCAGGCCACCCACTGCGGATGATACATATGATCACCAGGGAGCAACTCAAGTCAACGGATATCGACAAGCCGGATGCCCCTCAATCAGGCAGATATCCTAGTTTCGTATGTCTCGGAATTTCAGGCCAGCGACGGCACACATTTCACTGTGCGCCCCATATGTCCGGACGATGAACCGCTCCTGGCGGACTTTCACGGCGGTCTGTCTGAGGAAACCGTGTATCGTCGATACTTTGCTCCGCTACGGCTCGATGTACGCGTCGCCCACCAAAGGTTATTACAGCATTGTTTGATTGACTATCACAATGAAATAGCGCTCGTTGCCACGTATCTTGATGAAAGCGGAGAGCCGCACCTTGCGGCTGTTGCCAGGCTCATTAGACTTGCCGGCAGCAACAGTGCTGAAGTGGCTTTTGTAGTGGCCGATCAACATCAGCACCACGGTCTTGGAACCTATCTTTTGGATCGCATCATTGATATCGCCCGCAAAGAGCGCATCGGAACGCTGGAAGCTGTGGTGCTGGCTGACAACTTCAGCATGAAAGACCTCTTTCGGCGCGCGGGTTTCAAGCTTCAGACTCCTCAAACGGGTGATGTTACAGTCCGTCTCGAACTGTAGGCGTGGCCAGATGCCAGCTAACAGCAATCAAAATGCTCTATGAAAGTTTCCCTCCTCTGTGACTGCCATCACAGCAAAAAACTGCCCATCATTTCTAAAATCGAATCAATCGTGGTCTTCCATCCGGAAACCAACCTTGTCGAATGGAACGAGTGAACGCTACTACGATGGGAGTCTGGCATGAAACTCATAGAACAAGAGATCGCGCTCTCACTGAAAAACATTCTTCTGGCCGTTGATTTCTCAGCAGCATCCGAATCAGCCGTGCTGTACGCGCAGGCTATTTCCCGCCGGTGCTTATCAAATGTCCACACAATCCATGTAAACGGGCCCGATTCTTATCATCTGCTGCCGCCGGAGGCATTTCGGGTGGCGGTGCGGGACTGTCCGGCGCCTCCAAATAACATAGTCCATGTGGTTGAGGTCCTGTTGCAAGGTCTGCCAAACGAAGTTCCATTACGCCAGGGTGGGATATGGGAAGTGATCGGCGATGTGGTTTCCAGAAACAATATCGACCTGCTCGTACTGGGGACACATGGGCGCAGCGGGTTTCCGAAATTCCTGCTGGGGTCAGTGGCTGAACAGGTCTTTCGCAATGTTCATTGTCCTGTGCTGACGGTCGGCCCACAAGCGTATTGCGCCAGGAAACTGGCATTTCAGAAGATTCTTCTGGCCAGCGATCTCGATCCGCGTTCCGCTGCACCGCTGTATGCAAGCTGGCTATGCAATGAATTCAATGGATCGCTTACCGCCCTGCATGTGATAGGTGCCGACAGTGGCGAGAACAGCGGCGAAGAGCACAAAGCCAGTCAACTAGGGGCCATGCTGGCTTTAGATGACACAGCCAGACCGCCTAGAATCATTATTGAGCATGGATCGCCAGCGACCGTAATCCTGGAAAAGATTGCTGAGCTTCGACCTGCGATTGTTGTTCTTGGAGCCCGCATCCAGCCCGATCAGGCTTGGCAGCGCATCTGCCGTGGTCCACAACAACCAAAGTCATCGCAGAAGCGCAATGTCCTGTACTGACCGTTCGGGAACTCGACTGAGTGTCCTTGACGGGATGCGGTCACAAACTACATTTGCAGCAGTGAATCCAGAAGCTTGCGCAGGGCCAGTGGGCCTTTTCCTTTAGGCAGGCATGCATCCACACATGGAAAGGTTTCATCTCCATGCAAAACGCCGCTGAACATTACCACGAGCACATTGCTGGCAGCACTCTTGATCTCGCGGGCCAAATCAGGGCCCTGCATTCCTGGCATCATGCAATCAATCACCGCCGCATCCATTGCATGTGCATGGAGCAATCGCAGCGCTCCTTCGCCCGTCTTAGCCGTAAACACCTGATACCCGACCGCTTCCAGCATTTTTTGACATATTTCCAGGATTTCTTGCGAATCATCTACGCACAGGATATTTGGCCGATTTTTTTCCGCTTGTCTTGTCGAGATCGGAGAAATTGCGCACACAGTCATTTCCTTATACCGCGAGCTGTTCCAGTGCCTGAGGCTGAAGAATGGTCATTGACGCGCCTTTGATACTGATCCATTTCTCAGCCTGAAACTGGTGCAGAACGCGGCTGATCGTTTCCCGCGACGTATTGGTCATACTGGCAATCTCCTCCTGTGTGAGGGCCACAATGAAGCGACGTTCATTGGCGGCTGTGGAATGACTCGAGTCACGCCATTCGAGCAAAAGTGATGCAAGACGCCCGGCCACTGTGTTAGGTAGCGCCAGGCGGCAAACATTGTTGAGGACCACGCGATAGTCGCGTAACAGACAAGCGGTGGCCTCTGCGGCAGCTTCAGGATACTTGTGCAGGAAACGCACGAAGTCATTCACACGAATAGGCTTCACACGACACAATTCCACCGCCTCGGCGGAAGTTTCGTGAGGCGTCCCGCTCATCGCCGCGCTCAGTCCCAAGATCTCACCAGGCCCGGCGATGCGAAGAATCGCGGTCTTTCCTTCTCGAGAGCTGACAGAAAGCTTGATTCTGCCGGAGCATATTACGAAGACACAGTTCGGCATTTCGCCTTCCAGAAACAATGATTCGCCACGTGAATGGCTGATCTCGGGCGCGATAGAGACAAACTGAGCCAGAGCCTCGCCCTTTAAATCGCAAAAGGGCAAATTGCCACCAAACCGTCCCGCAGAACTGTTCGTCTCCCAGGGTGTCCTTAAAGCCACGCTTCCCATGACTTCTGCCTCCTTCGGGTCTCCGGTCTGGTCGTTACTGCACCGGGACACCCAAGGAAGAGCAAGGCGACAACCATTTAGCGATACTGAAAAGACAGGAGTTACGAGCTTGCTAACTTTCAAAATGCGCGACCACACGCAGAGCTGCGTTATAAGACGCACCTCCGGATGTAAATGCCGTTAAAATCATTCAACCATTTGGGAATTTAAGCAGCCTGCGCATGAATGTGGAAGGAGGCTATGACGGACGCTCGAAATCCTATTTCACTAGTCATCATTGATGACAACCCCCGTAGCCTGGAATTTATTGCTACCGCCCTTGGTTCCCAAAGCGTACAGATTTTTACCTCTACGGACCCCGAAGAAGGGCTGGATCTGGTTTACACCCACCGTCCCCAGGTAGTTATGACCGACCTGGTAATGCCGCAAATGACGGGACTGGATGTCTTGGAGCGCATTACGGAATTTGACCCAGCGATAGACGTGATTCTGATGACCGCGCATTACACAACGGAAACCGCTGTGGAAGCGATACGCAAAGGGGCAGCCGACTACCTGAACAAGCCTATTTCGCTCGCCACGCTTCGGGAACGGGTGGGCCGCCTGGTTGAGGCTGCGCTTCAGCGTCTGCAAATCCGAGGCGTGGAAGACCAGATTGTGGAGACCGCGCAATTTGAGGGAATGATTGGGCGGAGCCCGCAAATGTGGGAGATGTTTTCCCGCATTCGACGGATCGCTCCGCACTACCGCTCCGTGCTGGTTACAGGGCCAACTGGCACCGGAAAAGAGTTGGTGGCCCACGCCTTGCATCATTTGAGCCATGTAAAGGGAAAGTTTGTAGTGCTGAACTGTTCCGCCGTAGTTGAAACATTATTTGAAAGCGAGCTGTTCGGGCATGTGCGAGGAGCCTTTACGGGAGCGGATCGCGATAAGACTGGCTTGGTTAAACACGCAGACGGCGGTACTTTGTTTCTTGATGAGATTGGCGACATGCCGATCACGACACAGGCAAAACTGCTCCGCGTACTCCAGAATCAGGAAGTGCAGCGAGTGGGCTCTCTCACTGCAGAAAAAGTGGATGTGCGCATTGTGGCGGCAACAAACAAAGATCTTCAGACCGCCATTGCACAGCGCCAATTTCGCGAGGATTTGTTCTTCCGCTTGTCAATGGTGCAAGTTCATACGCCTTCGTTAAATGAGCGAAGAGATGACTTGCCGCTGCTGATTCGTCACTTTATCAAGAAGTTTTCACAGGAATATGGAAAAGAGATACGCGGCCTCACGCAACGGGCCCAGATTTTACTCGGCCGTTATCACTGGCCCGGCAATGTTCGCGAATTGGAAAACGTGATTGGTCATGGCTGCATGATGACAATGACAGATACTATCGACGTCATTGACCTGCCGGCAGTGGTAACCCAGAATTTTAATCCAGGCGAAAGTGCACAGACCTTCACTTCAGTGAATGACGCTTCTGTTTCAGAACAGTCATTAGAGGATCATGAAAAAAAACTGGTTCAAGAAGCGCTACAACGGGCTGGAGGAAACCAATCGCAGGCGGCGCGGCAACTCCGTATCGGCCGGGATGCATTGAGATACAAAATGAAAAAATTCGGCCTCTTATAACAACGAAGCTTGCAGAGAAATTGAATCCGGGTTTGGTAAAAGTCGTTCCGCCACGGCGCATTAAATTTTGGCTGCTGATGCTTCGTCGGATTGAAGTATGCGCTTAATCTCTCCACGCAAATGTGCTAGAGCAACAGGTTTTGTCATATAGGCGGTGAACCCTGCGGCAAGGGCCTTTTCCTGGTCACCCTGCATAGCGCTGGCGGTGAGCGCGATTATGGGCGCAGTTGCAAATTGCGGATCGCAACGCAATTCATTCAGGACTTCATAGCCACTGCGAACAGGCAGTTGTAGGTCAAGCAGGATTAATGCTGGCTTCTGGGCGTGCGCTTTTCGGATGGCTTCCAGGCCATCGGCAGCCTCAACAACAATGTATCCGTCGTTCTCCAGCACAGTTCGCAAGAGTTCGCGGCTAGTGGCTTTATCATCAACGACCAAGATTCTTTTCATATCAAACAAGCGCTATATGCTTTTACGATTCGGACGTTTTGACAATCGGGAGTGACAAGATAAATCTGCTGCCTTCGCCCAGTCGGCTTGCAACGCTTATAGTACCGCCGTGGAGATCAACAAGATGCCTGGTGATGGGCAGGCCAAGTCCCGTGCCTTTGCTGCCTTCACTCTTCGAGTTTCTTACCTGATAGAACTTCTCGAAGACAGCGGCATGCTCCGCTTCAGGAATGCCAACGCCTGTATCACAAACAGAGACCTGCAAAACCCCATTCTCATTGGACGACTCAATCCAAACTCGTCCACGCTCCGGCGTAAATTTAACCGCATTACTCAGAAGGTTATAGAGAATTTCCTTTATACGGACCCGGTCTGCATATAAAGAATGATGAAAGGTTCCTTGCTTTTCAAGAGTTATATTCTTTAAAGCGGCCTGATGGCGTATGCCGGCGAGCACCTCCTCGACACAAGCATCAAAGCTGAACGCTTCCTTCTTCAATTCCAAACGGCCTGATTCAATCTTGCTGATGTCAAGAATCTCGTTGATCAGATCGAGTAAGTGGCGGGCATCTTGCAGAATGTGGCCCATGAATCGGTGTTGCTTTTCATTCAGCGGACCTTCCAGCTGTTCTGTCAGTAGCTCAGAGAACCCGATAATTGTGTGCAGCGGAGTACGCAGTTCATGGCTCATGCTGGCAAGAAATTCATTCTTTAGCCGATTTGCCTGTTCAACTTCAAGATTACGGGCTTCCAGTTGCTCATTCTTGTCTCTCAGCTGCCCCGTATATTGTTCACGGAGCGCGCGGATGCGATCTTCAACCAGCTTTCTTTCCGTAATATCGCGAACGGACGCGATTACATGGAGTGAGCCGTCAATCCAATTTGGGCTTAAACTGATCTCCACGGGAAAAAGCGATCCATCTTTCCTTTGCCCTTGCAGTTCCAGCCCAGTTCCCATAGGACGCGTTTTGGCGTGAGTCGCATATGAATCGCGATGTTGAGCATGGTTGCCGCGCATGGCAGCCGGTACGAGAGATTCAACATTGCGACCGGCCAATTCACCGCGGTCGTAACCAAACATCCGCTCAGCCGCTTCATTTAGCAAAGTGATTTTCCCTTCAGGATTGACTTCCAGGATGCCATCCGGAGCAGCCTCAAGAAGTTTTCGAAACTGACTTTCCACAATGGAGAATTGCGTCCGCCCGATTAATCGCTTTATTCCGGAGATGTCGCGCGCAATCTTGGATGCGCCAATGATTGTTCCAGCTTCATCACGGATTGGCGAGACGGTAAGTGAAACCGAAATGGCATGCCCATCCTTGTGCTGGCGCAGGGTCTCATAGTGGTCCACTCGCTCGCCTGCTCGAATTCGCTCCAGGATTACCGGCATCTCTTCTGATTTCGCCGGCATGTAGAGCATGGAGATAGGTTGGCCCAGGGCCTCTACTTCGGTATATCCAAAAGTGCGTTCAGCACCACGGTTCCAGCTTGTGATTGTGCCATCGAGATTTTCGCTGATGATTGCGTCGTCAGAGGATTCAACGATTGAGGCCAGCAATTGCCGGGTGCGGCTGAGCTCCCCTGTGTCTGCCTCAGCGCTTCTCGCTTGCGCAGCTCCCGAACCGGGCGGGTTTGATCTTATGTCCATTTTTGGGCGAATTCTACCGATGATTTTAGCCTAATGGAAATGGCCAGCTACAAAAGAATACAGGTTCCGCCAGCGACAAAGGGCCCAAATTGACGCCTGCAGCACTTTGCCGAGCAGATATAAAAGCGGGCAGATAATTTAGAATGCCCATTCATGGCTGCTGCAGCACACGCTTTAGAAATCCTTCGCCGCGTTCAGATTTTTAACGGACTCACCGAAACTGAACTCCAATTTCTCGCTGAGCGAGCTGTTCCTCGCCCGTACAACAAAGGCGAGCTTCTCTTTACCGAAGGTGATCCCTGTTCCGGATTATTTGTAATTGAGAGCGGACGTGTGCGGATTTTCAAAAGCTCACCTAATGGTCGTGAACAAGTCCTGGCAGTTGAAGGCCCAGGCAGCTCCGTTGCCGAATTGCCGCTTTTCGATGGCGGAAATTATCCGGCTTCCACCTCGGCAATCGAGAATGCCAGGATTTATTTCATCAGCAAGCAGGATTTTCACTCTCTCTGCCTGGTCCATCCGCAGGTCCCGCTCAAAGTGCTTAAGGTGGTTGGAGCGCGACTGCGGAAGCTGGTTGGAATCATTGAAGAGCTTTCTTTTACAACGGTCCGTTCGCGGCTGATTTCCGTGCTGGTGCATATGGCGAGAACCGGGAAGAAGACTCCATCCGGAATTGCGGTCCAGCTCCCGCCCAGCAATCAGGAGCTGGCGTCGGAGATCGGAACCGTGCGAGAGCTGGTGTCGCGGAACCTGAGCCGCCTACAGGCGGAAGGTCTCATCCACATGGAGGGAAAGACCGTCACCATACCTGACCTGAAGCGGCTGCAGGCAGAGCTGGAAGTATCTGAATAACGGCCTTGACTGTGACAAAAGTCATAGGCCCACACCGCGGGCGCGCCTAGACTTTCAATTAGATCAAGACAAGCTTTTTGAGGAGAGAATCCATGGCGCTGAATGTTGCCTCCACTGTTAGAGAGTTAGCCATCGAAGTTCCCAATGCCACGCGAATTTTTGAGAAGCTCGGCATCGATTATTGCTGCGGCGGATCAAGAACGTTGAGTGACGCGTGCCGACATGCCCACATCTCGCTCGATCAGGTCGTGAACGAGCTGGAACACGGCTCCGACCTCGAGCCAGGCGCCGCGCCGGCTGCGCAGGAAGTGGTAAAGGGGACGCTGGGCGAGTTGATCGAGCACATCATAGGCAAGCATCACGCCTACGTGAAGCAGGAGCTGCCGCGCCTGCAGCAGTTGCTGAAAAAAGTTGTATCAGTACATGGGGCGGCCCATCCGGAGATCGAAAAGATCCAGCAGATATTCCTGGGCGTATCGGGGGAGCTCAGCTCACACATAATGAAAGAGGAGCACATTCTTTTTCCTTACATTGTCGCCTTGGAAAACGCAGCCAGCAGTGGCCGCCCAAAACCGCGTCCGGCGTTTGGGACGGTAAGCAATCCTGTACACATGATGGAGTTGGAGCACGACTCTGCGGGCGCGGCGCTGAAAGAGATCCGTGCCTTCAGTTCGAACTACACGCCTCCCGATGGGGCCTGCTTCAGCTATAAGACGCTCTATGCCGCACTGAAGGAATTTGAAACCGATCTGCACCAGCATGTTCACCTGGAGAACAACATGCTCTTCCCACGCGCAATCGCGATGGAGAACGGCGTGGAAAAAGGCCTGTAATGTCGGGGTTTGTTGCTGTCGATGAGGTTAGAGGAGTGGGAACACCGCCGATTCTGACCAAGGCGCACGAAGAAAGCGCTCAGCGCCTGATGATGGCTTATGCCATCACTGGCCTGTTCTTCATGCTTCTGCCGGGAACGTTCCTGGGCGTCTGGAACCTTATCTCGATCAGCGACGGCCGCGCTGCCACCATTTCTACCGCCTGGATCCAAGCGCACGGCCATGCACAGATCTTTGGCTGGATCGGCACGTTCATCTTGGGAATTGGTTTTTATTCCATCCCCAAGATGATGAGCGGGAGCGTGCAACCTGTGGTGCGCGGCTGGACTGCCTGGCTGCTCTGGACGTTGGGCGTTCTGTTGCGCTGGGCCAGCGGTTTCTATCATCTATATTGGCGCGCCTTGCTGCCGCTTTCAGCAGCCCTTGAGCTCACGGGGTTTGCGATCTTCCTATACTCGGTGCGAACTCATCGCCCAGCCAGGCCGAGCAGCGAGAACAAGCGAATGCCAATGTGGATTGTCTCCGTCCTGATCGGGACCGCGGGCTTTGGGGCTGCTTTGGTACTCAATCTGATAGTTGCGATTTACGTCAGCTTGTACAATACCGGACCCGCATTCCCGCTGATTTTTGAAGCACGCTTTCTCTTCCTGGTTTCATATGCATTCATTGTGCCCACGGTGTGGGGCTTCAGCGCGCGCTGGCTGCCGGTTTTCCTCGGCCTCAAACCCCTGAATGAGCGGACGCTTCGTTACGCGCTTCTGCTCAGCATCGCCGGAGTTGTGCTCGCCGTCACGGGCTTCACCCAAGCTGCGCACTGGGTCATCATGGCTGCGGCGGTCGTAGCGGTTGCAGCCTTTAGGCTTTGCGAACGGCCGCGCCAGAAGCCAAAAACTGCCGGCGTCCATGGTTCATTTCCCACGTTTGTGCGGATGGCCTACCTCTGGCTGGTAATTGCAGCCGCGCTGGGAGTCTGCGGCGTCTACTTCGACCATGCTCACGGGTGGATTGGCGCTTCACGCCATGCGCTCACCGTAGGTTTCGTCTCGACCATGGTGTTCGCGATCGGCCAGCGCGTTTTGCCTGCCTTCGCCGGCATGCGGGTACTCTACAGCACAAGGTTAATGCTGAGCTGTTTGTTGCTGCTGAATCTGGGATGCATGCTGCGCGTCAGCAGTGAGATTCTTGCCTATGAAAATTATTGGCCGGCTGCTTGGCATGTTCTGCCCTGGTCGGCAGTCTGTGAACTAATCGCGGTGACTGTTTTCGCCGCGAACATGCTGCTCACGTTCAAGCAGCCTCCCGCGCACCTGCGTCCGGCGGCCTAAACTGCGCGATCAAATTAAGGACGCGCAGGATCAGACAGCGTCAAGAGGAACGCACTGTCTACCGCAGAATCCACGCTGTGAATAACCCCGGGATCAAGCGTGAGTAACTGGCCTGCTCGCAAATCAAATGTCGCGTTGGCAACGTGGAATTGAATCCGGCCGCGTAATACCTGAACGGAAATCCGCGCCTGGGTCTTGTGATCATTCCATCGCGTGGCGGCCCTCATGGTGACCAGCACAACCCTGAACTCGGGGTATTTCACCAGCATCTTCGTCTTACGTCCGGCCTCATCTTTCACTGATGTGTCGTTGAAAAAACGGTCGATCTGATCGTTCAGATCAACAAACACTCCGTACTCGAATACGTCTGTGATCGTAGACGTTTCGGCTTTCAGTTCTGTTTCTTGGATATGTTCTGGCATTTTTCTTACTGATGCGCGGCTGAAACTGCCGGTTAGCTGCGGTCCTGCTTGATCTTGCGATCAAAATTGAAAACGTACAGCACGAGCAGCCCGTTCACTGCGAACACCACCGCAGATCCGATTGCGGCATGCACCGCTGTGCTTGGCTCATGCCGCATGAAGGCATCCACGGACGCGGCCAGCAGCCACAACTGCACCACCACGCCAATGCCCACCAATACCAGCAGAGCCGTAAACAGTGTTGTGCCTTGTGCCTGGCGCGCGCTCATGCGACCTCTACTCCTGTGGCGAATATCTCATTGCCTTGCTGCTCCAGCTTGATGCGCGGGAGCGCCCGCGTAGGCGGCCCGGCAAAAGGTCTTCCTTGGTCTACCGAGAAATATCCGTGATGGCATGGGCAAAACAGGACATTTTCTTTCTCATTGTGGACCACGGCACAGGAAAGATGCGTGCACACCTGCGAGTACGCCACTAAGTCACCATTTGGCTGCCGCACCAGAATGCACGGATCTTCGTGCGTGGGATAAGAAAATAGCGTCGATCCGCCCACTGGAATGGAAGAAGCCAGCGCAATGCGCGTTCTCGGCATCTCTGCCGCCTTCAAAATATGAGGCAGGCCTGCAACCACAGCATTGGCGCCCGCGATCGTGAGTGATCCCAGGGCAAGAAACTTGACCATCTCACGGCGAGTCACGTAGTTGTCACTCTCCCAGTTTACGGGAAAGTCCTCGCGCCAACGCGCGGCTTTTTTCTTCCGGCATTCAAGGCAGTTGTCTTGTGGGTTTTCTTCAGCCATTTCAATCTCCCAAGAGTAGGTTGGCCACGTCATATTCGTCGGTTGTGGTTCTCCCAATCTGCTCAATTGATACATCGATCTTTTGCACGCTTCGCGGCACAAGCACGTTTACCTTGGTGCGCACGGTCTCGCCGCCGAACTGCCACTCTTGAATTGCTACGCCCCGGCGAGTGCGCTCGATGGTCTCGCGCGTGGTGAAGGTGAGTGCGCCGGAAGGACACACTGTCGCGCACATGGGTCCCTTACCAATGCTGGTGCGGTCATAGCACATGTCGCACTTCATCATCTGGTTGATTTCGGCCTTGTACTTGGGAACCCCGAACGGGCACGCCAGCACGCAATTGGAGCAGCCGATGCACCGCGGCTTGAGCGAGCTCTGGACAATGCCGTCCGGCGTCTTCTTAATTGCGTCCGCTGGGCAAACCTGGGCGCAGATTGGATCTTCGCAGTGCATGCAGACCTGAGGCGCCGTTTGGACGCTGTCAGCGCGCATGATGGTTTCCAAATGGATCATGGAGACACCGCGGTGCGTGTCGCATTCCTCGCAGGCCTGCACGCAGGCTCGGCAGCCTATGCAGCGCGAGTGGTCGATGAAGAACTCCATGCCGCCGTTGCCGTTCATCGTATGCCTCCGGCCTGCATTTCCAGCTCCGCAATCGCGTCATGCGGCGGCGGGATTTTGCTCACCCGCACGGCGCAAATTTTGTACTCGGGAATATTGGAAATTGGATCAATCGCCCGCACAGTCATGTTGTTGGCGGCGCGATCCAGCGGCCAGTGATAAGGGACGAATACCGTATCAGGGCGAATCGTCTTGACCACGCTGGCCCGCACAGTTACTGCGCCGCGCCGGCTCTCCACCTTTACGAAATCACCTTCCGCAATGCTCAACTTGCCGGCGAGCAAGGGATGCATTTCGCACAACGGTTGCGGATACTGGTCCACCAGCGCGCCGATCCGGCGCGTCTGCGTGCCCGATAAATAATGCGACACTACGCGCCCGGTGGTCAGAATAATCGGGTACTCGCTGTCCGTCTCCTCAGCTGCAGGCTGCCATTCGACCGGCTGAAAATGCGCTCTGCCATCAGGATGGTTGAACTTGTTACCCTCATACAGGCGCGGCGTGCCCGGATGCTCCGGCGAAGGGCACGGCCAGAACACGCCCTTCTCGCGGTCGATGCGCTCCCAGGTGATGCCGTAGTAGTCGGAAACGCCACCTTTCGATGCGACGCGCAGTTCGTCAAAGATCTCTTTGGGCGATTGATAGTTGAACTTGTCAGCCGCGCCCAGTCGCGCAGCGATCTCGCAAATGATCTTCCAGTCAACACGCGCGTCCGCCGGCGGATCGACGGCTTTCTTGTGGTGAATCACCCGGCCCTCAACGTTTGTAGTCGTGCCCTCATCTTCTTCCATCAACGAGCCGGCAAGCACCACGTCAGCAAAGCGCGCGGTCTCTGACATGAAGAAGTCAATCTGGATGAAGAACTCCAGCTTCTCGTAAGCCTCGCGAATGTAAGCGCTGTTGGGAAGAGAAACCATCGGATTGCTCGAGATCGCCAGCAAGCCCTTGATCTTGCCCGCGTGAATCGCTTCGAAGATTGGCACCATGGTAAGACCTTTGTGCGGGATCGACTCTTCCGGCACGCCCCATACGCTGGCGATATATTTACGGTGCTCAGGATTCTCAATGTCGCGACTGCCGGGAAGCTGGTCGCATTTCTGCCCCTGCTCGCGGCCACCCTGGCCGTTGCCCTGGCCTGTGATCATGGCGTAGCCGCAGCCTTCACGCCCGATCCGTCCGGTCGCAACCACCAGGTTGATTGCCGCCATGCAGTTCTGCACGCCTTTGGAGTGGTGCTCAATGCCCCGCGCGTGCAGCAGGAAACTGGTTGAAGCCGGCCCCCAGATTTCCGCAGCTTTCACAATCATGCTGGCGGGCACGCCTGCGATCTTTGCCGCGTATTCCGGCGTATATTTCCGGACTGTCGCTTCGACCTGCTCCCATCCTGTCGTATGCTGCGCGATAAATTCACGGTCGATCCAGCCCCGCTCGATCATCACGTGCAGCATGCCGTTGAAGACACCTATGTCGCCGCCGGAACGAACGGGGATATACAGGTCAGCATTGCGCGCGATGGGCGTCATGCGCGGATCCATCACAATCAACTTGGCCCCGTTCTCACGTGCCTGCCAGAGATAATTGGTTGTGATCGGTGCGCACTCTGCAACGTTCGCTCCGGCCACCAGGATGGCTTTAGCCAGCGGAATGTCGCTCCACGGATTGGCCGAGCGGTCCACTCCAAAAAGCTTCTTGGACGCGGCGCCCGCAGAAACCATGCAAAGGCGCCCGTTGTAGTCGATGTTTGCAGTCTTCACCGCGACGCGCGCGAACTTGCCCATGAGATAGGCTTTTTCGTTTGTCAGCGAAGCCCCGCCCAGGAGCGCGAACGCGTCATTGCCGTACTTTTGCTGAATTCGCTTAATCTCGCCGGCAACTTTGTCCAGCGCCTCATCCCAGCTCACCGGGACAAAGCCGACTCCCTCTTTCCGCATCAGTGGCGCTTTTAACCGGTCAGGATGCTCATCCTGCATGTAGCGCTTCACACCCTTGGGGCAGAGTCGACCCTGGTTGAATGGGAAATCCTCCCAGGGCTCAAAGCCAATCACCCTGTTGTCTTTTACTTTGAGTTGAATGCCACACTGCTGGCCGCAAAAGCAGCAATGCGTTTGCACCATGCGGTCTGGTTCGACCTCCGCATTCCAACCCGTAGCTGGGATGCGGTTCAAGGTCGGTCCAAATTGGGCGACCAACTCGGGAATTTCTACTGGTGGCTTGGCCATAAATTCTCTTCTGCAGAATGCGAGACACGTGTCCCTTGCTCGCGCCACTTGCCATCCTGCGCCATCGCCAGAGATTTACGCCGGCACTCGGGACAGACGTCCTGGTAGTCTCCGCCATTTGGAAGTTGATATTGAATGCCGAGCGCCTGCTGAATATCCTTCAAATCTTCAACGTGCAGCCGCGAGGCAAATTCCTGGCCGCAGCGGAGGCATTTTGCCTGCTCCGTTCGCGCGCCTTCTTCCTTATAGAACTGCACTCCGATCTGCGCCGGCCGTTGAAATATGTGGAAAAATTTTCCGAAGGGCAAATAGAGCAGCGTGAAGATCACCGTTACGGCATGCAGCATTGATAGGAAGCCGTAATTCAGCCCATGGAGCAGATGCGTTGACGCCGTCAGGAAAAGTCCAGTAATGGAGATGGCAAACAACATCAGCAGCGGCATCATGTCCTGTGCGAACTGCTGGACGGAGATCGCCCCACGGTCACGCGCCCGCCGGAACAGCGCCAGAGCGACTCCCAGCAGGACCATCACAGCCGATACATCGAGGATATTAAAGGTGAGAGCCGCTGTTACCGTCCCTAAATGGAAAGTCGAGACGTGCTGCCCAAAGACAAAAGCACGATAGACTTCCTGATTATCCGGTGCGCTTTCAAAGTGGACCCAACCGAAGGAAAGTGGAAAGGTGACCGCAGCAGCCAGAATGCATCCCCACGCAATCAGCCAGTGCGCGGCCCACCGCATGTGAGAACGCTTCTCAATGAACCGCTGCTCAAAGAAGTCAGTAAAAAATACCTGAGCGAGCCGCAACAAATTGCGCGGCAGCCTAGCAAGACGAAAGAAGATTCTCCATCCCTGGAACCAATATTTGCGGGTCGGCGGACGGCGCAACCACATGGCAAAACGATAGCCGATTCCGAACGCCGAGAAAACACACGCCCCCGTGTAGGGCACCAGCGCCGCATCGTAGTGTTTGAGCCCATTGCTGCCGACGAAAATGAGCAACAACAGCGCCGCAGCTACGATCAGGCCCCAGGTTGTCGCGTGTGTTACGTCGCGTCCAGTCACTGCAGTACGTATCAATGCTGCTCCTCAAGTTTTTGTGGCGAACTCAAAAGTATATCGCTCCATGAATGTAGACTTCTGCTCGCGATCTCTCTAAGTTGTCTTTAATGCGTGCAGCTTCAGCTGCTGTTGAGAAACCAGCTTGGCCACCGCCAGACAGAGCAGCGCAAAGAGCGTGAGCAGACCGAAACCCCAGAAGAACGATCCGGTCTGCTGCCGGATCAGGCCCAGAGCCAGCGGCGGGAAGAAGCCGCCCAGGCCTCCCATCGCGCCCACCAATCCCGTGACTGCCCCAATCGACTGCGGGAAGTACTGCGGTACCAGTTTGAACACGGCGCCATTTCCCAGTCCGATAGCAGCCGCCATGCCAAGGGCGCCCATTGTGAACGGAACCATACTCTCGAAGGTGAGCAGGAGAGCCATAGCGGCCACAAACGGGAATATCCAGAGCAGGATGGTTAGTCCGCCGACCTTATCGGAGACCCAGCCGCCAATAGGCCTCATGGCCGTGGCCAGCAGCACGAACCCCGCCGTCCTCAACCCGGCGTCCTGTGGGGTGAGCCTGAAAATTTCGGTGAGGAACATAGGCAGGTAAATGCTCATCGCCACAAAGCCACCGAAAGTCAGGAAGTAAAAGAAACTGAGAACCCAGCTCATTTTTTCGCTCAGCGGATGCACCATTTGCGCAAATGATTTCGGCGCTACGGTGCGCGGAGCGTCATTGGCAAAGACCATAAATAAAAGGCACCATACCGCCAGCAAACCGGCAAAGCTCCAGAAAGTGTTACGAAAGCCAACGCGGGCAAATAGCAGCGGAGCCCCGAACGCAGCGAGTGACTGGCCGACATTGCCGGCGCCATACACCCCCAGCGCGAATCCCTGTTCATTCGCCGGATACCATCCGCTTACGAAGGCCACGCCGATGGAGAAGCTCGCCAGCGCAATACCGGTAAAAAACCCGAACAGCAGCAGCTGGGAATAGCTTTCAACCATGCCCATCATTAACGCCGCAACTACGGAGAGCACCATCGTGAAGCTAAAGACCTTTCGTCCGCCGAATCGGTCCGTCAGCAATCCTAACGGGATTCTGCCAAGGCTGCCGAGCAGCACCGGAATAGCCATCGCAATGCTGGCCTGCATCGGCGCCAGATGGAACTGCTTCTTGAGCACCGGCATCATGGCGGAAACCGAGCCAAAAACTGCGAAACAAAGCGCAAAAGCCCCGGTCCCGAGAATCAATTGAAATGTTTTCGACTCGTCGGATTGCGTCCTCATGAATACATCTTCTTACAGGACACAACCAGCGCATGTGACAAAAATCACAGGTGTTTTGATTCACTCACTAAAAAATCAAAATTCCATTTATGCCAATTTAATCTCAAGCAGCAGCATTTCTGAAGGTGAACCGCCTCAAGATCATCCGTATGGCACGCTCGGGCGCAGTGCCGGCACATCCGCTTGGGACTGGAAAGAGACGCCAGTGGCGGTCCAAGCTTTCAGAGCTTGATAAGCACATGCAGGGTGGTGTAGAAACAGGGCACCCGCCCGTGCGCCAATGAAGGGATTGTAAATGGCGCAACGGCATCAAAACGGGCATCTCAGAAAGGCGAAGCGCAGGAGCGGACCAGTGTGGGAATTTCTTTGGAGGAAACCCGGCACAGATGGCAGACGCCATCAACGCACACTTGTCATAGCCACGGAATCAGGTATGAACTCACCGACAAGAACCCGATCAGGTCAGTCAGGCAAACCGCTAGACGAGCCAAAGTTCCTGTACTTTTGGAAGTCGCAGAGATTTATCGCTTTTTTGATGTCCTCGCCCTGCGCGAGCGGGCCATGGTCGTAACGGATGCCCTTACCGGCATTCGGCGCGGCGACTTGATGGGACTCAAATTGGAAGATCTGGACTTTATTGCAGGCAGGATCAACGTCGTTCGGTGGTTGACTGCATGGAAGGTCCGTGTAAAACAGAGGCGTCTCGCAAACACGTGCCCATGAATGAGCACATTGTGCAAGCGCTTATGGCATGGCGGCAGGAGAGCGTGTACACCAAGCCAGAAGACTGGGTGTGGGCATCTCCGCACAAAAAGGGAAGCGATCCCTACTGGCCCCAGACCATCATGCAACGATTTATCCGGCCGGCAGCCGCAGCAGCCGGTATACCAAACGCATCGGCTGGCACACCTTCCGCCACACGTTTCGACTCTCATAAAGTCGCTCGGTGTGGATGCCAAGGTGGTCCAAGAGCTGATGCGACACGCTTCGTTCCGGACCACCGTGGATAGCTACACCCAGGCCCTGGATGAGGCCAAGCGCCAAGCGCAGGAGCGCCTGGCCGACCTGATCATGCAGACCGGAAAGGTGGGTCACGCGTGATTGTTGTGGGATTATCGCCGCTGATTTTTGTAAGTTGTTGAAAAAGCTGGCGGGGACGACGAGACTCGAACTCGCGACCTCTGCCGTGACAGGGCAGCGTTCTAACCAACTGAACTACGTCCCCAGCTTTGTTGGGAAATTGCAGATTCAGGCTTTTGTCTGTTGGGCAGACTGTGCCTGACAACTTGATTAGTCTAACAGATGATCGGCAAACCGTCATCTGCCCTCGCCTCGCACATTCAAGGAAATAGAAACGCCAGCGGCACTTCATTCCAAATAACCTGCGCTCCGCGATCCATTCCAATAAATGCTGATGCACAAGCCGATTTGTGAAGCAACACCGCCCACGTTTCAACACAAACATTCAAGATCGGTCCAATATCTCAACACCCAAACGTTAAAGATGCTCTCGCACATCACTTGTGGCGATCACTTTCTTTTGATCCTGCTTCAATCAGCTTTTTCGTCAGCAATACCAGACCCAGGATTTGCGTCCACTCAGAAACAATGTTGCCCACAACCTGTCCCCATTTCGACTCTGAATCAGAGTGAGCGTACAGCAGCACCCAGCCAATGCCCGTCACCAGCAGAAACACCGTGAGTGAATGTTCCCGCAGGGTCTCAAGAAAACGAATCGACAATGTTTTCTTCGGTTGTTTGCTCTCGCTTGATCCGCGCTCGTACAAATGTTTAGTGGCCAGGATCATCACAACGACTCCGGTCCAGTCGGCGATCGCGTTGCCAAAGAACGATCCGATATGCCGTTTCTCGTCGCTCACACTGTAGAGCACGATCCAGGCCAGCAGAATGCAACTCGTCACAATCGTGAGTCCATGGCGCTCAAAGAACTTTTGGTTCGGTTTCTTTCGCAGAGCAAACTTCAAATTGGCCACCTCATTCCAGCAATGCTGGTTAGACGGCATCGTCTGGCCAGAAGTTGGTCTAAGCGCTACATCCCATTATTTTTGATTTCAATTTGTGCTCTCCTGCTCACGAAAGTCTGCCCATCGTGTCCAATCCAGCGTGATGGTCGATCCACGATGGCATGCTGTGGTGTCTGTCCATAGCGCCAAGCCACGCGTCAGGTTGGCAGGAGAACCTTAATGAGGGCATTTCTGTTTCGATTCATTTGTGTGATCGTGTTAGCTGCCGTTGTTCACGGGCAGGGCGCAAAAACCAACATGCCCACGATGGACCAGGCCAATCAACTGTATACGGCCAAAAACTGGAGCGCCGCTGCGCCCGCGTTTGAAGCCATCACGCATGCTGAGCCCAGCAATGCCCTGGCTTGGTTGCGGCTGGGCGTTTCCCGCCACAAACTGGGCCAGTACACGCCGGCCGTTGAGGCTTACAAGCACATTGAATCTGACCCGCAGGTTGGGCCTTCAGCGCTGTATCGGGAGGCGGCCTCGCTGGCCAAACTGAACCGCAGCCAGGAGGCGATTGCATCTTTGGATAAAGCCGTGGACGCCGGTTTGGCCCAGCCGAACACGTTTGAGCAAGATGCTGATTTGGCATCATTGCACGATGAACCCGCCTATAAAGCCGTCATTGAGAAGGCGGACGCCATCGCGCACCCGTGCGCTCATCATCCTGAATATCGCCAATTTGATTTCTGGATTGGCGAATGGGACGTTGTTACCACGCAAGGCCACAATCCGGCCGGCAGCAGCAGTATTCAACCCATCATTGATCAATGCGTGCTGCTGGAAAACTGGACTGGGGGCGGCGGAGGCTCGGGCAAAAGCTTCAACCATTACGATACCTCCAGGAAAATTTGGATGCAGGATTGGGTCGATAGCCAATCTAACAGCATTCACTTTGAAGGCAAGCTGGAAGATGGCGTAATGAGTTATTACGCGGACAGCCGCAAGCCGGATGGCACGCCCATCCGGCGTCATCTTCAGTTCTTCAAACTTGATGCCGACCACGTACGCCAATTCAGCCAGCAGTCCAGCGATGGCGGCAAAACATGGGCAACCGAGTACGACTTCACTTACAACCGCAAAAAGTGAAGCCCCTGACTATTTCTTGGGCCGCGGAGGCGTGCTGGGCTCCGCGGGCTTGTTAGGATCGTGCTTGCCTGGCAAATCGCCGGGCTTCATGCTGACTTCGCCGGACGTTACCTCGTCATACTCCGGTTTGGGCAGCCCCTGAAGATATTTGTCGAACCAGCCGACAATGTGCTCCAGCCGTTCCACACGATGCCATGGCTGCCCTGAGCGTGAAAGCTCATGCGACTCTCCCGGAAAGCGCACCATAACCACCGGACGCTTCAGAAATTTGAGCGCGCGAAACATTTCTTCTCCACCCGTTGCTGGCGGCGTGCGATAGTCGGCTTCACCCAGCACCAGCATCAGCGGCGTGTGGACTTTTTCAATGTATGTAATGGGTGACCGGTTCACGTAGTCTTGCGGGTCCTGGAATGGCGGCGCTTTAAACCATGACGGCTGGAACAACGTGAAGTCTGCGGCGTACCACCACGCGGCCCAGCTAGCTATATCGCGCTGCGCCACGGCTGCGGCAAAACGGTCAGTGTGGCCAACAATCCAGTCCGTGAGCAGTCCGCCGCCGCTGCCGCCGGTTACGCCGAGCTTCTTAGGATCGATATAGCCGCGCTTTAAAACTCCATCCACGCCGATCATCAAATCGCGGAAATCGTCGCCCGGATAGTGGTATTGAATAATGTTGCCAAACTGCTGCCCGTAGGTTGTGCTGCCGCGCGGATTGGGGTAGAGCACCACATAACCCTTTGCGGCCATCCATTGAAATTCATGATCAAAAACAAAACCGTAAGCGGCGTGCGGGCCGCCGTGAATGTTCAGGATCAGCGGATATTTTTTCGAAGCATCAAAGTCCGGCGGCTTCTGTATCCATGCATGAATTTTCTTGCCATCAAAGCTCGTGTACCAGATCTCTTCCGGCTCAGTCAGGTTGAGCTGCGAGAAAAGCTTGTTATTGATGTGCGTGATCTGGCGGGGTGGAGCGGTTGAGCCATGGTTCAGCACAAATAAATCGCCGATGTTCGTGGGCGTTGAGATCAGCACAACCAAAGTCTTGGCATCGCTCGTCGCCCGGAAGCGCTCTACCGCCTGCTTCCCATTCGTGAGTTCGGTGATTTTTCCTGAGGCTACATCGACTGCAATCAAATTCGCGCGGCCTTCTCGCGCGGTTGAAAGAATCAAACTGTTGCCATCTGTTGTCCACACGACATGGTCTTGTCCGCCCGCGCGCGGTGTTCCCTGATCGCCGCCCACTCCGCTGCAAACGTCATAATCGTAACTTGCTGTCAGGTTACGCGGCTTGGCGTTGGCCGCAAGGTCTATCACCCATAAATCGGGCTCAGTGTAAGACTGCACCGGCTCATTCACTGACGCGCAGAAAGCCAGCCGCTTGCCATCCGGGCTGAGTGACATCTCTCGCGTTGCCATATCAATGGTGACAATTTTTTCCGGCGCACCGCCCGCTGCCGCCACGGAATAGACATCCTCATGAGGATGGCCATAAGAAGGATCGTCCACCTGCGTGGTGGTGTAGTAAATCTTGCTTGAATCCGGCGACCACATCACGCCGCCTTCCTCATATTTGCCGGTAGTAAGCTGTTTGGGCTTGGCATCATCTTCAGAGCTTTGCGGCGCGGCAATCACCCATATGTGCGCCGGATGCTTGTAGTCGAGATAACCCGCGCCGTTGATGCGATACACTGAGCGCGTAATGACGCGAACATCGCTTTCATGCTCCGCGTCAGAGCCATCGCCAGACTTTGCTGCGCCAGATCCAGCTTCCGGTTTTTCCGCTGCGGCTGATTTGTCGTCCGGCTTTTCTTCTGATTTAGTGTCGGACTTGCTTTCAGTTTTTCCTTGCGATTTATCTTTAGCCGCTCCGTCTTTCTTGTGCTGCTTGGCCAAGTCGTCCGCACCCGTGTCACTGGTGAAGGCGATCATCTTGCTGTCGGGCGACCACACCGGGCCGCTTGCGCCGCGCGGCAGATCAGTGATCTTCCATGATTCGCCGCCTCCGCTCACCGGCAGCAGATAAAGCTGTGGAGACTGTCCGCGTCCTGGCGCGCCTGCTCCGCCAGCGGCCCCAGCAGCAGCCCCACCAGCGGATTCAGGCGTTCGGACAAATACCAGCCACTTGCCGTCAGGCGACCAGCGCGGTGAAGAGTCATGCTTGCCGTCCGTCATCCGGCGTGGTTGTTCGGTGCCCTGCGTGCTCACGCTCCAAATCGCCGTGTCATAGCCGGTCTTCTTCTCATCCACGGTGACTTTTACAAATGCAACGCGCGAACCGTCGGGTGAGATTTGCGGATCGCCGATCCAATTGAATTGGAAAATGTCTTTCTCAGTGATCGAACGTTTTTGCCCTTGAGCAAGACCAAAAATTGCGGCGGCACAACACAGCGCTACTGCTAACAGACGGGGAGCACGATGCATGAGGACTCCTTGGAAGAAACCTAACTTTATACGAAAGCAGGGAAGCGTTTGTCTACGGGTGGCGCGGCGCAGGAATGGCCCCGTTCATTGGGTGATTGAGAAACTAAAACCTTACCGCTGATGAACGCTGATAAAAGACCGGAAAACCTAGGGCCAGCGACCACGGTTGTCAGTCGCGCACCTTCAACCATTTTTACTAATTCCAACGCCTGGACGTCACTTTTCGTACTTTGGAACTAGGTAGAAGGTTACTGCTAAAAAGTGTTGGCTGTTCGCTGTTGACAGGTGCTCTGTTCGGACTAGACTTGCTCAGGCCCGAAACCTTCCTCCCAGGAGAATCTAGAATGCAAGTTGCTCCCCCGACCCACATTCCTGCCGATTTGAAGAATGTATTTCTTACAACCATTGCGGCTCTTTTTTTGTTTGCCGCCAGCAGCAGCGCGCAGGTAGTGCGCCAAATCAACAGTTCAGGCACAACGCAGCCGGCGGCCACACAAGTAGGATCGCCCGGAACCCAAACCCCCGACATACAAGCCCAGGAAGTTGATACCGCGCTGGACGGCAATGACAGTGACGACGATCTCGGCGTCGATATTCAGGGCAATATTTCCGGCAAGACAGCGCTGAATCGGTCAATTGCTCCCGGCCCCGGACAGGGACCGCAGGTGCCGGGGAATGGAAAAGCCAAGTCAAACCCTGAGATCGTTACCAGCTTTGATGGTCTCAATTTCTTTAACCAGCGCTTTGCCAACAACGGCAACCAGTTTTCCATTGAGCCTCCTGACCAGGCGCTCTGCGCCGGCAATGGCTTTGTGCTGGAATCGGTAAATGACGTTCTCAACATTTACAGCACTGATGGCAGCACGCTGCTGGGCGTCACCGATCTGAACACTTTTTATGGCTATCCTGCGGCGATTGATCGCACCAAGAACCCGCTGCAGTTTGGGCCTTCCATCACCGATCCCACATGCCATTTCGATGCGGCATCGCAACGCTGGTTTCATGTGGTCCTTACGCTGGACCGTGTTTCCCCCCTCACTCAAAGCCTGAACGGCAAGAACCACCTCGATATCGCAGTGAGCAACACCTCCAGCCCACTGGGCGGCTGGACGGTCTTTCATTTACCGGTGCAGGATGACGGCACTGACGGCACTCCGGATCATCACTGCAACGCCCGCGTGGCTGGCGTGCTGGTGCATGCGCAATGTCTGGGTGACTATCCCCACATCGGCATGGATGCCAATGGGCTGTATATCACCACGAATGAATTCGATCTCTTCACGCCTGGCAGGTTCCACGGCGCGCAGATCTATGCCATTTCCAAGCAAGGCTTGATTTCTGGTGGCCCCGCCAACGTAGTGCAGTTTGATACTACGGCGCTCGCTCCCACATTGCCTTTCGGAATACAAGGCTTCACTGTGTTTCCGGCGCTCTCTCCGGGGACAGACTTCCGACCGGATAACGGCGGAACGGAGTTTCTGCTGAGCTCACTGGCCGTGTTTTCAAATACCGGAGCGTTCAACGCGTTGGTGACGTGGCAGCTTACGAATACGCAGTCGCTCAACGGTTCAAGCCCGGCTGTGAATTTGATTACCGGAACAGCGAACACGCAGACTTATGCTGTCCCCCCAAGTTCGTCACAGAAAGCTGGGCCATTCCCGCTGGGACAGTGCCTGGCTGACAGCACTCTTTCAACTCCGTTCGGCCCGGGCTGCTGGCGCTTCTTCTTTACTGCTGGCGGGCCGTTCCCCAATCCGGACACCCGGCCGCCCAGCAATGATTCCCGCATGCAGCAGGTCTGGTACGCAAATGGCAAGCTGTGGGCCGCGCTCGATACCGCTGCTACCGTGAATGGCGCCAATCAGGCCGGCATCGCGTTCTTCGTACTGCACCCCAGCGGAGCTTCAGCCAGTGTGATTACCCAAGGAATTATCGCTCTCCCCGGCAACAACGTAACCTATCCCGCAGTGGGCGTAAATTCCAGCGGACGTGGCGTGATCGCTTTCACTGTCCTTGGCAACGATCATTTCCCCAGCGCCGGTTATACCGCTCTTGATGCCAAGGTCGGAGCCGGTGATGTGCACATTGCCGCTGAAGGAGCAGCCCGCCAGGATGGATTCAGCGGCTACTTCCCTGAAGTGAACCCAATCCGTCCTCGCTGGGGCGACTATGGCGCCGCCGCTGTGGATGGAAACTCCATATGGATAGCTTCTGAATACATCGCGAATTCCTGCGATCTGACAACCTATGTAGCAACCAACTTCACGTGCAATAACACGCGCGGCTCGATAGGCAACTGGGCCACCCGTATTACTCACGTGAACGTCCAATAACCTCTAGGAAGAAGAGCACGAGGGGGGGGCCGGAGAATCCGGCCCTTCTTTTTGGTGATTCATTCCTTCCGCGCTTATTTCCCGGCAAAAAGCATTTGAAATTCTTCGGGTTATCTACGCTTCTCTGACTTTGGTAACTTTTCCGCGGGACGCGTCTGGGACAAAATAAGGGCAATATGTCCCTGGCCCCGGCCCAAGATCACGCGGAACAACTCCAAGCCAGTGTGCCTGCGGATAATCCTGCTGCCGCGTCTTCGGTATGGCAAGCTCTACGCTTCCGGTTCCGCAAGATGCCGCTCTGGACGCGCTATGGCGCTATTACTGTTTTGTTGATCGCGATAATCCTTGCCGTCTACGCGGCCATCCCTGTAGAACAGGCTCATCTTCAGATCATCTGCCAGCACAGTTTCCGCTCCGCGCAGCTCTCTGTTCTTGTGGATGGTTCGCCGGTTTATACCAGCAATATAAATGTGGCTTCCAAAAAGCGGCTAGGCATTTTGCCTAAAGGTCAGTCTGGGCCGGAAGTTTTCTCCAAACTGATTGATGTTCCTACCGGCAGGCATGTAGTGCAGGTACACATCAGTGCGTCCGATGAAGGGTTTGATCAGGCGCGTAGCGCCGCCGCTGACTTTGCTTCTGACCGTGAAAGCATTCTGCAGATCAATGCCATGCGCCGTAATACTCTGGCGGTCAATTTCGATGGCGCAACCACGTCATCAGTGGCGACGAATGCTTCCTCCGCGCCGGACTCCCATCCGCTGCCCCGGAACGGAATCACAATCGTCTTCAGCATTCTGGGGACAATGCTTTCCGCCAGCATCAGCTTCCTGGTGCAGGAATTCTGGCGGTCGCATAAGAATCGCATTTCGTAAGTTCTTTTAACCACAAAGGACACGAAGGAACACCAAGTCAAAACTAAAAAGCGCGTACTGGCACTAGTCGTTCACAACCGGTTATTTTCGACACGTGAGCCGCTACACTTTTCGCTGACTGATTCTTGCCCGATCTTCCTTTGTGTTCTTCGTGTTCTTTGGTTAGTTTTGCTTCTTCTCTGGTGACGGTAATTCCGGCGGCGGATAATAAACTTTGCTTCCGCCGATCTTTTGGACTTCATCGCGGAACGTCGTCCCATAATCCTTCTCGCTGGTCAAGGCATACGCTTGGCGCTTGTAATTCCAGCTCTTTGGATTGAGCCGCTGCGCTTCCTTGAAGTGCGCAATGGCCTCAGTCGGGTGACCGGACTTATAAAGTTGTTCGCCGAGGCCGAACTCTGCCGCCGCCTGCGCCATGTTCGGATCCTGCGCTGCCAGCTTTTCGCGCAGATGATCTTCACTCATCACATAAGCGCTTTTGTCGCCTTTTTCCACCCAGTCTTTCAGCGCATTAAGATACGGCTCAGAATCCATTCCGGTGAAGTTCTTGAAGCGATCGTCCACGAACGCAACTTCATTGGGACGCACGATGCGCCCTTGTTCGTTGATCCAGACGCCAGTTGGCACGTTCACCATGTTGTACAACTTGGAGACAAGGTGCTTTTCGTCGATGAGCACTGTATAGCTCAGCGGGCCGATCTTCTTCGCGGTCTCGATCGTTGCCGGCGGCAGATCAGGCTTGGCCGAAACATATTTCAACGGATCGATCCACGGCCCGGCATCTTTGGCGCCGCCGGTATCCTGCGCCACGGAGATGATTTCAAAATTCTTGCCTTTTAGCTGCTGGTAGATTGCCTGCCAGCCTGGCAGGTCAAAGCGGCACCCTCACCAACTGGCCCATGTAACCAGCAGGATTTTCTTTCCGCGAAAATCGGACAAGCGATGCGGCTTGCCCAGCAGATCAGGCAGCGTGAAGTCCGGTGCTTCTAGTGAACTAAGCTGCTGGCGCTGGTCGGACCGCAGTCCAAAATACCAGGTGGAAAGGGCGGCGTCATGCGCCACGGGCTGGTGGACCAGACCGGCAAACGCCGTCATGTTGAACCATGTCACCGGTGGAGTCTTGCGAACAAATTCCTGCTGCCGCGCTTTGGGCAGCGGAAAGCACAACTCATCCCGACATACGCCTTGTGGCTTTACTTCGAAACGCGTTGCGCGCTTCAGGTCGGCAGTCGTGATCCAAAGCTGGCCGGCGTCTTCACGCGCTGAGGCCAGATCAGTTGCCACATCGTCATAAATAATGGTCGTGTGAAGTTCTTTGGCCGCTGCCGGAACCGTGGCCAGCAGCAGAATAAGGAGCAGACCGGAGCAGACATTGGCTTTCATTATGATGGCCCCTCACTGGCCGAGCAATTATAAATCCGTTCCACGCGCGCACAAACGCGTGTCTCAAGTTACAGGAAGTGGCGTGCAAGGCCCTGGATACGGAAAGGATGCTTGAGTCTTATCGATGAGAAGGGTCCTTGATTTGTTGAACTTACGCAGACGGCAGTTAACAACATAGTTAACCGGTGCAAGGCCGAACGTAACAATTCTTAAACATTCGAAAAGCACATCTATTGATAAAGTAAACGGTCTGAACGGGCCGCTTGCTGGGACTGCGGAAAATGAAGATCTTACAGAGACAATTCGCGATGATCGGGCTAATGTTGGCCGGTGCTCTGGCCTGCGCCCAGCCCGTGCCGCGGCTCAATAACATGACGCCCGCACTCTCGCTGATTCCGTCTTCCATGATCACTCCCGCGAAGCAGCCCTGCATTCATCCCATTGAGCCATTTGATATCGATGATTACAGCGGCCCGCTCAGCCAGGTGGTTGCACGGTTCTCCCAGCGACTGGAAAGCACCACGGTCCACCTTCCACGCCATAAGAGCGACCTCAGGCCTTGCGCGCTTTCCGCTTCAGACAAATTTCACATGTTCGTGGAAAGCACTGCCGATCCGCTAAACTACGTGGGCGCAGCCTGGGATGCCGCCACCGCGCAGCTTGATCGCGACGATCCCAGCTACCAGATGGGCGCAGCAGGCTACGGTAAACGCTTCGGCGCTGCGGTTACTGACAATGCCACCAGCGATTTCTTCGGGATCTTTCTTTATCCAGCTTTGTTCCGTCAGGATCCGCGTTATTTCCGGCTGGGACAAGGCTCCACGCAGGCACGCATCGGCCACGCGCTGGCGCACAGGTTCGTTACACAGAGTGATTCCGGCAATCTTATGCCGAATTACTCTGAATGGTTTGGCACCGTAAGCTCCAAAGCGCTGAGCAATCTTTATCATCCTGGAAACCCGCGCGGATTTACTTCCACGGCCAGCCGCGTCGGCTATAGCGTGGCCAATGACATGGCCTGGGACGTGCTTCGCGAATACTGGCCGGAGATTGCCCACAAATTCAAGCTGCCGTTCCGCACGCGCTAATTCGCGATACATTGCTCAATCTTGATTGCACTACAACCTCACCACAGATCACACGGATAACTCTGATTTACACGGATCAAAAGAGTTCAATAGAACCATTTTGAATTCATAAATCCGTGTCATCCGTGTTCATCGGTGGTGAGATTTGCTTTTTGTATAAACGCGGCAATTTCTATGAGACAAAAAAAGGACGGCGCCGAAGGCCGTCCTTAAAGTTCCATGTATTGACAAGCTAGAAAGTAAACTTCGCTCCTAGTTGAAATTGCCGCGTGTTAAATGCCGTTCTGGGTGCGCCAACAGCGCCGCTGGGCCCGGAGATGCCGTCGCCAAAATGCGTCGGAATCTGATTGGGAATGAAGTCCGGCGCGCCGTAAACGGAAAACACCTCATCGATGTTGGCGTGGTTGAGAAGATTGAAAGCGTCCACGGAAAGGTTCAGCACCTTGCGCTCTCCAACGTGAACAGCTCGCGCCAGCCGTAAATCCACGGTCTGCAGATTATCGCCGCGATAGCTGTTGCGCGGTGAATTGCCCACCCGATCCGTAACGGGATTGCCGTCATTGTTTGCGTCAAAGCCCACAAACAACGTAAACGGACGCGCCGACTGCAAGGTGACAATACTGCTCAACTGGAAGTTGCGCAGGAACGTGCTCTGCGGAGCATCGGCGGTGAAGTTCGCTACAAAGCGATGCCGCGCATCCTGGTTGGAATTGGCGCGCTCAAGGTTCCGTTGCGCGTTGGATTGCGGCGTGCTCACGAACGTGACAAATGTGCCGTCATCCAGCGTGTGTGAGAGCGTGTAGTTTGCGTTCAGTGAAAAATACTTGCCCGCCTTCTCTATCACCTGCAACGTCAGCCCGTGATAGATCGAGTTGCCCGTGGAATCGGTGAAGTAGAAAATTCCATTCGTCCCCGGAGATCCGGCCGGCGGCGCAGGAATGTTGGGATCTTGAATGGCAAAGGCGTAAATATCTTTTCCCGTGCCCGGTTGCACGCCGACCGGCGGCCCCACGTTGAGATCGATAGGACGCACCAGCTTGTGCCCAGCCACAAACAAATAACCGGCGCTTACCGTCAGCCCCCCGCCAATCGTGCGGTCAATTTCAAGGTTGGCCTGCTCCGTATAGGGCGACCGCAAATTACGATCGACCGCCGTTCCACCCTGTGCAAAGAGTGAGTTATTGGGGAACGATCCGCTGTTGATCAGGTTCTCAAAGGCCGATGTCAATAATGGCGGCGGCACCGTGCCCGGCGGTAATGGAGCTCCCGGCGGCGGTGTTGGGCATCCGGCAATCACGCACGGCGTAGGCAGAAAGATGCTGTTCAGCAGGTAGGTTCCGGTCGTCTGATTGTTCACGGTTGGCAGCCCAGCGATGACTGGAGGCCGCTGGGGTGCCGGCACAAAGAAGAAGGTCAGGCTGTATTTGTCATTAAAGATGCCAAATCCGCTGCGGATCACCGTCTTTGAATCCGGTGCGTAGGCAAAACCAACTCTTGGTTGGAAATTATTGTGGTCGCCGTTCACGAAAAAGCCAAGCCCGGCTTCTACGTCGTAGCGCAGGCCGTAATTCACCGTCAGCTTCGGCGTTACTTTGTACTGGTCCTGGGCAAAGAAGCCAAAATAACTATGGTTCACGTGAACGAAAAAATTCGATGCCTCTGAAGCGAGAAACGCCTGGTCCCATGTAGTGGGGACTGAAGGTGATGCGGCGTTGGGATTAAATGGACCGGGGCCAATGGGCGCGCCCCAGAAGAAAGCCGCCAGGCATGGCGCCACCAGGCCGACCAACGGTGCAGGACACGGAGTTGATCCCCAGTCGCTCTTGCCGGAAACCAGCAGGTCGCCCAGACTGGGGAAGATGATGCGCGCCGGAGTGAATCCCGGCCAGATTACAAAATTGCGCACGTAATTGGTATCGACTCCAAATTTGGCATAGTGCTTACCATGTACCCAGGAGAATGTATCTGAGGCCTGAAGGCGCGTTTCATTGTAACGGTCAAAGGCTCCAAAGTTGTGGCCAAGCAGCAGGAGGTTTGGCACATCCAGATTGGGCTGTCCGGTTACGCCCTGGAAACCGTAGTTGCGTCGTGCCCATTGCAGCAGAAGCGAGTTGACTTTGTTCTCACTGAGCGTGGTCGTAAGCGTTCCAACCAAGTCTTGGTCGCGCAGTGATCCGTTGCGTCCGCTGCTGGGGGCTCCAATGCCGCCTCCGTCCAGCGTTTCACCCACCAGCATGTTCAGGTTCGTGGCGTCCTGAATGGAATAGCGGGCAGAAAGACGGTTGCTATCTGTCAATTGGTGGTCAACTTTAATGAAGCCATTATCCACGTCGGCCGTTTTGAGTAAGTTCAGGTTTTCCGGCGCAATGCCCAGACTGCTTTTCAACGCATTGATTGCGGCAAGATTGTCCACCAGCAGGGAGGGGAATTGCGGAGATTGTCCTTTCCGTTGGCCTTCATAATTCAGGAAATAGAAGGTCTTGTCCTTCTTGATTGGGCCGCCCAGCGTCGCCCCAAACTGGTTCTGCCGGAACGTGTCAAAGCCGGGCTGCGCGAGAAGCGGCGTGGCATTGAGCTTGTTATTCATGAAGTATTCATACGCAGATCCATGAACGTCGTTCGTCCCGGATTTAGTCACGATGCTCACAATCCCGCCCAGCGCACGCCCATATTCCGCGGCAAAACTGTTGTTCACCACGCGGAACTCGCTCACCGCTTCCTGCGACGGCGTTGCACGCTGCGATCCTGTAGCCGTATTGATATTGTCTGCGCCGTCCACCGTCACACTATTGTTGAGATCGCGCTGTCCGCCAAATGAAATTCGCGTGACTGAGGGATCGGTAAACGTGGATTGCAGGCTGACTCTTCCCGTTGTTACGCCCGGACTGAGCAGCGCAAAGTCCGTAAACAGCCGCCCGGAGATGGGCAGCGATTGGATCTGCTGCGTCTCAATCACTTGGCTCACTTCTGTCCGCGTTGGCTCGATCACCGGCGCTTCAGTGTTGACAGTTACTTCCTGCGTGGTGCCGGCAACTTTGAGGTTCACGTCTATGGTGGCCACCTGGGCCACGCGCAACGCGATGCCCGTCTGGGAGTACTTGGCGAATCCCTGCGACTCAGCTGTCAACTCGTAATTCCCCGGTGGCACGTTCGTCAGGATATAAAAGCCCACGCCGTTGGAAGCGGTCTTATAAATCTGGTTCGTATCCACGTTGCGCAGAGTAACGGCGGCCTTTACCACCATGCTTCCGGTCTGGTCGCGGACTGATCCGTTAAGTTGGGCATCTGCGGCGCTGCTCTGTGCATACGCCACGTTGCAGGAGAGAAAAAGAACAAGAGCGAACATGACCAACGCAAAACTACGTCTCATATTTCCTCCAGCGCGAAAGCGGGGCTTATGTTCGTTCTAACTCGCTGCCTGAAGAAACAAGAGTCAGTACGATTTCGGGAGCACCCATCCCTGAGCGGGGAACATTGTCTAACATGCAAAACAAATGTCAAGGGTTTAATTTTTATATCAAAGTAATTTGATTCGGAAGGCGACACAAATCAATCAGAGGATCGTTGCGTAAAGTGAGGTGATTCCTAAAAGGAAATCGGGGACGCTGCACGATTGCAACTGTCCCTGCTAGTTGATTAGAGTCACGGAGCGGGCGTCGGCGTGTTCGTCGCTACCAGCGTTGGCCTGTCGTATAGCTGTATGCGAATCGTGACCTGTTTGCGCTTGTCAAATGTGGCCTTGTCAACGGGATAAGAAAAGACGGCAGTGCCGTTATAAGACGTTTTGGTTGGAATTTTAAGATCTTCCTTTATCCAATCGGCCTTGGCCTCAGCCAGGGAAGGGAATGCCTCAACGTAGCGCGGGGCATCCACGGCAGGAGCTGCGTTGTCACTGTATTTCTTGCCGTCGGGAGTCTCCACCTCGGCCTGGATTTGCTTGATCCATAGGGGGCCTTCAACCTGATTGTCGAGCTTGATCTGGATAGCCACCATGGTATTGCTTTCCTGCGCGGCAGAAACCACTTTGGTAATGGCCAAAGCGGCGCTCGGCTTTGTACGGTTTGAAAGCGCCACCACGGCTACCAGAATTCCCACGACCAAGGCTGCTATGAGCAGCGGCACAATCGGAGGCAGAGTCCACTTGGCGCTGTCCATTTCTTCAGTGATGGGGATGTGTCCGTGATCCCGCGCATCTGCGGGCTTGGCCTTCGCTGGCGCCTTGGCATTGGGTGGATTGATGGGAGGTGGAGGTGTGGGATTGGTGTCGTCAGGCATAGAGTTGCTCCGGAAACAGCATACTCTTGTGAGATGCTGAAATCACGGTCAGAGCACATGGAAGCTCTGACTAGGAAATCTCCGCCAGCACCGGCCTGCCGCGGCGCACGATCTTGGCGAACTCGGCCGTGGGTAACGTGTTCAACACGTCCTGCTTGGTGAGCCAGGCGCGGCGAAGCTGCAAGACGCCGTAGCGGATCTTCTCCATGTGCGAAGTGTGGTGCGCATCAGTATTGATGATGAATTTCACGCCCTTAGCCTTGGCCATCCGCAGATGCTGGTCGCGCAGGTCGAGCCGGTCAGGATATGCATTTTGCTCCATGGCAACACCCGCTTTGGCAGCCGCCGCAAAAACTTTGTCATAGTCATAAGTAAAACCGTCGCGCCGCAGCAGCATCCGTCCGGTGGGATGTCCCATCAATGATGTGTTGGGATTCTCAATTACGCGCAGCAGGCGGTCGGTCATCTGCGCCGGCTCCTGGTTGAAGTGGGAGTGCACGCTGGCGATCACAATATCCATCTGCTCCAGCACCGAGTCGGAAAGATCAAGTTCGCCATCGGCCAGTATGTCCACTTCAATGCCGGCAAAGATCGTGATGCCATCAATGGCCTTTGACGCCGCGCGTATCTTCTTGATGTGTGCTTCGGCGCGTTTATCGTCCAGGCCGTTGGCGAACGCCAGGTTCTTGGAGTGATCGGTAATGGCCATATATTTATAGCCGCGCTCGCGCGCTGCCAGCGCCATCTCTTCAATCGTGCATTTGCCGTCCGTCTCCACGGTATGCATATGTACGTCACCCTGAATATCAGCCTGCGTGATCAGGTTTGGCAGCTTGTCTTCCGCTGCGGCTTGTATTTCACCGCAATCTTCGCGCAGCTCAGGCGGAATGAACTTGAGTCCAAGCGTCTTATAGATTTCTTGTTCAGTTTTTCCGGCTACGCGTTTGTTGTCTTCCACACGCACCAGGCCGTATTCATTGAGCGTATAGCCCTGCTTGATCGCTCGCTGGCGTAACTGGACGTTATGGTTCTTTGAGCCGGTAAAGTATTGCATCGCCGCGCCAAATGAATCCGGGGAAAGCAGGCGCACATCAACCTGCATGCCGCTGCGCAGCTTGATGCTGACTTTGTTCTCGCCCTTGGCCAGCACGTCAAGAATCCCGGGAAAGCTGACGATGCGATCAATTACCGCATTGCGATGTGATTCCGTATCGCAGCACTTTCCCGTAACCAGCAGGTCAAGATCGCCTACGGTTTCTCGGCCCCGACGCAGCGACCCTGCGGGCGTGACCTTTTCTACGCCCGGCAGCCCGGCCAGAAAATCCGTCATTTTAGTGGCGATTTCATCGGCAGTGTTGAGCAAAAAGCGCCCAGTGAGCTGCCGGTAATTTTCAATCGATTTCAGTATTTTTTGTTCTGACTTCTCGCTCAGGCGGGGCAGCGTGCGCAGCTTGCCTTCACTGGCCAGCTTGGCTACGCCTTCCACGTCGCATATCTGGAATGCGTCCCAGATCAGCGCGATGGTCTTGGGTCCCAGGCCGGAAATCTTGAGCAGTTCCAGCATCGAGGGCCGAAATTTTTGCAACATCTCCTGATGCATGTCCAGCTTGCCCGTCGTGATCAGCTGGCGGATGTTTGCCGCCATGCCCTTGCCGATACCGGGAATCTCCAGCACCTCTTTCTCCGCCATCGTCGACACTTGCTGTGGCAAGCCTTCCAACGCCTCTGCTGCGCGCTCATACGAGCGAATGCGAAACGGGTCCGCCGACGCGACCTTCATCAGGTCGGCAGTTTCGTAGAAAATGTTGGCGATGGCTTTGTTGTCCATGTGCTCAGGCATTTTAAATCCTTAAGAGAAAACCCACCACGGAGATGGCATGAATAAGGGTGCAAGTTCTGAGGCGGTATGCTCCAAGGGAAAGGAATCTGGAGCAGACAGGTTGCAGGCTGTGCTCGTGCAGTGAGGCAATACGACCTCGACACGGAGATTAGTCAGACCTGCGGATCGAAGCGTCACCGTAAGGCCGGTATGAGCTTGAATGGGAGTGTGGTGATCGCCTAAGAGCTGCGTCTACTCCAGAACCAACCAAAGGAGAGACGAGAATGAAACGTTATTTGGGAGTGGATTTGCATCGCACGCAGTTTGTAGTATGCACTCGGTGGGAGAACGGAGAGCAAGAGATACGGCAATGGCGGATCGGCGAGTTGTCCAAGTTCGTGGAACAGTTGCGCTACGAGGACCAGATCGCAGTGGAAGCCACGAGTACGACGGCGCGCTTCTACGATGCGGTAGTGGAACGAGTCGAGCGGGTGGTGGTGGTGAATCCACATCAGTTCAAGGTGATCAGCGAGTCAGTGAAGAAGACGGACCGCAACGATGCCGCAGCGCTGGCGCTGTATCTGGAAAAGGACCTGTTGCCGGAGGTAAGAATGAAGCCGAAGCAGAATCGGGAGTTGATGCATCTGGCCGAGACACGCGACCTGCTGGTAAAACAACGCTCGGCGCTGAAGGGCAAGATCAACAACCTGCTGGCGATGCAGGGGATCGAGTTGAAGCGGGAAGCCTTGTCGAGCAAGATTGCGCTGGCGCGGGTGCTGGCATTGCCGGTCAGCGGGATGGTGCAGTTGGAGTTGCGGATTCTGGTGGAGCAGATCCGGGCACTATCGGAGAGCATTGCGGAGTTGGACGAGCGGTTGGAAGAAGAAGGCCAACAGCTGCCCGGATACGAGAACCTGACCAGCATCAAGGGGATTGGGTCGCTGAGTGCAACGGTTCTACTGACGGTGATTGGCAAGATCAGCGACTTCGCGGATGAAAACAAGCTGGCCTCTTATCTGGGATTGGTGCCCAAAATAGCCAACTCCAACGAGAGTGAACGCAGCGGCCGCATCACCAAACAAGGCAATAAGCTGGCCCGCACGGCGTTGGTGCAGTGTGGGTTGGTGGCAAAGCGGTATAGCCCCTATCTGCAAGGGTTCTATGAACGGATCAAACAACGTCGAGGAGGAGGAAAAGCCAAAATCGCTCTAGCAAGGAAACTGGTCAAGATCGTGTATGACACCTTGAAAAACCAGTGGGTCTTCGAAGACTTTCCCAGCTTTACCCTGGCTGCCTAAACCCAGCCAAAACAACTTTTGAGTAGACATTATTCATGGGAGGCACGGAGACACAGAGGAAAACAAAACTGTTTGCCGCAGATTTACGCGGATAGACGCAGATTAGCCTGACAACCGATCCTTCAGGAAGTTATTTTTCCTCAATGTTCTTCGTTATAATAGGGTTCCCTCCCTTCGGCAAGCTCAGGGTCGGGATTGCAGAAAATGCCCACAATCCTCGTCAACGGCGTCAAGCTTTTTTACAAAGAGTCCGGCAGCGGCCCGGAGACCATTGTGTTTTCTCATGGCCTGTTTATGGATCACACAATGTTTGAGCCGCAACGCGCCGTCCTTGAAAAGCAATATCGCGTGATCGCTTATGACCATCGTGCACAGGGCGAATCTGAAGACATAGGCCGTGGATATGACATGTCCACCATTGCCGATGATGCAGCTCTGCTGATTCGCGCGCTCAAGGCCGCTCCTTGCAACTTCGCGGGGCTCTCCATGGGAGGCTTCGCCGGAATGCGCGTGGCGGCGCACCATCCTGAGTTGATAAAAACGCTCACGCTCATGAACACCACTGCAACAAAGGAAAAGCCAGCCAATCGCATAAAGTACGCTTTTCTGGCGCAGATGGTAAAGATATTCAGCCCTGCGCCGTTTACGCCAATCGCAGTGAAGGAACTCTTTGGCAGTACCACACGCATGAGCGCGGAACGCCGCCCGATGCTGGAGCAATGGACCGGGAAGCTTCGGGCTCGTCCACGCAACATCGCCAAATCGTTATCTGCGGTGATGAACCGGCGTGAATTCCGCGCCAGCGAACTGGCTGCCATCAGCTGCCCTACGCTCGTCATTACCGGTGAAGACGACACGGCCCAGCCGCCTGCCAACGCGAAAACCTTGATCGCCGGTATTCGCGGCGCGCGCCATGTGAACATTCCCGGCGCAGGCCACAGCAGTTGCCTGGAAACACCGGACGCGGTGACTGGAGCAATGCAGGAGTTCTTGCAAAGCGCTAAGAGCGCCGTGGCCAGCTGATTCGTCAGTATCAAACTGTACCGTTTGAATTGATCGGACGGGGACTCGAATGGCAATGCCCATATAATTAGAACAGTTTATGAAAAGAGCTCTTCACGTCATTCTTGCCTGCGCATTCGTAATCCTAGGTTTGACTCTCGCCGTTGCCGCAAAAGCGCAGCAACCCGCGCCATCACCAAAGCCCGACGATATTCCAGTAACCGATGGAACTTCCGGCCCTTGTTCCATTGAGTTTTCCGTCACTGACTCAGAGGGCAAGCCGGTATATGCCGCCCGTATTGACGTCCATTTGGCATACGGAGCGTTTGGCGCGCACAAACTCGATATGGGCGTTTACACCAACGCTCAGGGCAAAGCGAAATTTACTGGCATCCCGATCAGAGTCCGTAAGCCTCCTGTAGAGTTCAACGCCAAAAAAGACGACCTTGTAGGCGTGGCCACCATGGATCCACTCACAGAGTGCCAGGCAAAGCACGATATTGTGATGGACACACGATATTGTGATGGACAAGAGAAAGGCCCAATAAACGGCTAAATTCCTGCGCGCGGATGCCCAACCGCCTCATAGCTTGCACAATGCTTTGCGTCGTCGCGGATCATCTCTGAACTTGAGCACGGACTAACGATCGACAAAAAAAGCATGATATCCGACCGAAGATAACACTTATCTACTTCTTAGATTTCCCCTGGGCAAGTGCGATGTTGGTAACATGGATAGTAGAGGTTGACGATTCTAAAGTACCTTTAACCTGCACTTTCTGGCCTGCAAATTGCAGCAGCTGTGCTTGGTTATCAAGTTGGTAAACTTGTTTTGTGGATGGATTATATAGTACGTACTTCCCATGGGTCATTGCACAGCCGATTGTGCATTTTGCCGACGTGTTGACCCCGGCCTTTTTCATAATCGCGTCATGGGAGCCTGCCTTGGCGCAAATGTTATCCCAGATTTCCCCGTTAAATGTCCGTTCGGCGGCGCCATATATATTTACCGACGTGATAAGTGCAAGTAAAACAACTGTCAATCCTTTGAACATTCCCTCACCTCTTATATAAGTTATTGTTTGCATGTTAACAAACTTCTGCTGCCGGCCTGCGCGTTCACGGATCTTTTTTGGAATTTGTAAAATTAAATATTCGTAAAAAATATTTTGTCGATTTGCCATTCATATCGTAGAACGATGTGTTATGATGCGACCTAACATCAACACATATTCCTCAATTCTTCTTGTAAGAATTGCTCAGCAAGGTGTCCCGCGCTATGAAAGGTCCTGCAACAAGAATCATTGAAATAGCCTCTAACATTGTCATTATCCTCGTGGCGGTAGTGGTTGGAATTGCCTTCTACAGCGCCTATTTTTCAAAAAATAAAGTGCCGGAAATCGTGAGGCCAACTGTTGGCTCCATCATGAATGTTCCAGGAGAGGACTTCTCCGCCGCCGGTAACACTCTCATAGTTGCTCTGCAGGAAGGCTGCCATTATTGCAGTGAAAGCGTTCCGTTTTATCAGAAAATAATTAACGGACGTGCTAATGGTCTGCATCTGCTGGCTTTACTGCCCGAAGACAACCGCACCCAGTACATTCAGGATCTTCACCTTGAAATCAACGACATTAAGCGGGTTAAGTTCTCTCAGTACCGCATTGGAGGTACGCCGACCCTTATCCTTGTTGATCGTGGCGGCAAGATCAAGAATGTATGGATGGGTAAGCTCACTCCACCTATTGAACAGGAAGTGTTGAATACTTTGGCCGTAGCATGCAGTGAATGCACAATAGGCAATAAAAAGTGAGCTCCAACCACAGCAATGACAGGTCCCGGAAGTGGGTGAACAGGGCGGTGCTCGCCGCCGTGGTCCTTGTAGGTTTTTTGGCAATTCTGGCCGGAAACAGGTCATCCAGTTCCGCCGCCATGAAGGTGCGCCTGGAAAGAAGCCAGGAAGCGGCCGCAGCGTTCAAGCACCCTTTTGACGACCTTGTCGGTAAGTCAGCGTCTGCCCTGGCGCTGCAAACCGTTGATGGAAAGAAAATGTTTCTTTCCGGATTCCCTGGCAGCACTGTGTTATTTTTCTTCAGCCTGGATTATTGCCCACCGTGCCAGACGGAACTGTCGGCGCTTCGCCGGGTGCTGGAGGAAAGCCCGGGGCAGGTTCGCATTATTGGAATTGCGCGTCAATTGAGCGGACGGGGAGCGCCTGAGACTGAATTCGTCACTCGGTTACAGCATTTGGAGGCCGGTTTCCCTGTCGCACTTGACGACCCAGCGATTGACAGGCTATTCGGTAATATTAAAGTTGTTCCCAGCACCGTCTATATCGATAGCTCAGGAACTATCACCCGGCAATCTCTCAGCCAAAGCTACGAGGATGTGCGGAAGTCACTGCCGGCGCGTTAGTCCCCTCTTTCTACCGCCTTGTTGAAACACCCCTATCCGCATCTATAGCTCATAAATGCCTGATGCGTGGTGGCGCCGCTCTTGCTTATCAGCAATATGCTTTCTTCTCCGTGTGGGTTAAGTGAAGTATCGTATTACGATAATGGCTTCCACTGGTATGGGAGCGATATAGGTAAAAATAAATAAATGTGAAGCTGGTATATAGCTTGACAAACTACTGGCTATTTCATAGTGTGCTTAGTAAGTTGAGGATATGAAAGTAAGTCTTCATCTAAATCAAACACGCATCGAAAGGAAAATGTCATGAAAAGAGCAGCTTTGGCAGTAGTAGTAATGTTCGTTGGATTGTTCGCTACCCAGGCGCTGGCCACCCCTGTAATTCTTTGTTCCGCTGATGGGACTCAGTGCTGCGTCCGGTTTGACGACGGTTCCGTGGGTTGCTTCTAATCCACGCAGGACAGTTGTGATTGTCCTGAATCCGCAAAAGCGGGCGGTATGATCGCCCGCTTTTGCATTTCACGCACCGACTGTGATTTACATTATCGGAACAGAACAGCTCCGTAATATCACGTTGGTAACTTCTATATTAACATTTGCACAAGGTGTTGTGTACGGCCCTCTGGGCTGCCAGGCCTTTCATCCACTAGCAGGGGGACCGTTTGGTTCGTAATCTGATCAGAGATTGCCGATATGGTTTGAGGGCATTGCACAAGAATCCTTCTACCACAATCATTGCCGTGCTTGCCTTAGCCTTGGGAATTGGCGCCAACACAGCGATTTATAGCGTTGTAGACACGGTACTTCTTCACCCCGTTCCCTTCCCGCATTTGGAACAACTGGTCGTTATTTCGGGGCTTCTGCCGGGCGCCACCGAAGAATCCCTGGCCTACCCCGCGGATTTTGAAGCGTGGCGTGCGCAGCGTGACATTTTTCGGGAAGTGTCCGCCGTTCGCCAGCGACAGCTGACATTGACTGGGATCGGCGAACCAGCGGCAGTGGCTGCGGAAGAGGTATCAGCAAACTACTTCAAGCTTTTGGGAGTGCAGCCATTGCTTGGACGAACCTTCTCCGCCACAGAAGATGTTTCAGGCAGCGAACAAGTTGCGGTCCTAGGCGAGAGGCTCTGGCAGCAACGGTTTAATGGAGAAAAAGGCGCGCTGGGAAAATCTGTTGTTTTAAATAATATTCCCTACAGTGTAATTGGGGTAGTGTCGGATGAGAAACTCTGGCCAGACCATCAATCGCAGATATGGATCCCGCTCGTCCTAAATAAGACCTTCCAGGCGCGATATCTGCGCATTCTGGGCAGAATGCAGCCTGGAGTCAATGCCTCGCGGGCCCAGGACCGCGCGCAGGCTGCAACCAAACAGGCCGAAATGTCCTATCCCGAGCTGGAGAAAGGCCGCAGCATCCGGGTACAAGGCCTGAATGAGGAAATAGTCAGGGGAGTACGTTCAGCCATACTCACGTTGTGGGCTGCAGTTGCCTTCGTTCTGTTAATTGCGTGCGCAAATGTTGCCAACATCTTGCTGGCTCGCATCATGGCAAGGGAGCGTGAAATTGCAGTTCGGAGAGCGCTAGGCGCAAGCCGATGGGGCATGGTCCAGCAATTTTTGACGGAAGGCGTCATGCTTGCCTTGGTTGGCGGAGCAATAGGTCTATTTCTGGCGGAGCTGGGCATCAAGCTACTAGTCAAATTCGGCCCAGGGAATATCCCCCGGCTTGCGGATGTTGGGATTGATGCGTCAGTGCTTGTTTTTGCCGTAGTGATGTCTTTACTAACCGGCATAGTCTTCGGGCTGGCGCCTGCTCTTCGCGCTTCTACCATGGACGTGAATGGATTACTCAAGGAAGGAAGCGCCAACGTCACAGGCAGCAAGATAAAAATCCGATTGCGCGATGCTTTAGTAATTTCTGAAGTTCTGCTCGCCATGGTATTGCTTGTCGCGGCTGGCCTGATGATCAATAGCTTCCATAAGTTACAAACCCGGGAGCTAGGATTTGACCCAAAGAATGTACTCACCCTCAGGTTGAACCTGTCGGGTTCTCAGTACTCCGCTACGGACAAAAAAATTGCTTTCTTTCGCGAGCTGGAGGCACAACTCAGCAACGCACCCGGGATCGTTTCTACGGGACTCACGGCCTCTTTGCCCACTGACCGTTTGGTTCCAGACACTGATGTCATGGTTGTTGGTCATCCGGTGGCCAAGGAAAACATGCCAAAAGCTGCGATCCAGGTGATCGGCGGCAGCTATTTTACGGCCATGCATATTCCCCTCAAGGCTGGAAGGATTTTTTCTGAAGCTGAGATGGAAAATTCGCTTCCACGCATTGTGATCAATGAATCTCTGGCCGCGAGCCTTTTTCCGGGCGAAGACCCCATTGGAAAGCAGCTGGTTCTTGGGGAAGATGAAGACCATCCTAATGAGATCATCGGCGTGGTAGGCGACGTCAACCGGCTGGATACCATCTCTTCCGCAGTGCCGGTTGTTTTTTACCCTTATCCGCGGCTGCCATTTCCAAGCATGGCTGTGATAGTGCGCACCGCATCCAACAACCCGCAAGCCATGGCAGACGGCTTGGCGCGGCAGATTCATGCCGTTGATGTAAATGAGCCTATCGCCGAAGTATCCACTATGGAGAACCTGGTCACGGGATCAGTTTCACGTCCGCGATTCATTTCACTCTTGCTGGGGATATTTGCTTTTTTGGCATTAACTCTTGCTTCCATAGGAATTTATGGAATTGTTTCTTATAGCGTCGGCCAGAGCACGCGTGAAATTGGCGTCAGAATGGCGCTCGGCGCGGATCGCTCGGCGGTGCTGCGAACTATGCTGATGAAGGGTATAGTTCCGGTAATTTACGGAATCGCGGGCGGCCTAGCAGTGTCATTGCTGCTTACGCGTTTCATGACCAGCCTCCTCTTCAAAGTTGATCCGTACGATCCACTCACGTTTATCGCTGTCTCGATGTTACTAAGCGCCATTGCGCTCGTAGCGAGCTATGTGCCGGCTCGTCGTGCCACCAAAGTGGATCCATTGAATGCTCTCCGATATGAATAATGCCGGATGGCCAGGTTCCCTAAAAAATATTTAGGACTTAAAATTGGCATCGTCATTTGAGAGGGCTGTTGTATCTCACGCCCCCGCCCGTGTTCTGCCATTTCTGATGGTGCCGCGATTTCCACAAACTTACCTGAAATCCACAGCACAAAATAAGCGACTATAATTGTGTAACACTCCCCATGTCTGAATTCGTCCATCTCCATCTTCATACCGACTACTCGCTGCTGGACGGAGCTTGCGGCGTCCCTGGTCTTATCAAGCGGGTAAAGGATGTCGGCCAGAAAGCCGTGGCGATGACCGACCACGGAAATATTTATGGCACGGTGGAGTTTGTCGACGAAGCGACAAAAGTCGGCATCAAGCCGATTGTGGGCTGCGAACTTTACGTCTGCAAAAAAGATGACCATCGCGCGCCGCCGGAAGGCGATACCTATAACCATCTGCTGGTGCTGGCGGAAAATGAAGAAGGCTATCGCAACCTGATCAAGATCACATCAGAAGCCAGCATGCACGGCTTCTATTACAAGCCGCGCATCAGCAAAAAGTTTCTGGCGGATCATTCTAAAGGGCTGATTGCCCTGAGCGGTTGCCTGGCCGGCGAGGTCTGCGAAAACCTGCTGGAAGGCAAGTATGATGCTGCCCGCGGCGCAGCCAGCTTCTATCGTGAGATCTTTGGCAAAGACAATTTCTTCATGGAAATTCAGGACCAGGGCCTGCCGGAAGAACATCGCATCCATGCGGACCTGATGCGCATTGAAAAAGAGCTTGGCATCCCGATGGTGGCGACCAATGACAGCCACTATCTCTGCGAAGACGACGCGCACGCGCAGGACGTGCTGGTCTGCGTGCAGACAGGGAAGTCTGTTAATGATACGAACCGACTGAAGTTCCACGGCAACCAGTTCTTTGTGAAGACCGCCGACGAGATGAAGCAGCTCTTCAACGGCCGTGAAGATGTGCTGAAGCAATCGATGGCCATTGCCGAACGCTGCAATTTCAAGCTCAACAAAGTCAAGAATCCGTTCCCGGAATTTGTGGTTCCGGACAGCTACACGCTGGACAGTTATTTTGAGCATGTCGCGCGTGAAGGCTTTGCCCGGCGATGGGAAAGCCTGGGGCTGATTGAAGCCGCGGGTCGGCTGAAGAAGACGCGTGCTGACTACGATCAGCGGCTGGCGCGCGAAATCGCCATCATCCAGCAGATGAAGTTCTCCGGCTACTTCCTGATCGTTTGGGACTTTATACGCTACGCGCGCGAAAACTCGATTCCTGTTGGTCCGGGCCGTGGATCGGCAGCAGGAGCACTCGTCGCTTACGCGATGGGAATTACCGATATTGACCCTCTGCAGCATGAGTTGCTGTTTGAGCGCTTTCTGAATCCTGAGCGCGTCTCGCTGCCAGATATCGATATTGACTTCTGCATGAACCGTCGCGGGGAGGTCATCAACTACGTCACGCAGAAATACGGGCGTGAGAACGTGGCCCAGATCATTACCTTTGGGACCATGGCGGCCAAAGCAGCCATTAAAGATGTGGGCCGCGCCATGGACATTCCTTATGCCGATGTGGACCGCATTGCCAAGATGGTGCCCAATACCATCGGGATCACGTTGCCGCAGGTGCTTGATGATCCTGGCCCGCTGCAGGAAGCGTACGAAAAAGAAATTCAAGTACGTGAGCTGATTGATACGGCGCTCAAGTTGGAAGGGCTGGTGCGCAACTCCGGCGTACACGCGGCGGGTGTGGTTATCTCGCCCAAGCCGCTCACAGAGCTTGTCCCGCTGCACAAGACGAAGAACGACGAAATTGTGACCGCCTATGACATGAAGGCGATTGAGAAGATGGGCCTGCTCAAGATGGATTTCCTTGGGCTCACCACGCTCACCATTGTCGATGATGCGCTCAAGCTGATTGCGCAGCGCGGCGCGGCCATTGACCTGGAAAAGATTCCTTTGGACGATCCTAAAACTTACGAAAACGTTTTTCACACCGGACTGACATCGGGCATCTTCCAGTTTGAATCCGGCGGCATGACGGATGTGCTGCGGCGCTACAAGCCAAACTCTATTGACGACCTGACGGCCCTCAACGCGCTCTACCGTCCGGGCCCGATTCAGGGCGGCATGATCGATGACTTTATTGATCGCAAGTGGGGCCGCAAAAAAGTTGAGTACGAATTGCCGCAGTTGGAACAGCTGTTGAAAGAGACGCTCGGCGTCATCGTCTATCAGGAACAGGTTATGCAGATCGCCAACGTGCTGGCCGGCTACTCACTGGGTGAAGCCGATCTGCTGCGTCGCGCCATGGGCAAGAAGAATATCGACGAGATGACCGCCCAACGACAGCGTTTTGTTAGAGGTGCGGTGGAGCGCGGCTATCCGGAAAAGAAGATCGTTAAAATCTTTGATCTGATGGAGCAGTTCGCGGGTTACGGCTTCAACAAATCACATTCCGCAGCATATGCGCTGCTGGCTTATCAAACGGCTTATCTCAAGACGCATTATCCGGTGGAGTTCATGGCGGCCTTGCTTACCTCGCAGATGGGCAACACGGATAACGTAGTCAAGTACATCAACGAATGCCGAGAAATGGAAATCCCCGTCGAACCGCCCAATATCAACGTGAGCGATGCCTATTTCACGCCCCATGATAACGCTATCCGCTTTGGACTGGCGGCAGTGAAGAATGTGGGTCGGAACGCTATTGAGTCGATTACAGCGGCACGCAAAGAGCTTGGACAGTTTAGTTCCATTTTTGAATTTTGCGAGAAAGTAGATCTTCGCCTGCTCAACAAGCGCGTGCTTGAATCTTTGAACAAAGCTGGCGCGCTGGATGACTTTGGCTATCGCGCACAGATCATGGCAGTGCTGGATAAAGCCATGGAACGGGCGCAGAAGACCCAGCACGACGCAGCCATGGGCCAGCACGGACTCTTCGGCGTGTTTCAGGAAGAAGAGTCGAACGGCGCAGGAGAGAAGCTGCCCAACGTTCCTGAGTGGGACGAACACCAGCGTTTAGCCAATGAGAAAGAGGTCCTTGGCTTCTTTATTACGGGACATCCGCTGGAAAAGTACATGGAAAAGCTCTCAAACTTTCCTAAGTATAAATCAGTGGAAGACATCAGTCAGATGACCACCGGTACTGGCCGCGACGAAGTTCTCGATACTGCCGGAGTTATTTCAAACGTGCGGGTCCTCAAATCCCGCAAAGGCGATCTTTACGCGCAAGCGGTGCTGGAAGACATGACCGGCACCATTGAAGCTGTGGTTTTTCCCGACTCCTACAAGAAGTTGCAGACCATCCTGAAGCAGGAGATTCCCATGCTGGTGAAGGCCGGTGTACGTGTGGAAGAGGGTTCAAATCCTAAGATCATGATCAATCAGCTGATTCCGCTGGAAGAGGCGAAGATCAATCTGCCTCGTTCTATCCGTATTCGGGTGCCGCTGGATACCGCGACAGAGGCCTCTGTGGACGCATTACATGCCATCTGCGACGAACGCAAAGGGGAAGCCAAGGTAATGTTTGCCGCGGACCGCCCTGGCGATTTTATGGTGGTGATGGAAATGGAATCGGGCAGATATAATGTTTGTGCAGACCGCAGCTTTATTACGCGCGTTGAAGAATTATGCGGGCGGGGCGCGGTCCAGGTTATCGATTGAGCTACTAGCTTTGGCTTGCGGCTTTTTACATTTGCGAAGGCCGCGAGGTTAATCTAAGAATGACCACAAATGTTTCGTGAGAACTTCCTGACGCGGCACGGTCAGGGAAATATTCTGGGGATCCTTCGACTGCGTCCTCGGTCGTACGGCTCCCTGCGGACTCTGCTCAGGATGACAGGGGATGAGGGGTTCGCTGGATCCCGTAAGCTAGAAGCCAGCCGCTAGAAGCCAGGAGCTATTTTTGGATCCAGCCGTAAAAGCGCAAAGGCAGTTAGAAGTGATTGAAGGGCAGGTTGCCCTGCTTGAAACGCGCGCCAGCGCTGACCATGAAGCCCGCCTGCAATTGAAGCATCTGCAACATCAGATCGATTTTCTTCGCGAACAAATTCGACTCCACATCAATGCCTGGCAAAAGACTGAGCTGGCGCGGCATTCTCAGCGTCCGTTCACCATGGATTACGTTGAGCGCATCTTCACCGACTGGAGTGAGGTTCACGGTGATCGCAGCTTTGGCGACGACGCGGCAATCATGTGCGGTATGGCTCGATATCGCGGTGAAAACGTAATGGTCATTGGCCATCAAAAAGGCCGTGACACCAAGCAGCGCGTTTACCGCAATTTCGGACAGGCAAATCCTGAAGGCTATCGCAAGGCGTTGCGCTGCATGAAAATGGCGGAAAAATTTGGCCGTCCTATCTTTACCTTTGTCGATACCCCGGGCGCATATCCTGGCTTGGGTGCGGAAGAGCGCGGCCAGGCGGAAGCCATTGCGCGCAACCTGCGGGAGATGGCTCGGATTGAAGTGCCAATCATCACCACCGTCACCGGCGAAGGCGGCAGCGGCGGTGCGCTGGCAATTGCCGTGGCTGATCGCGTGTTCATGATGGAGAATTCGGTTTATTCCGTCATCTCGCCTGAAGGTTGCGCTTCCATCATGTGGCGCGATGCGTCCAAAAAGGAAATCGCAGCGCAGGCGCTGCGCATCACGTCGCCTGACCTGAAAGAAATGGCAATCATCGATGAGATCATCCCGGAGCCTGACGGCGGCGCGCACCTTAACCACGACGCCGCAGCCGCCATGGTGGATGAAGTCCTTTCTAAGCACTTTAACGAGCTGAAACACCAGCCGGTGCAGCAGCTCCTAGATGGCCGTTACAACAAGTTCCGCAAGATGGCCCAGTTCTATACGGAATAACGATTGCCTCCTCCCGGTACGATCGTTGCCCACGCGCCCTGCCGGGTTGACCTCGCCGGCGGCACTCTCGATCTTTGGCCGCTCTATCTATTTCATCCCGGTGCAGTCACCGTAAATTTTGCCGTCAACATTCTCACCCGCTGTAAAGTCACACGCCTTACGGACGACAAAATCCGTTTCAGGTCACTCGATACAAAAGTGGAAGAAGAGTTCCGCAACTTCGGCGAGCTCTGCGCCGCGCGCAAATTCAAGCATCCGCTGGCTGGACATCTGGCTCGCTTCTTTGCCCCCGACGGCGGCTTTGAAATCGAGACGCACTCCGAGTCTCCAGCAGGCGCAGGCATTTCTGGCTCGTCCGCGCTCATGATCGCCACTACTGCGGCGCTGGCGCGTTATACCGGCAAGAAGCTTGACCGTGAACAGATTCGCGTCATCGCGCAAAACGTCGAAGCACAACTCATCAAAGTCCCCACCGGATGCCAGGATTATTACCCTGCTTTATATGGCGGCGTGAGCGCTATCCATCTTGATCCCGATGGCATCCACCATGCCGCCGTGCGCGTTGCGCCTGAAGAGCTGGACCGGCGCTTTGTGCTGGTCTATACCGGAGCGCCGCGCAAATCGGGCATCAACAATTGGGAAGTATTCAAAGCGCACATCAATGGCGACAAGAAAATCTTCCACAACTTTGAGCGGATCGGCGAGATCGCCCGCGCCATGCATCATGCGCTTTCCATGGCCGACTGGAAACAGGTAGCCAAGCTAATTCGTGAAGAATGGAAGCTGCGCAAGACCAACTCCCCCAGGATCAGCACTCCCATGATCGAAAAGCTCATCGCCGTGGCCCTGCGCCAGGGCGCGCTGGCGGCCAAGGTCTGCGGCGCCGGAGGCGGCGGGTGCGTAGTCTTTCTCACCGAGCCGGAGAACCGCGAGCACGTTTCGGCGGCCATCCGCAGTTATGGCGGCCATGTTCTGCCTGCCATGGTGGCCAGGGACGGATTGACCGTCAGCGGCCGGTCGTTGGGTGCTGAGTAGGGGAGCAGAGTAGGAAGAACCCCCGGCGGGATGTTTGCTTTTGAGTGGTGTAAGAGCTCTTTTGCGCGCTCTGCTCGGCTGCGGGCGGCAAAGAATTATCTTTTCTGCGCTTTACGGTCGACTAGAAGTTGTTTTGTACCGTGTTGCTGCCTGGCGGCGGTTTCGCGAAGGCGCAAATCCCACCCTTACAAGGATTGCATGTGTGGCGAGAAAGAATCGAGCAATTGCTTTCGCTGTGCATTCGCTGTAAGATTATCTGCGTCTTTTTGCGGAGGGCAGAAAGTGGCCAACAGCGTTCATTGGAGTGGCGATAACCGAGTAGGCTACAATGATATTCATTCACTCGACCTCATGCCTCGCTCCCCTAAAAAGAAGTTCAATGCCCTATCGCTTTTCTCTGGCGCAGGGGGCATGGATATAGGCCTCGTGCAAGCCGGATTTGAAATTCTTGCGTGCGTCGAGTTTGATCCACATGCAGCTGAGACTCTCCGAGCTGCGGTCGGTCGGGAGCGCCGGACCACACGCGTGATAGAAGGTGACGTTCGAGAGCTTGAACCAAAAACCCTAATGCGCGATATGGGACTCAAGCCAGGCGAACTGGATTTGCTTTGCGGCGGCCCGCCCTGTCAGGCGTTTTCTCAGATCGGAAAACAAGAGGGTCTTAAGGATGAGAGGGGCCTTCTACTTTTCGAAATGGTTCGGTTCGCTCGCGTTTTTCGCCCGAGAGCGATTCTTATTGAGCAGGTTAAGGGCTTACTTAGTGCCACACACGAGAGTGGTCACCGAGGCGAAGTACTCGAGATGCTTCTTCGTGATCTAGAAAAGCTTGACTACGTACCAAAGTGGAGTGTTGTTAACGCAGCCGACTATGGAGTTCCGCAACTGCGCAAACGTGTATTCATCGTGGCTACAAAAAAACCGAACGGCTTCGTTTTCCCAGCACCGACCCACGTTCCGCAAGAGGAAACCCGCTCGCTTTTCGGATTGGCCCCTTTCAGGACGGTAGGAGAAGTGTTGTCCGGCCTTAAACCGCCGACAAAGAAAACAGAGCTGGCGCATGATGTCTGCCATGTGGATGTCACACCAGCAGGAGACCGCTACCGTATCCATGGTGTTCCGGAAGGGTCATTTCTAGCGGGGCAACACCATCTTCCGAAAGAACAGCGTTGCAATCTGACGGCCAAGGATACCACTAAGTTCCTTAGGCTGGCCCGAAACCGGCCAGCCAACACCTTGCGATGTGGCGAGATTTTTTTTCACCCGAGTGAGGATCGCTATCTCACTCCCCGGGAGTACATGCGGGTGCATGGCTACCCCGATACTTACACGCTGCGCGGTCCAATCCGAGGCCGGTCTGGCAGGGTGCGCGAACTGGACCAGCACAGACAGGTAGCTAACTCGGTTCCGCCGCCGTTGGCGAAGGCAATTGGTGAGCAGATAATAGAAGTGCTCAAATGCCAAAAATCTTCGAAATCTTCAGTTACCCGATAGCGGACGACTCCGCCGAAGCGACCGAAAACCGCAGACAAGCAAAATGCGCCTTCATGCAAAGGGATTGCGACGGGGGTGGAAACCGATACCTGTCAGATGTGGATCTCTCCAGTAAACCTGCGCTACGAGCATTTTTTCGCAATAGGGATAAAGTTCGCGCAGGTGTGTGCTCCATAAAATTGGGAGAACGCGGCGTTCCGTGGGTCGTGTGCCCTCGAAGGCTATTGGCACTCAACCGGACGGAGGCCGACGCTATAGACCAGCAAAGGGCATCAGAACGGCGGCTTATTGGTCTGATGGGCTATCAGCCCGGTATGAGACTGGGTGTTTGGAGTGAGGTTAAGCTCGCCTACCGAGGCGAGGTGGACGGCATAAGAAAGCATTTCAACTATACTTTTGATTATGTCCTTGTGCCTGTCGGCCGCATCAGCGCAACCACGCTAGAGGAAACACTGGGCCAGCCATTTGGAAGACTCCGCGCTCGACTAATCAAAAATGGTTATGCGCTTTCTATGAGAGATGACCAGGAGCATGTCGAGGACTTCCCAGTTGGAGTGCCTACAATAGTTGAGATAATGACCTCAAGCACCTCTGGCGGCAACAAAAAATACCGCTCAACAATTCCGATGGCGTTTGAGGATGCCATCCTTGGCAAAGAACATAACGCACCAGGCATCAACTTCAGACAAGTCTGGGCACGTATGGTCAGCCAGTTGATTGTGAAAAGCGAGGTTGGCATCAGTTGGGGCGGGAAGTGTATGTGGCTCTTGCAGGACGTCTTGATTGACTATATTTGCGAGTCTACGGCGCTGAATATTCGAGGTTTTCTAAGCGACAATACTTCAGACGTTAATATGCTGAGCTTCTCTTATAGGCAGGGGCACGAGAATGCTCGTGGCGTCATCGAGTTGGCATCCGACAACTTGTTTTCTGGCCCGATGGCTCCGCCGGGGGCAAATGGGATTGGACAGACGTTCCAAGATATGGTGAGAGCTCCAATCCGGCCACCATTATCGAGATTGTGGTCGCTACTCTCTAGCAAACGTCGATCCAACATTCTCACTGTGTAGCGACATGGACAGACTGGAGCCTCATGATCGATCTCGTCTCATGGCGAAAATCCGCTCGACTGGCAACCGAAGCACAGAGCTCCGGTTTCGAGCTCTTCTGATCTGTTTCGGGTTAAAGGGGTGGAGAGTACAAGCCGCTGGAATCGTCGGCAAGCCTGACTTTGTTTTTCCCCAACACCGTTTGGCGGTGTTCATCGATAGTTGCTATTGGCACGGTTGCGGAGAGCACGTTCGTCATCCCAGAACCAGAAAGCTTTATTGGCGTGCCAAGATTTATGGAAATATTCAACGCGATCAGCGAGTCACTCGTCTTCTCAGACGGCAGGGATGGCGCGTTCTTCGTATCTGGGAACACGATCTTGGGGACGGCGCAGCCGTGATCGATCGGGTCAAGGCCGCATTGGGGAAAAGGAAATGAGCTTTCGTCTGTTCTCCGAATCCGAAGTGGCATGAGCCGTATGCTTCCAGTAAAGAGTGTCGGTCGAACTCCCTGAGGCGACTGGCGCCATAAGAATCCTCGGAATCCTTCGGCTACGCGCCCATCATTCGATCGAGCTGAGAAGGTTGTCGCGGCGCTTCGCTTAGAAGGCAGGCGGTGGGGACTGTTCACAGCCGCAGGCAGAGGGTCGCGGATTTTGTTGTTGTGGCGGACGGAAATGGTGGTAAACTAGTTTCGTATTTGATTCGGGTCGGCGGCCCGAGCAATTGGCATTTAGCATTAGGAATTAGCAACAGCAAAACCACACCACACCCCGGCTAAGAGCCGGGTTTTTGCATTTTGGGGTTATGACCCTCTGCCTGTGTCCTTCAGCCTTTCACCCCACCACGCCAAAACCGCGCGTGCCCGGGGGCCCCGGCTTGGGTGACATTGGGTGACCTTGGGTGGAATTGGGTCGACATAGGGGGTAGGGGAGGGGGGTGGACGATTTCATCACGGAGGCACGGAGACACGGAGGAATCTTAAGAAGAATCAAGAGATTACGGCGAATTGAGGCACATGATCGCGGACTCAAAGAGGCTAAGAAGCGAGCAAAATGACCCAACAAAAACAGCAATTCGATCCAAAGTTGAACTGAAAGAGTGACAAAGGAGGTTGCGATGAACGAAAACGAGATGAATACGAACATCCGGACAAGGGAGATCAAACCGAGAGAACGCGCGAAAGATCCGCTGGCGACGCACGAATGGACCAACCAGTGGTATTCCGAGGAAGAATACAAGGAATTGCAGCGGCGCTACATACAGGCAGGCAAGGACAAGTGGGAACAAACAGAGCATGGCAAGCTTTGCCTAGCCTTTTACGAGGCTTTCCACGCTTACCGGAAATACCTGGAAGAACATGAGTTTGCCATACGGTCTCCGCATGGCCACAAAGTGGACTATGACGAACACATGCTGTTTGAAGAAGGGCTGCGCATGGTGGAAAACCTGAAGCGCGAGCGCGAAGAAACACTGCGGCGGAACCTGGAAAAAGCGCAGAAGTCAGCACGGTGCCGACACACATACCTGAATGGCCGCCAGTGCGGAGCGCCGCGGGTTAGAGGCAGAAAACTCTGCCACATGCATGAACGCGTGGAAGATGCCAAGACGGCCGTGATTGACCTGGGACCAATGGAAGACGCGGACAGCATACAGATGGCGATCAGGAGGTTGCAGGGAGCGATCCTGGAGGGCAAGCTGAACAACAGGCAGATTGGACAGCTTGCGTACACGATCCAATTGGCGGCATGGAATGTGACAAGGACAAGCGTGATGGTGAATCAGCTTACTGCGGATGAAGAAGAATGAGAAATCGGAAAGGCAAAAACTTACCGCTGATAACACGATGAGCAGAGATCGCCAGAAATCGAAAAAACAAAGCTTAGCGCTGATGGACGCTGATGACACGGATTAGCAGAGATCGCCGAAATTGCCGAGACCGCGCGTGATCGCGCGTGATCGCGCCCCTGGGACGAAATGCAGGGAAAGTAGCCCCTTTTCCGCAGTATGGCATCTAACTGGACGGCTGCTATTAAGGTTGAAAATTCCCCTGATTTGGAGAATAGTTAAAGGAGACAGCAGCCCAAGGTGCTCTCATGTTACGCAGCGTCTTATCCTCTTTTTTCCTGATGGTAACTGCTTGCAGTCTGGCCGTGGGCCAGTCCCAACCCCAGCCCACGCCGCCGCCCAGTAACGGCCCGGCGCCGCCGAATCCTGTTACAGTTCCTTCAGGCTCGACCGGCAGAGTGATTACCGTAAGCCCCGGCCAGGCAACTATTCCACAATTGCCGGATGCTCAAGCTGCCCAGCAGCAGGCGGATGCTGCTCCACATCTCAAGCCAAGCGATCTGGACAATCGGGAAAAACTGGCCGATGGCACCAAAATGCAGCTCATTCGCGTCATGGATGCTGAGTTTGTTCACGTGCGCAAGAACCTGCCGCTGGGCGAAAAAGACCTTATTATCGCGCCGGATGGGGTGGTGAAACCGGGTGACGCGCAACTCTATAGGCAGGCGCAGACTTACGGCGCTGCCGCCAAGCTTGGCGATCGCGTGCAGATTACCAATATCGTTTTCAAAGAGAAGTCAATTTACTTTGAAATCAATGGCGGGCCCAAAAAGAAAACCAAGTGGTACCAGCGGATTGAAATTTCGGGTATGGGTGGCAGCACCGGCGGCGCAGATCCCAACCAGGCGCAGCCCACAGGCGCAGCCGTTACGCTGGAGTTCAAGAAGCATGTTCCGGAAATGACGGGCGCTGAATTGAAGCAGATGCTTACGCCGGTGCTCGACTTTTCTGTAAAGACCGCGACAGAAGTTTTTATTGATACGCTTCCGCCCAAGATCAGGGAAGCCGTCAAAAAGCATGAAGTGCTGGTGGGCATGAATCATGACATGGTCGTTATGGCCAGGGATCGCCCTGAGCAAAAGGTCCGTGAAAAAGACGACAAAGGCAAAGAGTATGAGGAATGGATTTACGGCGCTCCTCCAAAAGATGTGGTGTTTGTGCGCTTCACGGGCGACGAAGTAACTCAAGTGAAGACCGCGAAAGTCGGCGGGCAGATCATCGTAAAGACGGAAAAAGAAGTTGACGTAAAAGATGGCGTGCCCACGCTCGCTGCGCTGAAATCGAGTGATAGCCCGCAGGACGTGAGCAACGCGCCCGAGCCGGCTCAGCCTACGCATAAGCCGACTTTGAAGCGACCGGACGAACAACCCGATCCCATGACGCAGCAGGCTGGAAGCGGTTCTAGTATACCACAGTCGCCGTCAGCGGAACCAGATGAGCCGCAGTGGGGCACCCACGGCAAAGAGCCGGCTTCCGGCAGTACAGATCAACAACCTTCGCAATCTCAGGAGAAAACTCCGCAGGACCAGGCGAAGACGCCGCCGTTGTGAAAAGAAGGGCTGACGAAAAATTAAACCGCGGTTTAAACTAGAAGCGTGAAGATTGCTCTCGGGCAGATCAACCCAACCATTGGTGATTTCAGCGGTAATTCCAAAAAGATCATAGAGTCTTCGCGTCAGGCCCTTGCGCAGGGCGCGGAGATGATTCTCTTTCCTGAACTGGCTGTCTGTGGCTATCCTCCGCGTGATCTGCTGGAAAAGCCCGCTTTTGTGGAGCGCAACCAGCAGGTGGTAAAAGAGATTGCGCAAGCTGTTCCGCAAATCACCATTGTCTGCGGCTTTGTATCGCCTGCCAAAGTGGAAACCGGCAAGTCTGTAATGAATTCCGCCGCTGTGCTTCGCCAGGGCGCGGTGCAGTTTGTGCAGTCGAAAATGCTGCTGCCCACCTATGACGTTTTTGACGAGATGCGTTACTTTGATCCCGCTGAATCACAGAAATTACTTCCGCTTGCGGGCAAGGAATTCGCGCTCACCATCTGTGAAGATGCGTGGAATGACAAGCATTTCTGGCATCGCCGTCTGTACCGCGTAGATCCCGTCGATGAACTGCTGCATGCCGGCGGCAACATGGTGCTGAACATTTCCGCTTCGCCATTCCATCTGGGAAAACGCGAACTGCGTCGCCAGATGCTCGCCACCATCGCCCGCGATAACAGAGTGCCTGTGCTATTTGTAAATCAGGTGGGCGGGAATGACAGCCTGATCTTTGACGGCTCCAGCATGGTCATTGCGCCGGATGGCCGCATTGTTACCCAGGCAAAATCCTTTGCGGAAGACCTAGTCGTCTTCGATTCTGAAACCTTGCAGGGCGACATGCATGAGCAGGTCCCCGTGGGCGTGGCCAGCGCTTATGCCGCGCTCGCTCTGGGCACGCGTGATTACGTCCGCAAATGCGGCTTCAGCAAAGTTGTAATCGGACTGAGCGGAGGCATTGATTCCGCTCTTACCGCTGCCATTGCCGTGGATGCTTTGGGAAAAGAGAACGTAACCGGAATAGCGATGCCCAGCCAGTATTCTTCTGAGCACAGCATCAAAGATGCGCGTCAGCTGGCGTGCAAGCTGGGAATTCGTTTTGAGGTGATTGCCATTGGAGATGTGTTTGATGGCTATCGCAAAGCCCTGGCGCGGTTATTTGCCGGCACGCCGGAAGATGTTGCGGAAGAGAACCTTCAATCGCGCATTCGCGGCAACATTCTCATGGCATTTTCCAACAAGTTTGGCGCACTGGTGCTGACCACCGGAAACAAGTCTGAAGTAGGCGTCGGCTACTGCACGCTCTATGGCGACATGGTGGGCGGGCTTGGCGTGATTTCTGATGTTCCCAAGACCATGGTTTACGAGCTGAGCCGTTACGTGAACTCGATAAAGCCAGTGATTCCCCAATCCACCATTGACAAGCCGCCATCCGCTGAACTGCGCCCCGGCCAGAAGGACTCTGATACACTGCCGCCATACGAAGTCCTGGACAACATCTTGGAAGATTACGTTGAGGATTACCATACGGCAGAACGGATTGCAGCGGACCGCAAATACGACATCAAGCTGGTGCGCGACGTGATCCGTATGATCGAGCGCAGTGAATACAAGCGCCAGCAGGCCGCACCAGGACTAAAAATTACGCCAAAGGCATTTGGCCTTGGCCGCCGTTTTCCAATTGCACAAAAATCGGAAGTCTAGAAAAATTCATGATGAAATCCATAATGAAATCGAATACCAAAGCTGTCTTAACTCTCATTTTTTTCGCTTTCGGCATGCTGAACGCTCAAACTGCTTCGCCGAAAAAACCTGCATCACACGCCGCCAGCACTCCTCAAACGTCACAAGGCACGCAGAAGAAACTTGCCTTGCCCACCATGGAGGAAGTAGAAGCTTCCATGAAGCGCAGCTTCGGCTACGATCCGGGCGTTAGCTGGCAAATATTTGAGATCAAAGAGTCCGGCATTCCCGGGCTTGCAGAAGTGCTGGTCTCAATGAACAAACAACAACCGGTGCATCTGTTTCTAGCCCAAGATTCCCAGATTGCTATTGCCGGACAAATGATTCCCTTTGGTCCGGATCCGTTTGCGCCTGCGCGCGCCAGCTTGAAAGGCGCATTCGGCCCTAGCCGAGGCGGTCAAAATCCTCCCATCGAAATTGTGGAGTTCAGTGATTTGGAATGCCCTCATTGCAAAGCAGCCCAACCCGTGCTTGAAAAGCTGTATGCGGATTTTCCCCAGGTACGCTTTACCTTCCAGCAGTTTCCGCTGCCAGCCAGCCTGCATCCCTGGGCGCTAAAGGCGGCGCAGTACGCTGATTGCGCCGGACAAATGAACAAAGATGCGTTCTGGAAATATGTTGACGCTATCTTTGAAAATCAGGGCGGAATTGCACTGGCCACAGCCGACGACAAATTGAAAGAACTGGCTACAGCAAACGGCTATGACGCGCAAAAGATTTCTGCTTGCGCTGCTTCGCCGGAGACGGATGCTCGCATCAAAAAATCGCAGGCACTAGGCGCGACTTTGGACGTAAATGAGACGCCCACGGTTTTCATCAATGGGCGCAGGGTGCCGGGGATAGCTAACATCCCGTATGACAATCTCAAGCAGTTGGTGCAGTTTGAAATTGATCATGCAGGGAAGTAAGCGTTTTCAGATCACAATATCACTACGGATGACACGGATTTACAAATTCAACTGGTTCTATTAATTTTTTGGATCCGTGCAGATCAGTTTTATCCGTGTTATCTGTGGTTAGGTTTGGGGTTTGTGCAAGGTTCTACGGACCCACGTTCCAGAAAACACTGCTTCCTCGATCATGGAACGGCTTGCGCACTACGTGCGGCGTAATCACAATCAGTATTTCATTGTGGATATGCTGTTTAGAATTCGTGCTGAGCACGTTCTTCAGGCCAGGTAGGTTGCTAAGGATGGGGAAGCCTTGAATCGACCGCAGCTCCTGCTCACTCAGCAGCCCCGTGATTAGGGATTGTTCACCATCGTGCACGGTGATTGTTCCAGTGTAAGAACGGCTCGTAATATCCGGAATACTATTGATCTGCTGCGTACCCAACCCTTCGATTTTCAGGTCCATCACCAGGGTAATGTCGCCGTTGGCGTGGTAGTGCGGCGTCGCCTTCAAGGTGATTCCCAGGTCTTCATACGTAAACTCGGGCGTATTTCCCACTTGGATTTGGCCGCGCGTGCTGAGCGCCACATTGCTGAAAGTGCTGCTAACGATGGGAAATTTTGTGCCGACGCGAAATGTTGCGGCCTCCCCGTCAATAGCGCGCAGCGTCATCGCCTCCAGATTGGTAGCGATGGAGGAATTAAAGGCCAGCTTTGCGCTGATTGGAGGCGTGGTGATTCCGGTCAATCCGTTGCCTTTGCCGAAAATTAGAAATGGCCCCAACAGAGGAGATCCCGCCAGGTTGGCCAGCGCTGAAGGTGAGATCGTGCTGGGATCAACCGTCCCGGTACGGTTCAGCTGGTCTATCACGCTTTGGGCATCCGGACCCAGCACCCGCCTGATTTCTGAAGGAATGTTGAATACCTGAAAGCTGGTGGGCAGGTTCAGGCCCATGTCCCGTGTGCGATCTGTGTCAATTTCATATTCCGTCACTTCCAGCGACATCTCGGGCTTGGCGTCCATCAGGTTATCAAGCAGGCTGGCTGCCTCTTCTACTTCTTCCCGAGGCGCTCGCACAGTGATGGTGTTCTGGCCCGGCTGAATGCTGACCAGCTTCATGTCCAGAATGGTGCGCATCACGTTGACCAGATCGTTCAGGTCCGTTTGTGCGGACACATTGCCGATATAAAAAGTGCGCAACGCCAGACGCTCATATTGCTTTCTGGTTTCCACTGTATCGGCGGCCACCATGGCGGCATTGCTGGAGATTGGCGACCAGAAAGCCTTCGTCATCTTGCCCGCAACGTCAGTCGCCGTATAGAAATCCACGTTATCAAGATCAAAGCGGACGGCACGGCTCGTGAGGTTCTGGTCAAATTCCATGGAGATGCCAAAAGCGGCGCCAATCTGCGTATAGAGCTGCCGTGTATCTCCCTGAAGATGAAAATTTTTCCTTCCCGGCGCGGGCTGCAGGTTGATCTGATCCACTGACGCCAGCAATTGCAGTACGTGCTTGTGTTCCGCGTCGCCATTGGGTGGTTCTACATCGTGGAGACGCTGAGCCGCATAAGCATTTTGTGGATCAATCGAGAGCGCCAGCCGAAAGCGCTGCGCAGCACCCACCGGATCTCCAGCTGCGGCTAGGTGATTGCCGGCTTCCATGTGCTCGCCCACAATCTGCTGCCGCAGCATCTCGCCCATGGTCATAAATTCCACGTTGCCGGGCATCAGTTCCTGCGCCTTAAGGACGGCTACCAAGGCATCATCCGGTTTGCCAGCCCGTTGCAGGTCCTGCGCGTTCTTGAATTCCTTTTCTGCGTTTTTCTTGTCTTCTTTGGAGACGCCGGGAGCTGCGGCGGCAGACTTCGGCCCATCTGCAGCCGTACAGGCCAGGCAGAAAAATAGCGTCAAAATGGCGAAGCAGACCTTCATGCGGGAAACATCATTGTACCGTTATTAAGAACGGTTTATGGCATGAATATTGCGATGAATTACTGAAGTTTGCGGACAATCACGCAGGAAAAGCCAGCAAATCAGTGCCGCAGGCAAAGCATGCGTCTGGATCGTGGGCCTTGAGCTGGGCAAAAGAGTAGATTCCGGTTGCTAGAGCAACCACTGGCACGCCCACGGCGCGTGCGGCCTGGATATCGGCAGGCGTATCCCCGACAGCTGTCACAGATGCCTCTTCGCCCAGGCGTTCGCGAGCGAGGTCAATTCCGTGCTGGAAGATCTCAGCGCGCAATTCTCTCGGGAATGAGAACGACGCAAACGTGAAAAAAGGCCTTAGCCCGGCTTTCTCTAGCTTAAGCCAGCCTACAGTTTCCAGATTTCCTGAAGCTGCTCCCAGCAGCTTGCCCCGACCTTGGAGATAGTTGATAAGGTCCAGAACCGACGGGCAAAGCTCAGGATTCAACTGTTCGCGGTTCTGCTGCACCGCGGCGCACATCCGGGCCACGATCTGTGGCATGTGCTTGTCAATGGCACGGTTCCGCAGGCCCGCACGTTGCAGCACGGCGCGCAGGATGCCTACGTCAGTGTTGCCGTGAACCGGCACACCCTCAATGCTGGCTTCAATCCCCAGGACATCGCGTATAGCAGTGCGGAACGCAAAATAGTGGATGGCATCCCGGCTGTTCAGAAGCGTGCCGTCTATATCGAAAAGAAAAGCGTCTGCGCTGTCCCATCGGAATCCGGGACGAACGAACGCTCTTTCTCCGCCGGGTTCTGGAGCCAGGTTTGGCACGTTAAGTTGGATTCAATTGCAGAGACGGCAGCGAGCTAGCGGACGAACTTTTGTTTGTCCAATAGCGCAGGCTTTTCGCTTCGTACAGGCCGACGCCCCCCGTCACGCAGCTGGCGCACATCCAGCTTCAACTCAGCGATCGTCCGGCTAAGCGTGTTACGGTGCATTCCCAATTCACGGGCGGCTTTGCACTGGTTCCCCCGGTTCTGCTGCAGGACGTTCATGATGAAGCGCTTCTTGAATTCACGCACGGCTTCTGAATAGAGAATGCCGCTGCTATACATTTGGGCTACAAGTGCTTCGAGCTGGTCCTTCACAGAGTTTCCTCACTTTCCAGATGCGCCAATTTCTTTGATTCTTTGTTTTATTTGTTTGTCGCTCCCGGACTGGGCCCACTGCGGAGTTTGATGATCCCGGCGCGAAACTTCTCGCGGACATCGGACGGCGCCAGCCAGCTTGCGCCACGTCCCGCCACCAGAAAGTAACTCGCCAGTTGTGAGCCAGACAGCTCTTTTGACTCAGGTACAAAAGCCGTGATCGCCATTAACCCGGCGGTCACGATCACCATGCCGCGAACAAAACCAAACGCCGCCCCCAGTGCGCGATCAACGGATCGGAGTCCCGCTTCGTGCACCATCCAGCGCGCTATTCTTGCCAGAGCGCCGGCCAGCAGTACCACCGACACAAAAATTGTTAGAAAACCCGCCAAGTCCGCAAATGCCGGCAGCTTGACGTATTGCAAAAACCACGGGGCAATCTTGCCGTATCCCCATGCCGCCAGCAGGAACCCGACTACCGCTCCTGCCAGGCAAATTACTTCAAAAAAGAACCCCTGGGCCGCCGCCAGAAGCGCCGAAAGGAGCATAATTACGAGAATGATCCAATCAAGCGCATTCATGCCATCGGCTTCTCAACCTGCGGGCAGCTCGCGTCCCGCCAAAATCCTGTATGCCTCTATGTACTTCTCGCTGGTCTTGCGCGCAACATCTTCCGGCAACGAGGGCGCGGGAGGCTGCTTGTTCCACTTGATTGCTTCCAGATAGTCGCGAACAAACTGCTTGTCAAAAGATTCCTGCGCTTTGCCCGGCTGATATTTGTCCGCCGGCCAGAAGCGCGATGAATCCGGAGTAAGGACTTCATCCGCCAGGATGAGGCCCTGCGATGTCTGGCCAAACTCAAATTTGGTGTCGGCGATTATGATGCCGCGGCCGGCTGCATAGTCAGCTGCGGTCTTATAAATCTTTAACGTTAAATCGCGCAGTTTCTCTGCCAGCTCTTTCCCTGTGCGCTTGGCCATTTCCTCGATGGAAATATTTTCGTCGTGGCCTGTCAGCGCCTTGGTGGCGGGAGTAAAGATCGGTTCGGGCAGCTTGTCTGATTCCTTAAGGCCCGCAGGCAACTTGATGCCGCAAACCTCGCCCGTCTTCTGATATTCCTTCCATCCCGATCCGGAAAGGTATCCGCGTGCCACGCATTCAATATCAATCATCTGCGCTTTTGTCACCAGCATGGAGCGGCCGCGCAGATCATCGGCATATTTCTTCAGCGGAACGGGATACTGGTCTACGCTGGCCGTGACCAGATGGTTCTTTACCACATCTTTCAGGAAATCAAACCAGAAAAGCGAGAGCTGCGTAAGCACCCGGCCTTTTTCTGGAATGCCTGTGGCCAGAACGTAGTCGAACGCTGAGATGCGGTCCGTGGCGACGAACAGCAGTTGTCCGTTCAAACTGTATAAATCGCGTACCTTGCCGCGAGCATGGAGCGTGAGCTCAGGAAAATCTGTCTGTAGAAGAATTCGGCTTTGTGCGCTTTGACTTGTCATGGCAGAAATAACGTGGCGAGGACGTATTCTAGCCTCTCAACTATTTTTGTCAACCGTGGAAATTCAGAAAATAAACTGTGCAAACGAATGCATCGCACGAAAAAAATCCTGGAATTACACAAGCCGTAAAACCCGCATGAATCAAGGATTTTGTTGCATTGATTTTCGCGGGACTTTGTAGTACCGGTTACTAAAAATTAAACCTGCACTGAAAAATATTTTTTCAAACAGGAAAAATATTGGCCGGCAAAATTCGCGCAGCGTCCCATGCGCCGTTTGCAGCTGAATGTTTTTCAATGAATGCCCTTGACGAAGAGAAAAAGTTTTGAACCAGATCGAAAAACTACTACGGACGAATTTCAACCCTTGTGCCCACTGGAACCAGCTTCCAGATCTCTTCGATCTCAGCGTTGGTCACGGCGATGCAGCCGTCTGTCCAGTCAGTCTGGCGGCGGTCCCAAATAAGCAAAAGGCTTGGCCAGTCCATGAATCATGATTGCTCCGCCGGGCCGCGCTCCCCGGCTCCGCGCTCTTTGCTGGTCTGCCGCGCTGGGATAGGAGATATGCAGCGACAAATGGAACCGGCTGTGCGCGTTCTTTGCGTCGATTATGTAATCTCCCTCAGGAGTTTTGTGATCACCTTCAACGCGCTTAGGCCCGATTGGGACTGATCCCAGAGCTACCTTGTAGGTCTTAAGCACTTTGCCGCCGCTCAGCAGCGTCATGCTGTGAGCGGACTTCAGGATGACAATCTTGTCGGCCTGAACTGGAGCAGCAATCGCCGCACAATTCAGCCCCAGTATGAGGACGATTGTGAGTTGAATGCGGCGATCCAGCATCATTGTTTGGAGCGTTTACGCTGAAGCTGCCCTTGGAATTCCACCTTCGGCGCCGAACTTCACCGAAACAATCTTCGACACGCCCGGCTCCTGCATGGTCACGCCATACATCACCGGCGCAATCGACATCGTCTTTTTGCTGTGCGTGATGATGATGAACTGCGTTTGCACCGCCATTTCCCTAATCAATTCAGTAAAGCGTCCGATGTTGGCTTCGTCCAGCGGCGCGTCCACTTCGTCCAGGATGCAGAACGGGCTGGGCTGATACTGGAAGATGCCGACCAGCAATGACAACGCCGTGAGCGCCTTCTCTCCGCCGGAAAGCAGCAGCACATTCTGCAGCTTCTTGCCCGGAGGCGAAGCCACCACGTCGATGCCGCTCTCTGCGGTGTTCACTTCATCCGTCAGGCGCATGAAGGCCTGGCCGCCGCCAAATAATTTGCGGAACGTGAACTGGAAATTCTCATTGATGCGGTCAAACGCTTCCTGGAACTTCTGTCGTGAGAATTCGTCGATCTCCTTGATGGTGGCCTGTGTGTTCTCAATAGACTCGAGCAGGTCTTTGCGCTGGGTTTCGAGGAATTGGTGGCGCGTTTCTGTCTCCTTGAATTCTTCAAGGGCCATCATGTTGACCGGACCCATGTTGTCCAGCTTTGTGCGCATCTCGCGGTAAGCGTTTTCGTCCAGCGCAAGCTGCTCGCCTTCGACGAGAGGAATTTCTGTGTTGGCCCGGAGATCATCGGCGCTGATGCCCAGTTCGTTCAAGCAGGACTCAGCCATGTGCGCCAGGTCAGACTGCAACTTAGCCAGCAGCGTGCCGATCTCGCCTTTGCGCTCGCGGGCGGCGTCCAATTCAAGGCGTGCGGATTTTAGCTCCTGATCGATTTCCGCAATGCGGGCGCGTACCTGATCCGATTCATGCTGTAGCTGCACGCCGGTAGCTTCGGCTGCAGCCTTCTCCGCACTCAGTGCTTCCAGTCGGTCCGCAATCTGCATGTTTTCCGCTTCACGCTGGATTTTTTCAGCCGCAGCAGATTGAATCTGAGTGTGCAGCGACGCAACCCGCTGTTTGGCTTCTGTCGCCAGGGCCTCAATCCGCTCCAGCGCTGATGCGGCTGTACGCCGGCGTTCTTCCACCACAGCCAAATGCGCTGCAGCCTGGGAAGCGGCTTGCGCAGCTTCGTCACGCGCGGTTTTCAATGAGACTACGCGCTGTTGCGCCACTTTCATCTCGTCTTCCAGCGCCTGTCTCTTTTGCTCCAGCGCTTCCGCCTGCTCACGCTTTTCCGCGACAACAAGTTCTTTCTCGTTGCGGGCAGAGCGCGTCCGCTCAATCTCCAGACGATACGTGTTCAGGCGCTGCTCAGTACGCGCCAGCTCTGATTCCATCTGCTTAAGCGCATGCCCTGAAGTAAGAGCCTGCTTTTCCGCTTCCCGACGCTCTTCTTCCAGCGTGCTCAGCAGCTTGCCCAGTTCCGTGAGTTCGCGGCCCAGAGTCTGGACACGCGCCTGCTCGTTCCGTATGGCTGCTTCCAGATCAGAAGCAATCTTGCCGATCTCACGCAACTCGCGCTTTAAAGACAGCGGTCCTTCCTTGCGCTGTTTGCCGCCCGTGACAGTCACATTGTGAAAGCACTCGCCGGTGGCCGAGAGGAAATAAGCGTCAGGATTTTCCAGCGCAAGATTCCGTGCAATGCTGGCGTCGGCCGTAATATAGCCATCGCGTAGCTTGGGGAGAACGACTTCAAGCGACCGGCCAAATCCGTCCAGCACGCGAATGCAGTTCTTCAACGACACCAGTTCTTCACGCCGCTCAGAGGTTGGTGGTGGTGCGTCACTCGCGGTGAATGAGAATTTGGCTTGTGCATCTTCAGGATGAACAAGGAAAGTTGCGCGCCCATCAACATCGGACTGCAGCAGCCGCATGCCTTCATTCGCCGAATCCCAGGACTTGACCACAACGTAATTCAACTCGTCGCGCAGGAATTCTTCCACCACGCCTTCATAGCGGTTTTCGACTTCAAGAAAGTCTGCCAGCACGCCCGCCGGAGTAAAGCCGTGCCCCATGGCGTTCGACTGGAACAGCCGCTTCACTGATTCTGTGGAGTAGCCATGCTCGTTGATCACCGATTCCAGTGAACTCTTTTTCCCTAGCGAGGTGGCGTACTCGGCGCGAAGCGTGTCCAGGTTGCGCTTACCTTCTTCTTCCTCTTTGCGCTTGCTCTCAATCAGGCCACGAATTTCCAGGATACGCGCGCCCAACGCCGTAGCAGTTTGCGTAATGGTCTCAAATTCAAAAGCGATCTGCCCGCGCTTGCCGCCGAAACTTTCAATATCTACCCGAGCGGCAGTGGCTTCGCGATCCAGCCTCATGGCTTCGCGATCCAGCGCGGTCATGTGTTCTTCTGCCTGGATCACCTGATTCCGCACTTGCGAAGCTGAAGACATGGCTTCCATTACGTTCTGGCGGCGCGCTTCCTGCTGGCGCTCAAGATCGGAAAGCGCCGTGGCTGCGTCCTGTGACGACTGCTGCGCTGCGTGCCATTCATGCTGCGCGGCCGCAACCTCTGACGCTGCGGATTCGGCAAAGCTCCGGTTGGTCTGCACCTCTTCAGTCAATGAAAGCAACTGCGTCTGCGCGCGTTCAAGCTCAGCTTGTGCGGCGGCGGAACGCGCGTCCAGTTCAGCGCAGCGCTCCTGGTTCGAACCACGGCGTGAGATGGCACGCTCAGTCTCGACAGCCAAGGCGTTCATGGTCTGGCTGTTATGCGCGATCTCGCTCTCAATGGCGTAGCCGCGCTGTGTGCGCTCTGAGAATTCCGCCTCTTTGCCGCTCACTGCTTCCGCGTGCCCGCGAATTTCTTCGCCAACAGCCTCAAGCGAATCATTCAGGCCGGTTTCATCACGGCCCATCTGGGCGAACTTGCTGGCCAGTACGACGCGCAGTTTTTCTTTCATCTCGTCGCGCAGGCGCGCATAGCGCTCAGCCTTGGAAGCCTGGCGCTTGAGCGAGTTCATCTGCTTGGTAACTTCGTCAAAAATATCGTTGATGCGGGCCAGGTTGAGTCGCGACTGTTCCAGCCGCGCTTCCGCCAGCCGCTTTTTGGTTTTGAACTTGGTGATCCCGGCAGCTTCTTCAATGATGGCGCGGCGATCATACGGCTTGCTGCTCAGGATCTGGCCAATGCGCCCTTGCTCAATAATGGCGTACGACTCCGGCCCCAGGCCGGTTCCCATAAAGATGTCCTGAATGTCGCGCAGGCGGCAGAGCTTGCCGTTCAGCAGATATTCGCTCTCACCGGTGCGGAACAGCCGCCGTGTAACCATAATCTCGCCTTTGGCAAATGCCATGGGCTTGAACTTGCGACGACGGATCTTGAGGACCACGGCGCCGTTGGTCTGCGCGGCTTGAGCATCGGGTGCGGGGGATTGCTTATCGGCTGGAGTTGACGCGTCTGTGCTTTCGTTACCGACTTGCGCGACTTCAGAACTGGCCTGTGCATCTTCCCGACCTTCTGATTCGTAGTCAGACGCTCTATCCAACTGAGGAGGGTCTGCCTGCTCAGCGTTTTGGTCTGCTGATCCAGAGTCAGCAGTCCCTTCCATCTGAGCGCCGTCGGCGCCTTCTTTCCAGTCGAGCGGCCCGGGCTGCACTTCGGCTACGTGCGCTTCAGTGGCTTCAGCGGCACTGGCGCGGACGGAAGCCTCATCCCAATCGTCTTCTGACGGCATGTCATCCTGAACGTCGATTTCAGGCTGGGCGCTGACCTCGCCTTCATAAACCTGGGGATCGATCAGCATGAGAGATACTTCAGCCATGCCTGTAGGCTTGCGGTCGCGCGTGCCGGCAAAGATCACGTCTTCCATGCGCACGCCGCGCAGGCTCTTGGCGGATTGCTCTCCCAGCACCCACGAAATGGAGTCAGAAATATTGGACTTTCCACACCCGTTGGGGCCCACCACGGCGGCAATGCCTTCGCCCGGAAACTTCAGCTCCGTGCGATCACAGAAGGACTTGAATCCAAGGATTTGCAGCTTCTTAAGTTTTAGCAACTTCCTACTCCTTCAGGAATGGCCAAGGTGCGCACGACTGTGGTGAGATGTGATTTTCTTTTCGGGCTACCGGCTGGAGTAGCTAATCCGCGTTCCAGCTAGGTACCCACAGAGATAACAAGGGTCAAGAGCAAAGCCCACAATATGTTGTGGATAAGTGCTCCAGACCACAGGATGTCGCACCGCTTGTGCAGCCCATGGCCAAAATACACCTGTGAGGATCTTTTAAGAGGACGGGAGAATCGCGAGAGCTACAGAGACTGTAGCGCGAATGGTGCAGAGAAACAAGGTGGCTTAAGGCGCGAATTGGTACACCGGAGTGCAAGGGGCTAAAGGATTAAGGTTAACGCGAGGTTATCGGCGTGATCGAATCTCACCACGGATAAGCACGGATCAAAACGGATCAACTGCAAACTCTCAAAGATCGCCAGAATTGAAACTTTGATTATCCGTTTAAATCGGTGTGATCCGTGCAATCAGCGGTAAGGTTTTGCTTTTCCGATAACGCGCGATCGCCAGATTTACTGTCTTCTACTCTCGGGCTTTTCGAAGAACCCGATGATGCTCTCGAATCCCACGATAGAAATTCGGGATGTGGAACT
>CAWHQH010000034.1:0-318389 GCA_963831465.1 Terriglobia bacterium | reverse complement strand
CGGTAACACGGGTTCAAATCCCGTCGGGGACGCCACAAAAATCATGGATCAATGATCCCTACCTGAAATGTTTACATCGCTATTAGGTTGGTGAGCCTTTGGTCAATTATCGCTCTGTTCTGCAGGAAGGGTTTCTGAGAGAAGTGTTCTATCAGAAAGATTTAATCCAGGATTAGTGTTCATCAACAAATTTAGCCGTTGTACGATTTTATTTGCAGCTTCAATCAGTTGTTCCCGCTCAGAGTGCTGCTGGAGGGCTGCCGAAGCAAACATTTGCTGGGCAAGCGCCTGCATGTCCTGTGCAATGTCAAGCAGGCCGTTGCTGATCTCTTTGTCGTCGGACTGCGAAGGCGTGCGCTCAAGCCAGCCATCTAGTTCCTGTCGGAATGCCACCACGGCGCTGCGAGTCTTTCCTCTGGGGCGATGAATGGGTAAATTTAATTCTGCTTCCCATCGTTGAACTGTCCTGACTCCACGGCCCAGGTATGTTGCAATCTCTTTCCAGGAGTTGAGAACACCTGATTTGATGGGAACAGCACGCACGAACGGTTGAACCTGGGCGATTCGATCCTGGTTGGGCGCGGGATTGATGATATGAATTGCACGCTGCTCACCAGCGGGTTGAGTTAGTTTGAGAGCGGTTGAGTTTCTATTGGACGAAAAAGACTGGAATTCTGCGCGTACATATCGAGTGCTCATGCGGGATCCTGCATCTGTTTCATTTAAGACTATCGGTATAGACGGCTGCTGTCCGTTCGACATCGGACACTAAGAAGATGGCCTCTGAGAAGCTAAAAAATAATTTAGAAAGTAAGGCGGGTTTTTGGACCGCGTCGACGAGATGTCACATCACTTGGCCACGAAAACGTCCTCCATTAAAGGATCACCCACTGGTGCCCTTTATTAAGCAGTCCAGCCGCAATGATTTCACCTTGCATGCAGACCTTGAGTGTACAAAGCTTAAATAGTATGTTGAAGCTGCCGACTTCTAAATAAGGGTGCTGTAAATTTCTTTGAAACGATCATCTGTCATTCTCAGGAGCTTCATTGAATCGCGACGCTGGTGGCCACATCTGTTGGTCATTTCTGCCTTAAATCTGATTTCATTGGTGCTGGCACTTGCTTACCCGCTGCCAATGAAAATTGCTGTGGATTCAGCGCTGGAAAAGCAGCCGCTTCCGCAATTTTTTTCCGCATTTTCTTCCGGACAGGAATCCGGAGTTTCTGCCTTGGCAATTGCCGTGGGCTTGTTGCTGGCGATTGCGCTTCTGGCTGCTTTTCAGGGCCTTGCAAGCTGGCTCCTGCAAACTTACGTAGGCGAGAAGCTGGTGTGGGATTTCCGCGCCAAGCTGTTGAACCATGTGCAACGGCTGCCACTTGCTTTCCATGATCATTACGGCGCTGCGGACTCGGTCTATTGTATTCAGCACGACGCGCCCTCTATTCAATATGTCGTTCTCCAGGGAATTTTGCCGCTTGCTGTCGCCATTTTCACCCTGATAGGGATGATATTTATCACCGTTCGAATTGATCCGACTATCTGTCTCATCGCGTTGGCCATCACCCCCGTTCTGTTTGTGCTTTCCATGGCCAGCAGCCGGCTGGTAAGGCTTCGGTCGCGGCATATTAAAGAGCTTGATAGCACCGCAATGTCAGTTGTCCAGGAAGTGCTCGGGTTCATCCGCACCATCAAGGCTTTTGGACAGGAACACCGGGAATACGAACGGTTTGTTCGGCACTCCAGCAAACGGCTTACGGGCCAGATCCGGCTGGCGCGACTGCAAGCGACATTTAGTACATTGATTGGACTGGTTGTTGCGGCTGGAACCGCCGCAACATTGTATGTGGGCGTGCTGCACGTGAAAGCAGGCCTGTTGAGCGTTGGTTCCCTCTTGGTGGTGATGGCCTATATCGTCCAAATGTATCAACCGCTACAGGCGCTCAGCACCAAGACCTCTGACTTGCAGAATTGGCTGGCAAGTCTGGATAGGACATTCCGACTCCTGGATCAACCGCCGGAGATTGCAGAAAGTTCCAGCGCTATTTCCCTGGAGCACGCCCAAGGAACGGTTGAGTTTCGTAATGTCTCATTCCGATATGGCCACAGTTATCGTGGCCTGCAGAACATCTCTTTCTGCATCTCCGCAGGTGCACGTGTTGGGATCGTTGGCGGAACTGGCGCGGGAAAGACTACTCTTCTGAACCTGATCATGCGCTTTTATGATCCTGATGAAGGCCAAATCCTGCTGGACGGAATTGACATCCGGGAATATCGCATTGCCGATCTGAGGCGTCAGTTTGCCACTGTGCTGCAGGAGCCGGTATTGCTTGACGCAAGCATCGCCGAAAACATTGCTTACGGAAAGCATACGGCGAGCGATGAAGAAATTGTCGCTGCTGCCAAATCCGCTTGTGCCCATGAATTTATCTGCACTCTGCCTGAACAATATGACAGTGGTGTCGGCGAGCGTGGAGCTCGCTTGTCCGGTGGAGAACGCCAGCGTATTTCTCTGGCACGCGCTTTTCTGCGCGATAGCCCTATTTTGATTCTCGATGAGCCTACTAGTTCTGTAGACACAACTACAGAAGCTTCCATCCTTACAGCGACAGAAGAATTGATGCAGAAGCGGACCACTTTCATGATTGCGCATCGTCTGGACACGTTAAGAAGCTGCGACACCATTCTGGTGCTTGAACACGGGAAGTTAATTGAGGTGCAAACGTCGAAAGACAAAATGATCGGTGACGTTCCGCCTAGCGGGCTTCACGAAACAACCGTTTCATTTGGACCCACAGCGGAGCGACTGCCGCAAGTTCAGCAGCCATGATCAAAGCTATGTCAAGTTGCGCCGATACCGGACATCGAAGTGCATGTGGCATCTACTTAGCTCAATCACTCCTCTAATCCTTCATTCGTCGTAGAAATTTCCACTTCAACGCAAATGAATTCGAGAGGCTGATGCAAGCTGCTGTACTGACAGGACCACGAAAGCTTGAGTTGCGCGAAATTCCCAAGCCTGAGCCTTCGCGCAATGAAGTACGCCTGCGATTGGAAGGATGTGGAGTGTGTGCCTCCAACCTGGCCATGTGGGAAGGTATGCCCTGGTCACAATATCCCACAGATCCTGGCGGGCTTGGCCATGAAGGTTGGGGCCATGTGGACGCAGTGGGCGCTGAGGTTAAGAACATCAAAGAAGGCGACCGCGTAGCATTCCTGGGGGCGCATTCCTATGCCGAATACGACCTGGTTTCAGCTTCATCACTGGCCTTGCTGCCATCTTCTCTACTTTCTCTACCGTTTCCGGGAGAGGCGTTTGGCTGTGCAATGAACATTTTTGAGCGCAGCGATATACATGCGGGCCAAACGGTTGCGATTGTGGGCATCGGCTTTCTCGGCGCGGTATTGACGCGGCTGGCCTCACTGGCTCAAGCGCAAGTAATCGCAATTTCACGCCGACCCTACGCGCTGCAAGTTGCGCAGAAAATGGGAGCTAAAGAAGTAATCCTGATGGACGATCATTACAAGGTGATCGATAGAGTTCGGCATCTGACTGACGGAAAAATGTGTGAACGGGTTGTTGAGGCCACCGGAAAACAGTGGCCGCTTGATCTTGCTGGAGAGCTCACTGGCACTCGGGCAAAGCTGATTATTGCTGGTTACCATCAGGATGGCCCTCGCCAAATCAACATGCAGATGTGGAATTGGCGCGGCCTGGATGTGGTGAATGCTCATGAGCGCGACGAGAAAATTTATGTGCAGGGCATGCATAAAGCTGTGGAAGCTGCGGAGCGTGGCGTATTTGACCCGCGGACCTTATGCACACATGCCTTCCCTTTAGCGGCCCTGCCGGATGCCTTTGAGGCAACGCTTTCCCGTCCTGACGGATTTTTGAAAGCCACAATAATTTATGGGTAACACTTCTATCGCACCGGAAAACGTTCTTAACACTAAGAAGAAGCTACCCCGCCTGGGTTTTCTTGGAGTCGGGTGGATCGGCCGCAACCGCATGGAGGTAATCGCAAAGAGCGGTCTGGCAAAGGTCGCGGTAATCTGCGATACCTCGCCAGAAATATTGCAGCAAGCTTTGCTTGTGGCTCCTCAAGCGAAAACAGTCAACAGCTACGACGACCTACTGAGGGCCGGGATTGATGGTGTGATCATCGCGACGCCCAGCGCACAACATGCGGAACAGTCAGTGCGCGCTTTGAAGCGTGGCTTGCCGGTATTTTGTCAGAAGCCGCTTGGCCGCACTGCCAACGAGACACGCCGAGTGGTGGAAGCAGCAAGAAAAGCCGATCAACTGCTGGCCATCGATTTGGCTTACCGGTTTACCGCTGCGTTGCAAGCCGTTCACAGAGTAATCTCTTCAGGTCTGCTGGGCGACGTGTACGCGGCAAATCTTGTATTCCATAATGCGTACGGCCCTGATAAGGAATGGTTTTATGATCGTGCACGCTCGGGAGGTGGGTGTGTAATGGATCTCGGCATCCACTTAATTGATGCCGCTCTATGGATGCTCGGCTTTCCACCGGTGCTCAAAGTGAACAGCAAGCTTTATACGCAAGGACGGCACTTAAATGGGCAATCCAATTCGGTAGAGGATTACGCAACTGCTCAAGTCGAAACCGCCTCTGGAGCTGTAATCAACCTGACATGCTCGTGGCGGGTTTCCGTTGGCCAAGACTGCATCATTTCTTCTGAATTCTTTGGTACCCGTGGGGGTGCATCTTTTCACAACGTGAACGGCTCTTTCTATGATTTTGTCGCGGAGCGCTATGAAGGAACAAAGCGCATTCCCCTGATTTCTGGCCCCGATGACTGGCCTGGACGAGTCGGGCTGGAATGGCTTGAACGCTTACAAATGAATGAGCGTTTCGATGTCAGAAATGATGAGCTTGTTCGAGTGGCTGAAGTGCTGGATGCCATTTATCATTCGGCATCAACTTTATAACCTGCCTCCATCAGTCTCCACACTCATATTACGAGTGCAGTATCGCTCCTTGATTTCAATCTTCGGCATAAATTTGCCAGCTAATGTTGAGTGTGTACATCATCCAAACGACGGATTTTTTGGAATGGCCGAAGTCGACGTTTGTTGAAGGCATCAATGTACCTTTTGAAACCTTCTAAACATTTAGCAGCACAACCAGATTGCGCAAAGTGGTATGCGCACCGTAAACAATATTGCAGTAGACACTAACCGAACAAAGTGCTCAGCCCAGAGTTCAGGATTGAAGCGCTCGAGAATATCCGATCGATAAAATGTCAAATCAAAATAGACCTTTCTCCGAGGGTTAAATGGCATTAGCTAAGAACGTGCTTATCACTGGTGGTTGTGGATTTGTTGGATCGCATTTAGTGGATACTCTGCTGGTAAACGGCCACAATGTACGAGTGCTGGACAATCTCGACCCCCAGGTGCATGGCGACAAAGTTCCTGATTATTTGCATCCTGACGCTGAATTGATCCGGGGAGACGTCCAGGATTCTGCTGTAGTTGCCAAAGCTCTAAGGGGAATTGGCGTCGTATTTCATCTGGCCGCCGTGGTTGGTGTGGGACAGTCAATGTATGAGATCTCACGCTATGTGGAGACGAACACCTACGGTACGGCAGTGCTGCTGCAGGCCCTGTTAAACCGGCAAAGCAAGGTACAAAAATTAGTTATCGCTTCTTCAATGTCGATTTACGGAGAGGGCAAATATACCTGTGACAAGTGCGGAACCGTCACTCCGCCACTTCGTTCGGCTCAGCAGCTCCAGGACAAACAATGGGAGATGGTTTGTTCGCAATGTGGGACCGAGTTGAAACCAATTCCAACTGATGAAACAAAACCGCTCCAGTGCAGCTCGATTTATGCATTATCGAAAAAAGACCAGGAGGAAATGTCTCTCCTGTTCGGGCGGACCTATAACTTGCCCGTTGTTGCTTTGCGGTATTTCAATATCTACGGTCCCCGGCAGGCGCTTTCCAACCCATATACGGGAGTAGCAGCGATTTTTGCGTCGCGGCTGTTGAATGCCAATCCGCCTCTGGTTTTTGAGGATGGCAATCAGATGCGTGATTTTGTAAGTGTGAATGATGTGGTGCAGGCCAATATTCTGGCGATGGAACACTCAGCAGGGGACGGCAAGGCTTTAAATATCGGTTCTGGACAGCCGATTTCTATTTCTGATGTTGCCAGAGTTTTGGGAAGCTCAATGCATTCGAACATTCACTGCAAACTCACTGACAAATACAGGGCGGGAGACATCCGCCATTGTTTTGCCGATATCTCCGCCGCAAAAGCATGTCTGGGTTATAAGCCGCGAGTTCAATTTTCTGACGGCGTAAGAGATTTGGTGGGTTGGCTTAAGTCGCAGAACCCTACAGATCGCGTGGTAGAGGCATTTGCACAGCTGAACAGCTTTGGCTTGGCAGCATAGGTCGCCAACATATCGAAGGAGTGAGATGCATACAAGCAAAAGACGCAATGTTTTGATATTTGGCGGCGCTGGATTTGTTGGATCTAATCTGGCGCACTGGTTTCTTGCTCAAACGGAAGCCAGAGTGCATGTCTTTGACAACTTGAGCCGGCAGGGCTCGCACCACAACGTTGAATGGCTGAAGAACATTGCGCGCAATGGTGGTCAGCTCGAATTGACCATAGGAGATATACGGAACCGCAGGCTGGTGGAAAAAGCAGTTTCCAGTGCCGACGAGATATACCACTTTGCCGCGCAGGTGGCGGTTACAACTTCGCTGCATGACCCACGGCTTGATTTTGAAGTCAATGTCGGCGGCACATTTAACATTCTGGATGCGGCACGGAAATCCCGCAAAAAGCCGTTTCTTCTTTATACATCTACCAATAAAGTCTATGGCGACCTTGGGTTATGTAAACCAAAACAATTGGACACAAGATATTCCCATCCCAATCATAAGGGTATTTCGGAATCACAGCCGCTCGACTTCCATTCTCCTTATGGTTGTTCCAAAGGGGCCGCAGACCAATATGTTCGTGACTTCGGCCGAATCTATGGCTTTCCTGTGGTTGTTTTTCGCATGTCCTGCATTGCAGGTCCGCGGCAATTTGGCACAGAAGATCAGGGATGGGTAGCCCATTTTCTCTATTCAGCTCTGCAGCGCAAGCCTGTAACAATCTATGGGGACGGCCGCCAGGTCAGAGACGTTCTTTGTGTACAAGATTTAGTCCGCGCTATGCAGGCAGTTCAACAGCATCTCCCTGTAACGGCGGGGCAAATCTACAACATTGGTGGCGGCCCGGCAAACACGACGTCTTTGCTGGAATTGATGGAATCAATCCGGAAGCTCACCGGCACCAGACTGAGCTACCACTTGGATGAGACACGTCCAGGTGACCAGCAGGTCTACATTACAGACCACGCTAAGCTGACAAATCATACAGGCTGGAAGCCGCAGATCAATGTCGAACAGACTCTCAAGCTGTTGCAAGCGTTCTGGCATGAAAATCAAAGGGCCACAATACCATCAATGGAATACACGGGATCAAGCTGGAGTGAAGTGCAGGCTTTGGAACGAGCGTCATAAGTCCTTTTTGCCCGCTACATCAGGGGGACGTCAGTTATGCAAGAAGGATCCGGGGCCGTGTAGGTGAATTTCAGCGGGTTAGTGGGATCCGTGGTGGTCCGGCCGCTTGTGTGATCCAGCTTCCGTCCGGGCGACCGGCCGTGTGAAGGTGTCCTCCGCTGCCAGGCTCGGCATGGATGCCTAGGGTTACGTTGCAGACTTGAGCGCGAAGTTCACCGGATCGAAGCAGAAGCGAATAAGTCAACAGTGGAGTCGCCCAGCAGGGGAACACTGGGGCGGTCATCGGTGTTATGGAAACCGGGCGGCATAACGAAATCAGTTCCAAACACTCCTGCGTTGCAATTTACAGGTAGAAACGTCGGATTTGTACTAATCGCGACTTGAACTTGTGCGACAGACGGTGCAGTGCATATGACCAAAAATGACACTGCAACCAGAAAAGCACCGCTCTCAATAACAAACAAGCCGGTGCACGGATCACCTTCTGTGAAGAGAATCTCGCCTTTCTTGTAGTTGTGTGGAACAGCACGCTGAGCCAGAAAGTGGTTCCATTTCAGTGAGGCTGTCAAAAATCTGGACCCTGCGAAGGAGTCCTAACGCATTTACCTCAGAAGGCATGAGAAGCAATCTTAATCCAATTTGCTTTGAATCTTTGGAAATTAGGAAATTCAACAATATCCATAAAAAATTAAAGGCCTCCGTTCTCTATCGGAGGCCTAAGTGTCTGAATCATCTTCGGTAAACCCAGCAGTAAACGGAATTCGACGCCGGCTATGCTAAGTAGCTGTAGCAGATTGGACGCGGAGTGACTCGGGCGGCTGAGCGGGTATTGGCAAGAGCGGTTCTTGGGCGACTTTACGAGGGGGGGTGCCATGGGTTGCCGATTCTTCATGCAACAAGCGGCGAAGAGAACGCAGGTCATTCAAAGCGCGGCCACTCCCGTTCAGGTAGCGTTTCAATTTATCCAGATTGTATTCAACCAACCGTAGAGCCTGGAGACGGCGGTATTCCATGCGGTCGGTAACCACAATGATCTCCTTATCGATTTCGCACTGTGCGTGTGCAACCGTTTCACCAAGCAGCCTAATGTACTGCTGAGCGTTTTCAATGCTGTCAAAGGGAGTTTCAATTCGATTTCCCATAATCCAATCCTTATAGTTTGGTTGCTTGCAAATGGCCCATTATGCTCAACGAAGCTTACCCACGGCTTTCAGCGGGAAATCTTCGTTGCGGAAAGATTCGAAATTTCGATTTTGCATCGCAAAAGAGCGAGCGCATGCATACGTGAATACGAAGATCGAGTAGGGATTAGCGTGAAAAATATTAGGTCCTGCTGCGACTAATTAAGTTGTCCTGCGGGGGCGAATTGTGAGCTTACGGAACGTGTCATTTTTGATGGGCTGCGTGGAATAGTAAGCAAGCTCATACGAAGTCCTCAGTGGTCGGCAATCTCGTTGAAATATACGTAAGGACTGATCGCCCCGGCATCGAAGTGTCTTCCTCCGGTTTCTTTTGCAATCCGGTCCATCACTCGGATGACGTATTGGTTGCGCGCGGTCAACTTGCCGTGACTCATCTCAGTGTAGCGAATGGTGAAGATTGGAACATTGACGGCCTAAGCGGCATTAATGGCGCTCATCATGTGGTGAGAACTGGAGCTATCTTCCCCGTCACTGAACATCAGCGAGGCCCGCCTGCCATTCTCTCTGGCCAGCTTTTCCACCACGGAATAGTAGATCGAGTCATAAAAGGTTGTGCCCGGTATCCGCTTTTCCTTGACCTATTTCAGAGAAGTTGCGGCCGCCCTCATCGAAGTCATTTAAGCGCTGCAACAATTCCGGCTCCGACTGAGAAAAGTCGCTCACGAGCCTTAAGTGATTGTCAAAGCGGGTAAGAAATACCGGTCCTCGGGGCCAAGTACATTCTTGAGGAAGATTTCGAATCGTGGCTGTTACTTATTGTAAGAGTGCTGCTGGGTGCTGATGGGTGCTGCTGAAATCGACAACCAGCCCAAGCGTAAGGGGAAGATCAACGCTGCGTGAGAAGAACGAGATCTTTTGTGGGGCTGCATCTTCAAATACCTCCACGTCGTCTTTGGTTAGATTGCCGACCAATTTTCCCACTGAATCGCGGGCTGAAAATGTCAAATTCACCAGGTTTGTGTTGGCCCAAAAACTTTCTCCTGGCCAAAAACAAAGCCATGCATTATCAAAAACAGACATGCGGGTGCGCGCATGATACTCCTTACAAAAAATGGGCCCTTTCGCAATTCAGGTGTTGGCGGCAGAAAGACTTGCGTTCCGCCGAACTCTTGACGCTCTAAGTTACCCCATTTACGATTGGGTTCTCAACCAGAGAGCAGTCAATTTCGGGTTCATTCCATGCTTTAGTCACTCACGCCGCGAACCTCACGGGAATGAAGTCGGCATTTGCATTTGTCGATACGGTCATAAAGACCGTCCTTTCAGACAATGATTGATGTCCGTGTGACAAAAGGCAGTAAGCGTGCCAGTAGATATGAGTTAAGAAGCTGTTGAATCAAGAGCCTGTTCGGTGATCCCACTTTCATTTCAGGAGCAGACAACATGAGTGCAGCGGAGAACAAACAACTCATGCGAAACATCTTCGCTAGTCTGGCAAAAGGAGACTCCCAGACGCTTATCGACAGTATGGACGACAACATCCGCTGGAAGATCGCCGCTGAAGGTGCCTGGTCGCGGACCTTTGAGAGCAAGCAAGCTGTTATCACACAACTCTTTGGACTGTTGCAGACCAAGATCGCAACCCGATTGAGAATACTTGCTTACCGTTTCATTGCTGAAAACGATCTCGTAGTAGTTGAAGCCCGGGGTAAAAACAACATCAGCAAATCCGGGGTTCCATATGACAACAGCTATTGTTTTGTGTTCCGCATCGCCGAGGGAAAGGTTCAAGAGGTGACGGAGTATTCCGATACGGAGCTCGGAATCAAAACATTGGGCGGCTGGGATTCGTGAGCCAGGCGCCCCGTGTGTATATAAGATTCGCCGTGATGTTGTGGCGCAACCTTCCCCTTTCGCGGAAAAAAGAGAAACGTCGATTTCACCTTTGAAGACGAAAGGCCAGGGGTTACGCAATGCAATGGTATTGTCGCTGAAATTCCTTGATTGCCGTCAAAAAAAGCTTTTCCGTCCCATGAGCTCTCCGAGCCTGCGGAATAAAATCGGTATCCAGCACAACGTTGCGAGTGCCGAATTTCACCACGCTGTTATTCACCAACAAGCGGTCGTATTCTTCTATCGACAGCTCATATCGCTTGTCGAGTTGATCTTTGATTCGCATCGCCCGCACACGGTCCTGACCTTCCTTGGTTACTATTCCGCTGAAGAACTCGGAACAGCATCCTGATCCGTAAGAGAAGCAACCGACTCTTTGCGGAACCTCGAAATTGCCATGGTCAATGGTGCTGAGAAGGGCAAGCAGCATGGTAGCGCCCATGACATTACCCACGCGCTGGCAATACGTGAGGCCAGGAATCACGCGCCGCTCAAAGTCGGCTTCAATCTCTTTAGGCGTAGCCTTGACCATTTTCCGCATCAGGTCACGGTGCGCCCCTTTGACAAGGCCGCCGAAGGGAGTGTGCAGAGCCAGGTAGGCAAAAGTATTGGCGAAGTCCACGCCTTCCACCCGCTTGGCATACTCGCGAAAAGAGTTCTCGCAGCAATCCAGGTATGAAAGCAGGGAGAGATCGGAATCTCCCGCTTCTCCATCGGGTACGGGACGGCAAGTATCCATTACTTCGTAGCCGTAGTAGCCGTTAGCTCCAACGTCAACCTGGAACACATGCGGCGTGTCGCTCACAATCATGGCCACTGCGCCGGCACCGCTGCTTGGCTCGGCAAATGACCAATCCATCGTCAGAGCTTCCCCGCCTTCCACCACCATAAAGCGCGTGGTGTCGGTTGCAATTACAAGCACCTTGGCCCCTGGTGACGCCTGGGACAAAATGAAATTCACTGCCGTCTGGAGCCCGACCACTCCGGAATAACAGGCGTTTTTCATCTCGAAGAGACGACAATTACGATTCAAGCCCAGCAGTTTGTGAAAGTACGTGCTCATTGACTTTCCGAAATCGAACGCGGATTCCGTACAGGTTATTACCATTTCAATCCGGTCTCTATCTTCCGGACTCATGGCGTCAACCAGCGGCTTGGCTGCATTCAAGCCGAAGGTGATTGGGTCCTCATACGGCAGGGCCACCGTTCTTTCTTTCATTAGTAGGTTGGTAAATCGCGTCATATCCAGGTTACGATGCCTGGCAAGCTTTTCTACGTTCAGACAAGCGCTGCCCAAAAACGAATTCATCGCCTCAATTCCAACTGTACTCATAACGATTTTTCCTCCATTTTATTTTTTCGAACGTCGTGCTTTAACTAAAACTGAACATCTTTTCCACGCTCTGGCCTCTTCTCAAGCGAAAAGAAGCAAAAGAGTCTTTATCAGAAAACTGCAGGTAGATATTGTCTTTGCACAGCTCTGAGAGCATCCGCCCCGGCGATTCACCGTAAGAGTGTCCGGGAAAGATGCGCGTATACGGCTTCAAACGAATTTTTAATTTCTCCAAGCTGGCAAACATGGCGTGGGCGGCCGGCACATCAGGACACATGCCACATCCTTCTGTAAACAAAACATCTCCTGAAAACAGGTTGTCGCCTATTCGGTAACACACACAACCTGGAGTGTGGCCGGGCGTGAGCATGGGTTCAATTATCATTTCTCCAACACTCCATGGCGTTGCATCAATGCCGACCAAGTGCCGAGCATTGAACCCAGAGTCTGCGATTTCCTCTTTTGACATCCAAATCGGACAACCATATTTTTCTGCCAGCGGTTCGGCTAGATTGACGTGATCAGGATGGGAATGCGTCACCAAGATGCCGCTGAGGGTGGCTTCCTCATCCAGCAGTGCCTGATCGATTTTTTCTATTTCCCAGGCCGGATCCACAATCACAGCTTTGCCGCTGGGCGGATCTACCACCATGTAGTTGAAGTTCTTAATGAACTGATAACTTACTTTCAATACAATGACTTTTGGCTTGACACCATTGTGTTCGGCATCTGCAAGTTGTCGATTCATTCCATTTTTCCTTAAGTACACTGACCACTCGTTACCGCGCCACAGCAGCCTTGGCGGCCAATGCCGTACCCTTTGCAGGGCGGGAATTGTTCTGAACCATGGGGAATGGCCTGAGAAACAGGCTTTTTAACCTGACTAATACATCTCCGCTTTCATTCAGAAGCTGAATGTTGAACTTGGTCACGCCGGCGCGGCTTTGCTCACGTGAATTGGCAAATTCCGCATACGCGTAGCAAGTCTGCCGAACAGGGTGCAGGATGTCGAGTTCATCTAGCGCGAACGGCAGGTTCGGCGCCGTCAATTCCAAACCTGCAAGCAGGCCGCCTGCTGTCTGCAGTGCTCCATCAATGATGCTGGGATGAAGAATGAATTGGCCAAAATCGCTCTTCAGTGAATCGGCTAATTTTAGGCGGGCCAGAGCAAATGAAGGATTGATGTGGAGTTCTTGTATCGTTTGGAATGCTGGACCGTAATTGATGCCGAATTCCCTGAGTTTTTGATAATGATCATTTCCATTCTGATGACCACCACATTTTGCTTTCAACGCCTCAATTGAAATGCGGTCCTCGCTGAGGCCTGCATCGGCCCAAGTGCTGCTGAATGCTAGTCTGCCCTCTGCATGAAGGACTGGTTCGTTTTCATCATCAAATGAAGAAATCACATACTCAACGTCGTCACCTGCATGTTTTAGAAACGTCCGAAGTGTTTGCGGGCCGTTACGGAAAGTCAACGGCCGCACCCAAACAATATCTTTGATCGTGCGGACTCTTTGCTCGGCAACAATATTTCCCGTGATGCACGCCATCTCCAGGAAACCGGCGCCTGGGAATATCTTCTCCTCGTTCACCTTATGATCGGCGGCATAAAATGCTACGTCAGAGAGCGATGAACTGAAACTGACTTCCTTCAAAGTAGAAGAATTGAAGGAAACCAAAGGATGCAGTTGGGCTTTGGGAAGCGCCTGCTTTTCCGAAACCAGCGAGTCTGAAATCCAATATCTTTCGCGAGCGAACGGGTACGTAGGCACATCAATCCGGAGTGGTTTAGTCGAAGAATACAGGCTCTCCCAATCCACTTCAGCGCCCGCAACCCACTGCGCAGCAAGCTCGATCAGCCCTTTCTCGCCTGATGACGTTTTTGCGGCCTTCGCACGCCGTCTTAATCCATGCTTCGAGCCCGCGCTGCCCCGATAAATGTTGGAAAGCGTTCCTTGTTTACTCCAACCGTCCAGACGGCTGACAAGTTCAGGTACGTTTGAAGCAACAATCGCCAGCCTCTCTGACATCGCTTCTCTGCCGACCTGCAAGGTATAGCAAAGATCAACAAGGTTAATACCTTGGCCACTGCTCAAATGCATGAGAAGCCGATTGGCGTATTCCTGAAGTCGTGCATCATCCTTGGCAGAAAGCACGAACAAGCAAGGGCCGGCTTCTTGCGACTGGTTAACTGAGCAAGGCTGTTTGTGTTCCTCCAAGACTACGCATGCATTCACTCCTCCGGCGCCAAATGAATTGACGAGCGCGCGTCGCGGGTAGTCAGGAGCTGATTTCCATTCCGAGAGTCCATGCTGCAGATAGAACGGCGAGTCACTGAATTCAATATCAGGATTGACTTCACCAGAATGGAGTGACGGCGCAAGCTGCCGATGTTTCATTTGCAGGACGACTTTAGCTATGCCCGCAATGCCTGCGGCCGATTCGGCATGGCCAATATTGGCTTTCACTGAACCGATGGGGCAGAATTGTTTTTTCGCCGTTTGCTTGTTGAAGGCTTGCGTAAGTGCGGCAACTTCAATGCTGTCTCCCAGCTGAGTTCCCGTGCCGTGACCTTCAACGTAACTGATGGACTCGGGATGAATTCCCGCTTTTTTGAGAGTGTTGCTGATCAAATGCGCCTGGGAGTTCGGATTCGGCGCGGAATATCCATTCGACCGTCCGCTGTGATCATAGGCGCTTGCCGGAATAAGGGCATAAATATTGTCCTGGTCTTTTACCGCGTGGCTTAGCCGTTTAAGTACCAGCGTTCCCACACCTTCTCCCGGAACAAATCCGTCATCGCCAGCGCCGTAGCTGCGGCACTTTCCGCCGAGAGAAAGCATGCGTCTCTGGCACAACGATTGGTATTTTGAGGGATGCAGATACAAGTTCACGCCGCCCGCAATTGCCACCTGGCATGCGCTATTGTTGAGGCTTTCGCAAGCAAGATGCACCGCAACCAATGAAGAAGAGCAAGCCGTGTCAATGGGCAAGCTGGGCCCATTGAAATCAAAGAAGTACGAGACACGATTTGCAATCGACCACGGCAGTGCGCTGGGATAAATAAAATTTCCGCGGTTCCGCTCTTCTGAAGTCCACAAATGATAAGAATTGGTCGTAACTCCCACAAAAACACCTACGTCGGCACTCTTAGCCTTGGGGAAGCGCTTTTTCAAATTCTCTCGGGTGTATCCAGCGTCTTCAATTGCGGCCCAAACCGATTCCAGCACCAGGCGTTCCTGGGGATCGATCACTCGGGCTTCTTCGGGTGAAATTTTGAAGAACTGCGGATCGAACTTGTCATGCTCATCAAGGAAACCACCCCATTTGCAATAAACTTTTCCGTCCGATGCAGCGGACGGATCGGGATCATACAATTCTTCGTAGTCCCAGCGGCTTGGTGGAATTGGATCAATCAGATCTTTCCCTTGTTTCAGATTTTCCCAATACTCGCCCATATTCGCCGAATGCGGGAAACGTGCGTGAATGCCGATAATAGCGATTGGCTCTTGGGTTCTGTCTTCCTTCCTTCTATCCTCAGTTGACGCATCAGATTGGACTGTTACTTTCTGAATCGGCGCTACCGGCGATGGTGGAATTACCGGTTCTTCCTCCTCACCCGTGAAGCCAAGCAGCGCGACCAATGATTCTAGTGCTTCCTGCCTCAGGAACTGCGCGATTTCCCGCACCGTTTCATGCTCATAGAGCAAGGTCTTGGGCAGAGCCCCCAAATCATTCTCTAAACTGGTGTTGATCCGATTGATCATTACCGAGTCGATGCCGAAAGATTCCAAACTGTCTAACGAACCAATACGGTCTGGTGAAAGTTTGATTGCTTCGCCGATCAGGCCTTTCAAGTACGCTTCAGTCTTTGCAAACAGCGTGGCTGGGTCAACTTCTTCGGCCTTGGACACGGCTCCAGAAGCCTTCATTTGTTTCTGGTCAATGTAGGCATTGATTTTGACAGGGATTCCATAAAGAGCGACTCCGTGCGACTCCCCGGAACCCAGAAAGTCTTCCCAATACTGAATGCCGTCTTCCGTCGGTAGTGGGCATATTCCAGTGCGTTTTTCCAGAACCGCCATACCATCCGAAGAGATACTCATTCCACCGGCCTCCCACAGAGGCCAACTGATCGACAACGTTTGGCCCGAACGTTTGTGGGCGCTCCTTAGCTGTTCGCGCCTTTCTGCAAAGGAATTCAGGAAATGATTACCGTAGGCGTAATCGCTTTGCCCAACGTTACCAAGCACGCCAGCAACTGAAGAGAACATAACGAACAAATCCAAATTCTCTGCGCTCGTTGCCAAATCCAGATTGATGGTGCCGTAGACCTTCGACGCGAACACGGTGTCCATCTCTTGTTTGGTCTTTTTCAGGATAAACGCGTCGCGATTCACTCCCGCACTATGGATGACTCCGTTGATTTCGGAGAACCGCAACTTTGTCTCGCCCACTACCATTTTTAGATCTTCCAACTTGGAAACATCTGCTCGCAGGGACAGCACCTCCGCGCCAAGAGTTCGTAAATTGCTTAGTTTTTCTTCCTGCGCCACGGTGGGAGAAGATCGGCCAATAAGAACAAGTTTTGCCTGGAAATTCTTTGCCAGATATTCTGCAAAGATGAAGCCTAAACCGCCAAATCCGCCCGTAATGAGATAAACACCGTTTTGCCTCAAAGGCAGGGTTGACAAATTTCTTGCAACAGGCGTGTACTGCGCCAGCTCATTAATATGTCGTACATGCCGTTTGTCGTCGCCTGCCGGGCAATAGCGGACTTCCGTCGTCGCCGTCCAATCCTGATCGCATACTTCGTTCCAAATGAGACTTGCTTTGTCAGAACGAGATAACTCGTCATGTTTTTCACTCTCTTGAATATCCACAACCTTCCCTATGTACTTTGGATTCTCCAACGTGAGAGTTCGGAAGAATCCGCCCATAGCTGAAGCCAAAGAAGCAGCAGTACCCGATGGGCTGGAAAAGACGGAAATGATCTTGCGGGCTGGTTGATGCTTTTCCTTCATCCAGGCTTTGCAGAGATGGAAAAGGAAATGAACTCCGTTATCCAACTGTTGAGCTACCTGATCTTGTGCTTCCAAATTACAAACTTGCAAGCAATGATGAATCACCACACTTGGTACCTGGCCCTTATCCCTGAGGTCCTCAATGAGTTCATGGAACTGATCTTCCTTGGTGGGATTTATTAGGTAGATATTTGGTTTGATCTTCTGGAATGACTTTCCGGGCTTCACCAGAGCCACCGAACCCGCTTGGGAGGCGCGCTTCACTTGCTCGGTCACGCTTAGGAACAGGTCATCAGAGGTATCGAGTATCAGGATTGAATCACTCGCAATGAGCTTAGCGTTAGAGACAGAAAGTGTTTTCTGACTCCATTCAGCACGATAATAGGTTCTTTCCTTCCGCTCAACCGGCTCATGCGCGTACTCTTTCCTGCTGTTGACTGGGTGCTTTTGAGCAGTTGGAACGGATACCGCTCCCTGCGACAGCCAGTATCTTTCTTTTGCGAAAGGATAGGTGGGGAATGAAACCTTTCTCGGCGTGGCGCCGCGGTACATGAGCGACCAGTCAATCTGAATACCCAAAATCCAAAGCCTGGCAATCTTTTCCAAATCTCTGTGCTCAATGAGATCCTCAAGAAAAGCTTTCCCTGCTCTTCCCTCTATCAGATTGCCCGCGCTGTACTGGACCTCTTTAACGTTTCCGCAATAGACGCCTTCAAATTCGGGAGCACCGGCGCTCGCATAGATGTCCTTATTCTTCTGCAGAGCAATCCATTGGTTCAGTTTGCTTTTGAGGTCTTCCACACTCGAAGCTAAAACTATAAGCCGCGCGTCCATTGGTGTCCGGGCAACCTGCGAAGTAAACGCTATATTTGGCAGCAAAATGTCGGTCGCTTTTTCCAGAAAATTGACCACTCTCACTGCATAACGGCAAAGTGCGGCGCGATCCCTTGCTGAAAGAACAAATGCTTCTGGCGCTGTCACTTGCGAAATGTTCTCTTCTTTCCCGGCATCGGCGAATTCTTCGAGGATCAGGTGCGCGTTCGATCCCCCAGCTCCGAATGAGCTCACTCCAACGCGGCGGGGATTCCCAACAGGAAGTTTCCATTCCGTCAGTTCGGTCTGCACATAAAATGGCGACTGCTCAAAATCAATATTAGGGTTGCGAGGCTGCGCATGCAGAGACGGAACCAACTGCTTGTGCTTGATCTGCAACAAAGCTTTTGTAATAGCAGCGATCCCGGCAGCCGATTCCAGATGCCCAATATTTGACTTGACTGAGCCGATGGGGCAAAACTGTTTTTCCTGGGTGTAACCTTCAAATGCCTTTGAAAGCCCCGTGATTTCAATGGGGTCCCCCAATGAAGTGCCGGTTCCATGAGTTTCTACATAACTCAGAGTTCCAGGATCGATATTGGCTTTCTTGAACGCGTCAAGAATTAATTCAGCCTGAGCATTTGGATTGGGCACCGTGTAACCATTGGTTTTTCCACCATGATTCACCGCGCTTGATTTGATTACCGCATATATCCGGTCTCCATCACGAACGGCGTTTTCCAGAGATTTGAGCAGGACTGCGCCCACGCCTTCTCCTGGTACGTATCCGTCGCCGCCTTTCCCAAAGCTTCGACATTTGCCATCACTAGCGGCAAATTTTCCCTGGCTTAGGCTCAGATATTTATTCGGGTGCAGCGTCAGGTTCACGCCCCCTGCAAGAGCGGCATCGATCTCTCCTTTGCGAAGTTCTTCACACGCCAGATGGATTGCCGTCAATGAAGACGAGCACATCGTGTCGAGCGCGATGCTGGGGCCATGGAAATCGAAGAAGTAGGAGACTCGATTGGCGATAGAAGCATACGATGAGCTCGGCACAGCAGTATCGCCGCCAGAAATCGATTCGGCTCCAAAAAGCTCATACTGCCCCCACATAACTCCAACATAGACGCCCACGCGCTTTCCTGAAATATTCTCTTTACTGTAGCCGGCGTCTTCAATGGTTTGCCAGGCTGTTTCCAGGAACAGCCGCTCCTGTGGATCGATGAGTTCAGCTTCACGAGGCGATATGTTAAAGAACAATGGATCGAATTTATCCACGTCTGCCACAAAACCGCCCCACTTGGTGTAGCTTTTTCCCACTTTGTATTCCGGTTCAAAATACAGGTTGCTATTCCAGCGGTCTGCGGGAATTTCGCTAATGCAGTCGCGACCGGCCTTTAGGTTCGTCCAGAATTCCTCAAGATTTTCAGCTTGCGGATAACGTCCGGCAACCCCAACAATTGCGATATCTCGAGTGTGGTTAGTCTTGACGGCGGCGAAACGGTTCTTGCTGCGTTTCGCAGGAGCTTGATGCTTTCTTTCAATCGCGGTGTGATCAGCCTCTTTCGCCGGGAGCGCATCCTTGGAAACACCAACTGCTTCACGCACAATTGCCGGATGCGATTTCACGAAATACCCGGCTAATGCGGCTATGGTCTGGTATTCAAAAAACAGTGTCTTAGAGAGTGACCCAAACGTCTGCTCCAGCAGGCTGGTCAGTCGCATCGCCAGGATCGAGTCAATCCCGTAAGTCTCCAACGCAGCCTGTGGGTCAATCTTGTGGGACGGCAGCTTCAATAATCCCGAAAACTGCTTGCGTAAGTACTCTTGCATCTTCTCCTGAAGACCTTCTGGATTGATCTTGGCAGCTTTTAACACTTGTTTCGCTTGCGGTTCAGAGACCGTAGAATGGACGCCAAGCAGTGCCCCGCGTAGCTTCGCAACATCGCCTTCCACCACCAGCATCTGGTCACAAGACAATGCCAGATTGCGATGGAACGCTTCCAGCCCCGTGGCCGTCTGCATCGGGTGCATGCCCGTGGCTTGGCGCAGAAATTCCTGGTTTGTGGCATCAACGCCCATGCCGCCTGCTTGCCATAGGGGCCAATTAATCGACCGCGTGCGTCCATACCGTTTTTCCGCCGCAACCAGCGCGTTGCGATACGCCGCAAACTGATCCATGAAGCCATTCGCCGTCGCGTAATCGGCCTGCCCAACATTTCCCATCGCTCCGGCGATGGAGGAGAACATCACAAAGAAATCCAGTTCCACGCCCTGGCTGGCCTGGTCAAGGTGGTACGTGCCAGTAACCTTAGGTGCCATCACTTTATTGAATTCTGCGCTGCTCTTCTTCAGAATGAAGTTGTCGGCGATCATCCCGGCGCTGTGCAGGATCCCATTCAGCTTTCCTTTCTCTGCCTGAATGCCCGAGATCAGTTGTTTGACCTGCTCCAGATGACATAGATCTACCTGCTGGTAGCTGACCCGGCCAGACTGGGCACACAGCCCATTGATGCGCGCCTGTTTCTCGCGATCTAATGCGGAGCGCCCCGTGAGCACCACCTTGGCTTCCCTCGTTTGCTCAAGAATCTCTTTGGCAAACACCAGTCCCAATCCGCCCAGACCGCCGGTGATCAGGTAGGCGCCCTGCTCTTGCCACACCAGCGCCGGCTTGGCCACTTCTGCCGTTACCTCTTCCCACCCTAACACCCGCCTTACGCCATGTCCGTAGCGGATCGCCGCACCTTTCAGGAGCGAATCAAGCCCCGCCGCCGGCTCTGCCTGCAACTGCGCGGCTAATTCTTCCGCCGACGTTTGCTGCGATGTGAGCACCAGTTGGCAGATCAACTTCGGATTTTCAAGTGCCGCCGTCTTAAGCAATCCTCCCAAACCCGCAAACAAAATTTGCTCCTGCTGGTTGGCAACCACAATCTGGACAAGCGCTTTCCCTTGCGGCTTGCTCCGCACAATCTTCTGGATCAGTTCAAAGCACGCCACAGCGTAGTCACAATAACGCTGCGCAATGTTCCTCTCTTCTTTTGCCTTCAGAGACAGACACTGACATTGCGGCAACAAAGACTGCAGCTTTCCGGCGCTGATCTGCGTCATCTCGCATAGCACAACATGATGCTCGACGCATTCACACTTGCTTGCGCTACTAATGGCTTCCGGCTTCCATACTGGAACCGCAAGCAAACTACCGATCGTTTGGCTCTGCACGGATGCCTTACTGATTTCTTTGCTCATTGCACGCAAAGACAATCCATGCATTTGCACGCAAACTTTTCCACTCTCATCGCATAGATCGATGTCCAGTTTCAGGACGTTATCTCCCGCTTGACTGCTCTGCGCATAGCGCACCCAGGCAAACATCTGTGGAGTACAAGGCGAGACAATCCGCAAGGTTTCAAGCGCGAACGGCAAACGAGGCTTGCTGGATTCGGGATCACCATCAATCAAGCCAACCGTCGCTTGCAGGGCGCTATCCATCAAACTCGGATGGAGAACATAATCCGCCGACTTCTCTGCTACGTTAGCTGGCAATCGCAATTGTGCCAATACCTGATCAGTTCCGCGATGGAGTGCAGCGATTCCCTGAAACGAGGGGCCATATACCATGCCCATGCGAGCACATGCTGCGTACACGCTGCCGGAATCTAACCGGCCCTTATCCATCTGTCCTTTTAGCTGCTCAAGATCAAGGCTGGCCAGCTCCGGTTTACTACTCCAGATCGCCCGACCCTGGCAATGGACGATGTCTTGATCGATCCCATGACTGAACATTTCATAGTCGATCTGCTCACTGTTGCCCACCGATAGCGCGATGCTTACTTGTTTCTTGTCAGTAACGACGATCGGTTGCGACCATGCTGTAGCGTGAAGTTCCAGCACCGCCGACTCCGGCTTTGCAGAGCATGCAGCCTCTATCGCCGCGCGCGCCATTTCCAGATAGGCCACGCCGGGCAGAATTTTTTGCATCCCCTGGTCGTTCGTAGCCACCTGATGATCAAGAAGGAAGAACTCATGTCCTGTAAACGTGGAGCTATAGCTTTGCTCATTCAGGTCAGAAGTATTACTGTGCAATAAAGGATGAAGAACCGCAGTGGCAGCGCCGTTCGCGCCTATCTTCGTACCCCCTGTAATGTCGATCCAGTAACGCTCCCTGGCGAATGGATAAGTGGGTAGACTTACACGCTGCGGCCTGATCTCGCCATACAGCTTGCTCCAATCCACTTCAACGCCCTTGCACCAAAGCTCCAGCAGCTTTGAGAGTTTCCTATTTTCGATCCATTTGCCGATCGTCTGCTGGAGGTCTGCATCTGTGCTGAACAATGAGAGCTCTTCCTGGTTGCGCTTCACCTGGCCTTGATACGCATCTTCGATATCCTGTTCACCCGCCACATAAGCTTCCAGCTTTTCCGCCAGATTTTCGACCGAACTCACTACCAAGCCCAGCCGTTCGTCCATTGCCTCTCTGCCCAGTTGCAGCGTATACCCCATGGCAGCCAGATCAATGGCGCTCATCCGGACCCGAACAAATTCCAGCAGCTCGCGGGCCTTTTGCTTCAACTGCTCCGCGGTTCTTGCCGAAAGCAGAACTACCACGTTCGAACATGACACCGGCTCCTGCATTGCCAACTGATACTCTTCCACGATCAAATGTGCGTTCGACCCGCCAGCGCCGAATGATGAGATTCCCGCCACGCGCGGCATCTTCTTCCCGTCGATTACCGGCTTCTCCCACGGCCTCAGCTCCTGGTTCACCACAAAGGGACTCTTGTCAAAATCAATGTGCGGATTCAACTGCGCCGAATGCAGTGACGGCACGATCTGCCCGTGCTGCATCTGCAGCAGTACCTTTGTCAGTCCCGCTACTCCCGCCGCCGACTCGCAATGCCCGATATTCGATTTCGCCGAGCCTATCCGGCAGAATCCCATTTCCTCTGTGTGTTGCTGAAACGCTTTGCTCAAAGCAGCAATCTCGATCGGGTCACCCAGCTTCGTGCCGGTTCCGTGCGCTTCAATGTAGCTGATCTGGCGTGCATCCACCTTTGCTTCCGCCAATGCTCTGCTGATCGCGCTGGCTTGTGCCTGCGGGTTCGGCACCGTATAGCCATTCGTCTTGCCGCCATGATTGAGCGCGCTGCCGCGAATGATCCCGTAAATATGGTCGCCATCTCTCTCGGCCTCGGACAGTCTTTTCAGGATGACTACCCCGACTCCCTCTCCTGGGATATATCCATCGCCGCCTTCGCCAAAGCTTTGGCAATGGCCGTCGCTGGAGATAGCTTGTCCGCCGCTGAGTACCAGATATTTATTCGGATGAATCGTGACGTTGACTCCGCCGGCAATCGCCAGGCTGGTCCGTCCTTGCTTCAGGTCCTGGCAGGCGATATGAATCGCGGTCAACGACGATGAACACATCGTATCCAGCGTCATGCTTGGGCCATGCAGGTTGAGCGCATACGATACCCGATTGGCAATGCTGGCTGCACTGCCGAAAATTCCCACGCGTTTCCCGTACGCACTGGCCTCAGCGCCGAACAACTGGTACTCGCTGTACATTAACCCCGCGTATACGCCTACCTGCCCCGACTGGTCCTTCTCGCACGGCGTCTGCAGGCTCGCGCGTGTGTAGCCCGCATCTTCAATCGCCATCCATGCATGTTGCAGGAACAAACGCTCTTGCGGATCAATGAACTCAGCTTCGAGAGGAGAGATGTTGAAGAACAGCGGATCGAACTCGTCCACACCCGCAATGAAGCCGCCCCACTTGCTGAAATGGTGCCCTTGCTTGCTGCGATCGTCGCTGAAGTACTCCCGCCAATCCCAGCGCTCTTTAGGCACTTCCATGATGCAATCCTTGCCCTGGCGCAAATTGTTCCAGTAGGCTTCGACATTAATTGCTTCTGGATAACGGCCGCTTAACCCGATAATAGCGACTCGATCTGTATCGATTGAATTAGTTCCAGTTGGGACAACCTCATGGAATTGACGGGCAAAACGTTTGCGCGAGGGTTTCTCAGATCGAGCATGCGCTTGCTTTTCAGGCGGCACTATTGTGGGCTCTGCTGTCGGCTTGTCTTTGCGGGGCTCCGCGAACAATGCTGCCAAACGTGCCTGGTGCGATTGGACAAAGTATCTTGCTAAGTCGGCAATGGTCTGACATTCGAAGAATAATGTCTTGGGCAGTGGACCAAACGTTTCTTCCAGCCGGCGCGTGAGCTTCATCGCCAGAATGGAATCGATCCCATAAGTTTCCAACGCGGCCTCAGGATCAATCTTGCGGGCAGGCAGTTTCAGCAGACCCGAACATTGCTTGCGCAAAAACTCTTGTGTCTTGTCTTGCAGACTTCCGCCATGCCTCGCGGCAGATGGCTCTAGATGGGTGGCTTGCTCTTCGCATTCAGCCGGCAGTTCCACCGGTGATGTCATTTGCTCGGGCGTCCGAGCTGAGCTGATGCCTTCTGTCATCACGCGCGAAGAAAAGCCGCGCATCTGTACGCGGATATTGCCCTGCTGATCGCAAAGATCGATATCCAGTTTGAAGATTTTGTCCGCAGGCTGATTGGCGGGCGAGTACCGTACCCAGGCATACATCTCTTGCGTACAAGCTGAGATGATGCGCAACGATTCAAGAGCGAAAGGCACTCGCGCCTGGAGTGACGGAGCGTTTAAGTCTTCGGCGAAACCGATGGAAGCCTGCTGAGCGGCATCCATTAAACTGGGGTGCAGTAGATAATTTGCATAGCCCATTTCCGCCGCGGAAGGCAAATGCAAGCAAGCAAGTAGTTGCTGCTCACCCTGGAAAATGGTGTAGATTGCCTGAAACGCGGGACCAAATTCGATCCCCATTTTGCTAAATGCCGCGTATGCGGCAGATGCCTCAACCTTTCCCCGTGTCATTTGCTCTTTAAGACGTTCTATATCGAGCGGGGCGGGGGCAGGCTGGTGGGTGAATGCGACCTGGCCTTGACAATGTACGATCTCCTGCTCCTCATCCTCGCTACAGATTTCATAGTCCAGCCGCTCGCCGCCTTGACCTTCTTGGCCAGTGGCGAACACGGTAATCGTGACTTTTTTGTTTCCGGTAACCACAACCGGCTGCATCCAGACGACATTGCGCAGTTCCATGCTGGTTGTCGCATCCGCCTGCAACGGCGAAGCCTGCACTACGGCAGCTCGCGCCATTTCCAGATAAGCGACTCCTGGCAGCAGTCTCTGGCCATTCACTCGATGATCTGACAGGAAAAATTCTTCTCCTGTAAAGATCGAGTCGTAGCTTTGCCGGCCGAGATCTGACGTATTGCTGTGCAGCAAGGGGTGGAGGACTGGTGCACTTGCCGTACGCACTGAAAATTGTTTAATCAGCGAGAGAGCATCGCTTTTGGAAAGCTTCTTACTCTTCAACTCTGAAACCACATATTCAACAAAATCAATCATGTCCGTCTCTTTCAAAAGGCCGGCAGCAATTGCCAGCGAAAGCGAACCATTGTCGGTGGGAAATACTGGTTGTTGATCCTCGTGCGAATTCGCGGGACTTTGCACGTCCCGGCGCATACCTTAAAAAGGTTGGGAAGTGGTTACCACGAATTCAGTTTTGATCTCGGAATAGGAATGAAATTCTTGTGATTCTGGTCAGTGGGAAATGCCCGCTGCTGGAATGTTCGGGCAGCGCTGGTCTTCACACCATTAACTTCAATGCTTTGACACCTTCATTTTCGTCCATAAGACCCTGGTCAATTTTGTCGATAACATCTTCAAAGGACCCAAAGCCTTCATCCATAAGCGCTATTTCATCTGTGTCTTTCTGCTTGAAGGCTTCATTGGCCCAATAGTGTTCTTTCGCAAACGGGTAAACAGGGAGACGCATGCGACTGGGTTTCGTATCACCGTAAAATTTCTCCCAGTCCAGATCTACGCCACTTACCCACAGATCCAGCAGTTTTTCCAATTTCTTATTACGTATCCATTTATTGATGGCTTCTTGCGATTCTGCCTCTGACATGAGCATGAACAGTGCATCTTTGCGTCGCGCACGTCGTTGATATACGCCTTCAATATGCTCTTGCCCATCAAGATAGGATTGGATCTTCCCAGCAAGCTCATCGACTGAGCTCACAATCAAGCCCAGACGCTCTTCCATTGCTTCCCTGCCGGTCTGCAATGTAAAGGCTAAGCCAGTTAAATCGACGGCATGACACTGGTGATCCATTGACTTTTTCGACCCGCGAATGAATCTCAACAGGTCCGTGGCTTTTTGTCGTAATTGCTCAGCTGTTTTCGCCGACAATGGCACAATGATAGCATCGCCCGGCTGTGGGACATCGGTGATGCCATGATGTACCTTCGCATCCGTGTATTCCCTGACAACCAGGTGAGCATTGGTTCCGCTATGTCCGAACGAATTGAGCGCCGCCATGCGAGGAGACCCATCCTGCGATTTCCATTCGGACTCCTCTGAGCTAATGTAGAAAGGCGATCCATTGAGTGCAATCAGAGGATTGAGCTCTTTGAAATGCAACAACCGGGGTATAAGGTGATGCTCCATTGAGAGCAAAACCTTAATTAAGCCGGTTACGCCCGCAGCTGCTGCCGTATGGCCAACATGCGACTTTGCGGTGCCTAATGCGCAGTATCCTTGCTTCGAAGTGAACTTCCTGAACGCTCTCACCAGCGCGTTGGCTTCAACAGGGTCGCCCAGTTTTGTTCCTGTGCCATGGGCTTCAACGTAGCTGATTTTCTCTGGATCAATTCCGAATTTGTTATAAACCCTGTCAATAAGCTGTTCTTGCGCCGCGCCATTGGGAGACGTAATACCATTACTTGCTCCATCCTGATTGATACCCGATCCAGCGATCACGCCATAGATCAGGTCATTGTCGCGAATGGCATCCTCAAGACGCTTCAGGAGAACCACTGCAGCGGCCTCAGAAATAATGGTGCCATCTGCTGTGCAGTCAAACGTGCGGCAGCGGCCTCCGGGAGAAAGCATTCCAATGTCGTCAAGGCTGATCTGAATTCGCTGCTCCATGCAAGCGTTAACACCGCCCGCTAATGCGAAGTCTGTTTCCCGATTTCGCAAGCTCTCACAAGCCAGATGAATCGCCACGCCGGATGCAGAGCAGCCAGTATTCACTACAAAGGCGGGGCCGCTCAGGTTCAAGACATAGGACAAACGAGAAGCAATGATGGCGTCCGAATAACCCGTAAAACTCCCACCCGAATAGCCCGCGGGTTCAGCTCCAATGAAAACTCCTGTTTGCGACCCAGACAGATGTTTAGGGTTATAGCCAGCATCTTCAATCGCTTTCCAGCCCTCCTGCAAAATTAAGCGCTGGTGAGGATTCATGGATTCAGCTTCAGTTGGAGAAACGTTGAAGAACAACGGATCAAAGCAATCTCTTTCCGCCAGAACTCCTCCCCACTTGCAGCGCGTCTTGCCAGGCTGCTTTTCAGTGCTTAAGAATCTTCTATCCAGGTAATGGGCAGGAAGTTCCTCAACGCCGTCGGTACCTTCGGCCAGGTTTTTCCAGAACTCATCCACGTTTGCCGCTTTCGGAAACATCCCGGACATTCCGATCACTGCAATCTCTGAGCCTCTTGCTTCTATCATTGCAGGCGCTTGTTTGCCATGCAATTGGCGGGATGATGTTGCGCGCCGACGAGGACGAACGCTCCGCTTCTTCAGCACCACCTCTGAGTGTGAGGCTGTATCTGTTTCAACAGTAACAATAGCAGAAGCGATTTGTTGATGGATGCGAGCTTCGATCTGATCCCGATACGTCGCGACCACATATTTGCTCAGACGGTCCAATGAAGAATAATCAAAAACGATTGCCGTATTCAGATCAATTGCGAGACGCTGATTGACTCCCTCAATAAACTTTACGCCAAGTATGGAATCAATCCCGTAGTCTGAAAATGCGATGTCCGAATCAATTTCGCCAGGACCGATCTTCAAAGCAGAAGAAAGGCATTCAAGTATGGTGCTGCGAATATGTTCTTCCGCACCGATCGAAGAAACTGCTGCCGGAGCGACCTTCTGGGTGTGTACTCTGGTTTTGGATACTGGTTGCGTAGCTGCCATCGGCTGCACAGGCGCCGTTAGATTGAGCTTTTGCCGGACAATGCCGTCGCTTTGAGCGACGCTAATCTGATACCCAAGGTCGTGAGCTTCTTTTGCCGGGTAGGCTGAAGCCGGCGATTTCGTCAAAATCATCAGTTCTTCACGATTGCAATTCATCAATGACTCAAGCAGCTTTGATTCCCCGACGCACAGGACTTGATAAATTCGATTCCGTTGCAATTCGTTGATGAACCGCTCAAAGCACTCGAATCCGTCCTGGTCTTCCAGAGCATCCAGGCTCTCAGCGGTTATTCCGGCCATTGAAGATTTCCACACGCCCCAGTTGATTATCCCTACAGGAAATGGCGCGGTGTTCTGGAGGCTCCGAACATATGCATCTGAGAATGTGATTCCGCTTCCGTAAGCTGAGTGCTTCGACGCGCCGATAAAGGCATAGCCCTGTCTCGACGAGAAAAAGCACATAAAGTCCAATGGCTCTTCTTTCAGGGCAGAATAAAATGCCCAACTACCCTGGGCCTTGATGTCGAAGGCATACCTGAATTCGTTTTCAGAAATTCCTCCAAGGGAATCATTGCCGAACACCATGGCTGAAAAAATTCCGCCGTTGATTTGGAGACCCTTTTCCTTGATCTGGGACACCGCTTTCTGCATGGAGCCAAGGTCTGTAACCTCAGCCTGGATATAGAGCGGAGCAGATCCAAGAGACCCAAACGACTTTAGAGATAGCTGCACGTCTTCAGACGTTTCAGGACTCCTTCCGATCCACACTATCTTCGCGTTGTATTTCTTAATCAAGTTACGGGTGATGATCTGGCCAACTGTGCCGCGTCCGCCCACCACGACATACGTTCCATTATCCCGAATAGCAGGCTGGGCTGTTTTATCCCACTCCAATTTGAAGAAAGTCTGGCGATAGCGATGCCCGGAATGGAGCTTAAAGGCTTCTCCGCGATTTGAAGAAGGCTCATTCACAATCATGGCAAACAGATCGCTTCTATCTTGCGGGCTTTGCATATCTTCAAGAGAAAGATCGAGATTCCTCACCTGGAACTTTGGATTTCCTTGTGCCAGGGAGTAACCCAGGCCGGTGACGCCTGATCCCATAAAGCCATTGTGAGCCTGGCTGAAGGAGTGGGTGTTCAGAGTCAGGATGTACAAGTCGGTCCTGGCTTCCACTTTCCCGCTTTGCTGTAAATACTTCACAAGGCGCAAGAACTGTATCTCGTTGGCTTCCCGGCTATCGGCAAAGTCTTGTGTTGAAATGGAAGCGGTTTGTTGCTCGCCCATGGCGAGGAAGTAAATAGCGTCGATTCTGTTGATCTTCTGCAAACATTTCTGGAAGCCATCAGGGTCTTGAATGCCGCATGACCACTCATTTCTCGATACCCGCTCTGTCGAAGCTGCTACCCTAATTAGGATGGTCTCGCAATCCCGTTGCTGATAAGCCTCAAGTATTGTGGTTTCCAGATCAAAGAAGGGAGCGCAGCAGATGACCACGACGGTTCTATGGGCAACAGACGAAGCGCACTGCAAATCTGGTTGCTGCTCCCACTTACAGAGATAGCTTCTTTTGTCCCAAGACTTCCCCACGGCTTCAGAGGCCGCGATTGCTGCAGCCGCGACCTGTGGGACCAAAGCCGTCTCTGAATTCTGCAAGGGCAAAGCCGGAGTATTAATCATGGAAACTTCGTTGGCCAATTCCAGTCCGTTAATTTCTACGCAAATATTTCCCTGAAGATCGATCAAAACAATATCCAATTGTTGATTGTTCGAACCGCCAGCATCAATGCACGAAAAATGCACCCATGCATACATCTTACTGGTGCAGGCCGATACGACGCGCAAGAACTTCAAGGCCAGCGGCAAGGCAGTCGATCCAGTCAGATGCGCCGAAGCCTGCAGTGCGCCATCCAACAGGCTCGGATGCAACACATACGCATTGTGCTCTGCGTCAATGATTACTGGTATCCGCAATTCCGCAAGCAGTTGCTTCTCCCCCACCCGGAGGGCTGTTATGGATTGATGCGCAGGGCCATAGTGCAGGCCCATCTGTGCGAGCGCTGGATAAACGGTGTCTGAATCAACGCGGGCGGACATCTGCAGCTTGAGTTGTTCGACATCAAGCCTGGCGTGCGCTGGCTGGCCATTCCAAACTGCTCGTCCATGGCAATGAACGATCTCTTGTTCCGTTTCGTGGCTGTAGATTTCGTAGTCGATCTGGTCCGTGTCGTCCGCTTGCAAGGCAATGCTGATTTGCCTGCTGTCGCTGGGTTTGTTCTCAGCAAAAATAACCGGCCGCTCCCACTTGGCGTTGTGAAGTTCCAGCACCATCGATTCAGGACGAGAAGGCGATGCCTGCTCAACCGCGGCCCGCGCCATTTCCAGATACGCCACGCCGGACAAGACCTTTTCCGTCATGTTATGGTCCGTACGCACGCGGTGATCTGCCACAAAAGACTCGTTGCCGGTAAAAGTTGAGCTATAGCGTTGCTCGCTCAGATCTGAACTATTGACGTGCAGCAACGGATGAAGCACTGCTGCCGCAATCTTCCTGGCAGCCGATTGTTCGGCCGTTGCGGCATCGATCCAGTAGCGATCTCTGGCAAATGGATACGTGGGGAGGGCAATGCGCTTAGGCTTCACTGCGCCATACAATTTGTTCCAGTCGAGTTCCAAGCCCTTCACCCACAGATCCAGCAACTTGGATAGCTTATTTTGGGCGATCCATTTATTCACAATGCTTTCTTTTACTTCATCATCTTCACTGATGATGCTTAAATTCTCTTTGTTGCGCTTAACTTGTCCTTGATAAACATCGGTATCTTGCTGACCTGCTATATAAGCGTCTAACTTTTCTGCGAGTTGCTTTACGGAATTCGCCTGGAAGCCCACCCGTTCTTCCATCGGCTCGCGGCCTACCTGCAGCGTATAAGCGATCTCGTCCAGATCCAGTGACGGCTGTTTGCGAATGAAGTCGCTTAGCTCGCTGGCCCTTTGCTTGAGTTGCGTGGCCGTTCTGGCAGACAAGGGAACAATGCTCTTCCGATTTGGCGTGATCGTTGAAGGCAGCTTGGCTTCTGCTGGCGGCACATATTCACCGACGACGATATGCGCATTGGTACCGCCGAAGCCAAACGAGCTGACTGCGCCCTGGCGTCTCGTGGATCCTTGTGACTTCCATTCCTGTAACTGACTGTTGATGTAGAACGGGCTGTCTTGTAAATCAATGTGCTCGTTCAACTTCTCAAAGTTGATGGTGGGCGGCAGTTGCTTGTGCTTTAAGCGCCAGAAGAGCTTGATAAAGCCGGCAACTCCCGCGGCCGTCATGCAATGTCCAATATTGCTCTTTACCGTGCCAGGGCGCAGTATGCCTTCTCCTGCGTATATTTTTGAAAGCTTTCTTTAGGCCTTCCACTTCGATGGGATCACCCAACTTGGTGCCGGTGCCGTGGGCCTCAATCAACTGGATATTGGCAGGATCGATCTGATACTTGTCATAGATTTCCTGCTCCAGGCGCGCTTGCGATTCCGGATTCGGCGCGGTAATGCCGTTGGTCTTGCCGTCCTGATTGACACCCCATCCCTGGATGACTCCGTAAATGATGTCGCGATCCCTCTGCGCGTCGGCCAGCCGCTTGAACATTACGACGCCCACGCCTTCACCTGGAACGAAACCGTTAGCTCGTTGATCGAACGGCATAGCACTTGCCCTCTGGCGAGAGCATACCTGCCTGCGAAGTCTTGATCTGTATCTCCGGTCCGGACATGGCAGAGACGCCGCCGGCCAACGCGAGATCGCTGCTGCCGGAAATCAAGCTGTCACAAGCATGGGCAATGGCCACCAGCGATGAAGAACAGGCAGTGTCGATGGATAGGCAGGGGCCCTGCAGGTTCAGGAAATACGAGATACGCGCCGCCAAAATCGACGTCGCACCGCCGTGAAGCCTTGCGCGCTCAACCGCTGTTCCCGCGACAGCTGGCGATAGTCCCCTGGCCCAGCCAACAAAAACGCCGCACTTGCTGCCGGACAGTGTTCGCGCATCGTATCCGGCGTTTTCAATGGTGTGCCAGCACGCCTGCAGAAATAGCCGCTGCTGCGGTTCCATGTTCTCCGCTTCAGACGGGGATATATTGAAAAACAGTGGATCGAACCGATCGTAATCTTCCAGGTACCTGCCCACTGGCTGTTGGTCTTGCCGGCAACCGGTTTGCCCGCCTGATAATAGGCATTCACATCCCAGCGGTCGGGTGGTACCTGGGTGATGCAATTGCTACCCTGCGCAATGTTCTGCCAGAACTCTTCGAGATTCTTGGCCTGCGGGAATTTGCCGGCCATGCCGATGACGGCAATGGGTTCGGAATGACGGTTCCCCGATGCGGCGCGGCCGAATCGCGAGCCGCGCGGTTGCGCCAGGACGTGAGCTTTTTGCCACTGCGCGTGACCTGCTGGCGCGGCACGTCTTGCTCCGGGTGGATGCCACCGGCATACGGCGCGTAGGCGCTGGCGGAGCCGCCAGCGTGCCCTGCTTTTCTGCTTCTTCCTTAATGTAACGAGCGAATTGGCTCAGCATCGGATAACTGTAGATTTTGATTGCTTCAATCGCAGTTTGATACTTCTCATTGATCTTCCGCACCCAGGTCACGCCGCTAATCGAGTCCAACCCCAGATCTATGAACTGGACATTCTCGTCAATGTCGCTTTCGCGCATCTGCAGTTCGTTGGCCAGAAGCGTCTTCAGACTCGCCGTGACTTCATGCAGCGCATCATTGTCGGCCGATGGGTTCGCCGTTGTGACAGGCTCTTGCTGGGGAGTCGCCGGTTCGACCGATGTTTTCTGAGCGCCGCCACGCGATGCGTCCGGTTCCTGATAAAAGTTCTTCTCAATCTGCGCCAACGTGCCGGACTGGCCCACGAAGGTCTTCTCGTGCATCGCCACTTCCAAACGATACGTTTCTTCCAACTGCTGGTGTACATCTCCGGTCAACTGCCGCTTGAGCCTCATCAACCGGCTGCGTCCCGACTCCGCTATCTGCTTGGCCAGCGTCATCGCGGTTGCATATACGTCCTTCCGTGGCATCACCGGGAGTCTCAGCCCACGCTCTTTCCATTCACGCCCAGCATAATCCTGTCCCGTCAGCAGGCTCTCTCGCCCCAGATCCTGTCCGATCTTGCTGGGTAGAATATACGTCGCTCCCGCTCCTGGCGTGAATCCGTAATTCATATAAGGACTCACGTATCGGCTTTCTTCACTCAGCAGCACAACGTCAGCAAACATTCCCAGTGCAAGTCCCGCGCCTATGCCGTGTCCCTGCATAGCCGCAATCACCGGCAGCTTGCAATCCAGCGCTGCCTGGAAAATCCTGGTATCAGTAAACTTGATCTGGCCCGCCTGGATCGCCAGCAAGCTTTCTTTTGTCCCGCCCGAGGCAAAATAGCTGTCGTATCCGGTCAGCACCACCACCTTGTATCCCGGCATCTGCTCGATATGGGCGAAGGCTTCTGCCACGCCTTCCATAAACGCCTCGGAAAACATGTTCTTGGCTTCCCGGTCTTCCATCTTCACGACAACAATACCTTCAGGGTGGACCCTGACTGTGACTACCTTCGAACGAAGCGCAATGTGAGTCGGCTCAATGATTAGGAGTTCAGAGGTCTGCTCTTGCTCTTCCCGCTGGGCTACCGCCGGCAGGCTGCGATGCTGCTCCTCCAGAGTTGCTGCTGTCTGCTTCTTCCAGGCAGCCAGCGTCGTCCTAGGCATTTTCGCCCAGCTCTCCGCCACCCGTATGCCTGCAGCCAATACCTGATCGCTCTCCGCCACCAGCACCGTGCCGACGCGCCGCTCCAACTCCGCTCCCGAATACTCTGCGCCGCTCAGCAGGATTTCTTTCCCCACCGTGCTGCCAAAACGATGCCGGAACAGCACGGCAGCCATTTGCATCACGCCTGTCCCGTCCCCCATCCCAGCCGCCGAGTACGCGCCAGTCTTGCTGTACACGCATGCATCACATACTTGGCCCAGCAGCCACGCATTTCCTCTTGCATCCCCCGCCAACGCCGCCGCCACAGGAATTTCCAACTCCATCACCACCCGTTGGAAATCCTGCAAAACGTCTTCGGTGATTGCTTGTTCTGTTCCCTCAAGTAAACCTTTCTCTTCGCTGGCCAGCACCGCCGCCTTGTACCCAGCCTGCTGCATCTCGGCCAGGATGACCCCTAGATCGAGAATCAGATTCTTGGGATCGACCTCTCCGCTCGCAGCAGCGAACCTGATTACCACAACATTGTTTGCCACAGTTTCCAGGATAAGATACGGTGCTGACGAAGCAATTGCTTTTGCCACCACATCGGATTGAATCTCCGTCGCGGCCTCCACGGGCGTCAGCGTCTTGACTACATCGGCCATATTCCGCCTCAGGTGCTGTTTCAATAACCCCAGAGCTTCCTGCGATTTCCCTGCCAGCATCGTTGCCAGCTGTTCCGCATGCGTCCCAACTTGCTCCCTTGCGACGATGGGGCACGTCCAACCCTTCACGCGCAGTTGCCTGCCCGTCGCAGCAGTGGTTCCATATAGAAAATCCTGTGCCTGAGTGTCACCAAAGCGTTCGCTGAACAGCTTGGCTTCTGCAGACGTGGGACAGAAACCATTTTGCGCATCCGTGTAACGGTACGTCGCATCTTCATTCAACACCATGAAGTCACACAACGCGGCCAGCAGAAAGCCTGCTCCGGCAGCATCGCCTTCCACTTTGGCGATGACCGGATATGGAAATAACACTAGGCTCTGATACAGCTTCTGCTCAATCGCCAGGTTATACTGTTCTCTACCATCAGCCGCCAGACAGCGCTCGACGCCTCGCAAGGTCAGCACTTTGAGCGAAGTCTCCTGCTGCACTCTCCCCATGGCCTTAAGCAGGTCAGCCATCACGCCTTTTACTGCTGGATTGCTGCTTGCCGGCTCGCCGATCTCAATGGAGAAAACGCCATTGCCGCAATCGAACAGCCTGACGGAAGATACAGAAGAAGAACTCGCTGCAGCCACGCTGCTAGCGAGAAAAGACGATGTACCTGCTACTGGGCTTGTCAGAGCAATCGATGCCTTGGGCCGCGTTGCCGTTTTCGGTGAAGAATCCGGTTCATCTAAGACCGGCTTGCCACGTCCACTCAAAGAAATACTCGCCGGTTTCTTGCGCTCAACTGGAGAGAGGGAAACTGGATGGTCCATTACCAATGCGATTTCCTTGCGCACGGCAGGAGCCTCCGCCCATGTCGTTGACGCCGCGACAGTATTAATGACAGGTTGCACCGTGGGCTCGGCTATTTCCATGACCTGCTGCCAGCTCACTCCACGCATCTGCACACAGATGTTGCCCTGGCCATCGCACAGGTCGATATCGATCCTGACCGTCGCGTCCCCTGCGTGGCTGCCCGACGCGTAACGCACCCAGGCCATCATCTCCGGGGTGCACGGCGAGACAATGCGCATCGAGTCCAGCGCAAATGATGATCGCGACTGCCGGGAACCACCTGACCCTTCTCCCATCAATACAACACATGCCTGCATCGCTCCGTCCATCAAACTCGGATGCAGGACATAATCCGCCGACTTATCTGCCACCATGACCGGCAGGCGCAGCTGCGCTAATAGTTCATTGTTCCCCAAATGAATGGCGGTGATTGACTGCAACGCGGGGCCACAAACCAGACCACTCTGGGGGATAGCCGTATAAACTGCGCTCGGATCCATGTGGCCTTGCCGCATCTGTGCTTTGAGCTGATCGGCACCGAGTCTCGCCGGCGCCGCTTCACGACTCCAGATCGCCCGGCCCTGGCAATGCACGATCTCCTGTTCCGCATCTTCACTGTAAATCTCAAAGTCGACCTGGTCCTTGCCATTAGCCAGTAATGCAATACGGATCTGTTTCTTGTCGTTTACCTTGTCATCGAAGGCGATCGGTTGCGCCCAGGCTACGTCGCGCAATTCCAGGCCAGCTTCTTTGGCAGTGCGGGCAGCTTTTTGTACTGCCACGCGCGCCATCTCCAGATAAGCCGCCTCAGGCAAAGCTTTTTGTCCATCTACCTTGATGGTCTTTGATGAAAAATTCTTCGCCGCTCAAGGTTGCGCTATAGCTCTGCTCAGACAGATCAGAAGTATTGCTGTGCAACAAAGGATGAAGGACCGTAGTGGCAACGCCATTGGTACCGGTCTTTGTTGCCTCCGTGATATCGATCCAGTAACGCTCCCTGGCAAACGGATATGTCGGCAGGCTCATGCGCTGCGGCTTGATCTCGCCGTACAGCTTGCTCCAATCCACATCCAGACCCTTCGCCCACATCTCCACCAGCTTGGAGACCTTCTTGTTTGCTATCCATTTGTCGATCGTCTGCTGCAGATCAGCGTCTGTGCTGAACAACGAGAGCGCTTCTTGGTTACGCTTCACCGCTCCCTGATACGCATCTTCAATGTCCTGCTTACCCGCCACATAGGCTTGCAGCTTTTCTATCAACTCGTCAGGCCAACTCACCACAAAACCCACCGCTCTTCCATCGGCTCGCGCCCAACCTGCAATGTGTACGCCACGGCAGCCAGATCCAGTGTGCTCATCCGGGCCCGAACAAAGTCCAATAGCTCTGTGGCTTTCTGCTTCAGCTGCTCCGCCGTCCTGGCCGAAAGCAGAACCATCACTTTCCCGACCCCCGCCGACGGTTGCACCGCCTGCTCATACTCCTCCACGATCATGTGGGCATTCGATCCGCCAGCCCCGAACGACGAGATTCCCGCCATCCGTGGCATCTTCTTCCCGTCGATCACAGCTTGCTCCCACGGCCTCAACTCCTGGTTGACCACAAACGGACTCTTGTCAAAATCAATATGGGGATTCAACTGCGCCGAATGCAGCGATGGCACGATCTGCCCGTGCTGCATCTGCATCAGCACCTTCGTCAGTCCCGCTATTCCCGCCGCCGACTCGCAGTGACCGATATTCGATTTCGCCGAGCCTATCCGGCAGAATCCCGCTTCCTGCCTGTGTTGCTGGAAGACCTTACTGAGGGCAGCAATCTCGATCGGGTCACCCAGCTTCGTACCCGTTCCATGCGCTTCAATGTAGCTGATCTGCCGCGCATCCACCTTCGCTTCCGCCAATGCTCTACCGATCGCACTGGCTTGCGCCTGCGGGTTCGGCACCGTGTACCCATTCGTCTTACCTCCATGATTGAGCCCGCTCCCCCGAATCACACCATAGATATGGTCACCGTCTCTCTCGGCCTCGGACAGTCTCTTAAGTATGACTACCCCAACTCCCTCTCCCGGGATATATCCATCGCCACCCTCGCCAAAGCTCTGACAATGACCGTCGCTCGAGATAAACTGCCCCGCGCTCAGCACCAGGTATTTATTCGGATGAATGCTTACATTCACCCCCCCCGCAATCGCCAGACTGGTCCGTCCCTGCTTCAGGTCCTGGCACGCAATATGAATCGCCGTCAACGACGATGAACACATCGTATCCAGAGTCATGCTGGGACCATGCAGGTTCAGTGCATACGACACCCGGTTGGCGATGCTGGCTGCGCTGCCGGCGATTCCCATCCGCCTGCCCTGCACCCCAGCTTCTGCTCCAAACAACTGGTATTCGCTGTACATCAACCCCACATACACGCCTACCTGCCCCGGCTGGTCCTGCTCGCACGGCGTCTGCAGACTTGCGCGTGTGTAGCCCGCATCTTCGATCGCCATCCAGGCATGCTGCAGAAATAACCGCTCCTGCGGATCGATGTATTTCGCTTCCTTGGGCGAGATGTTAAAGAACAAAGGATCGAACTCGTCTACCCCTGTAATGAAGCCCCCCCACTTGCTGAAGTGCTGTCCCGGTTTGCTGCGATCATCGCTGAAGTACTCACGCCAGTCCCAGCGCTCCTTAGGCACTTCTACGATGCAGTCCTTGCCCTGACGCAGATTGTTCCAATAAGCCTCGACATTGATTGCTTCCGGATAACGTCCGCTCAATCCGATAATGGCAATCGCTTCAGATTCCGTGGTTTTACTGGGGCTGTGTGCCGGATTCGCTTCCTCTGACCTTGATGCTCTATTCCGGAAACGGTTCACACGCCGACCGCTCTCCCGCCTGCTGTTCTCTGGCATTGTGGCCGGAACTTGCGTCCGCGTCTCTACAGACTTCATCTGCCTATCGCTCGTCGTCGCAAACATCGCCGCCAGTTTCTCCGCATGCGACCGGAGAAAATATCCCGCCAAATCGCTGATCGTCTGGTATTCGAAGAACAGCGTCTTGGAAAGAGGTCCGAATGTCTTTTCCAACTGATTGGTCAGCTTCATTGCCAGAATCGAATCAATCCCGTATTTCTCCAGCATCGCCTGCGGATCTATCTTGTGCGACGGCAGCTTCAACAGCTCCGAACACTGCCGCACCAGGTACTGCCGCGTCTTCTCCTCAAGGCTGTCAGAATCCATTACAACCGTTTCGCTCTCGGTGGCAATGGATGGTTCAACAGCAGCTGCAATTTGGGAAGTAGCTTCTGCCTCTCTCGTCTTCTCGCCCAGCAACGCACTGCGCATCCGGCTTAGATCGCCTTCCACCACCAGCATCTGGTCACAAGGCAACGCCAGATTGTGATGGAACGCCTTCAATCCTGCAGCCGTCTGCATCGGCTGTATGCCTGTGGCCTGCTGCACCATCTCCTGGTTCGCGGCATCGATTCCCATCTTTCCGGCTTGCCACAATCCCCAGTTGATCGACCGCGTGCGTCCATGCCGTTCTCCAGTTGCAACCAACACATTGCGATACGCCGCAAACTGGTCCATAAAACCATTCGCCGCCGCGTAATCGGCCTGCCCAACATTCCCCATCGCTCCCGCGATCGAAGAAAACAGCACAAAGAAATCCAGATCTACTCCCTGGCCGGCCTGGTCGAGGTTGTACGTGCCCGTAACTTTGGGCTCCAACACTTGCCTGAACTCATCGCTGTTCTTCTTCAAGATGAAGTTGTCTGCGATCATTCCTGCGGCATGCAGGATGCCCGTCAGCTTTCCGTTCTCTGCCTGAATCTCGGCGATCATCTGCCTCACTTGGTCCAGATCACAGAGATCTACCTGCCGGTAACTGACTCGCGTCGCCTGCGCACACAATCCATCGATGCAAGCCTGCTTCTCGCAGTCCAATGCAGAGCGTCCAGTGAGCACCACCCGCGCTTCCTTCGTCTGCTCCAAAATATCTTTGGCAAACACCAATCCCAGTCCGCCCAAGCCGCCGGTGATCAGGTACACGCCCTGCTCTTGCCACGCCAGCGCCGGCTTGCCTGCGTCCGTCATCTCCGCCGCTATTTCTTCCCAACCCAATGCCTGCCGTACACCCTGTTCATAGCGGATTGCGGTACCTTTGAGCAGTGAATCAAGTCCGACCGCCTGCTCTGCCTGCATCTGCACGGCTAGTTCTTCCGTCGTCGTTTGCGGCGATGTGAGCACCAGTTGGCTGATCAGCAGCGGATTCTCCAGCGCCGCCGTCTTAAGCAATCCCGCCAGACCCGCAAACAAAACTTGTTCCGGCTGGTTGCCAACCACAACCTGGATCAACACTTTTCCTTGCGGCTTGCTCCGCAGGATGTTCTGGATCCGTTCAAAGCACGCCACCGCGTAGTCACTGTAACGCTGCGCAATGTTCTTCTCTTCTTCTGCCTGCAGAGACAGACACTGACATTGCCTCAGCAATGACCCAAGCTTCCCGGCGTTGATCTCCGGCAGCTCGCACACCACTACATGGCGTTCCGCCCAGTCAAGCATCGCTACACCGGTGACGGCCTCCGTCTTCCACACCGGAACCGCAAGAAACTTATTGATCGCTTGCTCTCTCGCGTCAGATGGACTGATCTCTTTGCTCATTATGCGCAAAGACAATCCATGCAGTTGCACGCAGATGTTCCCACTCTCATCGCATAGATCGATATCTAGCTTTACGACCTTATCTTCCGATTTACTGCCCTCGGCATAACGCACCCAGGCGATCATCTGCGGGGTACAAGGCGAGACAATGCGCAGCATTTCCAACGAGAAGGGCATACGTGGCCTGCGGGATTCGATCCCAACATCGATCAGTCCAACACACGCCTGCAACGCGCTGTCTACCAGGCTCGGGTGCAGGATGTAGTCTCCCCACGTTGGCTCCGCCGCCTTCGGCAACCGCAAGTGCGCCAATACTTGTCTGCTGCCCAGATGAATGGCTGTGACTCCCTGGAAAGCGGGCCCATAAATCAGCCCCATCTGGGCGCAGCCTGCATACACGTTTGCTGACTCTAATTTGCTTTGACCCATTTGTGCCTGGAGTTGCTCCAGGTCAAGCCTATTTGGGGCTGCTTGATCACTCAGAACCGCACAACCCTGGCAATGGACGATTTCCTGATCTGCATCGTGGCTGTATATCTCATATTCGATTTGATCGTTATCATTCGGCGACAACGCGATGCTGACTTGTTTCTTTTCGCTAATCACGATTGGTTGCGCCCACACCATATTGTGTAGCTCCAACATCGTTGATGCCGGTCGATCGTGCCACGCCTGTTCGATTGCCGCACGCGCCATTTCCGGGTAGATCATCCCCGGCAGCACTTTTTGCGCGGGCCGGACATCAATGCGGACCTGATGATCTGTCAGGAAAAATTCCTTACCGCTAAAAGTTGCGCTGTAACTCTGCTCGTTGAAGTCTGAAGTATTGCAGTGCAATAACGGATGAAGACCAGCCGTCAGGCTTACTGCGGCCGCATCGCTGGCTGCATTCCGCCTAATCGCTTCCGTGTCGATCCAATAACGCTCTTTGGCAAACGGATATACAGGTAGAGCAATGCGCTGGGGCTTGACGCCGCTGTACAACTTGTTCCAATCCAACTCCAGCCCTTTAGCCCACAAATCCAGCAGTCGGGGCAGCTTCTTTTGCGCTATCCATTTCTCGATGGTTTGCTGCAGATCAGGATCTGCCCTGAACAATGAAAGCGCTTCCTGGTTGCGTTTCCCATTTCCCTGATAAACATCTTTAAGATCTTGTCCACCCGCCACAAATGCATCAAGCTTTTCCACTAATTGGTTCGTCGAACTCACTAGAAATCCCACGCGTTCTTCCATCGGCTCGCGGCCTACCTGTAATGTAAAGGCGATTTCATCCAAATCCAGAGATGGCTGCTTCCGAATGAAGTTGCACAGATCGCGGGCTTTTTCCTTAAGTTGGGCGGCCGTTCTGGACGACAACAGGACGGCTTTCTTGGTGTTTTGCACAATGGTAACAAACGGTTTGATCGCCGCCGGCGGCACATATTCGCCGATCACGATATGTGCGTTCGTTCCGCTGAAGCCAAAAGAACTGATCGCAGCATGGCGCTTCTGCGCACTCTGCAACTTCCATTCCTGTAATTGCCTGTTGATATAGAACGGGCTGTCTTTCAAATCGATGTGCTCATTCAAACGCTCAAAGTTGATGGTGGGAGGTAGTTGCTTGTGTTGCAGCGCCAGAAGGAGCTTAATGAATCCTCCGATCCCCGCCGCCGTTAGACAATGACCGATATTGCTTTTTACCGATCCCAGAGCACAATGCCCTTTGCTCTGCGTATACTTTCCAAACGCTTTCTTCAGGCCTTCCACTTCAATGGGGTCGCCCAACTTGGTGCCGGTGCCGTGGGCTTCAATCAACTGGATCTTGGCGGGATCGATCTGATATTTGTCATAAACCTCCTGCTCCAGCCGCGCTTGCGATTCCGGATTGGGCGCGGTAATGCCATTAGTCTTGCCGTCCTGATTCACGCCCCATCCTTGGACCACTCCATAAATAATGTCGCGATCGCGCTGTGCGTCGGCCAGTCGTTTCAGCAGCACCACACCCACAGCTTCACCCAGCACGATGCCATCGGCACATTGATCGAAAGCGCAGCACTTGCCTTCAGCAGAGAGCATGCCCGCTTGCGACGTCTTGATATGCAGTTCAGGTCCGGCCATCACAGAGACGCCGCCCGCGAGCGCCAGATCACTGCTGCCGGAAATCAAACTGTCACAGGCATGGGCGATGGCAACCAGTGATGAAGAGCAGGCTGTGTCGATGGAGATACACGGGCCTTGCAGATTCAGAAAGTAAGAGATGCGCGCCGCCAGAATCGACATCGCGCCACCCGTAAAACCTTGCGCTGTTAATCTTTGCTGTCGCGATAACTGGTGGTAGTCCCCATTGGCGCAGCCGACGAACACGCCACACTTGCTGCCGGACAATGCTCGCGCATCGTATCCCGCGTTTTCAATGCTGTGCCAGCAAGTCTGCAGAAACAACCGCTGTTGCGGGTCCATGCTCTCGGCTTCCGTGGGCGAGATGTTAAAAAACAACGGGTCGAAACGGTCATATTCTTCTAATGCACCTATCCACCGGCTGTTTGTCTTGCCTTCCACAGGTTCGCCCGGCTGATAATAGGCATCTACATCCCATCGATCGGATGGAACCTGAGTAACGCAATTTCTGCCTTGCGCAATGTTCTGCCAGAACTCTTCCAGATTCTTGGCTTGCGGGAATTGCCCGGCCATGCCGATCACCGCAATTGGCTCTGCCTGATGGTTCCCCGATGTGCTGCTGAATCGCGATGTCTTTCGGCTGCGCCACGACGTGAGCTTCTGTGCCGCTCGCTTTATGGACTTCGTGGGCTGCGCTGACGAAGCCTTGCACTTTGCCGACGCTATCGGCATCTTTATCGCGGAAGGCGCAGACGCATTCGATAGGGCTCCATTCTTTTCTGCTTCTTCCTTAATGTAACGAGCGAATTGGCTCAGCATCGGATAACTGTAGATTTTGATTGCTTCAATCGCAGTTTGATACTTCTCATTGATCTTCCGCACCCAGGTCACGCCGCTAATCGAGTCCAACCCCAGATCTATGAACTGGACATTCTCGTCAATGTCGCTTTCGCGCATCTGCAGTTCGTTGGCCAGAAGCGTCTTCAGACTCGCCGTGACTTCATGCAGCACATCATTGTCGGCCGATGGGTTCGCCGTTGTGACAGGCTCTTGCTGGGGAGTCGCCGGTTCGACCGATGTTTTCTGAGCGCCGCCACGCGATGCGTCCGGTTCCTGATAAAAGTTCTTCTCAATCTGCGCCAACGTGCCGGACTGGCCCACGAAGGTCTTCTCGTGCATCGCCACTTCCAAACGATACGTTTCTTCCAACTGCTGGTGTACATCTCCGGTCAACTGCCGCTTGAGCCTCATCAACCGGCTGCGTCCCGACTCCGCTATCTGCTTGGCCAGCGTCATCGCGGTTGCATATACGTCCTTCCGTGGCATCACCGGGAGTCTCAGCCCACGCTCTTTCCATTCACGCCCAGCATAATCCTGTCCCGTCAGCAGGCTCTCTCGCCCCAGATCCTGTCCGATCTTGCTGGGTAGAATATACGTCGCTCCCGCTCCTGGCGTGAATCCGTAATTCATATAAGGACTCACGTATCGGCTTTCTTCACTCAGCAGCACAACGTCAGCAAACATTCCCAGTGCAAGTCCCGCGCCTATGCCGTGTCCCTGCATAGCCGCAATCACCGGCAGCTTGCAATCCAGCGCTGCCTGGAAAATCCTGGTATCAGTAAACTTGATCTGGCCCGCCTGGATCGCCAGCAAGCTTTCTTTTGTCCCGCCCGAGGCAAAGTAGCTGTCGTATCCGGTCAGCACCACCACCTTGTATCCCGGCATCTGCTCGATATGGGCGAAGGCTTCTGCCACGCCTTCCATAAACGCCTCGGAAAACATGTTCTTGGCTTCCCGGTCTTCCATCTTCACGACAACAATACCTTCAGGGTGGACCCTGACTGTGACTACCTTCGAACGAAGCGCAATGTGAGTCGGCTCAATGATTAGGAGTTCAGAGGTCTGCTCTTGCTCTTCCCGCTGGGCTACCGCCGGCAGGCTGCGATGCTGCTCCTCCAGAGTTGCTGCTGTCTGCTTCTTCCAGGCAGCCAGCGTCGTCCTAGGCATTTTCGCCCAGCTCTCCGCCACCCGTATGCCTGCAGCCAATACCTGATCGCTCTCCGCCACCAGCACCGTGCCGACGCGCCGCTCCAACTCCGCTCCCGAATACTCTGCGCCGCTCAGCAGGATTTCTTTTCCCACCGTGCTGCCAAAACGATGCCGGAACAGCACGGCAGCCATTTGCATCACGCCTGTCCCGTCCCCCATCCCACCCGCCGAGTACGCGCCAGTCTTGCTGTACACGCATGCATCACATACTTGGCCCAGCAGCCACGCATTTCCTCTTGCATCCCCCGCCAACGCCGCCGCCACAGGAATTTCCGACTCCATCACCACCCGTTGGAAATCCTGCAAAACGTCTTCGGTGATTGCTTGTTCTGTTCCCTCAAGTAAACCTTTCTCTTCGCTGGCCAGCACCGCCGCCTTGTACCCAGCCTGCTGCATCTCGGCCAGGATGACCCCTAGATCGAGAATCAGATTCTTGGGATCGACCTCTCCGCTCGCAGCAGCGAACCTGATTACCACAACATTGTTTGCCACAGTTTCCAGGATAAGATACGGTGCTGACGAAGCAATTGCTTTTGCCACCACATCGGATTGAATCTCCGTCGCGGCCTCCACGGGCGTCAGCGTCTTGACTACATCGGCCATATTCCGCCTCAGGTGCTGTTTCAATAACCCCAGAGCTTCCTGCGATTTCCCTGCCAGCATCGTTGCCAGCTGTTCCGCATGCGTCCCAACTTGCTCCCTTGCGACGATGGGGCACGTCCAACCCTTCACGCGCAGTTGCCTGCCCGTCGCAGCAGTGGTTCCATATAGAAAATCCTGTGCCTGAGTGTCACCAAAGCGTTCGCTGAACAGCTTGGCTTCTGCAGACGTGGGACAGAAACCATTTTGCGCATCCGTGTAACGGTACGTCGCATCTTCATTCAACACCATGAAGTCACACAACGCGGCCAGCAGAAAGCCTGCTCCGGCAGCATCGCCTTCCACTTTGGCGATGACCGGATATGGAAATAACACTAGGCTCTGATACAGCTTCTGCTCAATCGCCAGGTTATACTGTTCTCTACCATCAGCCGCCAGACAGCGCTCGACGCCTCGCAAGGTCAGCACTTTGAGCGAAGTCTCCTGCTGCACTCTCCCCATGGCCTTAAGCAGGTCAGCCATCACGCCTTTTACTGCTGGATTGCTGCTTGCCGGCTCGCCGATCTCAATGGAGAAAACGCCATTGCCGCAATCGAACAGCCTGACGGAAGATACAGAAGAAGAACTCGCTGCAGCCACGCTGCTAGCGAGAAAAGACGATGTACCTGCTACTGGGCTTGTCAGAGCAATCGATGCCTTGGGCCGCGTTGCCGTTTTCGGTGAAGAATCCGGTTCATCTAAGACCGGCTTGCCACGTCCACTCAAAGAAATACTCGCCGGTTTCTTCCGCTCAACTGGAGAGAGGGAAACTGGATGGTCCGTTACCAATGCGATTTCCTTGCGCACGGCAGGAGCCGCCGATGTCGTTGACGCCGCGACAGTATTAATGACAGGTTGCACCGTGGGCTCGGCTATTTCCATGACCTGCTGCCAGCTCACTCCACGCATCTGCACACAGATGTTGCCCTGGCCATCGCACAGGTCGATATCGATCCTGACCGTCGCGTCCCCTGCGTGGCTGCCCGACGCGTAACGCACCCAGGCCATCATCTCCGGGGTGCACGGCGAGACAATGCGCATCGAGTCCAGCGCAAATGATGATCGCGACTGCCGGGAACCACCTGACCCTTCTCCCATCAATACAACACATGCCTGCATCGCTCCGTCCATCAAACTCGGATGCAGGACATAATCCGCCGACTTATCTGCCACCATGACCGGCAGGCGCAGCTGCGCTAATAGTTCATTGTTCCCCAAATGAATGGCGGTGATTGACTGCAACGCGGGGCCACAAACCAGACCACTCTGGGGGATAGCCGTATAAACTGCGCTCGGATCCATGTGGCCTTGCCGCATCTGTGCTTTGAGCTGATCGGCACCGAGTCTCGCCGGCGCCGCTTCACGACTCCAGATCGCCCGGCCCTGGCAATGCACGATCTCCTGTTCCGCATCTTCACTGTAAATCTCAAAGTCGACCTGGTCCTTGCCATTAGCCAGTAACGCAATACTGATGCGCTTTTTTTCGGCAATTAGCGTTGGGGGGGCCCATACGGTATTGTGAAGCTCCAACACCGTCGATTCCGGCTTTGCCGGACAAGCCTGCTCCATTGCCGCACGCGCCATTTCCATATAGGCCACGCTGGAAAAAACTTTTTGATTTCTCAAACCCTGTGCCCTGACCTGATGATCAGCAAGGAAAAACTCGTCGCCGGTAAAGCTAGAGCTGTAGCGTTGCACGCTTAGGTCAGAGGTGTTGCTGTGCAATAAAGGATGAAGGACCGTAGTGGCAACGCCATTGGTACCGGTCTTTGTTGCCTCCGTGATATCGATCCAGTAACGCTCCCTGGCAAACGGATATGTCGGCAGGCTCATGCGCTGCGGCTTGATCTCGCCGTACAGCTTGCTCCAATCCACATCCAGACCCTTCGCCCACATCTCCACCAGCTTGGAGACCTTCTTGTTTGCTATCCATTTGTCGATCGTCTGCTGCAGATCAGCGTCTGTGCTGAACAACGAGAGCGCTTCTTGGTTACGCTTCACCGCTCCCTGATACGCATCTTCAATGTCCTGCTTACCCGCCACATAGGCTTGCAGCTTTTCTATCAACTCGTCAGGCCAACTCACCACAAAACCCAGCCGCTCTTCCATCGGCTCGCGCCCAACCTGCAATGTGTACGCCACGGCAGCCAGATCCAGTGTGCTCATCCGGGCCCGAACAAAGTCCAATAGCTCTGTGGCTTTCTGCTTCAGCTGCTCCGCCGTCCTGGCCGAAAGCAGAACCATCACTTTCCCGACCCCCGCCGACGGTTGCACCGCCTGCTCATACTCCTCCACGATCATGTGGGCATTCGATCCGCCAGCCCCGAACGACGAGATTCCCGCCATCCGTGGCATCTTCTTCCCGTCGATCACAGCTTGCTCCCACGGCCTCAACTCCTGGTTGACCACAAACGGACTCTTGTCAAAATCAATATGGGGATTCAACTGCGCCGAATGCAGCGATGGCACGATCTGCCCGTGCTGCATCTGCATCAGCACCTTCGTCAGTCCCGCTATTCCCGCCGCCGACTCGCAGTGACCGATATTCGATTTCGCCGAGCCTATCCGGCAGAATCCCGCTTCCTGCCTGTGTTGCTGGAAGACCTTACTGAGGGCAGCAATCTCGATCGGGTCACCCAGCTTCGTACCCGTTCCATGCGCTTCAATGTAGCTGATCTGCCGCGCATCCACCTTCGCTTCCGCCAATGCTCTACCGATCGCACTGGCTTGCGCCTGCGGGTTCGGCACCGTGTACCCATTCGTCTTACCTCCATGATTGAGCCCGCTCCCCCGAATCACACCATAGATATGGTCACCGTCTCTCTCGGCCTCGGACAGTCTCTTAAGTATGACTACCCCAACTCCCTCTCCCGGGATATATCCATCGCCACCCTCGCCAAAGCTCTGACAATGACCGTCGCTCGAGATAAACTGCCCCGCGCTCAGCACCAGGTATTTATTCGGATGAATGCTTACATTCACCCCCCCCGCAATCGCCAGACTGGTCCGTCCCTGCTTCAGGTCCTGGCACGCAATATGAATCGCCGTCAACGACGATGAACACATCGTATCCAGAGTCATGCTGGGACCATGCAGGTTCAGTGCATACGACACCCGGTTGGCGATGCTGGCTGCGCTGCCGGCGATTCCCATCCGCCTGCCCTGCACCCCAGCTTCTGCTCCAAACAACTGGTATTCGCTGTACATCAACCCCACATACACGCCTACCTGCCCCGGCTGGTCCTGCTCGCACGGCGTCTGCAGACTTACGCGTGTGTAGCCCGCATCTTCGATCGCCATCCAGGCATGCTGCAGAAATAACCGCTCCTGCGGATCGATGTATTTCGCTTCCTTGGGCGAGATGTTAAAGAACAAAGGATCGAACTCGTCTACCCCTGTAATGAAGCCCCCCCACTTGCTGAAGTGCTGTCCCGGTTTGCTGCGATCATCGCTGAAGTACTCACGCCAGTCCCAGCGCTCCTTAGGCACTTCTACGATGCAGTCCTTGCCCTGACGCAGATTGTTCCAATAAGCCTCGACATTGATTGCTTCCGGATAACGTCCGCTCAATCCGATAATGGCAATCGCTTCAGATTCCGTGGTTTTACTGGGGCTGTGTGCCGGATTCGCTTCCTCTGACCTTGATGCTCTATTCCGGAAACGGTTCACACGCCGACCGCTCTCCCGCCTGCTGTTCTCTGGCATTGTGGCCGGAACTTGCGTCCGCGTCTCTACAGACTTCATCTGCCTATCGCTCGTCGTAGCAAACATCGCCGCCAGTTTCTCCGCATGCGACCGGAGAAAATATCCCGTCAAATCGCTGATCGTCTGGTATTCGAAGAACAGCGTCTTGGAAAGAGGTCCGAATGTCTTTTCCAACTGATTGGTCAGCTTCATTGCCAGAATCGAATCAATCCCGTATTTCTCCAGCATCGCCTGCGGATCTATCTTGTGCGACGGCAGCTTCAACAGCTCCGAACACTGCCGCACCAGGTACTGCCGCGTCTTCTCCTCAAGGCTGTCAGAATCCATTACAACCGTTTCGCTCTCGGTGGCAATGGATGGTTCAACAGCAGCTGCAATTTGGGAAGTAGCTTCTGCCTCTCTCGTCTTCTCGCCCAGCAACGCACTGCGCATCCGGCTTAGATCGCCTTCCACCACCAGCATCTGGTCACAAGGCAACGCCAGATTGTGATGGAACGCCTTCAATCCTGCAGCCGTCTGCATCGGCTGTATGCCTGTGGCCTGCTGCACCATCTCCTGGTTCGCGGCATCGATTCCCATCTTTCCGGCCTGCCACAATCCCCAGTTGATCGACCGCGTGCGTCCATGCCGTTCTCCAGTTGCAACCAACACATTGCGATACGCCGCAAACTGGTCCATAAAACCATTCGCCGCCGCGTAATCGGCCTGCCCAACATTCCCCATCGCTCCCGCGATCGAAGAAAACAGCACAAAGAAATCCAGATCTACTCCCTGGCCGGCCTGGTCGAGGTTGTACGTGCCCGTAACTTTGGGCTCCAACACTTGCCTGAACTCATCGCTGTTCTTCTTCAAGATGAAGTTGTCTGCGATCATTCCTGCGGCATGCAGGATGCCCGTCAGCTTTCCGTTCTCTGCCTGAATCTCGGCGATCATCTGCCTCACTTGGTCCAGATCACAGAGATCTACCTGCCGGTAACTGACTCGCGTCGCCTGCGCACACAATCCATCGATGCAAGCCTGCTTCTCGCAGTCCAATGCAGAGCGTCCAGTGAGCACCACCCGCGCTTCCTTCGTCTGCTCCAAAATATCTTTGGCAAACACCAATCCCAGTCCGCCCAAGCCGCCGGTGATCAGGTACACGCCCTGCTCTTGCCACGCCAGCGCCGGCTTGCCTGCGTCCGTCATCTCCGCCGCTATTTCTTCCCAACCCAATGCCTGCCGTACACCCTGTTCATAGCGGATTGCGGTACCTTTGAGCAGTGAATCAAGCCCGACCGCCTGCTCTGCCTGCATCTGCACGGCTAGTTCTTCCGTCGTCGTTTGCGGCGATGTGAACACCAGTTGGCTGATCAGCAGCGGATTCTCCAGCGCCGCCGTCTTAAGCAATCCCGCCAGACCCGCAAACAAAACTTGTTCCGGCTGGTTGCCAACCACAACCTGGATCAACACTTTTCCTTGCGGCTTGCTCCGCAGGATGTTCTGGATCCGTTCAAAGCACGCCACCGCGTAGTCACTGTAACGCTGCGCAATGTTCTTCTCTTCTTCTGCCTGCAGAGACAGACACTCACATTGCCTCAGCAATGACCCAAGCTTCCCGGCGTTGATCTCCGGCAGCTCGCACACCACTACATGGCGTTCCGCCCAGTCAAGCATCGCTACACCGGTGACGGCCTCCGTAGCGCAGTTCTGCCAAATCGGCGTCGCCAGCAAGACAGCGGCCTTCTTGCTATGTTGCCGCAGTTTAATCGCTTTGATTTTGTCCAACGCTTCTTTTTGTGAAAGCTTGCCATTCGACAGGTCGTCGTATATTTGTCTTAATTCTTGTTTCATCTGCATTGCACCATAAGCCCGTTTTTTACGGGCAGAGTCGAACAGTACTTGGGATTTGTGTTTTGATGACGCCGCACGCCATTACAAGCAGCGTTGCAAGATAAACTCAATGGATCAGCGATAAGAAATTTTTGGGAGAAGAACCTTTCAAACTTTACTGCGTTTCTTTCAGGAACATTTGCGATTCAGACCTCTTGATTAACAGCAACGAAATCAATGCTCGTGTTATATCCAATCGCGGAAGCAGAAAGATGTCTTTCGGTAATTTTGCCATCGTCCGAAATCATTTCCCCATACCGTTTTGCCAGCACCGCGGCTGCGCCTTTCATGATGCGCTCACCAATATCATCAACATGGCGATTACGCCACGATTCAAGTTCTGTTCCCTTGACCCACTGATTAAATGAGCCAAGCGCCGGCCCGCAATGCACCTGGTAATTCACTTTCTCATCTTCCCTCCCGTGCATTGCCAACCTGGTGGTATGGATGAAGTACCACTTGAAAATCAATGCCATTTTTTGTTTCGGCGATAGCGCCAACTTCTCAAACCCTGGATTTACACTGGAGTAGTAATTTTTGGTTTCAGACCAGACGTCTTCGAATGACCGCTTGAAATATTTCTCTTCAATCTGCTTCCTGGTCTGGCTATCGATTTCATCAAGGGAATTGTGCCTCATGTAGAGCTCGTATAACTTATTCGCGCGCCCCGGAAAAAACACGCCCTTCCTGAAGACCTGCACCCTGGCTCCGGTTTCAAACATGTCGCCCGCCGGAGCGTAAGCGGTGTCCTGGACGTTCATGTCCTGTAACATGTCTTTAACGCTGTCGCTTGTGCCGGCTTCAACAGTGCACTGATTGATGGAGCCGGTAGTAATGAAATCGGCGCCCATAATGAAAGCTGCTGCTGCTGCCTCCGGGCTTCCAATTCCACCAGCTGCGCCCACCCGGATCTTCTTTTGGTACGAATACCGAGACATCATTTCGTCCCTAAGATGCAACATGGCAGGCATGAGAGCATACGCTACGCCCTGATCGGTATGGCCGCCCGAATCGGCTTCAACGCAAATATCTCCGGCAACCGGAATTAGCCGTCCCAGCTCAGCTTCCTGCGGAGTGAGTTGTCCGGCTGCTACGAGATCCCGGAGTATGTTTTCCGGCGCCGGACTCATGAACACATGAGCCACTTCAGGACGCGAAACCTTTGCGAGAACAAGGTGTGGCGTATTGATGATTCCTTCCGGACCGCGGGTCAATCCGCTGAGACGATATCGCACAACAGCCGACGTAACATTCATGTAAGCAGAAGCCTCAATACATAGAATGCCCTGGGAGAGAAAAAGATCGACAGTCTGGTTTTCCAAATCGGGTTGACCAATATTGTGAAGCAAATTCATGCCAAACGCTTGGTTTCCGCTTACCTGGGCCTTGATCGATCGGATAGCTGCGCCAATCTTTGGAAGTTTCAATCCACCAGTTCCGAAGTAGCCGATCATACCTGCCCTGGCCATGGCAACGACCAATGCTTCCGATGCAATCGCCTTATACATCGCACCAGCGGTATACGCAAACTTCACCTGGTATTCCGCCCGAAATTCGGAACTGCCAAGGCGCGCCGGATCGATGGTTTTGAAATTTGTGAAAAAAGACATAGTCAGGATCCAAAGAGTTATCCCAGGGCAACTGCATCATCGATGGAAACGTCGCGATTCAAAATATCGTCGATGAGTTTCTGATAAAAAGCGCTGTCAAAAGCAAAGTTATCTTCTGGATGGCCATTGCTGGAATGGCCGTTCTTTGACTGTCCGTTCGAGTGCCCGTTGCTCTGACGGCCATTGCTATGGTGACCGTTTGCTGCATTTCCATTGTTTGAGTGACCATTGATGGCATGTCCGTTGATTGAATGTCCATTCGAATGGCCATTGCTTTCATTTCCATTAGTGGAGTGACCGTTGCTTATGTGCCCGTTAGCAGAGTGGCGATTGCTGGAGTGACCATTGGTCGCGTGGCCATTGCTGGAACCTGATTTCTGGTGGACCGTCTTTTGTGCGCTCTCCAGCACTCGCGAGACAAACCCATACATTTGTACACAAACCTGCCCTTGTAAATCGCACAGGTCAACATCCAATTTGATGGCCTTATCTTGAAGCTTACTGTCATTTGAGTAGCGCACCCAGGCAAACATTTCCTTTGTACAGGCGGATTTGATGCGCAGAGATTCCAGAACAAATGGGACAGACGGCTTGCTAGGGACTTGATCGACGATCAGGCCGATTGAAGCCTGCAATGCGCCGTCCATCAAGCTGGGATGCAACACATACTGGTCGTGATTCATTTCAACGACGGCTGGTAACCGCAATTGCGCGAGCAGTTGTTTCTCTCCAACATAGACGTCGGTTATCCCCTGATGGCCCGGACCATAATTCAGGCCCATGCTGGCAAACCTTTCGTAAATATCAGATGGCCCAAGTTTGCCGCTTTCCATCTGGCTCTTGAGTTGTTCGATATCACGACTGTCTGGCGCCGTGTGCGGGCTGAAAACAGCCTGTCCTTGGCAGTGGATCGTTTTCTTCTCAGCATCCTGGCTGTAGATTTCGAAACCGATCTGGTCGTCATCTTTGGCAAACACAGCTGTGGAGATTTTTCTTTGCTCGGCAACAACAATTGGTTTCAGCCACACTGTATTTCTCAACTCCAGAATGCCTGATTCGCGTTGAACCGACGCTGCCTGTTCTATTGCTGCACGGGCCATTTCCAGATAAGCCACTCCAGGCAGCACTTTTTGGCTTCCGTGACCGTTTAACGCCACCTGATGATGGGCAAGGAAGAACTCTTTTCCCGTGAAGGTCGAGCAATAACGTTGCTCGTTCAGATCAGAGGTATTGCTGTGCAGCAGTGGATGAAGGACTGCAATCTCCGTAGCGGCGTGCGGCTTGCCGTTTGCTGCAACCAAATTGCTCGCAGATGTATCGATCCAATGGCGCTCTTTAGCAAAGGGATAAGTAGGCAAGCTCATGCGTAGGGGCTTGGATTCCCCGTGCATCCTGCTCCAGTCAATCTCAACACCCTTTACCCAAAGTTCCAGCAACTTGGACCACTTCCCTCGTTTTATCCACTTACTCACTGCTTCTTGCAATTCCTCGTCGCCGCTGAAGACTGCCAATGTCTCACTGTTGCGTTTTACTTCGCCACGATACAAGCCCTCAATCCCGCTCTTACCTTCGGCAAACGCCTCCAGTTTCGCCTCCAGTTCCTTCATCGACCGCACTACCATTCCTACTCGCTGCTCCATGGCTTCACGCCCTACTTGCAATGTATAGGCCAGCGCCGCCAGGTCGCTATCTTCCAAACTCTGCCGTGCGATAGCCTGCCTCAATTGCTTCGCCTGCTCCTTCAGTCGTTCTCCGTCCCTGGCTGACAAAACCACCATCGCCGATCCATGGCTTCGTGTCTCCTTATTTACAGCATTTCCAAGTCGGCCCACGCCCTCATACTCTTCAACCACCACGTGAGCATTTACGCCGCCGAATCCAAACGAACTGATTCCCGCGCGCAGTGGCAATTCTCTTCCTGCTTCGTCCTTCAGCTTCTTCCAGGATTGGTTTTCGTTCACAATATAAAAAGGACTGTTTTCCAGCTGTATGTAAGGATTCACCTCATCACAATGCAGGCTGCGAACCAGCATCCGATGCTTCATCTGAAGCAATACTTTGATCAATCCTGCAATGCCAGCTGCCAGTTCCAGATGCCCAATGTTGCTCTTTACAGAAGCCAGTCCGCAGTAGCCAGTACCGGGTTTTTCGCCTTTTTCCTCGCATAGACCCTGGAAGGCAATCTTCAAGCCATTAATTTCAATCGGATCCCCCAATGGCGTGCCGGTTCCATGGGCTTCAATGTAACTTACGCTTGTGAGACTTACTCCCGCCCTGCGATAAGCGTCCTTAATTAGTTCCGCCTGCGCCTGAGGATTTGGCGCCGTCAAGGAATTGGCGCGCCCACCGTGGTTCTCTGCGCTGCCCCGAATGACGGCATAGATGTGGTCGCCGTCTCGCTCCGCTGCACTCAACCTCTTGAGGAACAGCATGCCCACGCCTTCGCCGCGCACATAACCATCTGCCCGGCTGGAAAATGTCTTGCACTTACCATCCCTACTTAACATTCCCGCTTTGCTGAAGCTGATATGCGCATCCGGCGTCAACATCGTGTTCACTCCACCGACCAGCGCCATATCACACTCTCCGTCCGTAATCGAACGGAAGGCGCGATGCACTGCCACAAGGGAGCTGGAGCAAGCCGTTTCGATGGGCTCGCTTGGCCCATGCAGGTTCAGCATGTAGCTGAGGCGGTTGGGCCCCACCGACGGCACCAGCCCAGTCGCGGTGTATCCTTCAATGCCGATCGTGGCGTGCTCACGCAAGAGGTCGCCGTAACCGGTGCTTCCTGTGCCTACAAAAATCCCGGTCCGGCTCCCCGATAGCTGTCCTGGCCCGTATCCAGCGTCCTCAATCGCCTTCCAGCCATATGCCATCAGGAGACGTTGCTGGGGATCCATGAACTCAGCTTCGCGCGGAGAAATGCCAAAAAATAAAGGATCGAATTGATCCACGCCGTCAATGAATGCGCCCCACTTCACACTACTGCGGTTGCCATCCTGTTTTTCGTTCCCGTAAAATGCCTGCCAGTCCCAACGTTCCCGGGGTATTTCCACGATGCTGTCTTTGCCGACACACAGGTTTTCCCAGAATGCATCCAGATCTTCCGCCTGGGGAAACCGTCCGCTCATGCCAATGATGGCGATTGCTTCTGCCGGGCTTTTCTTTGGGCTTGACTGTTCGGCTCTGGATCTGACAGTCCTCTTCCTGTCGAACTGTGCCCTGCGCTTCCTTCGCTCTACTATTCTGGGTTCCTTGGCAGAAATTTCCTGCTCCATCTCCTTTACAGTTACGATTTCTGACTTTGGTGTGCTCTCCAGTTTCAATTTCGCGGCCACGCACGCACGATGCGTCTCCGCCATGTAGCCTGCAAAGCTCCGGATCGTCGGATGCTCAAAAAAGACGGTTGGCATCAGGTCCAATCCGTAAGCCTCATTCACATGGTTTGCAAACCCGGTGAGACTGATTGAATCAAATCCAAATTCGCTCAGTTCCGATTCCACATCAATGTCGCCTGTCTTCACCTTTAACAAGGCGCTAACTGCGGCAGCCAGCCACTCTTCTAATCTTTCCAGCAATATCGCGCGGCCTTCATTTGCTGCATGCGCGTTTGCATCTGCTTCTGTGCTTTGGGTCTGCTTCGACATGGCTGGCTTTTGCCTGGCGCTCTCATCAGCCTCTCGAGTGGTAAGCAGAGCAGTGCGCATCTGCCGCAGATCACCCTCTACCACCAATATCTGGTCGCACGGGAGTGCCAGGCTCTGATAGAAAGCCTTCATCCCAGTGGCCGTTTGCATGGGCTGGATGCCAGTTGTTTTTCGCACCAGTTCCTGGGTCGTCGAGTCGATACTCATGCCGCCAGCATGCCAGAGCGCCCAGTTGATTGACCGCGTGCGTCCGTGGCGCTGCCCGGCCTCTACCTGATTATTGCGATAGGCCGCGAAGTTGTCCATGAACGCATTTGCCGTGGCATAGTCTGCCTGTCCAAGATTTCCCATTGCTCCCGCGATGGAAGAAAACATCACGAAGAAATCCAGCTCTACATTTTGGGTGGCTTGGTCAAGATTGTATGTACCGATGACTTTTGGCCGCAGTACTTCAGTAAATTGAGCTCTGGTCTTTTTGGGGATGAAGTTGTCGGCAATCATTCCGGCACAGTGAAGAATGCCGTTGAGCTGTCCGTACTCACCCTGAACTGCGGCGATCAGGTTGTTGACCTGACCAAGATCATCTAGATCCACCTTCCGATAGCTTACCCGGTTTGCTACCGCGGACAATCCATCCATGCAGGCTTGTTTTCCCGCATCCAATGGCGAACGTCCCGTGAGCACTACCCGAGCCTTACTCGTCTGTCCCAGTATCTCTTTCGCAAACAGCAAACCTAGGCCTCCGAGTCCGCCTGTAATCAGGTAGACGCCATGATCCTTGAATGCCATCGGCGGGTTGGCTGCGTCCGCCGTGATTTCTTTCCAACCTACAACGTGTCGAGTGCCTTGCTCGTATCGGACCTGCGCATCTTTCATCAACAGATTCTTTTCTGTCAACAAATCTTCTGCAAGCTCTTGGGCCGAGATTTGCGGTAAGGTGATAATGAGTTGGCCGATCAGATTCGAATTCTCAAGCGCTGCCGTTTTGAGCAGCCCTGAAAGGCCGGCAAATATACGTTGTTGCTGATGGTCGGAAATAACCAACTGGATCAGCACCTTGCCCTGAGGCTTCTTCTGCAGGATCATCTGGATCCGTTCGAAGCATGCCAAAGCTTGGTCACTATAGCGCTGGGCAATGTTCTTTTGTTCCTCTTCCGGCAGCGACCAGCACTGACTCTGCGAAAGCAGCGACTCCATCTTCTGAGCTGTTGCTTTTGGCAGCTCACACATAATGACATGATGTTCCGCGTAATGGGCCTTGCCGTCTAGAGCGGAGGCGTCAACGCTGTCAGTTTTCCACTCTGGTGTCGCCAACAGACTGCCGACCATCCGGCCTTCTGCAGCTCTAATGGTCTCTTTGCTTAGGGCGCGTGCGGAGAAACCTCGCATCTGCACACAAATGTTGCCCTGCTCATCGCACATATCAACATCCAGCTTCACGACTTTGTCTGCCGCGCGGCTGCCCGGAGCAAAGCGCACCCAGGCGACCATCTCAGGAGTACAAGGCGAGAAAATGCGCAACTCTTCAAGAGCAAACGGCAGTCGCGGCTCGCTAACCAGATCAGGCGAAGCTTGCATCAATCCAATTGCCGCCTGCAACGCGCTATCCATCATGCTGGGATGCAACACATAATCTGTCAGCTTTTCCGCAACCATGCTCGGAAGCCGCAGCTGTGCCAATACTTGGTTACTGCCCCGATGAATAGTAGTAATCCCCTGGAAGCCGGGCCCATAGATGAGCCCCATTGCGGCAAACCTTGCGTATACACTGTCCGGCTCCATCGTGCTTTGGATCATTTGTGCTTTGAGTTGCTCAAGATCGAGCATGGCCGGGGCTGGGTGGTCGCTCCAAATCGCACGACCCTGACCGTGCATAATTTCCTGATCGCCAACCTGGCTGTAAATTTCATAGTCGATTTGGTCATTGTCGTCTGATGCCAACGCAATGCTGATTTGCTTGTGTTCGTTGATTTTGCTCTCAGCAAAAACAATGGGCTGAGCCCAAACTGTGTTATGCAGCTCCAACACTTTCGATCCCGGACGCTCAGGCCAAGCCTGCTCGATCGCCGCCCGCGCCATCTCCAGGTAGGCAACGCCGGGTAGGACCTTTTGACCGGCTTGACCGTTCGCTGCCACCTGATGATCAGCAAGGAAAAACTCTTCACCGGTAAATGTGGAGGTGTAGCGTTGTTCGCTCAGATCAGAAGTATTGCAGTGCAGCAAAGGATGAAGGACCGCAGTAACAGTGCTGGCTTCGGCAACTTGTCCTCTGACTGGCATTTTGATCCAGTAGCGCTCTTTGGCAAATGGATAGACGGGCAGCGTAACGCGCTGGGGTTTGATCTCGCCATATAGCTTGTTCCAATCCACTTCAAGCCCTTTGACCCACATATCCAACAACCGGGAGAACTTCTGGGCTTCGATCCATTTGTCAATCGTGTGCTGCAGATCGGCGTCGGCGCCGAACAATGCCAATGCTTCTTTGTTGCGCTTTACCTGGCCTTGATATACGCCTTCAATCGTCCGCTTTCCCGCGACATAAGCTTCAAGCTTTTCCGATAGCTGCTCCACTGAACTCACCAGAAATCCCACACGCTCTTCCATCGGCTCACGGCCTACTTGCAGCGTATAAGCAATCTGATTCAGATCGACCAATGGTGAGCTCTTGCGGATGAAATCACAGAGATCATTGGCTTTTTGATTGAGTTGCGCTGCCGTTCTCGCAGACAAAGGAACGATGGTGTCCGTGTTTTGCGTAAACGCGGTCACCGGAGCTCTCACTTCTGCCGGCTGCAGATATTCACCGATTACCAGATGCGCGTTGGTGCCGCTGAAGCCGAAAGAGCTGACCGCCGCATGGCGTTTCGTCGCTCCTTGCAACTTCCATTCTTGTAATTGATTGTTGATGTAGAACGGGCTGTCTTTGAGATCGATATGCTCATTTAGCCGGTCGAAGTTGATGGTGGGTGGAAGCTGCTTGTGCTGCAGCGCCATAACAACTTTGATAAACCCTGCAATTCCCGCTGCGGTTACGCAGTGACCGATATTGCTCTTCACGGAACCCAGCGCGCAGTAATCTTTGCTCTGGGTATATTTTTTGAAGGATGTTTTCAGGCCTTCCACTTCAATTGGATCACCGAGTTTGGTGCCAGTGCCGTGGGCTTCAACCAATTGGATATTTGCGGGGTTGATCTGGTATTTGTCATAAACCTCTACCTCAAGGCGCGCTTGCGATTCCGGATTGGGCGCCGTGATGCCATTGGTTTTTCCGTCTTGGTTGACGCCCCATCCTTGGACAACCCCATAAATAATGTCACGATCTCGCTGTGCATCGGCCAGCCGTTTCAAAAGCACAACGCCTACACCTTCACCCGGAACAAACCCGTTAGCCCGCTGATCAAAGGTAAAGCATTTGCCATCCGTAGAGAGCATGCCGGCTTGTGCTGTCTTGATATGAAGATCGGGTCCGGCCATCACATAGACTCCGCCGGCAAGTGCCAGATCACTGCCGCCGGAAATCAAACTATCGCATGCATTGGAGATAGCAACCAGAGAAGAAGAGCAGGCCGTGTCGATGGAAATGCAGGGACCTTGCAGGTTCATGAAGTAAGAAATGCGTGCGGCCAGAATCGACATTGCGCCGCCAGTAAAACCTTGCGCACTCAGTTCATGCTGCCGTGACTGCTGGTAATAATCCCCTGAAGCACAACCTACGAAGACACCGCATTTGCTGCCAGACAAGAGTCTCGCATCGTATCCCGCATTCTCAATGCTGTGCCAGCACGTTTGCAGGAACAGGCGTTGCTGCGGGTCCATGCTCTCAGCTTCAGTGGGCGATATGTTGAAGAACAATGGGTCGAACCGATCATATTCCTCCAGCGCTCCCACCCATTGGCTGTTAGTCTTACCCGCCACGGGCTTGCCGGAGTGATAATAAGCATTCACGTCCCAACGCTCAGATGGAATGTGAGTGATGCAATTCCTGCCTTGCGCAATGTTCTGCCAGAACTCTTCCAGGTTTCTGGCTTGTGGGAATTGTCCTGCCATGCCGATGATTGCAATGGGCTGCGGAGAATGAACGATCTGAGGGGCCTGTACGCTGGTGAAACGCGAGGCCGTGCGGCTGCGCCGCGAAGTAAGCTTCTGTCCCGCAAGCTTAATAGACTTCGTGGATGGTTCTGAAGGAGCTTTGCTCTTTTCCGGCGCTACCGGCATCTGTACAGCAGAAGGCGCACACGCGTTTGACAGCGCTCCATTCTTCTCGGCTTCTTCCCTTACAAAGCTAGCGAACTGCTTGAGCGTCGGATAGCTGTAAACTTTGGTGGCTTCAATCGACGTGTGATATTTCTCGTTGATTGTGCGTACCCAGGTGACGCCAGTGATCGAATCGAGGCCGAGATCGAGAAACTGCATATTCTCGTCAACCTCGCTCTCTTGCAATTGCAGTTCATTGGCCAGGAGGCTTTTGAGTCCCGCAGTAATGTCAGATACCGCATCGCCCTGGTGGGATAGGCTCGCCGATTCGACTGGCGCCTGCTTCACATGGACGGGCGGAGCGGTCGCCACCGTGTTCGATTCAACCGATGCTTTCTCCACGCCAGAAAGCGATGTATCCGCTTCCTGATAAAAGTTCTTCTGAATCTGCGCCAACGTGTCGGACTGTCCCACGAAGGTCTTTTCATGCATTGCCAATTCGAGGCGATAAGCGTCTTCAATTGGCTGACGAACATCGGTCGTTAATTGCCGCTTGAGCGCCATCAAGCGGCTACATCCTGTTTGTGCTATCTGGCGGGCAAGCGCCATTGCCGTCGCAAATACCTCAGACCGCGGAACTACTGACAGCTTCAACCCGCGCTCTTTCCATTCGCGTCCAGAGTAATCCTCCGCGGTCATCATGCTTTCTCTCGCCAGATCCGGCCCGATCGTCTCCGCTAGGAGCCACGTAGCGCCAGCTCCCGGTGTAAATCCGTAATTCATATAAGGACTTACATACCGGCTCTCTTCACTCAGCAACACAATGTCAGCAAACATGCCCAGCGACAAGCCTGCGCCAATGCCGTGTCCCTGCATTGCGGCGATCACGGGTACCTTGCAGTTCAAAGCTGCTTCAAAGACTTGCCTGGAGTCTGTAAATTTCGCCTGGCCAGCCTGGATGGTTAACAGATTTTCTTTGGTTCCGCCTGAAGCAAAATAGTTGTCATATCCGGTCAGTACCACTACCTTATAGGCTGGCGTCTGCTCGATATGGGCGAAGGCTTCTGCCACTCCTTCCATAAACGCTTCGGAAAACATGTTCTTGGCTTCCCGGTCTTCCATTTTCACCACAACAATGCCTTCGGGGTAAGCCGTGGCTGTGACCACCTTCGAGCAAAGAGCAATCACTCTCGGCTCTGTGATCGGGATTTCCGTTGGTTGGCATTTCGCTTCGCATTCAGCCGTGACCGGCGAACAGCGACGCTGCTCCTCCAGAGTCGCTCCCGTGTGCTTCTTCCAGGCGGCCAGCGTGGTCTTGGGCATATTCTCCCAGCACTCTGCCGCTCGAGTGGCGGTAGCAAGAACCTGATCTTTCTCTGCCACCAGCGTTGTGCGGACGCGCCGCTCCAGTTCCGCTCCCAAATACTCTCCCCCGCTCAGCAGGATTTCCTTTGCCGCCGTGCTTCCGAATCGATGCCGGAACAGCGCAGCAGCTATTTGCATCACGGCCACGCTATTTCCAATGCCGACTGCTGAGTACACCCCGGTCTGGCTGTACACACAGGCATCGCAGATCTGACCCAAGAGCCACGCATTTCCTCTTGCATTCCCCGCCAACGCCGCTACCAGTGGGATTTCCGACTGCATTACCACCCGCTGGAAATCCTGCAAAACGTCTTCGGTGATTGCTTGTCCTGTTCCCGCAAGAAAACCGTTCTCTTCCCCGGCCAGCACCGCCGCCTTGTATCCGGCTTGCTGCATCTCGGCCAGGATGGCGCCTAGATCGAGTACCAGATCTTTAGGGTCAACTTCCCTGCTAGACGCATCCAACCTGATCACCAAAACACCTTCTTTCGGCGTCTCAAGATGGATGTGCTGCGCCGGCGATGCAATGGCTTTCGCGATGACATCAGAATGAGTCTCCGTCGTGACTTCAACGCGCGTCAATGTCTTGACTAGGCTGACTACGTTGCGCATTAAGTGCTGTTTCAACAGCCGCAATGCTTCCTGCGATTTTCCCGCCAACGTCGTTGCCAGTTGTTCCGCATGCCTCTCGACGTGCCCCATCGATACGATTGGGCACGTCCAGCCTTTCGCTCGCAGTTGCTTGCCCGTCTCAGCAGCGCCGGTTAGGTAAAGGAAATCCTGCGCCTGAACTGCGCCGAACCGCTCGCTGAACAGCTTGGTTTCTGCAGACGTGGGACAGAAACCATTTTGCGCATCCGTGTAACGGTATGTCGCATCTTCATTCAACACCATGAAGTCGCACAACGCAGCCAGTAGGAAGCCTGCAGCGGATGCATCGCCTTCCATCGCGGCGATGACCGGATACGGAAAGGACACCAGACTCTGATACAGTTCCTGCTCAATCGCCTGGTTGTACAGTTCTCTGCCACAGGGCAGCAGACAGCGTTCGACCCCATGAAGTGTGAGAACCTTAATTGATTTCTCTTGCTGTACTCTCTCCAAAGCCTTAAGCAGATCGGCGATCACGTCTTTGGCTACTGGATTCCCGCTTGCGGACGCAGCCATCTCGATGGAGAAGGCGCCATTGCCGCAATCGAACAATCTGACGGGGAAAGAAGGAGTTAAGCTGCATGCAGCCGACCCTCCAAGTGCCGGGCTTGAGAGTGTAATCCTGGGCTTCGCCGTTTTCTTTTTGGCAGGACTCGTTTTGTTAAAACCATTGGCGCTCGGTGCAGCCAGGGATATGCCCTTTGGCTTTTTCCGCTCGCCTTGGACAATCGTCTGTTGGTGGTAAGCCTTGAATATGATTTCTCTGCGAACCGGGGTGGCAAGGGTAACTTCCCGGTGCAAACCAGAAGCCTCTACTGCGGGAGCCTTTGAAGCAGCCTCTATATTATCAATGATAGGTTCTATCATCTCCAATGAAGGCTGCAGCCAGCTTACTCCACGCATCTGTACAGAAACATTGCCTTTATCGTCACACAGGTCGATATCCACTTTGGCTATGGCGTCGGTGCCTTGACTACCGGTTGAGTAGCGCACCCAGGCAAACATCTCAGGTGTACAAGGCGAGACGGTGCGCAATGACTCGATTGCAAACGGCATCCGTTTCTGCTGATCTTCGTTCCCGCTCATCAAACCCACACAAGCCTGAAGAGCACTATCCATCAAACTAGGATGCATGACAAAGTCTGCAGACCTGTCCGCTACCGTAGAAGGCAGCCGCAGTTGCGCCAATAATTGGCCGCTGCCGCGATAAATTGCTGTAATTGTCTGGAACGATGGGCCGTAAACCAGCCCCATCCGGCCAAGCTCGGTAAACAAACTGTCGGGCTCCATCTGCCCATGCCGCATCTCGTCCTTAAGTTGTTGGAGATTGAGCTTTGCAGGGGTTGGCTGATGACTCAAGATCGCTCGACCCTGGCAATGGGTGGTTTCCAGTTCCGCTGCCTCGCTATAGATTTCGTAATCGATCTGGTCGTGGTGTTCGGCTAATAGCGCAATGCTGACTTGCTTCTTCTCACTTGGCTTGTCCTCGCCAAAAACGATTGGCTCACCCCAAACGGAATCGCGCAGCTCTAACGTCCCACGTGTCGTCTGCGAAGGCCGAATTTGCTCGATCGCTGCCCGGGCCATTTCCAGATATGCCACGACGGGCAGAATTTTTTGCATTCCATGGCCATTCGCGGCCACTCGATGGTCGGCAAGGAAGAACTCTTCTCCTGTAAACGTCGAACTGTAGCGCTGTTCGTTGAGATCGGAGGTATTGCAATGCAACAAAGGATGAAGAACCGCAGTGGCGGCAGTCGTCGCGCCATGGTTGGCGGTCAGCAACCCGCGCACCGGCATATCGACCCAGTAATGCTCTCTCGCAAATGGATAGGTAGGCAAGCTCATGCGCTGTGGCTTAGTCTCGCCATAAAGCTTGCTCCAATCCACCTCCAGGCCTTTAACCCACAAGTCCAGCAGCCGGGAAAGTCTCTTGCCGGCAATCCACTTATCGATCGTTTGCTGCAAGTCGGTATCAATACTGAATACCGAAAGAATTTCTTTGTTGCGTTTTACCTGCCCTTGATATGTATCTTCGATATCCTGCTGGCCAGCCACAAAGGCAGCAAGCTTTTCTGTCAGTTGCTCGGCCGACTTCACCATAAAGCCCACTCGCTCTTCCATTCCCTCTCGTCCGGCCTGCAGCGTGTACGCCATCTCAGCTAGATCAATTGCGTCCTGCCGTGCACGCATAAAGTCCAACAACTCGCGCGCCTTCTGCTTCAGTTGCTCCGCCGTTCTCGCCGAAAGGAGAATGGCCACCTTCACAGCAGCTATTGGCTGTCTTGCTTTGACTTGATACTCCTCGACGATCATGTGGACGTTCGATCCGCCGGCTCCAAATGACGAGATTCCAGCCAAACGAGGCATCTTCTTCCCGTCAATCACCGGCGGATCCCAGGGCCGCAGCTCCTGGTTGACCACAAATGGAGTCTTGCCAAAATCAATGTGCGGATTCAACTGGGCCGAATGTAACGACGGCGCTATCTGCTGATGCTGCATCTGCAGCAACACCTTGGTCAGCCCCGCAACTCCAGCCGCCGACTCGCAATGCCCGATATTCGATTTCGCCGATCCTATTCGGCAGAACCCCGTTTCCTGCGTATATTGCTGAAACACCGTACTCAGTGCAGCAATCTCAATTGGATCGCCCAGCTTGGTCCCCGTTCCGTGCGCTTCAATGTAGCTGATATGCCGAGCGTCCACCTTCGCTTCCGCCAATGCCCTGCTGATGGCAGTGCCCTGCGCCTGCGGGTTGGGGACGGAATAACCATTCGTTTTGCCTCCATGGTTGAGGGCGCTGCCGCGAATCACACCATAGATGTGGTCGCCGTCTCTCTCGGCGTCGGAAAGTCTCTTCAGGATGACTGCTCCAACTCCTTCTCCCGGAATGTATCCATCGCCGCCCTGGCCGAAACTCTGGCAGTGGCCATCCACGGAAATGAACTGTCCGGCGCTGAGCAGCAGGTATTTGTTGGGATGAATGCTCACATTCACTCCCCCCGCAATCGCCAGATTGGTCCGTCCCTGTTTCAGGTCCTGGCAGGCCACATGAATCGCGGTTAACGATGAAGAACACATCGTATCCAGCGTCATGCTGGGACCATGGAGGTTGAGCGCATATGACACGCGATTGGCGATGCTGGCTAAACTGGCAGCAAAGCCCATTCTCATGTCCTTGATGCTAGCCTCGGCGCCAAACAACTGATACTCGCTATAGGTGACGCCCACATACACGCCAACCTGTCCGGGTAGGTCCTGCTCGCACGGCGCCTGCAAACTCGTTCGCGTGTAGCCCGCATCTTCTATCGCCATCCAGGCATGCTGCAGGAACAAACGTTCCTGAGGATCGATGTATTTCGCTTCCTTGGGAGAGATGTTAAAAAACAGCGGCTCGAACTCGTCGACGCCTGTAATAAAGCCGCCCCATTTGCTGAAGTGTTGCCCCTGCTTGCTGCGGTCGTCGCTGAAATATTCGCGCCAGTCCCAGCGATCTTTTGGGACTTCTACAATGCAGTCCTTGCCCTCGCGCAGGTTGTTCCAATAAGCATCAACGTTGATTGCTTCGGGATAGCGGCCACTCAGTCCGACAATTGCAATCGCCTCTGAATATCCGTTTACCGTGCTGGAAGCATTCCGGCGGCGGCTGAACCGCTGCCTCCGAGCCTTCTTGGTTGAGGGAGCAGTCGAATGCAGCGCAGCGGGCGAGCTTAGCGGCTCCGCATTTGCAGCAAAGAGCGTAGTCAACTGCGCGGAATAATGTTTGATGAAGTAATCAGTCAGTTCGTGAATTGTTTTGCATTCAAAGAACAGGGACTTGCAAAGCGAGCCGAATGTCTTTTCCAACTGGCTCGTCAGATTCATCACCAGTATGGAGTCAATGCCATATTCCTCGAGCGCGGCTTGCGGATCAATCTTTTGCGACGGCAGCTTCAACAATCCTGAAAGTTGTTTGCGCAGATAGTCCTGCGTCTTTTCGGCTAGAGTTTCGGATTGCTGTTCCGCACATTCAATATTTCTTGACGCAGCAGATGCGTTGCTCAATTGCTCCACTGAAGCAGCGATGAGGTTTTCGCTTACCTGGTTCCGCACGGCTGCGGCAATCATCTCTTTGCTCAGCACGCGGGAAGCGAGGCCGTGCATTTGCACACAGACGTTGCCGTATTCATCGCAGAGATCGATGTCCAGATTGACTACCTTGTCTTCTGCCTGGCTACCGTGCGAGTAACGCACCCAGGCAAACATCTCATGTCTGCAGGGCGAAATAATGCGCAATGTTTCCAACGTAAAGGGCAGCCGGGGTTCGCCGCAAAGTTTGCACGAATCCTCCATCAACCCCACTGCAGCCTGCAGCGCACTTTCCAGCAAACTCGGATGCAGAACATAGCTGCTTGTCTTGTCTGCGGCGATATCTGGCAACCGTAGCTGTGCCAATACCTGTTTGCTGCCTTGGTGAACAGCGGTGATCACCTGGAAAGTGGGCCCAAAAATAACACCCACTTCAGAAAATGCTGCATACACACTGGCTGGCTCAAGATTGCCTTGCTTCATTTGCGCCTTGAGCTGCTCGAGATCAATCTTGACTGGCGCTGGTTCGCGCGTCCAGACCACAGTCCCCTGGCAATGTATGGTTTCTTGTTCGCCACCTTCGCTGAAGATCTCAAAGTCAATTTGCTCTTTTTCATTTTCTGAGAGCGCGATATCGATTTGCTTGTTGCCAGTGATCACAACCGGCTGCATCCACACGGTATTGCGCAGCTCCAGCTGAGCAGATTCCGGCTGTTCCGGCCAGGCCTGCTCGATCGCCGCCCGGGCCATTTCTAGATATGCAACACCGGGCAATACCTTTTGTCCCGCTTGACCGTTCGCTGCCACTTGATGATCTGCAAGGAAGAACTCCTCGCCGGTGAACGTTGAACTGAAACGCTGTTCGCTTAAATCCGAAGTGTTGCGGTGCAGCAAAGGATGAAGGACTGCCATAGCCGGCTCTGCGTTCGCGGCCATATCAATCCAGTAGCGTTCCTTGGCAAATGGATATACGGGCAGGGCAATGCGCTGCGGCTTGGCCTCGCCATAAAGTTTGTTCCAATCCAGTTCCAGGCCTTTGGTCCACAAGCCCAGTATTTTGGACAGTTTCTTTTGCGCCATCCATTTGTTGACGATGGTCTCGCGTATGTCATCATCTTGGCTGATGACGCTTATCTCTTCTTTGCTGCGCTTTGCCTGTCCTTGATAGCAGTCCTTGATCTTGAGATCGTCATCGGCGTAAGCCTTGAGTTTTTCCGCCAGTTGTTCAACCGAGCTGACCAGGAAGCCGACGCGTTCTTCCATCGCTTCCCGCCCTGCCTGCAACGTATAGGCAATCTCGTCCAGATCCAGGGGTGGCTGCTTGCGAATGAAGTCGCACAGATCACGTGCCTTCTCCTTGAGTTGCGCTGCAGTCCTGGCAGACAATGGGACGATTCGCTTCGTGTTTTGTGTAATCACCGTTACCGGCGGTTTGTCTTCTGCTGGTGTGAGATATTCACCAACCACCACGTGTGCATTCGTGCCGCTAAAGCCAAAAGAACTGATCGCAGCGAGGCGTTTCTCTGGCCCCTGCAACTTCCATTCCTGTAATTGCCTGTTGATATAGAACGGGCTGTCTTTCAAATCGATGTGCTCATTCAAACGCTCAAAGTTGATGGTGGGAGGTAGTTGCTTGTGCTGCAGTGCCAGAACGAGCTTGATAAATCCGGCAACTCCCGCTGCCGTTAAGGAATGGCCAATATTGCTCTTCACCGATGCCAGGGCACAATAGTCTTTGTTCTTTGTATACTTTCCAAACGCTTTCTTCAGGCCTTCAACTTCAATGGGATCGCCCAACTTGGTGCCGGTGCCGTGGGCCTCAATCAACTGGATATTGGCGGGATCGATCTTGTATTTTTCATAGACCTCTGATTCGAGGCGCGTTTGCGATTCCGGATTGGGCGCCGTGATTCCATTGGTCTTGCCATCCTGGTTCACGCCCCATCCTTGGATAACTCCGTAGATAATGTCGCGATCGCGCTGTGCGTCCGAAAGCCGTTTCAGCAGCACCACACCCACGCCTTCACCCGGAACGAAACCGTCGGCGCGCTGGTCGAAAGTAAAGCACTTGCCTTCCGACGACAGCATGCCTGCTTGCGACGTCATAATATGCATATCTGGTCCGGCCATCACAGAGACGCCGCCAGCCAGGGCCAGATCACTCCCGCCGGAAATCAAACTGTCACACGCATGGGCGATGGAAACCAAAGATGAGGAACAAGCCGTATCGATGGAGACGCAGGGACCTTGCAGGTTCAGGAAGTAAGAGATCCGCGCCGCCAGAATCGACAAAGCCCCCCCGGTAAACCCTTGTGCACTCAGTTGATGCTGCCGCGATAACTGGTGATAATCCCCAACAGCGCAACCGACAAACACGCCACACTTGCTGCCGGACAATGCTCGCGCATCGTATCCCGCGTTTTCAATGCTGTGCCAGCAAGTCTGCAGAAACAACCGCTGTTGCGGGTCCATGCTCTCGGCCTCGACGGGCGAGATATTGAAGAACAACGGATCGAAGCGATCATATTCTTCCAATGCTCCCACCCATTGACAGTTGGTCTTGCCGGCTTCGGGCTTACCCGGCCGATAATAAGCATCTACATCCCATCGATCGGATGGAACCTGAGTAACGCAATTTCTGCCTTGCGCAATGTTCTGCCAGAACTCTTCCAGATTCTTGGCTTGCGGGAATTGCCCGGCCATGCCGATCACCGCAATTGGCTCTGCCTGATGGTTCCCCGATGTGCTGCTGAATCGCGATGTCTTTCGGCTGCGCCACGACGTGAGCTTCTGTGCCGCTCGCTTCGTGATCATTGCTGGCTGCGACGATGCGGTCTTGCTGTGGGTGGGCGCCAACGCCGTCTCAGCCATAGGAGTTGTGCTTTGAGCGGATAGCGTGCCCTGCTTTTCTGCTTCTTCCTTAATGTAACGAGCGAATTGGCTCAGCATCGGATAACTGTAGATTTTGATTGCTTCAATCGCAGTTTGATACTGCTCATTGATCTTCCGCACCCAGGTCACGCCGCTAATCGAGTCCAACCCCAGATCTATGAACTGGACATTCTCGTCAATGTCGCTTTCGCGCATCTGCAGTTCGTTGGCCAGAAGCGTCTTCAGACTCGCCGTGACTTCATGCAGCACATCATTGTCGGCCGATGGGTTCGCCGTTGTGACAGGCTCTTGCTGGGGAGTCGCCGGTTCGACCGATGTTTTCTGAGCGCCGCCACGCGATGCGTCCGGTTCCTGATAAAAGTTCTTCTCAATCTGCGCCAACGTGCCGGACTGGCCCACGAAGGTCTTCTCGTGCATCGCCACTTCCAAACGATACGTTTCTTCCAACTGCTGGTGTACATCTCCGGTCAACTGCCGCTTGAGCCTCATCAACCGGCTGCGTCCCGACTCCGCTATCTGCTTGGCCAGCGTCATCGCGGTTGCATATACGTCCTTCCGTGGCATCACCGGGAGTCTCAGCCCACGCTCTTTCCATTCACGCCCAGCATAATCCTGTCCCGTCAGCAGGCTCTCTCGCCCCAGATCCTGTCCGATCTTGCTGGGTAGAATATACGTCGCTCCCGCTCCTGGCGTGAATCCGTAATTCATATAAGGACTCACGTATCGGCTTTCTTCACTCAGCAGCACAACGTCAGCAAACATTCCCAGTGCAAGTCCCGCGCCTATGCCGTGTCCCTGCATAGCCGCAATCACCGGCAGCTTGCAATCCAGCGCTGCCTGGAAAATCCTGGTATCAGTAAACTTGATCTGGCCCGCCTGGATCGCCAGCAAGCTTTCTTTTGTCCCGCCCGAGGCAAAGTAGCTGTCGTATCCGGTCAGCACCACCACCTTGTATCCCGGCATCTGCTCGATATGGGCGAAGGCTTCTGCCACGCCTTCCATAAACGCCTCGGAAAACATGTTCTTGGCTTCCCGGTCTTCCATCTTCACGACAACAATACCTTCAGGGTGGACCCTGACTGTGACTACCTTCGAACGAAGCGCAATGTGAGTCGGCTCAATGATTAGGAGTTCAGAGGTCTGCTCTTGCTCTTCCCGCTGGGCTACCGCCGGCAGGCTGCGATGCTGCTCCTCCAGAGTTGCTGCTGTCTGCTTCTTCCAGGCAGCCAGCGTCGTCCTAGGCATTTTCGCCCAGCTCTCCGCCACCCGTATGCCTGCAGCCAATACCTGATCGCTCTCCGCCACCAGCACCGTGCCGACGCGCCGCTCCAACTCCGCTCCCGAATACTCTGCGCCGCTCAGCAGGATTTCTTTTCCCACCGTGCTGCCAAAACGATGCCGGAACAGCACGGCAGCCATTTGCATCACGCCTGTCCCGTCCCCCATCCCAGCCGCCGAGTACGCGCCAGTCTTGCTGTACACGCATGCATCACATACTTGGCCCAGCAGCCACGCATTTCCTCTTGCATCCCCCGCCAACGCCGCCGCCACAGGAATTTCCGACTCCATCACCACCCGTTGGAAATCCTGCAAAACGTCTTCGGTGATTGCTTGTTCTGTTCCCTCAAGTAAACCTTTCTCTTCGCTGGCCAGCACCGCCGCCTTGTACCCAGCCTGCTGCATCTCGGCCAGGATGACCCCTAGATCGAGAATCAGATTCTTGGGATCGACCTCTCCGCTCGCAGCAGCGAACCTGATTACCACAACATTGTTTGCCACAGTTTCCAGGATAAGATGCGGTGCTGACGAAGCAATTGCTTTTGCCACCACATCGGATTGAATCTCCGTCGCGGCCTCCACGTGCGTCAGCGTCTTGACTACATCGGCCATATTCCGCCTCAGGTGCTGTTTCAATAACCCCAGAGCTTCCTGCGATTTCCCTGCCAGCATCGTTGCCAGCTGTTCCGCATGCGCCCCAACTTGCTCCCTTGCGACGATGGGGCACGTCCAACCCTTCACGCGCAGTTGCCTGCCCGTCGCAGCAGTGGTTCCATATAGAAAATCCTGTGCCTGAGTGTCACCAAAGCGTTCGCTGAACAGCTTGGCTTCTGCAGACGTAGGACAGAAACCATTTTGCGCATCCGTGTAACGGTACGTCGCATCTTCATTCAACACCATGAAGTCACACAACGCGGCCAGCAGAAAGCCTGCTCCGGCAGCATCGCCTTCCACTTTGGCGATGACCGGATATGGAAATAACACTAGGCTCTGATACAGCTTCTGCTCAATCGCCAGGTTGTACTGTTCTCTGCCATCAGCCGCCAGACAGCGCTCGACGCCTCGCAAGGTCAGCACTTTGAGCGAAGTCTCCTGCTGCACTCTCTCCATGGCCTTAAGCAGGTCGGCCATCACGCCTTTTACTGCTGGATTGCTGCTTGCCGGCTCGCCGATCTCAATGGAGAAAACCCCATTGCCGCAATCGAGCAGCCTGACGGAAGATACAGAAGAAGAACTCGCTGCAGCCACGCTGCTAGCGAGAAAAGACGATGTACCTGCTACTGGGCTTGTCAGAGCAATCGGCGGCTTACCGCCAGAAAGCTGCCGCGCCAGGTTTTCACCCACTACCGTCGGAGCCAAAGAAATGCCTGCCCGCTTTTTCCGCTGCACCGGTGCCGGCGTAGCGGCTGCCTGATTCTGCGGGACCAGCGCGATTTCCTTGCGCACGGCAGGAGCCTCCGATGTCGTTGACGCCGCGACAGTATTAATGACAGGTTGCACCGTGGGCTCGGCTATTTCCATGACCTGCTGCCAGCTCACTCCACGCATCTGCACACAGATGTTGCCCTGCACGTCGCACAGATCGATATCGATCTTGACCGTCGCGTCCCCTGCGTGGCTGCCCGACGCGTAACGCACCCAGGCCATCATCTCCGGGGTGCACGGCGAGACAATGCGCATCGAGTCCAGCGCAAATGATGATCGCGACTGCCGGGAACCACCTGACCCTTCTCCCATCAATACAACACATGCCTGCATCGCTCCGTCCATCAAACTCGGATGCAGGACATAATCCGCCGACTTATCTGCCACCATGGCCGGCAGGCGCAGCTGCGCTAATAGTTCATTGTTCCCCAAATGAATGGCGGTGATTGACTGCAACGCGCGGCCACAAACCAGACCACTCTGGGGGATAGCCGTATAAACTGCGCTCGGATCCATGTGGCCTTGCCGCATCTGTGCTTTGAGCTGATCGGCACCGAGTCTCGCCGGCGCCGCTTCACGACTCCAGATCGCCCGGCCCTGGCAATGCACGATCTCCTGTTCCGCATCTTCACTGTAAATCTCAAAATCAATTTGGTCCTTGCCATTAGCCAGTAACGCAATACGGATCTGTTTCTTGTCGTTTACCTTGTCATCGAAGGCGATCGGTTGCGCCCAGGCTACGTCGCGCAATTCCAGGCCAGCTTCTTTGGCAGTGCGGGCAGCTTTTTGTACTGCCACGCGCGCCATCTCCAGATAAGCCGCCTCAGGCAAAGCTTTTTGTCCATCTACCTGATGGTCTTTGATGAAAAATTCTTCGCCACTCAAGGTTGCGCTATAGCTCTGCTCAGACAGATCAGAAGTATTGCTGTGCAACAAAGGATGCAGAAACGCAGTGGCGGCTGTTGCCGCATCACTCGCACTCACCACTCCGCGCGCCGTGATATCGATCCAGTAACGCTCTCTGGCAAACGGATATGTCGGCAGGCTCATGCGCTGTGGCTTGATCTCACCGTACAGCTTGCTCCAATCCACTTCCAGCCCTTTCGCCCACACCTCCACAAGCTTGGAGACCTTTCCGCTCTTCATCCACTTCTCTACCGCTTCTTGCAGGTCGGCATCGCTGCTGAACAAGGACAACGCTTCTTTATTGCGCTTCACCCCTCCTTGATACATATCTTCAATGTCTTGCCTACCCGCTACAAAAGCCTTAAGTTTTTCCGTCAGATTTTCGATGGAATTGACTATCAGCCCTACCCGTTCTTCCATCGCTTCGCGTCCCACCTGCAAGGTATAGGCCACTCCGGTCAAGTCAGCAGGCTTCGATAGGCGAATGAACTCCAACAGATCTTGTGCTTTTTGCCGCAATTGATCCACAGTCCTGGCTGAAAGCGGAACAATGAAGTTTGTGCTCCTGGAAGGAACAGCCTGTACGAACGATGGTGAATGCTCCTCTATTACCAGATGAGCATTGGTACCACTAAAACCGAAGGAGCTGATAGCTGCACGTCGCGGCGAGCCTGGCGTTACGTTCCACGGCTGCTTTTCCCGGCTGATATAGAAAGGTGAGTTCTTGAAATCAAATCGCGAGGTCTCTTTGGCTACGTTGAGAGTGGGAACAAGCGTGCGATGCTGCATCGACAAAAGAACTTTTTGCAGCCCGGCCACGCCTGCGGCCGCCGTTGTATGTCCAATGTTGCTTTTGACAGAGCCGAGCGCGCAGAAGTTTTTCCTGGCCGTCTTCTCTTTAAAGACGGTTGCCAGAGCTTCCAGTTCAATAGGATCACCCAATTTGGTGCCGGTGCCATGCGCTTCTACATAGGTGATGCTGTCAGGATCAATTTTGTATTTGTCATAAACCGCCCTCTCTAACTCGATCTGGCTGTTGACATTGGGCGCTGTTATCCCGTTTGTTCTGCCGTCTTGATTTATGCCTGCTCCCACGATCACGCCATAAATGAAATCGTTGTCCTTTTCAGCATCTTTCAGGCGCTTCAGCACCACGGCGCCGACTCCGTCGCCCACCACGATGCCGTCGGCACTATCGTCAAATGTTTTGCATTGCCCGTCGGAAGAGAACATCCCAGCCTGGCTCGCTGAGACATAGAATTCCGGGTTTAAACAGAGAGCCACGCCGCCTGCCAGCGCCATGTCAGTTTCACGATTTAGAAGACCCTGGCAAGCAAGATGAATGGCTACTAACGAAGACGAGCAGGCGGTATCGATAGAAAGCGCTGGACCTTTCAGGTTCAGATAGTAAGAAATTCGTGCCGCAGCGATAGCGGTATGATTGCTTGTGACCGGAGCGCCGAGCACCCCATCCTTCGAAAGAAGCATTGCGTATTCGTTCGTCGAAATTCCAAGATAGACGCTACATTTCTTGCTGCCCAATTCACGACTGGAGTAGCCGGCATCTTCAAATGCCTTATAGCTCTCTTGCAGAAAAAGGCGATGATGAGGATCTATAAATCTGGCTTCCTGGGGAGAAATCTTGAAGAAGAGCGGATCGAAACAATCCACGTCATCCATCAGCCCGAGCCATTTGGAATTGGCCTTGTCCTTCTGTGTCGGGTCCGGACCATAATACCGGTTGACGTCCCAGCGCGAAGGCGGCACCTCGACAATCGAATTTTTTCCTGCAGCCAGATTATTCCAGTACTCGCGGAGGTTATTCGCCTGCGCATACCTTCCTGACATTCCGATAATCGCGATCTTGTCATCGGCGGGAGCTACTGCCTGCGCGCCACGAATCTTTCTTTTCAGACTGACGCGAGCCGGCGCCTTCGTCAGCGCGGTTTTTACTTCAGAAGCTGCTGGCATTACTGCAACCGGTTGGCGCGTCTGGCCAATTTGTTGGCGCTTGTGCAATGCCATGCCGTTCTTCTGAACCAGATAGGAACAGAACTTCTTGATGGAGCTATAGGAGAAGAACAATGACGGCGCAATTTCTACCTGAAACAAGTCAGTGAGCGCCTTACCTAATTCGCCCAAAGTTATTGAGTCAAAACCAAAGTCTGCCCAACTCATCTCATCGTCGAGACGCTCTTCTCGCAAACCGAGAATTTTACACGCGGTCGCCCGCACATCTTTACTAACCCAGTGTTCCATCTGGGCAGATGTCTCTTGCTCCGCAGCATTGGAGACATGGTTCAAAACCGTTTCTTTTTCATCGGCCTCTGTCCTCGCCGAGAGAACCGGGGCATGGGACACTGGGCTTGCTGCACTATTCAATCTGCCCACGAATTTCCTGATCCGCGCTGCTTCTCCCGCAACTACCAGCACTTGCCCAACTGAAGCGTCCAGGATTCGTTCCCAAATACGCAGTCCTTGATCTTGCTCCAGATACTGCAGGCCGCTGCTCCGCAGATACATATCAGTCTTTTCGCGGTCGCCGACCGTCATTCCGCCTTCTCTCCAAAGCGGCCAATTGATGACGATGTTTCTGGTTCGGCGTTGCTTGCTTTCAGATTCGCGCTCACGATAATCGCCGTAAGCCATCTGGAATCTGTTCGCGACCGAGTAATCACACGAACCGAAATCTCCTAGCATGGCTGAAGAAGAGGAGAAGTAACAAATAAAATCGACATCCAGATTCGCGACCGCATTGTCCAATGCAATGGATCCAGCGATCTTCGGCCTCAACACGGCATGAAACTGGTTCCATTCTTTGTCGAAAATCGTTTGTGATGGTGGAATTCCTGCTGCGTGAATAATTCCGTCGATGCGCCCGAACTGGAGCTGCGCTTCGTCTATCTTGGCTCGCATCGCCACGCCATCGCTCACATCAACAGTGTGATATACAACCGCCGCTGCACCCATGGCATTGAGTTGGGCCAGTTTCTGGCGAATGCTCTCGTCCTCAACTCGTCTCCCGGTCAAAATAAGCCGCGCCTGGTACTCCTTGGCGAGATGCCCGGCAAAAATCTCTCCCAGACCGCCACAGCCGCCTGTGATGAGATAGACGCCGTTTCTTTTCAGCATCGTTTGGGCAGCAGCTTCGATTTCGGTTTCAGTAACAACAAGCCGATAACGTTGGCCCTCACTGTAACGAGTTACGCCTGCATTCCAAATCTCTCCAGCGACAATCTCATCAGTGAGTGGGGCCTTTTGACCGTATACAAGACTTAACCCCAGCCCAGGCATGATCAGCTTCAGGGAGCGTTCAAAGCCAATCCAGGAATAGTCGTAGCAGGCTGAAAGCCCGTCATCGAATGAGCCAGTGAGCATCAAGCGGTTGATGCGTCCCTCACGGCGATTCATCGCGGAAAGCAGATCATAAATTCCGTGAATGCCTGCCAGTTCCTGGCCTTCTGCCCAGCGGTACACGATTACATCTGCGCGGAAACCGTCCTGTTCAAGCGACTCTAGTAGCTGGTCATAGTCATGCGGGTTGTCAAAGCGAAGCCGATATTCTGTGTGGCCCTCTCGCGCAAAAGCGTCTCCCTGTCTCACACAGACCACTTCAGGATTAGCTCCTTGCGCCTGCAAAGCAGAAGCAAATCGCTCGGCTGCGTGTGACTCGGTGGCGAAGTAAACTACGCGCACCGACGACATAGCTGGAGGCATTGACAGCGCCGGCTCCGCCTTCCATTCCTCGTGGAATGTCAGCAGACTTGGCGCTGAATCGGAAACCATCAATGATTCCGATTGTCCAGTCGCAAACTCGGCTCCGCGCATTGAGAGGAATAGTCTGCCGTCAGGCGCTACAAGATCAATGTCCGAGATGGGCGAGCCAGCAACGGCCTTGGCGTAAACGTAACCCTGGGGTGCAGGCTGGCCGTAACAACGCACCGATTGGATAAAACGTGGGTAGAGATTGAATGCACTCTGGTTCCTTTTAGCAAGCATGGCAACTGCAGTTTTCCATGCCGCGCCGACGATAACCGGGTGCAGCCTCATTATGCCGTTTTCAACTGAGGCTCCACAGCAGAAAGAAGCAAGGGCTTCGTTTTCAGCACCACCATCCTGGTCGCTCAAGCTCTGTAGATCTGACGATGACAGCCTGACTTGCAGGCTTGCAATGTCCAATACAGGAATGGAATGTTTGCCTTCGTCGCCAGGCAGCAACTCTCCGCAGGCATGTACCAGGCTCTCACTGTCAGGGCCGGGACTGTATATCTCAAACTGTACCGTGTCACCTTCAGGAGTCAATGAGATTGCCAACTCTTTAGCGTCCGTGTGGATGATCGCCGGATTGCCGATCTCAAAATTGCGGAGTTCAACGATTTCCTCGCCGGAGGAGAATACGAACGCCGCTCTGGCCATCTCCAAGTAGACTGCCTCAAAAACGGTCTTGTGGCCGGATTTGTTGCTTGCCGTAAAGGGACTCTCGGCAGAAAACCTGGATACAAATTTCTGTTCGGCAAAATTTGAAGCATTCTCATGTACTAACGGATGCAGGACCTTGACCGCGTCCCGTGCCGTGGCAGGAACAAACTCATTGCCAGATTCTTTCGCTTCAGGAACCCAGTAGCGTTCTCCCGCAAACGGATAAGTAGGTAGTGAGACTCGGCGAGGCCTATGATCGAGGTACATCATGTTCCAATCGATCTCAAGACCTTTGACCCACCACTGTGCCAGCCTGTCCAGCTTGCGCTTAGACATCCATTTGCTAACTGCATCTTTCAAGTCCTCATCCGATGCGAAGGAAGCTGCCAGTTCATTCCCTTGTTTTGCGTGATCGCAGTGGAAGGCTGATGTGTCTTTGCCGGAAAGGAAAGCTTCCATTTTTGCGCATAGCTCACTGAAATCGCTGGCGATAAATGCTGCACGCCACTCCATCGACTGGCGCCCGGTCTGAAGGGTAAAGCTCATATCGGCGACCCCTGGTCCGGTGGGCTGCTCGCGCCGGCAAAACTGCAAATATTTCGAGACGTAAGCTTTCAGCCTTTCTTCCGTCTTGGCGGACAGTATGAAAAGAAATGGAGAACTATTCGCAGTTTCAGCAGGTATCTGGTCGTTCGCGATGTATTCTTCAAGGACAAGGTGAGCATTGGCTCCCCCGGCGCCAAAAGAACTGATGCCTGCTCTTCTGGGGTGCTCGCTTGAGCCGTCAGGACCCTCAACAACAGGGCGTTTCCATTCTGCGAGTTCCTGTCCCAAAGTAAACGGCGAATTGCGGAAATCAATCAGAGGGTTAGTGGCTTTTGAATGTAAGGAAGGCACGAGTTGACGGTGTTGCAGTTGCAATACTACTTTTGTCAGCGCGGCGATGCCGGCTGCACCTTCCAGATGGCCGATGTTCGACTTCACTGAGCCGATCACACAGAACTGGCGGTCCCCGGTGTGTTTTCGAAACGCGTTGGTCAAAGCCGTAATTTCAATTGGATCTCCCAATTCGGTACCGGTGCCGTGAGCTTCAATGTAGCTGATGGTTCTAGGTGAAACTCCGCTATTCTCAATGGCGGCGGTAATCAACTCTGCCTGGGCATTCGGGTTGGGCACCGTAAAGCCATTGGTCTTGCCGCCGTGGTTGAGTGCGCCACCCTTAATTACTGCGAAGATATGATCTCCATCCCGCACAGCATTTTCCAGATTCTTTAACATCACAGCGCCAACGCCCTCTCCGGGCACATAGCCGCTGCCGCCCTTGCCAAAACTTCTGCATTTGCCTTCACTGGAGAGCAAATTCAGCTGGCTGAGGCGCGCATACTTGCTGGGATGGACGGACAGATTCGTTCCGCCGGCAATTGCGGCATAGCAGTCTCCATTGCGCAGACTCTCACATGCCATGTGGATAGTGGTGAGTGAACTGGAACATGCGGTATCCACTGTCATGCTTGGGCCGCGGAAATTAAAGAAGTGAGACACCCGGTTGGCGACGAATGAGTTCCAGTAACTGGTACTCTCCTGCCGCTCAAGAAGCGTGTAATCGTCATACATGAGGCCAACAAAAACGCCGACATTGTTCTCTTTGGGAAGATGGGCCAGGTTCCGGGCCCTCTCCCATGAGTAGCCGGCATCTTCACAAGCTTCCCACGCAACTTCCAAAAACAGCCGCACCTGCGGATCCATGTAGTGGGCTTCACGCGGCGCAATATTGAAGAATCCCGCATCAAACTTGTCCATGCCCTCAATGAAGCCGCCCCATTTGCTGTTGGTCTTGCCGGATTGCTTCACATTCGGGCTGTAATATTTGCGGTAGTCCCACCGGGTTGCAGGAATCTCCTCGATTGCGTCCACGCCCAGCTTCAGATTTTCCCAAAAGCACTCCAGCGTAGCTGCCTGCGGATATCTGCCGCTGATGCCGATGATTGCAACATCTGACCTGCGGCCGTTACTCTCGCGCCTTTTCTCCGCTGCCGGAGAATCGTTTGCAGCCTCGAGGGCATGTCCTGTCGCCATGAAGCGGCTCGCGGCTTTGTCGCGCGGCACTGCGGCAACATCAGGTTTCGGTGATTGTCCAAAAAAGGTTTCCAGCCGGGCTGCGTGATTATTGACAAAGTATTTCGCCAAATCCTCTACAGTTCCGAACTCGAAGAACAGCGTTCCGGGCAGTGACTCAAAGTCCGCCTCCAGAGCACGCGTTAACTCCATAATAATGATGGAGTCAATTCCGTAAGAGCTGAATGGTTCCTGCAGAGAAATACTGCCAGCAGGCGTCTTAATGGCTTTAGCTATCTTGTTCTTGAGATAGACGGTAACTTTCTCCCGCAAATGAGCATCGACGGTTCCGGGAGCTGTTGTTCCTTGAGACTCAGACAACATGGAAGCAGCCAAAGTCTTGGGTTCGCGTGATTTATTGGATGGACGGTCCTCGCCCACTTGCAGGACTTTTCTGATGCGCTCCGGATCGCCGGCGGCGACTACCAGCTGCGGCTCTCTGAGCTTGCATGCGTACTCAAATGCGGCAAACCCTTCCTCGGCGAAAACTGCGCGCAGGCCTGAGTAATTGAAGTACAAATCCTTTGCCTGCTGGTCGGGAAAGAAAGCTTGGCCAAAATCGCCATCCTGCCAGAGCGGCCAATTGATGGAAATCATTTGCCCGGAGCGCAAGCCGTTTTCGCAAAGACGGGTCCTCGTCGCCGCAAAAGAATCGAGAAAACGGTTGGCTGCAGCATAGCTTCCCCGTCCAAAATCCCCGAGATAAGAAGAGATGGAAGAAAACAGCACGAAGCAGCCAAGAGGATCCTGGCTTGTGACTAAATCCAGGTTCACCGTCCCTTGCACCTTGGCCGCGATATCGGTGCGAAGCATTGCATGAGTGCTGGCATCGGCAAGCAAATGCTCTCCCGCCACTCCTGCTGCGTGAAACACGCCATGGATCGGGCCGACGGTTTGTCTAATGTCAGCGATCTTTTGGGAAAGCTCGTCATAACAGGACACATCTGCGGCAATGTAGTGGACTTTCCCGCCGTGCTGCTTCAGGTTTGCGAGCTTTTCTTCATGCTGCGGGCCGGGCAGCGTACGCCCCATAAGGATCAGATTGGCGTGATATGAAGCAGCCAGATGCTGAGCGAACAGAAGGCCCAGACCTCCCATACCGCCGGTAATAAGGTACGTTCCTCCTTCTTTCAGCATGTCCGCTGCAAGCGACGACTCTGCTCCAAAGGAAGCACATGGAGTCAACCGCCGCACAAGCCGCTTTCCCTCTTGATGCCGTATCTCTGTTTCCCTGTGAGTGGACTTTGCCTCGAATTCCTCGAGAACTACATCAACTGGATTAGCTGCAGAGTCTTCGATCTGTACACAAGTAACATCCACGCCAAGAGGCACGCCTCGCAGCGCATTCGCGAGTCCGCCCACTGAGTCATATGCTGCCGAAATCACGTCATGGCCAGCGGGATAGCAAAAAAGAACATTGACTTTGTCTTCTGACTTGCCGCTGCCCAGTTCCTTCGCCAGTGCAGCAACGCTCGCCAACCCATGAGTGAGAGCTTGCTCCAGTGCAGAAGAGTTGCACTCCTCTGAGGCGATACGTGAGCAAAGCGGCGCGAGGTGGATGACTTGCGCAGGAAGGTGCCCGGCATCTTTACATGAGGTCAGCAGAGTTCGGATGTGATCCGGATTCGCGAGATCCATTTGGTACCGGTTTGGCACAAAGGATTCAAAAGCCTGTGCTGATTGAGCGAAAACAATGCGGTTTTCCGGCACGTGACACCGCTGCCGCAGCCCGTCCGCTAATTTCTGGCTGAACTCTGCCGAACCACCATATATAAGGATGCATTCATTACGAATGCCTTTCCCAAAATGGCTGGCGGAGTGCTCAGCCCGGGCCGATTCCTGCCACGTTGGGCGGAAGTAGAGAATGGAATCCTTGGAGACTGGATTTTGGCGGATTGGTTTGGCCAGGAAATTCTCAAATAAAAGCAGTTCAGTTCCGTGCTCATCGAGGATTGACACATTGGAGACATAGTCTCCGTTGCTGCCTGCCTCAACAACTTTGGCATAAGCATACCGGGCTCTTCCCAGGGACGAAAAAAGTTCGAGCTTGCCGAGCGAGAACGGAATTCGCAACTTTGTGTTGAAGCAGTTTTGCTCCAGGCCAATCAGAAAAGAAGCGCGAAGGGCGCTGTCCATTAATGCCGGGGCCAATTGGAACCCGGACGAATCTTTATCCGAGACGCACGGGTTTAGATTAATCAGAGCTTCCGTTTCACCGGAGAAAAGCTCATCTGTAAGTTGAAACGGGAGTCCGTAATTGAAGCCGAGTGTCTCAAGATGATGGAAAATTTCTGGCTTGCTCTTCCGGATCGTGCATCGACTTTGGATCGCCTTCAGATCGTAGGTCACCGGCTTTGCGTTCGCATCCGCTTCAATTTTTCCGCCGAGAATACCGCGTCCGCATCTTCATGGCTTCTTATTTCGAAGGTCACACCCTTGCCGTCAGGCCGGATCGAGATGACGACTTCCTTGCTTCCTTTTTCCAGAATGATGGCCCGCCCAAAAATAACGTTTTTGATTGTACGAATGGGCAGACCGAGCGACAACTCACCAGCAGCTCTCGCCATCTCCAGATGTGCAACGCCAGGCAGGATCATGAGTCCCTGAACCACGTGGCTCTTGAGAAATCTTTCTTCGCGATGCAGTCGCTTTGTGAATTTCTGCTCAATTAACGTTGAAATGTTGCTGTCGATAAGCGGATGCAGAACGTTATGAGCTTCGACCGCAGTGCGCGAACCGGCATCGCTACTGGTTTCAAGCCAATAACGCTTCTTAGCAAACGGATATGTGGGAACGTGCGTCCGCTGCGGCGTTCCACTCACATAGAGCCGCGTCCAATCGAATTCGATACCCTGAACCCACAGAGATGCAAGTTTTGCAAGATCTCTGAGCGCGATGCTCATGTCGAGTTCTTGTTTCTGCTTGTCCCTGGCCGATGCTCCGGCTTTCACGCGCCGCGGCTCCATGTGGCCGCGATAGCAATTGGGTACGGCAGTCTCTCCTGCTATGTAAGAACGCAGCATCGCCAACAGCTCTGCGCGGTTGCGGACGATGAAGGCGACACGCTCTTCCATCGGCTCGCGTCCAACTTGCAGCGTGTAGGCAAGTTCTGAGAGACCCGGTTCAGCAATCGCATCGTTGTCGGTCACGGATTCTAGAAACTTGTTCAGCCGTGCAGCAAGTTCAACCAGCCGCTCAGTGTTTTTTGCCGACAGAGGAACCAGATACTCGCCATGTTCCATTTCGGCCTGCACGAAATTCGGATATTCCTGGATGACAGCATGTGCGTTGGCTCCGCCGAAACCGAACGAGCTGATACCTGCACGCCGCGGTAGTTCACGGCCTTCATGGTCCTGGAAATGCGGCCAAGCTTGGTTCTGTTCAACGATGTAGAAAGGGCTGTCATCCAGATCTATATCAGGATTGAGTCTCCCGAAATTGAGGGTTGCAGGAATGGATTGATGTTGGAATGCCATCAGGACCTTGATCAATCCCGCCAATCCTGCCGCACCTTCCAGATGCCCTATGTTGGGCTTGACCGATCCGAGCCCGCAATGCGGTTTGGCGGGCCACTTTTCACCACGCGCCTGATACAAGCGGCGGAAAGCCTCGATCAACCCGCCGATTTCCACTGGATCGCCAAGTCTGGTGCCGGTACCATGTGCCTCAACGTAGCCCACAGATTCGAGCGGAACGTCCGCTGCATGCCAGGCGGCTTCGATCACCGCTGCTTGTGCTTCCGGCTTGGGCGCCGTAAGAGATGCTGCCTGGCCGCCATGATTTACTGCTGTGCCTTTGACCAGGCCGTAAATCGAGTCGCCATCGGCCAGTGCCATTGCCAGCGGCTTGAGCAAAAGCATCGCTGCGCCTTCACCGCGTACGTAGCCGTCTGCACTTTCGTCAAAAGTGCGGCACATACCTGTGGGAGACAGCATGCCCGCCTGATAGTAGGAGATGCTGTTGGTCGGAGTGCACATCAGATTTGCCGCGCCTACCAGGGCCTGCTCGCAATCACCATTTCTGATTGCGGAAGCCGCGTGGTGCAGAGCAAACAGCGAACTGGAGCATGCCGTATCTACCGTCAGGCTTGGTCCTTTTAAGTCGTAAAAATAAGAGAGGCGGTTAGCAAGCAGAGAGCTTGCGCTACCCGTACCGACATAAGCTTCCGACGAGTCGGAGGTTGAGGTCAACACTTCGCGGTAATCGCCGTGGCAAACGCCAATAAAAACCCCAATGCTCCGGCCAGACAGTTCGAAGGGCCGATGGCCACCGTCTTCAATCGCTTCCCAACTCAATTCAAGTAGAAGACGCTGCTGCGGATCCATCAACTCGGCTTCGCGTGGAGAAGTCCGGAAAAAAGGCGCATCGAACTGGTCTATGTAATCGAGGAACCCGGCCTTGTCGATTCCCTTGTGATTTCCACTGGGGTCAATGGAGGCCGGCCATCGCCAACGCCCGGTGGGCATTGGGACAATTCCGTGCTTTCCGCTTTCCAGAAGGTTCCAGAAACTTTCGGCAGAAGCAGCGCCACCTGGGAAACGGCATGCTAGACCTACGATTGCGATAGCATCGGGTTCATCTTTCTCCTGTGTTTGCGGCATCGCCCCTGGCTTGACCACTGGACGTTGATTGCTACCGGTGGACTGCATGCCCGGGTGCGATGGCGACAGTCCCTGGAGTCGCTCACTTGATACCATTTTCGACAACGCTATGGCCATCTTTTCAGATGTCTCATGCTCAAAGAGGAACATGGGGGAAAGGTTCACGCCCAGAGGCTTTTTAATGAGCGCCTTCAACTCGACTAGTTCGAGAGAATCCAGTCCCATATCCATCAGCGGCCGCTGCGGCGAGTATGCGGAAGCCCGTTTCTCCCCGAGCAGCGCCAAAACGTGCTTTTCAATAAGCGCCTCAATGATTTCTGTCTTGCGCGAATCAATATCTTGCTCGATGGCTTCGACTACCTGCGCGCAGACACGTGACTCAGCCGGGCATTCCTTGACCAAAGCCTCGCAGAGCATTACGCTCTGGCTGCACGCGGCATCCATAGTTTGGGTCGGCAGCACATGCGATCCCGAAACGGAAAAGCCGGCGTGTTGAAGAGCCGTGTTCCACTGGGACACTCCAAGCAGGCAGCTATCCTCGATACGTCTCTGCGGGTCCCGGAATAGCCAGTACCCATGCAGCAAAGCGCCGCTGAAAATCAGGCAGTCTTTGATGGTTGTGTACTCGTTCAAGATGAGGAGGCCGCCCGGTTTCAGCAGAGTGCGAACCTGCCGCAGCGCAAACTCCACGTCCCTCGTATCGTGCAGCACGTTAGCGGCGATGATAACGTCATAGTGATGGGCCTTGAAACCTTGCTGCGAGAGATCATCTTCGATGTCCAGGCTCTGGTAATTGACTTGGGGGCACCGGTCAGCGAAGCGTCGGCGCGAGTACCGCACCAGAGAAGGGGAGAGATCAGTCACACAGAATTCGACTCTGTTCGCAGATGACTCGATGACATCAAGCACCGCGCTGGTGGTACCGCCGGTGCCCGCACCAATTTCCAGGATGCGAACCTTGGATGCCGACGCGCCGGTCTGGCCCCCAGCTCGCAGTATTGCGCTATGCACAGCTTCAGCAACTACGTGATTAAAGTAGTCTGAGACGGCATCGCCTTTGAACACTTCTGCAAAGAGGTCCATCGCGCCGTCTTTAAAGACGACTTCGGCAACGTCAATTTGCCCAGTGAGAATTTTGTCGAAGTGGCCCAGGCATGCGAATGCAAAGTTCATTAAACCACTGCAGACCGGATGGCGCTTTTGAAAGCTTTTTTGGAACTCAGCAACTTGCTCTTCAACGGCAGTAAGTGCGTAACCGCGAATGCGTGGGGTCGTTTCCACGTGGGACTCCGCTACAATGACCAGCCCTTCTGCTTCCATGCGGCGAACGAGTGCTTCAAAATAGCGATCGTATTTGGGTGCAACTTTCAGGCGACGCTTGAGCTGGTCGAGTTCGAAAGTCTCTCCCGGTTGTTGCATTACGCCCATCCGCTGCAGGTTTGCCAAAAGCCAGCGGAAGCAGAAGTTGCCGAGCTCGGTTTCGCCACGGCGAGGGTCATTCTCCGGTGCGAATGGATATAGGACTACTTTCGCTGCAACATCCCCAGCTACCAGCTGCGCAAGAGATTTGCTCTCCTCTGTTGCTGCAATTCTTGTTCGACACTCTGCAATTCTTGTTCGACACTCCTCGATGCCGGATACGTGAGTTATATCACCCTTCAGCGTCCAGTACTGCTCCACAAAACTGAGGAGATCCACCAGATGAGACTCCGGCGAGGAGGGCAGAACGCAAGCAGAAACCAAGCGAACAGCGTCATCACGCTCGCGCTCACAATACACTGCAGCGGATATCTTTCCTTTTGATTGGAGTACGAAAAGTCCTTCCGGAAAATCGTGCAGGGCCTTGTCGAAGTTCGCCGAAACATCTCCATCGTGTACATCGAAAACTGGCCAAACGCTGGACAAGGAGAGGAGTTCCGGAAAATCATCCGATTTAGCGTGCCGTACAGAATAGGGCCTCTTCTCAAAGTGATTCAGAGTGATGCGCGTGAACGGCAGGTTCTTGGGGAACCGCTGCCAGCGACCCTCATGGCAGAACAGTCCCGCTTCAGCGGCGCAGGCGACGAATGCTTCAGCTTCCAGAAGGAACTGGTGGGAAAGGCTTTGGGATGCATCGAAATGAAAGCTTTCACTTTCGTCAAGATGTTTCGCATTGACCTGGGGAGAGAGGCAGTGCGTTTCCAGTACGATCAGGCCATGCTTATTCACCAGTGCAGACCAACGCTTCAGGTGTTCAACGGTGCTCTGGATCATCTCGCCCGGAGGAATAGCTTCACCCTGGGTATTGATATAAATTCCACGGCCGCCGAATTGTCCGCGTAGCTCTGCTGTCTTGTGGTCTTCCGGCTGCCGGTAAGGGCGATCATGATCGAGGAACGAGCGCACATGAAGAACGCGATCAAGGTCCTCAACGCCATTCGCGCGGAGCGTATCAACCAGAGCCAAGGGATCAGCAACGTCGCCTGTTACTACAATGTGTTCGATCCCAGCCAGGGTCCGTGATGTTTCTACCAGAGCTTTTTCGTTGAAATCGGCGCCCACGGGAATGAGGGGATATTCATCCAGCACTTTCCCGCGGCGCGTCCGGTCGCGCACAGTTTCATACAACCGGAGAAGCAGTGTGCCATCGCCGCAACCCATATCAACCATGTACTTCGGCTGAGACGCATAGTCTTCGCCGTCGAACTTCCGTACAACCAGATCGCATAGCGCGGAGAAATATTTCTCATGCTGGAAACCACTGGCGATCACATTGATCTTGCGGTCGACGTGTGTTTCATGACCCGACTCATCTCGCGCGAAAACGCCGACGGCATTTCCAAACATGAGTTCCTGAACACGTGACAACATTGGCCTGTACGACGCTATGGTCGCGGCGATAAAGATCCTGTCGAAAACAAAGCGTCCAGCCCGATTTACCTGCACCACGTCACCGGACCGGGATGCCCACTTCCTGGCTACGAACAGGCGCTCAATTTCACTGCGTACGCCCGGGGCAACGTCCGATTGCAGAGTCGCGACAACTGTGTTGCCATGCTTCTCCTCGGCAATCGTCAGCCGGCCCTGTATGCGCAGTGACAGCAGGAGTGGAACGATGATTAAGCCATCAAGAAAGTCCGCAAGAAAAGGATGGTCGATATTCCACCGTTTCTCCGACATTTCCAGCCAGCGCCCAAGAGACTCTTTCGTATCGCCCTGAACGTACAGCTCGAATGGGAAACCATAGAGATCCATGATTTCGTCGGGGATGAGGTTCGAACTCGCCATCGCGGGGGCCGCCTGATAGCGGCCATCCGCATCCAAACGAATCCAATCGAGGCAGACGAGCATCCTGAGCGCAACGTTGAGGTAGGCGTGATTAGCCGAGAACTCGTGCACCAGTTGGTCGGCAGACGCCTTCTCCGCCAGGCGTGCAAGAAAGCCGCGTTGGCGTAGCACGTGAACAATCGGAATTGAAGCTAGGCCGTGGCAATAACGATTTAGTATTTCCAGCATAGATGTGTGACCAGGAATTGTGTTTTCGCAATGATGAAGGGCACAGCCCCGCCGCCAGGGGGATCCCGAACGTTCCATGGTCCCTAAGCGTTTAATTTCTGGAGCGCTTGTGCTTTTTTGGTTCAGTGGCTTGAGTCAGCAGCATGTTTAACAATTGGGCTTTTATCTTTCCTTGATGAAATCCAGCTTTGCAGTTTGAAGTTTCTCTTTGTTCAAAAGGGTTTCCACTATTCCGAGGTTAAACAAAGTCTTGGGGTGTGACGTATTGAGTAATATGTCTGGAATAAACCCACCCTCATTCATATTCAAGACATATTCGATCTCAACCTGGCCGTTTTCCAATGGAGTCAATCGCCAAGTGTTGTTCATGGTATTCACACGCACGCAGCAATTATTGAGAGGAGCCTTGCCTGGGGCCGCAGCAATCTCAACTATGACTTCACCTGTATTGGGGCTCTGGTAAACCTGTGACCTGATCACGAAGTCCCGGGGACGAAAAGGAGGAGGCAGGTTAATTCGAAAATGTGAATATTCCAACTGGTCGTCCACTCGCTCTATGTCATATGATTCAACACAACCGAGGTCCTTGCAGGTATTGGGGTCCCGCAAGAGCTTTATCACACCGGCCAGCGATGAATGCACTCTGAAAACGCCCTTCGCTTGTATCAAGTCCACCCCAGGTGCTTTCAAGGTATAGACTTTTATTCCGTTCTTTTCCCCGAAAAATTCCCATTGATTTGATCCGGAAGCCACCCAGATAAAACGTGCAACAGACAACAAAGCCAGGAGAGAGACACCTCCAAGCAACAGTGCCCTCAAAACCTTTTTGGCCCGCGTTTTAGGTTTTGTCGGCTTGATCGCAGTTGTCCCGGGGTTAGCCGCTGAAGTTTCATTTTCACTGCTTTTCGCCAGGACAGCTACCGAGTTTTCATTTCCCATACATTCCTCCAAAAACTTTCTAGTTGAATTAAGAGTTCAAGATCGGTTTTCTGCTTCCCAATCGCGTCCTATCAATCAGGTCGCGGAAGCGGATGATAGCCGCTTAATCGTCATCCGGATCATCGCCGTTACAATTGAATTTGCTTTTGAGGGAAGCAGGCGCTGCAAGAAATCTACCGCCCTGGCATCCGGACCGATCAAAAGCCGGGATTTATGGCGCACTATGGCTTGTACGACTTCCTGTGCCACCCTTTCAGGCGCGAGTAAGTTCAATTGTGAAAATAGCTTTTTGGCAGCCGCTGCCTGTCCGGCATCGGCGCTCTCAGCAACGCGGGCCTTGCTTGCAATTGACGTTCGAATATGACTGGGATAAACGGATGTTACCTTGATTCCAGTTTCCAGCAGTTCCTGTCCCAACGCCTCAGAAAAACCGCGGATGGCAAACTTGCTGGCGCAGTAGTGCGTCTGCCCGCCAAATCCCATCAACCCTGAAAGGCTCGACATGTTCACAATATGGGCCTGTGGCTCACGCCCAAGCAGCGGCAGGAAAAACTTGCAGCCATGCACAACGCCCCAGAAGTTGATCTTTACAAGCCATTCGAGTTCGGCCAGTGACACTTCATTAAAGTTGCCTATCAGCGTTACACCGGCATTGTTCACGAGGATGGACGCGCGTTTAAAATCACATTCCACTTTGCCGGCAAATTCTTCTACGGCAGGCGCGTCAGCCACATCGACGATGTAACGCCTGCTTTCCACGCGGCCGCCCAGAAGTTCCTGCGTTTCCAGCAAACCCTGTTCATTCAGATCGGCCAGCGCTAGTTGAGCGCCGTGACTGGCGAGTTGCAAGGCAATAGCGCGGCCAATTCCCGCCCCTGCGCCTGTGACTACGGCGACGGCTCCTTTGATATTACGCATTGATAATTCTCCGTTGGATTCTCTTGGTGCGTTCAGTACTGGATGGCTATTTCCGAGGGAAGAGACATCATTCTTTCCATTTGGGGTGGCCGGCACGGCCAGCGCACAAGCAAAATCGTCATTGGACGTGAGCGTCAAAAGCCGCTGTCTGCACGTGTCCGGACCGCTTGATTTGTACAAAGATGCGATAGTCCCCAGGATGCGGGAAGCCATACGGGAAACTGATGCTGGGTGGCACTGAAGTTGACGAATGTGACATTGCCATTTCAGCATGGGTGAAAGACTTATCGATCAGTTGCGCTTGGGCCAGATCAAAGGCTGCCATTGACACCGTACCGGACGGATGAAGGTGAGCGAAAACGCTCAGATCAGAACAGACCACTTGCGCATGGCCTGCCATTCCCATGTAAGGCTCCATGTCGCCGACTGGAGAACCATCTTTCTCTTCTACGCGAAACCTTAAACTAGCCGGCGCGTCAGCTTTCAGAGGACCCTTACCGCGCTCCCACACCATGCGTGCGCCATCCGGAAGCTGCGCGACCGTGGATTCAGAAAAAACGGGCGTTAATCGAGCGCCTTCCCAATTTGAATCATCGCCCGCCGGACTCGTTCCGTTGATCTGTGGCAGCTTTACATTGCCCACCAGAGTCCAGGGATAGCCGCTTTTATCGACGATATCAGCAAAGATCTGGTATTGACCGGCAGGCATCGCCGGAAGAGTCTCGGCAAATGCGCCGGCCCTGTCGAGTTCGGGATGAAGATGCCACATTTGATCCATTCCAGGCGTGCGAACAAGAAAGAGGTGCATAAGGTGGCCGTGATCGGGAATCGCTTCTTCCAGCTTTACGGGGCTCGGTCTATGGTCAAGAAAAAAGCCGACAATTGGAACCACGAGCGCGCCGGCGGGCTTGATCATGAGCCGGTTTCCATCCAGCAGTTTTGTTTCAACCTGCGGCGGCTTCAGCAGGTCAATGTTGTGCTGATAGGTGGAAGCTTCCGCACGCCACCACGTACCGCCCATATAGAGGATGGTGGCAGACACAATCAGAGCGGATGCCATGGCAATGCGCGAGAGCTTCTTATAGGAGGCGGGTGGAACTTCGCCCGCGCGAACGGTGCTTTCGCGGACGTTAGAGCCTATGATCGGAACGATGCTGAGGGTCAGTAGTATCATGCAAAACACACCAAGCCCATACAGGCCTCGAGTCATTAACAGATTCTGCCTTGCGTAAGACGCAATCGGAATAGAAACTTCTGCTTTACCGTGGGAACCCTCTACCATGATCCGTACTTGCATCGCGCCAAATTCAAGAAGCCACAAATTGTTGACAAAGAATTGTGGATCGACCTTGGAACGTTGCGCTACATCAGGAGCGGCAGGCAGAGTCGATCCCAGCCCCGTCAGTGAAAGAGGAACCACCGCTACGGATTGCACATCTGGCGAAGCGCTGCGCACCTGGATCTCCGCAATGCCGGGAATCACACGCGGCAAACGTACGGTCACAAACAGGTGGTAAGGCCCTGCGTCACCCTCGTAATAAACATCGGCGCTGCCAACATGGCCGTAAGCAACGGCACTCGCGAGAAGAACGAGAAGAATCATCCACTTATTTCGCATGCAGTTTGTCTCCAGTTGAAAGTGCGGGAAGAGGAGATGGACTAGAAGTCATCTCATAATAAATAAAACTTACATGGCTCTTCGCGCCCGCCGGGATATTTAATAAGATGGCTTCCAGTTATCGGCGGACCTTGCGCATCCATTCGGCCCAAGCAAGGCCGAGACGAGTGGTAAGTACAGAGACTGCCAACGCAGCCAACATTGTGAACACGAACACACCGCGCGGTTCCGTAGGTCGAAATTTGTAGGGATCGTACAGAACTCCCGCAGGGTCAAGATAAGCAAAATAAGCAGTCCCGAATACCCAGTTCCGTGAGGCAGGCGACATCAGGAAACTGGCAAAGGGCCATTGCGCGGCGAGAAAACTGAGCACAAAAGCCGGCCCAACCCACAGCGCCTTGAACCAAGATGATCGATGTTGCAGCCGTTGCAACACCAAGTCTGCAACCAGACCCGGAACAATGAACAACAATGGAAATCGCAGAGGGACCAGATGGGTCACGCTATGAAATACCGGACCAAGCTTCGGCTGGGCCTGGAAAAAGCGGGAATATCCATTCACATGCCAGGCAAATCGCCACGTACAGCCCGCCCACTATAGTGCAGCCCCACTTGTGAGCAGAACCCCATCCGGGGCCAATCATCATGAGAGGGATCAACATGGCAACAGCCAAATAGCACGCCGCGGTATGCATGTTCCACACCCACGTGGGAACAATAAGCACGGTGGCCATCTCCCCCACTGCAATGGCGCCCACGAACAACAAGATCCATGTCAAACGGGACTGCAATGCGCCAGAAGTACGGTTGATAATGCTGGCAACCCATGCCATGGCGCCGATTTTCGCTGCAACCGTACCAATGTACCCCAGCAAGTGTGCTGGAGTAACGAGAGCCACGTCGATTCCGTAGGCGTTGTGCCACCAGTTATCAAAAGGCGCGGCGGTATACAACACGAGGCTTCCCCAGGCAACCAGAAAGGCCCCACCTGGCCCGTACAAACCCAGCATCCGCACTGAAAAGTCTCGCGGCGAAGACCGTGAGCCAAATGTTGCGGCCAGGATTGTAGAGAAAGCACTGATCCCAAAAAGAGCAGCCCCTGTCCACATGGTGATGTGCGGTGGCGTAATTGCGCTGTCCCTGCCAATCGAAGAGTGCCATGCAATATCCCACGCCCCGCCGGTAGCGGCCACCACCATTCCACATGTCATCAACCAGATGGACCGGGGAATCGAGACGACCGCAGCTGAGGACATCGCCGTCACACGACTCTGCACTGGGCGTACCGCCCCAATGGCTTGGGCTTGTAACATCAGTTGAACGTCTCTCATTGTGTAATCTCCTTTTTGGTACGGAAGGGTTCTGGGGATGGTCGTGGTGCCCGGGCCGGCAAATCCGCCGGCACATCCCGTGATTTCTGGTATTTGTCGTAGAGACTGAGAGTCGTGCGATAGGTGGGGTTATCCCACTTGAAGCCCGTCAGTTCTTCATCCAGCTCCGCTGAGTTTTTCAACTCATCCGGCAGAGCATCGTAAAGCTTTTTGTGCTCTTCAGAGACACCCGGCTGGTCCACTTTATAAGCGAAACTATAGGGCTCAAGCGGTCCATAGTGATGTGTGGAGTGCTGGTAAACTTCCATCGATTGTCTTGAGTTCTTGGGAAATATTCCGGGAATATATTGATGACCGTAAATGTCCTTCTGGATCTCGAACGTATGCATAATGAAAGCAATGATCGGGTCAAAAAATGCGCCCGGCGACCCAATCGTGAAGCGCATGAACCCTTCTAAGAAGCCGTTTTCCCCCACAGCAATCAGGCCCGAGGGGATCGCATCATGGTGAGTTCCGTGGAGATACACGAACTCAAACTCAGAGTTATGTCCCAGCCAATGGTCCCGATAAAACCACGCGTTGATTGCCTTTCCCCATTTCATATAAACAATGAAATTCAGGACACACAAGACGGGAAGAAACACCACTGAAAATCGGCAATAAGTAATCACGAGATACCAGGGCGCAATCAGGATGATATGCGTTAATATTCCAGTGAAATAAGCATGCACGATCTCCAGGGTGATATTGGTCTTTTCTTTGATTGCTCTCCTCCATGCGGTCTGCATTAAAATTTCACGGACCAATTCCTTCTTCGCCAGGTGATCGACCAAAAGGACCGTTCTGAACGCGGTGATTGCGACGAAGTGTATGTAAAACAGATAGAAGGCAATCTTCCGCATGAATTCAGCATGGTGCGGAAGGCCCGGCGTTGCGATAACCAGATAATTTTCAAGTACGAGTAGGCCGAGAGCAAGGAAGTATAGGGAATTTAAATTCTGGATTTTGTACACGAGCATATAGCAGGATTTCCTGGGGCTGTCGCAACAGCACAGGAACTCTCAGTTCGACACCGTGCCTGATGATGAAGGTAACTATCGTGAATGCACATAGAAAAAACCCGACAGCCGACATCGCGCTGCGAAAACCGTAAGAAGAGCTCACGACAAGCGCGCTCAACCCAACCATAATTACGTAGTCCAGGAAATCTCTTCCAAAATAGGTAACCCTTGGCTTGTGGCTGCCGTATAACTTGTGAAAAAAAGCAGGGTCATGTCTTTTCATGAAAATCCTCACCTTAATCTTGATTGATGGAATGGATATTTGCCGAATAGCTTTGCTGGATTCTCGGGTCCTTGAGCAACGCCAGATTGATTTTGATTTGTTTTGTAATAGATGAGAGCGACAGATGGCGAACAGCGGGTACAGTTCTGCTCAGATCTTAATTGTCTTCCATCGGCCATCCGCCCAGATAGCTGTAATCAATACGGTAATTAGTGAACCGTATGCCGACTGTACAATCCAGATGGGTAAAAGACCGTAATGCAGATGAGGACCAACAAACCAGACAGCAGGCAGATAAAAGATCCACTGTGTGCTAAAGGAGACAGCTACGACCCGATTGCCTTCCCCCACGCTGTATAAAACGTACATCAGGATATAAACAAGACTGCCAATTCCAGATGTAGCAGCCACAATTCGCAACGGGATGATTGCCATTGAGATTGTGTGCGGGTCGGTCAGAAAAAACGACAGAAACAGTGACGGAAACAAAAAAAATGGCAGTGACATCAAACTAATCGCAATTACTCCCAGTTTGCCTGCGTCCCATCCCCATTGAGCAGAGCCTGCAAGGTCGCCCTCGCCAAGCGTCCGGGAAACCAGGGTTGCGGCGCCGCTTCCAAGGGCGATTGCCAGAATGGTCAGCAGCATTGCGATTCTGATCAGCACATTCGCAGCCGCCAGTTCTTCCGTCCCCACGCGCCCAACCAGCCACAGAAATGCGAGATAGCCGGCCCAAAAGAAAAACTGCATTACTGAAGCGGGCAGCGCCAGTTTGAAGATACTTGCCAGAACAGACCGTTGCGGCGTTGCGCTGGGAAGTCCATCCTTCTGGAAGTAGGGATAAAGCAGCACAAGATTCACAATAACGCCCGCATAGACTGAAAGAGTTGTGCTGAGTGCGGCTCCCGTAGCGCCAAGAGCTGGGAAGCCAAAATGGCCGAAAATAAAAGCGTAGTCTCCTACAGTGTTCAGGCAGGTCATAAAAAGAACGATCAACATGTATACATTTGGCTTTTCCCTGCCTGCCCAAAAACCGCTGAAAGCGCCATTCATGCCAACGCCAATAATGCCAACGCAAAGGACCCTGAGGAAAGGAATGCTGATGCTGGTTACGTCAGGATCAGAAGAAACGTGCGAAAAGAAAAAAGGAGCCAGTAAATAGCAAACAATTGCGAGCATCATGCCTAAAAGGAGTGCCACCCAAAGACCTCCGCTCAGCGGCAAAGTTTCAGGCTCGCCGGAGCACTGGCCCCTTCTGCGCGCAACTAATCCCTGTACCGCGGGCACCAACCCAGATGCAAAAGCCACAACCATGTTGTAAGTAAAGACAGATAATCCAAGCCCTGCGGTGGCGTCATTCCCCAATTTTCCAACCATCGCAAGATCTATCAACGTCATGATCAACGTTGAGCTCAGAGCAATCGCGATGGGAAATGCCAATTTGGATAGAGTTTTGGTTCGCTCTACTGTAAGCATAAAGAGTTCCCTTACTTACTTCGATTGTTTTTTAGATCGCGAGCCCGTAGATTTCGTACCCTGGCGTTCGCATTGAATATGATCAGCTACTTCCTGACAGTGTTTTTTTTCCAAGATGGAAAAATGAGTAGCTTCGACATCGTAGGTACGAATGGGCTTCTGAAGCAGCTCATTCCAGCCATTGTCGGCAAACGTGGCTGTCCTTTCTTCAAGACCCTGCGTTGCGCGGTACAGCACTACATCAATTTCGGCCGGAAGCACCGATGGCTTGTAGCGTCTATAGCAAGATTGGTTGGCCCGATACATTCCCAGAATGGTAGTAAATTGTTTGTGATTAACTTCCACGCCGGCATTGTTCATTGACTCCACAATGTATTGAATATTCTTTTCATGAGGCGATTGCCGCAACCGGTCTAAATCAATTCCCAGGTTTGTCTCATACAGACCCTCCGCCATCCTGCAGATTTCGAAGAGTTCCGTATTCTCATCCGTGACCGGCTCGCGCTGTATGATCGCTGGGGCAAACGAGTCGATTAGTATCAAAGAAATTTCTTCTCCTTGCTTCAGAATATCCCGGGCCATTTCAAACGCGACGGCGCCGCCATAGGATTGTCCAATCAGGGTGTAGGGCCCGCAACGCTGTACCGTTTTGAGCGCAGCAAGATTGACCTGTGCCGTTTGTTCGACGCTGGCTAACAATGGGGTCGTGCCGTCCAGCCCGACAGCCTGCAAACCATAGAATGGCTGATTGAGGCCCATCGCTTTACTGAGCGACTGTAATGAAAGAACATTGCCATCTGCGCCCGGTATGCCGAAAATCGGCAGCGCATCTCCCTTCGTCTGGATGGGGACCACAATATCAACCTGTGGAGCCTCGTTACTTGAAATCAGTCCGGCTAAATCAGCGATGCTTGGAGCCGTGAATATCACTGCGAGAGGAAGCATACGATCAAATTGCTTGTTAATTTTCGCCATCAATCGCACTGCGGAAAGTGAATGTCCTCCCAGTTCAAAGAAGCTGTCGCGGCGGCCGATGCGTTCAACCTTGAGTAGCTCGCCCCAAATGCTGGCCAATGCAGTTTCAATCTCGCCTTGAGGTGCTTCATAGGCGTGAACTGCAAACGCTCCGCCTTCCGGTGCCGGCAAGGCTTTCCGGTCCAGTTTTCCATTGGGGGTAAGCGGCATCTTCTCCATTGCCACGTAGGCTGCCGGCACCATGTATTCCGGCAACCGCTGGCTAAGGAACAAGCGCACATCGTGCACCAGAGACTCATGGCTGCGCCACACCTTCTCATCGACAATCTGGCCTTCTGCTACAGCCTGCTCTACTGTCCCGTGTCCGTTCGTTGCACTCTTTTCAACCGCTGGCCGGAAAGCGTACAGGTTGTAAAGTGCGGTGGATTCAAGGGGCTGACTGGCCTCATAAGCCACTTCGTATCCCCGCGCCTTGAGCATTCCAGTAATTTCGGCAAGACGTCCGGAAACGTCATGTACTTCGATGACCAGTTGCCGTATCTTCGACCAATGCGAGTCCTTGATTCCTTTGAGAACATCGAGCTCGCCTTTTTCCACATCAACTTTCAGGAGATCAATTTTTTCGACGCCATTTTCTTCAACGATTTCTGAAATGGTTCGCAGCTGGCACGTGTACTGTTCCGTCTCCAGCCGCGCTTCCAGCAACTCATCCAGCGATCCGTCCACCATGGACTCATCGTGGACGCCATCCTGCTGGTCCTGTTGATTCAGCAGATATGACTTAACTATCTGGTGCGCTTCCTCCCGCGTGGTTGAACTGCTGGAAATTACCGTATTGTGCGGATAAAAAGTAAATACTTCCTGCTTCGAAGTCTCAGCCAGACCGCATTCATAGACCCTGCCGGCCAGACCATGCAGCGATGCGTTCAATTGCAAAGATTTAAAGACCGCGGGGATCGGCTCAAAAGCATAGATGGTCGTGTTTCGGCAATGCTGCCCAACGAACAGGGAAAATAACCCGATGTTTGCTCCAACATCGAATACGCAGTCTCCGTCCTGCAACCTGACTCCGTGCCGGAGATAGCCGTCATCGCAAAATATTTCCTGGTAGACAAAGTCGGTCTCGCTCTGGTTCTGATGGAACACCGTCATCCCGTTCGGCAACGTGGTGTACCTGGCCTCGGCCCCAACATCCGTTTTTCTCAGCCGCAGAAATTCACCCACGGGATGAGCACAGTTGGGCGACGGAGTGTAGTACGCGACCAAACGTTTCTCTCCAGGCCTGTCTTCCCGCGCCACTACCACCGCTTCCTGCACCCCTGCATGCTTCATCAAGCGTGCTTCAATCTCTCCCAGTTCAATCCGGAAGCCACGAATTTTCACCTGAAAATCCGACCGCCCCACAAACTCGATTGTTCCGTCCTCGCGCCACCGCCCCAGATCGCCTGTCTTGTACATCCGCGTCCCTGGCAGGAACGGATTCGCCACGAACCTCTGCTCGGTCAGCTCCGGCCGGTTTAGGTATCCACGTGCTACCTGAACCCCGCCGATGAATAATTCACCGATGACTCCCATCGCGGCAACATGTCCGCGCCGATCCAGTACGTACATCTGTGTATTCGCTATCGGACGGCCTATAGGAATAATGTTGGGCACGTTTTCCTTCGGGCAGGTCCACTCCGTCACGTCCACCGCCGCTTCCGTCGGTCCATATAAGTTGTACAGCTTGGCTTTCGGCAGGCGTTCTGCAAAGCGTCTCACCAGCATTGATGGCAGCGCTTCTCCACTGCATACCACTCGTTTCAAACTGCTACATTGTCTCGCGCCATGATGCTCCAGAAATACCTGCAACATCGGTGGCACAAAATGCAGCGTTGTGATTCCCTGCCGGCAGATCGTATCCACCAGATAGTCCGGGTCTTTGTGCCCTTCCGGACGGGCCATCACCAGCCGGGCCCCGGTAAACAACGGCCAGAAAAATTCCCATACCGACACATCGAAACTGAACGGCGTTTTTTGCAGAACTGCGTCTTCCTCGTTCAGTTCGTACGCGCTCTGCATCCAAAGCAGCCGATTCACCACCCCACGATGCTCATTCATTGCTCCTTTGGGCTGTCCCGTCGAACCCGAGGTATAGATCACATAAGCCAGATTGTTTGCTTTGACCTCTTGCCTTAACCCGACCTTGTTCGCTTTCAACTCCATGACGCATTCACTGATCTCCGCCCACTGCCGGTCCAGCGCGATCAACCGCGGATTTCCTGTGATTAAACCAGCCAGCTTGTTCCGCAACTCCTCCTGCGTCAGCACGATCACTGCGCGGCTGTCCTGCAGCATGTACGCCAGCCGCTCTTCCGGATACTCAGGATCCAGCGGCACATATGCTCCGCCTGCCTGCAGAATCCCCAGCAGGCTCACCACCATCTCCACCGATCTTTCCATGCATACGCCCACCAGATCGTCCGGCTTCACTCCCTGCCCCTGCAGATATAACGCCACTTCATGGCTTCTCTCATACAACTGCTCGTAGCTCAGTTCTTTATCCCCGCAGACAACTGCCGTCTTCTCCCCGTTCCGCTTCACTTGCTCGATAAATAGCTGATGAACACACTTGTCTTTGGGATATTCAACTACGGTATCGTTGTACCCTTTCAGCAGCTGCCGCTTTTCCGCTTCACTTATATAATCCAGATCGCCGATCCTTACCCTCGGCGTGGCCACAATCGCCCGGCACAATCCAGAAAAGTGCTCGATCATCCGCCTGATCGTCTCCGGCTTATACAATGCTGTGCTGTAGGCAATCGACCCGGCTAGCCCTTCTCCGCTTTCCGTGAACTCCAGGCTAAGATCAAACTTGCTGACGCCGCTTTCCAGGTCATAGCGCCGAATCGACGCGTTCACTGCCTGGCTCTCAGCATTCTGTAACGTCACCGTCACCTGGAACAACGGCGTGATCGCCAGATTCCGCTCCGGTCGCACCTGATCCACCACTTTCTCAAACGGCGCATCCTGATGCTCATACGCTTCCAGGCACGTCGTCTTTACCTTCGCCGCCAGCTCCGCAAACGTCTCTTCTCCCTCCACCTGACTCCGCATCGCCAGCGTGTTGACGAACATCCCCATCAACCCTTCCGTCTCCCCGTACTGCCGGTTCGCAATCGGACTCCCTACACAGATATCGCTTTGCCCCGTGTATCGGTACATCAACGCCTTGAACGCCGCCAGCAATACCATGTACAGCGTGCATCCCTGCTGCCCTGCCACTTCCTTCATCTGCGCAGTCAACTGCCTGTCCACAACAAATCCCTGCGTCGCACCCGCAAAGCTCTGCACGCTTGGCCGCGCGTAGTCCGTTACCAGATCCACTCCTTCCGGAACTCCCGCGAGCTTCTTCTCCCAGTACCCCAGTTGCTGCTTCAGCACTCCGCCTTCTTCCAGCCATCTTCTTTGCCACACGCTGTAGTCAACATACTGAATCGGCAATCCCGGCAACTCCGGACGCCGTCCTTCACGTTTGGCTTCCAATATCAATCCCAGTTCCCTGATCAAGATCCCCAGTGACCAGCCATCGCTGATGATGTGGTGCATGTTCAACATCAGAATGTGCTCATGTTCCGCCAGCTTGATCACTTTGCCCGCGCAACAGGGGTCCCCGCGCCAGATCAAACGGCCTCTTGGCTTCCCGCTGGCATCTCTCCCTAGCTTTGCTGTCCCTCGCCTCTTCAGTTTCGCACCCGCTCAGATCCATGCACTCCAGCTTGAAATCAAGACGCTCAAGCACCAACTGCTCCGCCTGACCCTCACGGCTCGGAAACACCGTCCGCAAATTCTCATGCCGCTCGATGATCAGATTGAACGCCTCTTCCAACTGCTCAATATCCATCTCCCCATGCACAACCACCGCTCCCGGAAGGTTGTATCCCGCATTCTCCGGCTCAAGCTGCTGGATAAACCACAGCCGTTCCTGGGCAAAGCTCAGCGGCAACCGCTCGTATTTCCCGCGATCCACTGGCCGAATCGGCGGTATTCCGCTCTTTTCCCTCCCCGCGATTAACTGCGCCATCTGCGCCACACTACTTTGTTCAAACAGCGCTTTCAGCGGCACATCTATCCCGATCTCGCTGCGTATCCTGGAAATCAACTGCGTCCCCAGCAAAGAATGTCCGCCCAGTTCAAAGAAGCTGTCGTTGCGGCCGATCTTGTCGCCAGCCAGCTTCAGTATCCCGGCCCAGATCTCAACCAGTTGCTTCTCCGTATCGTTCCGCGGCGCGTCATATTCCTGCCCCGACTCCATCTCTACCTTCATCTGCCCCAGCGCCCTCCGGTCCACTTTCCCATTCGGATTCAGCGGTATCGCCACCAGACTCACCATCACCGCCGGCACCATGAACTCCGGCAACCGCCCCCGCAGGTGCTCTCTCAGTTCCTCATTCCCCAGTTCGACAATTTGATCTGTCTTTGTCTCTTTCGCCCGGTAGAAGGCCACGATTTGTTTGTCGCCTGCCTCTCCCTGCGCTATCACCGCACAATCCTGGATCCCAGGATGCTGCTTGAGCTGCGCCTCAATCTCTCCCAGTTCTATCCGGAAACCTCGAATCTTCACCTGCGTATCCATTCTTCCCAGATACTCAATGTTCCCGTCCTCCAGCCACCGCGCCAGGTCTCCCGTCTTATACATCCTTGTCCGCGGCTGGAACAGGTTCGCTACGAATTTCTCCTCCGTCAGTTCCGGACGGTTCAGATATCCCCGCGCCAACCCGTCACCCGCAATATGCAACTGTCCCGGCACTCCTACCGGCTGCACATTGTTGTTACCGTCCAGAATGTAAACCTGCGTGTTCGCGATTGGCCGCCCGATGCTCTGCCGCGCATTCTTCTTCCTCCATATATAGGTCGAATACGTCGTGTCTTCCGATGGTCCGTACAGATCGTAGACTTTCTCCACCCCAGTGCTCGAGTAGATCTTGTCCACCAAAGCAGGCGACAGCGGCTCGCCCGCCAAGTTAATGGTTTGCACCGAAGCAGGAATCGCATCGAGCCGCAACAACTCTTCCATCGCTGAGGGGACAGTGTTGATCAACGTCACCGCGTTCTTATTGACCAGTTCTACTATCCCCAGAGCGTTGGGCGTGAGGATGACCGTACCTCCATTAGCCAGCGTCACAAAAATCTCATACACCGATAAATCAAAACAGATCGAGGTCGATGCCATCACTCCCGCCAGTTCTTCCCGGCTGTATACCTGGCTGGCCCAGCGCACCAAGGTCACCGGACTGTGATGTTCTATCGCCACTCCTTTCGGCTGCCCCGTCGATCCTGACGTATAGATCACATAGGCCAGATCATGCGGCTTGACCTGCTGCTCTAACCCGATCTTCTTCGCTTTCAACCCGGCAACGCAATCGTTGATCTCCGCCCACTGCCGGTCCAGAGCGATAAGCTGCGTATCTCCTTTAGCCAAAGACGTCAGCTTGTCCCGCAACTTCTCCTGCGTCAGCACGATCATGGCCCTGCTGTCCTGCAACATGTAGGCCAACCGTTCTCCCGGATAGCTGGGATCCAGCGGTACATACGCTCCACCGGCCTGCAGGATTCCCAGCAGGCTTACCACCATGTCCAGCAATCTTTCCATGCACACGCCCACCAACTGGTCTGGCTTGACTCCCTGCTGCTGTAGATACAAAGCTAGATTCTGGCTTCTCTCATACAGCTGCTCATACGTCAGCTTCTCCTCGCCACAAACGATGGCCGTCTTCTCTCCCTGGCGCGCTGCCTCCTCCACAAACAACTCATGCAGGCACTTGTCTTTCCCGTATGCCGCCTCCGACGCGTTGAAATCCTCTATTAACTGACGCTTTTCTGCTTCACCGATATAGTCGAGGTCACAGATACTGGCAGAAGGCGCAGCGGTGATTGCCCGGCATAAGGCTGTGAAATGCTCGACCATGCGCGCGATGGTCTGCGGTTTATATAACGCCGTACTGTATTCGGTCGATCCTGTTATCACATCGTTTCGTTCCGCAAACTCAACACTCAGATCGAATTTACTGATGCCGCTTTTCAGCGGATAAGGCCGTATCTGCTGCCCTGGGGTTGGTCCAAGATCGGTGTTCTGCAGAATCACCATGATCTGGAACAATGGCGTGATGGCCAGATTGCGTTCCGGCCTCACCAGGTCCACTACTTTCTCAAATGGAGCATCCTGATGCTCGTATGCTCCCAGGCACGTGGCTTTTATCTGCGACAATAACGCGGCAAATGTATCGTCTCCTTTGATTCGGTTGCGCAAAACCAGCGTGTTGACGAACATCCCAATCAGACCTTCCGTCTCGCCATACTGACGATTGGCGATCGGGCTTCCGACACAAATATCATCTTGTCCAGTGTAGCGATGGAGCAATACATTACAGGCAGCTAGCAGCACCATGTAGAGTGTGCAGCCTTGCTGCGCTGCCAGATTCTTGAGCTGCTCAGCCAGTTGCGCATCCAGCGCGAACTCGTGAGTGGCACCCGCAAAACTCTGCACGCTCGTCCGCGGATAGTCCGTCACCAGATCCAAACTTTCCGGAACACCCGCCAGCTTCTCCTGCCAGTAAGCCAGTTGTTGCTTCAGCACCCCGCCTTCTTCCAGCCACTTTCTTTGCCACACACTATAGTCAACGTATTGAATGGGCAGCGGGGCCAGTTCCGGACGACGCCCCTGCCTCATGGCTTCCATGATCAAACCCAGTTCCTTGATCAATATCCCCAGAGACCAGCCATCGCTGATGATGTGGTGCATGTTCAGCATCAAAATGTGCTCATGCTCTGCCAGCTTGATCACTTTGCCCCGGAGCAACGGCCCGCCAGCCAGATCAAAAGGCCTGGCCGCCTCCGCCTGGCAGATCTCTTTGGCTTTGTCGTCGCGCTCCTCACATGTTTCGCATTGGCTCAAATCAATGCAGTTGAGTTTGAAGTCCAGGCTGTTCAGGACCAACTGCTCGGCTTGTCCCTCGCGGCTCGGAAACACCGTGCGCAGGTTCTCATGCCGCCCAATCATCTGATTGAATGCCTGCTCCAACTGCTCAATATCCAGTTCACCATGGAGAATGACGGCCCCAGGAACGTTATAACGGGCGCTATCGGGGTCGAACTGATGGATGAACCACAGCCGCTCCTGGGCAAAGCTCAGCGGCAGCCGCTCAAACTTCGTGCGATCAATAGGTTGAATTGGAGCAATCTGGCTTTGTTGCGATTTGGCGATTAACTCGGCCAGGTGGGCAATGGTGGTTTGTTCAAACAGCGCTTTTAACGGCAGTTCGATGCCCATCTCGCTGCGTATCCTGGAAATCAGCTGCGTTGCCAGCAGCGAATGTCCGCCCAACTCAAAGAAGTTATCGTTGATGCCGATCTTCTCGCCAGCCAGTTTCAGTATCCCTGCCCAGATCTTAATCAGCTGCTTTTCCGTATCGTTGCGCGGCGCCTGATATTCCCGACCCGACTCTATCGCTACGCTCATCTGCGCCAGCGCCCGCCGGTCCACCTTGCCGCTTGAATTCAACGGTATTGCCGCCAGACTCACCCATGCCGCCGGCACCATGTAGTCCGGTAAGCGCCGCAGCAGATGTGTTCTCATTTCCTTTTTTGGCAGCTGGACCACGCGGTCTGCCTGCGTCTCTTTTGCCCGATAGAAAGCCACAATCTGCTTGTTGCCCTCCTGGCCTTGTGCAATCACCGCACTATCCGCGATCCCGGGATGCTGGTTGAGCTGGGCTTCGATCTCTCCCAGTTCTATCCGGAAGCCGCGAATCTTCACCTGGGTGTCGATTCTGCCCAGATACTGGATGTTGCCGTCTTCCAGCCACCGCGCCAGGTCTCCCGTCTTATACATGCGCGTGCCCGGAATAAAAGGATTCGCTACGAATTTCTCCTGCGTCAGTTCCGGACGATTCAGATATCCCCGTGCCAGTCCATCACCCGCGATATGCAGCTCTCCCGGCACTCCCACCGGTTGCACGCCGTTATAGCGATCAAGAATGTATATCTGCGTGTTGGCGATCGGAGCGCCAATGGGAACAAAGTGGCGATTTAACCGCGAACAATCGTAGGCCGTGACATCGATGGCCGCCTCTGTTGGGCCATACAGATTATGCAATACCGCGTTGGGGAATCTGGTCTGGTATTCATCGACAGACTTTTTGCCCAGCGCCTCTCCACTGCAAAATATCTGTTTCACACACTCGCACGCAGCTTGAGCATTATCTAAAAACGTGTGCAGCATGGACGGAACATAATGCAGCGTTGTTACGTTTGCTTGTCTGATGAGATTTTCCAGATAACGGACATCTTTATGACCGCCGGGGGCTGCAAATACAATTGAAGCACCAACCATCATCGGCCAGAAAAATTCCCACACCGAAACATCAAAACTATAAGGTGTCTTCTGCAGCACGACATCATTGGGCGTCAATGAATAACGCTTTTGCATCCAATAGATTCGATTCATCAGTGCCTGATGTTCAACCAGCACGCCCTTAGGATTGCCTGTAGAACCTGAGGTATAAATCACGTAACAGAGATGGTAAGGTTTTACTTCCCGGCGCAGTTCGACATTATTCGCTTTTAACTCAGCAACACACTGACTGATTTCAGACCACTGCCCGTCTAAAGTAACCAACCTTGTTCCTGGCACTAATAAAGGGCTGATTTTGTCTTTGAGTCTTTCCTGGGTCAGCACCACCCCTGTCTGACTATCGCGCAGCATATAGGCCAGGCGATCATCCGGATAATCAGGATCAAGAGGTAGATAGGCGCCACCAGCCTCGACCGTCCCCATGATCCCCGTCATCATTTCAACGGACCTTTCCAGGCAAAGACCGACCACGTTGTCGGGTTTCACGCCCATGAACTGCAAATACAAAGCCAGGTCCCGGGTTTTCTGAGAAAGTTGCTGATATACAAGGAGTTCATCTCCGTAGACTACCGCGGTCTTTTCCGGATGTAGCGCAGCCTGCGCAACGAACAACTCGTGCAGACACTTGTCTTTGGGATATTCAGTCTGGGTATCATTGACTTCAACCAACAAACGGCGCTGTTCTTCTTCTGTGGCAATGGGATATTCATGCAACAGAAGATCGGGCGTTTTACTGATCTCGCTCAGCAAGATGCAGTAATGGCCGATGAATCGTTTGACCGTTTCCTGCTTATATAATTCGGGGTTAAATTTCAGATGTAAGCTGAATGCAGCTTCCAGCTCATAAACCTCCAGGCTCAGGTCAAAATCTCCTTCTTGGAAAATTTCCGTTACGTTTTCCGGAGCAAGATCCTGTTGTTGCGGGAACGCCGTAAAGCCGGCCTGCTGTATAAAATTCTGGTATGCATACGTAACCTGGAAGACGGGGTTCTTTCCTGTTTGTTTAAGCTTCAGGTTTTCCAGCATGAGCGGAAACGGATAACTGGAGTGATACAGAGCATCCATCACGGTGGAGTGAACGCTGCGCAAAAAGTCCTTTAACTTTAGCTGGCCTTCACAACGTGAACGAATCGGGACCATGTTGATGAAGTAACCGATTTCCCCGGCGAACTTTTGCGCCGGTCTGCCAACCACCGGCATACCAACGATTACATCTTTCTGGTTGGTGTATCGGTGCAGCATAAGCTTCAGGACAGCCAGGAAGATCACGGAAGGCGGTAGAGAATGCGCCTTACCGAATTCGCGGACTCTCCGGGACAGGTCTCCCGTCAAGCATTCCACGATCGTCTGTCCTTCAAAACTCGCAGATGCCGTACGCGGTAAATCCGGAATCAGTTCTAGCGTTGGCAATTCCCCTGCGAGCTGCTGCTGCCAATAGCGGGCATGCGCCGCGCCTTCCGCGGAAGCAAGCATGGCTTCTTCCCATGCCACGAACTCCTGATAACCAGACCCAACCTGTAACGCGCGCACCCTCTTGCCCGCCGACAACTGTTGATAAAACTCAAGAAGCGATTTCAGCAAAATGATGGCCGAAGTCCCATCGAACACAACGTGATGGACCGTAAGCAGAAGCACTGACTTCCGCCCTGCCTGCGTAAACAACTCAATTCGAGTGAGTGGACCCTTGTTGAGGTCGAATGGCTCTTTCGCCCGAGTCCTCACATAGGCCAGCAGTTGCTCATCGTCAGAAAAATCAACCTTGTGCCGCTGAATGGTTGTTCTGCAATCTTCGTCCAGCCGTTGGCACAGAATTCCTTCTTTCTCGATAATCCTTGCCTTCAAAATCGGGAATTGATCCAGAACGCATTCCCAGGCTTGTGCCAATACTTCCACATTGATTTCGTTGTTGATTTTGAAACAGAGCGGCACATTGTACGCGCTCATCTGAGGGTGTAGCTTTTGCAGGATGTAGAGACCCTCCTGACCGGTCGAAAGCTGGAATTCCTGTGAAATTGCCGGAGCGCCATTCTTTGTGCGCACCGAGAGCCGAGTCTGATTTCCCTCTAACAAAGCGACAATCTGAGGCTTGAATCTCACGATTCCAGCTTTGATCTCGCTCGTAAGCACTCCCTTTTGGGCATAGCAATTCAGCTGCCCGGATTCAGCGGACAACTTGACGCCTATGCTTGCTAATTCATCGAGGAACTCAATTACTGCTTCCATGTTGGCTCTCTATTAGAATGTTGATTTCTCGTAGCTGTCTTCGAGCGATTCACCTTGTCCCCACATCTTTTCCAGCACTTGCCCAATATTGATAACTGTCTCTGACCTAGTGGCGTCTGTATGCCCATTCAGTGATGACGCCGTCTTTCCCGGATGCGATTTCTTTCGGGGCTCTAAATTAACCGGATGGATATTCCCGTTTGATCCGGAATGCGCCTGCGCGCCGTTTTGCTTGTGGGCGACTACAGCATCAATCTTGGTAGAACACGTGGCAGCCAGATAACCAGCCAGACTTTGAATATCTCTGTATTCGAACAATATGCTGGGAGAGAGGTTTTCACCGAGAAGCTGGTTGGTCTTCTGAATGAGCCGGGCAATGCCTAGTGAGGTCAACCCCAGGTCGAAATAGCTCTGGTTGGTCGGGATATTTTCGATTGGTTGTCGAAGCTGGAGCGCAGCTTCTTGTTTTAGGAACAACTCCATTTTTTCGGTTGCGCCCATCGTGCCGTTTTGAGTGACTGCGCCGCCGTTTGCGGACGTTTGTCCTGCAAAAAAGTGCCATGCGCCCTCAAAGCCGTTTGATAAAGGATGAAGCACCACAGTCGCGGCTGCCATTGGTTCCGGCGCTACCGCAGGCGCTGTGTTTATCCAGTAAGAATCCCTGGCAAATGGGTACGTAGGCAGGGGAATCCTTCTGGAACTACCGGAAAAGAGGCCATGGAAGTCCAGAGAATATCCCTGAATGTAAAGGTCCGCGATGGCGGCCAGATTTTCAAGATAGCTGGCCGCATTTGTTGCATTTTTGCATTCCTGGATGCAGTGATTGCCGAACTTCTTGAGTGAAACCTGCTCCCGAACTTTGGCTTCCTGGATTTCTGAAGTATAGATTTGACTCGCCACACCCTTGGCGATCCACTGCTCAAGCAACCGTACTAGTTCGTCCTGATTGCGCGCGATACAGGACAAACGATGTGAAAGGTGCATGCGGCCCACGAACAGACTGAAACTCAGGTCATTCATTGACAGCTCGGGAGTGGCTTTGACCAACTCAACAAGATTTCGTGCCTGCTGCTTCAACTGTTCCGGCGTGCGGGCTGAGAATACCACTAGGTACGCGGGAGACTCTAGCGGCGGCCGCTCGATTGCAGGCGCCTCTTCAATCACCAGATGCGCATTGGTGCCGCTAAACCCGAAAGCGCTAATAGCTGCTCGCCGCGCCTGGTTGTCTTCTACCTTCCATTCTTTTAGTTGAGTATTGACATAAAACGGGCTCGACTCGAAATCTATTGCGGGATTACATTTTTGGAAATTTAAGGACGGCGGGATTTGCCGATGCTTCAGTGCGAGCAGGAGTTTTAGAACGCCGGTTACGCCGGCGGCGGTAGCACCATGACCCAAATTTGATTTCACTGAGCCGATCGCGCAGAACTGCTTCTTCTCCGTGTATCCCCGGAAGGCCCGGCTAATGGCGCCGCATTCAATCGAGTCTCCGAGTATGCTCGCTGTGCCGTGAGCTTCCACAACCTGAATCGTTTCAGGATTGATATTGAAACGATCATAGACTGAACGTTCAAGCCGCTCCTGTGCGCGCGCATTCGGAGCGATGATGCCATTCGAGCTGCCGTTTTGGTTGATACCGCTTCCTGCGATCACGCCATAAACGTGATCTCCATCGTGCAAGGCGTCTTGCAAACGCTTCAACACAACTATTCCAACGCCTTCGCCGGGCACAAAGCCGTTCGCTCTGGCATCAAAGCTGTAGCACTTGCCCTCAGGAGAAAGCATGCCCGCGCGATTGGCCACCTGATAAAAACCGGAAGTCGCCTGCACATAGACACCACCAGCAAGGGCCATCTCCGTTTCCCGCGCCCACAGCCCCTGGCAAGCCAGATGTATCGCCACCAAACTACTGGAGCATGCCGTATCCACGGCGATCGCTGGTCCCTGAAGATTCAAGTAGTAGGCAATGCGTGAAGGAGCCACAGATTGCGAATTGCCCCACCATGCCTGCGCCGGCGGCTCTTTGGTGAAAAGACGGTCGTAGTTAGAATTTCCGCAGCCGACATACACGCCGCATTGCTTCTCGCGCATGCTCTTGCCGGCGTAGCCCGCATCTTCCAAGGCCTTCCAGGATTCCTCAAGAAAGAGGCGATGCTGCGGATCCATGTAAATAGCTTCGAGCTCTGAAATTCCAAAGAATGCCGGGTCGAATCGATCGATTGAATCAATGAAACTGCCGTGAGTGCAGTACTTATTCCCATTGGATCCCGAGATGACACAATCTGTGCTGCTCCAACGTGAGACTTCTTTGATCAGTTCATTGCCTTCCTTAAGGTTGTGCCAGAACGCTTCCAGGGACTCCGATTCAGCAAATCGTCCGCTGATGCCAACGATGGCTATTGGTTCGATGCTCGGATTAGGCGCGGCCCCATTCTCCTTGGTATGGGCTCCGTTACCAGCTTCGACAGGCGGATCCTTTCTCAAGAAACGTTGTTGTGAACTGACTTCAAAGTCCCCAACCCTTTGATCCACCGTGTAAGCGGGTGCGGAATGACTGGCCTTTTGTGAAGCCCCCTGCACTTCTGCCACGCGCACAGCTATTTGTTCTTGCCAGTTCGTTACGATGTGCTGGGTAAGCTGATCGACCGTGCTGTGCTCAAACAGGCTGATGGTTTCCAGTTCAATTTCCAGCATCTCATTAATTTTGCGTATCAGATTGACGCCGACGATCGAATCCACTCCATAGTCTGCGAATGGCGCGTCATTGCGGATCCTGGCAGAATCCATTTGCAGAGCCGCTGACAACTGATCGACAACGATCTTCTTTATATAGTCGTTGCCCATCTGGTCGCCCGCCTCTGCTGAAGTCGGCGCGCCATTGACCGTTCTGGTGTGTTCTGCTGCGGCTACGCCACCAGCCTTTGCATCGCCGCGCTTAATATCAGCAGAAGGCTGCTGCGAAATGTTCCTGGCCACACTTTGCCGTACCCAACCATTACTGGCGGCAGCCACGATCTGTTGCCCGAACCGATGAGATGTCTCGCAGGGGAAGCAGATGGATTCAAAGCCCTCTTCCGCTAAAATCTCCTGCCACTTCTCCGGCGCCAGCCCAGGATTTCCAGGTAAACGTACGGCCGTATCCTCATGCAACCACCATCCCTCTAACAGGCCAAAGGTCAAATGGTTGAACAAAGACCAGTTGCTGATCTCATTGAGCAGGAGCACGCCCTGGTCCTTAAGCGTTGCTTTGGTATTCCGCAAGGTCTCTCTGATGCTGGGCGTTGCATGCAAGACGTTGGCTGCAATAACGAAGTCGTAACGGCCTGGTTCGATCGACTGCGATGACAAAGGCTTGGTCACGTCAAAGATCGCTGTGGTCAATGCTGGGAATTGCGGCTTGAATTGCTTTTCCGCGTACATCAAGAACGCTTTGGAAACGTCTGTGTAGCAATATTCCGCAATGGGAAGCCCCTGCAACATGGGCAGGATCTTTGTAGTTGTACCGCCAGTGCCTGCGCCGATCTCCAGGATGCGAATTGCGCGCGCTTTATCCGCCTGCAGCTGCTGTTGAATGCATGCAACGAGCGTTTCACCCAGCACTTCATTGAAGTGGTCGGCCAATGCATTGCCGCTGTAAATCTTCTCGACAAGTTGCATCGAGGATTTCGGGAACATCACATCCGTGGCGAGTTGCTTCCCACTCAGGATTCCCGGCAATCCCTTCAAACAGGCGCCAAATAGAGCAATCTGTGCCTGCAAACTGGGATTGGTTACGCCGCCTGAGATTCTCTTTTCCCATTCAGCCCACAGATCGGAGAGCTTTCTCACTTGTCGGCTGCACGTCAAGTCACTTGCAAGCACGTTTTGCTGTTGCAGATATTGGATACTGCAGCTCAGCCAGCGCTCATAATAAGGAGCGGGCTGCTTAGCCAGGTGAAGGTCAGCGATCCTGCAGACTCCGTTGTTGAAGAGCCCCATTGAAATCAGGCTGGAAGCAAGAATCTCAGTCACCAGGTCATTCATTTCGGCCGTGGGTAATTCAGCTTCCAGAACGGCGGTCGATTGGGCCGAAACTTTTTCCGCAAGTGCTTGCTGTATTTGCCGCAAAACAGCGGGTGCATTTTTGGGATAACATGACGCGCTCTGCGTCACGCCCATGCCTGCTGTGGTCTGGCTGCTGAGTGTCTTAAGCAGGACCATCTGGCGCATCTCGGAATCAACCAAAGCTTGCAGTGACGCCATGCCTTCTTCCGGCTCAATGGATCCGATTCCCATCCGCCGCATCGCTTCTTTGTAGGATTCATCTGCCACAACGCCGACGCTGCCCCAGTATCCCCAATTCATGGTTCTTACCGGATAAGCGCGCTCCTGCTGCAACTTTTGCGCAAAGCTGTCCTTGAAGGTGCAGCCGGCGGAATAATTGGACTGACCAGCAGTCCGGAAAAAGGAAACAATGGAAGAGAAGAAAAGCATGAAGTCCAGCTCTTGTTTGCCGAACACTTTATCCATGTTCACGCTGATATCTACTTTGCTGGCTGAACTGGCCAAGAATCCTGACTCTTCCATGCGGGCAATGCTCTGGTCCTGCAGAACTATGGCCGAGTGCACAACGCCATGAATGGCAGGATAGATTTTCAGAATTTTCTTACAAGCTTGCTCCAACCCGCCAAGGTCCGTTGCATCAGCGGAAATATAAAGAGGGGACCGGCCGCCCCGAGTCGCTCCATTGATCTTCGCCTCAATGGCGGCATCGTATTTCCGACGGCCAATCCAAACCACGTTGGCGTTATATTTCTCCATCATGAACCGGGTCCACACTTCACCCAGGCCGCCCGCGCCGCCGATAACTACATACACACCATTTTGCCGATAGATAGGCGTGGTCGGTTGTGCCAGAGATGCCATCAGCGCCAACCCTTGCTGAAACCATTCGCCCTGACGATGCGCCAGCCCGTTGCCTTGCTTGTCCCACGGCAGCGCGAGGCACTCTTGCGCCGTCACTGATGCCAATGAGTCCAAGTCCAACAACCTTATATCCCACTGGGGATATTCTTTGGCCAGGCTACCCACCAAACCGGCAACTCCGGCGTGTGAAGGTTGAATTCGATCATTTTCTTTTACCCGCTGCGTGCGGCTGGTGATGATCGTCCATTGCAGCTTCTTGTTGCCATAACCTGACTGCAGCAGGGCTTTAATGATGCGAAATACAGCCAGCATCCCTTCTTGCTGCTGCTCAATGATCCGTACATCGTCAACTCTTTCGCCGCTGTTATTCGGATGTACGTCGGGTGCCACCCACAGCAACTGATCGAATGGGTACCCGGCAATTTCTTTTGCAATTGTCTCGATACTGGATGCTGGGGACGATTGCACAAGCTCAGAATATGGGAAGGATTTGTGGGCCCACTCCAACTGGGCCTGGTCACCACGTAATAAAAGTATTCTGGCGTATTCCGGAACAGTGATCCGCTTATTAACCTCGATGTGCGCTGGATCCCAAACCGGAACCAGCGACTGCAAGTGCGCTTTGACTTCTTCACGGCCTGCAGTGACACTGACCTGATCGGCCGACCGTAGCGGTGACACTTTGGCCATAGCGCGGGGCAAGGGTCTGGACGAGAGCTCTTTTATCCGCACCAGAACTTTTCCGCTCTTGTCGAGCAGATGAAAGTTCGTCTTCAAATTGCTTGGATTATTCTTGGAATGGTCACCTGCCCAGACTGCGTAGGCGTAATGGAGGTCCTGCAGCGGGTGGAATATCTGCACTTCCGCCACCGAATAAGGAAGGCTTAGCGGCAGGTCCATTCCGTTCTGTTTCATCAACCCCATGGCCGTATGCAACGAGCCATCCATCAACGCGGGATGCAGCCAGAATTGGCTTGCTTCTTGTTTCAGATGTTCCGGCAATTGCAGGACGGAAAGCGATTCAGACTCATTCGCAAAGATTTTCTGGACAATTTGAAAGCTTTTTCCCAACTTCAACCCTGAGCTGTTTAGAAGCGGGTAAAGCTCGCTTCCAGCAATGACCTGGTCAGGGCAACGACGTTGTATCCCGGCGATGTCCAGGACTTCGGGCTCCGAAGAATCCAATGAATACGCCAATTTCCCGGTGCAGTGCACGATCGGATTTTCTTTGCCAGCAGTCTTTACCAAGAACTTGATCTCATTCTTGGCGGGCGCCAGCGATACTTCTACGTTCTGATCATCACTTGCCACGATCAGGGGTCTTTCCCAGGTAAGATTTCGAATCACTCGAACCTTCGCTGTCCCTGCCAACTCGCCTGCAGCCCTTGCCATTTCCAGATAAGCAACTCCAGGCAAAATCTTCTGAGTCTCAACAACGTGATCGGTTAAATAGAACTCTTCACCGGAGAAGCAGGACGCAAATTTCTGTTCTTCCAATGTCGAGACATTACGATGAATGAGGGGATGAAGGAATGCAGCAGCCATGCGGCCATCGTTGCGTTCGTCAGCCGCTTTCAGCGCTGTGCTGGGAATCCAATACCGCTCTCTCGCAAAAGGATATGGGGGAACGGAGATTCGCCTCGGCAATCCTTGCTTGTGCAGTTGGCTCCACTCGATTTTCGCCCCCGAGACCCACAACTCTGCAAGTCGTAAAAGTTCTTTCTGCTCGATGGCAGCTAGAACCAAAGCTTCTGCCTCAGGGTCTTCTTTTGCTTTCCTGACGTTATTGCTGTAGCTCTCCTTTTGGGTCTCTCCTCTCAGAATCTCTTCGAATTTCTGTTTCAGTTCCTCTATGCTTGAGGCCACCAGCGCCAGCCTCTCCGGCATCTCATCTCGTCCAACCTGCAGCGTGTAGGCAAAGTCAGCAAGTTCAACTTCTTTCTTTTCGAGATAGGCATGCATGGATTGCACATAATCTTTAAGCCGGTCTTTATTCTTTGCTGAGAGGACGATCAACTGTGGGGCATCTCCTTGCGAGAAAGACTGGCGTTTGGGAGCAAGGTACTCTTCCAATACGATGTGGGCATTGGCTCCGCCAAAACCAAAGGAACTTATGCCCGCTCTGCGCGGAATTGGAATGCCATCCTCACCCTTGGGAGACTCCCAGGGAGTGAGTTTATCTGCGATATAAAAAGGAGTTCCCTTGAGATTGATGTAAGGATTCAACTCTTCAAAGTGAAGGTTCGCGGGAATCTGTTTGTGCTTGATCGCCAGCAACACCTTGAGCACACCGGCAATGCCCGCCGCGGTCTCAAGGTGGCCGATGTTGGTCTTCACCGAACTTAAACCGCAATGAGGTGCTTTTGCTGGACCTTTGTTGTGGTTCTTGTACAGTTCAGAAAACGCCTTGCTCAGCGCCTGAATCTCAATCGGATCTCCAAGGCTGGTTCCGGTGCCGTGGCACTCAATAAACCCCACAGTCGCAGGGTCGATTTGCGCTTTTTCATAGGCCTCAACCAGAAGAGCAGATTGGGCCGATGAGTTCGGCGCCGTCAGCGTTGTAACTTTTCCGCCATGGTTTTCCGCCGTGGCTTTGATGACTGCATATATATGGTTACCATCAGCCTCAGCAGCAGCCAATGTCTTGAGGAAAATTGCTCCGCAACCTTCTCCCCGTACATAGCCGTTCGCGCGCTTATCGAAGGACTTGCATTTACCATCAGGGCTCAACATTCCGGCCATGCTGAATGAAATGTATGCTGTAGGACTCAACATCGCCTGCACGCCGCCCACAATCGCCATGTCGCAACTTCTGGTGTGAATCGACTCTATGGCCCGATGCAGGGCAACCAGAGAACTGGAGCACGCTGTGTCAATAGGTGCGCTCGGTCCGCGCAAATTGAGCAGGAATGAAACGCGATTAGCCAGTACCGAGTGCGAATTTCCCGACGCTGTATAACCATCGAGCGCAACTCGCAGGCCATTCATTACATCAGCATAGTCGTTTGTGGCGACGCCCACGAATAATCCGGTCCTTGTTCCAGAGAGATCAGAGACTTTTTGCCCGGAATCCTCGATTGCCTTCCATACGGTTTCAAGGAAGATGCGCTGCTGCGGATCCATTACCTGCGCTTCTCGCGGAGAGATTCCAAAGAACAGCGGATCGAACTTGTCGACTTCCCTCATGAACCCGCCCCACTTGGAGTTCGACTTATTGACCTCCTTAAGCGGATCACCGTAAAAGTCTTCCCAACGCCACCGTTCAGGCGGGATAACTGTAATCATGTCCTTTGAGTTCTTCAGGTTTTCCCAGAATTCATCCACGTCATCGGATTCCGGCATGACGCCACTCATACCCACGATTGCTATCGGCACATTAACGAAACGATGTTCCGCAGAGAAGTCTGCGCCAGCCGCTGAAACTGTTGTGTTCCGGTCCAAGGCAGCACCATTCCATGACTTGCCAAACGTTGCTCCCTGGCGATCTTCCGAACCTGCTGTGCTGGTTTGTTGCTGCGTTGCTGATGACGCCTTAGCGTTCTTGGAAGCGACGCCCGAGCCGCCATAGAAGCGAAGGATTTCGTCTTTCCGGTCTGTGCAGAGATACCTGGCAATATCGTCGATTGTGGGATAGTCAAAGAACAGGACAGGCGTTATGTCCAATTGATATTTTTCGTTGATGATGTTTGCATAGCCGGTCAGGCCGATGGAGTCGAAGCCGAGGTCCAGCAATATCTTGTCCATTGGAACATCACTGGCGTCGAGCTTAAGCGATTCCATGACTATCTGCGACAAATCATTTTGCAGTCGCTTGAGAAGCTCGCCGTCTGTTGACTCGGAAACCGAAGACGCGGCGGCGTGACTGGAAGTTGGTGCTGGCGCGGGCTCCAACTTCTTTCTCAGACCCCACGCTGTCTCGATCTTTTCCTGCACTCCTTCCAGCATGGCGAACTGGGTTCTTTCTGAGGCAAGACCTTGCACAAACGCTTCAATTCCCGCGCCTGCGCTCAGGGGTTTCATTCCCAGATTTTTCCTGAAGTAGAGCTCGGTCTGCTCGTCGGGCCTCATCCCTCCGTCAGCCCACAGTGACCAATTGATGCTCAGCGTTTTGCCGGATCTCGCACCATTTGTCCGAAGCGCTTCGCGTCGCGTCGCAAAAGAGTCCATGAAGGAATTCGCAAAACTGTAATCGCATTGGCCCGCATTGCCGGCCACAGCGGAGAGAGAGGAAAATGTTACGAAGAAGTCCAGCGCCTCATCCTTTGTAACCTCGTCCAGATGCAGCGTTCCATAGACTTTGGGAGCGAAGACTGCGTTCATTTCATCCAGCGTTTTGTTTCTGATGAGCGAGTCTCTTATCACGCCGGCGGAGTGAATGATTCCGTGAATCTCTCCGAAGCGAGCCTTGCACTCGCTCACCAGGTTCTTAACGTCTTCATAGTTGGAAACATCCGCGGGAAGGTAAAGGACCTCGCCGCCTGCTTTTCTGATTTCTTCCAGCTTCGCCTCGCGCTCAGCAGAAAGTTTTGACCTGCCCGTGAGTGCAATTTTGGCCTTGTAATTCCTGGCCAGGAACTCTGCAAAAAGCAGACCCAGCCCGCCCGCTCCTCCAGTAATCAGATAGACGCCATTTTCCTTTAGGCCCACGCCATTGGAAGTGGACTCGCTCTTTGTGTCATCAAGGCTAAACGCCTTGAGCCTCCTGATGTAGCGGTCCTGACTTTCATAGCGAACAGAGGTTGCATCCTGGCTGTGCGCTTGAAATTCTGCTACAACCGCGTCGAGAACCTGATTCCAATCGGCACTCTCTTGCCGCACTTCAATGGCTTTGCAAATAAGTTTGGGATGCTCGAAACGCAAAGTGTTAATAAAGCCGGTAATTGCTTCCTTGTGCGGCTGGACCTCACCCGGCTTGGCAGAGTAGAGATAGAGCAGATGGGCTTTGCTGTCGAGCTTTTGCTTTATAAGGGCCTGGCAGATGAACAGTAGAGAGTAAACGCCTTTCTCCAGAGACTCCTTGATAACCTTGTCATCGTAGAAATCAACTGAGCCGCACTGCCAGGCCAGACAGATCTGTTCCACTGGGCATTGCTTTGCAACCAGCGTTTCAAAGAGTTTTGCAAAGTCATCTTTGCTTTGCGGATTTATTTTGTACGAATTGCCGCAATCCTGGAAGCTGTCTCCCGGCTGCACGAGAATGATCGGGCCGGCATTAATTCCTGCTGCGTTCAGACGCTCCTGATGCATGTCACGCAGTTTTTCTTCGCTGCCAAAAAGCACAACTGCACGGGAATTGCTTGCCCCGGCCTTCTCAAGCGTCAGCGGAGCTTTTTCCCAATCGTATGAATAGTAAAGTTTGACAAAGCCATCATCGTCCGTCGTTTTCCTGTAAATATCGCGAAGGGGCACGCCGACAGATTCATGGAGCTTTACAAGGACCTTTCCCGTTTCGTCCACAATGAACACATTGCTTTTTAGTACCAGTGAGTCCTTTTTCCCTTTGCCTGCATTGGCCTCTGTGACGTAGCTAAAGCAGTTGGATTGGAGAGGATGCAGGACCTCAACTTCACCAATGGAGAATGGAACAAACATGTCTCCGGATTGCTCGCTGAGCTGCGCGCCCACGCCTGCCTGCAGAGAGCCATCCACCAGAGAAGGATGGAGAACCAGGGTCTCAAGCTCGCCTTGGCGGAATTCCGGCAGCTTCAGAGCACCCAGGGCTTCAGTCTCATTCTTGTATACCTCTTGGAGCACCTGGAAGCTGGGGCCCAGATTTAATCCCAGCGACCTGAAGCGTGGATAGATACCTTTGCCGTCGATGACTTTTGTACATCTCGCGCGGATGCTCGCGAGATCAATGTATTCCGGCTCTGCGGCCGCTTCCTGCTTCGTGGCGTAAAGCAGCGTTCCCTGCGAATGAGGAACTTTATTGCCTTTTTCATCGTGGCTGAACACCTCAAACTTAACCGCGGATTCGCTGGGCTTCAGTTCCACGAGTACTTCTTTGGGTATCGAGTTCTGGACGGCGATCGGACTTACCCAGAGGATGTTTCTGATTTTCTGTACTTTTCTGCCTGCAGCAAGCTCGCCGGCCTTCCGCGCGAGCTCAAGATAAGCGACGCCAGGCAGTGTTGGAATATTGGCTACAAGATGGTCATAGATAAAAAAATCGCGTTCGTGAAATGTTTTCTTGAAGAGCTGCCGATCGAAAGTCGACTCGTTGGCATCGACCATTGGGTGCGTGCCAGCTGCCGCTTGCAGTGAATGCCGTATCGCGGAGTTCTTAAATGCCCAGTGCCGCTTGTCGGCAAAGGGATACGTGGGTAGAGAAATTCTTTTTCCTGAATCATTAGTTTGCAGACCGCGCCAGTCTGAGACAAGGCCTTCAACCCACAGTTCGGCAACCTTGCGGGGATCGCGCCGCTGTAACAGGAAGCGAATGAATTCCTTTTTCTCTTTTCGGCTCAGTAAGCGCGTAACACCTTCTGCTCCCTTTACGTGGCCCGTAACGACATCCTCAGCTTTCTTGCCATTGATGAAAAGATTTAGCTTTTCTACCATTTCTTCCTTCGTCCGCGCGATCACAGCCAACCGGTGCTCGAATGACTTTCGGCCGATTTGCAGGGTATGCGCAACGTCATTCACGTCAACGTCGTTCTGTTGGAGAAAGCTCGTTAAGCGGATCCCGGTGTCCCGTAACTGATCTTCATTTCTTGCGGAAAGCGGGAAAATTAGTTCCTCCGGCTCACTTGGCTCTCGATTGTCCTGCGCGACAGGTTCATAGCTTTCGATGATGATGTGCGCATTAGAACCGCCCGCGCCAAAGGAGCTAATACCCGCGCGCAGAGGCAGCCGCACGCCATCCACTTCCCGGGGCTTCCAGTCTTCAGTTCGTTGCACCACGTAGAAGGGAGAACTCTTGAAATCGATGAATTCGTTGAGATCGGCGGAATGCAAAGAAGGCGCAAGCTGGCGATGCTTTATTTGCAGGAGGACCTTGGATACGCTGGCAACTCCCGCAGCCGCTTCAAGGTGGCCTATATTGCTCTTGATGGAGCCGATGGCGCAGCTTGCAGGCACCACATTATCTGCGCTGAACGCATTACTTAAACCAGTAATTTCAATCGGATCACCCAGTTCTGTGCCCGTACCATGCGCCTCAATGTACCCGATGGTTTGCGCTCCGATATCGGCCTTTTCAAGTGCGGCCGCAATCAGGTTGGCTTGCGCTTTCGGATTCGGAACGGTGTATCCACTGGTACGGCCACCGTGGTTGACAACCGCGCTCTTGATCACGCCATAGATGTTGTCGCCATCCTGCACGGCCTGGTCCAGCGGCTTTAGAAAGAGTGCACCAATACCTTCTCCCTGGACATAACCATTGGCGCCCCTGCCAAAGCTGCGGCATACCCCATCAGGCGATAGCGCACCGCCATTTTGATTGATGTCTGTTTTAGTTTGGTGCAGGTCCAGGTTTACGCCGCCAACAATGGCAGCAGAACAATCGCCGGCATAAATCGCTTCACAGGCAAGATGAATGGCAGTCAAGCTGGAAGAACAGGCCGTATCCAGCGTCAAGCTGGGGCCAGAAAGATTCAGCCAATAAGAAACACGATTGGCAATGCTCCAGAGAAAAGAATTGGGAACAATCTTATTGCCAAGATTTTTCTCTTCAACTCCCAGCATCTGGTACATCGTCCAAACCGCACCAACAAACACACCAATGTTTCGCGATTCATCTTCCTTTGCCAGTATCTCGGGGTAGTAGCCGGCATCTTCAATTGCTTCCCAGGCCACTTCCAGGAAAAGCCTCTCCTGGGGATCCAGCATTTCCGCTTCTCTGGGCGAGATGTTGAAAAACAGTGAATCAAACTTGTCTACATCGTCAATGAAACCGCCGCGATATTTCTGGCTGCTACCATGCTGCAGACGCCATTCGTACCTTGCTGCCGAAATTTCCTCGATGCAGTCTCTGCCTTGGGCCAGGTTGTCCCATAGCTCCCGCGGATTCTTTGCCTTGGGGTAGCGTCCAGCCATTCCGACGATTGCGATGTCTTGCTTGCGGTACGCTTTTCTATTTGTGGCGCTCTGGCTTGGTTCGGCTTCTTCGGGTACGTGCGCACTGTTTTCATGTGAAGGGGAGCTTTGCTCCGCCTTTGGCGAAGCTGGCTCGGCGCCAGAGGCTGATGTGAGATCATTCGACATTACTGGTTCAGGTTCCACCACTGGGGATTCGGTTGAAGCAGAGATGCCTTGTGGCACATTGTGATATTTGATCAATTTGTATTTCGCAAAAGCAGTCCCTAAAGGCTGGGGTACACTCTTCTCCATCTCGATTTCGGGAATGTTCGCTTTTCGGGCGAATGCGTCGATAAGCCTGTCTATGACAATGTCAATCTGGTCTCGTGACAACCCCACAGGAATAGCAAGGCGAACCAAATCATTGATGAAGGTCTGCTTTTGCATTCCTACGCTATGCGCGGCCGCCCGAATCCCCGTATTCAAAAACAACCACGCCAGGAACGAAGCAACGGGAGACTTGAGGGTTCTAAACTCCGGGATTTGCTTCACATCGATCAAAATGCAATGCCCGCCCGCAGGCTGCACGACCGGAACATTGCAATCGTTCAAGGCGCGCCAAATCAGCCGTACGCCTTCCATCCTGCGCAACACTTTGGCTTCAATCTGTTTGCGGTTCCGGAATGAAAGCGCAATCATTTTCTTATCGATCAAATCCATTCCGGCTGCTTCTTCATGGACGAGTTCTTGCAGCCTATGGAAAAGTCTGGCGTCATTGGTGGCGATGATTCCGCCCTTGTTTACACAAAAATCTTTACTCAGGCTGCCGATGACCGCATCTGCATGGGAGAAAATTTCCCGCACGACCACCCAAATACTTTTATCCGCGCATTCGAAATCCTGCTCAATCATGATCTGTGCATTTTCCATTACGCGCGTGCCATCAATCACAAGCGGGATGGAATACGGGGCAAGGAGCTTCTTCACGTTTTTCAAATGCTGCATTGAAACGCAATTGCCGCCAGCAGCGTTGTTTCCAACCTCGATGCACACCATGGCAATTGCCGCGGCATTTTTTTCGACCGCTTCCTGCAGCGCTTCCCAATCCATATTGCCTTTGCCCTGTTCGCGCGAAGTCAGATCAAAAATCGCTGGATTAGGCAATTCTCTGTTCGCAAAACCTTTGTCGATCTGATGAAAAATGGTGCTGGGAAACAGCAGGTTCTGGAGAACTTCGCCTTTTTTCGGCCATGCTTTGAAGAAAATGTGCTCGGCTTCTTGTCCGGAAGCGGTAAGAACAAGATGCGCAAAGGGGAATACTGCCCTCAAGCTTTCATCCACATTCGCGGGTTGCTGAAGCTCCGCGTGCAGATGCTTCATTTGCGCTTCAATGGCAGGCATGTGCAACTGGGCCCAGGAATCTGTCTTCAGATCGAACTCGACATGCTCATGTGACATATTGATCGGGTTGAAGCCGGAGTCAGACAAGATACGCAGCCGCGCATCTCCCTCAACCAATTTCTGCTCAGAGCGAACTGATGAAGATGTGGCGGGTGACGTTGGGGCGGATGACTTCTGCGCGGGAGCATTAGCGGGCTGCACAACGTCGCGGGAGGACTGCAGGGGATGATTGTTTTCGCCATCTGGCATCTGCATGGCGTCGGGATCGGCAATCATCATGATAATGTCGATTACATTGTCGGGATTGGCGCTTCGCACGGGCCGGGAAAGGAAAATCTCGTTGTTTTCAGGCCGAAATTTATTCTTGAATTGAAGATTGCCCTCATCATTAAAAATATTCTGTTTGCGCAGGTCATCCAGGATCTTGTCCATTGCAGGGTCGGCGTTGGTGGAAGCGTTGAGTTTGCACCCGTAGGTCCCGCCTAAACTCAGCACGTCGCAACCTTCCGAGGCAAGCGTTTCGATGATCTTTACTATCGCAAACTCCAAGCCTCCCATGGGCATTTCTGGCGGGTAGAATTCCAGGTCCATCAAATAGCCTTTTTCCTCACGGGCCATCGCGGTAATGAGGATGACGTTCTGCAGAACGCCGTCGAGGCGGGTTAGGAAGAGCCGATGCTCGGGCCTCAAGGTGCCGGCAAGTATTTCGGCCTTCACGTCGTGAACCAGTGGATTGACCATCGCTCTTGCCGCGCACCACTTGTCGATGATGGCGACAATGTGATTGTCTGTCTCCGGATTGGAGCCGCACCGGTATTCTTCTGTTTTACACAAGCCGGATTTCTGGAATTTGGATACCTGATAGCGCAAGCGGCGCATCTCTCCACCTTCAAGCGTGAACTTTTTCAGATTCGATATGCGCTGCAGTACGCCAAACGGCGTGGCAGAGAAAGATATGCCGGCAACCGGCGGCAGCGATTCGGTAGAAAAGATGTTGAGTTGAAGATTGCTGGCTTCACAATACCGGTATATTTCCTCCATAAGGGTGGGGAAATAATCTCTCGGTCCTGTATAAGCGTAGACCAGAATAATATTCTTGCAGCGCCCGTAATTGAAATAGCCGCGCCTTGCGCTGCCGATGAATAGATTGGGCGCGATTTTGCTGGTGCCGCGGGATACGCCTCCCTCCATTTTGTAACGCTCAAAAAGTTCATGAACAACCTGCTGCAATTCAGGATTCGCGCCAAGCTCCTTGTTCAAAACGCGGATAGGCGCTGCCTGATGCGCAGTGCCATTGGTCCGACCGGCCACCTGCGGTTTTACGTCCTTAGCAACTGAGGCAGATTTTGGTTTCGAGCCATTTTTGTGACTATTTGAGGTTGCGGGGCCATTTGAGTTAGATTTCGGCATTTCCTGCGCAGTCATTTTTCCTGCGAACTTGGCGCAGAGAACCTGCTCGTACTTGCGAGAGAAGTAGTTTGCCAAATCATTAATGTTGAAATTTTCGAAGAGAAGGCTCTTGGGTAAGGTTCCGAAGTCCACTTCCAAGCCTTCTGATGATCTTGAGCACATGAAACGAATCGATCCCCAGTTCGCCAAAAGGAGCGAATGAATCGAAATCTGAGCTCAAAGAGCCGGAAACTTCACAGAAGAGAGACTTAAGGTAGGATTCGGTTAAATCTCGTAGCAGGTCCTGATCAATCATTGTTCGATTCCAACGTTGAGGTGGATTTTCGGAAAGCTGAACTTAGACGGTGACTTAAATGTAGATTAAGGGATTTGAGGCGGGGCTTTTCGATCCGGGCGGTACCAGCCTGAAACTGTGGAGGCGGCGGAGAGAATGTACTCCCGATGGTCTGCATTGCGGGCAGACGCCTTGCTGTCTTGGTTACGCCGCCTTATTGCTGAAACAAACTAGAGGCTTACAAAAGACCGGTAGTTTTCCTTCTGAGCTATATCGGGCTGAATAAATCTGGAGGCGGCGGAGAGAATTGCACTCCCGATGGTCTGCATTGCGGGCAGACGCCTTGCTGTCTTGGCTACGCCGCCTTATTGCTGAAACAAACTAGAGACTTACGTGAGCCGGTACTTTCCCTTTGAACTATACCGGGCTGAAAAAAATCTGGAGGCGGCGGAGAGAATTGCACTCCCGATGGTCTGCATTGCGGGCAGACGCCTTGCTGTCTTGGCTACGCCGCCTTCGAACTTACATCGAATACGGAATGGAACCTTGCTTTTGTACCGGCGGATGCTGTTCCTTACCAGCAGCCATTGCAAAACATTCACTGCTCTGCTGAATTTGTTGCACCAAACGGGTCAACACATTTCCCGGGCCCATTTCACTGAATTGCGTAACGCCCAGACTCATGAGGTAACGTATGCTCTGCGTCCATTGCACGGAATGCGTGATCTGCTTCACCAGCAGCGATTTGACTGACTCCGACGCGTTGGAAAAAGGATAGGGTTCTGCTGTCGCATTCGCAATTGCGGGGATCATAGGCGCGGCAAAAGACATAGGCGCCAGAAAATCGCAAAATGCTTTTGCAGCATCTGCCATATACCGCGAATGAAAGGCAGCGCTCACCTGAAGAGGCATAAACATTCGCGCTCCTGCCTTTTCAAAGAGCGGTCCCGAGCGGCTGACATCTGCCACCGGGCCCGACACCACCGTTTGTGAGGGCGTGTTGTAGTTGGCGATATCCAGGCTCGCGAGACCGTTGTCTTCGATCGCCTTCGCAACCATACCGGCATCCAGGCCAACGACTGCTCCCATACCACCATTTCTTGCTTGCGCCATCAACTCTCCGCGCTTTTTCACCAGACGCAAGCCGGTCAGAAAATCGAACACTCCTGCCGCGAGTAATGCATTGTATTCGCCCAAGCTGTGGCCCGCCACGTAATCAGGCTGAATGCCCTCGCTGACCGACTTGTAGTAGTGCAACGCGTTGACGACATAAAGGCAGGGCTGAGTGAACTGTGTTTCTTTCAGGCGATTGCCGGTATCTTCCATGCACAGTTGGCGCAGCGAATAGCCGAGAATTGTGTCTACGCTGGTCTCGACCGAGGCATATTCCCGCACTTCATCAAACAAGCCTTGACCCATGCCACGTTTTTGTGAGCCCTGGCCAGGAAATAAAAAAGCAATCATCGGATTCTCCTGTTGTAGTTGTAATCGTATGTAGAACGTCGACGGATTTATTGGAGGCCGGAGGAATTCCGGACTATGTGAGTTGCATTCGCTATTTTTTAGCATTCATGGATGCACAGCAATTGTTTTGATGTCGTCCAGGTTTCCCTGGGATAGCCAAAAGCATTGTTGATGTAGGAAACGCCATCAGTCTCTACCTGGCGGTTCACGTGGCTGTGTCCGTAAACATGAATGTCAGGATTCAGCCGACGCAATTGCCCCTCAAGCTGCACCGAACCAAAACCGGATACAGGACCCTCTGCGCTTTCGGAATAAACGCCGGCATGAGATCAATGCGAGGCAAAAAAATGCGAATACGTAATAACTTTATCGCCTTTGATCGTGTTCTGCTTGTCATTGAATGCGGCGAAGTGTGCCGCAATGTCCTGATCGGTGAGTCCGCTCGGCCAACGGCAGGAGCGATAGTTCATCCACATTGACCTCAGCTCCTGGCTCGGCTCTCCGAAGGAATAGTCATACCATCCGAGCAGCGGAATGACTGAGACGCCGGGGGCATGAAATGGCTGCATGGAAGCTCCGATTGATTCGACGACTGCTCATACGTCCTCAACTTTTGCAATGAATTCTTTTCGCGGTCTTCGCGTATCACCCACAGCTCGTGGTTCCCCGGGACGAACATAACTTTTTTGAAGCGCTTTGTAAGAATGCTAAGGCACCAATCCAACAGACTCTGCGTATCGGAAGCATCGCCCGCAAGAATGAGGACATCATCCTGATAATCAGCAATGGATAAGGCTGCAATCCACCTGGCGTTCGCGCGGTAATCGCTATGTATATCCGAGAGGGCAAATACTCGCATGTGCAACTCGTCTTTCGAAAGCATCAATGCTTCACCGACGCCAGCAAGGCCGTCAGGTTCTTTTGGTCAAAACCAAAGGGCGTCAAGATCGAATGTACCGTCGAGTTCGTGCTCACAGAGATGCCATATTTAAGGAACGTGGCCAGGGTGCCGGCTGGACCAACGTCAATATACCGGCGAGCGCCTTGTCTCTCCAGCTTGGCCACGGTCTCGCGGAAACGAATCGGACGACGCACGACATTCCAGAAATAGTCGCCGGAAAAGTCCGACACAACCGACATCTGATCACAGCACACCAGCGGTATATGACCTTGCTTTTGCTGGATCGAACGCATGAAGAACGTGAAGGGCTCTCTCGCATTCTCTATCCATTGAGAATGAAACGGAAACAGAACCGGAAGGCGTTGAAAGCCTATATTTTGCTTCTTCAATGCTAACTCTATCTCTGTGAGCCTTGCTGATGTTGCGGACACAACGAAATGAGACGAAAAGTTAATCCCTGCTAACTCACTGCGACCGCGGAGAAAATCCTCTGCAAAGAGCTCTGGAGCCGCGAGTATTGCAGTCATGCCACCGGGTTCGCAGAATTTTTCCAGCGCCATCGCCTGTTGTATTAAGGCGGCCAACGCATCTTCAACGCCCATGAAACCCGCCACCGCAGCCGCCGCAAAGGACCCCATGCTGACGCCAAGCACCATATCTGGTTTTATGCCCGCTTGAATCAGGGTTTGTGCCAGCGAATACTCCACCATAAATATTGCAGGATGCGTCAGCAACGTGTTGTCAAATCGGTCTCCTTTGCCATGCGTATCAGAATAAAGATTCTGAATTACTGACGTGCCTGACGACCGGTGCGCAATATCATCGAGCGTGGTCATCCAGCCACGAAAAATATCGTTGTTCTCGAATAATTCCCTGCCCATGTGGAAGTACTGCGATCCCTGGCCTGAGAACATAAATATGTTTTCGGAGACTGGCACTAGAGCCTCTCTTTACAATATGGGTCGTTCGCAAAGCCCCATTCGCGTAAACAAACGTTGCATGGGCGTTGATTAAATCGATCAAATGGGGCAGGTATCAATGATAGGGAAATCTTCCCCACCGTTCATCTGCCGCACGCTTGATTCTCGCCGGACTAATACTTGGCATTTGCCGAATTCCGTTGCTAATACTTGGGCCTCAATAGCAAAACCAAGATTCCGGACCATCACGGATGAACGGGCGCGCTCCGCTGGGTATAAAAGCCATCGAACTGCAAATCCGTTGGGTCGAATGACTGTATTTTCCGCAGCCTCAGTAAGCATTTTGAAAATACCGCGCTTGCGATAAGGCTTAAGTATGGCAAGCTGGGCAAAGCGGGCAACGCGGTCATTTTTTCCAAAGTTCAAGCGATAGCGCTGGTGGCCCCGGCTATCTCCGGTTGTATCGACAACGCTCAAAGTGCCAATGGCATCGTTGTTGTCACGCGCCAGAAAATGCCAGATTCCCCGCTCGCCCGGTCCGGGCAGAGGCTTCACTGAGAACCCGTACTCATTGGTGAAGACTTGAGTTCTGATTCCCAGTGTCTCAACCCACTGCTGATTGGTGGTGACTGCATCTATTCGGATATTGGAAGTCTCCTTTTCGGCGGCGGCCTGATTCAACAAATCATCGGACGGTCCACACGCGGTATTCGTGCGGTCTCCCACTGTATGTGGCATCTGCATCTGCAGTTGGTTTCCAATGGCCGGCAACATTTCCATGTGATCGCGAGAGTCGGCTCCCAACTGGGCCCAGGAAGATTCTCCCGTTATCTGTATGCCGAGTTGTTCGCTGCTGCTCTGGCGCAAGCGCGTCAGATCCTGTTTCATTTCCATGCTGCCCCCATTCTCAAGGTCGACCTGGTCACGTGTTCCTGTTAAATCTCCGCAAATTCACTTTGTCTGGCGGAAAAGATTTGGATAAGAAAAATCGTTCGCGCTAGGAGCGCCAGCATGTTTTAATCTGCGCCGGCTGTAATGGGTTTTTCCCAGGGAAACAAGCCATGTTCCACGTAGCGTGTGATGGCCTGCAGATTACCGATATCAGAGAATATTTCCCGATTAGCCGAAACAGCCGGGGATTTCAGATCGTGTAACGGCATGCTGATGCGACCCATGTAGGTCTTGTAGCGTCGAATCGAAGCCTTTGATAGGCGCCGCAGCCGTTGCAGATGACGGCGCAACAATGCTTCACTCTGGGGCTCACATACATCCACCAAGCCCCATTCACAGGCTTGCCTGGCGGAGATAGGCTGGGTCATTAGCGTGAAGTAGTGGGCCTTTTGGAACCCGACGCGGCGAATCAGGAACGGCAGCACGCAAGCTGGATACAGTCCAAACAGCAACTCAGACAAACTGAACTGTGCTGTTTCGTCTGCAAGAACGATGTCACTGGCCGCAACAAATCCTATGCCGCCCGCGTTCGCTTTGCCGCGCACATGCGAAACAGTAATGTACGGACCGGTCGCCAAACGTAGCCACAACTCATACAGTGGTTCGGGGCCGTCATTCGGATCGGGCTGGTTCTGCGCTTGCTTTGATGCGCCGGCAATCGCTTTGAAATCGGCGCCAAAGCAAAACACTTCCGGCGATCCGCTCAATACCACAATGGTTGCTGATTGCTCGCAGGCAGACAAAACATGGTTGCATTCTGCAACAAACCGGCCATTAATTGTATTGTTTGCCTCTGGCCGGTCGATCTGGAGATAGCATATTGAATCGATAAATTGAACTTTAATCGTTTCGTAGATCATGAATTCCTCATAATTAATTGCAGAACCTTCCTTGTCGTCATCGCGAAGAGTAGGTCAGTAGATAGCTAGTGATTGCTCTGCCAGCACAGAGCCGTATTGATTCCGCCAAACCCCATGCTCAAGGTCAGGGCATTTCCAATCGAATAATCGATTGGCGTATCCTTCACCCAATTGAGATCTGGATCAATCGGGTTTTCGAGGTTGAGAGTTGGGTGCAACCGTCCCGCCTTCATCTGCAACAGTGTTGCAATCACCTCAACCGCTCCTGCAGCAGTCAAGCCATGGCCGATCAGAGACTTGGTTGCATTCAGATAGGCATCGGTCACGCCGCACGCACGCAATGCCTTCAGCTCTGTTTCATCGCCCAAAAGAGATCCCGTACCGTGCGGATTGACGTAGTCAACCTGCACCGAAGGCCACCTGGATGCCTCAAGCGCCTTCCGAATCGCCTGAATTTCTCCTTCAAGCGATGGATCAGAATTGCGATTAGCGTCCACCGCAATTCCCCAACCGTGCAAAGCCGCGTATGGTTCTACATCGCGACGCTCACTCGACTCAAGCGACTCGATCACCAGAGCGCCGCAGGATTCACCAAAGATGAACCCATCGTGATCGCGGTCGAAAGGTCGGCAGGCAAGCGAGGGCTGATTGGCATAACGGTCAGACCCCATCGCGCCCAGAGCGCGCAGCCCCTGGCATTCCCAATAAGACAAATCCATCAAAGCGCCCAATGCAATACAAACATCAACCTGATCGGTTAGCACTGCTTGTGCCGCCTGAATAATTGCCAATTGACCGCTTGCCGAGGCGCCACCCACCGTATATGCCAGACCGCGAATCCCAAATTGCGCGGTGCAAAAGCCGCACAGGTCTGAATCCATGAATGACAGCGCATAGGTGGGCCGCAGGAACGTGGCACGGTCGCGATATCTTTCATGAACCTGTATCAACTCGCGCTGCTGAACGTTCGAGCCGCCAACAATCAAGCCGATGCGGCGCGGATCCACGTCAGACAACCGCGCCTCATTCCATGCTTCCTGCAGAACCACCAGTGACGCTTGCGCGGAAAGCGAAGCCGCGCGCAATGTTTGCTTGGTTATGTCTGCGGGAAAGGCGATTTCGCCGATTTCTGCACCGAGATATGCGGACTCGAATTGGCGCCCCGGCCGTCGCATTACGCTGAAGGCTGCCTTACCATCCAGTAAAGCAGCCGCAAATGCACATTTACCCTGTCCGATGGCCGAGATAACGCCAATCCCAGTGACAACTGATTTAGGCAACATTAAATTTGTTGAGAAAGAGATCGGCTAAATCGCCGATGTTTTTGGGACCGAACAGTTCGACGCGAGAAACCGATAAGCCAAGCGACTCCTGCACCAGCATCGCGATTTCAGCGCGATCCACGGAGTTGGCGCCCAGATCGACCAGCCGGTCAGACGCGACGAATTGATGAGCGTCGAGGCCAGGTAATATTTCTCGGGTATGCTGCGCGATGAGATCCAGCAACTGAGTCCTGGTCATACCACGCTCGCAGCTTTGGTTTCCGCCATCATCCTGGCTTCACGAGCGGGATAGCGTTGATCTTCCACGATCTTCCCGTCAAAGAGCGAAACCTCGCGATCGGCGTGCTCTGCCCAGCGCGGGTCGTGCGTAACCATTACGATGGTGCTGCCGTGCTTGTGCAAATTGGCCAGTGTTTCCATCACGAGCTTGGCATTTTTCGAATCCAGGTTGCCCGTGGGCTCGTCAGCCAGCAGGACTTTCGGGTTGCCGGCTAGGGCGCGGGCAATCGCCACCCGCTGCTGTTGGCCGCCGGACAACTGCGCCGGGAAATGCTTTTCGCGATGGATCATATCCACCTGTTCCAGCGCCCTGGCAGCCCGTTCACGGCGTTGTTTGCCGTTGAGATCGCTACGGTAGGTCAACGGCAGCTCGACATTCTCAATTGCGCTCATGTGGGCGATCAGGTTGAATGCCTGAAAAACAAAGCCAATCTCCTGGTTGCGCACACGGGCCTGCTCGGTTGAGTTCAAAGACGTTACTTCCTCGCCATTGAGAAAATATTGACCGTCTGTGGAGGAGTGCAACAGTCCCATCACGGACAACAATGTGGATTTTCCACAACCCGATGGGCCGCTGATGGAGACGTACTCCCCTTGATCGATATTGAGGTGAACGTCGTCCAACGCCCAAGTTTCAACTTCGTCGGTGTAGAAGACTTTTTTGATGCCTTGCAGTTGAATCAGGTGTTCATTTTTCATTGTGAACTCCAAACAAAATGTTTTGAAATTGTTTACTGGTAACGCAACGCGTCACCCGGCTCTAATGCGACGGCGCGGCGGCTGGGCAAATGCGAAGCAGTAAAAATAACGGTTGCCATGAGAAGAACAGCACCCAGCGTGACCGGAATCACGTAATCGAAAATATTGGTGATAATTCCGCTGAAGATATTCGCCATCATGACACCTAAGGCAATGCCGATGAGCCCGATGGCTAAGTACAACGTTCCCTGCCGCAGGAACATTGAAGTCGCCTGCCAGGACGTAGCGCCAAGGGCGCGTCGTATCCCCACTTCCTGTGTGCGTTGTGCCACTGAGCGGCTGATGAGTCCAAACAGGCCGATTGCCGCCATCAGTGCGGTGACGATTGCAACTGCGATGAAAGTCGGAACAAGAGATGAAAATCCCAGATCGACGGCGGCCAGATAGTCATTCAAAGTTTGCAGGTTTTGCAAGGGTAAATCCCGATCAACGCCGTAAGCGGCAGCCTGTAACACGGTACGCGCGTCAGTGGCAGCGTTCGGTAATTTCACTAAAACATGAAAAGCCTGTGGCGCTAACTGACGCCAAGATTGGTAAATAACGCCCGCATCAGAGCTATAAGGCCGGCCGGCCACAGCAGAAACGACGCCGACAACCGTAAACCACGGACCATTGTCCAACGGGTGAAACTGGATGCGCTTGCCCAGCACGTCCTGATTCGGCCAATAGCGCGCTGCCAGTCGCTCATCCACGATGGCGATTTTGAGTGAAGTGGCATTGTCTGTCCCGTCAAACAATCTTCCCGAACGCAGAGTCAGCCCCAATGCGTTGAAATAATTGTCAGAGACTGCGGTCAGCGGTAACGCAAATGAAGCCAGGTTCTGGGTGCTATGCTGTGTTTCAATGGCAAGAAAATCTTTGCTGGCCCGGGACGGTATCTCTGTGGAAAACGCGACCTCGGCGCCCGGTATCTTGCGTTGAATTGCGGCAGTGAGATCGTCAGCATACGTCATGCGTTTTGCTGGTTCTGAGTAATGCGCACTAAAGACCGTTGGGGACGTCGACAGCATGACTTGTGCAGTGTTCATGCCGCTGTCTTTGCCCAGTTCTTTTTTAACTCCCAGCACCATGCACGCACACAACACCATAACCAGGCAGGAAATTACCACCTGCAAACCAACCATCATTCCAGCGCTCTTGTTGCCGACCCGAATAGGTGCACCTGTTCCGCTGCCTGCCAGCGTCACTGCAGCATCTTGTTTGGCGATACGCCAAGCAGGAATCAGCGTACTAAGCAGCCAGATAATAACGGCGGAAATCACGCCTGCTACCAAGTGGGCCGGCCGCACGAATGGCATCTGAGCAGGACGCCCCGTAGCCAGGATTTGCGCTGTAAAGCTGTAAAGACTGCGACTCCAGCGGAACATCAGCGCGGCCAACACATACCCACCGAGGACGCCTGGCGGCAAGACCAAGGCGGTTTCAAGGACACATTGCCGTAGAATGCGCCAACGCGATGCACCGAGCGCGGTACGCAAAGCCAATTCGCGGCTCCGCTCCAACAAACGGGCGAGAAAGACCATGCTGATGTCTAAGCAACCAAGCAACAGTACCGATAAGCACATGAACGTCAACGTCAGCAGAATCGGCGTTTGTGAATGAGTAAAAGTGCGTTTGGCAGGAATCAAGACCACATGCCGCGTGGACTTGAAAACATCGGGATAGTCCCGAAGGATGCCATTATGTGTCGCTTTCATCTCGTTCAGGATCGTATTGATGTTCTGACCCGGTTCCAAAACGATAAAAGGCGAGACCGACATTGTGGAATCGATTGGCCTGTTCGCAGTTTCCAGATGCAGGGGCTGCCACACCTCGAAATCATTGAATTGGTAAAAACCTTTCGACATCACGCCCACAATCTGGACAGGCGCTTCATCGATTCGCGCTGTCTTGCCGATTATGCCGTTATCGGCGGCGAAGTAATTCTGCCAGGCATCGAAACTGAGCACAGCAACCGGAGCGGCCCCGGTTTGTGCATCTGCCTCTTCAAGTACGCGTCCAAGGAATGGCACTGCCTGTGTTGCCGCCAGCAGACGAGGGCTGATGGCTGCCGCCCGCAGCATCGTGCTCGCCTGGCCCTCACTGAGAACAACATTCTGAATCGCATAGCTGCCAATATAGTCGGCTGACCGATTGTGCTTTACCAGTTCCTCGTAGGTAAATGTATCGACGAATGGCACCGCGGCATCGATAGAGCTGTTTGTGAGCTGGAGGCTGTACCAGCGGTCAGAGCCCGGGAATCCAAGGGGTTTTGTGAGTCCGTGGGCAACTTCATAGGTAAACATCGCAATGCCCACGCCGAGCGCAATCACGCTCGCACACATCAGACAATAAGCCCACGACTGCTTCGAGAGCCGCCACGCGTATTTCAAATCAACCCAAAGGTTCATGATCGTTCACCTTAAGCGAGAGAAGATTTACTTGAGCAAGATGCGCTCTTGGTCCTGGAACCCGCCAATTTCTGACGTGATAATGCGGTCGCCGGCGTTCAGTCCCTGCAACACCTGCATGTAATTGAGTGAGACCTTGCCTGCTTTGATCGGGACCCTTGTAGCGTAGTGGTCGGAGGGATCCAGCTTATACACAGTAATTGAGGCATCGTTCTTGACGTAGGAAGGTTTGCCCACGTAGAGCGTGTTCGGTAATTTGTTTATGTAAAGGACACCTTCGACCGCGAGTTGTGGACGCGCGCCATCCGGCAGGGCGCCATTAAGATCCACGTCTACTACGACCGTTCCGTCGGTTACCCCGGGGTCAATGCGAGTGACCACGCCATTTACCGTGCCGTTACGCGTATCGACGACTACGCTTTGTCCTGTTTGAACTTGCGTCGCATCGCGCGCCGGGACCTTGAGCTCAGCATAGAGTTGGTCCTGCTTGGCTATACGACCGATAGGGCTACCGGGCTGGAGTTGCTGCCCAACCTCTACGTCAATCACCTGCACTATGCCGTTAATGCCAGCAATTACCTTCAGGCTGGCGGCCTTCGTCTTGGCGCGATCCAACGCTCGCGCCAGTTCGGTTACGTGAGATTTTTTGACAGCGAGCTGGGTTTGAAGATTATCGCGAAGTTTCTTCAGGCGGCTATCTTCAATGGAATATGTCTTCTTCATCTCGCTCGCGTCGAGCTCGGAGCGCTTTAGCTCCATGGCGGAGATAATTCCGGCAGCAGCCAAAACCCGATCATCTTTGGCCTTCATCTCCGCTTTTTCCAGATTGACTTCTGCTTGTGTCACCACAACTTCCTGGCTCAGGATGTTGTTTTGCAGCTCAGCTTCAGAAGATTGCAGTTCCGCTACCGCTCCAGCCCAGGCAGACTTTGCTTCTTCTGCGCTGGCAATCAGGTCGGGATCGGTGAGCTCCACCAATACCTGACCCACCTGTACCGTCGCGCCGGCTTTCACATTCTTCTTGGCGACCCGGCCGGCAACCTGCGCGGCCAGTTGCTCTATATTCCGTGAGAGCAATTGGCCGTTGGCGCTGACTTTGACTTCCATGGTGCCGTGCTGGACCGTTTCAATGCTGAGCTTTTCCCGGTCAACCCGACGAGTCGAGAAGTCAATGTTCGCAAGCGTGAAACCGCCAGTGAGCAACACCACCACCACTATGGCTATCAACGCCGTACTCTTGAGCTGAGACGTTCTAGATTTCGATCTTGCGCGATCCATCAAACACCCGCTTAGTTGAAATTTGTGCACTCGATCAGCGCACCGTTTAAGCGTCGGCGAGCTGTAAGCTCGTGCTTTCCGTCGAAAGCAAGACGGCTGTTCATTACGCTGCGTGTCCGCCCTGTTGCAGGCCGGTTGATGATGCATCTGTGTGTAATCGCCCGTCGTAAGAATCGATGGGAGCGATGCTGTCCGGATCAATCTCCACCGCAACGGCGCGCCGAAGCATTTCAACGGAGATCACGATTCGCCAAGTCCGTTTTTTTATCAGGACGCCTTCCATGCCCCGTAACGGACCTTTTTCAATGCGAATTTGCTGGCCTTCATGCAAGTAAGGATAGGGTTCCATAGTTTGTCCGCAGCCAATGGCTTTCCGAATGGCTTCAATTTCAGTGTCATTAATCTTTGCAGGCTGGCCTCCAAAACCCACGATTGAGACAACGCCCATTACGCTCAGAATCGGACTGCGAAGTCTCGTGTCAAATCTGCAGAATACATATCCGGGGAAAAGGGGAGTGCTGGTTTCTATCGTCTTATTCGACCGGCGCTTTTGCATCCGGTAGACCGGGAGAAAGTGTTCAAAACCTCTTGCTTCCAGAAATCCTGAGGCAATTTTTTCGTAGTTCGATCTCGTCCGCAGTGCATACCATGAGAGGCTGGCGTTGGGGGACAAGCAACCATCGTATTTTCCATCGCAACTGACATCGGTTACGTTCATTGCAGTAGCCTCACGCTTGAGATGGGCTTCGCCCCCTTCCCGTCCAAGCTTGATCCTGACGTTACGAACCAGTACCAGAGCCGGGGGAGCCTGCTTAAGAGAAATCTAATTGTGCTTTCTTGCTTTCACTTCAATGTCCGTTTTCTTTTTTGAGCGCTGAGTCACAACTCATCTGCCCTTTCGGAACGATGATTCAACTGTCTTGTATGAACCCTGTGCTCGCCTTCTTGTATATCAATTGAATTGCCAAACCTTCAGGAAGCACGTGGCGTCTGGAACAAAACCTCGAAAGCTATAGAGCTGTATAGACTTAGGAATCAACGAATAAATGGTAGATTCCTGATCAGTGGCCAAGATAATGGTTTTGAAGGGAAAATCGGGAGGTTGTTAAAGGATGGCGCTGTCCAGCCATGGACAAGGTTTCCGGCACTGGACACGGATTGGCAATCGATTGTCTAAGATATTTCTTAAACACTAGGCGCAATCTCGCTCACAGTTCCTGCCGAATCGTGTGAGCACAAGGCAAACAGGGCTAATCGGCTGTATCTTAATATAGGTTTCTTGGGCAGCACCACCAGAAAGCCGAAAGTGTCCATCAGTGGACACAGCTTCTCATCAATGAACACGATTGAGTAACTGGTAATTTAATACTTGGAGATAATGATTGATGTATAAAGACTTGCATGCGGTCATGAGGTTGGTTGTTGAAATGCACTCAAATTACTTAGAGTATTCAATCCTCTTCTCTGTCTCAAAATGTCCATGTTGCAGGCCGTGAAAAGCCAGAAAAAGCTGAACGGCAGCAGGGGGGAATTATCTCCTTCTCAGCGGGGATTGAAACAATCGGCGCGGCTTCTTCTTCATGATTTCCGTTACGCGGTGCGCGCCCTTCGCAAAACTCCTTCTTTTACAGTTGTGGCTATTGCCACTCTGGCGCTCGGTATTGCCGCGACCGTGGTTGTTTTCAGCATCGTCGATGCTGTAGCTCTGCGGCCGCTACCCTATGGCAACGTAAACAGGATCGTTGTTCTTCGCTGGCAGGATAGAAACTTGCAGCCTCAACCTGAGGTTTCTGCACCCGTCTTCTTCATGTTGAAGGAAAACGCACGTTCTTTTGACAGTATAGCTGCGGTCTATTCGCAAGATGTTGGCGTAAATCTGGCTGCTGCCGGGGGAGCCCGTTATGTGAAGGCTTTACGAGTATCAGAGAATTTTTTTCGAACGATTGGCACTCAGCCTTTAATCGGTCGCTCGTTTCGAACTGAGGAAGACCATGGGGGCGTTTCAGGGACTGCGGTGTTAAGTTATCGCCTATGGCAGAGCATTTTTGATCAGGACAGGAATGCTTTAGGACAAACCATCAAGATCAATGGAGCCGCGTTCACGATCCTGGGCGTGATGCCGGAACAATTTCATTCATATCCCGATGCGGATATATGGCTCCCCTTGCAGCTCAATCCAGCGAATGCAGATCCAGGAAGCGATTACATCGTTTTCGCTTCTCTAAAGAATGGCATACTTCCCCAAAACGCAGAACGGGAGCTGCAGACTCTTTCTGAGACGCATCCATTGTCATACCTTCCGGCTGTCGCCCGAAAAACTGCGAAACTCACACTGGAAGGACTACAGGAGTTTCGTACAACGAATATTCGCCACAGTTTGACGATCCTCTTTGGAGCAGTAGTGTTGGTGCTTCTGATCGCCTGCACAAATCTCGCTGTCCTTCTGTTGGTCCGCGGGCTGGGCCGAACGCAGGAGATTGCCATACGTGTCGCCCTGGGTTCATCCAAATGGAGACTGGCGCAGACCTTTCTTGTAGAGAGCATGCTGCTCGGATTCACAGGAGGAGTTCTGGGGATTCTTCTGGCCAAGGAGCTGCTGCCGCTTGTTTTCTCGATCAGTCCTGTTGATTTGTCTACCGGTATTCCGATTGAAATGAATCAACAATCAGTGTTTTTTGGCCTGGGAGTTTCCGCGTTGACCTCATGCATACTGGGCGTGATGCCGGCCTTGAGGGTGACTTCACGCAATGTTGACGATCTTCTCAGGCAAGCACCCAAAGGAATCACGGCCAGTTTGCGGCAAACCCGCTCAGCGCAGCTATTTGTAATAGCCGAAACAACTCTTACTGTGGTGTTGCTGGGTGCCGCCGTTCTTCTTCTACAAAGTTTTTTCAGGTTGCAAGCTGTAGATCCGGGCTTCGATCCCAGACAGACCTGGGTGAGCCAGGCATCCTTAGCAGCGGAACGGTACAACACGACGGAAGCGACGTCCAAGTTAATCAATAAAGTGGAAGAGCAGATGCGTGGCGTTCCGCATGTTGAGTCTGTAGCCGCAGTCAGTGGCTTGCCTCTGGAAACAGGGCTCAACCTGCCAGTGTACCCAACCGATTCCCCCGGAAAGATCAATCACGTTGTGCAATATCGAGCGATTACACCTGACTACTTCAAGACGTTGCGTATACAAATGTTAATCGGCAGGTCTTTCACTGTAGCGGATGATGTACGGGAACAACCGGTAGCTATTATTAATGAGGTATTGGCCGGCAAATGGTGGCCGAATGAGAGTGCAATTGGCCACTTTGTTCGTGCGGGAGAAGAGCTGGGTCCGGAATTGACTGATATGCCACGGGAGATTGTCGGAGTTGTTGCCGATGTGCACGAAGCGGGGCTGGGACAGAGTTCACCCCCGGTCATTTTCGTCCCGAACCGGCAGGTGCCGGACGGGATCATGGCATTTACGAATAAGCTGTTTTTTACCTCGATTATCGTGCGCACCAAACAAGATTCAGCGATCTCTAACCAGATTCGACTCGCTTTTGAGCATGCCGATCCCGAGCTTCCGGTCGCGTCACTCCGTCCCATGTCACAGATTTTAGGCAAGTCACTGGCTCGGCCAGTGTTTTATACCTGGCTCTCCAGCGCATTCGCCCTCTTCTCTATGCTTTTGACAGCTATTGGGTTATACGGATTGCTGAGCTACCAAGTGGGCTTAAGGGTCCGCGAAATTGGCGTGCGTATAGCTTTGGGCGCGACCCGTGGCCAGATAGTAGTTCTCATCGCAAAACAGTTGCTGCGGCTCGCCATGGCGGGGCTGTTGCTGGGCCTCATTATGTCCCTTTTTGTGAGTCGACTTCTAACCAGCATGCTCTATAATCTCCAGCATGTCTTCTTAACACTACTGGTTGGAGAAGCCGCCCTGCTGGGATTGATCGCTGTATTGGCTGGCTTCCTGACGGCAACACGTGCCAGCGCTATTGAACCAATGGCTGCCCTGCGGAACCAGTAATCTTTGCAGAGTTTCGGATCTTCAGGGCGCTCGCGGACGAGCAGTACCGGTGTTTCTGCTTCTACATGGTGGTTGGAAAATGAGAGCCGAAAAAGAACCGTATCGAATCCTGGTAGCCGACGATCAAGCAGCTGTGCTCGAAGCCCTCAAGATGTTGTTTCGATCAGAAGGGCTTGAAGTGGAAACAGCCCGATCACCTCAGGTCGTATTGGAAGCATTGGTGTTGCGCGAATACGACGCGCTGGTTTTGGACCTGAATTATGCTCGTGACACTACCTCCGGCAAGGAGGGGATCGATCTTGTCACTAAAATACGTGAAATAGACAGTCAAGTCCCCATCGTAGTAATGACGGCATGGGGAAGCATTGATCTTGCGGTTCAGGCGATCCGTGGAGGCGCCTGCGACTTTATCCAAAAACCCTGGAATGATGAACACTTCTTAGCCAGAGTGCGCACGAATGCAGAATTGTATCGCGCTGTCCGCCAAGGCCTCCGTTTCGAAGCAGAAAACCGCCTGTTTCGGGCCCAGGGAACATCACCGGTATCTTTCATCTGTGGCGCGCCCTCCATGCGCCCGGTCGTTGAATCAATTTCCCAGGTTGGCCCTTCCGACGCAAACGTGCTCATTACCGGCGAACATGGCACCGGCAAAGAAGTTGTGGCGCAGATGCTCCATGCGGTTTCTCTTCGAGCAGACAAACCTCTGGTCACGGTTAATACCGGCGGCCTGCCGGAAGGCACGTTTGAAAGTGAATTGTTCGGTCACGTCAAGGGCGCATTTACTGATGCCAGAACAGATCGTATCGGTCGATTTGAGATGGCAGACCAGGGAACATTGTTCCTGGATGAGATTGCCAATGTCCCGATGAGGCAGCAAGCCAAGTTATTGCGAGTTCTCGAAAGCGGTGAAATGGAGCGCGTTGGATCGTCCCGGACTCGGCAGGTCAATGTGCGGGTGTTCTCTGCCACCAATGCGAATCTTGAGACCAACTGCTCCGCTGGGGATTTCCGCGAAGATCTGCTTTTTCGGCTCAATACCTTTGAGATTCACATTCCACCTTTAAGAGAACGGCATGAGGACATTCCAGCTTTGGCTGGACATTTCTTAAAAAAGTACGCGACTCGGTACAACAAATCTATTGAAGGCATCAGCGGGGATGCCATGGAACGGCTATTAAAATCTGCATGGCCTGGCAATGTCCGCCACTTGGACCATGTAATTGAACGCGCGGTGATCGTCTGTCGCGGAGACTCAATACAATTGGCCGATTTGGGACTTCTGGACCATACCGATGCCCGTCCTGCCGCAACCTTGCACGATATGAGTCTTGAAGAAGCGGAAAAATTATTGATCAGCAAAGCGTTAGCGCGTTACAAAGGCAACATCAAACAAGCGGCTGAAGTGCTAGGCCTCACTCGTGGAACTTTTTATCGCCGTTTGGAAAAACACGGGCTACATGCACCCACATCCCCCAAGAAAGACCAGCAATAAATTTCGTAGGCGATCCCCGCTGCCTTTTGAGCGCCGCTTGCTGGCTTCCGTACTGTTTGCGGGCCTTCCCGGAACTTTACTCGGCCTATTGCTGCTTTGGCTGACCCCTTATTCCCACTATCACAAAATTGAAGGCACAATCGTGGTGCTGGGTCTGTGGCTGATTCTGGCGTTCTCCGCCTCGGGTGGCGCCGTGAATTCTTTGAGGGTTCTGTCAAACGTAATCGGATCTATGAAAGAAGAAGACTTCTCATTCCGCGCAACGCAAGCCACACGAGGTGACGCCCTAGGTGACCTTGCCATAGAAGTCAATAATCTTGCACGCGCCCTGGAAACGGAGCGCCTGGGCGCTTTGGACGCGGCGAATCTGTTCCGGAATGTAATGGCGGAAGCAGGGGACGTAATGTTCGCGTTCTCAGATGATAACCGTGTCCGGCTTCTCAACCGTGCGGCAATAACCCTTTTGGGAAATACGGAAGAACAGCTTCTGCATCGCTCCGCGGAAGAGTTGGGGATTGGTGATCTTGTTGAAGGACAACCGTCGGAAACAGTCACACGTGCTTTCGCCGGCATCGAGCGCCGATGGCTGGTCCGCCGCGCTCATTTTCGACTGCACGGCATTCAGCATCGGCTCCTTGTGATGTCTGAAGCCTCGGAGGCTTTGCGTGCTGAGGAGCGCATGGCCTGGCAAAAACTCGTCCGTGTCCTCAGCCACGAAATCAACAATTCCCTGGCGCCAATAAAATCTATTGCTTTTACGCTACGGCGCGCTTCCGCCAACGCGGCGTTGCCGGAAGCCCTTAAGCAAAACCTAGAGAAAGGCCTGGAGGTCATTGCGACCCGCTCTGATTCTTTAAATCGATTCCTCCAGAGTTACGCCTTGCTTGCCCGATTGCCTGTTCCCGATCCCAAAATAAGCTCTCTGGAAACAATTGTAAAAAGCGTTGTTGGTCTGGAGTCCCGGCTTTCTGTGACTGTACTTTCCGCCAAGGGCGTAACCATTCTTGTAGATTCTGACCAGATGGAGCAGGCTCTGATCAATCTTATTCGTAATGCTGTTGATGCCGTCTTGATGAAAAGCGGCGGGCCGGGCAATGACGCAGTGACCATATCCTGGCGGGTAGAAGGGGCTGATCTGGAGCTTTGGATCCATGACCGAGGCATTGGTCTCCCGGACACGCAAAACCTGTTTGTTCCCTTCTACACAACCAAGGACCAAGGGGCTGGAATTGGGTTAGTACTGAGCCGGCAAATCGTGGAAGCACACGGCGGGCGCCTGACGCTTCAAAATCGGCGCGAAGGCCCCGGCTGTGAGGCCAAAATTATCTTGCCGCGATGTGTCATCCCTGCATCTCCGCAGGTTCGCGCTGCTGTGAAGCGCTAGCCAGAACACCCTTTGCTCCCATCCAAATGCCCGGACTTTTGCTCCCCTGTCAATGGGGGCCGTTCGAGTGCAACATTGCTTGTGCATCCTGCGGTGGAATGAAGCCTCTCAGTACCTGCTAATGCTTGAACTACAAACCTGATGAATTCTTGTGTAAACGTGATCATTAAAAAAAAATATAACCAAAAGTTGCTTATCCGCTTTCGAATAATCTCAACAAAATTATTTTGAGTAATCCTTTGTATAGATTCGTGGGTAAGGAACAGACGCATGTGTAGGGCCTCGCTATTGTTGCAACTGATGGAACATCCCAGAAACAGCCACTGCTAAAGACAACAGCCCTGTTTCTACAAGCTTAGTGTCCAGCCATGGACAAGAATTCCCATGCTCGGACACGGATTTCGGCCGATAAATCTTCCGGCGGTGATGGTGCGATTCAGTTGCACAGATATGATTGCAGATTCATCTGATAAGGCTCCATGTGATGTCGTTGCAAGTCATTCTTAATTAAGGAATTCCAATCTAACAAACAGCCAATATATCGCAGACAACAGATTCAGCATTGACAGATGGTGAAACGGCAAGACGATCCTCTCTTACTGGATGCACATTGGCCACATAGATGCATTCTCATGCGCAGCCTTGCAAAATCCAAAATATTTTCCAAGAGGAGAAACTGCAATGACTCGTGTCCTCGATCTTCAAAGACTTGCTTATGCCATTTCCACCTCCGATCCTGGTGCCAGCCTGCTGATGAGCAGCGCCAGCGGCATTTGTGGCACTATGCCGACGGGCGGCCCTGTGGCTTTGAGCTAATCGTAACGCAGGGGGCCGCAAGCCAACGTTTGTGGCCCTATGCAACTCCTTCACAAGTCCAGATAGAACTCACTCAGGGTATTCGGCAATAAGAGATCTTTTGATAACTGGGAGGCTATGTGCGTAGCAGACCAAATCCCTACTATCAGCTTCTAAGCCCGGACTATTATGAAACCTTTGACTCTTACACTCCGGTAATGGCGGAATTTCATAGTCTGGTTGCTTCAAAACTTCCTACAGATTGGACCATTCATCGCCACAATATTTGGTTTCACTGCGGTTCGCTGCATAATGTTTTGCCGCGACAGGGTTGGAAGATCCACGTTTCAGCGGCGTCAGCTGACTCACTTGGCACTCTTGATCGCGTCTTGACAGTTCTCTTCCGCCGGCAGGGCACGAATTTTAAATTTGCGATCGACCAATTTGTTCTCTCCCTCCTTAACAGCAAGAATTGGTCGCGGGGTGGAGCAGGAAAATTCATTACCGTATACCCCAAGGATGCTAAATCATTCCTGGAAATCATTGAGGAACTTCACCAGGCGACCACCGGTCAGCAAGGACCATACATTCTTTCTGACTACCGGTATAAAAATAAGGGTGTTGTTTTTTATCGCTACGGAGGAATGTTGTCTCATCAAATCCTCACCGAACGGGGCGAAATGGTCCCCCTACTGCTGGGGCCGGATGGCGACGAGCTTCCGGATCGGCGTCTGGCCTTTCCAATGACTCCGCCCTGGGCTGAATCACCTATTGAATTACCAGCAGCAAAAGAATCTTCTGCGCAAGCAATGCTTCTGGGGGACGGCAGATACGAAATTACAAATGTGATGGCATTTTCAAGCGCCGGTGGTGTCTATCTGGCAAAAGATTGCCGCACAGGGCAGAAGGTAGTGGTAAAGGAAGCTCGTCCACACATAAGCCCTGGAAAAGGCTGCCACGACGCGATTGAACTTCTGGAAAAAGAACACCGCTTACTGACTATTCTTTCCGATACAGAAGTTGCGCCGAAGCCGATTGACTTCTTTCAGGAATGGGAGCACTGGTTTCTCGTGGAAGAGCTCATCGATGGAGTCACGCTGGCAAGTCATTCCGCCGAACACAACATTCTTCTGCGCACACGGCCTTCAGCCGATGATTTCCAGAACTGGTCCAGGACCTTCTCGTCCCTGAGCTGCAACCTTATTAAGATCGTAGAAATGTTGCACCAGCATGGAATCATCTTTGGTGACCTCTCCCCGAATAACCTTCTGGTAATGAGTGGTTCAACCGAACTGAAGATTATTGACTTTGAAGGAGCACAACAAATAGGAGTGGACGCTCCGGTTGGCATTTATACGCCCGGATTCGCATCAAGAAGCCGGATCTCCAGCGGTGCTGCTACCTTTGCTGACGACTACTATGCTGTAGGTGCGGTTCTTAGCTCCTGCCTGTTCCCCCTCAATGGTCTAACGCAATTTCGCAGTGATGCTTTGAAGGATGTTGTGCTGTCCATTAAGAAGGATCTCAACCTATCCGAGGAGGTAGCTGGCACAATCCTTCAGATGCTGACTCAGGATCCTTCGGAGCCGCTCGTGCCCAGCAATGCGATTAAGGTCCTTAACGCAACTACCGCGACATTGGGTTCTCCTATGACGCAGCAGTCGTTAGCCTACGACGAAGTCATCACGAGTATCGAGCGCCATATTAATCAGACGGCAACTTACTCCAGGAGCGATCGGCTATTCCACGCAGATCCAAATGTGTTTGCGACCAACCCGCTCAGCCTGGCGCACGGAGCTGCGGGCGTTGCTTACGCCTTGAATCGCATTTCCGATAAATTCCCAGGACCTGCGGTTGAATGGATTCTCCGGCATAAGATTACGAATGATGTTTATCCGCCGGGGTTATACATTGGGTCATCTGGGATGGCATGGAGCCTTCTTGAGATTGGCCTTCAGCAGGAGGCCGAGAAGATCTTTCAGGTTGCGCTCACCAGTCCTCTTCGCCACAAGACGGCAGATCTGTTCTACGGCATTGCCGGCTGGGGTATGACAGCTTTGCGGTTCTTTATGGAAACGCAAGATCAAAAATATCTCGACCTGGCGATAGAGGCTGGAAATGAAATTCTGGAAGCTGCTTCCCGCAATGAACGGGGTTTGTATTGGATGAACGATGGTGAACAGCGGCTTGGAATCGCCCATGGTTCCAGTGGCATCGCTCTTTTCCTCCTGTATCTGCACATGGCAATTGGCGAATCGCGCTTTCTAGCGGCCGGCCAGCAGGCTTTGGATTTTGACCTGAGCTACGGAACCACGACCAAAGACAATGGTTTGTCATGGGCGCATTCAGCCGGCGTTGCATCTCCTCTATATCCTTACTGGCGTTTTGGCAGCGCTGGAGTAGGCTCCGTTGTTCTGCGCTATTACAAATTAGTTGGAACTCAACAATACAAATCCATCCTGGAAAAGATCTTCATCGAAATGGACCGCAAATATGCCGTATCTCCAGGGAGGTTCATGGGATTGTCAGGACTCGGAGAATTGTCACTTGACCTATATGACTGTTTCGGCGAAAAGTGCTATTTGGAAGCCGCGCAAAAAGCAGCGAGCGGTATTATGCTCTTTCGCGTTGACCGTGACGGCACAGCCTTCCCTGGCGATCAACTTCTTAGACTTTCATGCGATTACGGCACAGGGAGTGCAGGAATTGCACTTTTTCTGAACCGGCTCCTGGGCCGCCAGCGAAATGACTTCATGCTGGATTCCTTGTTGGATCTCCGCGATACAGAGATCATAACGTGCGCGGCCAACAGTTAAATCTTGCCTCGAATGTTAGTTGTTAATCAATAAGCGGTGCTGCAGGATCATGCGCCAGATATTCTGATTGGAAATTGAGAGGAAGCGCTTCCGAAATCAGCGCTATCCGATCCAGAAAGTCCCAAACTTCAATAATCTTGCCGTCAGCAAAGCGATAAATGCTGGCTCCCTCAATGCGTTTCTGTTTTCCTGTGGGAGCAATTCCTAAAAAAACACCCTTATGGGTGCCTACAAGTTGGTATCTGGCCGCGACTTTGTCTCCCTCCCACAGCCAGTCCCGGAATAGAAAATGAATATCAGGAAATGCAGACATGAAGTGCTTGACGTATTGCTTGAAGACAAGGATTCCTTTACAGCTTCCAGAGCTGCCGTGTCGCGCGAATTCTGGATGGAGAACTTCTTCCGCTTGCTCTATGCGCAGCGGATGCCAAAGCTTGTTGTACCGCATTAAAAGCGATGAATAGGTGTTATCACCCATAGTTTTCGTCTGGCTTACCGAAACCATAAAGCTGAACAGAGGCGTAATTTTTATCGCTGTGTTTAATCATTTTTTTGAGCGTACTGGGAGATTAATCAGCAAGATTGTTGCCAAGCTTACATATGCTGCTAACTGCGCTCAAAAGCAAGCCAAATGCTGTGTTCGCCCCGGCTTCGGCCTTTCATAGCGGCAGCGTGGCAAAAATAATGGGGTGCAAAACGCTATTTCGTGTCCATAAATGGGCATTCTTGTCCGCGCATGGACTCCTCGTCCCTAATGAGATGCATGTAACACCATTGAGGTAATAGGTGGTTTCTATAACAAGACTGTCAGCAAAGCCCGTGACTATGGCGAGCTTTACCAATGGCTTTTCATGGCGCTCAAGCCAATGAACCCAGCTCTTCACCTGATCTGCCCTAAGAGTTTTCATCGCTCTCTCTTGCGCTTTTCGTATAGCCGAATTTGAAGCGCCGAAATGAGGAGCCGCTGACCAATATGTTCGTGACTTCGGCCGAATCTATGGCTTCCTGTGGTTGTTTTTCGCATGTCCTGCATTGCAGGTCCGCGGCAATTTGGCACAGAAGATCAGGGATGGGTAGCCCATTTTCTTTTATTCAGCTCTGCAACGCAAGCCTGTAACAATCTATGGGGACGGCCCCCAGGTCAGAGACGTTCTTTGTGTACAAGATTTAGTCCGCGCTATGCAGGCAGTTCAACAGCATCTTCCTGTAACGGCGGGGCAAATCTACAACATTGGTGGCGGCCCGGCAAACACGACGTCTTTGCTGGAATTGATGGAATCAATCCGGAAGCTCACCGGCACCAGACTGAGCTACCACTTGGACGAGACACGTCCAGGTGACCAGCAGGTCTACATTACAGACCACGCTAAAGCTGACGAATCATACCGGCTGGAAGCCGCAGATCAATGTCGAACAGACTCTCAAGCTGTTGCAAGCGTTCTGGCATGAAAATCAAAGGGCCACAACACCATCAATGGAATATACGGGATCAAGTTGGAGTGAAGTGCAGGCTTTGGAACGAGCGTCATAAGTCCGCTTTGCCCGCTACAAATCATTGCTAATGCAGCGTGCGCTTACGATGAAATCTCTGCAATTTTGAAAATCCAAGCCTGGCAGGCCTGCACAATCGATTTTTCAGGGAGCCAGATCAACACAACTGCACCTGCCGTTGAGTGATTCCAATTCCAAAGTTAGCAGGTATATTATTGGGATCATGCTAGAGTTCCCTGTAGACCAGGCCCGTTCTTCTTTTCCCGCTTTGCGCGATGAATTTATCTTTTTTGACAATGCCGCAGGCGCGCAATCGCCTTCTACCGTGCTTGACGCCGTGGCCCATCATCTTCTTCATCGCAATGTTCAAAGAGGAGGACGATACCGCCAATCGCAGGAAGTAGACGAGGTAATCGCGAGTGCCCGCACCAGCGTTGCTCTGCTTGTCAATGCCTGGTATCCCGAAGAGATTTGCTTCGGCATGAATGCAACTTCTTTTATGCGGCTCATCAGCCTCGCCATCGGTCAATCATTGAAGGATCGCCGTGAAATCATCGTGACCGATCTCGATCACGAAGCCAACATCGCGGTTTGGCTGGCCCTGGAGCGTGAAGGCGCAAAGATTGTTTGGTGGCATTTCAGAGACGACGGCCTTCTTCATTCTCAGGATCTGGAAAAGCTGCTCTCCTCGCGGACGCGAATCGTGGCTTGCACCCTGGCCTCGAACGCACTCGGGTCGATTCTGGATGTGGCCGAAGTGTCGCGGCTGGCGCACGCCGCCGGGGCTGAGGTGTTCATTGATGCGGTGCATTATGGTCCGCACGGGCCAATTGACGTTCAGGCGTTCGGCTGCGATTATCTGGTTTGTTCCGGCTACAAGATTTTTTCTCCGCATATGGGATTTCTATGGGGCCGGCGCGAAACGCTGGACGCTCTGCCTACTTTCCGTGAGGAATTTGTTCCCGATATTACCCCCACGAAGTTTGAGATTGGCACATATATTTATGAGAACGTCGCCGGCATGGATGCCGCCGTTCGTTACCTGGAAGGTCTTGGAGGGGCCATCAACCCCTCCGCAACTTCGCGGCGTGCCGCTCTCGTCGCCTGCGCAGAGGCCATCCGCAATTATGAATCGCAGCTTTCCTGTGCCATGCTGGATGCACTGGCGGCGGCAAACGCCACTGTCTATGGCATTACCGCAAAGGACAAGATTTCGCGTCGCACGCCGACATTGTGCTTTAATCTTCCCGGTATTTCACCGGCTAAAGTCACCGAAGCCTTGGCGGCAAAAAACATCAGCGTGCGCGATGGCCACATGTATTCGCCACGTCTGATGAAACGCCTGGGGCTTACCCAGGAGAGTGGCGCTGTCCGGGCGTCCCTAGTGCACTACAACACGCTAGACGAGGTACGCAAGTTCAGAAACTCTTTGGCGGAGATAACCCGACACTGAAAGAACAAGAGACCCATGCTGACCGACAATAGAATCCAGGAAATTCGTTCTCGCTTCCCGATCTTCCACCGCAAAATCTATCTCAACAGTTGTTCCCAGGGGGCGCTGTCAGATGCCGTACAGGCCGGCCTTGAAGATTACATTGCAAGTTGGCATGAGCAGGGATCGCCCTGGGAAACATGGGTAGACCACTACGAAGCGGCGCGGACGGCCTTTGCGCGCTTCATCAATGCCAGCCCTGACGAAGTAGCCATCGTGACCAGCGCATCGGCGGGCATCAACAGTATTGCCAGCGCCCTGAGTTTTAAGGACCGCAACAAAGTTGTGATGGGCGAGTTTGAATTCCCTACTATGGGTCATGTCTGGCTTGCACAACGCGCTCGCGGCGCTGAAGTACAGTTTATGCCGGCGGCAGGTAATCGCATTCCCGCTGTTAACTACGAAAAGATGATTAATGGCCACACCGCCATTGTTCCGCTCACGCATGTCTGTTTCAAAAATGGCTTCCGTTCTGATGTGGATGCAGTTGTCCGGATTGCACATGAAGCCGGCGCGCTGGTAATGCTGGATGATTATCAGGATTGCGGGACCCGTCCCGTGGATGTGAAAGCAATGGACCTGGACTTCTATGTGACCGGAACGCTCAAGTACCTCCTTGGCCCTCCCGGCCTTGCATTTATGTATGTTCGCAAAGAGCTGATTTCTACTTTGGTTCCGACTGTCACCGGATGGTTTGCCCAGACCAACCCGTTCGCCTTTGATCCCCAACATGTTGATCTGTCTCCAACCGCGCGAAGGTTTGAGTCTGGCTCGCCTTCAGTACCCAACGTCTATGCTGCCATGCCGGGAATTCAACTGCTGCAGGAAATCGGCATGGAGAATGTTGCAGACCACATCAAGAAACTTACGCAATCGCTGTTGAGCTTTGCGCACGATCTGGGCATCCAAGCCAAGACACCAGATGACAGCGCGGGCCCGCTCGTGGTGTTGCAAGCCACGGATTCAAACCTGCTCGTGCAGAAACTCGCTCAAAGCGACATCATTGTATCGAACCGTCATGACGGTTTGCGAATCGCCTTTCATGTTTACAACACGCTGGATGACGTGAAAGCGGTGATGGAAGTCCTGGCGCAGAACATCAATCTTCTGGTCCCTGAATCCGCCAGCGTTGGCAGCAATGACTGATCGCGAAAATCCAGCAGTTCTTGCGCCTCTTGCTGACCAAGCCCCTGTAGCGGAAGGTGAAGGTCTTCAGCGCCGCTTGAACCAAAGGCAACTCACCATGATGGCCATAGGCGGCGCCATCGGTGTTGGCCTGTTTTTAGGAAGCAGCGTTACCATCCGGCTCGCCGGGCCCGCCGTCATTCTTTCCTATCTTTTGGGAGCAGGCATCGCTCTCATCATGTCCTATGTGCTCACGGAAATGGCGGTTGTCCATCCTGTTGCCGGAGCGTTTGGGGTGTATGCGGAAAAGTATCTCAGTCCATGGGCAGGCTTTTCAGTCCGCTCTACCTATGCGGCGGCCCAGATCATCGCCATTGGCGCCGAAGTCACAGCCGCGGGTATTTACATTTCTTTCTGGCTGCCGAATCTTCCGCAATGGATCTCTGTGGTGACGGTGTCAGCCGCTCTGGTGGCACTCAATGCCATGCAGGTCAACCGCCTGGGTGAATTTGAATACTGGTTTGCCATGATCAAGGTGGCCGCCATCATCGCCTTCATTCTTATAGGGCTCGCTTTGATCTTTGGCGCAGGATCGCGGCAGGCGATTGGGCTGGCAAATCTAACGCAGCATGGAGGTTTTTTGCCGGCGGGATGGAAAGGCGTTTGGCTTTCCCTCACCATCACTGTCACTAGTTATATGGGTGTTGAAATCATCGCAGTCACAGCTGGAGAAGCCCAGAATCCGGAAGTCACCATTCCGCGAGCTATGCGGAACATTGTTTATCGCCTCATTGGGTTCTATGTTCTGGCGATTGCAATCATGGTCACCATGGTTCCATGGGACCAAACTGGCGGTTCGCTTTCCGGCAGTCCTTTTGTGACGGCATTTGCCGCCGCGCGCATACCCTACGCAGCCACAATCATGAACTTTGTGGTACTAACGGCCGCTTTATCCAGCGTGAACACGAACCTTTATCTTGCAACCCGGATGCTTTTCTCCCTGGGCCGGGGAGGCTATGCGCCTGAATGGATGGGCAAGGTAAGTAGCAATGGCGTACCGCATCGCGCTCTGGTGGCGTCAACCGCCGGGATCATCGCAGCCATCTTGCTGGCCATCTTTGCGCCTAAAAATGCTTTTCTTATGCTATACGGCGCGGCAGTGGCAGGAATGCTTTTTGTGTGGCTGATTATTCTCAACACGCACCTTCGGTTTCGCAAGACAGTGACCGTCGAACGGCTATTGAAATTGCCAATGCGCCTGCCGGCCCATCCATTCCTTTCCGTCACCGGTATTGTGCTGCTCCTTGCGATCTCAGTAACAACGTTTTTCGTGGACGGATTGCAGTGGTCGTTTCCAGCGTTTGCTGTTTTCCTGGCAATTATCTCGCTTCTGTACCTGCGGAATCGCCGGCGCCAGGAGAGCAGCCTATGACCGGAGCTGTCGACCAGGTTTACTCTTCCCTTCATCGCGGATTTAAAGGCGATCTGTTGCGTCCCGGCCAGAGTGGCTATGAAGATGCGCGCGCCGTCTGGAATGGCATGTTTGCACACACGCCCGGATTGATTGCGCGATGCGCAGATGTGAAAGACGTACAGAGCGCGGTGCGGTCCGCATCCCAGAACGGACTTCTCACCGCTGTCCGTTGTGGAGGACACAGTCTTGCAGGTTTTAGCACCTGCGATGGTGGTCTGGTGATCGACTTGTGCAAATTGAGGCAGGTCACGGTTGATCCTGGCGCTCGGCGCGCCCGCTTCGCAGGTGGTTGCTTGCTGGGATCGGTGGATACAGCGACCCAAAAAGCAGGATTGGTCTTCCCTTCCGGCGTCGTCTCCCATACCGGAGCTTCCGGACTGGTTCTGGGCGGCGGGACAGGCTGGCTCACTCGTCGGTTCGGATTATCTTGCGACAATGTCGAAGCATTCTCTCTTATAACTGCCGATGGTTCCCTCGTGCGCGCCGACGCAAAAGAAAATCCGGATTTATTTTGGGCTTTACGCGGAGGAGGCGGGAATTTTGGAGTAGTGACCGAATTCCAGGTGAATCTGCATCCGCTAACGTCAGTGGTGCTGGCAGAAGGGCTTACGGCCGAGGCAGGTATTCGCCCTCTCCTGGAACTCTGGCGAGACTTCATGGCTGAAGCGCCACTGGACTTGAAATGGAACATCAATCTCCGGCTGGCTCCGCAGACTTACAAGGTTCCTGCCGAACTGCGCGGTCGTCCCGTGGCCAGTAGTTCACTGGTTTGGACCGGCGATCCCGAAGCCGGACGCTCGCATCTTGAGCGCGCACTTGCAATGTGCGATGCGAATTCTGTCACCAGCAAAATCATCTCTTTCCTCAACCTGCAAACCATGGCCGATTCTGATTTTCCGCATGGTCGCCGCTATTACACCAAGTCAGGCTATTTTAACTACCTGGACAACGACAGTATTGATCGCCTGAAGGCTATAGTGGCAACCATCCCCTCACCGGAAACCATGATTGAGCTTGCCTATTTGGGCGGCGCAGCTTGCCAGATTCCTGCGGGCGATACTGCTTTTGGCGACCGCAGCACTCCTTTCGTTATTACCTTGCTGGCGAACTGGGAGGATGCTTCTGCCGATCCTCTCCATATCTCCTGGGTCCGCGGGCTCTTCCAGCAACTTCGGCCGGCAATGAAACCGGGCGTCTACGTAAACTTCATGAGCGGCGATGAACAGAACCGCGTGCCGGAAGCTTATCGGAAAGGATGGGACCGCATGGTTGCGGTTAAAGAGCACTATGACCCGCAATAACTTCTTCCGCTTAAACCAGAATGTTCAGCCCCGAAAAGCAGAGGCAAGAATCCCATAATGGGAAAATTCAGACTATGCCCTACCGGACATTGGGATGCAGCGTGTGGTTACGGTAAAATAATTGCCTGCGAAAACCCCGGTATGCCCCTTACGCATGCCTGCGCAATTAATTTCCTCAGGGAGCTAAATCATGTCAACCGTGCCCGCTATTGAGTCCTTTCAATTCCAGGCTGAAACTACTCAGCTTCTCAACCTGATGATCCATTCTCTCTATACACAGAAAGAAATTTTTCTGAGAGAGCTGATTTCCAACGCGTCGGACGCTTTGGACAGGTTGAGATTTGAATCGTTGACTAACCCGAAGCTGGTGGAGGAGGGCCACGCGTATGAGATTCGCCTGAAACCTGACCCGGCAGCACGGACTTTGACTATCAGTGATACCGGTATCGGGATGAGCCGGGAAGAGCTTATACAACATATCGGAACAATCGCCCGCTCTGGAACGCGTGAGCTGCGCAAGCGGATGAAAGAATCGCAATCTGCTGAAGCTGTGGCCGAGTTGATTGGACAATTTGGAGTCGGTTTCTATTCAGCGTTCATGGTGGCAGACAGGGTTACCATCCTGACCCGCCGCGCAGGTGAAACGGGCGCAAGCAGGTGGGAATCCATTGGCGATGGCTCTTACACGGTGACGGATGCCGAAAAAGGGTCGTGCGGGACTGAGATCATTCTGCATCTCAAGCAATCTGATCCCGAAAATGGCATTGAGGACTATACCGATCGCTGGAAGCTTTCGATGATCATTCATAAGTACTCAGATTTCATCGCCTATCCGATTATCTATGAAGGCCCGCGCCAGGAACCCGGGGAAACCGAGGAAGAAGCAAAGAAAACCGAAACCAAAACGTTGAACTCAATGAAGCCGATCTGGACGCGCAGCCGGTCAGAGGTGAGTGAAAGCGACTACAACGATTTCTATAAACATCTTTCCAATGACTGGACTGAACCTCTGAAGAGGCTGCCGCTAAAAGCCGAGGGGACTGTCGAGTATGAGGCGTTGTTGTTCATACCCTCGCACGCTCCGCATGATCTCTTTTATCACGGCGCTGAAGCTGGTCTGCGGCTGTATGCCCGGCGCGTGATGGTAATGGACAAATGTGAGGATTTGTTACCCAGGTATCTTCGCTTTATCAAGGGCGTTGTAGACTCCACTGACTTGCCGCTCAATATTTCCCGCCAGCGCCTGCAACAGGACCGTCACATCGCGCAGATTCGCAAGTGGCTCACACGCAAGGTACTGGAATCGCTCACCGAGATGCGGGAACAGGAGTCTGAGACCTACACCAAATTCTGGAATGAATTTGGAAGAGCGGTGAAGGAGGGCGTCAGTTCGGATTATGAAAACAAGGAAAAGCTGATTCCACTGCTCCTGTTCCAGTCCTCGCACGATCCCAAAGAGCTGACTACGTTGAAAGCGTATATCGAGAGAATGAAGTCGGAACAGACTGAAATTCTGTACCTCACCGGCGAGTCGCGTAAGGTAATTGAAAACTCTCCGCATCTTGAAGTTCCAAAGCAGAAAGGTTATGAAGTTCTCTACCTGACTGACCCAGTGGATGAATTAGTCGCAGAGCATCTTCACGAGGTTGAGGGGAAGCGCCTGAAATCTGTCACCAAAGGCAAAGTTAATCTTGGAACGGAAGAAGAGAAAAAAGAGATTGAAGAGCAGGTCAAGAAGAAAGAAGAAGAATATGCGGGCTTTCTCCAGGCTTGCCAGAAGAAAGTGGATGAATACGTGAAGCAGATACGGTTATCCACGCGGCTGGTCGATTCGCCTGCCTGCCTTGTGACTGAAGAACATGAGTACAGTCCGCATTTGGAGCGCTTGCTGCAAAAGGGGAAAGGCGGTGGCCCCAAACAGCGGCGCATTATGGAACTCAATCCTGGGCATCCAATCGTTGCGCGATTGTATGACCGCTATCAGGCGAACAATGAGGACCCGTCACTTGACCGTTCCGTTGAACTTCTCTTTGAGACGGCGCTGATCGCCGAAGGCTCGGAGATCGCAGACCCTGTGCGGCTAAAGAACATAGTTTTGGAACTGCTACAGCAGGTAGTTTAGTACCTGCGCATGTTGATTAGGCCGTCACGCATGTGTAAGCAGCCCACGTCGCGACGCGAGCTGCCTTGCACCTGCAAATTCGTGCCGAACCTGCAGCCAACGTGGCATGAATGATCAGCTTCGATAAAAGTGTCTGCACAGATTTGCAAGCGGGACTGAGCCGCGAATGGCTTGAGACAAATGGGCTAGGCGGATTTGCCTGCGGCACCATCGCGGGCGCGAATACCCGGCGCTATCACGGACTGCTTACCGCGGCGCTTAATCCGCCGGGCGGCCGCGTGCTCCTGCTCTCCAAGCTGGAAGAAACGTTAGCCATTGGGAGCAGTCGCATTGATCTTTCAACGAACGAATACGCAAGCAACGAACATGAAAGTGTCATTCATCCTGAAGGATATTTATTACAGAGCAATTTTCGGCTGGATCCTTTTCCAACGTGGACCTTTGAAGTAGAAGGAGTCCGCCTGGAAAAATCCATTTTTATGCCGCAGGGCAGCAACACGGTTCAAGTTGAGTATAAGCTGCTGCAAGCGCCTCCACGGACGGCAATTGTACTGGAAGTGAGGCCGCTGGTTGCATTTCGGGATTATCATTGCACCACGCACGAGAATGGCGCATTCAGTCGTGCGCTGGAAATCAAGCCCAATGTTGCCGGCGTGCAGCTATACGCCAGCTTGCCGCGACTCTACTTCGCACATGACGGGGCACAACTTCAGGAACAAGGTTATTGGTACAAGAATTTTCTCTACCGTCTGGAACAGGAGCGCGGTCTTGACTTTCAGGAAGATCTATTCAATCCGTTCGTGCTGTCATGGAAGATGACTGACAAGCAGGGCGCAACTGTGATTGCCTCAACGGAACAGAAAGATATTCGGGAAGCCGCTGCGGCCCGTTCAGGGGAAATGCAACGGCGGCGTGAGTTGGTTGCTTCGTCCCCAGTAGACGATCCGCTGGTTTGCGCGCTGACAATCGCGACAGATCAATTCCTGGCGCGTCGAGGCGAAGAGTGGACGGTGATCGCCGGCTATCCCTGGTTCACAGACTGGGGCCGCGACACAATGATTTCGCTTCCCGGTCTCACACTTTTTACCGGGCGCAGTGACATTGCCAAAAGCATTTTGCGAAACTTTGCCCGCCACACGGATATGGGCATGCTGCCAAATCGCTTCGCCGATTCTGGTGAGCAGCCGGAGTTCAACTCGGTAGACGCCACGCTCTGGTTCTTTGAGGCTGCACGCGCCTACGCAGCAGCAACCGACGATTATGATTTTGTACGCCAGGAACTCTATCCGGTTTTCACCGAAATCATTGACTTTCACATCAGGGGAACGCGCTACAACATCAAGGCGGAAGAAAATGGCCTGCTCCATGCCGGCGCTCCGGGCGTGCAACTCACCTGGATGGATGCCAAGATCGGCGACTGGGTGGTGACCCCACGCAAGGGTAAGCCCGTTGAGATTCAGGCGCTGTGGTATAACGCTCTGCGCATCATGGAAGACTTAGCGGCGCGAGTTAAGGATGATGAGCATAGGAAGAAATACTCGCACCTGTCATCACTTGCCAGTGAGACGTTCAATCGCATTTTCTGGAACGGCGATGCGCAGTGCTTGTACGACGTTGTTGATGGTGATCTTTTGGACAGGTCAATTCGGCCAAACCAGATCTTCGCCGTGAGCCTGCATCACTCCATGCTCTCTGCGGAACGTGCCCGTGCTGTAGTAGAAACCGTGGAACGCGAACTACTTACGCCCGTCGGACTCAGAACCCTGAGCGCTACGGATCCGCAATACCGAGGGACATACCAGGGCGATCAACGCAGCCGGGATTCGGCTTACCATCAGGGCACGGTCTGGCCGTGGCTGCTGGGGCCATTCATCTCGGCCTACGTGAAAGTGAATGGTGGATCAGCACAATCACGATCTCGTGCGCACGATCTGCTGCGCGGCATTGAAAAACATTTGACCGAAGCCGGTGTTGGCCAAATTTCAGAAATCTTTGATGGTGACGTTCCGCATCATCCTCGCGGATGCTTCGCGCAGGCCTGGAGTGTGGCTGAAGTTTTACGGGTCCTATGTGAAGACATCTATCAAGTCGGCCTGTAAAACCGGGCCAAATCTCCGTTGCACTTCTCTGCCCTATCCAGAGCTCACGAAAAGCACTGGCGCAAAGCTATCAGAACTGCAGCGGATATTGTGCAGCCATGTTTGGAAGGAACAGCAGTCGGTCGCATTAATTCCCGTACCTGGGAAGTCCACATCGTAGCTTTTCTCATGGAGGTACAGCACTGGGGATCCGCAGGAAAGCAGCCGGGATCCAAGCTGGTTTTCTCCTCAGCAGGTCAGAAGACGGCTTGCAGAACGACGTCTCTCGCCATACTCCAGGCAAGCGCATACATTGGTTAATGCTGCGGTGGCCAGCTTATCTTGAACGCCTGTTTTATAAACAGATTTTTTCTAATCTCCGAAAGTTGGCCGCAGTTGGAGTGCTCCATCTTCCATGGCAAAATCCAGAGATCGGTTTTTTCCGTTAGACCGGCCAACGCTGTGATAGGTGAGCCCGGCCTCGGACATTGTTTCAGGAGAATACAGGTTCCTGCCATCCAGCACGAGTGGAACAGCCAGTAACCTGCAAAGATGTTTAAGATCCAGCGCGGCAAACTCCTTCCATTCTGTAAGAATCAGCAGCGCGTCAGCATTGTCAGCGGCGGAATAAGCGTCCCGGGCGTAGTTCACGCTGTTTTCCAGGATCTCTTTGGCTTTTTCCATCGCCGCAGGATCGAAAACTGTGACTTTGCAGCCTTCCGCTAACAATCCCTGTATCACATTAATCGCCGGCGACTCGCGAATATCGTCCGTGCCGCCTTTGAACGCCAATCCCAGGGCAGCGACACGTTTGCCGTTGAGTGTCCCTAGTGTGCTGCGGACCTTTTGTAAAAATCTGCCGATCTGTTCGTGATTGATTTTAGATACCTCTTCCAGCAGGTTCCACCGGCCCCCGCACGCCCGCGCCACAGATTGGAAGGCTGCAACGTCTTTAGGAAAGCAAGATCCGCCATAACCTATGCCTGCCCGCAGGAACTTCTGTCCGATTCTTTTATCGCTTCCGATTCCCCTGCGGACCTCATCAATATCGGCGCCAACCCGCTCAGAAACATTGGCCACCATGTTGATGAAAGAAATCTTCATGGCCAAAAACGCATTGGAAGCGTGCTTAATGAGCTCCGCGCTTTGGGTTGAAGTTTCAAGGTACTCCATCTCCCCTGAACCATCGGGTCTCGGAACCGCTCCGGATTCCTGTGAATAGCTTCCGTTGAGCAGCGGCGAGTAAATTTCACGCATGAGCTTTCTGGCACGATCGCTATCCGCGCCAACCACAATGCGATCAGGGTAAAGGAAGTCGGTTATGGCTGTTCCTTCACGCAAAAACTCAGGATTGGAGACAACGTCAAAATCGTCAACGGCGCAGCCGTTTTCCAGCATCAATTTTTGTATCCAGGCGTTGGTATAAACGGGAACGGTGCTCTTTTCGACAATGAGTTTGTAGCCACTGGTCTGTCGCGCGATCTCGTGGGCCACGGACTCAACATAGGATAGGTCCGCCTGGCCGTCCGCCCCCTGTGGAGTTCCTACAGCGATTACGATGGCAGTAGCGCTGCGAATAGCTTCAGCCGAATCACAGGAGAAGGTCAGCCGCGTGCCATGGTTGCGTCCCAGCACTTCAGGCAGGAATTCCTCATGGATTAAAACCTCACCCGCGTTCAGCGCCGCTATCCTCTTCACGTTGTTATCCACGCAAACAACTTTGTGGCCAAGTTCAGCAAAGCAAGCCGCAGCAACCAGGCCTACATAACCAGAACCTATGACGGCAATTTGCACCAAGAACCTCTCTTTAAGGGAGTGGGATGTAAGTACTTTATCAGACGGCTTCAAGAACCTACGGACATTTTTCTCTTAGATAAAGTAAAGAGTGCTCTGTATTGAAATAGGTGCATTGCCTGAGCCCGCAATGCAAGATGTTAGGGCGAAGGATTCAATTCCAATGGGCGGTAAAGTTCTTCATACCTTTAGACAATTGCGGGAAGCTGAATTCGTTTCCGTGCTTTAGCTCCCAACTGCTGGCGGCCTGCACGCCCCATGTCAATCACGCGCACGATGGCATTGACAAGAGCTTGTGGTTCACGCGACGGAGTCACCAAACCTGAATCTCCAACAATGTACGCGCTATCACCACATCCGTTACCGCGCAGCAAAAAGTAGCCCTGCCATTTGACAGGGCTCGAAGGAAAGGCTCATCCGGGGTGACTTCCTTCTTTTACAGCGGAGCACTGGAAGTGTTCCGCGTCTCTTTGCAGAGCTATTTACAGAAGGTGCCAACGCCGATGCTGGATAATGCAAGACAAAGATCGACCCGGCCATGCCCCATCTGCTGCACGGAAAACGCTCGGGAAATTGCATTTGCAACATCGCCCGGTTTATAGGTGGGCCGCGCCTGCAACACAAGCGCCGCTTCTCCGGCAACCAGCGGAGTGCTGAATGACGTTCCCCAGCCCGCCGCGTAGTTTCCGCCCGGATAAGTTGTGATGACGCCTTCGCCGGGAGCCGCAATGAATACTGAATTGGTGCCGAAATTCGTAAAACTGCTCTTCGCGTCAGAGTTGCTGGTAGACCCGACTCCGATCACGCTGTTATAAGCCGATGGAAAAACCAGGATCTGCTCGCCGTCATTTCCTGAGGCCGCAACCAGCACCACATTCTTGCTGAGCGCGTATTGGATGGCATTCTGCAGTGCAGGCGACCCCTGGGCAATTTCAAAGCTCATGCTGATAACGTTTGCTCCGTGGTCCGCAGCGTAATAAATTGCGCGCACAATGTTGAACAGATCCGAGCTGCCATCGCCGCCAAATGCTTTAAGTGGCATGATGTGCGCGCCGGGGGCCACAAGATGGATCAGCCCCGCAGTCATGGTTCCGTGGCCAAACTCGCCGGGAACTCCATCCAGAATGCTGGTAGTCGACTGGCTGAGAATCGCCACAGTGGAAGCGTTCAGCTGCACTAGATCTTGGCCATCAAGGATGCTGGTGGTGGACTGCGCCAGTGCGGCAGCCATCGTCGGGCTCAAATCGACCAATTCAGAAGTATCGGACACATTCGAGATGAAATTGAAACCTGAAACCAGAGCGGATTGCAGTGCCGGATGAGATGTATCAATGCCCGTATCAATTACAGCTACCGTAATCCCCGTGCCGGTGAAACCTGAGGCCACTTGCAAGTCACGCTGGCGGATGATGGTAGTGGCGGGCTGCGTGACATAATTGCTCGCAACGAGCGAACCGAAATAATTCACTACCGTGCGGCCCGGCAGGCCATCCAGAATCGATGTCGTGGACTGGGTCAGGCTGGCGTTTGTGGCCCCGGACAACTCAGGCACTCCAAGAGCGCGATCATGCTCAAAGCTTTGCACGTCACTGTCAGTGGAAATGCCAGGATCAATAGAAGAAGTTGAAACCAGAAAAACGCCGTGTGTAGAGCCTTGTGTCAGCTGCGTGAGACCGTGTCGTCCGCACACGTCCTGCACTTTGTCGGCCGAGGTCACCAGGACGAAGTTGTTTTGTCCCCAGAGCGACAGCCCCGTGAATAGAAACAAGCTGGTACAGATTTTTATAAGCACCCTGAATCTGCTACTCATTGCTTAAGTGCCTCCTCAAACGCCTCTTACCAAGCCTGGGGAGGGCTCCCTTCAGTTAAATCCGTCGAACTTGGGAAAAGTATAGCCAGAGTGGCTGCTCAGCATGTTAAGGATTTTTTTATCAGCTCAAATATGAGCCCCGGCTTGGGCGAACAATGTAAGAACAAGAAGATTGCCCGAGGTCAAGATCCGGATTAAATTATGCGTGCTTAAACCATTGATAGGTAGATACTTAGACCATATTCAGCACGTAAAGAAATGATGCCGGACAATTACATTGCAGCGAATAAGCTCCCGATTTAGAAAACCTGAAATGGAGGCTAAAACGAGACAAAATCCTTAGACTTGCTAATAAATTCCGGGAAGTCCGAGAGAAGGTGTTTTGCAGTGAAATGCTTAATTACTTGCTGCTACCGCTTGTGCCGCCGTTGCCGCTGCTAGGACTGCTTGTGACCAGATTCATGAGCGACTGATAGAGATCTATGCGGCCGTAGCCCATATCGCTAATCTGCTTGGTCTTGGAAAGTGCGTTGGTGATATCACCGGGCTTGCTCGTGGGACGTGCCTGCAACACCAGCGCGGCTGCTCCGGCAAACATCGGCGTGCTGAAGGATGTTCCCCAACCTGCCGCATAGTTGCCGCCGGGATAGGTCGTGATGACGCCCTCTCCAGGAGCGGCGAAGGTGACTACGCCTGAGCCGAAGTTTGAAAATGTGCTTCTAATGTCGGTATTTGTGGTGGAGCCAATTCCCTGTACGCCACCGTAGCTGGCGGGATAAACCAATGTCTTGGCACCATCATTGCCAGAGGAAGCAACCGTTGCCACGTTCTTGCTCAAAGCGTACTGGATCGCAGCCTGTAATCCAGGCGACGACTGCGGCATGCTGAAGCTCATACTCACGATGTTAGCGCCATGGTCAGCAGCGTAGTAGATGGCCCGGATAATGTCTGAGAGATTCGACGATCCATCGGCCCGGAATGCTTTGAGCGGCATGATCTTGGCAGTGGGAGCTACCAGGTGAACGATTCCGGCCGTCATGGTACCGTGGCCGAACTCGGCCAATGAGCTATCGAGGATGGAGGTTGTGGACTGATCCAGAATCGATGTCGTGGATTGGTTCAGAATCGCTACTGCGGAATTGAGAACCATGGTATTCTGCGCATCCAGAATACTGGTGGTGGATTGCTGCAACTGGGCGGCTACCGTGGGACTAAGATCTGCCAGTTCAGAGGCGCCTAAAGTGTCACGCGTAAAGTCATAGCCCGTAACCAGCGCGCCTGAAAGAGCGGGATGAGTTCAGATCGGCGCCCGTGTCGATAATTGCCACTGTGCCTGCAGCCAGTTAGCCTTGTGGCTGTACGGGCATCGCCTAGGCGAATGATACTAGTAGCCGTCTGAGTGGTGTAATTGCTGGGAACGGTACTGCCGAAGAACGAGACCAGTGTGCGCCCTGGCAACGTATCAAGAATGCTGGTTGTGGATTGAGTCAGCGTTGGCTGCGTAAGGCCAGTTAACTCTGGCAAAGAGGCGCGCTGTTCCGGTTCAAATCCAACCACCTGAAGATCAGATTCAACTTCTGTTTCGGTTCCGGCAACATCGGCAGATGCTGATGTCACCAGCATCACGCAATTCGGGCCGTCATAAAGCTCTTTTACAATCGTGAGGCCGTGCTGGTTGACCACGCTCTGCATGTTGCTGGGGGAGGCAGTGAGAATGTAGCTTGTCTGCGCCGTTAGCGGCAGACCAAGCACCAGACACACTAATAAAAATTGAAGAGATTTCCTCATTGTCCTTGTCCCAGACCGAATGCAAATGTTTTTAAAACGGGTTCCTTACAGTTGGGGCGTCTTGCCTAACTGTACTTCCAGTTCCTGGCCCCTTGACTCAAGCGGCACCAGCAAGCGAAGATCGCTTTCCGGAACATACTCGAGCTGGAATTCACCGAAGGTGTTGCTGATCGAACGGGTGACTTCACGGTTTCCTGCTACCAGAATTACGGGCAGGTTGGCCAGCAGCTCATCCGGTGTTTTCTGGTTGGCAATCTGGCCAACCAGCACCATGCTGGCGGATCCTTTTTCGTGTTCAAATCGAAGATCGACGGAGTAGTCGCCGGCATGGAAAAGCACTTGGCGATTAATCTGATGGGTTCCACGCACTCCAACCGGCTGCGGATCATTCACGCTGTCATAAACCAATGTGGCCCACAAACGTTGCAGGGCAGAGCGGCGCGGCGCTTTGGCCAGCCCGATCATCGCCTTCACCTGCTGTTCTGCGGCCCGTGGAATCTGATAAGACGCTTCACGCGAGCAAACCGCGGCAAACTTTGACAACAAACCCTTAATTCTCTCGCACTTGGAGCAGCCAGCCTGCAAGTGGGACTGCATGAGCCTGTGCTGATCGCTGGAATCGGTGTTCCTGACGTAATCAGCCCACTCAGTGATATCGAAATGGCGAACAGCTTCAGTCATAGGTGGCTTTTTCCCCGTCTTGATATCAAGGGGGAACACGGCTTCCGGGTCCATGTTCCCCTTTTTAGCAGTCGACGGATGAGCCTGCTTCTAAGCATAAGAGTGGGAGATAGGGTGAAAAATATAGGCAGAGTACAATTTTTATCTGTCATGCGAATTTTCCCACCAGAGCAAATGCCGCCCAATAGTATGGGTGGCGGTGCTTTTGCTTCAATTTCAACACCGCGTTTCGTAATGCATTCGCCTTGTTGGCCGAATTCTTATATCCCTGATAAAAGTCTCGCATGAATTCAGCCGTACTCTGGTCATGCACTTCCCACAAGCTCACCATAAGAGTCTGAGCGCCTGCGTACAGGAGACCGCGGACCAACCCAATCAGCTCGTCGCCGCCGATGACTACATTCATTCCTGTGCCACAGCCGCTCAGGGTAACCAGCTCCGCGTCAAAATGTAACTGATACAAATCGAACAAGCTTAGCAATGAATTGCCCAAGCCGGATCGAGGAAAACATAGGGTTATCCTGTCGAAAGTAACCGTGGGTAGCGATATGTATGAAACGGCTCGCCGGCCCGTGGAGTCGCAACTGCTCCTCGGTTGCTTCCTCTCCCATAAAGAGCCGTGCGTTACCCATGGCTGAAGCCACAAAATGGGCCTCTTCTTCGATATAAGGCGCGCGCGCGTCCGGCACTGCCAGAACCAGAGTATCCCCCTCATCAGTCCGATGCGGCTTTTTCTGGCAAACGGCAAAAATGCTGCTGCTGGGCGCGTAGGAGACTGAAAAATCGTCGATGATGTAGCGTTTCCCATCAGATAAGGCATGGAACGGGAGGTAATGCAAAAATGCATGCGGGACAATAATCAGGTGCTCAGCCGTAAGCTGTTCTCGGATGGGCGCGATCAGCAACGCATACAGCTCTTCCAGATGTGCCTGGGTGGCTTCCAACAGCGCTTTTTCTAGAGGCTGTATGTAATCCGGGCCCAGACGAAACTTGGCCAGCTGTAACTGTAAAAGACGAAGCTTTTCCCTCACGCCATTGACATCGCTTAGAGCCACAATCTTGAAGTGTTTTCGCGAAATCAGGCAGACATAAAAGCGATTGCGCGCCGTGTAATACTCCAGCAGCAGCATGTTCTCCGGCAGAATATCCTGCAGTTCTTCCACTGAAACAGTTTTGGCGCTTTGCAGGCTGGCAAATTCTCTATCAACGCTTTGGACCTGTGAGAAGGCCTTGACTAAAGCATCCTCATACCTTCGGCTTAGCTGTCGCAATTGCTGGATGCGATCCTGGGAACTACCCTCAGGGTTCAGCTCTTCGATCTCAATCTGGTGGTATGTCCAATTCAGTTTCTGGCGGAGATCGCGAAACTCACCCATAGCCGGAGAAATCGCTTTTGACTCCCGGGAAGAAATAGAGGAGGCGCGGAAAGCAATGAGGTCAGCGAGGCTGCGTGACTTGGCTTGTTCGATATAGCCAAATGCCTCTTTCTGCGCGCGCATGCCAAAGCTCACAGCCAGTGATGTAACAACCAACCCCTCATAGACCGCAAGTTTGTTCTTTAAGAATGCGATCTTCAGCTCTTCCTTGCCCAGGTGGCTGCGCAGGTCTTCCAATTTTCTGAATGCCTGTTCGTAGGCCTGGCGTGCCAATTCAGTATTTCCGCTGGCTTCGTCCGCCTGTCCCAGCATGAAGTATGCCTGATACGTTGCAGGCGAATCGATGTGCGTCAGGCGGGAAAGGGCCGCGCTGCAATAACGCCGTGCCTCCTCCGGATCTCCTCCCCTCAGTTCAATGGCCGCGAGCAGCAGTTCGCACAGCGCCGCTTTTGAAGGGAGCACTGAGTTGCTGAAATATTGAAGCGCTTTTGCGGCGAGGTCTTCCGCCTCGTCATTGGCGCCAGCTTCGTAATACACCAGGGCCTTGTACAGATCGATGAGCCCAGGCCACAAGTCGTTGCGTTCGCTTACGAACAGCGCACGCGCGCGATCAAAACTTTCCAGCGCCTGCTTGTGCCGTCCCTGCTGGCTGATGGCAATAGCAGAGAATGTAGCCGCCTTGGCGGCTTCATACTTCATGCCCAGTTCGGTGAAGGCTGAAAAGGCGTCGAGCGCCAGTTCGGTGCCGCCCTCAGTAAGATTCAGTTCCAGATAAATCTCTGACTCGTCCAAATCGCACAGCGCTTGGTGGTAACCGTCTCCCAGTTCGGCGCAGAGCTTGCGCGTCTGGTCGTAAAGTTCAATCGCCCGCAGGTACTCTCCCCGAAGGTAATGCAGGTAAGCCACGTTGTAATCGGCTTCCGCAACCAGCAGAGAAAAGCCATGTTCCATGCAATGCTGGCGGGCAAGGCGATAAGTTTCTTCAGCCCGGGGAAAATCATTCAAGCTGATGTAACAGACCGCCAGGTTTCGCAGTACGGCAGCAATATCCAAAGGTTCGCCGCATTGAAGAAATTCCTTATACGCGCCTTCATACAGGTCCACAGCTTCCTGAAAGCGGTCCTGCCGGTAATAGATGTTGGCAATATTGCTGTCCAGGCGGGCCAGGCGGAGCCGGTCTTTGTGCACATGGAAAATAGACCGCGCCTGCTCCCCCAGCCGAAACGCCCTTTCATACTGACCGTCATAAATAAGGCTTTGCAGCGCCCCGCTTATAGTGCGCGCGTAGTCAACATCGCGGCCCATCTGCTCAAAAATGGCCAGCGCCTTTTCATACTCCACAATGGCCTGCTGGTATTTCCCTGTCAGGTATAGAACGTGGCCCACCGCACGGGCGCTCTGGGCCGTTGAATAGCTGTCATTGATCTGATCGGCTATCCATGAGCTTGCCTGGGCCAGCCGGTCGGCTTTTTGCAGGTCAACACGGGCAAAGGTGACGACTGCGTTATAAAGAGAATCCACGGATTCTTTATCGCAGTCAGAGGCCCGCCTGGACAGGAAGGCGCGTCGCTCTGTTTCCGCTGCAATGGCCGCAAGATCGATAATCCATTGCTCTAGCCCGAAATTCTGTCCCTTATCGACCATCTAGAAGCCCAATTCAGCCAAAATCTTTTGCAGCCGGTTCAGACAACGGCCCCTGATAAAGCCTATCGACCCGGTCGCCAAACCAAGTTTCTGGGCCACCTCGTTATAAGGCACCGGCGGCTGCTCATAAAACAGCAGCTTCACCAACTCGGCGCAGCGCGGCGTGAGCTTCAGGATGGCGTCGCGAACCGCCTGTTCCTCCTGCACTTCCTGCAGCACCATAGGAGCGGCCGCAATTTCCTCTGCCAATTCCTGCTCCATCGCGTCCAGCTCAACCTCTCCCCTTTGTTGTTTCTTCCAATGGAAACACTTGTGCGTCGCAACCGTAATGAGCCATGAGCGCAACGATTCAATCTTCCTGAGCTTGGAAAGGTTGGTAAAAAGATCGATGCAGACATTCTGAAAAATGTCTCCGGCGTCATCCGGGCTAAAGCCGTACTTCACCGGCACCGAGTAGATCAGGCGCTTGTACTTATCGATAAGCGTATTCCATGCCTTCTCATCGCCGCTCAGACACTCCTGTACCAGCCGCTCGTCTTCGGCGGTCGCGGCGTCCCGAATTGTGGGTAAAGTTAATTCTTTGGCGTTTTCTTCCATCAAACCTTCCGGCGTTGCTTTCCGGTTCTTACTTTCCGGCGGGGGGGTGCCAAAAAAGTTCTTCTGCGTTCCAAAAAGTATACTGTTCAATGATGGCTGGATGGAAATTACCTAGGTTTTCCTGCGCTCCAACCAGGATGTTGGGGCTTACCAGGCAAACCATAGGCAGTTGCTGCGCCAGGATCTCCTGCACGCGATCGTAAATTTTCTTGCGCTGCTGGTAGTTTAGTGTGATCAGCTGTTTCTGCATCAGCTGGTCCAGTTCGGCTTCCCATGGCGTCGCCGGTGTTTTCTCCCCCATGTGCCAGAGATGCGTCTGGCCGTTCGACATTAGAATATTCAGGTCGGGAGTGGGATCGGCGTCCCCGCTGACCAGCCCCATCACAATGGCGTCATAGTCGTGCGAATTCAGCACGCGATCGTTGGTTGACCGGGCTTCCAATGGGACTACATGCGCGGCAATGCCAATCGCTTTCAGGTCATCCTGGACGAGCGTAGCAATCTGCTCGCGCTGCGTGTTGCTGGAACTCACCAGGATGGTGAACTCCACCGGCTGCTCACTGGAATCCACCAGGGTATTGTCGGGCTTCCAGGAAAATCCTGCCGCTTTCAGAAGTTCGCGGGCATGAAGCAAAGAACGCACCGGAACTGGAATAGATGAATCAAACCAAGCTCGGTTGCCCGGGCTCACATGCGTTGCCAGCGCTGCCGCCCGGTTTCGATAAACAAGTCGGACAATTCCGGCGCGATCAATGGCCGCGGAGACCGCCTGCCGGAATCGCACATCGCGAAACCATTTTTGTTTGCGGGCTGTCTCCGGCAATCGCCCTTCAATATCGTCGTTCAGGTTGAACATCAGAAAGTTATATTCCAGCCCTGGGCCGGCATCGTAAAGCTTGAAGTGCCGGGTTTTCTGTTCTGGTTCTAACGCGGCGTAATTATCGGCGCTCAGGCCGCTAATGATCTGTGAGTCGCCTGCCTGAAAGCGAATCACCTGCGCATCCTGCGTGGGGACAACGATAAAGGTAAGCTCGTCAAGATAAGGCAGCCTCTGACCCTTTGCATCTATTTTCCAATAGTAAGGATTGCGCTCCAGAACAATTCGGTCGCCGGGAACAACCTGTTTCAAACGAAACGCTCCCAGCCCCACAACCTTGTCAGGTGGCGTGTTGAGCGTCCAGTCCTGCCCGATCTTCCCTTCCTGATAGTCTTTTTCAAGTAAGTGCCGTGGCAGAATGGCCAAGCCATCAAAGACGCGCTCCGCCGGCGCATATGGCAATGGAAATGTGAAGCGGACGGTATACGCATCCAGCTTTTCAACTTTGAGGGGTTTCCCGGAGATGATCAGCAGGTCGCGCTGCGAAGAGTGCACCTGCTCATCGAGATAAACCTTGAAGGAGAAGAGCACGTCGTCAGCGTCAAAAGGCTGGCCGTCAGAAAAGCGCAACCCACGTCGAAGCTTCAGGGTGAATTGAGTGCCATCTTTGGAGACAGTCCATGATTTGGCCAGCGCTGGCTCGGTCTTCTGCGTTGCGCGATTGATGTGGATCAAGTCGGCCTGCAGGCGCGCGTTCACCCCGAATGAATTCTGGTCTACGGCAATCACGGGATTGAAAGTACGTGGTTCTGACCGCTGCGCAATCACCAGCTTGCCACCACGAATTCCAGGCTCAGAAGTGGTATGAAGCAGATCTTCCTGAGTGGCGGCTTGTGCGCCCGCAAAGAGCGGCAACAATGCTGTGGCAACCCACAAGAGAGCAAGCCTTAAGCGCATGAAATCGGACTTTTTATGCTGCATCAAATGTTTGATTTTATCCGCTCCTGTAACGTCTCCGCCAATGAGTGATACGCCAGAAATACCGGGACGGGCGCAAGCCCGGGAAGAAGCATCCACCAGTAAGAAACCAGGACGTGGTATTGCTGCGCCTGGGCCAGCATATTGCCCCAACTGGGAAATGGCTCGCCGATCCCCAGGCCAAGGAATGACAGGATGACTTCCGCCAGAATGAACTGCGGAATCAACACGGCCATCTGGGTAAGCAGCACGCTGAACGTCAGTGGCATCAAGTGCCGTCGCAACAAGTAGGCATTGGACGCGCCAAACCCTCGCGCAGCCAGCACAAAGTTACGCTCCCGCGTGCTCAAAATCACTCCCCGAACCAGGCGTGCAGGGCGGCTCCAGCCGACTATCCCGATCACAGACACCACCAGCAGAAACGCCGTGACTGGGCTGATTTGTAATGGCAGAAACGCGCGCACGGCAATCAACAGATAAAACCAGGGAATGGTGATAAATATCTCGGCAAAGCGCATGGCTGCGTCATCTACCCGCCCGCCATACATGCCCGCAATCCCGCCCAGCAGCAAGCCGGTGACCGCGGAAAATGCCGCCGCCACAAAACCGGCAAACAGCGAAACCTGACCGCCATAGAGCAGACGTGAAAATTGGTCGCGGCCAAATGCGTCTGTGCCCATCAGGAAAAGTTTGGCAGGCGCTTGCACGCCGAACAAATGCCTCGTGGAAGAAAACATTCCGAGAATGGTGTACCTATCTCCCCGCGAAAAGAATTCGACTCCAGCAGGTTGAGAACAATCTTGCTGATAGTCATTTACAACGTTCTCGGCGGCTTTGGTGACATAAACAAGCGGACGGAAATGAAATTTCCCCGCGCAGTCAAAAAAATGAAGACGTGTAGGCGGGGCATACGGATGCTCGCGCTCCTGCGTTTCAAAACTGTAAGGAGCAATGAAGCCAGCCAGTACGACCATCGCATGGATAACGAATAAGAACCAGACGGCCCAGGTCAGCTTGGATGACGCAGATTTGAACGGAGTCGAAACGCCGAAACCGGCCTTTTCAGGGCTGCGCTCTTTCAAATTAGCTATTTTTACCAGTGGCGTGCTCATGCCTGCCTCCTGATCCGTGGATCAAAGGCATATAGCAGCACGTCCCCTAAAAGATTGCCTGCGATCAGAAACACTGTAGAGAGCATTACCGCGCCAATCACCACAAAAAGATCGCGAGCCATGATGGCTTCCAGCAGCAGCGGTCCCATGCCCGGCCAGCTCATCACCACTTCGATAAGAAGAGAAACGCTCAGGAGCAATGCTACGGAAAGGCCAAAGAGGGAAATCAGCGGGTTGGCCGCCGCCGGCAACGCGTAACCAAAGAGCAGCTTGAAGCGTGGCAGCCCATGGCCTGCAGCAGCGCGCATATAAGAAGATTCCAGCACTTCAGTCACGCTGGCGCGCACATGGCGCAAGATGATCGTCAAGGAACCGATCACTAGAGCCGCCACCGGCAAAACCATGTGCCAGCCCAGATCGCGCAGCCATGCCCATGCACCCTGGTCTTGCGCATTGATGGAGGTCATGCCTCCCACAGGAAACATTCCGGTCTTCAAAGCGATTAACAAAGCCAGTAGAGCGATGAGCACATCGGGCAGCGCAAGCAGCGCAGAAGTTCCACCGGAAAAAAGCCGGTCGGCCCAGCGGCTTTTCCATCCCGCCGCCAGGACGCCGAGCGGCACAGCGATCAGCCATGAAAGCAGCAGGGCCGGAATGCTCAACAGCAGAGTATTGCGCGCGCGCGGCCAAAGCAGCGTGGATGCGGGTGTGTTATACGCGAAGGAATATCCAAAATCGCCTTTTACGGAAGACTTGAACCACTGCCAATAACGCACCGGCAGCGGCTGATCCAGACCGTATTGAACACGAAGCATGGAGATCGTCTCCGGCGATATCTGCGAGTTCATCTTCATCTCGCTCAAAAAATCTCCGGGAGCTGCCTGGAACAGAAGAAACAGAAGAATGGAAACGCCAAATAACATCAGCAAACCGTGTCCGGCGCGGCGACCGAAATAGCGGATCATACGGCGGCCTCCACTCCCGGCACATGCAGCCGCTCAGCCGCTTCTACCAATTCCCGCGTTGCCGGATGCGTACTTTCCGCCAGTTTCTCCGGAGTGGTCCGCTCCACAATTCGTGCGGCCTCCATCACCACAACTTCCTGCGCAAAGAGCGAGATGAAGTTGAGATCGTGGGAAATATAGAGGTAGGTAAGTCCGTGCCGTGTCTGCAAATCCAGCAGCAGCCGCATCATCTGCGCTTGCAAAGGCACGTCCAGGCCGGAAAGGGCCTCGTCCATGATGAGCAGTTTGGGATCGGCAGCCAGTGCGCGCGCCAGCGCCAGCCGTTGCCGTTGTCCGCCGCTGAACTCGCCCGCCAGACGCGATGCTAATTCAGGATCAAGGCCGACTTCTTCCATCAGCTTCAGCGCCCGCGACGTGCGCTCTACTTCAGTCTTCCACCGGGCAATCTCCAGAGGCTCCGCCACGATCTGCCGCGCCGTAAATCTGGGGTTGATCGATGTAGCGGCGTCCTGAAAGATCATCTGCACCGGCCGCCGCGCGCCAGCTTTATTCTTTTCAGCCCTGGTGATGGCATTTCCTTCCAGCAATATCTCGCCCGAATCCGCTGTCTCAAAGCCCGCAATGCAGCGCGCCAGCGTTGACTTCCCTGACCCGGACCGCCCCACCACAGCCAGTGTCGAACCGGAGGACAAGGAAAGATCAACCCCTTCAAGCGACTGCACAACAAACTTCTTGCGCGACAGCATGCGCTTCTGAACAAATCTCTTGCTCAATCCGCGAACCTCCAGCAACGGCGCTCCGCTCACTGACGATCGTCCCGCATAATCCCGATGCGCAATACTTTTTTCCGGGAACAATATCCCCTGAACGTAGTCATCCAGACTCGCCTGTAATGCGTTCATCCTGCCGCGGGCGACTGCTTCTCCTTCGCGCATAACGACTATGTTGTCCGCCAGTGACGCCAACACTCCTGCATTGTGCGTGATGAAGAGCATGGCGAGGCCAAGATCACACTTCATCCGCTGCAGCAGCTCAAGGATGTCCGCTTGCGTGGCCGCGTCCAGCGCGCTCAAAGGCTCGTCGGCGATCAGCAGCTTAGGCCGGCAGATGAGCGCCTGAGCAATGGCCACTCGCTGCCGCTGTCCGCCGCTCAATTCATGGGGATAGGCGCGCAGAATGCGCTCAGGATCATCGAATCGAACTTGATGCAGAATTTCAGTGCAGCGCGCTTTCACTTCCGCACGTCCGACTTTGCCATGCGCCAGCAACACATCGGCAAGCTGCTTCCCCAATGGCAATACCGGATTGAGCGCCAGCGCAGGTTCCTGCGATATCAGCGCAACCTCAGCCCCGCGCATCTCTCTTAGTTCTGCCGAAGAAAATTCTCCTAAACTTCGCCCGCGATAATTAATGCTTCCTGAAACCACGCGCGCATTTGGCGGCAGCAGCCGCATGAGTGCCAGTGCCAGAGAGCTTTTGCCTGAGCCTGATTCACCCAACACACCCAGGCTCTCTCCGTCCGCTATCTCAAGATCCAGCTTGCGCAAGGCATGGACGACGTTTCCGCCGGCAGCGTCATAGTGAACGCTCAAAGCGGATACGCGCAGCAATGGCTCGGGTTTTGGCAAGCCCAGGTCGCCGGAAGTCAATGTCTGAGTGCGCTCCCTAATTGTGGGTGGATCTTTTGCAACATTATGACGCATAGCAACTGGATTACGAATATGCGCCTTCACCTACAGGGCGCTTAGGTACTTACCGTAATCACTTTAAGAATGCAGGTTCTCCGGATCAGGTACGGAAACTTCAAATCGCCAAGCGCTCACACGAAGCGCATCTCGGCTGATTCAACCCAGACATTCTGCTGAGCAGACTGATACTAAACAAGTTACCTTCGTTCTCAAGATCTTCCTGTATCTCAATAAACGCGCCGCCGACTTAGGTCATGTGCCATTCTCCAGTTGCACCATGGCCTCCCGTTACGCCCTAATCCCCTAATCTCAGGCTTTCAACGTAATCCAATCTCTCCCGCTGAGTATTACATTCCCTCTCGCCACTTACAGAAAACCAGTTTTGCGATGGAGGTCCCCCTATGAGACTTTGGCAGACTGTTCAAACTTGCCTGGCAGTGCTCGCTCTCTCCTTGATACTCGCGTCATGTGGCGGAACCGGCTCCTCCTCGACCTCAGCCAGTTCTGCGCCGGCACCCAATGCATCACCGAGTCCTACGCCGGGCCCGGCGCCTTCACCTTCGCCCAGCCCAACGCCTACAGCTAATGCCACCGTGATTGATCACGTTGAGGAATCGCCATGGCTCACCTGCGGCGCATGCGGCAACAATGGCGGAACCGGTCCGGTTGCGGCGTACTCTGATACGCTTGGCATTGCGACGCCCAGTAAAGATGGCTCGGCCACGCAGTTCAGCATTGCGGCAACAATTCCCTTTACCAACGCATATTTCTTCCAGCACCACACACCAGTGACTACGCAGATTGGCGCTCTGACATACGAGTTTGATCTCTATATCCCGACGGGCTCTGAAAATCTGCCGCAAGCAGTTGAGTTTGAGTGTCAGCAAATCCTGGACGGATGGGTTTACAACTTTAGCTGGCAGGCGCTTTATCCCGGCAATCAATGGCGCATTTTCGACTACGGCCTGAAACGCTGGGACGCTACCGGCCTCACGGTCACACGCTTCTCTCCGGGAACATGGCACCATATTGTTGCCGAATACCACAATGACACTGTTGCTCACACGGTTCTTCATGACGCTCTTACAGTTGACGGCGTGCGAGTGCCGGTGAACATTACACACAATGCATTTTTCTCAGGAGCAGTAAACAACCAGTTCACCAACGCCGTGCAACTCGATAGCAACAGCGCCGCCGCACCTTACAGTGTTTACGTGGATGGGATGAAGATTACGTATCAGTAAACTTCACCACGGCTATTAACCACAAAGGACACGAAGGAACCGCATTTTTACAATCCCTCACCTGCGCTTTTTGCAGGTGAGGGATCACTATCGCTCACGATTTACTTCGAGCCTACCGAAAACCATCGCAGTTATAGCGATCTCTCGCTACGCTCGAGATTTGAAACAAAAAACCTTTGCGTTTCTTCGCGTCCTTTGCGGTAAATGCACTACGTCTTACTCATAATGCAGCGCTACAATAGGATCAACCTTGGCGGCCCGGCGCGCAGGAATGTAGCTGGCAAGGACTCCTACAGCGGCCAGCACCAACGCCATCACTAAAAAAGCCAGTGGTGAGTTGGTATTTACTCCGTACAAGAACGTAACAATCAGGCGCGCCAGCAGAAATGCGGCAACTAGCCCTGCAGCAAGCCCCGCACCCATGATTACGGCGCTTTGTTTCAGCACCATCAGCAGCACGTCAATTGGTTGCGCACCCAATGCCAGACGGATGCCGAACTCGCGTATGCGTTGGCCCACGGAATATCCCACAACGCCATAAATTCCCACGGCGCAAAGAGCCATGGCGATCATGGCAAACACCGTCAGCAGGCTCGCGCCAAAGCTGGAGGCCCACAGCGCCTGCGAAATCACTTCGCCGATGGGCCAGACATTCGTAATCGGCAAATTGCGGTCCATTTGCTGGATACGTGAGCGCAGAGTGTTCAGCACTGTCCGTGGGTCGCCTTCAGTATGGAAGAAGAGCGTGAGAGCTGCATTCGGGTTCTGCACCAGCGAAACATACATATAAGGCCGCGGCGGTTCACCCAGAGCGTTGTAGGTGGAATCTTTCACAATGCCGATCACTTTGGTGTAGTCGGTATCGCGAAAAAACTTAAAGCGCTTGCCGATAGGGTCTTCATTCGGCCAAATCTGTTTGGCCGCAGTCTCATTGATGATAGTGGCGCGCGGCGTGTCCTCACGCACACTGCCGTCAAAGCGCTGCCCGCGGACCATGGGAATGCCCATGGTGGAGAGATATTCCGGCGAGCCAACCGAGACCTGCGCTACATGACCGCTCTGCCCGTTGCTGGAATCCTCGCCTTCACGAAACAGCGTCCGGCCAAAACCGCCATTGAACAGCGGGACGGTGTTGGAGAGCGCAGCCGTTTTTACTCCCGGCGTGGACTGCGCCGCCTCAAGCGCGCGGCGTTCAAACTCTTTGGCGCGTGCGGGTTCATAGTTCAACGCGCCTACATCAAACGAGAGCATTCCCAGGTTGTGCGTGTCAAAGCCTGTATCCATCTCATGGGCGTTGCGCAGGCTTATCAGGAAAAGTCCGGCGCCTACAAGCGCGATGAGGCAAACCGCTACCTGCAGCGAGATAAGGACGTCGCGAACATTCAAGCGCGTTCCTTTGCGCAGATCGCCGCCGGCACGCTCCTTGAGTTCCGTAACCAAATCAGGCCGCGACGATTGCAACGCCGGCACGAGTCCAAAGATCAGGCCGGTGCCAATCGCCGCAGCAAAAGTAAAAGCCAGCACGTGCCAATCTAGCGAGAGGTCCATGCCATCGGCAGGAAGCTGTGGCGGACGGAAGCGCCACATAAAGTCGCGTCCAACCAGGGCCAGGCCAAGTCCCAGCGCGCCGCCGGCAATCGCCAGCACCATGGCTTCAGTCAGCAACTGCGTGATCACGCGGCTGCGCGATGCGCCAATGGCCACGCGGATTGACATCTCACGCTTTCTGCCCGCCGCCCGCGCCAGCAACAAATTGGCAATGTTGAAGCACGCAATCAGCAGCACAATCCCGACTACCGCCATTAGCATCACCCCGGCGCGCGCGAACTGTGCGCGCTGGTTCGGATTAATGCTCGATTCCAGCAGCGGCTGCAGTGTGAACGTGCGTCCCTTGTTTGCCAGCGGGAAGGCTGTTTCCAGATCAGAGGCTATCGCCTGCAGCTCCGCCTTGGCTTGCTCAGGACGCGCGCCATCTTTCAGCCTGCCAACGGCGCTGAATCCTAGAAAGCGCCGCTCATTGAAAAGCTGCTTGAGGAAGCCGGTAAGGATCTGGTCATGCATTGACATAAGAACAAACATGTCCGAGCCACCGATGACCGCGGTTCCCTGAAAACCTTTTGGCGTAACGCCAATAATGGTGAATCCCTGGCCATTCAGCAGCACGCTCTGGCCGATCACCGCCGGATTCGCGGCAAAACTACGTTCCCAGAAACCATGGCTCAGCACCACTACTGGCCCTGCTCCGTCTGTGCGGTCTTCTTCAGGACGAAACGTGCGCCCCAGTTGCGCATGCACGCCAAGCACATCAAAGTAGTTTCCAGATGAGAGCTGCGCAAAATATTGGTTCGGCACGCCATTCACGGTCATGCTCACTGGGGTGGCAAACGATTCGTACACTGTCACCCCGGAGAACGACTGTGCCCGCTGTTGAATGTCCTGGCCATTGGGAAAAGAGATGGGCAAAGCATTGTTATTGGCCGCGCCAAAAATTTTGCGTTGGTCAAGAGTGAATATCTCCATGAGCCGCGCGGGATCATTCACCGGCAGCGGATGAAAGAACACTGCATTCACCACCGTAAAAATCGCCGTATTCGCGCCAATGCCCAGCCCCAGCGTAAGGATCGCGATCACGGCAAAGGCGGGTGACTTGCGCAGGCCACGGAGCGCAAAACGGATGTCCTGGACGATGTTGTTCATGGATTCACCTGAAACCGCGTTCTACTGATTAATTAAGAGACGCGGACGAGAGCGCGTCGTTAGCCGAAGGCCATCCTGGCCTCCCGATCTCCTACCCCCTCCCTATACATTCCACCGCATCCCAGTTTGGCGTGACTTCGTCCCATCCCACCGCCGTTTTCATTGTGTCCTCTGTGCCCTTTGCGTGGCTCCTGAGTTCATTTTTAAGTTTTGCTTCAGTTTGAGCCCAGCCTATCCTCGCGCAATTCAATGAGCGAATCAATTGCGAATAAGTTCACTGTGATCTTAAGAAATTGACGCACATCACTCGTTCGAGTAGCTGGTGATTCCGCTCCAAATGTCCAGTGTGAGAGCGGCCATTTTTCCGTTTTAGCAAAGGAATTGGTACATCAACCAAGCAGCGCCTAGGCAACAGAAAACTTACTAGGCGAATAGAAGACTCCTCTCCCAAGTGGTGCGCCTACCAACGCACCAGAAAAAAAAGGCCGGACAAATAACAAATGTCCGGCCACTTATCAGCTAATTGGTGATTTGTAATGGGACAGCTAGTCGCTGGCCGCCCTTTGTAGATTCAAGGCTTATTGTGTTGGTGCTGTCTGGCCGAACGCTCACGCCTTTCAGAACGAAGTCCCAATTGCCGAGATTGTCCACTGCAATAGTTCCAAGCACCGGGCCAGCTAGAGTCGGGCCAAGATGGATAGTAACCGTATTTCCCGGGCCAAAGATGCTGTTGGTGCCGGTAATTCTCCAATCGCCACGGGTGCGGAATTGGGCTCTCACGATGGTGATAGTATCTGCCGCCACAACATTTACGGTAACCGTGGCGGGATTGCTGATTGCGCCGTGGCTATCTTTCACCGTGTACTGAAATGTGAATTGGCCGCTGGCAGCGGGCGTGAACCTGATTGTGCCCTCAGATTGCGCAACCGCCTGTCCGCGTGAAGGCGGCGTGACAACGGCTACACTCATCGGATCCAGTGTGTCACCCGTGTCTGGGTCTGTGTCATTGGCGAGCACGCTGATGTTGATGGGAGTTGTGACGCTTGAACTGGCGGTGTCTGCATTGCCCACAGGCGGATGGTTCAGGAAAGCAACGTTGAATGAAACCAGAGCAACGTTGGAATCCACACCATTGGCGTCTGTGTTGATATAGCTGAATGAGTCAGGTCCGGAGAAGCCTATCGTCGGCGTATAGACGGCCTGCTTTGACGCAGGATCAATCTGGACGCTTCCGTGTTGCGGATTGGCCAGGATCCGGGGCGTAACGCCGGTGTTAGGAGAATCATTGGCAAGAATGTCAATGTTCGAAGCGACATCGGCAGGCAAGGCCTGCATCAATGTATCGTCTTGGGCGGCAAGAACAGCTTGATTCTTTGCTGCAGCTACTGCCACCGGACGTGTATCCCTTCCACCATGAGAGGAGACCACGGTTACAGATGCCGGCGGGATGGGCACCGAAACCTCAATCTCGCCTGAGTTAAGCTTCTTGTTCAATTCCAGAACCACCAGTTCAGGCGGAACAACCTGGTCGCCGGATGAGGCACGTATGCTCAGCTTCTGTGTTTCAGGGTCGTAGGTTGCGCTATCGATATGCACTTCGTCAACCAAGGCAGCCTCGGTTGTGGAAGTAGGAGTATCTGCGCTGTTGGTGATGATGATTGAAGCCGGGACGGTCCCCGAGGTGAATGCAGGTTGCCCATAATAATTGTTCCCTGACTTAGCCATGAGAGTTCCGCGAATCCCTGTACCCGTAATGGAAAGCACTGGCTCCTGCGCTCCAATGGAAGGCCTTGCAGTTGCGAAAACATCGGCGTGCACTGAATTGCTGTCTCGCCGATAAGTTGCGCGAGGGACCTCAACCGGGCTGGGGATGGGCGCCTGATGCACTTTTCCCATAAGCGTGAATTGGTCTGTTTCCACCACGTTCACTCCTGGCCCGCCGATATCCGGTCCTTCTATGCGAAACACATTTGTCCCAAAAGGACTCCCGGTAACCGCCGTAGTGGCGGCGGGATCGGCGATAAAAGTATCACCGCTGATGTTAATTGGCGGCAGCGGGTCTCCCCCGGCGGTGCTTGCGGCGCGCAGGAAAGTGGTAATTCGCCCCTTCAACGCCCCCGCAAACTCACCCGCAGTGAGCCCTACATCATTCGTGAAGAAAACAGCGCGTTTACCGGGCGTGACATTTGGAAATACTTCTACGCCGAATGGAGTTGTCACCGTGTATGTACCGCCGGGGGCGGGAACGTCAAAAAGAATGCGCAGGCGGGCGAATACCATCTGATCGCCGGCTGCCACTCCGCCATTGAGAAAAGCCCCTTCCAGCGCTATCACCAGCACTGCCTTGCCCCCATTCACAGGCATGTTGGCATTGGCATTCCAGTAAAAGAACTCATCAGGAAAATTACCGGGGAACAGGATTGGTGATCCTGGGCTGCTGAGTTGATCAGGCGTGACAAGACAGGCCCCGTCCGCCAGTTGCTGCGCGTTCGGGAAACAAGCATCAAGCGCGAGCCCGCTTGAATCCTGGTACCAGGTGGGAAACCCGTTAGAACGATCCACAGGGCCAACGCGTGCAAGCTGTCCCATGGACGTGCCGGCAGAAATCAAGAGTGTAACGATGAGCGGAAACATCCATCTCGCAGAAGCCTTCAGAGAGTTGGAAAACATTGGAAATTTCGAATCACGATGCATGAGTTCACCTCATATGCTGTCCCGCAGCCGCTGGGGCCGGAAGATCACAGCATGGGTTGGAGCTGGCGCAGGGCACAGCAGTAGAAGCTAGGGCGGACAAGGCTACGCTACCGCGCACGGACCGATTGTTCGTGCGTGCTAACCGCGTTGATTTATGCGGTATTGCGCAGGCCGGAGATTCAGAAAGGGGCTAACAACGTAGAGGGCGAAAACCACCGCCGGCGGCTTCGTGGGGCGAGTCCTGGGATGGTGCTGTTTGTTGTCCGTTGGCTCGCGGTTTCAGCCTTGTGTTTGGCGCGTTCCTGTTTGTGGCTGTTCCACTAGGCAAGAAGCAACGGCCGGGAGCAACAAAGCTGAATTCAATACTCACGGGCGCCGTGTCATCGTCATCATCGTTATCCACCGACAAACACAGCAGGTTGGCTGAGCCGGTTAGAACCAGAATCAGCGCCAGTACCATCCCATGTGCAAATTTATGGACAAAAGGAGACATGTTAGCAATATCGACGCCATCCGTCGCGGCATCGTGTTCTGTTACTTAGCTAGCAATCCAAATGCCAGCGCCTTTGCTCAATTGTTAATATCCGCAGCCCCGGAAAAGCCTTTAAAAACGAAGCGCCTCTGCGCCGCAGGGGAGAGGTGGTTGAAAAGTTTTTCCACTTGCGTTGGTAGATACGTGCCACATGCAATTCAATCCAGGGCAACTGTCAGTTCTGTTCTATGCAAAACCCGGCTCCGCAAAACCGCCAAAGGCACAATTCTCTGGTGACCAAGGCCAATCCCGTATGGCCGACTTCCCTCTACCCATGCTCCACGCTGACTGTTAGAAGCCTTTTTATAGGACAATACCCTCATGCCTTCCGTACGCATTGACAAATGGCTTTGGGCCGCGCGCTTCTTCAAGACCCGCTCGTTGGCATCGCGGGCCTGTGAACTTGGCCGGATTCAATCCAACGGACAGCCTGCTAAACCTGCGCGGGAAGTCCATGTGGGCGATATGCTGCGCTTGACGAATGAAGGTGGCGAGTTTCACGTAGAAATCCTTCAACTCAGTGAAGTGCGCGGACCAGCATCAGTGGCGCAAACACTCTATCGCGAGACGGAAGAAAGCAAGGAAGCGCGGCTGAAGGCGGCAGCCGAGCGCAAAGCCGCCATGCAGTTTGAACCGACGCCGACCGGACGGCCGTCGAAGCGCGACCGCAGAAAAATTATCCAGTTCCGCGGAAGAGGCTGACCGCCCGGACACAGTGGCACTGTCATCGTCCTAGGGTGCTAGGTCATCGTCCTTAGGTTACGGAGCGGCGCTCAAAATCCTTCGCGCAGGGCTTTCATGCGCATTATGCCGTGCTACACTCGCGTTCGGGAGCCCGGTATGTCCCTTCTGCAGGACCTCTTTTACACCTTCCGCTCATTGAAGAAAGCGCCCGGCTTTTCTCTGGTTGTGATTGCCACGCTGGCGCTAGGAATCGGCGCGAATACTGCAGTCTTCAGCATGATTGACGTATTGCTCCTGCGGCCCCTGCCCTATCCAGACTCCGGGCATCTGCTCCGACTTTCTGAGACGAAAACTCCAGGCGACTCCTCCACCATATCCGATGTTTCGCCGGGAAACTTTATTGACTGGCAGGCGCAAACGCGCGCTTTCACCGGCATCGCGGCTTCAGAGGGCTTTCACTACAACCTGACCAGCAACGGACAGCCGGAGCATGTCTGGGGCGCAGCCTCTTCTGCCGGATGGTTCAGCGTTCTGGGTGTGCATGCCGCGCTGGGGCGGGATTTTCGTCCTGGAGAAGACGCTCCCGCCGGAGCGCCCGTAGTAATCCTGAGCGATCAGTTATGGCGGCGTCGGTTCAACGCCGACCGTGAGATTGTGGGCAAGGTCATAGGGTTGAACGGCGGCCCATTCACCGTAATTGGGGTGATGCCGCCGAAATGCGACTATCGCGAAGAGATTGAGCTTTGGGTCCCGCTGCAACAACAGGTCAGGCCTGACCGGATGCTCTTTCGCGACTCGCGCTATCTTGAGGTCGTCGCACGGCCAAAGCCAGGAATCTCGATGGCACAAGCCACTGACGACCTGAACCGCGTTGCCGTTGCGCTGCGCCAGGCGCATACCGAGAGCAATATCTACGGCGGGGCCGCCATCATGCCATTGCAAAAATCTCTTAATGGCGACATGGAGCAGATGCTGATGGTTTCATCTGCTGTCGTGGGTCTCGTTCTGCTGGTGGTATGCGCCAACGTGGCCAATCTGATGCTGCTTCGTGTCACCGCACGGAGCCGCGAACTTGCGATTCGCTTGGCGCTGGGCGCAAAACCCATCGCTCTTGTGCGCCAGTTGGTGTTGGAAGGTATTTGTCTGGGAGCAGCCGCGGGCGCAGTTGGATTGGCCATTGGCGTCGCGGGCAAAAAGCTGCTGCTCTGGCAACTAGAATGGCAATCTCCGGATTTGATGGCCGCCAATCTGAGCTGTCCCGTGTTGCTGTTCACCTTCGGCGTGTCCGTGATCGTGGGTGTTATCTTTGCGCTGCTGCCGGCTCTGGCGGTAGTCCGCGCAGAGCGGCATGATATGTTGCGCCGCGCTTCGTCCGGCACCACCGTGGACGTAAAAGGCCGCCGCCTACGCCAAGCGCTGGCCATTGCGGAAATTGCCTGCTCTGTGGTGCTGCTTGCCGGGACGATTCTGGTAGCACGCAGCTTTCAAGCGCTTCGCCATGTGCCGCTGGGCTTCGACATTGATCATCGCGTGGAAGTGTCGCTTCCGCTGCCGCGCATCCGCTACCAGCGCGATGCAGACGTCGCCCGCTTTTACCAGCAGGTGACTGACAAAGTTCGCGTGCTCCCTGGAGTGATGGATGCCACTACCACTCACATTCTTCCGCTCAACTGGGGCTTTGGAGTTGGTTTTCAACGCATGGAAGGCGGTGTTTCCTCTGAAGACTTTCACGATGTTGATCTGCGATTGTCTGACGCGCATTACCTCTCCGCTCTTAACATCCCTCTACTGCGCGGCCGCTTTATTGCCGATGCTGACCGCGGTGAGACCACGCCGGTTTGCGTAATCAACAAAGCCATGGCGGAGAAATATTGGCCGGACAAAGATCCAATGGGACAGCTAATCGTGCTCACGCGCAATGATGTGAACGGCGAGAAAAAACCGCGCCGCATAGTGGGCATAGTGGCCGATGTGCGCGGCAGGATCAATGAAGATCCTCCCCCGGCGGTCTATGTGCCGTACGCACAGATGGCATTCTTCAACATGGAGCTACTGATTCACACGCGCGATTCGGTGCCTGCGGTGCGAAAGTCCGTGGCGGCGGTGTTACAGACTATTGATCCTGACCAGCCAATCCGCTCAGTGCACATATTCAGCAACGCTCTACCGGACGCGCTGGCAGATTGGACAGTAACCATCACTCTGCTTGGAGGTCTCGCCGCGCTGGCAGTCTTGCTAACCACGCTTGGCCTTTTCGCCGTGATGGCATACATGGTACGGGAAAAGACGCGCGAAATTGGAATCAGGATGGCCATTGGCGCGACGCAAGCGAGCGTCCGCAACCTTGTGCTGAAGCAGACCGCGCGGCTTGGGGTGATCGGCGCAGGAATCGGCATTTTCCTCTCGATAATTTCCAGCCGATTCCTTGGCAGCCTTATCTATGGCGTTCACCGCACCGATCCGCTAACGTTTGGCGTGGTGATTGCCCTGCTAGCGGCTCTGGCGCTCACGGCCAGTTACATCCCTGCTCGGCGGGCCATGCGGGTCGATCCCATTCTGGCCTTGCGGGATGAATAAAAAGCGCGATGAGTAAAAAGAAGGTATCTCACAAGGCCGTCCAGCGCAGCCGGACATTGAAACTCAGATTAGCCTGAGTCCATCCGCGCTAATTCTTCAGGTTTGCGGTGTGAACAAGATGGTTCGATAATGAATCTGTCGCCAAACCAATGAAAAAGCCACGCCAATCTCCCGGCCGCAGAGACAATCCGAATCGCTCAGATCGGAGCTTCAATCGCGGCCACGGCAAAGGCCCAGCGCCTTCAGATGGTGGGAGATCGCGTGCTGAAGCCAGGAATTATCCTGGGGGTAAGCCGCGTCTCTCCCGCGAAGTGGCCGTGCTCTATGAAGATGATGCCGTGATCGTGCTCAACAAGCCCGCAGGGCTGCTGGCGGTGCCAATCAAGGGCTCTAACGTTCCTTCGGCATTGTCTCTGCTGATCGCTGAACTCAAACCGCGAAGACAGCGCGCCTTGATCGTGCATCGTATTGATCGTTTTGCTTCCGGCATTCTGCTATTCGCTAAAACAGACCGTGATCGCAATACGCTGATCCGCCAATTTCTTGCTCACACGCCGGTGAGAAAATATCTTGCGATGGTGCGCGGGCGGGTCAAAGCAGAATCGGGCACGCTGGTACATTATTTCCGGCGTGAAGGCATGCATCAGCAGTTGCGGACGTCACGCGATCCTGAAGCTGCCCGCGCTGAACTGCACTATTCCGTAGATCGAGCATTTGCCGCCGCGACACTTGTAAGAGTTGAGTTGGTAACAGGTTTGCAGAACCAGATCCGTGCACAGTTTTCCGCCATCGGGCATCCGCTCATCGGCGACAGAAAATACCATCGCAAAGAAGCCCAGGAGCAGTTGATCGATCGCGTCGCATTGCATGCTGAGTACCTTGAGTTTGTTCATCCACGATCGGGAGAGAAGGTTGCGATTGACTGTCCCCCTCCGCGGGATTTTCAGCGTTTAATTCAACAGCTCTCACGATCACCGCATTCGAGGCGGTGAATTAGGTAGAAAGAGACATTCACTCCGCTGCTCCTTATCTTTAGTTAAAATGCATTCAATGCCCTCCAATCAAATCCACACCATGATGGATTATCCGCTCACGCTCACGGCGTTGCTGGAGCGGGCGGGGCGGTACGCTGCCGATGTGGAAATTGTTTCGCGGCTGCCGAACCGCTCCATGCATCGCACCACCTGGGGAGAGTTGCACCAGCGCGCGCTGAAGCTGGCTGAATGCCTGCAATCGCTGGGACTGAAGAAAGGTGAGCGGGTGGCCACGCTGATGTGGAACCACTACGCGCATCTGGAATGTTACTTTGGCATTCCGGCTGCCGGAGGCGTGCTGCATCCACTGAATTTGCGATTGCATCCGGACGAAATTGCGTGGATCGCCAACCACGCGCAGGACCGTTTCCTGATCGTGGATGATGTGTTGCTGCCGGTGCTGGAAAAATTCGTGGCCAGGGTAAAGTTTGAGCGCATTTTTGTGGTGCGGCATCCGGGCGAAGCGGTGCAGCATGGATACATTGATTATGAAGACTGGTTGAAGCGCGCCAGCGGCAACTTTAGTGCGCCTTTACTTAACGAGAATGACGGCGCCAGCATGTGTTACACGTCGGGAACCACGGGCAATCCCAAGGGCGTGCTTTATTCGCACCGTTCACAGGTACTGCACAGTATGTCACAGGCCATGGCGGATTCATGCGCCTTCTCACAGCATGACACAGTCCTGCTGGCCTCGCCCATGTTCCACGCCAACGGCTGGGGATTTTCTTACACGGCGGCAATGGTCGGCGCAAAGTATGTGCTGCCAGGACCGCATCTGGATGCGGAAAGCCTGCTGGAGTTGATTGAGAGAGAAGGCGTGACGATGACATGCGCTGTCCCAACCGTATGGCTGGGCGTGCTGCAGGTGCTGGAAAAGCGCAGGAACTGGAAGCCCGCGCGCGAGGTCCGCATTTTGTGCGGAGGCACCGCGCCGCCGGAAAGCCTGATTCGCAACCTTGATCTTTATGGCTTTCACATTATTCATTCCTGGGGAATGACGGAGACTTCTCCGCAGGCCACGGCGTCGCGTCTGCCTCCGGCCGCGCTGCAATTGCCGCAAGATCAGCAGTATGCGATGCGCTCCAAGCAGGGCTGGCCGCTGCCGTTTGTGGATGTTCGCATTCGCGATGAACAAGGAGAGACGCCGTGCGACGGCCAGACCATGGGTGAGTTGGAAGTCCGCGGGCCGTGGGTTGCCGGCAGCTATTACAACGCTCCGGAAACACGCGACCGCTGGACTTCTGACGGATGGTTTCGCACCGGCGACGTCGCGACCATGGATTCCGATGGCTGCATCAAGTTGGTGGACCGCAGCAAGGACCTCGTCAAGTCTGGGGGCGAATGGATCAGCTCAGTCGATCTGGAAAACACGCTGATGAGCCATCCTGCGGTGCGCGAAGCAGGTGTGATTGCGGTGCAACATCCTAAATGGCAGGAACGTCCGCTGGCAGTGGTGGCGCTGAAAGATGGCGCGAAGATTTCAGCGGATGAGCTGCGGCAATTCTTAAGTGCCAAGTTTGCCAAGTGGCAGATGCCGGACGATTTTGTTTTCGTCAACGACTTGCCGCATACGTCGACAGGAAAATTGCTGAAGACGGAGTTGCGAAAGCGGTATGCAGAGTGGAAGTGGAGAGAATCGCCGAAATCGGAAAAGCAAAACCTTACCGCCGATTAACGCTGATCGAAAGGGAGTTTGATTCTGGATTCGATCACCGGATCACCCGATCACGCGCGATCACCCGATCTTCTTTGTGTTCCTTCGTGTCCTCTGTGGTTCAAGGTTTTACCGCTTTGCGCCCACTCGCAGAATTCCTTCCAAATCGTCCGGATGAATGGCGTGCAGCATGGCGTCTTCGCGATCGATATGTCCCTGGATCATTAGCGTCGCCAGCGATTCCTCCATGCTGAAAGAGCCGGCCTTTTTCGTCATCGTGATTTCCTGATGCAACTGGTGGATATTATTCTTTCGGATGTGTACGCGCGCGCCGTAGCCAATCATCAGCATCTCAGCCGCTGGATAGCGTCCGCCGCGTTTGCTCGGCATAAGAATCTGCGTAAGCACTGCTGAAAGTGACATCGCCAGCTCCTGGCGGATGCTGCTCTGGCGCTCCGGCGGGAACGAATCAGCGATGCGCGAAATGGTGGAAGAGACATCAGTAGTATGCAGAGTGGAAAAAACCAGATGACCGGTTTCAGCGGCGGCCACGGCAATGCGCATGGTTTCAGGATCGCGCATTTCACCCACGACGAGCACGTCGGGCGCCTGGCGTAGCGCGGCGCGCAATGCAGTCGGAAAATCTGGCGCGTCATGCCCGACTTCAACCTGCTCAACCACGCTGCGGATATTCGCGTGCTCATATTCAATCGGATCTTCAATCGTCACAATGTGGCGTGCGTCACGGCGATTGATTTCATTCACCAGCGCGGCCACCGTGGTCGATTTGCCCGAGCCTGCCGGGCCGCCGATCAGCACGAGTCCGCGCGGCAAGTGGGCAAGCTGTTCTACCGTCGGCGGAAGATGCAATTCATGCAGAAACGGCACTGTCGTAGGCAGTGCACGGATGGTAGCGGCTGCTCGTCCACGTTCCTGATGCAGATTGATGCGAAAGCGCCCAAGGTCGGTGTTGCGATAAGAAGAGTCCGCAATCCGGATTTCGAGATATTGCCGCAGCGAATGCGGCATCAGCGCGGGGGTAATGGCGTTTTCAATCTCGTCACTCGTCAACTTTCTGTCGCCAATAGAGACGACCTGGCCGTCTACGCGAATGCAGGCAGGCGCGTCGGTCACCAGCAGCAGATCACTGCCGCGCCGCTCCACGAGTTGGACCAGCCATCGGTTGAGTTCTGTGAAAGGAGTTTCAGTCACGCCGGTATTTGAGCTTAGCACGCTTCAATTGAACGCTTGAAGATGACTCAACTTGCAGAACAAAATCTCATCACGAAGGCGCGGAGAAAACCGGAAAATAATCTGACCACTGATTAACACTGATCACACTGATCAGAACTGGCCTTGGGGACAAAGATCTTTGGCTTTCCGATTACCCGATCACACGCGATCACCAGACTCCGATCTTTTCGGATCAGTGTCATCCGCGTTCATCAGCGGTGAGCTTTTTGCTTTCCGATGACGGCGGTGTCGGCGATACCGGCGATTACTTAGGTTCTTTCAGCTTGAGCTTGGATTTGTTTTCTTCCAGAAAAGCGCGAAGATTTTCGGCCTGATCAAGGAGGCGAGTCCATTGTTCGAAGTAGAGCGTGACCGGGAAACGTCCCAGGCCATAAACGCTGACGCCGCCTTTTTCACTCACGCGGAATTCCAGCGATCCGGTGCGCTTGGTGGCGACCTGCTTTTCCAGTTCAGCAAGGCGGGCTTTCATTTCTTCATACGTGGGTTCTGCCATGTGGGATCCTCTGGGGGAAGTTTACAACAAGCGGGTAAAACCGAACACCTTTGAAACTCGGAGGAACGGAGGAAGCGGAAGAAACATGATTTTGATATTCACCACTGAGGCGCGCAAGCGCGGTGGCGCGGAAAAAGTTCTAGAGATCACAGGAGTCTCCGATTGGGCACGCTCCCAGCCTGGCTGGATTGAGACTGCACAACGGCCTACAATAATTAAGAAGGTTTGGGAGTTTTCTATGTATCGCAAGCTTGCATCAACGCTCATTTTGATTCTGTCTTTTCCCATTGCCGCGTTTTGCGCTCAGCCACCTGCTCCGCCAACCAGTGTTACGCCACAGATCAAAGGCCAATACCTTGAAACGCGCAGCGCTGACGTGTACGTCGGGCAGTGCTTTGCCAATGGCGAGATGAATACCGCCGGCCAGGAGGCGATCGTTGCCTGGCATATTGGAGAAGGCAAATGGGACGGCGTCTCGCTCGACGGCTTGACCATCGTGGGGGCGATCAAGGCGCAAGCTACCCTGGGTGATCCTTATGGCAAGCCATATCCTGCAAAATCAGTTCTGCTGGTTGACCGCCAAGCCACGCCGGAACAGCGCGCAGCGTTGATCAACTTTGCCCAGGAGATGGGAGGCGAACTTCTGCGCCACGTGGTCCGCGTGGTGGATGCCCCTATCGACATGGAAGTAGCGCAGGGCGAACATAGCACACGCGCGCGCCTCCAGGCCGGCGACGTCGTAACGGTTGAAACCCGCGCCATCGGTGAGAAAGACCACCTTTGTGGCAATGAAGATACTTTCTACAAGCCGCTTACCCAGACCTTGCACACCATGCCCGCCGTGGCCATGACGGACGAATATCGCGGCAAAGACCTGAACACTTCATGGACTCTGCATGACAAGCGCAGCGCGTTTGTGGGAACATTTGCGCGGTAAATATCGTCTTTGAATAAAAAGGCTGCCTGACTCAAGGCGGCCTTTTTAGTTGCTGAAATCGGCTTTCCTATTTTGAAACCTTGATCGTCCCATCAGTCTCTATGAAATAAACATGCTTGCCGGCGCCGACCCATTCCGTGGTTAAGGGTCTTCTCGTCAAAACATAAAAGACATCGGTATCCTCCGGAGTCTCGGTTATTGCATGCGTGTGCCATCCTCCGACAAACTTTGTCCCTGCGGGGACCTGCTGGTTCGTTTCTAAAATACTCTTATGCAACTGCCTCTTCTCAACAATCGTATTGCCGTCCGCGCTGACCAGATAACGAGCATCGCCGCCTAGCGGATAAACGTCTTTTTTTGTCTGCGCGGGGACGATATAAACATAAAACTGCCCTGAAGCCGTTGGCAGTACGGTCGGATTGTACGGACGTTTTTCCGCCGTGAGCTGGAAATCCTTACCCGCAACTAACATCGCCTTCACTGCGCCAAAGAAGAATCCGGTATCTTCCATTGGCGGCTCATCATGTTTTACCTGAAACTCCTTCGCACTGGCTCCCTGCAGGGCTTCGTAGTCGATCAGAAGCTTGTCTGCGGTGAGACGGCCAAAGACGCACGTCCACGCCGCGTCCGCCTTGCGGCAGACAAAACGGGTGTCATTTTCCTGTTTTGGATGCGTTGCCATTACGGCATCAGTCGCATACCCGGCCGCTTCATCGTATTCGGCCAGCATTCGTCCTCGCGCGCTGATTTCCGCCAACTGCTCCTTGGAAAGCGGAGCAGTCTTCTCCGCCAATGCCACGGCCACGCAACATGAGAGTAAAACTAGGAGGATTGTTCGCATCACGATTGTTAACTTACCTCAGTCATCCCAACCCACAATAGATTTTCCACCCTATGGGCCTAGAGCATGAGAGCATGCAAGCCGTCTCTCATGTTAAGCTTTTCTTTCCTTTTTCTATGAACAACGGCCATTCGTCCCACTTCGATCTCCAGGCAGCGGCAAAGCAGTTGATGCTGCAAAATGGCTTTGAGCCGGAATTTCCACCCGCCGTCGCGCAGCAACTGGCTGCGATCAAGAGCAAGCCGCCGGAGGCAGCGCTTGGCAACGTCCAGGATTTGCGCAAGCTCCTGTGGTCGTCCATCGACAATGACACCTCGCGCGACCTTGACCAGATTGAGTACGCGGAAAAGCTGCCGGACGGAACGACCAAAGTAATGGTCGGCATAGCCGACGTAGATTCTTTCGTCCCTAAAGGTACGCCTATTGATCTGCATGCAGGCAAGGAAACCTGCACCGTCTACACAGGCGTACGCAATTTTCCCATGCTGCCGGAAGAGCTTTCCACTGGCACAACATCACTGCTTGAGGTAGATGGCAAGCTGAGCGTAGTTACAGAATTTGTGGTTGGTGGCAACGGCCAGGTCAGCAAGCATCAAATCTATCCAGCGCTGGTCATCAACAAGGCTCAACTTGCTTATCCCTCTGTAGGAGCATGGCTGGAAGGCACTGGACCCGCGCCTGCCAAGGTAGCTGCTTCGCCCGAGCTACAGGCCCAACTCAAATTGCAGGACGAAGTAGCGCAGACGCTCAAGAATGAACGCTATCGCCATGGCGCGCTCAATATTGAGACTGCGGAAGTGCATCCGATAATGCTTAATGACAAAATTGTTGACCTGCAAAAGCAGGAAAAGAACCGCGCCACCGACTTGATTGAAGATTTTATGATCGCCGCGAATGGCGTAGTAGCTCGCACGCTGGAAGAAGCCGGAATTTCTTCCATCCGGCGCGTGGTAAAAACGCCGGAACGTTGGGACCGCATTGTGGCTTTGGCCGCGCAGCAGGGCGGCAAGCTTCCCGCGGTTGCTGACTCCAAGGCGCTTAATGATTTCCTCCAAAGGCGCAAAGCCGCCGATCCAGACCATTTTGCCGATCTCTCATTGGCCGTGATCAAGCTGATGGGTCCCGGCGAATACGTTTTGGAGCGCCCTGGCCAACCTTCACCGGGACACTTTGGACTGGCGGTGCAGGATTACACGCATTCCACCGCGCCCAATCGCCGCTATGCCGATATCGTTACCCAAAGGCTGATCAAGTCTGTTCTTGGGAAGCAAAAAAGCCCGTACACCGATGAGGAGCTTTCGGCTCTCGCAACCAACTGCACTGTAAAAGAAGACGCGGCGCGAAAAGTTGAGCGCGGAATGTCAAAGCGGATCGCCGCAGTGAGCATGAGCAACCGCATCGGCCAGACGTTTGACGCCATTGTGACCGGCGCTACGCCCAAAGGGACTTTTGTTCGGGTGCTTCAGCCGCACGTGGAAGGCCTGCTGGTCCATGGACAAGGCGTGGACGTGGGGGACAAGCTGCACGTGAAACTAATCAGCACCGATCCTCAGCGCGGATACATTGATTTCGCACGGGCATAGTATCCTGGCAACTCATCCCAGCAATGCGTGGCGTCAATGGTGAATCGGGCAGAAGCATGGCCATTCGCAACCAATTTTTCCAAAACGGGAAAAATAGTTAGTTATTGCATAAACCTGCACACCTTCTATATTTTCAAAGCTCGCTTCCACTCTTATAGATAACCAGCAGAAATCAAAACTGAAGGACCAAAGCTTTAAGCACTTGGAAACAGGTGGCTTGTTTACCTTACCGGGAAGGAAGCCCAATCGCCGTAGTGTTGTGGAATTGTGGACATGGCATTGAGTACTAATTCACTGGTTTGGAGACAAGGGCTCATGAATGACGATCAGAAGTGGCTGGAAGCGGCGGCAGCAATCGAACAGGACATCATGTACCTCAAAGCTGCCCTGGCCGATAGCAAAAGAAATGGGATCCCGCTAGGGCTGGAACAGGACATCCTTCAATTAAACGCCGTGCTTGGAATTTATCGGACGAATGCCACAACCGGCATCGCCTTCCCGAACCCCGATGATCTATTTTGCATCAGTAATCCTTCCTGCGAAGCTGCACAAATGGGAACAGCAACGCGTCGAGACTACAAAGTAAACGCGTTTTAGCACAATGCCATGCGGCACATGAAACCACACCCATGCTGGGCGCAAGCAGAAATGAGCCCTTCGCTAAGGCCGGAAGAAGCACTGTAAGTAGAATGCGCAACACCCATCCATGGCTGTTGCGCACCTTCTCACTTCATTACTCGTTAAAGCCGTATTCCACCAGCGCTTTGCGCAGCTTTTCCAGGCAACGGCCACGGATAAATCCAATGGATCCCGTGGCAAGCCCCATGCGCCGGGCTACTTCAGCGTACGGCAGCGGTGGCTGTTCAAAAAAAAGCAGCTGCACTAGTTCTCTGTGCCTTGGTTCCAACCTGGCTACCACTTCCCGCACGATTTGTTCCTCTTCTAATTGAAAAAGTGTTTCTGCCGGAGGTATGGAAGCCAATCCTTCCGCGATGTCAGGTTCCATGGCGTCCAGTTCAACATGGCTGGATTGCTTCTTCTTCCAGCGGTAGGACTGCCGTATGGTGACCGTAATGAGCCATGAGCGCAACGATTGAATGTTTTTCAATTGCGGCAGGCAGTTCATCACCTCAATGCATACCGATTGAAAAACGTCGGCGGCATCAGCCGATGAAGCGCCATACTTGATTGGGATTGAGAATATCAGGCGTTTGTATTTATCAATGAGTGCTTCCCATGCTTTAGGATCGCCCTGAATGCAGCCCTGCACGAGCCATTCGTCTTCGTCCATCTCCGCGCCATCGTTACAGAAGCACTGTTCAATGTCGCTTTCATTTACGAGAGCGGGCTGGCCTGCGATAACAGCGCCCGCAGTAGTGGATGTATACACTTCTGAGGATTTCATTTTGCATTTCCTATCTTTGATTTCAAAGTTCAATGTTCCATTCAGGCAGAGCAAGTGAAGGTGCTCCACCACATCTGCGCCCGCAACAAAATAGGTTCCGAGTTCACTGGTAAAGGGAACTCTGGGCTACGGACACACTTCGGGAATGGAAGGAATCAAATACGGAGAGGAACGGCAAAACAGCAGGAAGCCGATTGCAGTGGGGTTATGTCACGACTGAAAGAGGAAAAAACCGCTGTTGGTGGCGGCACATCCGTGCAAAGAAGCTGCGGGAAGAGCTCAAGGATCCCGGTAAAGACAAAGAACATCCCTATTTCAAACAGCACAGAAATCAGGTGCGATTCCATGTCTCCGGTGGTCATGGGAAAGTTGTCCAGGCTATCGAACTGCATAAATGGCGAAAGAACGGCCATCAGCACGATCAATAGGAGCACGATTTTTGGCGTCTTGCGTTGCATAGTCTTTGCCGCAGCGTCATGGACAGCGCCGGTCGCCGGGGTTCTGCGACTGTGGTGACTATAGCACTACCGTCATCCATGACAATGTCTAAGCTCTTTTAAGCCTTGAAAAGATCGTTCATGCGGCAGGTAGATCTTGCCAAGCTAATGATAAGAAGCAGCTTACGGGTAACTGCAAAATGAGAAGACAGGTTCCGTTCAGGAATGAGCTTTTAGAGTTTCTAACAAAAAATGGCGGCAAGTTGAGGTTATTTGGTTTGTACTTATATTTTTCTTGTTCCAGCAAGCCACTATATTTGCAGCGGCCACGCTTTTCAGAATTTCGAAACCGCGCGTTTCCGGCATGGAAAAGCGTCATCTTTTCCGAATTCATCAAGCTTTCTGTTAGACCAATCACGGATTTGGTTCAGCAGGGAAGGAGAAGCGGGGGAGCGAGTGGGGATATAGCACGTTCTCCCGCTACTTCAGTGCATTGGAAAAGGCGAAGTTTCCAGGTCAAGCCCCAACTGCAATCGTGCCGCTTCAGTCATTTTGCCGGGATGCCACGGCGGCTCAAACACCACTTCAACATTCAATTCCTTCACCGTAGGCAAATCTGAAATCTTTCGCTGAATATCTGATTTGAGCACATCCGCCATGCCGCAGCCCGGTGCGGTCATGGTCATCTTGATGTCAATTTTGTTGCCGTCCGCAACCGGGGCGATGTGGCAATCGTAGATAAGCCCTAGATCAACCACGTTAACTGGAATTTCAGGATCATAAACAGTACGTAGTTTGTCCCAGACCAGCTTTTCGCTAAATTCCTGCGGAGCATCACTTGCCGCGGATGTTGCTGTGAGTCCAAGCGCGTCCGCGTCTTTGGCATCCACGCGGACCATGTATCCAATGTCAGTCATCACCGTGTAACTCCCGCCAAGGGCCTGCATCAGACGGGCTGTGGTTCCCGCAATAAGACGTTGCGGTATCCCGCTGGGAATCTGCGTTCCGTCAACGTCACGCGATAGCACGATTTGCTCGTTGGGTACCATGTCTTATTCGGTAGAGATAGCTTCCTGATCGCCCTTGAGCGCCGCCCGCAGCGCATGCCACGCCAAGGTCGCGCACTTTACGCGAAGAGGAAATTCGGAAACACCGGCAAACACTGCAAGCTTGCCTATATCTTGTCCATTGCCGGCATGGCCGGTTACAAGGTCGTGGAACTTCGTGAAAATACCTTCCGCTTCGGTCTCTGTCTTACCTTTGAGCATCTGCGTCATCATGGAAGCTGAGGCCTTGGAGATGGCGCAGCCGCTGCCCTGAAAGCCAATGTCACTGATCGCGCCGTCTTTGACGTCCACATAGACCGTGAAATGGTCGCCGCACAGCGGATTGAAGCCTTCTGCCTTGTGATTCGCGGCCTCAATCGCGCGGAAGTTCTTGGGCTTCTTACTGTGCTCAAGAATCACTTCCTGATAAAGATCGCGCAATTCGCGGACGTCAGACATTAGCCCAGCACCTCTTGCACCTTGCGGATTCCCTTCACCAGCGCGTCAACTTCTTCCCGCGTGTTGTACAGACCAAAAGAGGCGCGGGCCGTGGCGGGAATACCAAAGCGTTGCATCACAGGCTGGGCGCAATGATGGCCGGTGCGCACCGCGATGCCTTCACTGTCCAGGATTGTGCCGATATCGTGAGGATGAATATCTTCCATTACAAAGGACAGCACGCCTGCTTTTTCTTTCGCCGTGCCAACCAGTTGCACACCGGGAATCGCTTCTACGGATTTAGTGGCATAGTCAAGCAGGTCAGCTTCATGCTGCTCAATCTGGTCCAGTCCCAGGTCATTCAGGTATTCAAGCGCCGCGCCCAGGCCGATAGTGTCAGCAATGTTCGGCGTACCGGCTTCAAATCTATAAGGGATCCGGTTGTAGACCGTCTTCTCAAAGGTGACGGAGGCAATCATGTCACCGCCGCCCTGCCATGGCGGCATCGCTTCCAGCAATTTCGCCTTGCCGTAAAGAATGCCCACACCGGTGGGACCATAAAGCTTGTGGCTGGAAAGAGCATAGAAATCGCAATCCAGGGCCTGAACGTCCACTTGCAAGCGCGCGACAGCCTGGGCGCCATCGACTAACACAGGAATGTTGCGCGCATGCGCCATACGAACAATCTCGCGCACCGGGTTGATTGTTCCGAGAGCATTGGAAAGATGGCCGACAGCCACAATCTTGGTTTTGGGGCCGAGCAGCTTTCCGAATTCATCCAGCAGCAGTTCGCCGCGATCATTGATAGGCGCTACGCGAAGCTTTGCGCCTTTTTCTTCGCAAAGCAACTGCCAGGGCACAATGTTGGAATGGTGCTCCATAGCGGTAATCAGCACTTCATCGCCGCTGCCGACGTTCTTGCGCCCGTAAGTTTGCGCCACCAAGTTGATGGCTTCCGTAGTCCCGCGCACAAAGATGATTTCCTTGTGGTCGGCGGCGTTCAGGAACTTCTGGGCTGCGACACGAACTTTTTCATAAGCTTCCGTCGCGCGCTCTGAAAGCGTGTGTACCCCGCGATGGATGTTGGAATTATCCCGGCGATAGTAATTTTCAATGGCTTCGATCACCGCGAGGGGCTTTTGCGTTGTGGCGGCATTATCAATGTACACCAGAGGCTTGCCATGCACACTCTGATGCAGGACCGGGAAATCTCTGCGAACCTTCTGCACATCGTAAGCTGGTGCAGTTTGGATTCCGTGAGGCATTTTTATGACGGTGCTCATCCCACTTCCTCCCAATTCCGTTCCCTGCCTTCTACTGATCGCGTCTGAGAATTTCTGACAGCTTTCGGAAGTCCAGCTACAACCAGCTTTTCCAGATGATCGCGCACCTGAAGTGAGCTCATTCGGTCAAGGCACTCATTGGCGAATGCCAGTAACAGAACGTGGCGCGCTGCTGCTTCAGATAATCCGCGTGAACGCAAGTAGAACAGCGCATTGTCATCGAACTGCCCGATGGTTGCGCCGTGTGTACACTTCACGTCGTCAGCATAAATTTCAAGCTGTGGTTTAGTGTCGATCTGTGCGTCATCTGAAAGCAGCAGGTTGCGGTTGGTCTGCTTGGCATCAGTCTTTTGCGCATCTTTGTGAACGATGATGCGCCCGTGAAATACGCCATGCGATTGGCCATTCAAAATGCCGTTATAAAACTGGCGGCTATCGCAATGCGGGCTGGCATGTTCCACCAGCATGTAGTTGTCCATGTGCTGGCGTCCATTGGCCATAAAGAGGCCATTGATCAGGCACTCGCTTCCCTCACCCGCAAGGACTGGATGAACGTTGTTACGCACCAGCGCTCCGCTTAGAAGCAGAGAATGCGTAGCCACATTGGCATGGCGTCCCTGCTGGATGCGCAGAGTGGAGAAGTTATAAGCCTGTTCACCTTCACGCACGATCATGTAGTGCGAAACGTTTGCATTGTCGCCCGCCACCAACTCGGTAGCAGCGTTGGAAAAAGTGATGCCTTCGCCAAGTGAAACATAATCTTCAACAACTGTGACATGGCTGCTCTCGTGGGCGACGATAAGATTGCGTGGATGGTTCATGCTCGGGGCGACACCCGGAATCGTGACGAAGAGAACATAAATCGGGTCTTTCATGACAATGCCCGGCTGTATTTCGATAGAAACGCCGTCTTCAAAAAGTGCAGTATTGATCGCGGCAAAAGGATCGCGCTGAAAATTAAGATATTTGCTAAAAAAGTCTTCTACGGCGCCTTCGGCGGAGTCGATGTCTCTGGCCAGGTTCCGTGCCCAGACACCTGTGGATAGATCAGGAAGACGCGACAGATTAGAGGCGAAATATCCGTTCACGAAAACAAGCCGGCAAGCAAAATCAGAAATGCCGAACGCTTCTAGCTGTTTTTCGTCGATTTTTGCCGAAGTTCCCAATTCAAATTGGGTATTCGCTACCGCCGCGACACTCGTAAAGCGCCAATCCTCATCGTGAGTCGTGGGAAAGCCGGTCTCCGCGAAGCGCGCAAATGCTTCTTGGCGCTGCTTTTGCAGCCAATCAAACTGGCCCATGGTGCGAGCCTTCAGTTGATCGAAAATCTCCAGATATTTTTCCGGAGCCTGGGTTGCTGTAATCACGTTTTAGCTTCCTCAATCTTGTGTCGCCCACTACGGGCCTCAAATTTTCTACGCTGTTTCACTGGGTGGAGCAGGCCTTCGGATAAAGCATTTGTTTGGCCGGCTTCAGCCGCCGAGGTAACCGCAGTGGCTAAAGCCAAACCTTTTGATCGTCTAACGCAGGGCTAAAGCCCTGCTCCACCCACACCGGTTCAATTACCTCTTCCCCGCCAGTTCGGGCTCGGCCCAGCTATAGCCCTTCTCTTCCAGTTCCAAGGCCAGTTCCGGCCCGCCGGATTTCACAATGCGTCCATTCACCAGCACGTGGACAAAATCGGGCACGATATAATCAAGCAGTCGTTGGTAATGCGTTACCAGAATCATGCTCCGATTCTTGTTGCGCATCGTGTTCACGCCTTTGGCCACAATTTTGAGCGCGTCAATATCGAGACCGGAGTCGGTTTCGTCCAGCACTGCCAGCTTCGGCTCAAGAACTGCCATCTGAACAATCTCATTGCGTTTTTTCTCGCCGCCGGAGAAACCTTCATTCACAGGACGGTTCAAAAAACGTTCATCCATTTCCAGCAGCCGCATCTTCTCTTTGAGCAGGGGCAAAAAATCGATGGCGTCCATTTCCTCCTGGCCGCGATACTTCAGCACCGCGTTCAATGCAGCACGCAAAAAGTACGCATTGCTGATGCCGGGGATTTCCACCGGATACTGAAATGCCATGAACAGGCCTTCACATGCCGCATCTTCTGGCTTCATCTCCAGCAGATCCTTGCCGTCAAAGGTGATGGAGCCGGCAGTGACTTCATAGCTCTCCCGGCGGGCCAATACCTGGGCCAGCGTGCTTTTTCCTGAGCCATTCGGGCCCATGATGGAATGCACCTCGCCGGCGTTCACCGTCAGGTCAATTCCCTTCAGTATTTCGTTGCCGTTCACGGTTGCGTGAAGATTTTTAATTTCGAGCAGACTCATCGTTTTATCCAACACTCCCCTCAAGACTGATGCTGAGCAGCTTCTGCGCTTCCACGGCAAACTCCATCGGCAGCTCTTTGAAGACCGCCTTGCAGAAGCCGTTGATAATCATGCTGACGGCCTCTTCCTTGGAAATACCGCGCTGCTGTAGGTAAAAAATCTGGTCTTCGCCGATCTTTGAAGTTGACGCCTCATGCTCCATACGCGCGCTGGCGTTCTTGACCTCGATATATGGGAACGTGTGCGCTCCGCACTTGTCGCCGATCAGCAGCGAGTCGCACTGCGTGTAATTGCGCGCCCCTTTCGCGCCCTTGAGTATCTTCACCATGCCGCGATAGGTATTCTGTCCGTGGCCCGCGGAGATGCCTTTCGACACCACCGTGCTCTTGGTATTCTTCCCGATATGAATCATCTTTGTTCCGGTATCGGCCTGCTGATAATTGTTGGTCAGCGCAACGGAGTAGAACTCGCCTACGGAATTATCGCCCTGCAGAATGCAGCTGGGATACTTCCAGGTGATGGCCGATCCGGTCTCAACCTGCGTCCATGAGATCTTTGAGTTCTTGCCTAGCGCCTTGCCGCGCTTGGTTACAAAGTTGTAAATCCCGCCTTTGCCTTCCTTGTCACCCGGATACCAGTTCTGGACAGTGGAGTACTTGATCGTCGCATTGTCATGCGCAATCAGTTCGACCACAGCCGCATGAAGCTGGTTCTCATCGCGGATCGGCGCGGTGCAGCCTTCCAGATAGCTGACGTAAGCGCCTTCATCGGCAATGATCAGCGTGCGCTCAAATTGTCCGGTATTCTGCGCGTTGATGCGGAAATATGTCGAGAGCTCCATGGGACAACGAACGCCCTTGGGCACATAGACAAACGATCCATCGCTGAAGACAGCGGAGTTTAGCGCGGCAAAAAAGTTGTCGGTCACTGGAACTACCGACCCAAGATATTTCTTCACCAGCTCAGGATGGTTCTTCACCGCTTCAGAGAACGAACAGAAGATCACGCCCGCTTCCGCCAGCTTGGCCTTGAACGTGGTAGCTACGGAAACACTGTCAAACACGGCATCGACAGCCACTCCAGCCAACAGCTTCTGCTCATGCAGCGGAATGCCCAGCTTGGCGTAGGTGTCCAAAATTTCAGGGTCTACTTCCTCCAGGCTCTTGAGCTCTTTTTTCTGCTTGGGCGCCGAATAATAAGAAAGCGCCTGATAGTCGATGGGCGGATACTTTACATTGGCCCACGTCGGCTCGGCGTGCTTCTGCTCCAGGCTTGCCCAGTAGCGATACGCCTTGAGCCGCCACTCCATCATGAACTCCGGCTCACCCTTCTTCAGGGAAATGGCGCGGACGATCTCCTCATTCAACCCCGGAGGCAGACGGTCTTCATCAATGGAGGTGATAAAACCCCATTTGTATTCCTGCTGTGTGAGGTCATTAATCTGGTTGACTGTGCTGCTCATCTCACTCCTTCCGCAACGCTGGTCGCGGGTTTAATGGACGCAACTAGTTCGTGGTCGTGCTTGCGTTCATGGTGCGCCATTTCATGATTCAGGTCAGATACGGTCACGTGCTCCAGCGCATCGCGCAGAGCGTCGCCAATAATCTGCGAGTTGCTCATGATGGCGCATGACCGCTCCATATTGCAGAGTCCCTTGACCACGCTGCATTCGGTAAAACCAATTGGCCCTTCCAGCGCCAGAATGATCTCAGCGACTGAAATTGACCTAGCTTCGCGCGCCAGGTTGTAGCCACCGTTTACGCCACGATGCGAACTCAAAAGTCCGTGTTCAGATAATTGCCGTAAAAGCTTGCCTACGGTGGGCAGAGGCAATCCAGTTTCTTTGGCCAGGCTGCGCGCGGTATGCGGCGTCTCTTCAGGGCTGCGAGCTACATGCGCCATCAGCACAATTCCGTAATCCGTCAATTTGTTAAGTCTGAACATCGCTTATTTCGCACGGCTTTTCTTTGGGACCCCAGTCACACGGGCCGGCAGCTGAATACAATACCAATCCAGTATCATTTTATCGTGAGGGCGGCAGGAATACAAGACCGATCAGGTCTGGTTTCGGAGAGGACGGCTTAATATTAGGCTTTGTTCTTGGGCTGAGTTGAAGGGTTATCGATTCTGTTGCGTTTTTTCTTGAACGTACTCTTTCAATGCCGCCTCAACAGCTTCCTCTCGCGTCCGATGCTGTCCCAATTCCTGTGCTTCTTCGATGAGGCGCATGAGATGGTCGTCGTCTACAACAAAATTCATAAGCATGCCTGATGTACTCTTTAACGGAGAAGAGAATACCAGAAGCAGAGGAGATCCCATGGCCAGCCATTTTTCAGGCAAAGTCGCTCTTGTCACCGGCGGAACCGGCGGACTCGGGCGCGCTGTCACACTCGCCCTGCTCCATGAAGGTGCGTCCGTGATTGCCACCTATATCAAGAAGGACGAAGCGGATGCACTTAAAGATGCGATTGGTCCCAAGTCGCCGCTGGAGTTGCTCCCGCTGGATGCGACCGATGAATCCGCTTGCCGCGCACTGGTGGATGGGATCACGGCCCGTCATGGACATCTGGATATTCTGGTCAATGCAATTGGCGGCTATACTGGCGGAAAAGCAGTTTGGGAGACCGACCCCAAGACCTACCAGCTCATGCTGACCTTGAACCTGCATGCCGGTTTTAACCTCGCGCGAACTGTGGTTCCAGCGATGCTTAGACAGAAGAGCGGAGCAATCGTAAACATCGCATCAAAGGCCGCGCTGGACCATGCCGCAGGAGCCGGAGCTTATGCGGCTTCCAAAGCCGCTGCATTGGCGCTGTTCGATTGTCTGGCTCAGGACGTGAAAGGCAGCGGCCTTCGGGTCAACTCCGTGCTGCCCAGCATCATTGATACTGAGCCCAATCGCAAAGCCATGCCTACGGCTGATTTTTCCAAGTGGCCCAAGCCAGAGGAGATTGCGCAGGTAATCCTGTTCTTGTGCAGCCCGGAAGCAAAGTTGATAAGCGGCGCAGCGATTCCGGTATACGGCGAGAGCTGAAATTGCGCGTTTCGCATTACTGCTATCTATCTGAGTAAAGAACTGTTAACAGAAACTTCGCGAAACTTCAGCAGCCGTTTTTCGTGTTGATAATATAATCAATCTTTGAATCTCCCCGAGCGTTTTTAACGTCAACATAGATATGCTTTCAGCCGCGTACCTGTTGCTTCCGAATTAAAAATTGAACGTGGCGCTTCTCAAAGGACTAGCAGATGTGGATTGTTCGCCTCGCGTTACAGAGGCCTTATACCTTCGTAGTGATGGCGCTTTTGATCCTGATCTTAAGTCCCATCGTCATCATCCGCACGCCGGTCGATATCTTTCCTGAAATCAAGATTCCTGTCATCAGCATTATCTGGCAGTTCACGGGCATGTCCGCGCAGGACATGACAGACCGCATCGTCAGCAGCACAGAACGCGGTTTGACCACTACGGTCAACGATATTGAGCACGTTGAAACGCAGGCCATGGATGGCCGCGCCATCACCAAGGTCTTTTTTCATCCTGGGGCTGATCTTGATATTGCTCTGTCTCAGGTTACGGCCATTTCGCAAACGGCTACCCGCAATCTGCCTCAGGGAACACAGCCGCCGCTGATTATTGTTTATTCGGCTTCGAGCGTTCCCATTGTGCAAATCGGCATCAGCAGCACATCTCTTCCTGAACAGGCGTTGAATGACCTATCTGTAAACTTCATCCGTCCGCAGATGACTACCGTGCCGGGAGCAGCGATTCCCTATCCGTACGGCGGCAAACAGCGTGTGGTCGCCGTGGATCTGGATACAGCCGCACTGCAGGCCAAAGGTTTGACGCCGGTTGATGTTGTCAATGCGATTAATGAACAGAACCTGATTTTGCCTTCGGGTTCAGCAAAAATCGGCAACCTGCAATATCAGGTCTCCCTGAATGGCAGTCCGGAAACGATTGCCGAAATTAACGGCCTTCCCATCAAGACCCAGAACGGCGCCACAACTTATATCCGTGACGTGGCCCATGTCCGCGATGGGTTCTCTCCACAAACCAACGTGGTCCGCAAAGATGGCCTCCGCGGCACGCTCATTACCGTCATGAGAAATGGCGGAGCTTCAACGCTGGATATCGTCAACAACATGAAGGAAGTCCTGAAGCGAGTGCAAGCCACGCTCCCACAGGGTGTCGATATTAAGCTCTTGTTCGATCAGTCGCTGTTCGTGCGCGCTTCCATCAATGGCGTGGTGCGGGAGGCGCTGATCGCGGCCTGCCTCACTGCAGGCATGATTTTGCTTTTTTTGGGGAACTGGCGCAGTACGCTGATCATTGCCATTTCCATTCCTCTCTCCATTCTTTGCTCGGTCATCAGTCTTGCTGCTCTCGGCGAGACCTTCAACATCATGACGCTGGGAGGGCTGGCGCTGGCCGTTGGCATCCTTGTGGATGACGCAACAGTAGAAATTGAGAACATCGATCGCAATTTGGCGCAGGGCAAAGAGCTGAAGCAGGCCATTCTCGACGGCGCTTCTCAGATCGCGGTGCCCGCGTTCGTCTCTACCTTGTGCATCTGCATTGTGTTTGTGCCCATGTTCTTCCTTACCGGTGTGGCGAAATTCCTATTCGTCCCGCTGGCAGAAGCCGTGGTCTTCGCCATGATGGCCTCTTATCTGCTCTCGCGCACACTGGTCCCGACATTGGTCATGTACTTCCTGAAGAACCATGAGCATGAAGACAAATTCAGAGTAGGCACTGGATTCTTTGCTCCATTCAAACCCTTCCAAATCGGTTTTGAGCGCCGGTTTGAGCAGCTTCGCGATGCTTATCACCGCACTCTGCGCTCCGCCATGGACCATCGCGCGCTCTTTGTTACATCGTTCCTGCTGTTCTGCATCCTTTCCATGGGACTTGTCTTCTTCCTGGGAGAGGATTTCTTTCCAACAGTCGATGCCGGCATCTTCCGCATGCATGTGCGCGGTCGCGCTGGACTGCGGATTGAAGAAACTGCGCGCCTTTGCGATGAAGTTGAAAATTATGTTCGGACAAAGATTCCGAAAGGCGAACTGGTTACGGTACTGGATAACATTGGGCTGCCCTATAGCTCGATCAACAATTCCTACAGCACAGCTGGCAGCATTGGCACGTCTGACGCTGAGATCCTGTTTTCACTAAATCAGGAGCACCACCATCCCACTGCCGAGTACGTAAGACAATTGCGCGAGGAACTGCCGAAGCAGTTTCCCGGCGTTGAATTCTTCTTCCAGCCGGCAGACATCGTTACACAGATCTTAAACTTTGGCCTTCCCTCGCCCATCGATATTCAGATCGTCGGAAAAAATCAGGCCCAGAATTACCTGCTGGCACAGGACATGGCCAACCAGTTGCGGCACGTTCCCGGTGCTGCAGACGTTCACGTGCAGCAAATGATCAACTCTCCTGCAATCAAGCTTGACGTTGATCGCACACGCGCGCAGCAGGTCGGCTTGCAGCAACGTGACGTAGCGCAGAACCTTCTTGTCTCCCTGAGCGGCAGCTTCCAGACAGCGCCCACGTTCTGGCTGAACCGTGAAAACGGCGTCACTTACAATGTCGCCGTACAAACGCCGGAATACCGCGTGGATTCACTTCAGGCGCTGATGAACACGCCAATCACCGCCGTGGGAGCACCCGCTCCGCAGGTGCTTGCGAACTTGGCGACGGTAACACCGGGAGTGACTCCGGCCGTGATATCCCATTACAACATCCAACCCGTAATGGACGTTTATGCCAGCGTTCAGGGTCGCGATCTAGGTGGAGTAGCGCGAGATACGCGAAAGATCATCGCCAGCTTTGAAAAGAAGCTGCCCAAAGGCTCACGCATTGACGTGCGCGGTGAGGTCGCAACCATGACCAGCTCCTTCGCAGGTCTGGGCATTGGCCTGGTAATGTCAATCGTGCTGATCTACCTGCTGATTGTGGTCAACTTCCAGTCATGGCTTGATCCGTTCATTATCATCACAGCGCTTCCCGGAGCTCTGGCCGGAATCGTTTGGATGCTTTTATTGACGCACACTACTCTGAACGTGCCATCGCTGACAGGTGCCGTAATGTGCATGGGCGTGGCTACTGCTAACAGTATTCTGGTGATTTCATTTGCGCGCGAGCGCATGGCGGAAGGTCTTACTGCGTGGGACGCGGCGATGGAGGCCGGCTACACGCGCATGCGTCCCGTGGTTATGACCGCTCTCGCTATGATTATTGGCATGGTGCCCATGGCGCTGAGTATTGGTGAAGGTGCCGAACAGAATGCTCCGCTGGGACGCGCCGTAATCGGCGGACTGATTTTTGCCACGGTGGCAACCCTGCTCTTTGTGCCGGTCATTTTCAGCATGATCCACGGAAGACGGGAAGCAAAAGCGGCGGCCATGGCTGAAAAACGGCAGGAAGTTTATTCCGGTACTTAAACATATATGACACAGCTTATGGAAGAACAACGGACTCCAGAACAAACAGAGAGCAGCCCAGCGAACCGGGTGCATCCCGCTCCGCCGGCGAAAAAGAGCGGCCTGCTCGCCATAATTGTTTTGACGATATTAATGATCGCGGGCGCATTTGCGCTGGTGCGGCGGTTTACAGAGCGCGGCGCTCTGGCCAAAGAGACAGAAAGGCTCGCCGTGCCGACAGTCAGCGTCTCCAAGCCCAGCGCCGAACCCGCTGCAGACCAATTGGTGCTGCCGGCGCAGCTTCAGCCCTATGTTGAATCGGCGATTTACGCCCGCACCAATGGTTATCTGCTCCGCTGGTACAAAGATATTGGCAGCCAGGTAAAAAAAGGTGAACTGCTGGCGCAAATCGATACTCCGGAAGTTGACCAGGAACTCTCACAGGCCAAAGCCGCTCAGCAACAGACAGTTGCGCAATTGCAGTTGGCCAAATCCACCGCAGAACGCTGGGCCAACCTGCGCAAAACCGATTCGGTATCGCAACAGGAAGCCGATCAGCAATCCAGCGCTTACACGCAGGCGGAAGCAAATAACGCTGCGGCAGAGGCCAACGTGCGCCGCCTGCAGCAGCTTGAGTCTTTCAAACACGTTTATGCTCCTATTTCCGGCGTAATTACCCGCCGCAACACCGATGTAGGCGCTCTGATCACCGCGGGTAGCGCCACCACTGGCAAGGAACTCTTCGATGTGGCCCAGGTTGACCCTTTGCGCGTCTTCGTCAGCGTTCCGCAAGCGAATGCCGGTTCCATTCGGGCTGGCTTGCCCGCATACATTGAGTTGAGCGAGCATCCAGGCCAGAAATTTAACGGTAAGGTGGTTCGGACCTCGGACGCGATTGATCCCGCTACACGCACTCTGCTTACGGAAATCGATGTTCCCAATCCCCAGGGCCATTTGCTGCCCGGATCTTATGCTGAAGTTCATTTCGCCGTTCCCGTCCAGATCACGCGTCTATCGGTTCCCGTAAATGCGTTGCTTTTCCGTCCGGAAGGTCCTCGCGTTGCGGTTGTGGGCTCGGACCACAAGATCCATCTCAAGGCCATCAACATTGGCCGCGACTACGGAACCAAGGTGGAAATTCTTGGCGGGCTGGAGCCTAACGACCAGATTGTGGTGAACCCGGCGGATTCGCTAGAAGAGGGGCAGGAAGTGAACGTGAAGGCGGGCTCCGCAGGTGGATCGAAATCGTGAGGCTTGGGTTGGTTCACTCCTCTATTAAAAAAAGTCGTTCCTTTCTCATGTGCGCAGCCTTCTTATTTTTTCTGATAGGTTGTGCAGTAGGCCCCAATTATCACCGGCCTGACGTAGCGACTGCTCCTGCCTGGAAAGAGCAACCGCCGTGGCATACCGCCGATCCGAAAGACTCTATTGCCAAGGGCAATTGGTGGACCACATTTGCTGACGGTGAACTGGATCAGTATGAAGCGCAGGCCTTCAAATCCAACCAGACCATTGAAGCGGCGCGCTATCAGTTGCAGCAGGCGCGCGCTTCGGCGCGAATCACCCAGTCTGGATTATTTCCGCAATTCACTGCTGGCGTGTCCGCCCAGCGCTCTCAAACTTCGGCGGGTAAGCCGACCACGACTGGCATCCCACTGGCCGCTCCCTCCACGTCCAATGATTTTCTTATTCCGTTCAACCTGACCTGGGAACCGGATGTTTTTGGCGGCGTGCGGCGCAACGTTGAATCCGCGAATGCCACATATCAGGCCTCCGCAGCCGCTCTGGAAAATGTCCGATTAATCATCACTTCTGAGCTGGCTGTGGATTATTTTTCCCTGCGTGAACTTGATGCTGAAATAGCGGTGCTCAATTCGTCGGTAGAAGCCCAGTCGAAATCATTGACACTGGTGCAAAATCGCCATACCGGCGGAATTGCTTCCGGACTGGACGTCGCCCAGCAGGAAACGCTTTTGAACTCTACGCGTACACAGGCCACGCTATTGCGCCAGCAACGGGCGCAGTTTGAGCACGCAATTGCTGCTTTGGTTGGGGTTCCTGCTTCCACCTTTGGCGTACCCGTAAAGCCGCTGGCTCTGGCTCCTCCGGCTGTGCCAATTGGGGTCCCTTCGGACGTTCTGGAACGCCGCCCGGACATTGCCCAGTCTGAGCGCCAAATGGCTGCGCAAAACGCACAGATTGGAGTTGCCAAGAGCGCTTTTTATCCGGGTATTAACCTGACAGCCGGCGGCGGCTTTGAGAATACAGCGCTCGGCAGCATTATCGGCGCGTCTACGAGCTTTTGGGCGCTCGGCGCCGACGTAGCGGAGACAGTCCTTAGCGGTGGAAGGCGGCGGGCTCAAGTGGACTTTGCCAAGTCAGGTTATAGCGCATCTGTCGCCAACTATCGCCAGACCGTGCTCACGGCATTCCAGGAAGTCGAAGATTCGCTTTCCGGCTTGGGAGTACTGGCTGAAGCAGCAGAAACCCAGCAGCAGGCCGTAAACGCCTCGCAACGCGCCTTGCAGATTGCTACCGATCGCTATACTGGCGGTCTTGTAACGTATCTGGACGTAATCAATGCGCAGCAGACCCTTCTGGATGCTCAACGCCTTGCAACCCAGATTTTGGGCCAGCGCCTGGTAACTTCCGTGAACTTGGTGAAAGCACTTGGCGGCGGATGGGACTCTTCCAGCTTGCAAGCTGTCCATGTGAAAGCCACCTTGAAGCAGGCAATCGAGCCATAATGTCGTGCCCTGCCCGAAGCGCACTCAGAGGTGTCCGGCAAGGCTTCAACATCGCGCCAATAAAGCAGTGCTTGTATGCCCTGCTGTTAAGTGGGCTGCTGTCCGGTGGTGCTCTTGCTCAAAAACAACTTCGTCCGGCGTCTGCGGATGATCTTGCTCTCATCCAGCACTCCTCTGAACACGAGTTGCAGGAACTAGAGAATCCCAAGCCTTATCGATATCAGGAGCGATTGGATTGGAACTGGGGTTCAGAAACACGCTCAGTTATTGAGACCCCACAAGGCCGTGCGGACCGGATCGTGCTCTTTAACGGCGAGCCGCTTTCGCCAGACCAGCAGGCAAAGCAGCAGCACCGGCTGGAGAAGCTTTTGTCGGACCATGACGCCGTTAAGGATGAGTTAAAAGACCAGAAGAGCGAAACTCAACGCCGCATCAGGATCGTCAAGGCATTTCCCAAGGCATTCTTTTTTGACTTTGCCGGCCTAGAAAAAGGCCTGCTCCGCTTTGATTTTCGTCCCGATCCGGAATTCTCTCCGAAAGATCGCGAAACTCAAATGTATCGCGGCATGGAGGGTTCGGTGTGGATTGAGCCTATGCAGGAACGCATTGTACGAATCGATGGAATTCTGGTAAAGGACGTTAACTTTGGCTGGGGCATCATGGGACACCTCAACAAGGGCGGGATCTATGAAATTGCCCAGACCCAACTCTCCCCTGGCAAATGGCGCATCACCATGTTGGATGTTGACCTGAAGGGAAAAACGTTCCTGATCAATTCATTCAGGTTTAAACGCAAAGAGATCAATTCACGGTTTCATCCCGTCTCTTCTCAAATGACTTTTCAGGCGGCAGTACAAGAGCTGCTCGACGATCCAATGGAATCAGGCCGGGAGAGAACTGGCAAGCGGCAGGCGCTGCCAAAGCAAAATACAAGCAAATAATGCAATATGAGTGCTGCAGGAAACGTTTGCAGATTTTTCAAAAACTCCAAAATTAAAAAAAACTGAGTCGATATGGAACTTACGCTGATGCGTCGGCGGCGGATGGCTTTTTATGCCGGGCAAGGAATACCTGCAGTCTCTTCTCTGTCGCGGGAAAACGATGGAGCAATGTCGTCATCCAACGGCGCGCCCAGGCATACTCAATGGAAAGAATTGATAAGGCAACCACCATAAGCAGCACGCCTGGAAGGATCGGCAGGAACAGCCCAACGACGCCTAACACGAGAAGTAACCAGCCAGCCGCGTTGAATGCCACACGCTTCACCATGAGCTATTGGATGCAACAGAGAGAGAATTGATCTTAGTACTTTGAAATTATTTGTGAGCAGCCGATAGCGGAAGCTGCCGCGCTGTGATGCTGATTATCAAGGTCGCTCCAGAGCAGCCCACGCTTGATGCCGCACGCTCATGGCACAATAAAGCCATGAACCATGTTGGGCGATCAACACTGCCGCAAACCATTAGCAATCTGGCTGCCCAGGTCATAGAAGCGGCTGACCGAATCCAGCCGGTTATCGTCGAAACTCCGGTTCACCTTATTGATGGGCTGCCTGCCGACAGCGGGGCTGCAGTCTTTTTCAAACTGGAGAACCTGCAGAAGACTGGCTCATTTAAGATTCGCGGAGCCAGCAATAAAATTCTCTCTCTTTCGTCTGATCAAGCAGCGATGGGGGTGATCGCCGCTTCAAATGGCAATCATGGATTGGGAGTTGCCGCCGCTGCCAAGGCAGCTGGAATCGTCGCCGAGGTCTATGTCTCCAATCATGTTTCGCCTTCCAAGGCGCGGCGAATCGAGGAATATGGCGCTCATATAAAACGTATAGGAGACGATCCACTTGAGGCCGAGCTGGCAGCCCGTGCCGCAGCGGATGAGCAAGGCAAGATATTTATCTCTCCTTATAACGATGCTGAGGTCATGGCCGGTCAAGGAACCATCGCCCTGGAGTTGCTGCACCAGCTACCGCCATTGGACGCATTATTCGTAGCAGTAGGTGGTGGTGGACTCATCGGCGGCATTGGCGCTTATATGAAATCCGCATCTCCCGGGACTGAAGTTGTCGGCTGCTGGCCGGAAAATGCGCCTGTTCTTTACCAATCGATCAAAGCCGGGCGCATCCTTGACGTCCCTGAAAAACCTACTCTATCTGAAAGCACTGCCGGAGGCCTTGAACCCGGCTCCGTGACCCTGGATGTCTGCTCTCAGGTGATTGACAGCTCAGTCCTCGTATCGGAAGCAGAGATTCTCGCGGTAATGCAGAAGGTTCGTGACCTGAAAGGCTGGATCATCGAAGGCGCGGCCGCTGTGGCAGTCGCCGCCTTCCTGAAGAAGGCCGAACGTTACAGGGGAAAAAGAGTTGTCGTCGTAATCTGCGGCGCCAATGTATCGGAAAAAGTTCTTTCCGCGCTGGGGTAAACCGTTCAGCTTCTGGAAATTCCTCTATCAATTGGTGACGGTGAAGGATTTTGGCAGCAGCAGGAAACGCTCGGTCGTGATCTTGCAGCCTGGGAACATTTTCCGCAATTTCTTTTTCGAGATCCAGGTCACGTCGTATTGATAAGGCTTTCTCAACAACCAGCCATTGCCTGTGAAGTAACGTAGGAACTTTGGGGTGAGCCAGGAATTGGGTAGCCAGTGCAGAAAGAACGCTGACAGGTGAGGATCAACGGGAAACAGCCGGGAGGGTGTCTGACAGTAGATCCGCTTTCCTACGCGCATCATTTCATGCGCAAATTTGAACTGGTTCTCTTCACTGCCCACATGCTCGATGGCAGAGTTTGAAAATGCCAGATCGAAAGACTTATCAGGGAAAGGTATGTCGCAGGCAGAGGCTTGGACATATGTGAAGTCGCCGGTGTCATTAGGAGGCAAAATGTTCAGGATCGTGACGCCGGAGGAACGTCCAAGGATCTCCCACGTATTACGCCCTCCTCCTACATCCAGGATTGTCTTGCAGGATGCGTAATCGGAGATGAAATTCTTGAATCGCTTCTTTTGAAAATATCTCCGGATAGGTTTTTGGAAATCGATTGGATCCATAAGGGCATAGATATTGTAAAAGAATTTCCGGCTTTCACGTTGTGCCGTTACGCTTTAGGATAAAGCAGCACCATAAAGGTAAAGCAGCACCACACCAGCATTCTCTACTGATGAAGATTGCCATTGACGTACACAGTTTGGGCAGTCAGTCCGGCGGCAATGAAACATATTGCCGCCAACTTCTGCACGGGCTTGCGCAAGCACCTGGCGGGAACGAATATGATCTTCTCTATACACGTTCGGCCGCGCTCAAGCAGCCAGGGATTGGCGATCCTCCTTTTCACTTTGTTCCGATCCCTAAAAATCCAATCGTAAGGATTTGTGCCGTTCTCCCCCGGCTACTTGCCACGATGAAGCCTGACATTTTTCACTGCCAGTACGTGTTGCCGCCATTTGTGAACACAAGAACTGTTGTAGCGATCCACGATCTGGCGCACGAACACTTTCCTGAATTCTTTCATCCATTGGAAGCGTTGCGCATGAAGACCCTGGTACCCTGGTCGGCAAAGCGCGCCAGCCACATCATGACCATCTCAGAGTTTTCAGCTGATGATATCGCGCGGCGATTCGATCTCCCTCGCGAAAAGATTACAGTAGCCCATCTCGCCGCCTCCCCGAATTTTCATCCCAGAGATAAAGGACAAAGCCAGGAACATCTAGCCGGAAGATATGGACTGACCTTTCCTTTTATTTTGTACGTAGGACGAATTCAGGCACGTAAAAATCTTCCTCGCCTAGTGGAAGCGTACGCACAATTACGCAAACAAGGGTTACACGCCAAGCTTGTGCTGGTGGGGAAAAAGGACTGGCAATCCGAACAGCTATTGCAAAAGATCAAAGAACTTGGCTTGCAGGATTGCGTCATCTTCCCTGGCTTTGTCTCTTTTGAAGACCTACCAATTTTTTATAACGCCGCTGAAGTTTTTGTTTTTCCTTCATTCTTTGAAGGCTTTGGGCTGCCCGTGGTGGAAAGCATGGCCAGCGGCGTTCCCACGATTACTTCCTTTGGATCTTCACTCGGAGAAATCGCCGGTGACGGCGCGCTTCTCGTAGACCCACGCGATACCGGTTCAATAACGGACGCGCTCGGCAAGGTTCTTGGGGATCCTGGGTTGCAAAGGGATTTAGTTGCGCGTGGACTGAAAAGAAGCAAAGACTTTACCGCAGGAAATCTGGCTGAGAAAGCATTGGCCGTGTACCACTCTCTTGCTGGCAATTAATCACCCACGATTTAGGCGGAAATCAGGCTCGCGCTTTGCGTCCGGCGTGCCAGATAATTCTCCAGGCCCTCTTTCCAGTGAGTGAACACGTTCAGAGATCGGCTCTTTAATGCCCTGTTCTCAAGGACCGAGTACTTCGGCCGGGCCACCTTTACAGGAAATTCTCCCGGCCGTGCCGGTTCCAGGCCAACCTTGGTGTTTGTGATGGCGAAAATCGCAGCGGCAAATTCAAACCACGAGCAACTGCCTTCAGCGGTGGCATGATAAAGCCCATAGTCCGAGGACCGGCTCAACCTTATGAGTTGCTGCGCGATTTGCACGGTAGGAGTTGGAGTAACAAACTCGTCATCTACCACCCTGAGTTCTTTGCGCTCAGTGGAGAGCTTCAGCATTAATTCCACAAAATTCAGCCCGCCTTTGGCGCGGCAGGGATTTTCGCCATAAATTGCAGAGGTACGAACAACAAAGTGCCGCGGGTTGGTAGCACGCACAAACAGTTCGCCGGAGAGTTTAGTGTTGCCGTATGCGTTCAACGGAACCGGCGCATCGTCTTCAGTGTAAGGCGCATTCTTGCGCCCATCGAACACATAATCTGTGCTGATGTGCATTAGCGAGGCGCCCATTTCCTGCGTGATCTGTGCCAGGTTGCGGGCCCCGATTCCATTAATGGCAAAAGCTTGAGCAGGATCAGCCTCACATTTCTCAACGTGATGGAATGCTGACGTGTTCACCACCAGCTCAGGCCGCAAAGCCTCTAACGACTCACGTACCGATGCCAATGATGAAACTTCGACGTCCTGATGTGTGAGACTCGCAACCGCATGCCCCTCATCGGAAAACGCTGAACTCACGTCGCGGCCTAATTGCCCGTTTCCCCCGATTATTGCAACCTTCATTGCGTGGCCCCGAGTGAACTCGTCGCCAACTTTGATTTTTCCTCGCGATCAAGTCCCTTGAATACCTGAATGTTGTAATAGTTGGGATTGTCCCAATCCTTGCACTTTGACATGTTCTCAATCAGGCTCCGCACGATGGTTTTGACGCTGTGATGAGGATGAAAACTCAGAATGTTTTTCGCCCGCTCAATCGCCACTTTGTAATTACGGATGTCCTGGATGTGAGCGATATCCAGGGTAGGGCTGCTTCCGGTTTCTTCATAGATGGTGCCTTTCACCAGATCCGCTACTTCTCCCACTGTATGGTTGCCGGATGCGATATTAAAAATCCCTGAAAGAGACTGGTTCGCTTCAACGGCGCGGATGTACGCCATAGCAGCGTCATCTATGCTCAAGATTGGTCGCCACGTGGCAGGGTTGTTCACCCGGATCACGCCGTCCTTCATCGCGCATTTGAACATAGTGTTGATAATGAGATCGAACCTCATGCGTGGGCTGTAACCTGAAACAGTGCCCTTGCGCAAGGCGATGACGGAAAAATCGTCATCGATGAGCTGCATGACTGCCTGCTCCCCCTGGAGCTTGGAAATTCCATACGGATAGGAGGAAGACACGGGACGGTCTTCATCGAACAATTCATTTTCCGTGTACCCGTAAACGGAGCAAGAGCTGGCGTAGATATATCGCCGTACCTTGGCCTGTTTGGCGATATAGCAAAGATAGGCCGGAGCCGCCGCATTGAAAATAAAATTTTTGCTGGGTGAAAACTCGGCCATGGGATCGTTTGATAAGCCGGCAAGAAATATTACCTGTTCATAGGTTTTTAGATCGCTGACCTGAAGATCAAAAAGGTCGCGATTGATAATGCGGGCTTCTGCCGGAAGGGAGTTTCCAAACCAGAAGAGGTCGACTACGTCAACATCGTAACCACGTTCCAGCAGCTTGGGTATCAATGCTGAACCAACGTATCCCGCGCCGCCCGCCACCAGAATCCGCATAAGCCTCCATTGTTGCAAACAGCTGCTTTTAGGTTATTTCATCCCCAATCACCGGCGCAAGTTGAGGGGGGCACATCCGCACCCTAGACGTCATCGTGCAGAGGCACGCAGGGGCAAACACTCTGGTAATGAGTCGCAAGGCGGGAGGTGCGAATCCTAAAGGGTTGCCAGTTGTGCTTCAGCCTCACGGATGCTGGAATGAACCCGCGTTGGGTCTTCTCCGGCGGCAAGCTGGTAGAACAGCTCCTCATATTGGTCCACGATGCGGTCCCAGTTATAGAAATTGCGGATCCGATCCGGAGAGCGCTGGCGGTAGTCTTCGGCAAGATCGGGCCTATTTTCGATAAGCTCGATTTTCGTGGCCAGATCGGCTGCATCCCGAAACAAGAGTCCGTGGCCGGCCAATACTTCGGCATTGAACGGATTATCATGCGCCAGAATACAGTTGCCAAAGCCGAGCGCCTTCAGGAGCGCAGGGTTCGTTCCCCCCATCATGTGGCCGTGAATATACGCGTAAGAATTACAGTGAAGCTCCTTGACGTGTTCAATGCTGTCAACGTGTCCCAGGAAGCGCACTCGCTCGTCGGCACTGCTCTTAAGGTCATCAATAAATGTGCTGTGATAATTCGCATCACCGGCTATGGCAAGCAGGCGTTTCGTGGGTGCCTTCTTGAATCCTTCAACGATTAATGCGGCATTATTTTCAGGGACCAACCGGCTCGCGATTAAATAATAATTACCCGGCTCAAGCCCATATTGCCGAACAATCTCCGGCTTGGATGAAGACTCAATGTTGCCGCCGTAAGCAATGCAAGCTGATGGAGTCTTGAATTCGTCAAGATAGAGCTTGCGCATGGCATACGCGTCCGTGATAATGCCTTTCGGAAGAATCTTTCCTGCCAGCCGTGCATTCCAGTAAAAATATGCCTTGCCCAAACGGCCCCACTTGCCGCGTTTCCACTCAATGCCATCCACGTTCAGAGCACATTTTTCGCCCAATATTCTAGGGATAGCGCAGTGAAATGCATTAGCCACATTGGTAATAAGCATCGCATCCACGTTGCGACGCTGCACGTCGATCATGCAAGCCAGAGTGTGCGAAAATGTTCCAAAGTTTTTCGTTTCATAGCTGGGCGTGTAAATCAGGCGGACACCCTTGTAAACAGATGGACGTTCCTTGAAAAGGGCCTTACGGCAATAGACGATTACTTCATGGCCGCGTTCGACCAACCGCGGAGCCAACTCGATGAAAAATGTCTCGGTGCCGCTATAGGTGGAGGGGATCCCTCTTCCGCCAAAGATAGCGAGCCGCAGCTTGCGACCATAAATTGCATTTGATTGTGCCGCATCTTTCATCAGTCGGGTCTCGGGCTTGGCAATATGGATCGCGGCAATTGTCTCATCTTTTCTGGTTCTCCTGGATCACAACAACGTGTTTTCAATTCGGATTCACTGCGACAATAATTCATGACTCCGGAACAAAGCTTGCAATTGTTAGCGTAAAGCAGCGGGATATTACTTCAAAATACTACGACGCGTTGGCTTCTGTAGCTCGATGCAAAATTGTTTGCTGGGCGTGGTGCATGTGGCCTATGCGCATGTTAGTCGGCTTCCTTTCCGAATTCAGCTTCCCCAGCAAAAAATCCGGAGACGGCGCACCCAATGAGTCCAAGATTAACCCAGGGAAAAGCCAGCAGCGTACCTTCAGTGGCTTGAAATGAGACGCAGTACACCAAGGCCGAAGCCAACAATGCAACCAGCACTGGATTCGGCCCTAACTTAAGCACTTTTTTCGATCGGCGATACAAAGACACAAGAAATGCGATAAAAAACGTCAGACCTACAACGCCGGTATCGTGCAGAACGCGCATCTCGGTATTTCCAATCCATCCCTGGTCTTCCCATTCCTCTCCCAGCGACTGCCAATCAAAAGAGAGTTGAAAACTGGAAGTTCCGCCACCCAACATAGGATGTTTGAGCACTTCTTCAAACGCTGAACTCACCTGCACAACGCGCGTGAGCGTATTTGGGTCCATTGCAGGTTCGCTAATATCTACGGTAGTGAAACGCTCCGCATACTGAGGAACCACTGCTGGGAGCACTACTAACGATGCACACAGAGTGGCCTTGGCAAGATTAACCAATACCCCCCGGCGGCTAAGAAGTTCTTTTCTCAGGCTAAAAATCACTACTGCGCCTAACCCAATCAAAGTGGCCCCCAGCGCTCCACGAGAAAGACTAATGGCCATGCCCGCCAAGGCCAGCGCAAACCCCACCAGAAACCTGCGGCGTTTGTCATAGAGGTATGTGACCAGCATCATCACAGACAAGGCACCGCTGGTGGAACCAAGAAGATTCGGCTCATATTGCACACCATAGGGAGCAGAGACGTCACCATACTGGCCGACGGTCACGCCAAATTCGGTGCCGAAAAGAAGATTGGAATAGAAACAAATGATTCCGTACGTGACTGCCACTGCCCCGACCACCAGCATTGCCATAAAAGCTTTGCGCAAATCCTTTCGGTCCTGTATGAGAACACGAAGAAAGAAGTACGTAAGGATAATCAGCACCTGCTGCAGGGCCCACTTAATGGTCTGGCTGGGGGCGATCGATTCAAAGAGTGAGCTGAAAATATTCATTCCGGCATAAGCCATTAGGGCATAATCAGGCCAAATCCATTTGACCGGCTGGCTGCGTTTTTTCCATAGAAAGAAAATGCTGATGCACAAAATTCCGCAAATAAAGTGTTCGGGCCTTGCTTTAAGGCCGCCGATTTCCACGAAGAGGCGCGGAGCAGTGGACGCAATGATCAAAGCAATGACCGCGCCGGCTGCGCTATATGAGAGCCAGAATGCGGCTATGGGGAGTGCAATTGCCGCCACTACCAGGAGAGCGGTAACGCCTGATGCATCTGGCCAGAGCAGAACAGCAGTAGCCGTTATGAGAAACAAAAGAGGCGTCGGGTTGGGGATGGACGCAGTTGAAGAGCCAATTTTCATTCAAGTAGGTAGTCGGGATGAATGTTTTAACATTACCATAATTTACTGTGCGCCGCGATTAGCAGTTGGTAGCAGCGTCCGAACAGTCGACCAGATCTGTCGGACTTCACCCATGTTTAACAATCGGGCGAGGAACAGGTAGGTTGCGGCGCTTATTGCCATCAGAACCATGGTCAAAAGAAATCGAACCAGGCTGCCGGCGGCATCAAAAGTTCGCAACAGAAAGCGCAAACTGAGCCAACTGACCACGCCCATTCCAATGGAGGCAACCACTGCCCGAAACGAAAACTTCAGCAACTTCCAATCCAGGCTGAGCAATGCTTGCCCCCGCGCAAGAACATAGATGAGAATTCCTGTGACTAGAAAGAAGGTACCAGCGCGGGCAGCTACCAGCCCTCCAAGTCCAAAATGCCGGGAGAGAAAAGGCGCAGCCGCAACAAACGACACCAAGGCGAAAACTTCTGCAACTAACGGGGTGATTGTGTCTTCCACCGCAAAGAAGCAGCGCAGCAACACCATGGCAATGGCGTTGGGCAGAATTCCCACACTGTAGATGGCAAGGACGTGCGCCGTAATCAAGGAATTGGCTGGCAAGAACAGGCCGTGCTCGTAAAGAAGCCGCGTAACCACCAGCGAATTGATCACTGTCCAGATCGTTACCGGGAGAAACAGGAAAATTACTAATTGAAATATCTTTGAAAGCTGCGGACCGAGTTCCCCGCGGCTGGCCCGAACGGCTTCACGGGCGAAGCCTGGGTAGGCAACAATCGCAAGTGGCGCTGCCATAAAGTTTGATGGCACCGTAAACAACCGAAGAGCGTAGCTCAGCGTGGAAACAGCTCCGGCGGAAATCCGCGAAGCCAAATTGCGCTCGATCACTGAAGAAGCACCGGCTGCTGCCAGGTACAAAAAGAGCGGAATGCCCAAACGCAATAGCCTTGCAATAACAGGATGCCGAAAATTGAAAATGGGCCGGTAACGGATACCCAGCGATGCAACAGATGGAACAAGCACGAGGAATTGCAGCAGAAAGCCGACAGCGGTAGCGATACCCACTACATAAATGGCCCGTTCACCTCGGGCAAAAAGAACTGCGGTAATTACCGCCATACTGGCGATCGCCGGAGCAAATGAGGCCAGCGCGAACTTGTGGCATCCGTTTAGAACTGAGGTGAGAATGCCTGTGCCCGCAAGGAAAATGACCGCCGGGAGAATGATATAGACCAAATGTACGGCTATACGCAAAGTGCCGGGATTGAAGCCAGGAAAAAGCCATGGCAACCACAGGTGAGCTCCGGGCAATGCAACGGAGATAATAAGCATCAGCACAAGCAGAGAAAAATTCGTCACAACACTGAAAGCTTCTGACCTTCTGCCTTCATGCCCGACTGTTTCTTCCTCCACCAGAATTCGAATCAGAATAGGCGAGACAGTGCCCGCGATGAGAATGGAATAGAGAATATTCGGGATGAAAGCTGCCCCAAAATATGCGTCCATGATGGCGGATACGCCAAATCGAGATGCCAACGCTGCTTCTCTCAGATAGCCGATTACTGAAACAATCACCATCAGGACGCCCACGATTCCTGCGGTGTGTCCCGTTCGCAGCCCCGAAGGGAGCGGCGCGATTTCAACAAATTCTGCCAAATATTTTTCCTGCCTGGATTTTGGACAACCCTGATTGCTCGCGAATGTTAAATTCGGCAAGCAACAGAATAGCTGACGGAGAGAATCGTGCAAGCAGAATGGATTAGTTCCTCTTTTTCCACAGGAAGACGTCCAATTTATTAGCAAACGCTCATGCGCAATCTCTGTGAAGCTGTATTATGTTCGCAGCAAGCGACTCCAACAAGGACTTTTCCGCAACGCGAACACAATGCAGTTCTTAAGGTCTGCTCTTGGTCAAGTCTGTCACGCCGGCAAACAAATAGCCCGATGGCGTTTCCGTCGAATGAGCACCCCGGCGCAATGAGCACCTTGAAGGTAGCCTGGGACAATTGTTTTGCGCGAAAGGATCCCGGGGGTTCGGGCGTCTATGCCGCGCGCCTCCTGGAGCAGTTCAGCGTTCGAAAGGACCTTTCAACCACAATCTTTAATGGGTTGTCAGGGGCCTTGGCAACCAAAAACTGCGCCGGTCGCGCTTGCCGAACCCTCGGCAACATGCTTTGGATGCATGCCGGATTGCCAGGCATTTTATGGAAGCGCGGATTTGATCTGCTGCACGCACCTGCATTTCTTGCACCTGTCGCATCTCCCTGCCCCGTGGTCATTACTATTCATGACATCACTTACCGGCTGTATCCAGAGCATTTTGCCAGTTGGTGGGTACATTACATGAACGTTGTCATGCCTAGGGCAAGCAAGTCTGCCGCGGGAATCATCTGCGGTTCCGAGCATTCTAAACGTGACATCATGAAGGTCTACGGAGTTTGCGGCAAAAAAATCCACGTGATCCCTTACGGAGTTAATCACGACCGGTTTCAGCCAGGTACGCCTCTCAATGAGGAATGGGCTCGCTCACTCGGCATACGCGATGGATATCTACTGCACGTCGGCCTCTTCCTGCATCGCAAGAACATCCCTTTGCTGTTGCGGGCCATCGCGCATTTGCGTGAGAAGGGCAAGAGCAAAATTCAATTGGTCCTTGCTGGGTTGGAATTTAAAAAAGTTGCGGGCGCGACTGAAATTCACCAAACCATTCGCGACTTGGCGCTGCACGATAACGTGGTAATAACAGGTTATGTTCCTGATCGTCACATGCCTGGTCTTTATGCCCAGGCTAAATTGCTGGTGATGCCTTCTTTGTATGAAGGCTTCGGATTTCCTATCTTGGAGAGTATGGCCGCAGGAACGCCAGTAGTGGCCAGCGACACATCAAGCCTTCCTGAAGTCGCCGGCGATGCGGCCATTTTGGTCTCACCTACTGATGAGGATGCGCTGGCTGAGGCAATAGAAACCGTCCTTGCGAAGCCCACGCTTTCTGTGGAGCTTCGGATGAAGGGGCTAGCCAGGGCCCGGCAGTTTAACTGGCAACGCACGGCCGCGGAAACAGTAAATGTCTATCGAAGCGTTGTGTGATCTAGCTGCGCCGATAAATGTGGGCAACTCTGGAGCTTTCATTTCGCTGCTTCTTTGCAGACATCCTCAATCTGCCTGGCGAATTGCTCCCAGGTAAACTTTTCGCGCACCATATTCATGCCTTGCTGTGCGATTTTGACGCGCAAAGCCGGCTGTGTAACAAGTTCCTGAATTCTCGCCGCCAGCGCATCCGGATTGCGTGGAGGAAATAAAAGCGCGTTCTCGCCATCCGTCAGCACTTCGTGCACAGCTGCTCCGTGTGAAACTAATACTGGCCGTCCACACGCCATCGCCTCTAGAACCGCCAACCCCCATGTTTGATTTTCATTGGGGAACACAAAAGCATCGCACCCACAATAAAAATCGTCGATCTCTTCGTCGGCAACTTTTCCTGCAAATGTAACTTCATGTGTGATATCCAGTTGTGCTACCAGGGATTTCAGAGAGTTGAAATACTCCGGAAAACTACGATCGGAACCGGCCAGCAACAGCCTGACGGGAGATCCCTTAGTCTTGAGCCGGCTCACAGACTCAACTGCATCCTGAAGGCGACGATGTGGCATGAAAATGCCGAGCCAGAGTAATACGAAGTCCGCTGAAGAATACCCGAACCGATCCCGGATTTTCTGCCGATCGGCTCCCTGATCAAAGCGGGAAGGATCAACGCCGCTTCGCACTACGCTGGTTTCCCCTGCATATATGGCTCTAAATTCTTTCTCCGCCCAATTCGAAAGGAACAGTGTGCGGTCGATATTGCGGTTTTGCACACGATCATAGAGATAGTAAGCGCGATGCAGAGCCGCACTGAATATGCCCAGGGACCGCCGCTGTTGGGCCTTCTCGCGCAAATTCGGCACATCATTGCACATCCAGACTACCGCTCCGCCGAGCTTACGTTTAAGCCAGACCGCGCCCCACTGTGCTGGCCAGTGATGCGGGTTCCATATCTCATGCCGGCGGTTCACCGCCGAGGCAAGGCGCTTCATGTCCAGATACCCACGAAGAAATCTGATCTTGCGCAGCCACGGGAAGAGTCCGCGCCCAACGTCGATGATGTCCAGGTCTTTACAAATGTCAGGAAAACAATTGGTGCTATCGTACGCTGAAGTATAAAGAGTAATTTGGTGGCCCCGTAGCGCGAGTGCGCGAGCAAGCGAAACGCATTGCCTTTCCCCGCCCCCTTCCACCAGCAACTCGTGCATGATTAAAGCGATGTCCATGAGAAAGCGGCCCGCTAAGAATCAACCGTAAAGAATCTCACTTGCCGGTGGTTTTCCTTTGGTATGAAAATGAAAGCCCACCCATTGGCAGGCGATAAGGAACAAGTATGCGGGGCTCAGCAAAAGATATCTGCGCCATAGCCGCCCAGGTTCAGTACTTAGCCGGAAGAGCCATTCCAGGCCTCGGTCCTGCATCCATTTTGGCGCTTGCCGAAGAGTTCCCGCCAGAAACGGAAAGGCGGCGCCCACCGCTAGAATTGGGAATTTGACGCGATCTCTGAATTCGTACGCCCATACCTCTTGCCGGGGACAACCCAGGCCAACAAACACGATTTGCGCGCCTGATTGCCTGATCTGCGCTGCGATACGATCTGCGCTTTCCGCAGTGATTCGTCCAAAGCTTGATGGGCTTGTTCCGGCAATGATGAGCCTGGGGAATCTCTGTTGAAGGTTGGCTGTAAGAAGCGAAAGGACATCTGGTGAGCTTCCGTAGAGATAAACCGGGAGCTTTTCCTGCTCCGCGCGGGCAAGAACTGAAACCATCAGGTTCGGTCCATAAACGCGCTTGCGCAGACCGGCCGAATGAAGATGGTTCAAGGCCCAGCGAACGGGTTGACCGTCCGCGACCACAAGTTCAAGACTGTTTAGACGATAAAGGTGCGCTGGATCGAGCACGCCTTCCATCACTCCATGTACGGCAATGGCGGAAACGCTGAACGGGCCACCACGATGCGCGGCGGCAATCACCATGTCAGTCGCGGTTTCCAGATTTGCGTCGTCAATAAGGACCCCGAGAATATTTCTCTTTTCCACCGCACTCATGCGTGGACAACTCGAGATGAATCCTTCCACCGCTCGTGGTTCCGGTCATGGATTTCGCGGAGGATAGCAAGGCTGTCAAACTGCAACGCGTATCCGGGATAGTGCGACTGGAATTTCCTGATGTCACTGATCCACCAGATGTGGTCTCCTTTTCGATTCCCATCCCCGTATTGCCAGTTCATTTCCCGCCCGGAAATTTGCTGGCACATGGAAATGGCCTCCAACATAGAGCAGTTTGAAAAACGGCTACCGCCGATGTTATAGACCTCACCTGCTCTAGGCGATTGGAAGAACCTGTCGAAGGCACGCACCAGGTCAGCGCTGTGCAGGTTATCGCGGACCTGTTTGCCCTTGTAACCAAAAACGGTATAGCGGGTCCCGGTAACATTGCATTTCATCAGGTAAGCCAAAAAACCGTGTAACTGCGCGCCTGAATGGTTAGGTCCGGTAAGGCATCCGGCGCGAAAGCACGCGGTCTTGAGACCAAAATATCGTCCGTACTCCTGCACCATCACGTCGGCAGCGACCTTGGAAGCACCGAATATGCTATGCAAAGAATGGTCGATCGACTGCTCTTCCGTAATTCCGTGTTCGGCAGATTTGTGGGTTTTATCCAATTCCCAACGCGATTCCTGCTCGACCAGCGGAAGGTCATTCGGCGAATCGCCATAAACCTTATTCGTCGAGGTAAAAATGAAGGGCGCTTCGCGGCAAAATTGCCGGGTGGCTTCCAGCAGGTTCAGCGTGCCCGTGGCATTCACTGAAAAATCAGTCAGCGGCTCACGCGCTGCCCAATCATGAGAAGGCTGCGCAGCCGTATGGATCACCAGGGAGATTTCTTTTCCAAAGCGCTTGAACAGATCGAGAATGGCCGCGTGGTCGCGAATATCAATGCTGAAGTGCTGATAATCAGGAATTGTCGCTTCAAGATGCTTGCGCATCCACTCCGTTGAGGCTTCCGGACCAAAGAAGTATTTGCGCATGTCATTGTCAATGCCCACGACATGCATGCCTTTGGCCGCAAAATAGCGGGCAGCCTCCGAGCCAATCAGTCCTGCGGATCCCGTGACAACGGCGACGCTCATGCTTGCCTCATCGGACTGGCTGGCCCAACGCAATTAGCCGCAGATTGTGCGGATAGCTTCTGTATCGGTTTGTCAGAGCGGTAACAGCTTGCTTGGGCCATTTTTGAAATAGTGACCGGATACCCTGGATAAATGTTGTTGGAGACGATGCTGGGTCGAGAATAGCATAGACATAGAGGGGTTCGGCAACCTTGATTCAGCCAGTTGATCGCAGAGATCAGTTGGAAAAGCGTCGCAAATCTTAGATTTGCCGGCTTGGTTCGCCGATCTTAACTTGCAGATCTTAGATCATGAGGCGATCATGCGGAATGAGCGTGGCCAGCCGTGTCGCGCGCTCTTTCATAAATCTCAAGCAACATTCTTGCATTGGCTGCCCCGGTGAATTGGCTCTCAAATGCCTGCCTGGCCCTGGGGCGCATGGCGCGGACTTGATCGAGATTTTGTGAGCACCATTCCGCGCGTTCGCGCAGCTCAGAAACATTGCCCGGCGGGAAATGAAACCCGGTGACGCCCTGCACGACCATTGTTGCAGGCGGACCAATGTTAGTGGCGACAACCGGCGTTCCAACTGCAAACGCCTCCATGATGGTGCGGCCCATGGTTTCATACCATTCAGAAGGAAAGACCAGAAACTCTGCGTTACGCATCAGATCTAGAACCTCAGGCAATGACTTTGCGCCAAGGTATTCAATCCTGTTGCATGCCTGAGTGGCGGTAGTCACAAGCTCCGCCAGCGGCCCTTCACCTACAATTCTTAACGGAATAGCTGAATGTGCTCCTTTCCACGCATTCAACATTGTCACGATTCCCTTTTCCTGGCTTAGTCTACCCACATACAGTGCGTAGCCTCCGCCTCCATCACCGGGCGGCGGTGTCGGATGAATGAAGTTTGGTTTCACCGTGATTTTCTCCGCAGGCAAGCCGCCTGCAATGTAGATCTCCCGCGGAATTCTGAGACGGCTATGTACGCGGCAACGCGGTTACGCCACGTGCCTGCAATCTTGTGCGCTCCCACCATGGCGGCGACAATAGCGCTGGCAGCTCGGCTATTGCGATAACAGGCATGCACTACTCCATGCCACGGCAGAAAGCGTCCCAGACATTCCTGGCAGAGATGTTGGTCGCGAAAAAAGAGCGAGTTCACGCACATCAGCCGGTAGTTGTGCAAGGTCTGCACAACGGGAACGCGGTTGCGGGAGGCCGCGTAATAGACCGACGGAGACCAGAGAGGGAAAAAATTCTGCACATGCAGGATGTCGAAAGGGCGGGACCTCAACAATTCGTCGATACGTCGATAGGATTGACGCGACCACACGGTGCGCATCGCCGTCCGCGCCTGGCCGAGCTGTTCTATGCGGCGATTGTCCTCTTCCAGAAGCTCTACTTCGTGCCCCTGGTCGCGTAAAAGGCCCGCTTCAGCAACGCTGCACTGATCCTCCCCGCCGGGGACCAGATATCTGTTGTGCAGCATCAGGACCCTCATCGCATCCTGCGCCTGGTCGTAGATCGCTCTGGGAAAAAGGGGGCCGAGTGCGATTCATCTGCAAGATAAAGCGGTGCCATCGGGGCCGAGTGCGATTCATCTGCAAGATAAAGCGGTGCCATCGGGGCCGAGTATAGCACGCAGTTCGGCGCTTAAATCCAATGCCCGGCGTCCGCAATCGGCAGCACCGGGCATTGATAAAGCTTGTGCGCCGCCGCTTACGGCGCGAAATATCCAGACATATCCAGAATCAACTGTACCGGATGGGATCCAAAGGCGCTGATCACACCATTTGTTGTGGGCACGATTGCCATATTGGAGGTAATCGCACCATCAATCGCGTTCAGCGTGGAAACAAGGGGTTGCGTTGTGAGCTGGGGCCAAAGCGTAAGGAAGCCAAATGGGCCTGGCGGAACCACCGTGGCATTCAGCACAAAGGATTGAGCTGTGGTGGGAGCGCCACAGCCGCTGAGCGCCACGCTTACATCAAACGAGCTGGCGGTGGGTGGATGGACAGGTGAAGTTCTGGTATCCAGCACGCGGCACGGCGTTAATGGGAAAAGCGAAAGGCCACCGGCTGCGGGCGGAGCGAAATAGCCGTTTACGTCAATCACCACGTCAGAAGGATCGGAGACAAACACTGAAATATCGCCATTTGCTGCAGCCGGCACAATCGCGGCATTGGCCGTGACGCCGCCTAGATTCGCGTTCAATGTTGAAACCAGCGGCTGAGTCTGATCAGCCGGCCAGGTAGTCAAAAAACCCAGTGGACCCTGGGGCACCGCCGTGAAATTCATGGAATAAGCTTGCGCCGTCGCAGGCAGATTACAGGGACTGGAAAGAATCGGAAACGTCCGTGAACTGTTGGCCGCCAGCGTCGGACCGCCGAGGGATCCCGCCGCCAAGCGAGTATCCACCACGCGACATGGCGTTACCGGGAAAAAGGCCAAAGCCGTGGGGCTAGTGTTCGGCACGAAATAGCCGTTGATATCGAGAACCAGATCTGTGCTATCGGTGGAGAAGAAACACAATCCGCCATTCGTTCCGGCAGGCACGATGGCCGCAGCGGCTTTCACGCGTCCATCCGTGGCATTGAGCGTTGAAGCCAGCGGAAGGCTCTGCCCACAGGGGAATGCCGTGAGAAATCCAAGAAAGCCATGCGGAACAACTGTCGCATTGACCGAATAAGCTTGGGCAGTCGCGGGAATGTTGCAAGTGCTATTAGGAATATCAAATTCCCGCGTGCCGTGGGCCGCCAAAGACGGTCCGCCAAATGCCCCAGCAGGATTGCGCGTGTCGGCGACGCGGCATGGTGTGACTGGAACAAAGGTCAGCCCGGAAGGAGTTTGCGAGTTAAATCCCATGGCACACCCCCCGCCACCAGAATTGAGCCAGTTTTGCTGAATAAGGAATTGCCTTCCGCTGAGTACGACATTGGCGTTCGCGCCGTTTAACGAAGGAAATGTAGGGCCAAAAATAGTGGCGAGATTGGAGGTATTACACAAATCACCCACTTCGCCATTCCCATCGATATGGAACCATGCGTTGATGTCAGGATCGGTTACTGTCTCATTCAGTTCATGGGCGATCACACTGGCCATGGCGTCAGCACCTTCATTTCCATTGGGACTGAGGGATTGCGGCGGAACAGACCAAGTTGACCGGGTCTGGCGGGACATTGTGTGGCCGGGTCACCGATAAAGGCAACTTTTAGGTCGGTAGTGCCAAAAGTCCCGAACGGTATGAAATCCGCAGAAAGTAGTACAAAAGCCCTGGGGGCTGCCGCCGGGTTGGGTAGGGAATTCAATGTCACGTCCGGAGACGTGAGCACAAAATAGATTCCATTGGAATCAACGGGAAACGCGCCAGCATTTAATGGTGCACTGACGACTGCCGCCAAACTGTTGCCGTTTAGCGCCTTTCCCTGCGAGTAGTTGTCAAAAAACGACCCTGCCATGGTGACTGTATTCACTATGTTTCCAGTAGCGTCACCGTACGTTGTGTTGGTATTGAAGTACCGCGAGCCTCCGAAACCGTTAATGAGATCCGGCAGCATCGTGAGGGCAATATTGCCAGAAAAATTGCCATACCAGATGAAGTAAACATTGTGCGGGCCCAGCATCACTGGACCGCCATGGTACTCAATACCATTGCCCGTAACTACTGTTTCACCAATGGGGCCAAGTGCGGAGCTGGCAGGGTTGGGACCGGATGGGAAGTTGGCAGGATCGAAAGGTTTAGTAATGCCCATAACTTGCGCCCGGGCCACGTTCGCAAACAGCCCAAGGCAAACCACCAGCAAGAGCACAGCGCGCCTGAAAGCTACCGGCATAGACATCGCGCGACTAACAGGATCGCTTGAGAACGCAGCGGTTGGAAGTTTCCCTGAGGATTTATCTTGTAATAATTTCTGAGCGAAAGTCATCTTTGTCTTCAAAGCATCACCTTGTTTCAAAATCAGAGCACAATACCTTAGAAAAGAACTGGCTTCAAGCGGCAAAACAGACAAATTTTTCTTAAAGGCGGTGAAACGTTTTGCGGCTTCAAGTCACAACGGTGCAGCTCTTTTCATGCGCAGCCTTTCCTGCTTCAATGCCTGAAGATCGGGAACAAGCTGCTGGGCTAGGGGGATTGAGGTACTACTATCGCATGGCCGCAGGTAAAAGCAAAGATCAAAGATCAAATCTTCGTTTCTTCCTGGGGGAGCTTTAAGAAGCAACCAGCCCAAAATCCTTTATACAAGGCCAGGACCTTTGGCCAATCCCAGCGGAAAGAAAACACAAGAGTGCGATAGGCCATCCACGCGGCAAAAAATGGCATTTTGAAAGGCCAAAGCTTCAAGGGAACGTGCTTCCGCGCAAAAATTATGTTGGCACGTGCCAGGTAGAACTCAATAAACCCATTGCCCTGATTTTTATCGGTAACGTAGTGCTCTTTGTGCCAAATCACCGCCGCGGGGACATACATGGCTTTATATCCGGCTTTCAGCACGCGCAGAGACCATTCAATATCTTCATAAAAATGGAAGTAGACTTCCTCCAGCACTCCGATCTGGCGCACGACCTCTGCCTTGATCAGGAATGCGCAGCCCGTAAGGAATGAGACCTCACGGGCCGTGTCGAATGTGCCGTCATTCAGCTGGCGAAGACCGAAGACTTTGGGGAAGAGCCTCCAGCGCCTGTGCTCCCCACCGGCGTAATTGAGCCTGTCAGGATGGTCGAAAAACAATATCTTTGGACTCACGGCGCCGATCTTTTCATCCGACTCTGCAACACTGACCAATTGAGTAAGAAAATCAGGCGCGACAATGGTGTCATTATTGAGCAGAAGAACATAATCAGTGCCGCGGCGGACCGCATCACGAATGCCTACGTTGCTGCCGGCGGCAAAGCCCAAGTTTGTGGCGTTCCTAATCAGCCTGATTTCACGCACATTTTCTTGAAGTTTGGCCGGTGAGCCATCGACCGAACCGTTATCGATCAGGACTACCTCAAAATTCCGGTAATCCATTTTCCGCAGTGACAAGAGGCAATTCAGCGTGACCTCGTAGCTGTTCCAGTTCAGGATAACGATGCTGACTCGAGTCTCGCTCAATGACATTGGGATGGGTTTGCACGGCATACGACCGCGCTACTTTCTTCATTGTAATGTGAGAACCTGAAGAAGGTAAGGAAAAGCACGATGTTACAATTGTCGTCAGTTGCCGACGAAACGCTGATGCACCACGCCAACCTGAAAAGCAGTCGCTATGAGATCTCCACCAATGGCGATCGTTTCAGCCGGGACCACCTTTTCATCGAAGAAGCTAAGAAGTACCGCAACATCCTGGAATGCGGATGCTCCACAGGATTTCTTTCCCGGCAACTTGCGGCGGGAGGCTCGCGCGTGGTGGGCATTGAAATTGACATGGAAGCTGCGGATAAGGCGCGGCAATTTTGTGCGCGCGTGCTGCCTCTAGACCTGAATGGACCGGACTGGAGCAAGGCTGTAGGCGAACAATTCGACCTGGTCACTTACGGTGATGTGCTTGAGCACCTTCTGGAGCCACAAGCTGTTCTGCGCGAAACCCGGAACGTTTTAGTGCCGGGTGGCCGCGTACTTATTTCCCTTCCCAACATCGCCTATTGGACTATGCGCGGAAAGCTGCTGATGGGAAAGTTCGAGTACGCAAGCATGGGGCTGCTGGATTACACCCATCTTCGCTTTTTCACTGTTCACACGGCGCGCAACATGATCGAGCAAGCCGGCTACCGGATTGTTCATTTCTATCCGGTGATGGGCGCCAAGTTTACTGGTCATTTTCGTCCGATGTGGCAGCGACTGACGAACTGGTTCCCTAATTCGCTGGCCTTTCAAATGTTATTTCTGGTTGAGCCGGTCGGTGACACTCATGAAACCAGATCCTCCTGAGCTAACGCCGTCGGCCAACCCAGCAGCGCCCGCCGCAACAAAAATATGCGCGGTCATGGTGGCCTATAACCCTGACTCAACGTTGGAACAAAACATACGAGCGCTGCTGAACGAAGTTGATAGGCTCATCGTCGTGGACAACTGCTCAGAGCCATCCACCCGTTCGAGGATCGCGGCCCTGGCTGCCATGTGCAATTTTGAAGTGATCTGGAATGAGGAAAATATCGGGCTTGCCGCAGGCCTAAATATTGGCATTCGTCGCGCGCTACCAGATGAGAACTACGCATGGATCGCCACCTTTGACCAGGACAGCCTAGTTTCTCCAGGCTATTGCGAGACCATGCTCAACGCGTATGCGTTGTGCCCATTTCGAAACGAGGTGGCACTAATCGCTCCCCGTCACGTGCTTTCCTCGAAAACTGCTGCCTATAAGCCACCACAAAACCGTCCGACGTTTCAGGAAATACCGGTTACGCTACAGTCAGGCAGCCTGTTCAGCCGCTCGGTGCTCAAAGATGTGGGGCTATTTGACGAGTCATTTTTCATCGACTATGTTGATTTCGATTTCTGCCTTCGTGTGCGACAACAGGGTTGCCGCATTATCGAAGCAACAGAGGCGCCACTCTACCACAGCGTGGGAACACCGACGACGCATACCTTCCTCAACAAAACTTGTATGGTCTTTAATCACAGCCCAGTCCGCCGCTACTATGCGGCCAGAAACAGGTTGCGGCTGTATCGGCGATACCTGTTGTCTGATCCGCTCTGGATTGGGCACGACATGTGGTCATGGTTCAAAGAGATCGTAAAGCTGGTCCTTTTTGAGAGCGATCGCATGGAGAAACTGGCATACATCGCCAGAGGCGGATGGGACGCGCTTCGCGGCCGGCATGGCACATACATCAAATAAATTATTCTTCGGGAACCAGGGTATGTGGATACCAGAAACTTATCCTCCCTCCAGTCATTGTGTCGGTGGCAAGTCAACAGCGATTTCCCAGCGACAATGCAGCCTCAACGCAGAAAGCAAAAGAAACTATGAGTATTACAGAGGTATTTAGTATCAAGAACACGACCAAAAACCACCAGGGACTCCTGCGGCGTTAGTCCGCGATCCAGTTTGCCGCTCAGCGAATTTTCTACAATCACGAAATCTTTGAACACCGGTCGAAACAACTCTACAAGTTCCTGGTAAGTATTCTCTTTGGTGTGCCAGGGATTGGGTTTGTTGTCGGCAAAGGCCTCCGGATTTGGCGTCGCAATGAAGCAGAGACCGTCGTTCTTGAGGACTCTGCGAAGTTCCCTAAGATGTGATGCCTGGTCAGGAAGGTGTTCAAAATTCTCTGAGGAAAAAATTAAGTCAAAAGATGCATCGGGAAAGCGCAGTTGCTGGGCATTCATTTGCCGGAAGTCAACGTTTGGATAGCGTCGTTTTGCAAAGCTTATGGCATTATTGGAATTGTCAATGCCAATAATTTGCGCGGCGTGTTCCGCCAAAATTGCCGTACCGTAGCCCGTTCCGCAGCCCACATCCAGAACGATGTTGTTGGACACCAATTGAGAGAAAAAGAGGTAGACCTTTCGGTGATTGATCAAATTCTCGCCTGGAAAATCAGGGTTTACTCTTTCGCCGTTGAGCCAATAGCCTGTCCTGGCAAAGTATATTGAACTCGTCAGCAGACGGCGGGCCCGGCCCGATGCCCTGGACCATAAAGCGCGGGCGCGTGTTCCTGATGTCGGTGAGGCTGCCAAGATCCCTTCAACTCAGTTTTCTTAGAAAGATATTAGACGCGACACCTGTGTGCCGTTCGCCGTATACGCATCCCATTTGCTACGGAATCACAAGATCACTGAAGGCACAGGCTTTTCAAAGTCGACGAAGAAATCCTTTCGGCGCGAAAGAAAAACCAAATTTCCGCTCCCGCTCGAAATCCTGTTCATAATCCTGCGGGTACTTGCGGATGTACTCCTGGAGTGCTTCATACGGCCCCGGTCCGAAAGATCTGAGTACCGGGTGCCCATTTATGTTGGAGTCTTCCACGATCATGTAGTCCCCGGCAACCAGGATGTCTCGCAGACTCACCATTTCAGCGATAACATGTTCCTTAGAGTGATCGCTATCCAGGATAGCAAACGCGGGACCAGGAAGATTACGCCTTAAGTCTTGAATGGTTTTTCGTACCTCCGGGGAGGAAGAGGAAGCTGTCAACAAGCGGACGTTCGGATCTGATTTTGCTTTCTCGGAAATCCGGGACGCGGCAATATCCACCGATACGATCACGTAGGGACGCCCAATCTGTCGCATCACCGACGAGAAGAATAACGCCGATCCACCCTCATTCGTGCCGAATTCGATAATTACAGAAGGCTGAAGCGAAACCAGTATCTCCTGATAATTCCACATATCCATGGGAGACTTCAGTGTGTGTACGCCCATCCATGTGGTCTGTTGCCAAACCCCGGTGTTGTAATACCAGAGATGGTAGTAGCGTTTGGCCAGAGAATAAATGAAGTTAAAGCCCATGCAAATTTGAAAAGCGGCGAAACCGATTATATCCAATGCACGTGAGAAGTTGTTTGCGTGCAAGCATTACATTAACGCTTGAGCCGCTGCACATGAATGAACGAGCTTCGTTGCGCAGGCGTAAGCAACCACAGCCACAAAGCCGGCAGCGCAACCAAATTAACCGATCACCGTCACGAGCATGATGTTGTTTTTTGGAAAAATGAACGTCGGTGATGTAACGTAATCATCCAAGAGCGTGATCGTTAAAAAGCGTGACCGTTAAAAAGGAAGATGCGCGATACGATCCAGTTCGCCCTATTGTAGATGTCATGCGATCTGCAGTCTGGTTGGTGTTGTCCCTTCCGGTGTTTTTATTACCGGCTTTGGCATAGGATCGAAAACAGATGAACTGCCCCTTTTGTAAATCTTCATCACATATTAAACATCAAGCTCGAGAAATGATGTTTGGCCTGCGCCACAAATTTACCTATCTTGAATGTTCCGGTTGTGGAGTTCTTCTTCTCGAGAATCCCCCGCACAATCTTTCAGATTACTACCCGAAAGGGTATTACAGCTTTGCCACAACGAACGGACTTTCTGGGAGATTGAAGCCATTTGGCCTGTCTCTCGGTCGTCTTGGGCTGCGCCGGCTTATTCATTTAGTGCACCCAATGACACCAGTGGACCTGATTTATAGGCTCAAAATGACACCGGACATGAACATTCTTGACGTGGGCGGAGGCAATGGCAAGCAAGCAAAAGAATTGCGGCATGCCGGTTTCCCTCGCTCATTGTGTATCGACCCATTTGCCTCACAGGAAAGCGCATATTGCCGCAAGATAACGCTCTCTGAGCTTGAAGGCACCTGGGACCGGATCATGTTTCATCACTCCTTTGAGCACATTGAAGATCAACTCGGCACTCTTGCGGAAGTTAGGAATAAGCTTTCCCCCAGTGGAGTGTGCCTAATTCGTGTGCCCATAGCAACATGGGCGTGGCGTCATTATGGTGTTGATTGGGTGCAGCTTGACGCGCCGCGACACATGTGCATTCACACACCAGCCAGTATGGCAAAAGCGGCGCAACTCGCAGGTCTACTCGTGAGGGAAGTTAAATGTGATTCGGGCGCACTTCAATTTTGGGGAAGCGAGCTATATCGCAAAGACATTCCTCTCGTTGTAGGAGAGCGAAATTTATCAAAATACTTTGACGCGAAGACAATGAAAAAATATGCCGAAGAAGCCAAAGCGTTAAATGTTTCTGGGCAAGGTGACCAAGCAGCTTTCATCATTACTGCAAGCTAAATTAGCGCAGCAGAAATTGATGGAAAAGGCGTTCCGGCCTTTGCTGTCGCCGAGTTTGTAATGTGTTGATCCGTACGGCTGCACATCAAGTGATGCTTCCTCATCTGGCCATGTCTGGCGTATTCTTGATTTGCTCTTGATATTTTAAGCTTTAGCCCACTGTTAACGTTTCAAGCTCTGCAGTAGATAAATGAAAGGTGCGCGTTGAGCTGGCGTAAACATCCACAGCCACAAAGCCGGCAGCACAACAAAAAATATCGCGCAGGCAACAAGAATTTTGATCGTTAGGCCGGTGATCAACGCCGCCGCTAGATTGAGGACCATGGCTCCGGAGATCATGAGCGGCAATCGCGTAATAATGAATCGACACTCAGGCAACAAGCGAAAAGAGAACCAGAAAAGCAGGAAGGCATCGATGGTGACTCGCAAGAGCCAGGCAACGGCAACGCCGGTGATCCCCCAGGACTTGGCTAGAAAAAACAGCGTCACCACGTAGATAGGAAGCTCCAGCAGATGGGACTTGGCTGTTACGTCAGGCCGGCCAATGCTTTGCAAGTGTGTAAACGGAACGTGCGCCATGCAGTTCATGAGCACGGCGACTGCCAGGAGACGGGCGACCGGCGCGCTATTGTGGGCGAAATCATTTCCCAGCCAGACTGAGAGACCTTCAGGCGCAAAAACCACCAGAAGCAGCGTCAGCGGGAGCAGGACCACAAAAATGTATTTGAGCCCGCTTTCGTACAGGTAAGCCAGACGAGTACGATCAGCAAAGCTTGTGGCGGAAAATACAGGAAACAAGACGCCGACAAGCGCAGTAGAGATCAACCACAGCTTGGTAACCACTTCATACGGAATCGAGTAATACGCAACGGCAGCGATGGAAATGATGCTGCCGATCAAAAAACGGTCGAAGGTGACCATGAGCGGGCCAAGGACGTTGCTCACGGTCATCCAGCTGCCAAAGAGAAACAGTGGCTTGGCAGAAGGGGCGTCAAATCCAAAGCCGCCGCGCAACGCCGGCATCACATGAAAGCAAGCCCACAAGTGCGCCCCACAGGCAACAATCCTTCCCATCACAAGCACCCCAATGATGGGAATCAGGCTATGGGTAAAGGGCAGAAGAACGGTTGGTCCTAAATATGTAAAGATGCCCATCGGAACACGGATTGCCGTGGCGAGACGGAAGTGCTGGACAGCCTCAAGCACTCCGCGTAGCCCGGCGGTGATCACCACTATAGGAACCGCGGCCCCTAACCAATAAAAGGACCCCAAAGCCTCATGCGAAAGTGAAACCGGGACTTTCAACAGTCGCTCCACCAGGTAGGGCGCAACAACAAACGTCAATAAGGAGCCAACGAGACCCAGACCCGTCATGAGGAAAAGCGAGGTCCAGACCAGCGATGGAATTTCAGGCTGACGGCTCTGGCCGATTCTTTCCGCCACAAGTTTGGTGAGCGCCCGAGAGAGCCCAAGATCAAACAGGCTGAAATATCCGATCACTACCCACGCCAAGCTGATAATTCCAAGGCGCTCCGTGCCCAAGCCGCGCTTAAGAATGGGCAAACAGATCACAGCAACGACAACCGGAAAGCAATTTCCAAACAGGTTCCACAGAGTGTTGCCGGCAAGCGAACGTCCGCTTGGCACGGCAACCTCAAACGATGTGGTCTCCGGATCCAGGTTTTCCGATGCTAGCGATACTTCTTGGGTGGTGTTCTTCATTCTTTGCCAGGACTTCGCGCTAAACAGCAGTCTGCCTCTTTCCGGAGGTTTCCAGCTTTGCAATCTCTAATTCTTCGCGCACCATTTCGCCCACGAGTTCATCGAACGTGGTGCGTGGAGTCCAGCCAAGCTTTTCTCTGGCTTTGGCGGCATTCCCCAACAGGTTCTCGACTTCCGCAGGCCGAAAGTAACGTGGATCAATTGCAACAATACGCTCCCCCGTTAGGACGTCAAAAGCTGCTTCATTCTGGCCCGTCCCTTCCCAACGAAGGACGATCCCGAGCCTTTGCGCCACGGCGCAGACAAAATCACGAACAGAATGCTGCTTCCCGGTGGCGATCACATAATCCTCAGGGCGGTCCTGTTGCAGCATGAGCCACATCGCTTCTACGTAATCACGGGCATGGCCCCAATCCCGCCGGGCGTCAAGGTTTCCGAGATAAAGGCAGTCCTGTGCGCCCAGCTGAATGCGTGTAAGAGCGCGGACTATCTTGCGCGTAACAAATGTTTCGCCACGAAGCGGCGACTCATGGTTAAAAAGAATGCCGCTGCAAGCGTAAATGCCGTATGTTTCGCGGTAGCAGGCCGTGATCCAGTGGGCATAAAGCTTGGCAACACCGTAGGGCGAGCGTGGATAAAAAACCGTGGTCTCACTCTGGGGAACTTCCTGCGCCTTGCCAAACATTTCTGACGTGGACGCCTGGTAAAACCGCGTTTTGCTCTGAAGATCGAGGCTCCGAATTGCTTCCAGCATGCGCAACGGCCCAAGCGCATCGGACTGAACAGTGTATTCAGGCTGCTCAAATGAAACAGCTACATGGCTCTGGGCTGCGAGGTTATAAATTTCATCGGGCTCCACAATTTGTATGGTGCGCTTCAAGCTGCTGTAATCGGTCATGTCACCATAATGAAGAAAAAAACGGCAGCCTTCAGAGTGTGGATCCTGAATCAGATGGTCGATTCTGCCGGTGTTGAATGAAGACGAGCGACGCCTGATTCCATGGACTTCATAGCCCTTCTTTAGAAGAAGTTCCGCAAGATAGGAGCCATCCTGGCCGGTCACACCAGTGATTAATGCCCGCTTAAGCGCCACGCTGCTTCTCCATACTCAATCTGTTGCCTAAAATACCCACTCGCAGGCACAGGGAGCTTTTCTCCTGTTCCTGCTTTTGAGCATTCCTATTGTAAGTGAGTCACAGCGCTTTGAATGCGCAACCGCGCGCACAGAGGCTTCCAGCAAGTTGATAGGACAAAAAATCAGTGACCGGAGCCTCGAAAGACAACAGGAACGGTCTTGCAAAGAATCTTTAAATCCAAAAACACATTCCAGTTTTCTATGTACTCCAGATCGAGCATGACGTTCTTTTCGAAAGAGGGGTCGTGGCGGGCGGTCACCTGCCAAAGGCCCGTAAGTCCAGGCGTGACGTCGAGCCGACGGAAGTGCTCGAGATCGTACCGCTTGAAATCGTCTTCAGGATGTGGCCGCGGACCAACGACGCTCATATCGCCTTTGAATACATTAAACAGTTGTGGAAGCTCGTCAATGCTGTACTTGCGAAGGAAGCGGCCCAGGCGGGTGATGCGCGGATCGTCAACAATCTTGAAAGTGGCACCATTGCGCTCATTCATGTGCATCAGGCCGTTCTTGCGAGCATCTGCATCGGCACACATGGTACGGAATTTATAGCAGCGGAATTTGCGGCCCTTGCGTCCGACCCGCCACGCTTTATAGAGGATTGGCCCCGGAGAATCGATCTTGACCGCGATGGCGGTCAACAGCAGCAAAGGCGAAGTAACAACCAACGTTACGATGCTGATGAACAAGTCCATCAAGCGCTTCACGAAAAGACCCAGAGCTGGGATCGGCTGGCGATTGAGCTCCAATACCGGAACCGAGCCGATGTAATTCATGCCGGCACCTATGGCGAGGCCACCGTAAAGATCAGGGACTACCTTCACCCCTATCCGTTGGCGGCGAGCTTCGAGAACGATGCGCACCACCAGATCACGGCTGATGGAAGGAGTGAAATAGATTTCGTCAATAAAGTTTTCAGTCAGGATGCGGGGCAGATCGTCTGGCGTTCCCAGGCAGAAAGGACGGGTGCCGGGCTCCCAGTCAACGAATCCGCAAAATGTTTTTCCAAGCTGTGCGTGGCCCTGAAGGTACGAGCGGAAGGCCTGTCCAACTTCACCGCTGCCAACAATAAGGACATGCTGATTGCCGATGCCGCGCTCAATGCGCTTGAGGTTGTAGCGCTCCATCACGTAGCGTATGCAAAGAACGCCTGCCAGACTGAAGATCGGCGTGCTGGCGACGATCAGCCGAGGAACAGCCTTCTCGCCTGCGATAAATACAATCATGATGGAAATCATGGATGAAACCATGAAGCCCTTCAGGATTCTTACGCGCGCGCCCCTTGCGGAACGGATGGCAACGTCAGAATAAAGATTTTGGGCCGCGTTGCAGATTACGGTGAGGCAGGCATAGGTCAAAAGGAATACGAACAGGCGGAGAGGAGAGGTTGTAACATCCACAGGCGAAACGCCGAAGAGATCGCCCAGAAAATCACGTCCTGAATAGGCCGCATAACCGGAAACAATTACAATCAGGGCCTCTAACATGGCGACGGCCGCGCCTAAACCGGTACCTTTTTCATGTGCCAGAGCACGATGAATCTGGGTCCCTGCGAAGTGCGACACTTCCAAGAGATTGCCTTGTTCCTTCACTACCTCTTGTGTAGACACCATTTCCTCCTGACTGTGTCTGTGCTCATGCCTGCGAAATCTCGTCCGGCCGGACTGCGCGATGGCGCGGAATGCCGCTCAGTGAACTTGAGTTCCTCCGGCCAACGCGAAGCACCTGCGAAATCAATATGCGTCTTGGATCATCCTGATCCCAGCGGTCCCACCAGTTCTTAATGAAGTAGCCCAGGCAAGCCAGCAACGCGCTCAGCAACGTTCCCACCACAATAACAAGCTTCCACGAAGGCTCTCGTTTCTCCGGGGTTGAAGCGGGATCCAGCACTTTGACTGACGGTATTTCTTTGGCTTCCTGGATTCTCGCCATTTCATATTGCTGAGTAAGCAATTCGACTACCGTTTCACGAATCTTGGTTTGGCGATATAGATCCGCCCACTTTACTCCCAGGATCGGCAGATTCTTGACCGACGGATATGGACTTGTGGGATCCTGAACACTGGTTGTGCGGCCAGAGTTGATCTTCGACAATTCGCGTTCCAGTTCATTCACATGGGCCTGAACGCTCTTCACGCGAATATTTTCTTCTGTGTAGGTCTGCTTGAGCCCTTCCAATTGTGCTTTTGAAGCGATCAACTCACCTTGAAGCCTGGCTGCGGCTTCCACTGTGATCTTGGTTTGTTCAGGCACGTCCAATGCCATATTGGCGCTGGCAAACTGGCTGAATTGCCGTTCGGCATCCTGCAAGTTAGCGTTTTCATCGGCCAGCCGCTGCTCTATAAAAATACGTTCACGGCGCGCAGCAGACGTGGAAACTTTTGCCATCACCGAACCGAGTTCCTCTACATAAGCGTTTGCAAGTTCAGTAGCTAAAGCTGCGTCATGGTCCTGAACGGAGATAGCGATCACGCCGCTCTTCTTATCTTCAGAGATAATGGTGCGCTTGGTCAGTTTTTTTCGCGCGTCTTCCCAATATTTCAGGCTGTATCTTTTCCGGAGATCGAAGCGGTCAATGAGATGATCCTGGACAGTGCGGCTTTCCAGCACGCTGGCAAAAATCGCACTCGTACTTTTCATCCCCATCATGTCGCCTGCCATACCAATTAGCCCGGGTGATTTTGACAATGCGGGGAGGAGGGACGCCAACCCCGATCCACCGCTGTCGGGCGGCATGATCTGGGCCGTACTTTCGTATTTGGGATAACGCCATGCAACTATCAGGGACAAAACAAGACCCAGAACCACCCATCGAAAAATCTGGCGGCGCTGAAACCAGAGATGGTAGAGCGCATCTGTCCACCTCAGCCAACTGGGGCTGGGTGCAGGCATCTGGACGCCATTGGCTTCACTTTTAAGAACTTCTCTTTCGGCCTCGCTTAGTGGCATCCACCAGCCTCCCTTGCATACACCCAAGCAAGCCTAGCGACCCAATTTCCCACAATTTTCAGCGGACCAGATTTTAGAACTTCCAATTTACTTCCAATCCCCTTCTCAATGCTTAAACGTCTTCCAACATATAAAGTTGCAGAAGCAACCGAAACTGTTGCCGTTCCTAGGTAGAGAGAAACCCCGTTTCACTCCTAAGAGGGGTCAAAAACCAGTGTCTCTACAGTGCAAATGCCTATGCATTTAACAATACTGCATTTACGTAACCATTCAGCTTACCTCAAATTGAGTGCGGAAGTTAGTGATGAGGCAAACAGCCAACGAATCCAGATTATAAACCTTCTGCGTGGGGTTCTCCATTGGCGAGAGAGATGACCGCCACGGATTTGGGCAATGGTCTCTGATGTGTCTGTTAGAAGCAGTCATCCACGGACATGTGTTAAAAGGCAACAAGCCTGTACCCGCATTGATTGCGTCTTCAGCAGGCTCAAAATTGGCCTTCCGTTTGCATCTGAAATCGTAGGTTGCTGGTTTAGGCCACGGCCAGGTTAAGGTCATTTGCCACTACGCAACTTGAATCATTTCAGGGCAGAACGCGGCCAGCAGCTCTGATTTGACGACCACACCTTTAAGAATAGATACTGACACGACAAATAATCCCAAGTAACTGGTATCGGGATTTGTTTTGCTTGGAGAAAAGCAAGAACATGCAAATCTCTGTAATCGGTTCGGGCTACGTGGGTCTGGTTGCAGCAACATGCTTAGCGGAGTTGGGTCACAACGTAATTTGCGTCGATAGCGATTCAACTAAAATTGCAGCCTTAAAGGCCGGCGAAACCCTAATTCATGAAGATTGTTTACAAGAACTTTTAAGCCGGCATCGCGGCACTCGCCTCTCTTTTTCCACTGACCTTCAGGATGCCGCACGAAAATCCGTTGTGATTTTCATCGCTGTGGGAACTCCCTCTGCCGAAAATGGCGCAGTTGACCTTTCCTGCGTGGAAGCGGTAGTCCAATCGCTGGCCGGAGCGATGACTGGATACAAAGTCATCGTCGAAAAGAGCACAGTCCCGGTCTACACAAGCGAGCGTGTGCAGGACGCATTATCGCCCAAGGGGGGCAAGCCGGCAGACTTCGACGTGGTTTCAAATCCTGAATTTCTGCGCGAGGGTACTGCTGTTACCGATTTTCTCTACCCCGACAGAATTGTGGTTGGAGCCAGCAGCGAACGCGCCGCGGGTATCATGCGTGAAATTTATGCTCCCATGATTGATGGGTCTTATGCTCAGGTCCCCAGCGCGGTGCCAAAGCCTGAACATGCACGCCCGATACCGATGTACATTGAGACTTCGCCGCGCAGCGCAGAATTGATTAAGCATGCATCCAACGCTTTTCTAGCGTTGAAGATTTCGTTCATCAATGCTGTGGCGAGTTTTTGTGAATCGGTGGGCGCAAACATTGAAGAGGTCTCAAAAGGAATTGGCAGTGACAGCCGTATCGGCCCGGAGTTCCTGCGCGCCGGCATAGGCTATGGAGGATCTTGCTTCCCCAAGGATGTAGCAGCATTTCGCGCGGTCACGCACGAATTTGGATTTGAATTTCCATTGCTGGATGAGATCAAGAGAATCAATGACGAGCAGCGCGTACGGTTTGTTCACAAGGTCCGGATTGCATTAGGGACGATCAAAGGCAAAAGACTGGCAGTGCTCGGGTTGGCATTCAAAGATGGAACTGATGATGTGCGTGAATCGCCAGCCATCAAAGTTATCGAGCAGTTGCTGGAAGAAAAGTGCCAAATTACAGCTTTTGATCCTGCCGCAATGGACCGAGCGAAACAGATTCTTGGCAGCAGAATCAACTATGCATCTGATCCCTACGCTGCGGCCGATGGCGCTGATGCCCTGCTGATTCTGACCGAGTGGAAAGAATTTGCGAGTCTCGATTTAGTCCGAATAAAGCACCTCCTGGGGTCTTCCATTGTGCTGGACGGACGCAATGTTTTCTCCCAGACGGAAATGTCGGAGGCAGGTCTTTCTTACCACAGCATCGGTCGTCCAGCGCTGGATGCGTCACGCAGCTTGCTCAAAAAAGGCCAGAGCGCAAGATAGAAGATAAACGCGAGCACGTTCAAGCTTACGGAAATGGTTGGCAAGGGGCTGCGTTGACAGCCCCGTACTCATGCATTCGGCACGAGCGTCTATGAAACGGCAGAACCCCAAAAAAACAGTAAACGCCCCAGTGGGCAGAACTGCGCCAGACATTCCCGCAGGTATTCGACAAGTTTCTTTGGCAGACGATATCTTCGCCGAACCTGAGATTTCGTTTCAAGAATGCCTCATTGAAAATGTCAGCTTCAAATACCGCTCATCGCAATCAGTCGCAATTGGAGGCTGCATTCTCAAGGGAGTGAGCTTTGCGCAATGTAACCTGCGAGGACTGCGATTGAAAGATGTGCGCCTGGTGGAATGTGATTTTGCGAACACCGAGGCGATCGGGTTGAAAGCGGTGCGTACGGAATTTATAAACTGCCGCTTGACCGGACTGAGAGCCGTTGAATCTGAATGCCAGGATTTCTTGATCTCGGGGGGAGATGCTGGTTTTACCCAATTTCGGCTTGGAACCTTCAATAAAAGCGAGTTCATTGGGTGCACTTTTGGAGAGGCAGATTTCCGCGGCTGCGATCTGCGCGGAGCCGTGCTGCAAGCCTGTGAACTTAAAGATGCGGACATGACCGGCGCCAAGTTGGAAGGAGCGGATTTTCGTGGCTCCCGCGTGGAAGGCCTCATGGTCCTCGCGGCCGATCTTAAAGGCGCAATCGTGGATCCCGCTCAAGCCATGATCTTTGCGGAACTGCTGGGATTGAAGATTCGCTGAACATTTATCTAGCTGGACAACTCGGCGATAGTCGCTTTCTCCTACCTTGCTCACTTAATAAGGATTGGGGACATATTCTGCCAGTACCTTTGACCACGTTAATAATGGGCTTTAGTTCATAGTGACACATTTGAATGGTACATGTACTGCCGATAATTTTTCGCCCAGTTTTTAGCCTCCCTGATTCGACTAAAAAATAGAACAAAAACTATGCAAGCCATTGCATATATTATGTTTATCCATGTCTTAGCCATCTGCAAAATCCCCCAGAAAGTATTAAAACTTTTAATACACGGCCAATGAAACCTTAATCCCCACCCCCCAGAATGTGCATTGCAATGCACTCCGGACAGGACTCGTGTGATCCGGCGGCACTGAGCGATTTAGGAGAAAAACGATGAAACCGTCTTCCGGGACTTTCTGGTTCCTGCGCATTTTCGTATGTGTCGTTGCACTGGTTTTTGCAGTGGGCTACTACGGCCATATCCGCGCGCAGTCTACTGACCCGAATCCGAGCGGTACCGGCTCCGTCAGGGTTCCATTGCGGCCTCTCGCGCCGCTTTCAAGCGTTCCCATTCCCCCAGTCTTCGGCATGGAAGGCATTATTGCCGATAAAACAGCGGCGATTGAGCTGGGAAAAGCCTTGTTCTGGGACATGCAGGCTGGAAGCGATGATATCCAGGCTTGCGCCAGCTGCCATTTCAATGCAGGAGCTGACAGCCGCGTCAATAACGAAGTGAATCCTGGACAGCCTGGCGGCGATGGCACCTTCCAACTAGGCGTTCCATTCAACGGATCAATGGGGCCGAACTACCATTACAAAGCGGGTTCCGCAGGGGCGGGTTTCGGCGGTTACCACGACGGAGATTATCCGTTTCGCAAGCTGGCCGACGTTAATGACCGCTTTAGCGTCACTTCTGATGTCAACGATATTTCCGGATCGCAAGGGCAGTTTGGACTGACCAATGACACGATCACGGTAACCACTCAAAATGCTGCTGGTTCGGACGACGGAGATAACAATGGCGGCGGTCGGGGCTCCATCCAAAACCATGAAGTCTCTGATCCCGGTCAGAACGAAGGGTTCACCAACGGGACTGATACTCCGCATCTGCCTAGCGCAAGAAATCACCCAAGCAATTCCGGAAAAGGCAGCACTAACCAGCAATCGAGCAATGGCAATGGCAAAGGCAAAGTTGGTGGGGTTAGCGCTACCAGTACTACCAGCGTGGAATCCACAACTCCGGTAGTTGATCCCGTTTTCTCCTATCCCAGCGAGATGGATCCAACTCAGCGAATTAATACTCGCAGAGTAACCGGCCGCAACACACCCAGCGCGGTGGATGCAGTTTTCAACTTCCGCAACTTCTGGGATGGCCGTGCGCAGAACGTTTGTAATGGCGCAAACCCATTCGGCACCCGTGACAAACAGAACCACCTGCTGATTGTTGATCCGGTTGACGGCAAGCTGGGACCGACCCAAGTGAATATGGTGAATTCGGCGCTCTGCTCGCAATCGCTGGGCCCGATTCTGAGCTCGACAGAAATGTCTGCTGATAACCGGAACTTTCACCAAGTCGGCAAGAAATTGCTTGCTCGCGTTCCATTGGGTAACCAGCTGGTGGATCCGACCGACAGCGTTTTGGGTGCATTTTCAAAATCCCCTGACAAGGGACTGAAGACCAGCTACTCAGCACTCGTGCAGAAAGCATTCCAGCCGGAATGGTGGCAATTCTCGCAGCACATCTGTGAAACCGCAGATGGCAGCACTACAGCGACGATTGATCCGGCCAAATTTGAGACTTGCCCGGCAGGCACAAATGATTACAGCCTAATGGAATACAACTTCTCGCTGTTCTGGGGTGTAGCAGTCCAGATGTACGAAAGCACCCTGGTAGCCGACCAAACGCCTCTCGACAAATACCTGGAGCAGCAACAGAGCTACACGCTGATTGGCGATAACTTACAAAACCAGTACACCATTCAGTTGAAACCCGGCATAACGCCGTACACACTTTCGGTCATTGGCTTGAACTCGACGCTGGACGCCAGCGATCAGGACACTTATGCATTTGACGATGGCCAAGGACGCGTGATGGGCGGAGGCGTTAATGGCGCCACCATCGATTATGCCACCGGAACCTTGAGTATCTTCTTCGGAAACCCGCCGGTTTCCCTAGTCCCTATCCAAATTAACTACTCCGTGGGGGCCACTCCGTTGACTACCGGGCAGCTCCGCGGACTGGAACTCTTTGAGACCAAAGCGGGCTGTGTGGTTTGCCACGGCGGCCCTGAACTCTCCAACGCTTCAGTGGGGACCGTTACCGGCTTCCCAGTGGAACGGATGATCATGGAAGACGATAGCTCTCGGGTTTACGACACGGGTTATTACCACATCGGGGTGCGGCCAGCGGCAGAAGATGCTGGCCTGGCAGGAACCGATCCAGTCGCCGGTCTTCCACTATCACAAGCGGAACTCATGCGTCAGCACGCTTGCGATGGTGGCTATGAAATGGCGCTGGTACCTGGACGCCGCGGCGAGGGCATCGCTCCTTCGCCGATGAACTGCAATGACGACATTGCACGCGGCGGCTTCTTTAAGGCGCCGCAACTCCGCAACGTTGCTCTTACAGCACCGTATTTCCATAACGGCAGCCAGTTAACTCTTGAGCAGGTGGTGGAGTTTTACAACCGCGGCGGCGACTTCAACACAGTTGAAGAAGTTAAGTACATGGATCCGGACATCGAGTTATTGGGCCTTACCGCACAGGAGAAGATTGACCTGGTCGATTTCCTGCGCAATGGCTTGACGGATCCGCGGACAGTGGCGCAAGCGGCCCCGTTCGATCATCCGCAGTTGTTCACGCCAAACGGTCATCCACATGGCGCGAACGGCTACCCAATTACACCAGACCCGAAACATCCAGACCGGCGACAGACCAGCTTATGGAAATTCCGGCAGTGGGGGCCCAGGGCGGCAAGCCTCTTCCCACATTCCTGGAGAACCTGTTGGGAGGACAAAATGCCGGCTCCAATTAGGTTCGCGACGGATAGAGCCTTGACCCAGCCTCCGGCATGGTCAAGGCAGCAAGATCCAGACAACACATCAGCAAGGCAGAGCAGTACGAAATTGCAGTACACCGACGGAAGGAGCTTCAAAATGCGGGGATTTGAGCAACTAACCAAAAGATTCAAGGTAGCGGGAGTTGTACTGCTGCTGCTGATTATAGGGCTGGGCACGAAAGCACAAGCCCAGAGCCTGAACCCAATTCCGTGGCCGACGCCGGCTGCGATTCCGGCCCCAACGCCGATCGTACCACCACGTGAAGGCAATATGCCGACCGGGTTTGACATCACCGGTTTCATCCAATATGCCTCACTGGACGCAAGTCCCGGCCTGTGCAACAAGGATGACAATCCGACACCGACGCCGGCCAACCCCCCACTGCCGGCGCAGTGCAAGATCACCGGCGGCTGGATTGAGCTAAATAACGGCATGATCCGTATTCCGCAGAGCACGGTGGTCATTTTCCCGAACACACTGCTGACGTGGGAAGAAGCCTTCGAACTGAACCCTAATACGCATCAGACCGACCCGATCTTTCAGACGGGTCTGGCGATGTCCGATACTGTGCGTTTTCCTGGCACATATCAAGGGCATGTTCAGGGCAACATCGTCAACGGTCAATATATCGCCGGCTTGGTCTTCATCTTCCAAGATCCAGCGAACTTCACTCAGGGCTACATCGAGAAATTCGATTATCCCAATGGCGTCATGGTTGTGAACGGGATGCGGGTCCAGATCAATGATCCGGCAATCACTTTCACGGTACCCAATCAGGATGGCACGCCGCTCCTGGATGGTGGTGGAAACCCGGTCGTGTTGACAAAAGGCCGGTATAGCGCTGGAAAGTCGGCTGATCCCCGTTTTGCCGTTGACCAGAATAACCCGACTGTAACCTCGGAAACCGGCTATCCGATGTGCATTCCTTCGGTAAGTCCGTACGCTGATGGCAGCGATGGTTCAGAAGGCCCATCCCTGGCGCTCTTGAATCCTGAAGCCCAGCAAGACCCGCAATGCCCAGAAAAGAACCGTCCGCGTGACCCGACCAGCGGCACTGTACTGCAGCCAATTTTCACCATGAACCAAGTGGGCGATCCGCCAACCGTGGACAACCCGATTCCGCAGGATCCGCTTGTTGAAATGCCCTTCGAAGTGGGCGATTTCGTCAACATCATCGGTACTCTGGAAGTGGATGATCAAGGCCCTTTCATTACTGCGACTGATGTTCAGGCTCTGACGGTGGGCGCTTATACATGGCCGGGTACCGATCCAGCCTACATTATCGAAGAAGTTGTCATCCAGGGAACCGGCGGAGTGGATCCGCAGTTTTTCCCCCAGGAAGCCGGCGTACGCACCAGGGTGGAAGGTTTCACCACAGACGTAGGCAGGCAAGTTGACGTCTCGGCCATTGACCAGGATTGCAACGGCAACCTAACTTTCCGCGAGCCCGCCTGGGCGGCAAACTTCCCGGTTGAGCCGGGACCTCCGGGCATCGGCGCAAAAGGCCGTTGGCGCATGCGTTTCCCGCAGGGCGGCAATTTCGAACCCGCCGTGCAGAACGTCGGCGCTCGCGTCAGTGGCAGCCTTCCGGGCAAAAATAAGAACGGTCTGACCTATGGCGAATATCAGTTACCGGGCAGCGTGTTCATTTTCCCGGAAAATCAGGTCCCAGGCTCCCGTCAGCCGATGTCCAACTTTGCCGACCTCCTTTTCCTCGACAACGGCATGGGCCAGTTGCCGATGGTAAGCGACGTTTTTGATAGCTCCCAGATTCAGCTGGGACAACAACCAATTCCGTTTTTCCCCAACCAGGTGATGGGACAGCTGAATCCGTTCCCTGATAATACGATGCCTCCGCTGTCCTGCGTACCCGGCGCGATTACGACGCTCGCCGTGCCGAAATTCGCGTCTAACCCGAACCCGCCATTCGCTGGAGTTACAGTCACGCTTGACGGGACCGGCAGCAATCCGCCAACAGGTCCTTTCCAGTGGGCGCAGATTGTCAATCCCGGCGATCCGATCGTCACCATCAATAACCCCACCAGCGGCACGGCAAGCTTTGTGGTCCCGACAATCGCAGGGCCGCAGAACCTGACGTTCTCACTGGTAGTAGGCGGCCAAAGCAGCAGCGTTCCGCAATCCGCGCCGGCAAGCTTGATCGTGCCGGTTGTGATAGCTCCGCCGGGTACCGCGCCTGTTGTCAATGCCACGGCGTCTGCTCCGAATCCTGATGTTCAGCTTCCCGGTGGACCCGTCATCCCGCCAGGGCCTGTAACAGGGACGACAATCACGGTTGCCAGCGGCGCACCAGTAACATTAGCCGCGACCTGTGTCGATCCTGCTCAGGCACCAAACACGCCGTGCAATTCCACCTTCACCTGGACCTTGGTATCTCCGGCGACTCTGCCTCCCGATGCCTCACTTTCGGGAACCACGGGTTCATCGGTGATCTTCACGGCAGGTACAGTGCCGGAGCTCACGCCTGCACAAACCTTCACCTTCCAAGTGACGGCAACCAGTAGCGTAGCGCCGAATCTGGTCAGCGCGCCTGCAACCGTAACCGTAATCGTCCGTCCGGCGACCGACTTGATCGTGATCAGCAACATCGTTTATCGCCGTACCAAGGGCCGTTTGATCGTGAATGCCACCGACTTCACGCCAAACGTCAACTTGACTTGCACCCTGGACATCATCAACCCAGCCACCGGACTTCAGTGGCAAGGCGTGATGGGACCAATCATCCCATTCGCCCAGGGCGTGTTCTCAATCCGCTTCAGCAACATACCGCCGCCGAACCAAGTGACCATCACTTCGGACGCTGGTGGAGTTGTTCAGGGCGGCATCACGTTCCTGCGGTAACCAAACCTGGGACTGCCGGACTTCAGTCCGGCAGTCCCAACAGCAGAAAGAACTTCCCCCGCATCGGGCTCGAAGAGGCGGGACGGTAATAAAAAGCTTTCATCGAAGAGAGGAACCAAAATGAACTCGAACTTTATGCGGGCCGCAAGCAAGGAGAGCAAACAAACCTTGCTATCTCGCTCATGGAAACGCAGCCTGATGCTCGCACTTGTTACCCTTGTGTGCGCAGCCAGCGCGTTTGCAGGACCGGGCGTGCAAGTAGGAAATCAACTGATGTTTCGCCCGGCTGGAATGGTAAGAGCGGTTGTACCAAATCCTGCCGGCGGACCACCTCTAACCGATTGGTGGGTGTCTGACGGAGCCTCAGGCTTTTGCCGGCTCGATAATACGGGCCCGGACACCGCACCTTCCAATGGAATTTTGAATCTCAAGACCTGCTATCTGCCCGGAGTTTTCGCCCCGGTGGATTATCAGGTAGAGACCAAGAACGCGGGCTTGATCAACAACCAGGGCGCGGTAACCAACGGTTACGTCTTTGTTGCCGGAATTAAAGAGGTTACACGCCTTGAGTTCATGGCGTCTCCCACTGAACCGGGCAGGACCATTATCAATGCAAACGCCCAGATCAGTATTTTCGACAGTACAAAATCGCTGTTCACCAACGGCGCGCCTGTGAATGGACCTCGCTTCGTCCGCGACGTTCGCATGGGCCCGGATGGCAAGCTGTACATCTGCTTCCAGGGTAACGGTGATATCTGGCGCATCAAGAACCCTCTTACACCTAACTTCACCCCCACCGGCAACGAAGTGGAGCGCGTGGGAACCTCATGGAACGGCAGCACACTGCTCAGCATCGCGTGGGTAGGCCATGATCTCTGGGCAGCTCAAGCCGGCTTTTTGAATCGCATCCGGAACGCCGACCAGTGCAACTACACATTGCCGAAGTGCCAGGCAATCCTGGAGTTCGGGAAATTGATGACCCAGCAAGGTATGGCCTCTGACCAGTTTATCTCCGGCATTCCCAACGGACGCTGGCTCTACTGGGGCAACGGCAATCGCATCGTTCGCTATGACACTACGAGCGCCGATAACATGCAGATTTGGAACCAGAGCGGCCGTGTTTGCGCTGGACCTGTTGGAAGCCCGACGAACGCAGTAACCGCATGCCCTGTAAGTTCACTTCCTCAGGAATACTCCCTTATCTTCGGCATTAACTTCCTTCAGACGGCGACTCCAACGCAGCTCACCCTGATGCCTAACTCGGACGGAACCCCGGCCTTCATTGAAGACATGGCGGTCACGACCGATCCGATCATTGAAGCTCCGCTTCCGGAAGCTGCAGGCAATCTGCCACATACCGGCAGGACATGGCTTTACCAGGCTTCCAGCTTGCTGACCCAGGAGCCTTGCTCTACCATTCCTCCGAACCCGATTAGCACGCCACCTAACCCCCCTCCCTGCGTCAATAGCCAGATCGGCAATGACGCTCCTCCGACTGATGCCCCCGACGATAATGCCAGGAGGCACTCAGTTCTGCTCCTCTCCGGCGTTACCCATGCAAGAGGCCTTCTCTGGTTGCAGACCAACTGGTGGGTTTCTGACGAAGACCATGGTTTCTGCCGCATTGATCAGAACGCGATCACCGGGGCCACAGCCATGACTCATTGCTTCAGACCAGCGGTGGCTGGCGACCCATTGGGCTTCTTCGTACCTGGACAACCAGCGGCCTCTGCTCCTGACGCACTCGGCCACCAGAACGTATATGTCCCTGATTCCGCGGGTTGCGTGGTTCTGCCTTGCACAACGACGGGCAGCATTGCGCGCCTAGTCTTTATCCCCGATGGAACCGGCGGCACGGTGTCACAGACTGGCGTTCTGAACTCCGGCAAAGGTGTGCCGTCAGCAGTGTCTATCCCAACCGGCCCGTTCAACGATGGAGCGGTTTACATTGGCTATTACAATCTCGGCTCTATCAACAAAATCCAGCAGCCGGCAACGGCTCCATCATCACCCTTCCCAGTGGGCTCACTCGGGCATGGGGTTGGCGTAGTGAGTTTGGCCTTTATGGGGAACGATCTCTATTTGGCCGAGCTTGCGCCGCCGCCAAATGCCAATGGCCAGTTGATCAAAGGCAGCCAGGTCACCGTGCTTGTGTCAGCATCGCCCTCTTTATCGAGAGGCAGCGCTCGCGAAGTGGATAAACCCATCTCACGTCTGCAAAGCCCTGATCCGCAATCGCTCCTCAGCCCGCAGCTGTTCGTTAACCCGAACGCCTTTGCTGTTGGCCCGGTGGGTGATCGCGAAAAATGCCTGCCGCCCCTTGGTGTAAAGCTTTCATCCAGCGTGCCGGCAGATCCTGGAACCGCTCCTGGTCTCTTTATGGGCAGCATGGGTCTTCCTCCGGCAAGCGCGGTAAGCGGTGGACTGGGCCTGCCTCCGGAAGTGGCGCAATTCGGGTCCATCTGTACAACCATGATTGATTGGGTCTCTCAAGGTGCGCTCGATCAGCTCCGGAGCCTCAACGTCGATCTTGGTCCGGTCACGGCATTGGCTTTCGACAACCAGACGGATTCCAACGCCAACCTGGCGATTGCTGACGATCCATCGTTGGTCGTTCCTGACCAGACATTGCAGAAGAGCCAGTTCGTACCGCCTACCACTGGGGTACTGCATGGACAGGGACACGTTTTCATCGTTCCGTAACTTCAACCTCTAACCAAAAGGCTGGCAGAAAATCGCCAGCCTTTTTTTTGCTCTTATGGATTCTTAAACAGGAACGCTCCGGTGCTTTTCTTCGGTTGAGAAAGTTACACTGCAAGATAGCGTGCTTGGGTTACGTCAATTCTGGGAGATTTTCTGGCTGTCTTAAGAAATGGAAGTTAGCACGCGGTTGCTGATTCGCCCTGGAATAAGCGAGCAAGTTCCCAAAGGATTTGATGAACCGTGGCGTCAGGTCTGAGCCTGAGTGTAACAAAGCAATCGGGAAGCTGGGCAGTTTCTGAGTGCTCTAAGTTGCTCGCCACGACAATGGTGCCCAGATGCTGCTGCGTACAAAGCCAGACTGCCTCAGCAACGCTGAGCGCTTCGTAGACCTTGTAGACAGAGGTCGCCAGTTCACCGGCAAGCCCACGTGAAGAATCATTTTTCAAGTAAACAAAAGAGACCATTGCAAACCGTAATTTCGAAGTATCGAAAATAATAGTCTGCATTCTCATGCCCTGTATTAAAAAAGAATTAATGTATTTAACAATTTGCGAAAGCATTGGCAGCCCAGGCGATGGTACTTGTGCTCAATGCGAACAAGAGGATTGTTGGCGTCGTGACCGCTAGAAATCACTGAAGTCGATATGAAGTCAGCCTTGGCCCGTGAAGAAAAACAGCCAGCGGAAGAAAGCGCATAGAATCTAGCGTTTATGGTAGCGATTCATTTTTACTCGCCGCACACACGGTCATGTTTGAACTATCCAAACTTTTCAGGAAACAAAGGCAATTCTATTGTGGGAGACAGACCCAATAAGCATTGGGAACCCGCGCGGATTTCTCCCGGCCTGAGGTAAACTGCTGCATATGCGATTCATGCGATTCATTTTTCTGGCTCTCACATTTTTCTGCGGATTGCTGTTGTTCGCCAAGGACACGCCGCAAGCAATTTTGGTGTCACACAATGACATCAAGGGACCCATTATCGGGAACGTCCATATCGAAGACCTTGAAATATTTGCGGACGGGCGGGTGCGCTACAGCGAGTCCGGTAATGACCGGAAGACCGCCACTTTTACCGCCAGGCTTACGCCTGCGGAATTGCATCGGCTGACTGTCTTGCTGAACAGCAAAGAAATGCGCGCGGTGCCGACTGGGATCCCTTCACAGATTCGCGTGGTGGATTTCGACTGGGAAGCTGAACTGAAGATCCAGCATGGTTCTGCCAGGCAGAACATCGCCATAAAGAACTTCTATCCCTTGTTGAACACACAGCGTCCTGCCTATCCCAAGGCGTTGATCGAGTTGGAATGCATGCTGCGTGATGTACAGGCACGCGCAACCAAGCGGCCTGTTCATTTCGAAGATGAAGACGAAAACTGGTGCCGGGAGAAAACGCACTAAGTCACTCCGGCTATTTCGGCAGCTTTATTGCGCCATTCTGTCACAGCATCATCCAAACAAAACAACCCGCCTTTTTGGCGGGTCCTCTCGTTACGTCTCAGATTGAAGAGCGGAGGGTCCCTCCCTACAATCGCTCGTCAGGCGTTAGTTCGTATGACGATGAATATTTTGAATTTTTAATATGTCCTTAACGGCAGCCTAATTCCAGCTGCTTACTCTTGCCATGTCTCGTAGTACGAACTTCGAATCTGGTCCTTCCGGCCAAGGTTCAAAACACTGCAGTCTGATTTGGTGAAGAGATAGCGGCATCCCTTCCGGTCTCCGACCCACTTTTTGGTTTGAGTTGTTTTCATTTGCGGCGACATGTCTGTTCATAAGAAGACGGAAATGTCGGGCACTTCAATGCGGCAAATTGCGTTGAATCGGCTGAACGCTCCGCAAAGTAAGGCGTTTGGCAAGACTGGCGCGGTAGATCAGCAATTTTTTGAAAATTTAATTCGACTCCAAGCCGCCCTTAATGCCTTCGATATTAATTATCGCAATACGAGTATCGCAACACGAAGTATCAGGGTAAGAGATAGAAAGGCCCTTCCGGGCTCCCATCCCTAAATGCAGTTTCAACAAGGCTTTCATTTGTCCGGTTTCAGCTATGGCTGAAGCCGCTGGAGGAATTCCCATGATTTCCGCGCGCACATCCCTGCGAATCACCGTCCTCATATTGGTTGCGCTCACGTTGAGCGCGTTTGCTGCGCCCGCCAGCGACTTCAGCGGCACATACACATTGGGCGCCGCGGCAGCCGTGGGAAAAGACGTACAGCTTACGATCATGCTGACCGTCGCCAACAATACATCTTCCAGCATCGGCAACGCCACCATTTCACTGCACGAGCCTAATGCCGGACGCATTGTTTACGGGCAACTTGCGGGGCTTTCGCTCGCCGCCGGCAAGAGCACGAAGGTAAACGGATCGTTTCGCGTGCCGCAGGGCTTGTACGAGTCCTGGCAAAAAGGCAGCAGTCCGGCCATGAGCGTTACGTACAGCGACGCACAAGGCAACCCAGTTCAGACATTCATTCAGTTCTAAGCACCCCCTTTGGAGGCAACACCCATGCGCGCCCAAAATTTCACGCAAGTTAATACAGGAACCAAGCCTGCCGGATTGCTCCGGCTTTTAGCCATGTTGGTGCTGGTGATGGCGGTCCTGTCTCCTCTGGCCGCGCAGGCCCAGGGGAATTACGTTTATGTGAATAACCAGGCGGCCGCCAACACGGTCTCCGCTTATTCAGTCTCCGCCACGGGTGCGCTCACGCAGGTGACGGGCTCGCCATTTTCCACTGGCGGGGTGGGCGCGAATGTAGTTTGTTACGGCCTGAATCGGATTACACTCAGTCCGATCAACAATCTGCTGTTTGTAGCCAACACGGGCGACCGTACCATTACCTCGTTCCAGATTAACCCCGCTAGCGGCGTACTCACCCGCGTTGGGTCGCCCGTTTCCACCGTACTCACACTCGATAACTGTCAGGGTATTTCACTGGCGGCCACGCCGGACGGAAATTTCCTGTTTGCATCAAGCAATGGCCAGATTGAAACTTTCACCATCGGCGCCGGCGGGACGGTGGCCCCGTTACTGGACGCGGCAAGCAATCCTACGATTACGGCGAACTGCTGCTCGCCTAACGCCGGTATGATCATTTCGCCCAACGGCCAATTCCTGGCGACTTCAAATCAAACGAACGTTTCAATGTTCACCATCAATGCCGGCGTATTGACGCCGGTCCCGGGTTCGCCCTTTGCTAAGACAGGTTCAGGGAGTCTTTCCGGGCTGGATTTCAGTTGCGCCGCCGACCGCCTCTACTCCGGTGAAGCCACCGGCAGTCCGGCGCTTGCCGACGCATGGACGATTGATAACGCGCCCGCCAGCCCCACTTTGGGCGTTCTTACTCCGGTGCCGGGAACGCCGTTTACCTCATCCGGCAACAATTCCAACCTGGTCTTATATAGTCCGGACAATAGTTTGCTTTTCCAGAGCAACCAGTTCACCAACAGCGTGAACTCTTTCACAGTGAATCCTGATGGCAGCCTGGTGAATGTTGGAAAATTTGGCACCAGCACACAGGTACACACGCCCGCAGGAATGGCCACGGATGCTACTGGCACATTCCTTTATGTAGCAGACGATGCTTTCGGCGTGGCGGTATTTAGGATCGGCAATGGCGGCGTGCTGGCAGCCTTGAGCGATCTTGCCATCAATCGCCCCGGCGAAATTCAGGACCTGGTGGCATATCCAGCACGCAGCTGCACCACGGCGGACCTTACGCTCACCATGACCGCCGCCCCAGCCACGGTCAAGGCGGGCTCCCCGGTGCAATATACGCTCAACATCACCAACAACAGCAGCACCACAGTTTCATCGGCGGTTGTGGCGGATACGTTCCCGCCCACGCTCAGCGCGGGCGGCAGTTCGCCCATCGTGAATCCGGCAGGTGCATCGCGTCAAAACGACGTTAGCAGCGGCCTTAGCACGGTCACGATCACGACCACCGTGCCACACCTGTTACAGCCCGGCCAAAACGTCACCATTAGTTCAGTACCCGCGCCCACCACGCCGAACCCGATCCAGTCTGGCTTCTTCCTGACCGATCCCACATTCAACGGCGTGTACCCGGTTCTAACGACCACTGCCAACACCTTCACCTATCAACAGGCGCTTACCACGTCGTCGTTTCCGCAGCCGACACTTGCGATCGTCGCGAGCACCGGCGCGCAACGTTTGAATGGCACGGTCACCATCACGACGACCCAGCAATTCCAGTTCCCCGCAGGCGAGACGATGACGATCGTCAACGTGACCGATAAGACTTTCAACACTGGTTCCCCTGTTCCGGTCACCCAAATCGCGCCGACAAAATTTACATACGCGCAGGCTGGCCCAGATGCAGTCAGCGGCGGCGGAACGGCCATCGCCCCCAACAATGTGCCGTCAAGTGACAAGGCGGGCGGCGGAAGCACCAACCTTGCAACTTGCCTTGTGACCGCCGGCCCGGGCACTTGCAGCTTCTTTAACTTCGCTCCGCATCCTGTGATCGTCGCGGGCACGGGGGCGAATCGTTCCGGGAACGTGGTGACCATCACCACGACGGCGCCGCATCAGATTTTCGCGGGCCAGACAGCCACCATCAGCGGAGTCGCCAACACCACGTTCAACGGAGCATTCGTGGTGACGTCAGTTCCTTCTCCGACGACATTTACTTATAAGCAGACCGCAGCTAACGCCATCAGCGGCGGCGGCGCCGTGAGTGTGCCTGCCACGCAGGCGCAGCTGATTACGTTCCCGAGTCTGGGCTTGAATGAAACCCGCACCGTCCTGCTGAACGCGACGACAAAAAGCACTCTGACCAATGGGACCGTTGTCAGCAATACAGCAAATATCTCGAACAAGTCCACGGTCGACCCCAATCCAGCCGACAATACTGCCACTGCATCGATTACGATTGGCACGCAAAGCGGAACAACCCTAACGGTCCCAACGGCCACTGGTCCTTTCGGCGGAAATGCAACCGTGACTGCCACGTTGAAAACCAGCAGCGGCACACCGGTACCGAACGAAACAATTGGATTCAACTTCAACCAAAACAATAGCAACTACACCGCTGTAACGGACGCCAACGGCGTAGCCACCGTATTGGTCCCGCTCGGCTTCACCACAGTCGGCACGCACCCACAAGCCTTCACCGTGACTTTTGGCGGCGATGCGAGCTTTGCTGCCAGCAGCGCGCTGGGCGACTTGATCGTAACCAAAGCCCAGTTGACCGTCACGGCCGATAATCAGTCCAGGCTGTATGGCGATCCGAATCCGACTTTCACGTATGTGATTACCGGTTTTGTTAACGGCGACGATATCTCCGTAGTAAGCGGCGCGGCCGATTGCACCACCACCGCTACCCAAACAAGCCCCGTTGGCGCTTATCCCATCACCTGCGCCATCGGAACTCTTTCGGCCCAGAATTACGTCTTCGCCTTCGTCCCGGGCACCCTCACGATCAATCCAGCGCCTTTGACGGTGAATGTGGATAGCGCATCACGCGCTTATGGCGATCCGAATCCTGCATTCACGGGAACCATCACCGGCCTGAAGAATGGCGACGTGGTCACCGCAAATTACAGCACCACGGCCACACAGCTCAGCCCGGTTGGAACGTATCCGATCACGGCAACGCTGGTTGATCCCAATAACGTTGTGGGCAATTACGCTGTCACTATCAACAATGGCACGCTGACGATTACTCCGGCAGCCCTGGTAATCACAGCCAATAACGCGGCGCGTCTCTATGGCGATCCGAATCCGGCATTCACCGGAACGATTGCCGGAATCAAAAACGGCGATAACATCACCGCGATTTATACAACTCCGGCAACTCCAGCCAGCCCGATTGGAACGTACCCAATTACTCCGGCTCCGACCGACAATGGCACGGGCGCACTGGCCAACTACCTTGTCACGCTGAACAACGGCTCGCTCACCGTCAGCCCTGCTCCGTTGACTGTAACGGCTAACAACGCAACCCGCGCTTTTGGCGCACCCAATCCGGCGTTTACCGGAACGATTGTCGGAATCAAGAACGGCGACAACATCACCGCGACTTATTCCACTCCAGCCACGACGAGCAGCCCGGCAGGGACGTATCCGATCATTCCTGCACTGGTTGACCCGAGCGGCAAGCTGGGCAATTACACAGTAACCATCAACAACGGCACCCTGACTGTGACCACGGCAATTCTGACCGTCACGGCAAACAATGCCAGCCGCTTCTATGGCGACCCCAATCCGATCTTCACAGGAACGATCCAGGGAATCCAGAACGGCGATAACATCACCGCAACTTACTCAAGCGTTGCTGATCCTACAAGCCCGGTTGGAACGTACCCAATCGTGCCCACGCTCTCCGACAACGGCACCGGTGCGCTCTCCAACTATGCTGTAGTCAGCAACAACGGAATCCTCACCGTAAATCCAGCCCCGCTGACTGTGACTGCAATCAGTGCGGCTCGCCTGTATGGTGATGCCAACCCGGCGCTTAGCGTGACGATTGTTGGAATCAAGAATGGTGATCCAATTACGGCCAGCGTGAGCACCACGGCTGACCCGACGAGCCCGATTGGAACTTATCCCATCGTGGCAACCCTGGTTGATCCGACAAATAAGCTCGGCAATTACGCCGTGACCATCAACAATGGCACCTTGACCATCAATCCTGCTCCCTTGAGCGTGACTGCAGCGAACGCCAGCCGCCTGTTTGGAACTCCCAACCCGCCGCTTCCTGCAATCATCAGCGGCATCAAGAATGGCGACCCGATCAGCGCAACCGATTCCACCACAGCAACTGCTACCAGCCCGGTGGGAACGTATCCGATTACTCCGACGCTGGTTGATCCTGCCGGCAAGCTCGGCAATTACACTGTCACGTCCGCTGATGGAACGCTGACCGTGAACCCGGCGCCCACGGCAAATTTCCTCTTTGTGAATAACCAGGCAGCAGCCGGCAACAGCATCGCCGGCTACTCAGTGGCAGTCGACGGAACTCTCACGGCTTTAACTGGCTCGCCTGTTGCGACCGGCGGTCTGGGCGCGAACGCAGCTTGCTCTTCTGTGAATCGTCTGGCCCTGAGCGCGGGCAATAACCTGCTGTTTGTTTCCAACGGAGGCGATCAGACCATCAGCGCATTCGCTATCGATCCAACCAGCGGCGCGTTGACGGCGGCAGCCGGTTCGCCGTTTGCTTCTGGTCTCACGCTCGATGGGTGCTCTGGAATCTCCCTGAGCGCCACCCCTGACGGACGCTTCCTGATGGCATCAAGCAACGGCCAGATCAAGACCTTCAGCATCGGCGCGGGTGGCGTGCTCACATCGCTCTCCACTGCCGCAAACTCGGTTGTCCCGAACGCCAGCATGAAGATTTCGGCCAACGGACAGCTTCTGGCAGTCTCGAACGGCGCCAGCGTCTCAGTGTTCTCCATCAATCCTGATGGGTCGCTGACCGCGGTCGCTGGGTCGCCGTTCGCAGAGGCCGGAACCGGAACGCTTGCCGGTCTGGACTTCAGTTCCACCAGCGGCTTGTTGTTTGGCGCAGAAGCCAGCGCAACTGCAGGCTTTGCGGATGCATGGACGATTGGCGCAAACGGTGTTCTCTCATCCGTTGCTGGCAGCCCGTTCAGCACCACTGCGGTTAACTCCAACGTGGTCCTGCTCAGCCCGAATGACAGCTTCCTGTTCGCGAGCAACCAGGGCAGCAACAGCGTAAGCGCACACGGCGTGGGCGTGGGCGGCAGCCTGAGCAGCATCGGCAGCTTCGGCAGCGCGGCTTCACTGCACGCTCCTGTGGGCATGGCAACAGACCGCTCCGGCAGCCTGCTCTTTGTGGCTGACGATACCTTCGGCGTGGCCGTGTTCAGCATCAATGGCGCCGGTTCGCTCTCCCAGCTTGGCGATGTGGCGATTGCAAACGCTGGTCAGGTACAGGACCTGGTTGCTTATCCGCCGCGCATGACCAGCAACGCAGATCTGAGCGTCGCGATGTCGGCTTCGACGGCCAGCGTGCTGGGCGGCCAGAACGTGACCTACACCATTACCGTGACGAACAACGGTGTTGACCCAGCGGCAGCAACTGTCACAGATAGCTTGCCGACTGGCTTTACGCTCGTCTCTTGTGCGGCGACCGGAAACGGCGCTTGCATCACCAACTCCGCCGCAGCGAGTTTCTATCTGCTGCAGAGCGGCGAATCGCAAACCGTAACCATTGTGGCCCAGGCTGGCCTGTCAATTCCTGACGGCTCCACAACCACCAACACTGCAAGAATCAGCAACAGCTCAGCGATTGATCCCAACACCGCAAACAACTCCGCCAGTGCAGACGTAACGGTTACACAGCTTGCCGTTACAAGCCTGGCGGTGGCTCCGGCCAGCGCCACTTACGGCGGAAGCAGCGTGGTGCTCTCGGCAACGCTCAGCACTTCGGCTGGTCCGCTGGCGAGTGAGACAGTTAACTTCACGCTGAACGGCTCGCCTGCGGGCAGCGCGGTGACTGACGCAAATGGACTGGCCTCCGTTTCCGCCAGTATCACGGGACTGGGCGCAGGATCGTATCCTGTGGCCGCCAGCTTCGCGGGCGATGCGCGCAACAAAGCAGCTTCAGGCAGCTCCACGCTGACCGTGAATCCGGCAGTATTGACCGTGACGGCAACGGATGCGTCCAGGATCTACGGCGATCTGAATCCAACCTTTGCCTTTGCCATCACCGGCTTTGTGAATGGTGATACCTCTGCTGTGGTGAGCGGAAGCCCGAGCTGCACCAGCGTGGGTCCCACCAGCGCTGTGGGAACTGATCCCATCGTGTGCACGGCGGGAACACTCTCGGCTGCCAATTACAGCTTTAACTTCGTCAGCGGTAATTTGACGATCACACCGGCCGCTCTGAGCGTTACAGCCGCGAATGCAAGCCGCGTTTACGGTGATCCAAACCCGGCATTCACCGGCACGATCACGGGAATCAAGAATGGCGACAATATCACCGCAACTTACAGCAGCACAGCTACGGCTACCAGCCTGGTAGGGACTTATCCCATCTCTCCGACATTGGTTGACCCAACCAACAAGCTGAGCAACTACACCGTGACCTTAACTGATGGCACTCTGACCGTCACTCCCGCTCCTCTGACGGTTACTGCCGCAAACGCCAGCATGATTTACGGTGATCCAGTGCCTGCTGTCACCGGCACCATCACTGGCCTGAAGAATGGCGATGCAATCACTGCCGCGTTCAGCACTACGGCAACTTCGGCTAGCCCGGTAGGAACCTACGCCATCACAGCGGCGCTGTCTGATCCAACGGGCAAGCTGGGGAACTACACAGTCACCAGCAACAGCGGCGTACTGACGATCCTTGCCGCTCCGCTTACGGTGACCGCAGACAACGCAAGCCGTCCGTACGGCAGCGCAAATCCGACGTTCACCGGGACCATTACCGGCATCAAGAACGGTGACAACATTACTGCAACGTATGCCAGCGCCACTGACGCAACCACCAATGCGGGAAATTATCCGATCATTCCCACTCTGGTGGATCCAACGGCAAAGCTCGCCAATTATGCGGTGACCGTCAACAATGGCACTCTGACTATTACTCCAGTTTCGCTTACAGTCACAGCCAGCGATGCGACCCGCGTTTATGGTGATCCGAACCCGACGTTTGCTTTCGCCATCACCGGCTTTGTGAACGGACAAACCTCGTCTGTGGTGAGCGGCGCTCCAAGCTGCACCAGCGCTGATCCAACTGCTGCCGTCGGAACCTACCCGATTACCTGCTCAGTGGGAACACTGACCGCTGCAAACTACACGTTCGCTAACTTTGTGAACGCAACGTTGGCTGTAACGCCGGCTCCATTATCGGTGACGGTAGCCAACGCGAGCCGCCAGTACGGTGATCCGAATCCGGCCTTCACCGGCACCATCACCGGCATCAAGAACAGCGATAACATCACCGCAACTTACAGCAGCTCCGCAACGGCGACCAGCGCTCCTGGAACGTATCCAATTGTTCCGGCCCTGGTTGATCCGACCAATAAGCTGAGCAACTACACGGTGACCTCAACGAACGGCACTCTGACTGTCACCCCTGCAATTCTGACAGTCTCCGCCGCCAACGCCAGCATGTTCTACGGTGATCCTGTTCCGGCACTCAGCGGGACGATTACGGGAATCAAGAATGGTGAAAACATTACGGCCAGCTACAGCACCACGGCCACCTCAACCAGCGCACCTGGAACTTACCCGATCGTAGCTGCGGTCTCGGATAACGGGACGGGCGCACTGGCCAACTACACGGTAACCATCAACAATGCGACTCTGACCATCAGCCCAGCTCCGCTGGTTGTAACTGCGGCAAGCGTCAGCCGGCTCTATGGTGATCCGAATCCTGCATTCACCGGGACCGTCACCGGCGTGAAAAATGGCGACAACATTAGCGCCACGTTCTCCGCTGCTGCCGATGCAACCAGCCCGGTCGGAAACTATGCAATCATTCCGACTCTGTTTGACCCAGGCAACAGGCTGAGCAACTATGCTCTCACCGTTAACAATGGCGTTCTCACGGTCGCTCCGGCCCCGCTGAGCGTCGTTGCTGCCAGTGCTTCCCGCGTGTATGGCGATCCTAACCCGGCATTCACCGGCACGTTGAGTGGTGTTAAGAACGGCGACAACATCACGGCGAGCTTCTCCAGCGCTGCGACTGCGGCTAGCTCGGTAGGAAGCTATCCCATCGTTGCAACGCTGTCGGATCCGGCTGGTAAGCTGTCGAATTACTCGGTCAACTCAACCAACGGCACATTAACGGTAACCCCTGCTGTATTGACTGCGGCTGCAACCAGCACCTCCCGCGTCTATGGGCACGCTAACCCCAGTCTCAGTGGAACCATCAGCGGCTTGAAGAATAATGACCAGATCAGCGCGACGTTCGCCAGCACTGCTGATCTCACCAGCGCGGTGGGAACTTACCCGATCCTTCCAACCTTCACTGATCCGGGTGGAAAGCTCGGTAACTACACTGTCAATGCGACGGGCACGCTGACAGTGACTCCAGCGCCGTTGTCGGTAACCATAGCCAATGCATCTCGCGTATACGGCGATCCAAATCCGGCCTTCACCGGCTCGATCAATGGACTCCGCAACGGTGACAACATCACGCTGGCTCCGACCACGACCGCGACCCAGACCAGCCCCGTAGGAACTTATCCCATCGTGGCAGGGTTCAACGACCCAACCAACAAGATAGGAAACTACGCTGTCACGTCCAATACGGCGACGCTGACCGTTACGCCTGCGCCATTGACCATCCAGGCCAATAACGCAACGGGCACCGCAGGGCAGCCGTTCCCACCGCTCACAGGAACGATCACGGGAATCAAAAATAACGACAACATCACGGCCAGCTACAGCACCACGGCTGATCAGACCAGTCCGGCTGGGACATATCCGATCATCCCAGCAGCGGACCCCAACCCCTTGAACAGCAACTACAACATCACGCTGGTCAATGGCACTCTGACCCTACAGTAAATTGACAAAAGTCAGGGCCGGCTAGAAGCTGGCCCTGACTTTCACACTGATCGCAAAAATTTCCGCGCAACAGCAAAGAAGGAACGGCATGGATATAGGCCGTCTTTCTTTGAATTCGGTTTGGTGCGGACAACACAGAGACAGATTTCTCGAACAGCGTGGCCGGGGATTTTGGCAGACATCATCGTGAATGATGAATCGCTGAAAAGCTCGATGTCGCTAACCAAGTTTTGCGTGACTTCTTGTGGCAAGGCTATCCAAAATTTGTGGTCCCGTGCAACTTACGTCGCGAATACTTAGTAAAAGAAGGCACATTAGAAAGTTTAATATTTCTCCAATGTCGGTCTAATACCTAAGGCCTAAAACTGAGAGAACTAATTGGCGAATCTTCGCCTTTTAAGGGTCAGGACCTTGCTCTTCCGGCATTTTTGCGAGTCCTGAGCTGGCGATGATCGCGAACTGTCCGCACTCCCGAGGGAGTAGCTCGCAAATGCGGCGGTGTTGTTGTACGGATGATACCTTGCACATAAAAAAGCAAGGAAGATCCTGGGGCTAAGCTCCGGGACAAAAAGGCGAAAAAAATGAGCTCCTCCACACGGACTACAGCTGCCCAGGGCAAAAACTGCGTTCCAACACTCTCAGCACGCAATTTGTTCTGCATGATAATGATCCTGATGCTTGCTTTTGTTACGGCGAGCGCCCAAACCATCGTCACGCCCAATACAACGACGATACAATATCTCGGCGTCCCGAACCCCCAGAACGATTCAAACGCAGCTGTAACCGCTCCTTTGGGCGGCATAATCCTGAAAGGCACGGCCATCAGCCCGGTTACAGGCCAGCCGTTCCGCCATTTATGGGTAGCTGACGCTACTTCAGGCATCTGCCGCATAGATCCGGACCTGGATTCGCCCGGACCGTACGCAATCAATCTGGAAACTTGCCCATTCAAGATCAATGGCGCTTCCATTACCGGCGGCCCGATGCAATTTGATCCCACGCCGCATTTCCTTGATCCTGCAAATCCTACGATCGCGACAAATTACCTTTATTTCATCGATGAGCAGCGGGCTTCGCAAGGCATTATGCGAATTGGCTATCTCGCCACGGGCGACAGCGGCCATGGACTTTTGAACTTTGCCAGCCTATTCATCATGGGCGGCAACACCACCGGCGCCCGCGCCGGGGGAGGAACCACCGGATGCCCCCTTCCGGGTAATCCCGGCCTCCCGGACGCCGCCGCTCTCAGTCCTTTGGGCGATCTTTGGGTCGGCTTCAAGAAAAGCGGGTCAATTGTTCGCTTTAACCAGCCAGGCACCGCTTCTGAAACCGGCTTTGGCACTTGCGATCAGTTTATTGTCCCGGTTGCCACTGTCACAAAACTTACCACTGGTCTGACGTTTATCGGTCATGACCTCTGGGGAGCTGACGGCAATTCGCCGTTCTTCATTAAGAATGCGGATACAACTTGCATGGTTCCTCCGCACGGGATTTGCACCGCTCCCACCGATATAATTGGCGTTCTGGCGGCGGCTCCCGTCGGTGCTACCGCCGTTGCCGTGATGAGCGATCAGTATTACCCCGCTACCAATGGCAATAACGTTTATTTTGCTCTTCAACAGGCGCCTGCGGTGCCACCAGCCCCACAAGTCATTCCGGATAATGTCGCCTGGCTCGGTAATGCGTCTGCCGCTGATGCAACCATGAACAATACAACGCTCGACGTGACGTTCATGGGGACGTTCTCTCCATTGGGTGGTCCAGACCCTGCAATCGCTGCCCTCAGTGGCGTGGCTGTTGATCAAACCGATCCTGCCAATATCGTAGCCTTCAGTTCCGACGACTACAGTGGTACCGGCCAATTGGCGGGGGGGATGTGGTTCCAGAGCTGCCAGGGAAATCCGCCGGCTTTACAGCCGGGGCCTGGGTTTACTCCTCTGAACTGCCCGACGCCGCCAGCAACTGCAGCTCCCGGCGCGCCACAAAACGTCTTTGGCGTGGCCAGCAACAACGCAATCACAGTGAACTGGAGCCCGGCGCAATCGAATCAGCCGGTCAACAGCTATACGGTAACTACCAGCACTGCGGGCCCTGCTGTTGCTCCAGTGTCTGTGGTTCCAATTGCTGGATCCAGTTTCCCGCCCACCTCCGTTTTGATCAGCGGATTGGTGAACGGCACCTCATATACTTTTACTGTCACAGCAACGAATGCTTCGGGAACTAGCCCGGCCTCGGCTCCCAGCGCTCCTGTTACACCTCCGGGTATCGCGGTTCCTGCTGCGCCCACTGGTGCAACAGCTCTCGCTGGTGATACGCAGGTTTCCGTGAGCTTCACGGTCTCACCGCCTCCGCAAGGCGCGCCGATCACCAGCTATGTGGTGACGTCTAGCCCTGGTGGCGTCGTGGTCAGCATTCCCCCGCCTGCCAGCGGAAATATAGGCACAGCACTGGTCGGTGGTCTCACCAATGGCGTGAGCTATACATTTACGGTTCAAGCCGTTAACCTTGCCGGTACTAGCGCGCCTTCAGCGCCTTCGAACGCGGTGGTTCCGTCGGCAGCCCACGTGCCGGTTTTGAATGTGGCCATCAGTGGACCTTCGTCAGTAAGCTCGGCTCCGGCGCAGGTGACTTACACCATCACCGTTACAAATCCGCTCACCGCCACATCGGCCTTTCCGGCTAATGTGTCTGTGACCCATACTTTGTCTCCGGTTCGCGCTGTCATTGATGCGGCTGGCGCTTCGCGGAATGGAACTACGGGCATTGTCACTATTACGACCACAGGCTCGCACGGCCTGAATATCGGCCAGAGCATCACCATTGCCGGAGTTACCGATCCGTCCTTCAACGGTACCTTCACTATCCAGGATGTTCCTTCGCCTACTATGCTCACATATGCACAGGCAGGCGCGACCGCTAGCAGCGGTTCCGGGACCGTGACTGGATTGCCGCTGGCAAATATTATGCTGGCGCAAACTAGTCAGGGTACGTGTACGGCGGGTGGCACCGGCGTAATCACCGTCACGTGCAACCAAGGCTCTTTGGCTGCCGGAGCATCGTCAACCATGACGGTGATCGTGCAGATCCAGAGCCAGGCCATTCTCAACTCAGTTGTTGCCAGCGGAACGGATGCGGCAGGCACGGCGTTAGCGAACGCGAATGCCAGCCTGACCACCACCGTCCCGTTGCCGGCGACCTCTAATCTTTCGGCTGCGGTCGGAATCACTGGAACGCCCCAGAGTCCGACTCCGAACGTTGGGCAGACTGATAGCATCACATGGAAGGTCACCAATGTTTCGGCTACACCGACGCCAAACGTCCAGTTGACGATCTTCATCCCGACTGGCTTGACCATTACCGGCTCCTAACCCACCCACGCCGACGTTCGATAACGGTGGCACCGGCTCTTGTTCTGCATCAACGCCAGTCGCAGGTGGCAACCAGATCGTTTGCATCACTTCCACTCTGGGTGGGGCCAGGAAAAATGGCGCCAAACCCCCAACAACCATGACCGTGATTACCACTGTGGCTGCTACTGCTGCAATTAGAAACATAGCTGTGCATCCCAGCGGAACAGTCGCTTTCGGTCCTGGCGGCATCGATACTCTGCCAAACTCGGTAACCCTAACCATCACTGCTAAATAAAAACAGAACTGCCGAGGTGCAAATGCATCTCGGCAGTTTTTATCCTAGGACCTTCCGCCCAGATTCTGCTGAAAGGGCCTGATCATTCACACAAAAAAGGGGGACCGTCTCGGCGGTTCCCTTTCTATGTCTAACGACCAACTTAATATCGTTGAACAATATATTTCACTGCGGCATTGGGAAATGCTTTCTCAAATTCTCATGTCAACCGGACCTGCGTGAACAATTCCTCGCCTTGGTGGGCAGGCGCAGATCGACATCAGCGCACAACAAAGGCGGGCCCTCAAGCAGGCCCGCCTTTTTATTTCGGTTGAAAATTTAGCCCTTCTTCGTTGGCGGTGACTTTGCCGGGTGCTTGGCCGGATGCGCCGGCGTAGGCGCAGCCTTCGCAGAATTTCCAGCGCTGCAGTAGTGCAGCGTGACAGCCGGCATTCCAGCAGCTTCCGCGATGGTCATCACAAATAGCCGGTCATATTCATTTTCGCCGATGGGCGGTACTGTTCCGCCCTGAAGGCGGGCAATCACGAAAGGCACCGTATCGCTGTGTCCAACTACCAGAATGTTTCCGCCGCCAGTATAAACCAGGTTCTTAATTAATCCGTTCGAATCCTTGGCGGGAAGAATTGTGGGCTTGACTTTTAGCATTTTGGCCAGCGGAGCGGCGGTTTGTTGTGTGCGCGTAACATCTGTCACGTAGATTTGCTTGATGCCCGCGTCTTTCAGTGTTGCCGCAAGGCACTCTGCCCGCTTCTGCCCTTCAGGACTCAACGGGGCATCTGCGGCATTTGAAGCCTTCTCCGCGTGTCTGACCAGGAATATGGTGCGCACGTTCTGCTGCGCGGCTGCCATCTGGCAAAGCAATAGAACCGGAAAAACTGCACGTAAAAAGAAAGATTTCATAGGGTGAATCATCAACCTCCAGGGTCTCACCTGATCTTTGTATCACCTTTTCACGAGAAAATCCCTGTTTGCCCCACAGGCATTTCGATTCGCGAGGGTCATCGTGGCCGCGCCGCATCAGGTGATCGCCTTACAAGGCTTGGCTGCGACGAAGAGAAGGCAAGCTATCACGAAACAACCTGTGGTACGATAGCGGAACTCCCCCAAATTTTTCCCGTTGTTGATGAGGAAGCGCTTTATCCATGATCAGAATTTTTATAACTTCTCTTCTGGCCGGAACTTGTGCGTTCGCTCAGATACCGGTCGCTCCTCCGGCGCAAGCCCTTTCTCGCATGCCCGCCCCTCAGCAGCCGGCGCCTCCTTTGCCACAACCGTCTTTCAATCCTGATAGCGTGCCGCCGAATGCCGCTGTGGTGACGCTCCATGGCGTGTGCGCAAAGGATTCCTCATCCACAAAAATGAGTTCTGCTAAGGAGGGCCCTGCCAAAGATGGTTCTGCCAAAGATAGCTCCTGTCAGACCGTGATCACCAAAGAGCAGTTCAATGCAATGCTCTCCGGGATGAGCGTTGCTGCGCAGATTACTACTCCGGCTGCCATGCGGAATTTCGCTGAGAGCTACTCGCAGCTATTGGCTCTGGCCAATGAAGGCGAAAAAGCCGGCGCAGAAAATGATCCGCGCTTCCAGGAATTGATGAGGATTGCCCGCCTCCGCGCCCTCGCCGACACATACCGGCATGGGCTGGATGAAAAGTACAGCAACCCATCCCAGCAGGAAATTGAGACATATTACAACGAAAATATTGCCAAGTACGATTCCTTCAAGGTCGAGCGCATTATCGTTCCATCTATCAACCCTGGCCGCACCCCGGCGGCACGGGCGGAAAGCGACAAAAAGGTCCAGCAGTTGGCCAATGACATTCGTGAACGGGCCGCTCGAGGGGAGGAAACACAAAAGCTCCAGGATGAAGTCTATAAAGTTCTCGCTCTTCCTTCTTCTCCAAAGACGGACCTTGGCATCAAGCGCAGGGGCTCTTTCCCTGTAGCGATCGAAAAAGATCTACTCGCCTTGAAACCGGGTGAAGTAACCAAGCTTGAGACCGAGATGTCTGGATTCAATATCTATAAACTTCGCAGCCGTGACACAATCCCGCTTCAATACGTGAAGGCTGAGATTACGCGTGACCTTCACCAGAAAAACCTGGAAGTTGCTATTAAGGCCGTGACTGGAAACATACACCCTGAATTGAATGAGCAGTTCTTTGGCCCTACCGGTAGAACAGCGGGCCCAATTCTGCGAAGCCCACAATCATCGGACTCGCGCTACCCCCAAGCCACGCCAGGAACCCAGATGCCAGGCGCGCCAATTGGAAACCCGAGCCCAGCAACTCCAGCGCAACAGCCGTTGTCGCCAAAATAAAAAGCCAATGACCATTTAATGGTGGTCATGGGCCCCGTAGCGATGGCGCAATACTCTTATTGATGCAGACGAGGCAGCTCGCCTGAATCAATAGTTTCGCCGTTGCGCGCAATCGTTTGGAAGTAGAGCTTGTCCCCTGCTATCTCCACCAGCATGAAGCTTTGGTCTGTATCAAAGCCTTTCACGCGTTCCTTGGGCGCGCCGAAATCATGCGTCATCAGCTTGCCGGAATTGCCCAGCACAAAGTAGTAGATATTGTTTTCCGGCTTTATTCTCTGGTACACGTGCTCATGGCCAGAAAACACGGCGTTCACGCCATAGCGCTTAAAGAGTGGAAGGACCTGCGTACGCAGATCAACATCGGCCCCGTGATGACGTCCATCATTATATAAAGGATGGTGAAAGAAGCAGATTTTCCATGTCCCTTGTGAGTCTTTCAGGTTCTGCGCAAGCCAGCTAAGCTGTTTAGGGTCCATGTAGTTGCTGTCCAGCGCGAAGAAGGCAACCTCGCCTTTGCGAAAGACATAGTAGCGCTCGCCGCCCATGTTGAATGGCTTGTAGAGGCGTTCGTCGTCTGGATCATCATGGTTTCCCAGCGACGCATAAAACTTCACTCCGGCATCCAGCAGAGGTTTATACGGCTGTTCGAACTTTTTTACAAAATCCTTGGGTGAGTGGCTGCCATAAATATTGTCGCCCAGCATGATCACGAAATCGAATTTCACAGCCTGCCGGTACGCTTCCATCCTTTGCGCCACTTCGTATTGCGCGCGATTTCCTGTCCCGCTATCTCCAATCACGGCGAATCGCACCGATTTATCTTGCAGCGGAATTCTGACGTCTAGCTTGCCGGGTGTCACTCCCTGCTGGACAACAGTGCTGGGACCTAATGCCGCGCCTAGGGTCGAACCAGCCCGGGCTGTTTCAAAGTGCCCCGCCAAGGCAAGCGCGCACGCAGTGACGAGCAAAATCGCGTTTCGATACATTTTGGGTTTGTTTTGTCTCATGCAGCCGGCACCGCGTTGGGAATGAAGTCGACTACCAGTCCAGAAGACATGTCGTAGAGCACCAGGGTTGAACCAACAATCCGGTACTGGAGCTCTTTGGGGAGCGTCGGAAGGTTCATCAACAGTGTTGGCGGCGTGGATTGCAGCGGCAGGTTTCTGGGATATTTTGCATTCACTTTTAATTGCACGTTCGGCAGCGGCTCGGCATGGCGCAGGCTTGCACGGACTTTATTGCCCTCCGGCCCATGCAACGTGCTCTCAATCCGCTTTTTAAAATAGGCCGCCACCACTGGCGTAAAGATGTCCCCCTGTTGCGCTTCAGGACGCGCTTCTTTTATCTTTTCTGCTGTCTCCTGCTTCTGCTGGGCCAGTTTGCTTGCAGAGTCGGTCGGCTTCTTCGCTATATCTTGCTTCTTATTTGCTGAAAGATAGTTGTCGATCCGCGCCTGAAATTCCTTGACGGCCCCATCATCGCCGTTTTGCGCGATCGCGCACGGGAACAGCAAAACTGAAAGCAGGCTCAGTGACATCCAACTTCGACAAGTGTGAAGTCCCATAAAACCTACTTCCTTTGCTATTTAGATGCGAAACTCGCAGCGGCCTCGCCGAGTTGTTACTCCGCCACCGCTTCTTCCACGATTCTTGCTGCCGCTTTTTTCACTGCTTTTGTCAGCGCGCCTTTTACCATTTCGCTTGCCTCTTCGCGGTCAACTTCCACCTTCGCTTCTTTCTCAATTGCTCTAACCACGTCCTGTACCACCGGCGTCGGGGCAAGCTTCTTCTTTACAGCCTCTGTGACCTTCCGCGACGTACGTTCCGCCCTGTCACTCACTCGTTTCTTATCGGCACGCGGGTCCGCCGGCGTTGACGCCTTCCAGTCATCTTCAAAGACCGTGACCATTGAACCGACGACTTTAGCATTGCTCACGATCATGCCGATTTCGCGCCGCTCATCCAGTTCAAGCTTGCGCATGCTCTGGCTGCCCAGAAATGCCTGTTTGCAATCGCGAATGATTACTCGCGTATGCAGCCGCATGCGTTTAAACACCCGCGCGGAAAGATGCTTGCTGCGGGAGACATGCCCTATGATCTTGATCTGCACTCCTGCTTGGGCACGGTCCTGCAGCAGGCGCAGTATTTCTTTATCGGCAATGTCCACGTCATAAATCAACAGTTCCTTCTTTGCTCCCTTGATAAATGCTTCCAGTCCTTGTCGCGCATTCACAGGGCTTACCAGAAACTTCTTTGAACCGGATTTGTAGGTCTGCCGCTGCGTATCGCAGGCAAAAAGTCGTGACGCCTCTTTTACCAGCTCGCGGTTCCGGGTCACAATACCGAAGCTGCGGCTTCTTTCTGTATCCAAATGGGTGAAGTTATAGGTCAGCAGGTAGAGTTCTTTGCCGTCCACCAGCATCATCTTGCCGTGATAACGAATTAAGTCGTCGGCGGTTCGCGCGACTGTGATGCCTTTTTCCAGAAACCGCATTTCCAGCTTCCGCAGGTTCTTCTCTCCACCGCGATTGGTAAACGCGATCAGCGCATGCACAAACACGCCCCGCTGTGCGGCATCTTCCAGCGCGTGCTCGATCTCCGTTTGGTCGAAGCGGAAAATAACAATCTCAATGCTTTTCTTGGCCCGTTTAATGGCTTTGAGCAGCGGCGCGGCGCCGTCCGCCGGCTGAACTATCAGCTTCAATGGTGCTCCTTGTTGTCTAGATCAGTAGATTAGCGTTCTGGTGGTGCCGCGCTTCACCTTGTTGTTAGATGCAGCTCTGGCCTGCAGCTTTGGCTATTTCCTCTGCTCTGAATCCGGCATCCAACTTTCGGGTACTCTCATGTCCTTTTGCCATAATGCATTTTTTGGCCGATCAACGCTGGTGCTGGTTGCCCTGATCGTCGCCACTGGACTCCCCGGTCTCAGCCAACAGCCAGCTAAAAGTGACCCCTCCGCCGCACCCGCCATTTGGCATGATCCTGGCAATATCAAGTCAAAAGATATGCTGAACGGCCCTGGAGGGGAAAAGCACCATCTTCATCTGCCGGTAAGGTTCCTGAAAGAAGATCGGCACGGACAGAATTCCAAGTTCGACGTGGAAGATGCGGATGGGACAAAGTGGAAAGCCAAGCTGGGAATTGAAGCCCAGCCGGAAGTGGTGGCGACCCGGCTGCTGTGGGCTATCGGCTATTTCACCAATGAAAACTATTACGTCTCCGATCTGGAGGTGAAAAATCTTCCGGCCCACCTGCACCGCGGGCAAGGCCACGTAATTTCTCCAGGGCATGTTGATGGAGCACGCCTTCAGCGCCATCGTGGTGCAGAAAAAAAAGAGGCTGACTGGAACTGGCAAGACAATCCCTTTGTGGGTACTCGTGAATTCAATGGGCTGCGAGTGATGATGGCTTTGCTCAGCAACTGGGACCTTAAGGACGAAAACAACGGTGTTTCCACTAGCAAGGACGGCCGCCAGGAATATCTTGTAACCGACGTAGGCACGGCTTTCGGCGCTTCTGGCAAGCACTGGACTGAAGCCGCGTCAAAAAATAATTTTGGGGAATATAAAAAAGCCAGGTTCATCTCCAACGCCACGCCTGATTACGTGGACTTCAACTTCCCCCGCCGACCGCCGCTGCTCCACCTGCTTGTCCTGCCCAGCTACATTCACCAGGTGCATATGCGCTGGGTGGGAAACCACGTGCCGCGCGCCGATGCAAAGTGGCTGGGTGGGCTGCTTGCTCAACTCACTGCAGATCAAATTCTCGACGCCTTTCGCGCTGGGGGTTATCCGCCGGACAAAGCATCGGCCTTTACCAAAGTTGTGCAAGCCCGCATTGCTGAACTGAATCAGTTGTGATGGAACGACTTATTAGGCGCTTCTTCGTCCTTAAATTGCAGCTTGTGGAGTTCCGCATATAATCCGCCAGCCTTGAGCAGTTCTTCTTGCTTGCCTTGTTCCACGATTGTTCCTTCATTCACCACAAAGATCACGTCGGCCCGGCGGATCGTGGAGAGTCGATGCGCGATCACGATTGTGGTCTTCCCTTCCATGAGCCGGTCCAGAGCCTCAAACACCAGTTTTTCTGACGCTGCATCCAACCCCGAAGTGGGCTCATCCAGCATCAGAATCGGCGTGTTGCGGATGATGGCCCGCGCAATCGCGATACGCTGGCGCTGCCCGCCGGAAAGCGTCATGCCGCGCTCACCCACGATGGTGTCAAAACCCTGCGGGAGCTTTTCAATGAACTCCATGGCATTGGCCAGTTTGGCGGCACGCTCAATTTCCTTCTGCGTCGCTTCCGGCTTTCCATAGGCAATGTTCTGCCATAGCGGCCCATGGAACAGCACGTTGTCCTGCAAAACATAGCTGATGTGCTCCCGCAACGATTGTTGCTTGATCTTTCTTACGTCAATCCCGTCAACCTTTATTACTCCTTCGCTTGGATCGTAGAATCGCGGCACCAGGCTTACGATTGTTGTTTTGCCGACGCCCGTTGGTCCGACCACGGCGGCAACCTGTCCCGGCTCGATGCAAAAACTCATGTCCTTGATGATTGGCTGATCAGGCGAATACGCGAAAGAAACGTGCTCAAATTCAATTTTGCCTTTTAGCTTTTTTACCGCCTTGGCGCCGCGGAGATCGTGGACCTCGTCATCGGTTTGCAGGATTTCCTGGATGCGCTCATAGCCCACGGCAGCCTTGGAATAGGTGTCTGTCATCTTGGAAAGTTCCTGCATGGGCTTGTACATCTTGCTCAGGTATTGCACAAACAGCACCATTGATCCCACAGACAGAGCGCCGCTAAGCGTTAATCGCGCGCCAAACCACAGCACCAGGCAGGTTCCGACCGCCACAATCACATCGACCAATGGCGTAAGCTTTGCCTTCAGGCTCCTGGCGCGCAGTGAGGACTCCACTTCTTCCAAGCTGGCCTCTTCCAGTCTTTCCTGCTCATATCGTTCGCGGGCAAAGGCTTTCACCACGCGAATAGACGACAAGACCTCTTCCACCACGGAGAATACAGCGCTTTCTTTTTTCCTTACTGTGCGCGCAGCTTTCTTGATGCGGCGCGTATAGCTATAAACCACCAGGAAGAGAATCGGCGCTACAGAAAGGGCAATCAACGTAAACCGCCAATTCAGCCACAACATTACGCCCACCATGCCAACCAGCGTGAGCACGTTGATCACTGAACTTAAAAGCCCTGAGGCGATAAAGCTCTGGATGTCATCCACGTCAGTAGTAACGCGGCTGATGAGGTCACCGGTCCGGCTCTGATCGTGGAAAGCCAGGGAGAGCCGCTGTATGTGAGCATAAATGGCTCGCCGAAGATCGTATGTCACCCACTGCCCCACGCTGGTGGTCAGATACTTTTCCCCATAGGTGGAGATAGCATCCAGAAGTGCAATTGCCATCACGGCAATGCAGGCAAACTTAATGGTGGCAAACTTGTCAGCGCCCACGAATTGATAGACAAAGTGAGGCAGATCGGATTTTCCGGCGTGGTTCTTAAACACCTCATCCAGAACAATTTTGAGCGGCCACGGCTGCAACAGGTTCGCAATTGCCTCACCCAGCACCGCAAGAAAGCCCAAGGCAAGCGACCCAGCATGAGGCCGCAGCAATGCCCTTATGGTTAGGCGTTTGCGTTTCTTCGGTGCAGAAGCAGCCTTGCCGGCATCATCTTTTTTGGAGACTTCCTGCACGGCGGCAAGCGCCCTTTCTTCGAGTTCGAACTCTTGTGCCACCTGGATCGTCCTTTCCTCATGCTTAAGATGCAGCAGCACAGGATAACGACCGCCTTTCGAGAACTCCCAAAGGTGATAGCAAATAAATGTAAATAAGGGTCAAGGGAGCCGGGATGGGAATCGAACCGCCGAGTGTAGCCGCTATAAGGAGGGTTTTATTGGTGAAATCCGGAGGAATTCCGGGGTATAGCTCTTTTCGCTCAACATTGGAACTGCCTGCCGCACGGTGAGTTTTGGCGGCTCGTTGCCAACTCGTTCCGCGCAAATTGCCAGTAGATATTCTGATCTGGGTCGAAACTGCCAGAACTGCCAGCGCGTTGCATCGTCAGCCAACTCGGGATCAATTGCGATCTCAACTGATTGATCATGAGAATAATGAAAGCTGAACTTGTTGAGCGGCAGGGACAAACCCATGCGGCGCGCCTTGATATAGGATTCCTTGAACGTCCAGTATTCAAAAAATCTATATTGCTGTTGCGCCATCGGCACAGCATTCAGCGCTGTAACTTCTTGAGGCGCGAAAAAGCGGTCCGCAATATCAAGCAATGCCTCACGCGCTTCAACATTTTCTACATCTACTCCCAGCGCGCGATGCCTGGTTACTCCCAGAACAATCAAGCTGTGCGTGTGCGAAATATTGAACGAGATGCATTCTTCCTTTGCCTCCGCATTCGCTATCTGAGGACAGCCATAAGCATTTGTGGAAAACATCCAGTCTCTGGGATGGATTGGTAGATACCGTGACAAAACCGTCCGCACCAAAGCCCGCGTAACCAGATACCGGAGCCGGTCCCTGGCAAAATAAAATCGCTTTTCCTGTTCCTTTTCGGCGGCATTGAGCAATGCACGATATTCCGAGAGCAGGCGCTCGTCGGTTATTTCATCGTAAAAGGCGAGCCACAAATGGATCTCTGCCGGCGTGAGCGGAAGTGTCGCGTTCATTCCCTCCATGTTATGTGAGTTGCGGTCTCTGCTGTTAGCATTCATGGATACATATCAATTGCTTCGCCGTCCGGGTTTCACTCGGATAGCCGAACGCATTGTTGATGTACGAGACGCCATCGATCTTCACCTGGCGATTCACATGGCTGTGTCCGTAGACGTGAAAGCTCGGGCTGAATTTCCGCAACTGGCGTTCAATCTGCACGGACCCCAGGACTGGATATAAGAACCTATGGGCACTTGGGATGAACTCCGGCATCAGATCAATACGAGGCAAAAAGTGCGAGTAGGTGATAATTTTGTTGCCGGCCGTGCTGCCCTGTTCACGATTCAATGCTGTGAAGTGCGCCGCAATGTCCTGTTCCGTAAATCCGTTCGGCCAGCGGCATGAACAATAGTCCATCCATATCGACTTCAACTCGTCGCTAGGTTCCCCAAAGGAGTAGTCGTACCATCCCAGCAGAGGAATGATCGAGACTCCGCGCTCGTGAAATGCCTGCATAGAAGCCCCACTCGATTTGACCACCGCACATACCTCGTCGAACTTCTGCAATGAATTCTTTTCACGGTCTTCGCGTATCACCCACAATTCATGATTCCCGGGAACGAACAAAACTTTTTTGAAGCGCCTGGCGAGAGTGCTAAGGCACCAATCAAGCAGTCGCCGGACGTCACTCACGTCGCCCGCCATGATAAGGACATCGTCCTTATATTCAGCAACGGATAAATTTGCTATCCACTTGGCATTCTCGCTGTAGTCAATGTGGATATCTGACAAGGCAAATATTCGCATTTACGACTCATCTTTCATGTCCAATCGAGAAGCACACTCGTGATCACCAAACGCTAAGTGATTGACAAGAAAAAGAATTGGTGCCGAAGAAGGGACTCGAACCCCCACACCCTTGCGAGTACATGGACCTGAACCATGCGCGTCTGCCAATTCCGCCACTTCGGCATTGAATGAGGCGCCAGACAAATACCGGCGCTTGCGACGGGAAAATACTCATCTATTTTAATGGGTTTGCTGAAGGTGTCAAATCGGCGGGAGATTGGGATCTGCTGAGCGGGACATCGGGATATCTGGAAATCAAGTCACTCGATGAATCTTAAGAGTCCGCTCTCACATCGAAAGTAAAGTAAACGAGTGACCGGCGCATTCCTGTAACCCGAAGACGTACGAACCAATATCATTGTCGTAAGTTGCATTCAAAAGTTTAGTATTCAACGCCCGCCTCGCAACCGTCAGCCATCCATAGGAGATAAAGAATTATGTCCACCACGCTTGTTGCAGCAACTCCAGCAAAGACCAAAACGCTTGGCTACGGGGCCGAGTCGGCGAAGTCGCCTCTGGCGCCGTTTTCATTTGCGCGCCGCGAGCCGCTGCCGCAGGACGTGCAGCTTGAAATCCTTTATTGCGGTGTGTGCCACTCTGACCTGCATACGGTCCGCAATGAATGGAGCGGCACAACGTATCCGGCGGTACCGGGGCATGAGATTGTTGGCCGCGTAACTGCCGTGGGGAGCGAGGTAACGCGCTTCAAAGTGGGCGACGTTGCCGCTGTGGGATGCATGGTGGATTCATGCCGCAACTGCGCCAACTGCGAAGCCGGGCTGGAACAATACTGCGATGTGGCTTTTGTGGGCACGTACAACTCTCCGGACAAGCATCTGGGCGGCATGACGTATGGCGGGTACTCGCAGAGCATCGTGGTTGACGAGTATTTTGTTTTGCACGTTCCAGACAAAACCAATCTTGCCGGAGTTGCGCCGCTGCTCTGCGCCGGCATTACAACGTATTCTCCGCTGCGCCACTGGAAGGTGAGCAAAGGACAAAAAGTGGGCATTGTGGGTCTGGGCGGTCTGGGACATATGGGCGTGAAGTTGGCCCATGCCATGGGCGCGCATGTTGTCCTGTTCACTACGTCGCCCAACAAAAAAGAGGACGCGCAACGCCTGGGCGCGCATGAAGTAGTGGTCTCAAAAAATCAGAACGAGATGGACCGGCACCTTGGCAGCTTCGACTTTATTCTTGATACTGTTTCCGCACCGCACGATCTCAACGCCTACCTGGCGCTGATCAAGCGCGACGGAACGCTCACCCTGGTAGGAGCGCCGCCGCAACCACCCAGTATTGAGGTCTTCAACCTGATCTTCAAGCGCCGTCAGCTAGCAGGGTCACTGATCGGCGGAATTCCAGAGACCCAGGAGATGCTGGATTTCTGCGCCCAGCACAAGCTCACAGCCGACGTTGAGGTAATTCCCATCCAGAAAATCAATGAAGCTTACGAGCGCATGCTGCGCAGCGATGTGAAATATCGCTTTGTAATTGACATGGCGTCACTGGGGAAATAAAACTTCCCCACTGATAACACGGATGACACGGATCAGAAACGCTCAATACGATTATTTTGAATTTGTATATTTGTGTCATCCGTAGGATCTGCTCTTTAGGACAGCCGATCCTCCAAGTAACTTGGATACCCCTACGGGGCAGCGGAGCCGATTTTTCGGCTCCCGGAAACGGCGTCTGAAACACTTTGTATTTCGGCGTGGCTTGCCTCAGGATGGCATATCGTCGGGGGTGAGATGGACGCTAATGCTTTGTGAGTAGTGGATACAGCGGCTCAGGAAATGCCTTAATCTAGCCCTGCGGCGCATGCAGCAGCGCAACTACTTCCCGCTCAAGCGCGGAAAAGTCGGTTGCGCCATTGTGTTTGCCGTGGACCAAATTGTCTTTACCGATCACGAAAGTTGTGGGCAGGCCAAGAACACCGCCGAATGCGTCCGCGATTTTGATGTCGCCGGGCACCACGGGATAATTCATCTGGTATTTGCGATAGAAGTTGCGCAGCTCGCGAGCATCATCTTCCACTGAAACGCCTATCACCTGTAGTCCCTGGTCCTGGTATTTCTTTTGCAGCGCGATGAACTGCGGAACTTCTTCTGCACAGGGTGTGCACCATGCCGCCCAGAAATTTACCAGTACGACTTTGCCTTTATATTTTGCAGTTTGCAGTGCGTCTCCGTTCAGGTCTGTAACAGATAGATTGGGAGCCACGGCTAGTCCGGGATTTGTGTTTGCGGGATTTTCAATAACAGATTTTACTGAAGGAGAATGTTGTCCGCGGTTGCGATGGATCCCCACGTAAACGCCCAGTGCGATTACGGCAAACGCCAGCAAGACCATTGCAGGACGCATTCGCGTGCCTATTCTCCGGTGGCCACGGGCAACCCTTTGTCTTTCCAGTCGACGCCAAAGCTGGTAGCCAGATAGAGTACGCGCACCTTGCTGAAGCCCTCTTTCTTCAGCTCGGCAAACGCCGGACGAATATTAGGGCAGTGGTCCCAGGGACAGCAGCCACAGTAGATGACTATCGGCATATCTTTCCGCACCCATGCAACGCGAGCACGCAGCGCCGCCATTCCGTCTGGCTTGCTCACCGGCCCAATGTAATCAGAACCGGGAATGTGGCCTTGAGCATAAAACGACTTGGGGCCTACATAAAGCACTGTGGGCTTCTGCGCTCCGGGAGCCTTCATGGCCAGAACCAGTTCGTCAGGCTGTATTTGGCTTGCGGCCGGCAAATCGTCGTCCGGCTTGGCCACAGGTCGCCCCGCGGCAAATGCCACAGCCGCACCCACTGCGGAAAGCAAAGCCAGGCGCAGAGTCAGGGTGCGGAGCGTGCTAAACCCGGATTTCATAAGGGACGCCACCTCTTATTAAGCGTGAGGAAAAATCTTAATTGCCCATTGAAGGGTACGTCAATCGTGCCATTCGTGGTTAAAAGCAGGTTCGTTGCAACAGATCGACGGAACAAAAGCGCCTCCTGGCGTGAGCCAGAAGGCGCTAGACGAGTGACGCAAAACAATAATCAATGCACAGTAAACGTCGCAGTGCTCTGGAAGAGTTTACCCGCGGTGTTCCAGGCATTTACAGTGAGATTGTGCGTTCCGGCAGCTTCCGGCGCTGATCCGGTGAGAGTCCCGCTGGTGGAAGAGGCAACAAGTTTGCTGTCAATGTAAGCCTTCATTGCGGAAATCGTTGCCGTTCCCCCGTTGGCTGCCGCTGAAATGGCAACCGGTGAAACGACAGTTGAGCCTTGTGTTGGCGCACAGATATGAATTCCCGCAGAAGTAGGCGCGCTGCATGGCGCTGTGGACGGAACGGTGAAATTCACAATTGTCTGGTAAACCTTGTCATTGGAGTCCCAGGCATTTGCCGCCAGTTGGTAGCTGCCCGGAGGCTCAACAATGGTGAAGTTAAGCGTGTTGGTTTCTGAACTTGCTACCTGCGTCCCATTGAAGTAGGCCTTGATCGCCACAATTGGAAATGGGGTTCCATTGGCTGAGATCGACGTCGGCACTGGTGACTTTACAGACGATCCGGGAGTTGGCGAACAGACGTGAACGGCCGCGTTTGCAAAAAATGAGCAATCGCTGGCTGAGGTGGTATTGCGGAAGACGAACAGATTATTGTCCTCTCCACCGGCGACGGCGATGTCTTGCTTATTGTCACCATCGAAATCAGCCACCACGGCAGCCTCAGCCGTTCCCTGATTGTCCCCGGCCAGATAGATTGGCCCATTCCACGCGCCCTTACTCTGCTGCGTGAAGACAGCAAACGCGGTGAACAATGTGGAGTTAATTGAATAAGCAATAGGCAAAACCACGCTGTGCAAGCCGGTGCCTTGCAGGTCGCCTTCCGCTGCCTTGTGGCCTACGTTGGTGTAGCGAGGATCAACGTTCAACTTGCTTTCGGTAAAACTTCCGCCGCCATTGTTGGCCAGCAGAATCACTCCCGACTCTGTGCCACTGGTAAATGGAACCATGAGGTCGGGCCGTCCCGTAGCGTTGAATCCCACGGTATTTGCTCCGAGCAAGGTGGCGGCCATGGAGAAGATGGTGACGGGCGCGCTATATGTTCCATCTGGCTGTGCATAAAAGATCACGACTGAGTTTCCGTTCATGATCGCGGCAATATCGTCCAGACCGCTGTTGGTTCCTCTATAGTCGGCCGCTGATACTCCTGTAATTTGTGAACCGGCAGGACCTTGGATAGTTCGCTCAGAAAAAGTCCCAAAACGGTCATTGGCGAGCAGGGTCATAGTTGATTGTCCATAAGAAACAATCAAGCTCAACAGTGAGTTGCCACTGACGGCACTAAGATAGCCAATGGAATCCGGGCAAGCGGGCAAAGGATAATCCACATGCGGCTTGAAAGTTTTATCGCCATTATTGAAAAGGATAGAAACGCTTGATGGCACCGGCGTTTGCGGAGGATCTGGCGTGTTGCCGCAGTTTGCTGTGGCAATGTCTGGCGAGCCATCCTCATCGAAGTCGGCGGAAACCACTGACATTGTGCCGACGCCGCCAGTCAAATACGTGGCAGATGGACTTGCGGGGAAATTGCCATTGCCATCATTCAGGAAGACGCTCACCATGTTGCTGCCGGCCTGTGTAGTGATCAGGTCAGGCTTTTCGATCTGAGACAGCTTCACTTGAAAAATGTCAGTTGGAATATTCGGGCTGTTATGGACCGACGGTTGGAATGACACCTGGGCGAAACTCGGTGTCGCAAACACCAGCGCTGTTATGACGAGCGCCAGCGCGGCGCAGAATGAATTAGATCTAGAAAGAAAAAAGTTACGACATGAAGTGGAACGCATGGAGCCTCAACTCGAGGGGGAACTAGTTATTGCAGGGACTTGCTCAAAACGACCTTGTTGCTGCATAGGAATCGAGCAGAGCACCTGCAGGTTGCTGCACAAAATAAACAATCGCGCCTTAACACTTTATTGTGTTCCCAGGAAAGCATTTCGTCCCATTTCTGATTGGCGCGGAACCATGCGGTAAATCGGCCAGAATTAAGCAGCTTCAGTATTTTTCTCTCTGCTGCGCAATGTGCGGAAGGTGATGGAATAGCGCAGCTCTTTTACGGGAGGGATGCTGTGTTGGAATTTCCAACGCGCCGGACCACGCATCAGGTAGATGGAACGCCGCTCAAGCGTAAGCGCAACCGGCTTACCTTCCGCCTTGTATGGTTTAAAGCGCATGCGCGATGTGCCGGCCAGTGAAATGCCGATGATGGCGCCAAACTGTGGCGCGTCGCGATGCCAGCCGATTGGCGCACCCGGAGAATACTCCGTCACCATGCCTTCGACGAGTGCTGCCGCAGAGATGCCGGCAAATTGCGCCGCACGCTCCCGCACGGGCGACAGAAATTCCGGAAAGCTTTGAGTAGGCGTAGCCCGACGCGTGGTGAAGTCATATTCCAGACCGAATTCCAAGACCCGACGCCGAGCCGTATAGCCATGAAAATCGAATGCCTGAAATGGCAGCTCACGGAAGATATTCATCAGGTCCGCTTCTTCTGCTTCGCTCAGAAAGTCAGGCTGGTAGAGGAGACCTTCCGGCAGATTGTCGATGGGGAAAAGTGTGCCAGAGGTGAGAGATGAACCCATGTATTAATAGATGCATGCTCAGGTAGGCAATCGTCATCGCGAAAGCCATTCGCCTCGTTCTGGTTTTTAGAAGCCAGTGTATACAAAGGTGAGGTAGTAAGCTTCTCCTCGTAATCCCAAAGCCGCATTCCCTTTTGGTTTCCACATCTACTCTGCTTCTCTATACACTTCAAAAACCTTTGCACCCGCCACCGTCGTAACAAATAGAAAATCTGAATCTGCCGTTTCAGAAAAAAAGGTTCCGTGAGAATGAAAAGACTGAAAGATGTTGTACGCCCAAGCTTTGTATCCCTGACTTTTGCCTTGCTGGTTGCGTTTGGCGCGGCTGTGAAGCCACTAGCTGCCGTCACGATTCCCAGCACCGCGCAGGTAATCCAGAACATCCAGAAGCTGACGGGTTGGCAGACTTGTTTCGGTACCTGCACTGCAACACCAATGGCTGTTTTCTCCATGACGCAGGGGATAACCAACCCTTCGTTAAGTGGATCGTCAGCAAAGTTCTCTCTGCTTCCTGGGACTAAAACCTGGGGCGCTGCCCTCTGGTTCAAGACCCTGGGAGGCGGCCACAATAATGCGACGCATTTTGTTTTAGACCTGAATTATTACGTCGATAATCCGGCAGTGGACCAGGCCATGGAGTTCTACGTAACGCAAAACGCCAATGGCATCCGCTATAACTTTGGCGCACAGTGCGATCTGGCCGGCGCGCATGCCTGGCGCATGTGGGACAACATTGGCAAGCGCTGGGTGGGTTCCCCTGTAACGTGTCCAACTCCTTTGGCTAAGACCTGGTACCACTTGACCCTGGAATTTCAGCACCAGCCAGGCGGCGAGTTACTGTGGACCGCCGTAACTGTCAACGGCAAGCGCAGCCTGGTGAACCTAAGCATGCAGCACACGCCCGGTTCCACCAACGGTCTCGACATCGCTTATCAATCAGACTCCAACATCAATGGAGCGCCCTTTTCCGTTTGGCTGGACAAGGTGAGCCTCACGGTCTGGTAGAACCCAAACTTACCGCTGATGATACTGATAGCACTGATTTACACGGATCAAAAAGTTTTGGAATTGCGCAACATCAGATCAAGACTTTTTGCTGAGTTTTGACCAAGCTGAAAGGTAGTCCCCCTCACATCCGGCTTAATCGCCGGATGTCCTTTTTTGCGCTCGACATCGCACTGTTCCTTACAATCCAAAAAACCAAAGACTCAGGTGTAAGGGTACTCACTTAGTCCTAAAGCAGCAGCACTAGAAATTTCCCGCATCTACTCTGCTTCTCTATAGACTCCACAGAACGTCACCCGTCTAAAATTTGCCACTCGGAGAGAGTTCCCCAGAAATGAAGACACTGAAGAAACTGCTACGCCCGAGTCTTGCCATTTTTACTTTAGTTGCCACGTTGGGCCTGCTTGCCGGATGCGGCGGCCAAGCGGCAGCCGCAGGTTCCACGGCAACCAACACCTCAGCCAACCCAAGTCCCAGCCCTTCGCCCAGTCCCGGCGCGAGTCCCAGCCCAACTCCTACCGGTGGCGCACCAAGCAACGCCCAGGTAATTTCCGACATACAGAAGCTTGCCGGCTGGCAGACCTGCACTCTGTCTTGCGCTGGAGCACCGGCAGCCGTCTTTTCCATGACAGAAGGAATCGCTACGCCGTCTCTGAGTGGATCGTCCGCCAGGTTCTCCATTCTGTCCGGCACAAAACCTTTTGGCGCGGTGATGTGGTTCAAGGCGCTGGGAGCGCATAATAGCGCCACACACTTTCTTTTTGACCTGCAGTATTACGTGGACAATCCGGCAGCCACGCAGGCCATGGAATTCTACGTAACAGAAAGCTCAGGCGGCAGCCGATACAACTTTGGCGCGCAATGCGACCTTGCGGGCGGCCATGCCTGGCGCATGTGGGACAACATCGGGAAAAAATGGGTGGCTTCTGCGGCAACCTGCCCTGAACCCGCAGCCAAGACCTGGAACCATGCACTCTTCGAATTTCAGCGCCAGACCGGCGGGAATTTAATTTTTACCGCCGTCACCGTCAATGGCCAGCGCAGCATCGTCAACCTGAGCATGCAGCACACTCCTGACAGCAACAGCGGTCTGGATATTGCCTATCAGTCAGATTCCAACAATGTGGGCTCGCCATTTTCAGTGTGGCTGGATAAGGTCAGTGTGACGTACTGGTAGGAAGAGATCGCCGTGATCGCGCGACATCGCCGGAATCGGAAAGACAAAAGCTTACCGCGGATCAGCGCGCATGAACGCGGGGCAGGGAAACAAAACGCTTACCGCTGATTGCGCAGATGACGCTGATAATGAGGGATCAAGTTAAAAATCTTATTGCGGATCAACACGGAGGCACTGATCGCAAAGTTCACTAACAGGCTGCCCGAGCTGCGGCAAGGCCACGCATCAATGCCTTAAATCGCGGATGATTTTTGATCGACAAGAAATCCGGATCATGCTCCATCCACTCTTTATGGCCAAAGCCCTTATCAAATGCTTTTTCGAGACAGTCAAGAGCTTTGCCGGTTTCGTTGAGCAGCGCGTAGTTGCAGGCCACGTTATAAAGGACTGACGGCTCCTCCGGGTCCATGGACAAGGCGCGGTCTGACCATTCAATACCCTGCGCTCGATCGCCGAGACTAATGAAAGATCCGGACTTCATGTAGACGGCACGAACGTCGTCAGGATTTAGTTGAAGATGATTCTCGATCTTCTTTAGAGATTGCTGGAATGTCTGATGGGCTTCGGCTTCGCGATTCAAAGCGCGGAAACAGAGGCCACGCAGTGAAAGCGCCTGAAAATCGGCAGGGCTTGCCTGGCTCGCCTTAAGGAAAAGCTCAGCAGCTTTTTCAAACTGTCCCTGGGCAAAGCACGAGCGACCGTAATAGTAGTAAGCTTCAAACAGCTCCGTACACAATCCTAGCGCGGTTTCGAATTCTTCCTCGGCGGCTTCATAGTCCTTGCTCAAAAAGAGCGCCAGGCCGAGCGATGCATGCGTGACTGGGGAATCGGGATCGAGTTCCACAGCGCGACGGCTGGCGGAAAGCGCTTCACGCAAATTATCTTCCGTCGAATCAAACCACATATAGAGGAATGAAGAGCAATCTGCCACGCCGGCATAAGCGCGGGCATAGTCAGGATCGATGACAATAGCGCGAGCAAACATTTGCCGGGCAAACTCCAGGCTGGGACAGCGCAACTGGTACAGGAACTTGCGTCCGCGAAGATAGTAGTCATAAGCCTGGATGTTGCTGGTTGGGACCTTCTCAATTTCGCTTTTCTCTTTCTCCGTGAGCACCACGCGCAAAGCCAGAGCGATGCTTTGGGCGATTTCATCCTGAATGGCAAAGACATCTTCCATCCGGCGGTCATAGCGTTCCGCCCAGACGGAGTGGCCGCTGGTGGTGTCGGCCAGGCGCGCGGTGATTCGCAGACGATCTCCGGCACGGCGGATGCTGCCTTCCATGACAAAATCAGCGCATAACTGCTCACCTACCTGGGTTATGGGCGCGGGCTTGTCGCGGAATGCAAGCATGGATGTACGGGGGACGAGGCGAAGCTCCCTGATTTTTTCCAGTTCGGTGATCACGTCTTCGGTCATGCCGTCGCGGAAATATTCGTCTTCGCAGTCACCACTTAGGTTTTCAAAATAGAGGACGGCAACGGACTTTCTGCGCGGCGGCGCAGGCGGCGCGGGCGGCGGCTCATGGGACATCACTAACGTGGGTCCGGCGGCAGAAACCTGCTCAACCGGGGCAGCAAAGCGATAGCCCACGCGCGGGACCGTCTCTATATAAGAGTGGCCAGCAGAGCATTCACCGAGCGCCTTGCGCAACATGGAAATGTTTTTGTTGAGATTGTTCTCTTCCACAATAGTGCCGGGCCAGAGCTGGCGCAGCAGATCGTCCTTGGTGAGCAGGCGACCGGCGCGCTCCACAAGTATGCAAAGCGTTTCAAAGGCCTTGAGCTGCAGTGGCACTTCAACGCCATTGCGCAGCAGGCGATACTCCGCTCCGTCGAGCTCAAACGGGCCGAAGCGATACACAGCAATTCTCGGCATAGCTTGCTCCTAAATAAGTCACAAATAAGCAATCGTGCAGGAAGGACTCCCGGAACCCTGGTGATGCCTAATGCAGAAGTGGCAGTTGCAATCTATGTAGCCAACGATTCGCGGCGGCCACCAGAAGATTCAAAAAATTCTAAAAAGCAGGAGACAAAGCCGTGAACAATTACCTTCCGCGCGGAGAATTCCGGGACACAAACACCTCCGCCGTGCTCGCCGTCTACCGCATTTTGCGCCGCCAGCCGTGGAAAGCGATGGCAATTACCACATGGGACCACATGAGACGCTTCTTGCATCTGGCGCTGATTGCGACGTCGCTTGGAGCATTGCTGCCGACACTGGCGCAGGCGCGCCTGTATGACGTGGTTTCCTCCAACGTGCCTTTCAAGTTTCAGATCGGCGAGCGGACGTTCAACCCAGGGCTTTATGACTTCATCGTGGCCAGCCCCGGAGTTGTGGCAATGCGCGACTCGCACAAGCACATTGTCGCCAACATCGCCACCCGGCCCAGGACAACAGGCGGGCTGGCAAACCATCCCAAACTGGTCTTCAACACGCATACAAAAACTGCGCAACTGATTCAGATCTGGGTCACCAAAGATCAGCCGGGCATGGATGTGGTGGGAGAAGAGAAATCTGTCCGAACCGCGCAACCTGCTCCTGTGAATACGTTTCAGCCGGGTCTTGAATTCCTGATGCAACGGCCAGTGTCTCCGGGATTGAAGCACTAAAGTTTTTGGAGGATCGAGGAAGGCACGCAAGAGTCCTCGATCCTGAAAGGACGTCGATCTGAAACTGCGGTGACGTGCAGAAAGGTGATTTGAAGAACTTCAATTTCAAACATTGAGGCTTTGAAGATCGGCGAACACGAAGATGAAAACCGAACCCAGGGAAATAACCAATAACCGTCCTACAACATAATAAGGAGAAGAAAGTGAACGATAATCGCACTAGAAAGACATGGCTGGAGAACGCCGCGGAAAATTGCGGGCGGACTTCTGGCAGCAACCGCAGCGCTGGCGCTCTCCGGAGTTGCCAACGCACAAAAGACTGACGTGATCACCTTTAACCTGACGCCGAATCCAGACACCATCGGCTGCCTGCGGGCCAATAACACTGAGGAGCCACGGGCGCGCGCAACGGTGATCCGCGGCAAAGTGAATGACACGCTGATTCTTGACCTGGACGGCATCCGTCCGGGACTGGCGTTTGACCTGTTCACCGTGCAGCGCAGCCCGCTGCTGGCTGACGGTACAAAAGATCCGGCGTTTACCAACGTGTTCAACGGCAGCTTTGGGCTGGCGTGGTACCAGTCGGATATTCAGGTGCAGCACAGTGACAACGGCCACGTGCGCATCCAGACAATTCTGCTGGATGACATCTTTGGCTTTGATCCCGATGTGCGGCTGGCTCCGACGAATACGTTCCACGTCGGTTTCTGGTTCGACGATCCTAACGCGGCAAAGGACTGCGGCTTTGATCCAACGAAGCCTAAGCCGTTCAACGGTGAACATAAATCCGGCCCGGTGGCAATGATCAGCCTGCCCGATGCAAAGACCGGTCTGGGCCCTCTAAGCACGACCCCGCAATAGCAGCAACTAAGTGAAAGAGCCCAGGACGAAGGTCCTGGGCTTTTTTGTGCTTGCACCACAGAGGACGCAAAGGAACGCAGAGGAAAGAAAAATCTTACCGCTGATTGACGCGGATGATCGCGGATCAGGAAAGATCGGGGTAACAAAAACCTTTGAAACACGGAGGAAGGGAGGAAGCAGAGGAAATCGGGAGATCGGGGAATACGGAAAAACAAAAGCACTGCGAGGCGCGGAGACGCGGAGAAAAACTGGGAAAAAGAAAAACCTTACCGCTGATAACGCTAATAGACGCGGATCGGAAAGCAAAAAATCGGAACCACAGAGGGCGCAGAGGAACACGGAGAGGTAAATAGCAGAGGCTTCCAATTTCGGCGATGTTTGGCAATTTCGGCGATTCTGGCAATTCCACGAATCCAGCAGCTTGCATCGAAATAGAAGCAAAGCAGATGAATCAAAGATCGGAATAAATAAGAAGTTGGAAACAGGAAAGCGACAGAGGCGGGAAACAAGGAGCGTCCAGAGGAGAAGCAGGAACATGTCTCGTTACCCCATAGTCCTAAAGGACTACGGAATTGTGACCTATTTCGCGCAGGGATTCCGGTATAATGAGCAGGCTCTGGTGTACTCTGGGCTTTTGGCCTGCAACGCTGGTTTGGCCAGCGAAAGCGCCGCTTTTACCGCAACTTTTATCGCAGCTACTGCGGCTTACGGGCTAAAGGACAGACCCCAATGAAGTATTTTCTGCGTGCGTTCACGCCTACGAAGAACCGCCGGCTCAATGAGCTGGTCGGGTTCCTGCTGTTTGTCTCCGCGACACTCCTTTTTCTGGCGCTGGCCAGTTACTCGCCGCTGGACCCCTCACTGAATACTGCGGGCTCGTTGAGTTCAGGATCCGCGCACAACTGGATTGGCCTGTTTGGCGCCACGCTGAGCGATTTGCTGTTGCAGTCGATTGGCATATTTGTGTTTGCCGCCCCGGTGATGATTGGATTGCTGGGCGCGCGCTGGTTTAAGTCCAGGCCGGTGGCTAGCGCTGGAGCGAAGGCGCTGGGCGCGGCGATTTTGCTGATCTTTACTCCGGCGCTGCTGGCGCTGTTGCCGTGGCACCTGCGCTGGATGCATGCCGTGGCCATTGAAGGCCTGCTGGGCCGCATTGTGGGCGATGTGCTGCTCCACTATTTCAATACCGTGGGCGCATATATAGTTTGCGGGGCTGTGGTGGCGGTGGCCATGTATCTTTCAACCGCGTTCTCATTTGTGAACATGCAGATCTGGTTGAACACTCGCTTTGCCTTTGTGCTGGCGCTGTGGCAGCGGTTCCAGGATTGGCATGCGGCGCGCGCGAAAGCTACGGCACAGAAGAAAGCTGAGAAAGAAGCTGCTAAAGCGGCTGCGCTGCGCAATGCAAATGAGCGCGGAGTGATAGTGAGCCCGGCGCAGTTGGCGCGCAGACGCGCGCAGGCTGACGCTGCTCAGCCGGTGAAGACAGGCATTGAGCGTACGTTTGAAGATGAAGAGCCTTTAGCGGCTGACGCTGCGATGCAGGCAGCTTTTGCTGAGGCCGTGGAGTCGGCTGCGGGGAACGCTGGGGCTGGTGGCCCGGGAGCTGCGAGTTCGGCGGTCGGCAGTGGTGTGGGCGTTGGGGTTTCAGGTGGGGGTTCGGAAGATGCAGAGCCGGCGATCCATGCGCGCGAAGACCTTTCAGGAAAACGCAAGACCGTGTTGCCGAAGATTGCTGCCGGAGGCTACAAGCTTCCGCCCAGTTCACTTTTGCATCGGGGCGAAGACCATCAAGCCATAAATGAAGCGGAAGTAAAAGCGCTGGCGGTAGTCCTGACGGAAAAGTGCGCGGAATTTTCAGTAGGCGGCGCGGTGACGCAGATTAACCCCGGCCCGGTGGTGACGACCTACGAGTTCAAGCCGGATGCAGGCGTGAAATATAGCCGCATTACGTCGCTGTCCGACGATCTCTGCCTGGCGCTGCGCGCGGAAAGCATTTTGATTGAGCGCATGCCGGGGAAATCCACCGTGGGGATACAGGTGCCGAACCATAATCGCGAAACGATTTGGCTGCGCGAAGTGGTGGAGTCGCCGGAGTTTCTGGGGACGAAATCGAAGCTGACGCTGGCGATGGGCAAGGACATCAATGGCCGCATTATCACCGCGGACCTGGCCACGATGCCGCATCTGCTGATTGCGGGATCGACGGGCTCAGGAAAATCTGTGGCGATTAACGCGATGATCATGTCGATTTTGTATAAGTCGACGCCGGAGCAGGTGAGGCTGATACTGGTGGACCCGAAGCGGCTTGAGCTGGGGATTTATGAAGGCGTGCCGCATTTGTATGTCCCGATCATTACTGAGCCGAAGCTGGCGGCGAACGCGTTGCGCAATGCTGTGCGCGAGATGGAGCGTCGGTTGAAAGTGCTGGCAGCCAAAGGCGTCCGCAATCTGGAGCAGTACAATAAACTATTTGAAAGCGATACGCCGAGCCTGTTTGAAGACGAGAGCGACGAGAAGCCGCTGCCGCAGATCGTGATCATTATTGACGAATTGGCTGATCTCATGATGTTGGACCAGTCAAACGTCGAGGAATCGATTACGCGGCTGGCGCAAATGGCCCGTGCTGTCGGAATTCACCTGGTGCTGGCGACGCAACGGCCGTCAGTGGACGTGATTACCGGCTTGATCAAGGCGAATTTTCCGTCGCGCATTTCTTTCCGCGTGGCCACGAAGATTGATTCGCGCACGATTCTTGACGCTAACGGCGCGGAATCTCTGCTGGGCAAAGGCGACATGCTGTACCTTCCGTCAGGGTCGGCGAGGGTGCATAGGCTGCACGCGCCGTACACATCAGAAAAAGAAACGCATGCCGTGGTGGAATTCTGGCGCGCACAGGCACAAGCACAGTATGAGCAGAAGTTCCTTGAAGTCCCCAAAGAAGAACGAGAAGGGGTGGCCAGCGCTGCCGGGGATGGCGCTTCCGGCGACGATGCCGAAGCCGAGCACGATGAGCTTTATCAAGACGCCGTACGGCTGGTCATCGAGTTTGGCAAAGCTTCCACTTCCCTGCTGCAACGCCGGCTGCGCATTGGTTACGGTCGCGCCGCACATTTGATAGACCTTATGCAAAATGACGGAATTGTGGGACCGGCCGACGGCCCAAAACCGCGCGAGGTTCTAAAGAAACCAGACTGGCTCAGCGAAGTTGAAGAAGCGCTACGGTAGTGGCCCTGTCCCGAGCGAAGCGAGGGAACCCTTTCGTCTTATAGAGGCAGGGAATTCTTTCGCCGCTGATTTTCGCAGACAAACGCTGATCTAAATTTGTTATTCCCCTATCATCCTGGATCTATAGGGATCCCCGCTTGCGCTCGGATGTGAGCAAACTCCGCCGTACATGGCCCCTTCGTACCTTTGCGCCCTTATCCAACGTAATGCTCCGGCAGTTCCAAACAGTGGAACAATATTGCCAATCAAGGTTCGCGTAGGAGGGGTCCTGGGGTAGCAAGGAGTTGCTGTATGGCAGTTGAATATAAAGAGCACCGTAGGTTTCCGCGCTTTGTGTGTGACACCGGCGTGCGCGTTTATCCTGAAATCGGCCAAACTGGTTACTGGGGCACCGTGGGCGACATCTCACTGGGCGGCTGTTACATATTTACTTTTTCGCCATTACCTTCCGGGCAGGTAGTCACGCTTGACATCAAGGCCGGCGACAAAGAAATTCATGTTGCCGGAAAAACGGTTAGTTCGCATCCTGGCGTGGGCATGGGAGTAGCGTTTAAGGGATTCACGGCGGAAGATGCTGAAGATCGGCTGAAAGGCTTTGTTCAGCATCTGGCCAGCCAGCCGAAGAAAGAATCCTTGGCGGTTTTTCACTAAGCTGCAACCGCGGTCTTCATTGACCGCAGGGCAATCGCGCCCAGGATCAGTACCGCGGCCACAATCGCAATCCACAAGACTGCCGGGTGCCTCTCTGTCCACGGACGTTCATCTGGCCTTCCCGTATATGCCACATTGGCTTCCTCCGTTCCAAGCTGCGCCGGGGCCGCATCTTTCGCCAACAAAAAGAGCTTCGCGTAGTCATAGACAGGTGGATCCAACTTTTCGTCGCCGTAGTAAAGCGTCAGCCGCCCGGACGCGGGCGCGTCAAAGTAGAGCCGATGTTCCAGTTGCTGAAGCCGCGCGCTTTTTATTTTCAGCGGCGGATCGTCGCCATTATCGATGATTACTTTGATCGTTTTGCGTCCCACGGCGGAAAAACTCACATCGTAATTGTCTGAATCAATCTTCTGGCTTGACCGTACCATGTGGACGCGATCAATCTCTCCTGAACCAACGTAGTCGTCCTTATCGCTCGTGATCTGCACGGACCGGCGAAAGTTAGGCTGCGCCGGATCAATCTCCAGAGTCACACGATCGACAGGAACTTTTTCCGCAACAGCAAACGTCAGCACCGTGGCTTTACCGCTCCTGCGCGAAGAATCATTGCGCGCTGCGCTCATGGGCATTTCCGCCACGGTGGGCGCTCCGCCCACATCGCGCCATACTGCTTTCTGCTCCTGGCGAAACTCTGAGCTTGCACCAAGAATCTCATCAGGTTTCACAGGCCCGTCAATCGTGACGCGGAGATACTTGTAAGTGGAAAGCGGCAGCCGCAACACACTGTTTCCGCCCAGATTTTCTTTTGACAGATCGTAAAGAATCGACTCGCCGAGCAAAGCCCAATTCTTACCATGGAGATCTTCCTGGCCTTCCACCCGCGCATGCGCCACAAAGTTTTTTGTCGCCAGCTTGAGGTCAATGTGGTCATACTCCGCCACGCCTGTCATATCAATCAGGAACTGCGTCTTGCCGCCGACCACCGATTGTTGCAGCACGCTCACATCCCGGCTATCGCTTTCACGGCTGCCGCGTTCCACTGTCAGCGCATAAGGCACTTCCTGCTGGCCACTGTATAGGCGCAGATCGCCCAGATCAGGCCGCGCATTTTTCCATATTTGCTCATCCACCACAACATAGCGCTGCCCGCCCGGCTGCGCCTGTACCAGTCTTTGATACTTGAAATAAGGAATGGCAGGACCGGCAACAATCACGGCTGCCAGCAATGCCGCTGCTATTTTCATCATGCCGTCTCCTGCTCTGTGCGGCCACTTTTTCTCGGTGATAATTTGAACCAATCGCGGTGGTAAGCATATGAGACCGCCATCAGCATTACGCCCAGCGCAATAAAGCTCAGGATGCGATAAATCTGCTGCAGCTCGCGCGAGTCATAAAGGAAAACTTTGCCGATGGTGACGGCCAGCAGCACCATGGCCTGCCAGCGGATAAATGCTGATCGCTTCCAGAAGCCCATGACCATCAGCGCGGCACCGTAAACAATCCATATGGCGGAGAAGCTGAAGTCGCGCGCGATTTCCAATTGTCGTGCGGCTTCATACATGTTGCGATGCTGATACGTTGCTGTGATCTGCCGGCTAAAGTAGCCGTCGGCTTCGCTGGTGAGTGCCACCAGAGCCAGCACATTCAGCGCAATGCCGGCCAGCTTCACAAACGGCATCTCTCTTCCTGAACCGTAGCGCTCTCCAGCGGCGACAATTCCGCCCAAAATGGCAATTGCTACCAGGAAAGTTGCAAAACGAGCATTGAAGATAAGAGTTTGAACATTGAAATTGTCGAAGAACAGCAGCCGGCAAACACCAAGTGCAAGCGTGCATCCGGCAAAGATGCGCAGGAAGTGTGCGTCCGATTTTACTGCCACAAACAGCAGCACAGCCGATTCAATCAACCAGCCAATCGTAATCCAGTGCGCGTCCAGATTCAGCGGAATGGCTACCGTGATAAACGCAATTGCCACCGCCACGTGCAGAAGGTTCACTGTCTTTATGACGTCCGGCTCGCTCTCCACACGTCGCTTGAACTGGCTGCTCAGCAGCAAATACACGACGGCCAGCGCCAGTGCATACCACGTGAGCGTAACGGTCTCGCGGTCATACATGGCAAACAGCGCCAGAAAATATGCTCCGCCATTCACCAGCGGCAACAATGTCAAGGTAATGGACATGCCCCGATGCCAGCGTGAACGCGTAAGGGGGGTGAGCAGCGGCACCAGCGCGAATACAACAAAGAATAAGGAAGCAAATAGAAGTGTTACGGGGCGTTCTGTCGAATCATAGAATTGCGCCGCCCAGCCGATGTACATCACCGTCGTTCCAAGCATCGCGCCCCACACAATCCGCCGCCACGGCTTAAACGCCACCATCGCCAAGATTGCCAGGTCGAGCAGCAGGACATAAGAGAACAGGATTATTTCGTGGTTCTCTCCGGTGGAAACCAGCCCTGGTGTGCTGAAGCCGCCGATCATCGCGTAGACGGCCAAAATCTCGGCGTCTTGCGTGAGTGCCAGCGTGATCGTCGATGCCGTTACCAGGATCATGGCCACAAAAGCCACTGAAGCGGGAATAAGATGGAAATATTGCGATGCTGCCCACAACGACAGATAAAGGATGCCGATGCCAACAGCCTTGAGCGAATAAGAAAATGATGCGCTTCCCTTTCTGCGGAAGCTCTCACTCCACACCAGCACGGCGATGCCGGCAATCAGCCCAATTGCCACGCGGCCACCAGGCCCTATCCAGCCGCTGTCAAACGCATACTTCAGGAAATAAGCGACCCCAATAAGGATGGCAACAATCCCGATGCGGTTGAGCCACAGCTTGCCGATCGTGCCTTCCAGACTTTCTGATGATCGTGGCATAGCCTGAACAAACTTTGGCGCTGCCACGTTTGGCCTCGGCGGAACATGCAGCGGCGGCGGAGGCGTAGGCATGGCCTGGCGTTCTGTGTCTTCACGCGACACCGTAATTGGCGGCTGCTCAGGAGTTCTGGTGATTGCCGGCGGGGTGGCCGCAGCTTCTGTAACTTGGGGCTGGGTCCTGGCCGATTGTTCCAGCCGATGAACTCGCGCAGTCAAGGACGCAACCTGCGCCCGAAGCGTTTCCAGTTCATCCTGTGGATTGGCCATGCGGGTAAGCTATCGCATCTGCCATCGCAACGCAAAGGATTTGTAGCTGGTGTACTAGCGTGTCACAACTACGCTGTGAATCGTTATTGCTCAACGCCATTCAGGCTATATACAAAAAGCAAATCTCACCACGGATAAACACGGATGCTTGGATTTACAAATTCAAAATGATCCTTTTGAACCTTCTTTGATCCGTGTAAATCAGTGGTATCAGTGTTATCAGCGGTGAGGTTTGGGGGTTTAATTCCACTTCAATCCTTTGAGCTGATCCAGGTTCACATTGCCGCCGCTGAGCACTGCCACTACTTTCGAGCCCGAAGGTGCTTTGACCAGCCCGTGCAACAGCGCTGCCACCGGCGCCGCGGCCGCTCCTTCCACCACCAGCTTGCAACGCGACATGGTCCAGATCATCGCATCAAAAATCTCTTTGTCGGGCAGCGTCACAATGTCATCAACAAAACGCTGGACAATCGAAAAGTTATTTTGCCCAACGGTCTTCACGCGCAGCCCGTCAATGATGCATTCAATCTTGTCCAAGGTGACCACACGGCCGGCTTCAATGCTCCGCTTCATGCCGGGGCCATCGGATGACTCAACGCCGATAATTTTGATCTTTGAGTTCAGCTGCTTCAGCGCCATCGACACGCCAGAAATCAACCCGCCGCCGCCAATCGGCACAACGGCGATATCTATCTCGGGAAAGTCTTCATACACTTCCAACCCCAGCGTTCCCTGCCCGGCGATGAGTTGCAGATCGTCGAAAGGATGGATGTAGGTGTACCCGCGCTCCTGCACGAGCTGCTTGGCCTTTTCATTTGCCTCGTCCCAGATCAGGCCATGCTGCACAACTTCAGCACCGTAAGCCCGTGTAGCATCGACTTTCGACTGCGTCGCGTTCGTGGCCATGACAACGACCGCCTTGATTCCATAAACTCCCGCAGCCAAAGCCACGCCCTGGGCATGGTTCCCCGCTGAAGAACAAATCACCCCGCGCTTCTTCTGCTCTTCCGTCAGGTGGCTAAATTTATTCAGCGGCCCGCGCAGTTTGTACGACCCGCCTTTCTGGAAAATCTCCGCTTTCAGCCGGACATCAAAGCCGGTGTGCTCACTCAGCAGCCGCGACGTGAGCAGCGGCGTGTGATACGCAAATGATGAAACGATTTTTCTAGCGGCCTGAAACTCTGCAAGAGAAACTTCCGGGGCGGCTGAAACTTGTGTGGGCATGGGTGGGGTCCTTTTCTATTCAGCGGGAGAACTTGCAAGTTTATCAAAGCGCGAGAGGCGCGGTCATCTAATGGATTGCAGATTGGAACACTAATTGAAGGCGCTGTCATCCTGAGCGGCATCTCACGACGTTAGGAGTGAGATAGAGTCGAAGGACCCCGGTGCTGCCGGTTGTAAGAATGCCGCTTTAGGGAATTCTACCGAGGCATCTTCGAGAGAACCCCTTTTCGCAGGCATAGCATAGGAAACATTCGCGGGATCCTTCGATTTGCGCGCAGCGCTCAGGACGACAAAGGGATAGGGTTGGACGTTACTTCGGTTCGTTGCAGCGAATACCTGCAGGGTCTCGACTACAATTTGCAACGTCGCGTTACCTATTTCTTGCAAATTCCTTTCACCACTTCCAGCACTCTCTCACAATCTTCCCTGCTCACGTCATTGTGCGTAACAAACCGCATCTGCTCCTGATCGATTCCCGCGGCCAAAACCTTTTTTGCGCCCAACTTGCGGCTGAATTCAACGGTATCCATGCCCGTTTCTACCACGTTAAAAACAAGAATGTTTGTCCGGACTTTCTTCGCATCAATCTTGATCCCCTTGGTCTCCGCCAATCCTTCAGCCAGCAGCCGCGCATTGTCATGGTCTTCCTGCAAACGCGCCGGCATCTTTTCCAGCGCGATCAGTCCTGCCGCGCCCAGCACGCCCGACTGCCGCATACCGCCGCCCATGGCTTTGCGGAATACGCGAGCTTTATCAATAAACGCTCTGCTGCCGATAAGCATCGATCCCACTGGTGCGCACAGACCTTTTGACAGGCAGAACATCACCGAATCAAACTTGCGCGCGATCTCCGCCACTGTCTTCTTCATAGCCGTGGCGGCATTAAAGATGCGCGCGCCATCCAGATGAACCGGCAATCCCAACTCATGCGCTCCCTCGCAGATTTCGTCGGCTATATCTTGCGGAAAAACTGTCCCACCGGTAAGGCTGCCGGTGTTCTCCAGCTCAATCAGCCCGGTTTGCGCGCGATAGTATGCCGGCGGCGCTATCTTCTTCTTGATCTGCGCCCAGGTAATCACGCCGTCTTCGCCGTAGATCGTGCGTGGCTGGCAGCCGGAAAACGCCGCCACCGTAGCCGACTCCAGGTTGATGAAGTGGGCGCGCTCCTCGCAGATAATCTCTTGACCATGCTGCGTGTGGCACCGGATCGCCACCTGGTTGCCCATGGTCCCCGAAGGCACAAAGATCGCGGCTTCCTTCTGGAATATCTGCGCTGCCCGCTCCTGCAACCGGTTCATGGTCGGATCTTCACCGTAAACATCGTCAGCGACTTCGGCTTCAGCCATGGCCTTGCGCATCTCCAGCGTGGGTTGGGTCACAGTGTCACTGCGGAGATCGATGGGGGGTTGCACTTTGCGTTGTTCTGATTGAGCTACTTCAGGCTGGGTTAGGTTCGAGGGCATTTATGTCCTGTCTTCAAAAACTTCTATGAACAACATGGCGATCGTCATCCCGACGGCCGTAAAGCGAACGCGCGATTTCACCAGCGCGTGAGTAGGCCGGAGGGACCTTTTGTTTAGCTCGCAACCGACCTGTCTACTCCAATAAATCTTCCAAAGACTTCATTCGACAACAATCGTCCGCGGTTCGTCAATCGTATATTTTCTCCGCTACAAATTAACAAGCCATCTTCCACCAACTCCTGGATTGTCGCGGCAAACTTGTCTGCCGCCCCATTAAACCCTTCCCGCAGGTGGCCCATCTCCGCACCACGATTCAACCGCAGTCCGAGAAAGAAGCTCTCTTCTAATGCTTGCTCCTTGTTCACTGCTGTAGCCTTAAAGTCCGCTGCAACAAAGAACCGGTCATAATCGTCCGGTTGTCGCCAGCCGCACACTCTCCGCTTCGCCATTGCGCGACGGCAGCATCGAGTGCGCATCCACGCCAAACCCGAGATACGGCTGACGCGTCCAATATTTCAGGTTGTGGTGAGACTCGAAACCCGAGCGCGCAAAGTTGGAAATCTCATATTGCTGAATACCGGCTGCATTCAAACGCTCGCACGCTGTCTCATATAAATCAGCTGTCAGGTCGTCGTCGGGAACAAAATGTGCGTGGTATTTTGTTCCGCCGGCAATCAGTTCGCGTCCCAGCCGCGAGTCTTCATCCACCTCAAGCATGTAGACGCTCACATGAGGGACGCCCGCCGCAATCGCCTGCTCAAGAGAATAGTCCCAGCTTTCGCGCGTCTGGTGCGGGAGCCCGGCGATCAGATCGACGCTGATATTGCTGATGCCGGCTTTGCGCAGCCGCTCAATATCACCGAGCGTCTTTTCCCGCGTGTGCAGCCGAGCTACAGAAGCCGCTTCCTGATCGACAAACGACTGCACGCCCAGGCTCACCCGGTTCACCCCGCGCGTAACTAGCGTCTGAATGATTTCATCAGTAAGCGTGCCCGGCGCGCATTCCACCGTGATCTCAGCCTTCCGCAAGACTTTGAATTCCTGCCGTATGTCGAAGAATAGCTTCTTCAAATCGTCCGGCGGCAACAGGCTCGGAGTACCGCCACCAAGGTAGATGGAATCCACTACTTCAGGAATCTCCGCGCCCATTGGCGACACGTAAGCCCTGAATGACCGCATGTCTTCGGTCAACCGCTCCACGTACCGTGCCATCTGCCCCGCAGAAAATACTCCCGAAGCAAAGTTGCAATAGGTGCACTTTGACTTGCAAAAAGGGACCGAGATGTAAATGCCTGAATGCATAGATTTGTTAAAAGCTGCTTCTATGGCGCATAAATCCTGCATCAATTATAGAATCAGAGTCTATGCTCAAACGTGCGGTGATTACAGGCATGGGTGTGGTCAGCCCGAATGGTATTGGAAAGACGGCGTTTTGCCGGGCCATCCTGGATGGCAAGAGCGGCGTAAAACTTATCTCCAGTTTTGACACCAAGGACCTTCCCGTAAAAATTGCCGGCGAAATTCAGGACTTTAATGAGCTTGACTGGATCGAAGCCCGTGAGCGCAAGCATGTCTCGCGCTGCGTGCCGCTAGCGGTGGCCGCTTCGACTGAAGCGCTGAAAGATGCTGGGCTTGATCCAGAAAAAATGCCACTCGAAGCCAAGCGCGAGATCGGCGTGGTGCTGGGCACGGGCGGCGGCGCGCATGATTTTTCTGACGCGCAGTATCACAAGTTTTATGAAGGCAAAGAAAAGCAGATCAGCATCTACAGCATTCCCAGCGGGACCATGGGCACTATGTCCAGTGAAGTCAGCATGCGCTTTGGCTTTCGCGGACTGAGCCACGTGGTGACCAGCGGCTGCACTTCGTCCACTGACGGCATCGCTTACGCCACGCGTCAACTCCAACTCGGCACACTGCCCATGATGCTTGTCGGCGGCGTCGATTCGCCTCTGGCCTGGGGCATCCTCAAGGGCTTTACCTTTATGCGCATCATGACTGAATCCTGGAACCATGCGCCGGAGCGCGGCTCGCGGCCGTTCAATCTTGATCGTGACGGCTTTGTGCTGGCTGAAGGCTCGTGGATGTTTGTCCTGGAAGAGTACGAACATGCTCGTGCACGGGGTGCGCACATCTATGCCGAGATCGCTGGCTACGGTTCCACCTGTGAAGCTTTTCATCGTGTGCGATTGCAGGAATGCGGCGAAGAGCCCGCGCGCGCCATTGGCTTGGCAATGAAAGAAGCAGGCATTGCCGCCGAGAATGTTCAATATGTAAACCTGCACGGCACATCGACGGACCTGAACGATCGCATCGAGACGCGTGCGCTCAAGCTGGCGCTGGGCGACCACGCTTACAAAGTGCCAATGTCAGCGCTGAAATCACAGATTGGACACCCGCAAGGCGCCTGTGGCGCCGCGGGTGTCGCCGCTACACTTGTGGCCATGCAGCACAACCAGATTCCGCCCACCATCAACCTTGAAAAGCCTGATCCCAATTGCGATCTTGATTACGTGCCTGAAGCCGGACGCACAGCGCAGATAGAGCATGCTGTGTGCAACTGCATCGCATTTGGATCAAAGAATTCGGCGTTGGTTTTACGGCGCGTAAGTGAGACGTAGCGGTGCTACGTCTCTACGGCATGCTCAAACGCAGTCGCAACGGTCGCCGTTACCAAATTTTGTTCTCTTTCCCCTATGTATCTCATTGAATCTTTTCACCCGCCCTGCCACTCAATATCTTCTTTGCAGCGCACTTTAGAAGAACCATCTCAATCCACCGCTCCCGCTTGCTTTAAAATAGCTGCAGAGGACCATGGCCCAGGAAGAAGAAGTACTAGGTAAAGCGTATGACAGCCGCCTGATGAAGCGGCTGCTGGGTTATTTGCGGCCATACAAATGGCAGGTCGTGGTTGCCCTGATCTCTATCGTTCTCAAGGCCGGCGCAGACGTGCTGGGGCCTTTCCTTACCAAGACCGCGATCGACAAATATCTTTCCTCCACCCTCCATCACAGTATTCTTGATCGTTTTCTCAGCCCGCTTCCGCTGGTCGGTATTGCCCAGCTGGGATTCGCCTATTTGGCGCTTCTGCTGATCAGTTTTGGACTGGAATACACGCAGACGTATCTCATGCTGTGGACCGGACAGAAAGTCATGTTCGACTTCCGCAGCCAGATATTCCGTCACTTGCAGCACATGCACATCGGCTTCTATGACCGGAATCCTGTTGGCCGGCTGGTTACGCGCGTCACTACTGACGTGGATGCACTGAATGAAATGTTTACCTCCGGCGTGGTTGCGATCTTTGAAGATGTCTTCGTGCTTGCCGGAATCATTCTCATCATGCTCGGCATGAACTGGTGGCTGGCGCTGATCACCTTTGCGGTGCTGCCGCTCATCTTCTGGGCCACAATGGTCTTCCGCAAGTCCGTGCGCGACTCTTACCGCCGAATACGTACTGCCATTGCCCGCATCAACGCCTATCTGCAGGAGCATGTCACCGGCATGATGGTGCTGCAGCTTTTCAATCGAGAAAAGCGCGCCTACCGCAGCTTTGATCGCATCAACGCCCAGCACATGGACGCTTATAAAGACGCCATCCTAGCCTATGCGCTCTACTACCCGGTGGTGGAAGTCCTCTCCAGCGTCGCTATTGCCATGGTGATCTACTTTGGCGGACTCGGGGTCCTTCGTAGCGCTGTCACCATCGGCGTGCTTACGGCGTTCATGCAGTACGCCCAGCGCTTCTTCCGTCCTATCCAGGACTTGAGCGACAAATACAACATTCTCCAGAGCGCCATGGCTTCCAGTGAGCGCGTTTTCAAACTTCTGGATACGCCCGTTGAAATTACCTCGCCCGCGCTGCCGCAGAAGGCTGAAGGCGCAAGCCGCATTGAGTTTGATCACGTCTGGTTTGCCTACCGCACGGTGGAAACGGACGACGACAGCCACGGAGCTGCGAAAGCCGCATCTAACGGCCACGGCGAAATCGATACCAGCGCCGACACTTATGACTGGATTCTGCGCGATGTCTCTTTCACGATCGAACCCGGCGAGACGGTGGCAATCGTGGGCCATACCGGCGCGGGCAAAACGACGATCATCTCGCTGCTCATGCGGTTCTATGACATTCAAAAAGGCGCAATCCGCATTGACGGCGTCGATATCCGCCAGATGGACCTCAACGATCTGCGCCGCCGCTTCGGCGTGGTGCTGCAAGACCCGTTCCTCTTTACCGGCACCGTTGAGAACAATATCCGCCTGGGCACCAGCTGGATCACAGATGAGGACATTAAAACCGCAGCAGAGAACGTAAACGTGGCTGATTTTATTCGCAGCCTGCCTGAAGGCTTTAAGGCTCCGGTGCTGGAGCGCGGCAGCACCATGAGCACCGGCCAGAAACAGCTCATCTCTTTCGCTCGCGCGCTGGCCCACAATCCTAAAATCCTTGTGCTGGACGAAGCCACCTCCAGCGTCGATACGGAAACTGAAATCCGCGTGCGTGAAGCGCTTACCCGGATGGTAGAAGGCCGCACGTCTGTCATCATTGCGCACCGTCTCTCCACGATTCAGCGGGCTGACAAGATCATCGTGATGCACAAAGGACACGTGCGCGAAATCGGCAGCCACCAGGAACTACTCAGCCAGCGCGGCATTTATTGGAAGCTCTATCAACTTCAATATAAAGACCAGGAACTCGGCGTGCCGCAATCGCAGGTGGGCGCGGACGACTAAACGTCCGCGGTCATTTCAGTTTTTCCGAGCCGATTTTATTTCTCCTACGCGGTGCATCGCGGAGATGGTAATATGCTGCCAAAAGATCCTCAGTGAACCCCCTGCAAGTAAACAGAATGCATCTACGAATAAACTATGGCGTTAGAAGGCTTGCGTTCCGAATGACACCCACGTTTCACCGTAGAGTTGCGATGCACTTCGCGCTGCTTCTGCTGGCATTGTCTTCGGCCATCGCAACAGCGCAGCCGCTGCGCCATGCTGCAACCGCGGAAAAACTCAAGGCTGCATTTGACAAGCTAAAAGCAACTCCCAACAGCCGGACAGCGCAACATCACTATCTGAAGGCGTTTCCGCACTCTTATAAAAGGTTTCAAGCTTATTTTGGCTCTGGAGGCGCGTTGGCAGACGGGAATGAGTGCGATTACATCTTCGCGCTCTCCGCTTTGCAAAGCCATCATGTGGCGGAAGTTGGCAGCCTGCTGGTCCGGTTGAGCAAAGACGCGGAATACCAGGGCAATGCGCCTAGTTGCCTTCACAATGTCATGGCGAACTATGGCAGCCGCTATACCAAACGATTTGCCGGCCTGCTTCACCAGCTTTCACCGCAGGAGCGCGCGCAACTCATCAACTTCCTGGCGGACGTTGAATCGGCAAAGTACCCTGAGTACCAGGCCATTATTCAAAATCTGAAAGGCTTGCAGGAAATCGATTTGGCTAAAGAATTCCAGCAAGCCCAGGCGGAGCGATCCAAGCAGTCTCGCCGTTAAGAGTTGCTGACTGTCTTCGCAGGCGCAAGGTCTTCTGTATGCAACCGCCACCCTCGTCACCCGCACTGATATCAATCTGCTGCATAAGAGGCCGATGCGTTTGATAGCATCACTCATGACCAATTTGGGTCCTGCAAAATCGGCGTTAACGATACCAATAATCACTACTGATCGCTTAAGACTGCGTGGGCATACAGAAGAAGACCTGGAGCACTGTGCCGCCATGTGGGCTGATCCGCAGGTGGTCCGGTTCATTGGAAATCGGCCGCGTTCGCGCGAAGAAACCTGGGCCAGACTCCTGAAGTATGTAGGCCACTGGTCTTTGAAGGGCTTTGGATTTTGGCTGGTTGAAGAAAAAACCACTGGAAGCTTCGTGGGGGAAGTGGGATTTGCAGATCACAAGCGCGAAGTCGCTCCATCGCTCCACGGAATCCCGGAGATCGGATGGGCGCTCACGCCTGAGAAGCAGGGTTTGGGATATGCAACGGAGGCCGTGAAAGCTGCAATCGCCTGGTCTGACGAAAATTTTTCAATTCGAGAGACCGTTTGCATCATCCATCCTGATAACACGCCATCCATCCGCATCGCTGAGTCAAACGGGTATGCCGTTTCCAGCACCGTTGATCACAAGGAACATTCAGCAATTATTTTTCGGCGTGTTGCCAACCGCAAAACCTAGCTCCGTAGAAACCTGCCTTGGCCGATTTCTGACCGTTAATGGCTGATTGCTCTTCATCGCCCATCGTCTAAATAGTCGTTTGGCAATAGCAACCGGGGACGCCGCAGAATCCTGGCATACTTTGATTCACAATCAAAAAAGAGCCGATACCCGGCTCCTCTTAAGCGTTAATCAATAAAGAAAATATTCAGCTTGCGCTAAACGGCTGCGTCAGTCGGAAACCGAGACGGCGTTCCGCGATAAATCCTACTTCCTTTTTTCCGGTGGCGTAAGCCGCAGTTGTGCCTCCGCCTGCGCCCACAGTGGACCCTATAGCTGCGCCCTTGCCTCCGCCGATTAATGCACCCAGCAGCGCGCCACCACCTGCGCCACCACCAATGAATGCCAGATTGCGTTTCTTGTAACTGCCGCCGCTCACAAATACGCTGTTGGTTTGCAGCGGCACGGTTTTGCCATTCAGCGTGATGGAGGAAAGAGTGATGCGCAGATAGCCGGAGTTATGCAGGTGCCCTGAATCACGCGCGGCAACCACTTCGCCTGTAATGGGCGCGCCTTTGGGCGCCAGCGTCTGTCCTTCCACTACAAGAGGTTCGTCCAGCTCGGCAGAAAAGTTCTGCCCGGATTGCGCTGTTGCGCTGGAAATGGATTGCCGCAACCGTACGTAGATGGCTGTGTTTGCCGGAACCACCAGCGCCTTGCCTTCAACAAAAGGCAATTGTTGTTGCGGAGTTGCGGATGTTGCCGGCGTGTCTGCTGCAACCGTGGGTGGCTGCGCGCCCACACCGCAACCTACTGCCAGTCCTGCCAGAACCAGCAAAATCAGAAAGAATAAATTTCTTGTCATGCCCGTACCCCGGCAGTGTGGGGGGCACCGCCACCAAGGTAATTGCAAAGCAAGTGCCAAAAAAGAAGCTTTATTTTCTTAGGTTTGAAGGATGATTATTTTTAAAACTGTGTACTTTTTACCGCTGGCAGAGTAGCTGTTTCTTGCCTTCGAGAGGGTTAGCGCGTCCCGCTTCCTGCGACATTCTCCGCCTGGGCGGTAACTTCAGGCTGCATTACGATGCCATCAAAGGCTGTTGTTCCCATCAAACGGCCATGAGCAACGCGCAGATCTCGAATGTGCCATCCCGTGCTGATGGCATCCCAATTCCGGCCATTATCAGTCGATTCAAAGACGTTGATAGACAGTCCGCTTGTCACCAGCACGCGATGATTGTCATCATCGAATCGAATGGTCTGAATATCAGCCAGTCGTAATGAAGAAACTTTCTTCCACGTGTCGCCTGCGTCAGTGCTGCGGAAAAGTCCTGTGCGTGCTGCCAGCCAGACGTCGCCGCTGTTGTCCACGGCAACGGAGTTAATGGCAAAGTCAGGCTCCAGCGTCTTTGTAGGCAGCCAGCTTTCGCCTCCGCTTACCGAGACTGCAACGGTGTTCCGGCCTGCGATCGCCACTACTTTACCCGCCACGCAAATGCTCACCGGAACGCCGATGCCGGGCAACGTTTCGGCCTTCCATGTCGCGCCTGAATCAGCGCTGACAAAGAGTGCTGTCGAGGTCGCGGCAAACCACTTATCAGCGCCCAACTCGAGGACCGTCACCCGTGGAGCAAGTTCACTTGCCGCAACCCGCAGTTGAAGTTTTTTTAAGCACCGCGGCCTGCGGCTTAGCCAGAGGCAGATCACGCGATATCCAGCGAGAGCCGTTCGGTGCAAGCGCAAAGATGCCATGATCCGTTCCGGCGACCAGTGTATTGTCCGCGCTTGGCGAAGAACAAAAACATCGCGGCCATCCAGGCCGTCACTGTTCTGCTTCCATGTTTGTCCGGCATCGCGGGAAACAAACACGCCGCCAAACTCCTTGTCATTCAGCACTCCGGCATAAAGTACGTTGCTGTTATTGCGGTCCACCAGCAATGCCGCAGCCTGCCGATGGGTGAAGCCACGGTTTGAAGCCGTAAAAGTCACGCCACCGTCATCGCTGGCCAGCACGCCACTACGATCTGTGGCCAGCAGCACGCGCGAAGGCTGCCGGGGATCAATGAGCACGTCGTTAATGATGATGTTGGAGCCGGTCATGTGTTTCCAGGTCACTCCACCGTCAATGGTCTTCCACAGTCCCTCGGTGGTCCCGGCATAAACGATGTTGTGGTCAGCGGGATCCATTTGCAGCATGCGCGTGCGCCGGGCGGAATACGGAATGCCTTGGATCTTGCGGAAAAGTTCTCCTGCCGAGTCACTGCGATAAATACCGGAGCAAGCGCTAATAAAAATATTTGCCGGCTGTGCGCGATCAATCACAATGGAAAATACATCAGAGTCGTCAATCACGCCCTTCTTGATGTTGTGCCACGTCTTGCCACCGTCTTCAGTTTTCCAGGGCAGGTGCCAAGTACCGGCATAGATCACGTCAGGATTTGCCGGATCAATGGCAATGGACTCAACGTTCTTGATCTCTGCATGGTTCGCGGGAGAAATCCTTTCAAAATCATGACCGCCATTGTGGCTGCGATAGATCCCATCCAACGCGCCTACAACAAGAGTCTTAGGATTTGAAGGCGCAATGCTCAGCGCCCGAAGGGATTTGCCGTGCAGATCAGCAACTATTTCCCATGTCTTTCCCGCGTCATGGCTGCGATAAAGATCGCCGTCACTGTTGGGAAGCTGCGCATTCCATGCAGCGGCGAAGATGTTCCGCGGGTCAGAGGGATCAATAACGATGTGGTCCAGAACCATTTCCGCTGAGTTCCCGGGCCGGGCAAAGCGCGACCATGTTAGCTCCTCGATCGGTTGAGAGATAAAGATTGCCGGCGCTAGTCCCGAGAAAAATTCGGTCGGGATCTTTTGGATCGATGGCCAGGCTGCGAACATTGCCCCCATCTGGTCCAATGGGCTGCCACGTCTGCTCCGCCGCAAGGGCAGCAGACACCCACAGTGTGAACATTAGGGCCGAAATGGTCGCTATCCGCATGAATGGAAACAGTGTTTTCCCTGAAAGCTGAATGTAAGGAGATTGACATGATGATTTTGCTCCAACAAGTTACCGAAGGGCAATGGATTTAAAAAGTAACAGAACTTTCGAAGGCAATCGTGGCTGCAGCCGAAAACGAATCGGCGCGCGAGGGGGATGGCATATCGCGCGCCGATTAAGATTGAGGCTAGTTTGCCGGCTTCTTTTGCGGCTCCACATTTTCCGGCATCTCCACTTTTAATACGTGCAAAAGAATCTGTGTGCCGGGATCAAGTTTCACGTTTTCAGAGTTCGATACGATTACAGGGCCCGGAGTGTTGGGGCTTGGTTCTGCGCTAAGGCTCAGGCCTTTCAATCCAAAAACCCCTCGGGGCATGCCAATACTCATCGGCTTGGAGCTACTATTGGTAGTCACTTCCAGCAGGGCGCCGGCGCTATCAGCATGGGTTGACGGTGACTCTTTGACCGTTACAGGAGCGTCTATCGTGGATAAAGACGCGCTGGTTGAGGCCCCAGCGCCGCCACTGCCCCGGCTCCCTCCCCCGCCGCTACGGCTGCCAGCAGGACCCGCGCTACTACGCATTCCTCCCATCATAGAAGGCGGTAGCATCTGCGATGGCTCATCGATAAGCGACCTTCTAATCACCGGCTGGGACACAGCCTGAACCACGGCCTCAAAATCGATGTCATGGAAATGTTTCAGCAAAATGCGATCAAAAACGATTCCCAGGCGCGATTCGGGGTGTGCGCTGTCTTTGGGACTTACTTCCGTGACGTGCCCAATCAACTTGGTTTCAACCGGGATGATTACCTTGCCATGGGCTATAACGTCTTGCGAAACTTGCGCCTTCACCTTATCGCCCACCTTGAGTTTCTTGGCCTTGAGTCCCTTGCTCAGTTCCACAAGCATGTATGAGCCTTTAGGCTTTGTCGGTGCTGCCGCGGGAGCGGTCGTGTTGGCGGTTGAGACTATGGCATCCACAGCGATTGAGTCTTCGACCGGTTTTTTCAAACTTGCGGAAGAGTGAGACGATTGAGCTTGCTGGACAGGATTATTGTCTGCTGAAGTTTGCGCGAAAAGCGCGTGCGTTTTCAAACCAGGCCAGACGGTTACAAGAAAAACCGCGGCTGCGATCCAGTAGCTCTTCATACTGCACCTCGAAGGGGGACGAAGCACCGGAAGCTCATTTACGCTTGCCATCATTGTGCAACTAACTTCCTACAATGTCCACCATGTAAACAGATGGAAGAATCTCCATGCTAGGTTGTCGAAATGTCCGGGGACTGTGGATTTACGGAGCGATAATACGTCAGGCCTACATCGCAACGCAGGCGGCAACTCTGGAGCTATCGCAAAAGAAACAGCGGCCAAGTCTGAAGCTCGACCGCTGAAAGAGTCTATGAAACGGCTGTTGGCAAGAGTTATTGTGGTGTTGCGGAGCCAGTCACCTGCAAAATCAGTTGCGTTCCAGTATCCAACTTCACGTTGCGGCTTGCTGAACTCATGATTGAACCTTGAGCGTTGCCGGTGGTTGTTGTGTTCAAAGCTATTCCCTGCATTCCCACTACGCCACGGCTTGCGGAGTTCAACGCACCGTTCGCTGCACCGCTGGTCGCCTGATTCACCGAACCATTTACTGCGCCGCTCGCTGAGTTCGTGACCGATCCAGCAGTGTTATTGACTGAGTTGGTGGCAGAGCCGAGCGTTGAGTTAACTGGATTGCCACCTCCACCGATGGGAGCAATGCCTCCGCCGCTGCGTCCGCCGCCCATGCGCCACTGCCACTGCCCATTCCTGATCCAAGATTGCCGGTTTCATCGCCACTGGCTGAAAGAGTGCCTTGAGCGGGAGGTGCAAGCGCCTGAATGACTCCGTTGAAGGCCACTTCCTGCCCATCCTTTAAAACCGCTTTATCAAAAACTACGCCCAGCTTCGACTCAGCATTTTCCTTGCTTTTGGCTTGTGCCTGGGTTACGTGGCCCACCAGCTTTGAACCTTTGTGGAGTACTACCTTGCCATTGGCTTTTACATCTTGCGTCAGCTTGGCCGTGACCTGGTCACCAGGCTTTGCTTTCTTAGCATCTATCGACTTTGTCAGTTCTGCCGGCAAGGTCGTGCCGCTGCTCAGTGCTCCAGAAGCGCCGTTCACTCCGCCGGAACTGCTTCCGCCCGCAGCAGTAGAACTTTTATCTGCTCCCTTTTTATCATTGGGTTGCGAAACGCCAGGGTTCGCGCCGCCATTCACGCTGGTTGACGCGCCGGAAGTCTGTGTGCTCTGGCTGGCATTGGCTCCAGCGCTCGCCTGACCGGGCGTGATCGAAGCACTGCCAGACGCCGAGCCATTTGCTGAAGTCTGCGCAGCCGCGCCGAGCGCCAATAAACTGGCCGCCATGGCGGCAATACAAAACATCTTCATATTCAATCTTTTCCTCTCTTAGTGTCTGAAGTTTTGAAATCCTGATTTAGGGCAACTTGAACCTGGAAACTTCGGGCCTGAAAATCTGCGTTGAAATGTCAATGCGAGGAACAGCCTCTGCCATCATATTCAGATGCAAATGGTGCAAAAAGCGTCTACTCTGGATATCAAGGTGAACAGAGTCAATGAGTTAGATGCCTAATAGACTTTTTTACACGGTTCGTCATCTAAGCCAGAGTACCCGCTCCAGGAAACCGGGCCCGATGATAATCTCTACACAAGGGGAAGCGTTTGAGTACACAAGAAAAAGTCCTGATTGTGGAAGATGAAGAAAACGAACGCTCGGGATTGGCCGAGCTCGTCTCCGCGTGGGGCTACCGAACCGACACAGCCAAAGACGGTCTGGAAGGGCTGGAGAAAGTAGCCACATGGTCCCCCGGCATTGTGGTCACCGATTTTAAGATGCCGCGCATGGACGGCATGGAGCTTTTGCAGCGTCTTGCTGACCAGCCACAGCAGATCGCCGTAGTATTGCTGACCGCACAAGGGAGCATTGATGTCGCCGTGGATGCGATGAAAGCGGGCGCATACGACTTTATCCAGAAGCCGGTGGATCCGGCGCGGCTCAGGCAGATTTTGCAGAACGCATCCCGCCAGCGCGGGACCACGGTAGAGCTGGAAGTCACGAAAAAGAAGCTGCGCGATACCGGCGTCTTCGGCCAGATGGTTGGGTCGTCACGTGCGATGCAGGAGATTTTTCACCTGGTTGAGATGGTTGCGCCAAGCACGGCGTCGGTGCTGATTACCGGAGAAAGCGGCACCGGCAAAGAGATGGTAGCGCGCACGATTCACGATTTGAGCCCCCGTAAAACCAAACCCTTTGTGGCCATCAACTGCTCGGCCATTCCGGAAACGCTGATTGAAAGCGAAATTTTCGGCCATGAGAAAGGCGCGTTCACCGGCGCCATGGAGCGTCGGGCAGGTTGTTTTGAGCTGGCTGAGGAAGGCACTCTGTTGCTGGATGAAATCGGAGAGATGCCTGCGGCAACGCAAGCCAAGCTGCTGCGCGTGCTGGAAGACCGCAAGCTTCGCCGGCTGGGCAGCAAGGTAGAAACGCCCGTCGACGTGCGGGTGCTGGCGGCCACAAATAAAGTTCCTGAAGAGGCTGTCGCCAAAGGCGAGCTGCGCGGCGATCTTTACTATCGACTAAATGTTTTCAATATCCATCTGCCACCTTTGCGTGACCACAAAGAAGACATACCGCAACTGGTGGATGCACTGCTTACTGATATGAATACCAAGCATGGCCGCAAAGTGGCAGGAGTAGCCGACCATGTTCTGCAAATGTTCCAGAGCCATAACTGGCCAGGCAATGTGCGTGAGCTGCGGAACACCATGGAGCGCGGCGTGATTGTTTGCGACGGCTCCCTGCTGGACCAGCGGCACCTTCCACCGAACTTTGGCACGACTGGGGTACGCATTCCGGCAAGCGAAGGTGAAGGCCTGCGGCTGGAAGTAGGAACCACTGTAGGCGAAGCGGAGAAAATGCTCATCCTGAAAACGCTCGCAGCCAACAACAATAACAAGACCCGCGCAGCGGAAGTTCTGGGAATCAGCCTGAAAACCCTGCACAATAAGCTAAAGGAATACGGAAGCGCCTCCGCCGTGGCCAGCGAGGGTGCCAGCTAAAAGACTCTTTGCATTTGCCGTGGCGATAGCCGAAGATGGCAAAGGAATCATAGCAAGTTTGCCCTAAGAAGTGACTGATGCCCGCCTTGAGCCTGAAAACCAAGCTGGTTTTCGCCATCACCGCCATGGTGGTGGCGATTGTGGCCACGCTCGCCACGCTATACATATCAGAAGTTGTCCGTCAGCGTATCCACGAGGTGTATCAGGTAGCCGACGTGATTAAGCTGCATGTCTTCGCGGTAGCAAAGCCGGCCATGGGCGTGGACCTGAGCAGTTCGAAGGTTGACCTGAACGATCCCAAACAGGTTGAAGCAGCGGTACAGGAGTTACTGCAATCAGACACAGGCATTGCTGCTCTGCTCGAGTCCGTAACTGGTGACTCACCCAACATTCTTGATGTAAGCATCGTTGACGCTGATGGACTCGCGCTGCTGCACACTAACCCCGCGCTGCAAGGAACTATTGTTCCGGCGCGCGAGGATTTCAGCACGGTGCTTCACAGCGGTATTCGGCAACAACTTAAGCTGATTTACGGTCCGGCACGGGCCTATGACGTTCGCCTGCCGCTAATCCATACGGCTACGGGGAAACCATTCGGCGAAGTGCGCGTTGGCGTTTATACGGCGTTTCTGAAGCAGGATATTCAGCCGCAGATCCGCCGAGCTTTGATTTTTTCCGGCACAGCGATCCTTCTCAGCATGATTCTGGCTGCCGGCCTTTCTAACCTCGCTTTGCGTCCGCTGGCGGCTATCAGCCGCCGATTGGATTTGATCAGTTCCGGCAAAGCTGACCTGGTAGCAACCCCACAAAGGCGTTCCGACGAATACGGCACGGTTTCAACCAAGATCGAGCGACTGGGCCGGCAGATGCGCGACGTAAAAGAAGTCTTTTCTGCCCTGAAGGAAAACCTCGATCAAATGATGGCAAACCTGCAGGACGGAGTAATGCTCTTTACCAGCGACTCCAACGCGGTGCTGGTAAGCGCATCGGCCGAGCGCTTTATCGGCAAAGCACGCGGAGAGATGCTGGGGCGCCAGCCTGAAGATATTTTTTCGCGCGAATCGCTTCTAGGCAGAAAAATCCTGGATGCATTTGCTTCGCGAGCGCCTGTAGGTCAGGAAGAGATAGAAGATGCGCAGGGCCGGCACATACAGTTTTCGCTGGATTTTATTGAGGAGCGCGGCGAGCGCATTGGCGCGCTGCTCACCCTGCGCGATGCCGAGTCTGTTCATCGAATTGAGGATGAAATTGAGCTCTCACGGCGACTCTCCGCCATTGGCAGGCTTACTTCGGGCGTAGCGCATGAAGTAAAGAATCCCATCAACGCGATTGTGGTGCATCTGGAAGTGCTGCGGCAGAAGATGAAGGAGATTGATCCGGATACGCGGCGCCACGTGGATGTAATCAGCAGTGAGATTCAGCGGCTTGACCGCGTAGTGCAAACCCTTGTGGACTTTACTCGTCCGGTGGAGTTGCGCCTGAATGACATGGACATGCGCAAACTCGTGGAAGATGTGGTGACTTTGGCGTCGCCCGCGGCGGAAAAGCACAATGTGCTCATAGAACGCGAAGCCGCGCCTGATCTTTTGCCTGTACGCATCGACGCTGACTTGGTGAAGCAGGCGCTCTTGAATATTGTTCTTAACGGCATGCAGGCCATGCCGGACGGCGGCACCTTGCGCCTGACGGTGAAACGCGATAGCGACAGCGCGCTCATCAGCGTTCGCGATCAGGGAGCTGGCATTCCGGAGAATATCCGCGACAAGATTTTTAATCTATACTTCACTACAAAGACGGGTGGGAGCGGCATAGGCCTGGCTATGGCCTATCGCGTGGTGCAACTGCACCATGGATCGGTGGAATTTACATCGATCATCGACCATGGGACCACGTTTTTCCTGCGCTTCCCGCTGGCAGAGGCCGCTGCCAATGGAGATTTGCCCGCAGTAGCAAAAGAGGATTCAGTCAGCAAGGCATGAAAACACTTTGTCTAAATCCGGCAGCCGCCGGCGTTCTGTTTTTCGCGCTGATTTCAACAGGCTGCGAGCACAGGAAGCCGGTATTGGTAATGCCGCAACAGCCGCCCCCAACAGCAACTCCGCAGGCCACGCCGACACCTGCCGCTGCAGAAACACAACCCTCAGAGCAGCCGCAGCAGACACAACCAGCGCCCACGCCAGACGATGAATCCAAAACTGGGGAAAAGCCAGCCGAAAAGACCAAGCCCAAACATACACGCCATACAGCCACAAAAAAGCCGAGCGGCGAGAAGTCTGAGGTCGCGCGAAACACAACCGGAAAGAAAGTCATTCCGGCGGAACCCGTACCCACGCCGCAATCGATTTCTCCCGGAACAACGCCCGCTGATGGAGGAAACAACCAGGCTTCAACTGATCAGCTTCTTCAGGGCGCAGAAGCAAACCTGAATGGGATCACTCGAGCGCTATCGAAGGATGAAGAAGCAACCCGGGCGCAGATCAGGGAGTTCATCAAGCAGAGCCGCACTGCCACCACGGAAAATGATCGGGCGCGCGCTCATACGCTTGCAGTAAAGGCGCGGTTGTTGTCCGATGAACTGGTCAAGCAGCGATAAGCAACCCGTTACCAGGACAATGCGAGACAAGTTTCTGGTTAGAACTCCCTGATGCGGCATAGTGACGGAAACCTTGCCGGGATTCTTCGATTTCGCCGTTATTCCCTTCCGTCACTCCGGCTGCGCTCAGGGACTGATAGGAAGTTATGGCCTGACCATGAGCGTAACGCTACCTTAAATTTCAAACGTGAGGCCGTTCGCTTACCTCTTGTTAAACCATCGAGCGTGACCAGCGCTTTCGGCTCCTGTTATCCTTCGGCGCATGAGTCTTTCTGTTTGCATCATCACGCTCAACGAAGAAGCGAACATCGGCCGCACGCTGAAGAGCGTGAAAGATATTGCCGACGAGATTATTGTCGTAGATTCGGGAAGTACGGACGCGACTGTGTCCATGGCAGAGCAATTTGGGGCGAAGGTTGTTGTGGAATCGTGGAAGGGCTTTGCGCGACAGAAAAACTCGGCGCTGGAAAAGGCAACGCGCGATTGGATTCTTTCGCTTGATGCGGACGAAGAAGTCAGTCCGGAGTTGGCGGCCAGCATCAAGGCGCTGCTGGCGTCGGGCAGGCCACAGTTTGCCGGATACACCATGAACCGCCGCAATCTCTATTTCGGCAAGTGGATCAAGCGCAGCGGTTACTATCCTGACCCCAAGCTGCGGCTGATCCGGCGCGGCGCCGCGACATTTGAGCTGAGAGATGTGCATGAAGACATGAAGATGGCGGGCCCACTGGGACATATAAGCGGTGACGTGATCCATCATGCCTATCCGACGCTTGAGAGTTTTATCGAGCATGCGAATAGGTATTCGTCACTGGGCGCCGACATGGTGGCGCGGGAGCGCAAAGTTGGATTCAGCGTGGTGAACATCGTTTTGCGCCCCTTGTTCCGGTTCATATGGGCCTATTTTTTTCGCGGTGGATTTCTGGATGGCCGTGAAGGCCTGCTGGTGCTGATGAACCATGCCGCCTACGTGAGCTGGAAGTATGCCAAAGCGTGGGAAAGGTCGAAAAGATAAAATCTTACCGCTGCGGCGCTGAGACGCGGAGAAGAACGAGGCTAGGCGGCGCTGAAATCCTTCCGATCCTAACACCTAGCAAGACTTCTTAGGATTTGTCCTGCCATTGTTCCGGCTGGCAGCCTTGACCACAAAGGAATTAACCCACAAAAAGGGCGGGGCGCAAACCGCTGAGAAGTCGAGACAACGGCAACACCAAATCGCCAGTCATTCGGCAGTGGCCTTACTGATCAATGACTTAGCACTCCTGTAACTGTCGGCCAGAAGGCTGGGAAGCCTATGCTTGAGGGCATGCGGCGAATCTCTCTTTATCGACAGGTATTATTGGCGGCGGTAATCGCGATATCCGGCGTAAGGCTGGTTGCACAGGCCTCATTGGGCGACGTTGCGCGGAGGATTCGCGCGTCCAAGGGCGAAGACTCGCCCTCTCTCGCAGACAAGGCCGCAGCGGACAGTACGGCGGCAAGACCTAGAACGTCGCCGACTACGGATGACCTGAATGCCATCGCCGTTATCTTGGGTGAGATGGATGAGGCAGCATTCGCCACACGCCTGCGGACGCAGCTGGAGCAGGAAAACTTTCTGGTCCTGGATAGCGTGGCAGCGGCTGAACGCGCTGGCAGAACGAGATTTGCGGGTGGCGGCTGGAAGCTTTATACGTTCTACTCCGCAGTTGAATCGCCCAAGGTAAAACCACCGGCAACGGAAGCGGAATGGGCTGACACGCTGGACCGGTTGAAACGATGGGCGGCGCAGCGTCCTGAATCAGTGACAGCGCACGTAGCGCTCGGCTATGCCTACCTGAACTACGCCTGGCAAGCCCGCGGCCAAGGCGACGCTGCTTCTGTGACTTCGGAAGGCGGCCGCTTGATGCAGGAACGCATCAAGCTGGCGGAAACGGAGCTGCAGCGAGCCGAAGGAAAGTGTCCGGAATGGTACTACGTGATGCTGCAAGTAGGACGGTTGAAAGGCTGGGAAGCGGAAGACCTGATCGCTTTCTTGCAGAGAGCAATCACGTATGAGCCGGAGTTTTATTACAGCTACCAGGAAGTGGCTCGGGGCTTGATGCCAAAGTGGCGTGGCAAAGAAGGCGACTTGGAGAAGTTTGCCGAGGATTCAGCCAATAACGTCGGAGGCAAAGCGGGCGACATTCTTTATTGGCAAATTACGCAGTCGATCATAGGTGATCGCGATCTGGCAAAAATTATGCAGCATCTCTCATGGTCGCGGGCGATGGTGGGATATCAGGCTTTGGTGGCGCAGTATGGCGTGACTTCAGTCGGGCAAAATCACCTGGCGCAGATGGCGGCACGATTTGGAGATTACATGGTGACGGACGAAACCATGACGCAGATTGGCGATCACTGGGACCAGGGCACATGGGGAACCAAAGAGTATTTCGACAAGGTAAAAACATGGGCCAGGGATTCTGCGGTTCCTTTCCGCAGGATCGTGGACGCGTACAAAGCAGTAGCTGCGAATGTGGCTACTCGTGAAGGCCAGAAATATGACAGCGTGATTGCGCAGGAGTTTTCCAGCCGCTATCAGCGGGCGGTAAAAGATTGCAGTTCGACAGCCAGTGGGACGGCACCAACGCTGCTGATCCTGCAGGTAAGTAAAAGCGGATCGGTGCAGCAGGTGCTGGTGGTACCCGAAACCGCGAGTGATGCTTGCTTGCGACCGAAGCTGGCGAAGGCCACATTCACGCCTCCACCCAGGCCGGACTATTGGGTGCGAGTGAGCCTAACACCACACCGCGAGAGTGCAAGCAACCAATAAAAATCCCCGGGAGACTTAGATCCCGGGGGAGTGCTGCGAGTTCGCTTTTTACCAGTAAGTAAGAGAAACTTTGTCCAGCCAGGCGGAGTAAGCAGTCTGCTTGCTGTCTCCATCCATCTGGAAGGCTACGTTGATTTCACTCACATTGTGAGTGCGGGCAGGATAAGTGCGATTCACGTAATGCGTTACGCCGTCGTAAGTGAGCGAAACATAGATAACCTGCGTAGCGGTGCGCTGGAGCTGCCAGGTGAGATGGTGCCAGGTGAACGCAGCGGGCGCAGTGCAAGGAATTCCGGTATGAATCCAGTTGCCGGAGGCATTGCCCCAAACGTCCCATTGAGCGCCGTCTTTAATGTTGCATTGTGTGCCGAAAATAAACTTATAGGCGCCGTTCGACTGGTTAACGTCGAACTCCAGCGCCTCTGGCGCGGTAGAATTGGTGATGTAGAAATTCACGTCATAGGTGAAGTTCTTTATGGCGTTGTTGCCGCCAAGCTGCTTCCACCACAGAGCATCAGAGTACGGTGTCTTGCCACCAAGGTTGAACTGGGCTGATTTGCCATCGAGCGCGGGAGAGAGCACGTTTTGCGTCATGGAATAGACGGCTGAAGGTCCGGCAGCGTTTGCTCCAGCGCAGACGGTGCAGTTTTCCCAGCCGGGCATCTGGTCAATATCGCTTTTCACGATGGCTCCAGAAGGAGCGGGTGTGGGAGAGCTTGACGGAGTTGGCGAAGCCGAAGGAGTTGGTGTAGCGGAAGGTGTTGGAGTCGGCGTTGGAGAAGATGAACTTCCGACCGTCAAAACCATTGCGCTCTTAAAGACTGCGCCGGTCGAATCCCATGCTTGAATCACAGTACTATGCTGGCCTGCGGCAACGGTTAATGACGTATTGAGGCTGGCGCTGGTGTTGTGAAAAACACTGATTCCGTCAACGTAAATGCGCATTGCGGTGATCGGGTGAGTGGAAGTGGCCGTCGCAACAAAATGGACAGGCGAAGTAACGCTGGTATTCGATGGAGATTGAACGGCGACACTGGCAAAAGATGTCCCAACCAGCAGCATGAAAGCGCATAAGAACACGATCTTGTTTGACAATTTTGTAATCTCTCTTTCAGGTGGTAAACAGCTAGGAGGCAAGCAGCAAAGTTGAGTTTAGGGACGCATCTACTCTGCTTCCACAGAAAAGAGCTTGTAACTCAAAAGGGGCGGGCTAAATGACCTGCACTTAGTTCTAGTGAATCAGTGTCAAAATGTGGGCGCTTGTGCGCCAAGCGCTGTGTAATCAGGAGCAGAAATCAAACGGCAAAATCGAGCGCTCTCAAGCGGTGTGGAGGGTAGCGACAAAAGAAAAGACCCGGTAGTGGGGTCGACCGGGTCTTCGAATCAATTCAGTCGGACAATCGATCAGGCAGTTTGCGTTGCCGCTTGCTTGGTTACGCTTTCTGCTTGAGGGCCTTTCTGTCCCTGAACAATTTCGAATTCAACGTCATCGCCTTCCTGGAGGCTTTTGTATCCCTCCGACTGGATGGCACTGTAGTGGACGAACACATCAGGGCCGTCATCCCGGCCGATAAAGCCGAAGCCCTTTGCGTTATTGAACCATTTCACTTTACCTTTGATTCGAGACACGTTCCTTACTCCGGGCTGTGCCTGGGGACACGGTGAACTGTTATCCCGAGGACCAGTTTCTTCTCTTGGGTTTGCCACTATCTTTGGGAAGGACGTAAAACACCGGAGATTAACCTTCTCCCAGTTCTCCACGTCTTATACCCATTACTTTGGCTTTGCGCTTATTCTGCCCCCATTGCCAAGTGATGTCAACTCTGTCTATGTACTCAGAAAGCAATGAGTTAGCTCAAACAAGACATCCTGCACCTGCACGTTAAATGTCCAACTTCTTATAAGGTGAAATGGAAAAAAGAAGCTCGATTATTTAATTTTTTCTTATTTTTCTTTCAAGCCAAAAAAGTGACGCAATGGTCTTTGCATCAATGATTTTGCCTGTAATGGCCATACGAACAGCCTGCCGCAACGGGAAAAATCGCACTGCGATCCGCTCGTCTTCTTCCGGCTGCGCCACGCCTTTTTTGAGGCCGCTGGCTAGGTATACCGTCATGCTCTCATCCAGAAAGCCTGGACTTACATAAAAGAAAAGCGCCTTCTGCCAGCGTGAAGCGGTGTAACCCGTTTCTTCAATGAGTTCACGCTTGGCAGCCGCAAGATGGTTCTCGCCCGGATCAACGCGCCCCGCAGGTAGTTCCCACAAGCGCCTGCCCGCAGCATAGCGATATTGGCGCTCCAGCAGCACCAGCGGCGTGCGTCCGGAATCGTCCAGCGGCAGCACGACGATAGACCCCGAATGCCGGATCACGTCGCGCCGCGCGCGCACATTTCCCGGTTCTTCCACTTCATCGGTCACCACACTAAAGACTGGTCCGCGAAAAGCAATTTTGGAAGAAATCACGCGGACCATTGATCTGGATTTTTTGCGGGTTGCAGGCATGCATTCCAATATAAATGCTTTACCTGTGGCGAGCGCAGCGGGGCCTTCTGCTATTCTCTGGTCAAATGCCACGCAGACGTGCGGACAAGCCGACGATCACGCTGATCGGCGCGGGTAATCTTGCCCAGGCGCTTGGGCCTGTGCTCAAGGCTGCCGGGTACAAGATTGAGTCCGTCGCCGCGCGCGAGACAGCGTCATCACGCCGACGCGCGGCGATGCTCGCCAGACTCTTGGAATCACGCGCGCAATCGCTGAATGATGCAGGGCCAGCATCAGACATTTTATGGATATGCCACACCGATGACGCTTTGTCTGAAACCGCAAAACTACTCGCGCGCAAACCGGGATGGGCAGACAAAATTGTTTTCCATTCCAGCGGCGCGCTTAGCAGTGATGTCCTGTCCCCTCTGAAGCGCAAGGGCGCAAGCACGGCTTCTTTGCATCCCATGATGACGTTTGTTCCCGGCGCAACGCCACGAATGGAAGAAGTGCCGTTTGCCGTGGAAGGCGATACTCGGGCCGTCTCAGTAGCGCGGAAGATTGTTCGCGATCTAGGCGCGGAGAGTTTTGCCATCAGGAAGGCGGCCAAGCCGCTCTATCACGCGCTGGGATCTTTTTCTTCACCCTTGATCGTGGCCGCTCTGGTAACGGCGGAGCGTGTTGGCAGGGGCGCTGGCCTCTCTGCAAGCCAGACCCGTCGCGTGATGGGTCCCATTCTGCGGCAGACTTTCAAGAACTATGGAGAGCGCGGAGCCGCGGCAGCCTTCAGTGGGCCTATCAAGCGTGGGGACCTCAACACCGTGCTGCGCCACTTGAAACAACTCAAACGCGTGCCGGGAGCGAGTGAGGTTTATCGCGCGCTGGTGAAATCGGCGCTGATGGATTTGCCGTCAGCAAAGCGAAAAGAACTGATGCGAATCATGCGGTAAACGAAGATTTTTTCTGCAATCCCAAGCGCAACGAGGGAACCCACTGCAACAAGAAAGTGTGCGGATCCGCTGTCTGGAAATCCACGCTTTGTTTCTGCTGGACAAGTCGCCCACCCGACAGTTCCTCGCACGTGTAGGGTTCCCTCACCCGCTTCGCGGAATTTGGCATTTCAGATAAAGGGCTGAATGTTGAGTGCCGAATGCTGAGTGCTATCTGTCCGTAAACAAATGCCCGAGTTTTTCTTTCTTGGTATTCAGGTAGCGCTCTGAAGCGGCATGCGCTTCCACCTCGCACGGCACGCGCTCAACCACTTTGATTCCTGCGGCTTCAAGCGCCGCTACTTTCTGCGGATTATTGGAGAGCAGTCTGACCTGTTTCAGCCCCAGCGCCTTGAGCACCTCAGCAGGAACCTGGAACTCGCGATGGTCCGCCTTGAAGCCGAGCTGCTCATTCGCCTGTACCGTGTCCAAGCCCTGATCTTGCAACTGATACGCCTGGAGCTTGGGCATCAATCCGATTCCGCGCCCTTCCTGCAACTCATAGAGCAGCACGCCTGCACCCGCCTGCGCGATCATTGAGAGCGCCATCTCAAGTTGTTGGCGACAGTCGCAGCGCAGGGAACCGAAGACGTCACCTGTAAGGCACTGCGAGTGAATTCGCACCAGCGGCGGTGCTGCATGAATATCGCCAAAGACCAGCGCGACGGCTTCTTCCTTGCGGCGGTCGCTGGTTGCTGAACTGGCCCCCGCAGAATCGTGTCCGAACTGGCCTTCAAAGCCCAGATGCGGAAGTGTCCCCAGCGCGTGGGGAAGTCGGCTTCGGCCATCTTGCGAAGACTGAAATCAGAACTCACGCAACTATTATAGAGGGTGCGGTGATAACATCTGCTTATGGCCGTCAGCGATACGTCTCCCGAGATCCAGGCAATGCAGCTCGAAATCCGCCGTTCGATGAGCGGTGCACAGCGACTGCGTGTTTGCCTGGAAATGAGCGTCTTTGCGCGTGAGCTTAGAAAAGCGGGGATTCGCCGCGACCATCCTGATTGGTCAGACAGAGAGGTCATGTTGGAACTCTTTCGTTTGGCATTTTTTCCTGAACCCTTGCCGGCGTGGGTGAGATGAATCCGGCTGAAGTTTTTCGCCAGATCACAAATGCATTGGATCTTGCTGGCATTTCGTACATGCTCACTGGATCCTTTGCCAGTAATCTCTACGGGACGGGACGCGCCACCCAGGATATAGATCTCGTCATTTCAGCTACAGCCGACCAGATGGCGCCGTTCCTCAATTCCCTGCCAAAATCCGAGTACTATTTTGACCTTGACGCGGCGAAAGACGCGGCCCGTCGCCGATCCATGTTTAACGTTCTGGATATGTCATCGGGCTGGAAGATCGACCTCATCTTTCAAAAGCACAGTCACTACCACCAACAAGCATTTCAACGGCGTGTACCGGCCGAGGTAGAAGGTGTTCCAGTCGTCGCGGCAACAGCTGAAGATTTGATCATCTCAAAGCTCGATTGGGCAAGAATGGGAGAATCATCGCGACAAATCCAAGATGTAGCGTCTGTGTTGAAGGTACAAACAAAGAAACTCGATATCTCTTACATCGAAAAGTGGGTCGCTGAACTCGGACTGACTTCTGAGTGGTCCCGCGCCCGCCGCATGGCCGACGTCGAATAAAGAATCCCGCCACAAGATATACTTATGGGTTCATTCATCTGTCCTGGAGGACGCATATGGCTTCATCCGCAGTCAGTTATGCCAGAGAGAACCAGCAGAAGTTTTTAGGTGAGTTGAAAGACCTTCTCCGCATTCCCAGCGTGAGCACTGCGCCGGAACACAAAGAAGATGTCCGCCGCGCGGCCATGTTCGTGGCTGACGAGATGCGTCGCATCGGTCTGGAAAACGTCGATGTGATCCCCACCAAGAACCATCCGCTGGTCTATGGCGACTGGCTGCACGCGCCGGGCAAGCCGACGGTGCTTTGCTACGCGCACTATGACGTTCAGCCGCCCGATCCGCTGAATGAATGGCTCACGCCGCCGTTTGAGCCCACTGAGCGCAACCAGAACATTTACGCGCGCGGGCCGTGGACGACAAAGGCCAACTCTGGATGGAAATCAAGGCACTTGAAGCGCTTATGCGCGGACACGGTGGCAAGCTGCCGATCAATGTGAAATGCATTTTCGAGGGCGAGGAAGAAGTTGGAGGCGAGTCCATTGCAGCCTACATCCGCGCGCAAAAAGCCAAGTTGAAAGCTGACTTCGCGCTGGTCTGCGATACCGAATTATTCGCGCCCAACCTTCCTACTCTCTGCGTCGGTCTGCGTGGACTTGTGTATACCGAAATTGAAGCCGTGGGCGCTAAGACGGATCTGCATTCCGGCATGTATGGCGGCGCCGCGCCTAATCCGTTCTTCGCGCTCATTGAAATTATCAGCAAGCTGAAAGATTCCAAAGGCAAGATCCTGATTCCCGGCTTCTATAAAGGCATGAAAGCTCCCAGCAAAGACGAACTCAAAGCCTGGAAGCGCCTGCCCTTCAATGAAGAACACTATCGCAAGACTGAAGTCGGATCAAAAGTGCTGACCGGAGAACCCGGCTATTCTGTTCTCTATCGCACATGGGCCCGCCCGACGCTGGAAGTCCACGGCATGCCCGGCGGCTTTACCGCTCCCGGCGCAAAGACCGTGATTCCCGCGCGCGCGTTTGCCAAGGTCTCCATGCGCCTGGTGCCCAATCAGGACCCTGACGACGTCCTGAAGAAGTACACCAAGTTCGTAAAGAAGCTCACGCCCAAGGGAATTGAAACCAATATCAAAGTTTTCAGCAAAGGGCCAGCCTGCGTGGTGGGGACCAATAATCCTTTCATCAAGGCCGCAACCCAGGCGCTGCATGAGGTCTTTAAGAAAGATACAGTCTTCATCCGCTCCGGCGGGTCCATTCCTATCGTGACCGATTTCCAGGACGTGCTCAAAATTCCCAGCGTGATGATGGGCTTCGGCCTGCCCGATGACAACCTGCACGCACCGAACGAAAACGGCATCGTGCAGTCGATCGCCCAGGCGCTCTACGAGGAGACGGTCTACGACGAGAGCGGGCAGATCCTCACGGGCACGCTCGTCGACTACCTGATCCCGTCGGCGGCCGAGCTCCCGCGCATGGACTCGGCGCGCACGGTCACGCCGTCGCCCTCATCCGCTCGGTGTCAAGGGATCGGGGAGGCGGGGACGATCGCGGCCACCGCGGCGTCGTCAACGCGGCGGTGGACGCGCTCTCGGGGCTCGGCATTCGGCATCTCGAGATGCCGATGCAGCCGGCGCGCGTGTGGGAGGCCATCCAGCAGGCGAAGGCGGGCAACTGATGATCCCCGAGGCATTCACCTACGAGCGCGCGGGCTCGGTCGCGGAGGCGCTCGAGCACATGGGCCGGGGCGCGCTGCCGCTGGCGGGGGCCATTCGCTCGTGCCGGCGCTGAAGCTCCGGCTCTCGGCGCCCGAGGCGCTCGTCGACATCGCGCGCATCCCCGAGCTCTCGGGCATCCGCGTCGACGGCGGGACGCTCGTGATCGGCGCGTGCACGCGCCACAGCGCGTCGCCGCGAGCGCCGAGGTGGTGGCGAACGCCGCTGCTCGCGGCGGCGGCGCGGGAGATCGGCGACCAGCAGGTGCGCAACCGCGGCACGATCGGCGGCTCGCTCGCACAGGCCGACCCCCACGGCGATTTGCCGGCGGTCGCGCTCGCCGCTCGGCGCCGAGATCGTCGTCCAGGGC